>CAYJKI010000021.1:0-1192 GCA_964370935.1 uncultured Ignavibacteria bacterium | reverse complement strand
GTCACCATCACCACCGAAGTATCGAGATCGGTCGCGCCGCAAGCATCGGTGGCTTGCAGTACGAAGATAAAGGTACCCGCGCCAGCCGGCGTGAAACAGATCTGCGAACCGTTGTAGGTGCCGGGGCCGGAGATCAGGGTACAACTGGTCAGGTTGCCGTTCGGATCACTGCAGCCGGCGGCGATGCAGATCGGGGCAGGGCTACACTGGAATAGCGTTGAATCACGACCAGCGTCGGCAACCGGAGCCTGGTTGAGCGTGACATTGACGACGGAAGTATCATAGTCGGTCAAGCCGCAAGCATCGGTTGCCTTGAGTACAAGGGTGTACACTCCCGAAGCGGCAGGTGTGAAGCAGATCGTCGAGCCATTATAGGTGCCCGGACCAGATACTAATTGACACGTCGACAGGTTGCCGTCTGGATCACTGCAAGCAGCAGAGATACAGATCGGTGCCGGTGTGCACTGGAACAATGTCGAGTCGTTGCCGACAGTGGCAATCGGCGCCTGATTGATCGTAACATTGACGACCGAAGTATCGTAGTCGGTCAAACCGCAGGCATCGGTCGCCTTGACGATGAAGGTATAAACTCCGGAAGAGGCCGGCGTGAAGCAGATGCCGCCGCCGTTAAGCGTGCCCGGACCGGATGTCAATTCGCAATTGGTGAGGTTAGCATCAGGGTCGCTGCAACCGGCGGCAATGCAGATCTGTGCCGGAGCGCACTGGAACAGTGTCGAATCGCGTCCGGCATCGGCTAACGGCGGAAGATTGACCGCTACCGTTACGACAGCCGTGTCGAAGTCGGTCGCACCGCAGGCATCGGTGGCTTGCAATACAAAGGTGTAAACACCAGCACCGGCTGGAGTGAAGCAGACATTCGAGCCGTTGTACGAGCCCGGACCTGACACCAACTGACAGGTTGACAAGTTGCCGTTTGGATCACTGCACGAAGCCGGGATACAAATCGGCGCAGCGCCGCACTGGAAGACGGTTGAGTCATTACCCATCGTCGCCACCGGTGGCAGATTGAGAGTGACCGTGACTACAGAAGTATCGTAATCGGTCGCACCGCAGGCATCAGTCGCCTGAAGCACAAATGTGAAGGTGCCGGCACCGGCAGGGGTAAAGCAAATCTGTGAACCATTGTACGTGCCCGGTCCAGAGACTAACTCGCAGGTCGACAGGTTGCCGT
>CAYJKI010000020.1:0-1392 GCA_964370935.1 uncultured Ignavibacteria bacterium | reverse complement strand
GCGACGACGTACTATGTTAAGCCGACTGGCTCAGATGCAGCCAATGGAAGATCCGAAGCTGCTGCGTGGCAGCACCTGAACAAGGCATGCACAACGTTGGTTGCGGGTGACACGGTCTTTATACGTGCCGGAACGTACAACGAGACTTCTTGGCGCAATACCTCGTGCTGGGGCTATACCCTTCAGGCCGGATTTGTCCCTAAGAACGCCGGTACGCCGGGAAACTACATCGTTTTCAAGGGCTATCCTGGCGATGCTGCTCCTGTCATAGTAGGTGTCTCGAACTTTGGAACACCTTCAACGGCAGATCGCATGGCGGCGAGCTTTAGAGACGGAGATCGTTATATTATATACGATGGACTCCATTTCCACAAAGGTAAAGGGGGAATTCACTTCCCCGGATCGGGCAACGACATTCACGACATCATAATTCGCAATTGTACGATTGACTCGACGCTGGGACCCCATAGCGCCGTGGATGACAACAGTGGCGGAATTCTCACGTATGTCGATTCCTATGATGGCGGGCAAGGCGATGGAACTCCAGCCGTTCGGAATATTACGGTCGAAAACTGCAACATTTTTGCCAACGGTGCTTGGAGTGGAGCTGGTTCACCGAACTATCGTGCGGCGGGAAACACTGCAGGCGCGCACATTTACGGCTGCGACAGCTGCCTCTTTCAGAACAACATCATACATGATGAGGCAGCCGGTATCCATTTCAAGCATCCAGCGCGTTTCTCCGAAGTTCGAGGCAACACGTTCTATAATATCTATGGCGCTGCAATGTGGGACCGCCATACGGGCAATAATACAATTTACGATTACAACGGCACGTGGGGCATTGGCTCAATATGGCATCACAATACCGTGTACAATAGTGTCGCCTGCTTCTGGATTGGTGTTGGGTCGGTCTTTTCCACGAGGCGCGACTCGCTATCCTATTTCTATAACAACACCTGCGACTGTAGTGGTTCTGACACCTTACACGTATCCGAGCATTATCTTGCCGGCGGAGTTCTCTCCCAATTCGGTTTTGTCAATCGCAGCTATTTCTTCAACAACATTTTCTATAATGCACCGGCCACTGTCTACAACAGCTCCGATGATGTCGTAGGTGCTTTTGCCTGGACCAATACCTCGGGCTACGGCAATCCGACGAACATTTATGAGGATTTCAACATGTTCCATGGTGCCGGATCGGGGGGCAATTACTACATGTGGGGCAGTACTTCGTACTCGGTGTCCAGCTGGAGGGCCGCCAATCCATCCGGCGTACTCGCCGGACACGGCGTCAATTCGCGGTACGGTGATCCGATGTTTGAAAATGTCGGTGCTCGTAACTATCAATTGCGTACTGGATCGCCTGCATTGACCGGAGGCAAGGGAGGG
>CAYJKI010000019.1:0-2234 GCA_964370935.1 uncultured Ignavibacteria bacterium | reverse complement strand
TTCACACCTTATCTCGACACCCTGGTCACCACCGGCAATCCGAACGAGTACATCGGTTACATTCCGGCGCAGTCGCCCGGCACGGTGATCAATTACTTCCTCGAAGCCCACGCCGTCAATGGCAAGGCGGACACGACCGAGACCTACTCGTTCCGCGTGATCGACTACGCAGTGCTGCTCAATCCGAGCCTTTCCTCGACCTCCGGCGCGGTCGATGATACGGTGTTCCACAACTTCACCGTGACCAACGACGGTCTGTTCAACGACAGCTACAACTTGAGCCTGACCGGCGTCAATTGGGTTACCGACATCTACGATGTTGCCGGCACCACGCCGATCTCCTCAACCGGCATGCTCGCTCCGAATGCGACCTTCAACTTCAAGGTGCGCGTCATTGTGCCGGTTTCCACCTATGGACAACAGGACACGTCATTCGTGACGGCGACCTCGGCGACCGAGCCGACAGTGTTTCAGACCTCATCCGTGCGTACGACCTCGGCGGGCCAGCCCTTGACCCTGCCGTTTAGCGATACCTTCCCGGCGACATCGCTTGATCCGGCGAAATGGATTTACAATGTCGGCGCCACCATCGACGGCATCGGCACCAATGAGCCGTCACCGCTCTACAGCCTGCGCCTCAACGGCGTAGCCGACACGGTGATGTCGCAAGCAGTCGATATGGAGGTTGCCTCCGGCATCAACTTCAGCTATGCCTATCAGCGCACCGGCGGCGGGGATTCGCCCGAGACCGGTGACGACTTGATCATCGAGTACTTCAACGATCAGGGGAACTGGGTTGAGTTGAGCCGCCAGTTCGGCTCCGGTGCAGACATGACAACCTATGCAATGGTGACAGTGGGCGCACCGCTGGATGCTTATCATTCCGCGTTCCGCCTGCGCGTTCGCAGCATCGGTTCAACCGGCGACGACTGGTTTGTTGACGACATCGGCCTCAACTTCGGTCCGGCGCTTGAGGTCAACCACGCCAGCTACAACGAAAGCGTTCCGATCGGCGACTCGACCACCAATCAATTGATCATCTCCAACACCGGCTTAGGCGGCCTCGACTACTCGCTGGCAGTCCTGCCCGATTTCACCAAGAGCATGCAGTTGTTCGCTGACCTAACCGCCTCCGGCCAGGTCAATCCGGCCAGCTATGCGCTCGAACAGGCGCTGCTTCCGGAGTCAAAGCTGCAGGAGAGTTCCAGCCAGCGCGGTCCGGAAGTCGTTTACGATGCCGGCGGTCCCGACAATTTCGGTTACTACTGGGTTGACTCCGACCAGCCGGGCGGTCCGGCCTTCAATTGGATCGACATCGAATTGACCGGCACCCAGGTGACCGGTTTGACCGACGACAACTTTGTCGGTCCGTTCCCGATCGGTTTCAACTTCGCCTACTATGATTCCGTCTACACGCAGTTCTACGTCTCCGGTAACGGTCTGGTCGGCTTTGGTCCGACGACTGATTACGGTTCGCTGACCAATACCGGTCTGCCGACAGCGGCGACTCCGAACAACGCGATTTACTGGTGCTGGGATGACTTGAACATCACCGACACCGACAATCCGGGCGGCAAGGTGCTGTATCAGGTTGTCGGCGGCGATCTGGTGATCCAGTTTGAGAAGTATCCGGAGTACAACTCCGGTGCGGTGGTCGGCAACACGATCACGGCACAGATCATCTTATCAGCCAACGGCAACATCAAGATCCAGTACGAGACGATCGGCACCGGCTTTGACCTTCTCGGCTGCACAGTCGGGATGGAGAACAAGACCGGCACCGACGGTCTGCTGGTCGCGCTCAACGCCGCTTACATCCACGCCGGCCTCGCAGTTGAGTTTACCAAACCGGCGCAATGGTTGTATCTGTCCCTGGTCAGCGGCTCGGTCGCTCCGGGTGCTGCCGACACAGTCGATCTGTTGTTCTCGGCGGCTGATCTGGATACCGGCCTGTACAAGTCGAAGATCAATCTCTACAGCAACGACCCGGATCCGGGCAGCAGCCCGCTGGTGATCCCGGCGCAATTGACTGTGACGCCTCCGCCGCCGCCGTATACTTGCGGTGATGCCGACGGCAGTGAAGTGGTCAATATCTCGGATGCGGTCTTGGTGATTGCTTACGTCTTCTCGGGCGGACCCGCACCCGATCCATTGTTGTCCGGCGATGCCGACTGCAGTGGTGGTGTGAACATCTCGGATGCGGTGTACTTGATCGCTTACGTCTTCTCGGGCGG
>CAYJKI010000018.1:250-29988 GCA_964370935.1 uncultured Ignavibacteria bacterium | reverse complement strand
TTGATGACTATGTCTCGGACGCGGACAATACTGATGCGGAGATGACCTGGACGTACTCGGGGAACTCGCAACTGACGGTTTCGATTGTCAATCGTGTCGCAACGATCACGACTCCGAGTTCTGAATGGTCGGGCAGTGAAACGATAACGTTTACGGCGACTGATCCGGGAAGCGCGTTTGATTTTGATGATGCAACATTTACGGTGACAGCGGTCAATGATGCACCGGGGGTGACGGATATTCCGGGCGAGACAATCGCTGAAGGTGGGACGTTTGTTACTATCGCTCTTGATGACTATGTCTCGGACGCGGACAATACTGATGCGGAGATGACCTGGACGTATTCGGGGAATACCGATCTGACGGTCAGCATCGACGCAAATCGAATTGCAACTATTACGACTCCAAGCGCCGAGTGGTCGGGCAGTGAAACGATAACGTTCACAGCGACTGATCCGGCAATGGGGTTTGACTCGGATGATGCAACATTTACGGCGACAGCGGTCAACGACCCGCCGGTGGTGACGAATATTCCCAATCAGACGGTAGCTGAAGGTAGCAGTTTTGCGACGATCGCCTTGGACGACTATGTCTCGGATGCGGACAATACTGATGCGGAGATGACCTGGACATACTCAGGGAACACTGATCTGACAGTTAATATCGACGTAAACCGACTTGCCACAATTACGACGCCTAGCTCAACCTGGACCGGGGGTGAAACGATAACGTTTACGGCAACGGATCCGGCACTCGAAACCGATGCGGATGAAGCGATTTTCACGGTACTCTCGCAAGGATGTCCGGATGGGATGATCCACTACTGGCAGTTGGACGAAACCTCGGCGCCTCCCTTTGTTGACAGCTATGGCACAACGGATGCGACCTGTACGGACTGCCCGACACCGGTAGCCGGACTTGTCAACGGCGCACAGGAATTTGACCGATTGACTGATATGGTGACTGTGCCGGACGACGGCACATACGATTGGTCGGCGACTTCGGATTATACAATCGAATTCTGGCTGAATAAGAACAGCGGATGCGACGGATCGACGCAGCCTGACAACGAAGTTGTCGTTGGCCGTTCCGGCGGCGGTTGGTGGATCGGTGTAATGTGCGAGGCCGGCGCCAACCAGACCAAGGTGCGCACCTACTTTGGTGGGACGACTGATCTCTACAGTACGACATCAGTGACCGACGGAGTTTGGCATCATATTGCGTTCGTCCGTGACAATTCCGCGGGCCAGTGGCTCATGTACATCGATGGCGACCTTGAGGTATCGCAGACCTCGGCCGGCCGAAGCCTGGCGGCTTCAGACCCGCTGACCATCGGGTGGTTCAATGGACCTGATCCTGGCAAGTACCGGCTGGGCGCCATACTTGATGAACTGGCATTATATAGTTCTGCACTGTCTGAAGCCGAGATTGCCAATCATTACAATCTCGGATTGAGCGGCCTCGGCTATTGCCAACTCGGTGTTCCGCCGGAAATCACATCTGCTCCCATCGAGACCGCACTTGGCAATCGCGACTATGATTATGATGTAGATGCGACGGGTACGCCTGAACCGGTATTCTCACTTGCGACGAATCCAGCCGGAATGACGATCGACTCGTTAAACGGCTTAATCAATTGGATGCCGACGGCACTAGGATCATATCCGGTGACGGTTACGGCGACGAATGCCGCGGGAGCAGATGTTCAGCCGTTTACGATCACTGTTTCGGCATTGGCACCGCTGATTACTTCCACTCCGGATACGACTGCGATCGGCGGCGAACCGTACGAGTACGATGTCGATGCCTCCGCATATCCGGCGGCAACCTATTTTGTCTTCGGGACACCGCCGTTTAGTCTGCCGGCAGGACTAACGTTTAACGCGACGACCGGATTGATTTCATGGTCGAATCCACAGCCGGGTTCACATCCGATATCCGTGCAGGCGGTGAATATGCACGGCACGGACCTGCAATCGTATGTATTGGAAGTAACGCCGGTGGCTCCGCTGATTACATCTAACCCGCCTTTGCTGGGACGCACAGGCTCACTGTATCGCTATCTGGTTCACGCGAGCGGTTCACCAAAGCCATATTTCTATTTGGACATCGCGCCATCCGGCATGGAGATTGACTCCGTGAGCGGCGAGATTACGTGGCTGCCAACGGTAGCGGGGAATTATCCGATCAAGATTCGAGCGGCAAACATTGCCGGCGACGATGCACAGGTTTATGTACTTGCAGTTGCAGCGGGAATCACTGAATGCGCTTCCACGATGCTGCACTATTGGCGCCTCAATGAATCGTCGGGACCAAGTTATGCCAATTTCCTGACGCCATTGACGGCACAATGCATTGGCGTCTGCCCTACTGCTGTGGCAGGCATTGTGGACGGCGGACAGGGTTTCGGCGGCGGAAACGTTGGCTTGCAGGTGGCTGACAACGGCTCTTATGATTGGATAGGCACAGAGGATCTGGCGATTGAATTCTGGATGAGACGCGATATCGCACCGGCAATCGACTCCAATGAGGTTATTGTCGGCCGTTGGGGACCGCAGTGGTGGATCGGTATCAACCATGACGGCGGCTCTTCAGAAATCGGCAAACTACGCTGCTGTATGAGCGGCGTAAATCTGCTTAGCAGTTCCGTTGTCAATGACGATTTCTGGCACCATGTCGCCGTTTCCCGGAATGCCGGAGTCCTCATGCTTTATCTGGATGGTGAATTGCAGTCGTCTGCCCCGTCCACAGCATCGCTGGCGGCAGATGACCCACTGACAATGGGATATTTGAACACCGGCAGCCCAATCTTGGGTTACTTGCGCTATAAGGGTCTATTGGATGAAGTGGCCCTTCACAGTGACGATCTTCCGCAAGCGGTGATTACTGCACACTATAACGATGGGCTTGGCAATCGCTATTGTGCTCGCTGCGGCGACTGTGATGCCAACGGACATTTGACGATTTCCGATGTCGTCGCTTTGATTAACTATATCTTCTCCGGTGGCGCAGCTCCAGAACCGCTGTTGAGCGGAGACACCGACTGCAGCAACATGGTGACGATTTCAGATGTTGTCCATATGATCAATTTCATTTTCTCGGGAGGCCCCGAACCGTGCGCTTCCTGTAAGTAGCGCCTCTTTCGGTCTACCATACTTGTCGAAGTATGCTGACCTTCCCGACAGGTCAGCGTGTGAGCCGGGTTCGCATCATTTCGAGCCCGGCTTTTTTGTTGTTGCGGCGAATTTAAGCTGTGAGATTTCGAAGATTTTAGCAAAGGCAGCGATAGAATCGCGGTCGATCGTCAAATTTCGACAAAAATATCCAGAAATAGAGAACAAGACGCCCATCAATCCGTAAATATTCTTCAAAGTTAATGGCTTTGCCTGGCATTCATCCGAGGGAGATATGAAGAAAAGCAACTATCTGGTCGTTGGATTGATTTCACTCACGTTGATTCCCCTGGAGTTGACTTGGACAAGAATCTTGTCAGCCGAGTTCTTCTACACTTTCGCATTCCTGGTTTTGTCGGTGGCGATTCTGGGGCTTGGACTTGGCGGCCTGACGCTACGGCTTTTCCCAAGGCTTAGCCAGCCTCGATATATCGGACTCTACCTGTGTCTGGCAGCGATTTGTGCGGTTTTCGGTCCGGGGCTGGTGTTCGCAATTGCACCGGATTTTTCTTCGCTTTTCTCGAGTTGGTTGACGCTGGGGAAATTGACCCTGACAATTCTGATTTTGATGTCAGCCTATTTCTTCGGCGGGATGGCGCTCTCGCTGATATTTAAATTCAATCATGCTGATATGCCGCGCCTGTATATGGCGGATTTGCTTGGGGCCGGCGCCGGTGTGGTCGCAGCAATCATTGCCATGAACGTTTTCGGCACGTTGACGGCGTCTATCCTGGTGGCATTACCCGTCCTGTTTGCCTCTGTTCTCGTCAGTCGCGGAGCATGGAAAGTTGTTCCCCTCATTCTGGCGGCAGGTGCTATTGCGGCTTCTCCCAGCGCAGACGGGTGGCTGGGGCTGAAGCGAGCAGAGCGCGCTCCGGTGGTCTTTACCCATTGGGACGCGATGTCAAAGATCAAGGTCTATGAATATGATCTCGAATCGCGCGGCATCAATATTGATAATGTCGCCAACACGCCGGTGTATCGCTTTGACGGCGATTGGTCGGCGATAAATGCCGATTCGGCTGAATGGGGCATCGATGTTTCCTATTTGATTGATCAGTTTGACTCGTGTGTGTTTTTGTCGTTAGGATCGGGGGGCGGATCCGATGTATTCCAAGCTTTGGTTGAAGGAGCTACCGAGATTCACGCCGTCGAGGTCAACGGCTACATTAATCGAATGATGCTGGTCGACGATACCAGCGGCTACTCGCGCCCGCAACCCCAGGTGCCCGATTCTACAGCTGATCCTGATACGGCCGCTGCAAATGAGCCGCCGCAACCGCTGATAAGTGTCGCCGAATTTTCGGGCTACATCTTCCGCGATCCGCGCGTAAAGGTCGTGACGGAAGATGCGCGCGCGTATGTCAGGCGATTTGAGAACAAATTCGATGTTATCTATTCCCTTAGTTCCAACAGCTGGGCGGCGCTCGCCTCCGGTTCATTCGCATTGGCAGAAAACTACTTGTTCACAACCGAGGCGTTCATCGATTATTGGCATGCACTATCGGACAGCGGGTTCATGATGATGGAGCATCAGGTTTATGCACCAAGATTGGTTACTGAAGTCGTCGACGCGCTGACTCGAATTGGTGTTGACAAGCCTCTTGACCATTTTGCCGTCTACGATCTGCCGAAGATGCGGCGGACGATGATACTGCTCTCAAGGCGGCCGCTCACGGACGATCTCCGCTACCGCGCCTTCGGCCCCTTGACTGAAGAACGGTTTAATCAGATTCACTTGATTCATCCTCCGGCAAACGATTCTGTCGCCAACCACTTGATCGCACGAATTGTGAAGCAAGGTTGGAAGAGTGTTACCGACTCGGCGACGGTTGACATTTCCCCCGTTATCGACAATCGACCATTTGTGGCCCAGATGGGGCTTTGGAAGAACTTTACCTCGGAGAAGCGAGCCAAGGTTAATCCCTATGCGGAGTTTTCTGGTTTTCCAATGGCTAATGCGATCTTGACGATGGTTCTGGCGATTACGGTTCTTCTGGCAATACCAGTGAATTTGGTTCCCTACCTGCGAAAGGGTCCGCGTTTGCGTCCTGTTCCCTGGTTGTACTTCTTCTGCATAGGAATCGCATTTATGGCGGTCGAGATCGTGCTTATCCAGCAGTACTCGCTGTTAATCGGGCCATCTCTATACAGCGTTGCGACAGTGCTTTTGACACTACTTGTGGCGTCTGGAATCGGTAGTCGATGTTCGAAATCGGTGAGCGACCGAACTGCTTTTCTGTTTATCGCAGGTTGGGTCGTGTTAGACGCCCTCTTATTTGGCCAAGTGGCGAGTTGGGCGGGAGGTCTATCGAGTGTTCTGAGAATGGTCATCGCGGCGATGTTGATATTCCCGCTGGGATTTTTCATGGGGATGCCGTTTCCCAAAGCTGCGATTCGGGTGGGTGAACTTATCGATTGGGGTTTCGCGGTGAACGGTGCAGCTTCGGTGCTGGGATCAGTTCTGGTGTTGATGGTCGCATTCGCCTGGGGCTTTTCGATGGCGCTGGTCTTCGCGGCGATTTTATACCTGCTGGCGTATGTCTTAATCAGCGCCAAGGGTGCCTGGGCCGAAGCTTTATAGCCTTGCTTGAGGTCCCACACAGCTCGGTAAGGACAAACCTCGATCAGTAAAATTGATCGTTGGACACGATTGCCACATCAGCTGGTCAGGGATTCGAATCCCTGACTTACGGATATTTGTAGTTTCAGCGCTCCCCTTCTGCGTAACGCCAACGGACATTTGGGGGCAACAGCGGCACTGACTCATGAGTTTCATTGTGTCCAGGATTTCCAATCGCGGCCGACGATTCGGCATGTTGTGTTAAATGGGTGCTGGAAGGTCGTGTATCTCATGAAACAAGGCTCACAAATATGACTTGACTTATTTGCTTATATATTCCTAAATAGGAACTATTCGACAATGAGGTTGTTGTAATGGGCGTGACAGATAAAGGCATCTATTCATCACAAATGATGGACAGTTTCGAAAAGGCCTGCAAATCCAAGGGGCTGCGAATTACTCATCAAAGGATTGAGATTTTCAAGGCCTTGTTGAGACATACCAATCATCCAACAACGGATGAGGTGTTCAGCCAGGTGCGGAAGCATCTAAGGACCATTTCCCTTGATACTGTTTATCGGACTATTGCGACTTTTGAAGAGTATGGATTAATTAAGAGAGTCCATCACATTGACAATGCATCTCGTTTCGATGTTAATCTCTCCGAACACCACCACTTGGTTTGCAGTCGCTGTAACAAAATCGAGGATTTTTACTGGCCGGATTTTGACTCCATGAAGCCTCCCAAGAGCATTGCCGGCTGGGGAAAGATCGGCTTCAAGCGTGTCGTGATCGATGGTTTGTGTTCAAGTTGCTGTGAGAAGAACAAGCAATCATGAACCTGTGGTGCAGTTGCACAGTTGTGGTATTGGTGGAAACAACCGCTGTAGATGAATATAGACTAAGAACAACTTATCTCTTAATTTAATAAGGAGCAGTTATGACTGACATGGATGCAAATTCTGGCAGCAAGTGCCCAGTAACCGGCGCGACAAGCCGACAGGCAACCGGGACATCAAATCGGGACTGGTGGCCAAACCAGTTGAACCTTAAGATCCTGCACCAGCACTCTTCCCTGTCCAATCCGATGGGCGGAAAATTCAGTTACGCGAAAGAGTTCAAGAGCCTTGACTTGGCGGCTGTGAAGAAGGATCTGTATGCCTTGATGACCAATTCACAAGATTGGTGGCCCGCGGACTATGGACATTACGGGCCGCTCTTCATCCGCATGGCATGGCACAGCGCAGGTACCTACCGCATCGGTGACGGTCGCGGCGGCGCGGGATCCGGCACACAGCGGTTCGCACCGCTCAATAGCTGGCCTGACAATGCAAATCTCGACAAGGCGCGACGCTTGCTTTGGCCGATTAAGCAAAAATACGGCAAGAAACTCTCATGGGCCGACCTGATGATACTTGCGGGCAATTGCGCCTTGGAGTCGATGGGTTTTAAGACTTTTGGATTCGCCGGAGGGCGTGAAGATGTTTGGGAACCGGAAGAAGATATCTACTGGGGAACTGAATCCGAATGGTTGGGTGACAAACGCTACACCGGTGAACGAGACCTGGAGAATCCGCTGGCTGCCGTACAGATGGGCTTGATTTACGTTAATCCTCAAGGCCCCAATGGTAACCCGGATCCTGTCGCATCCGGGCGTGACGTTCGAGAGACGTTCGCACGAATGGCCATGAAC
Organism: uncultured Ignavibacteria bacterium; assembly: GCA_964370935.1. Taxonomy (GTDB): domain Bacteria; phylum Zixibacteria; class MSB-5A5; order CAIYYT01; family CAIYYT01; genus JADJGC01. The sequence goes on along the minus strand of CAYJKI010000018.1, from coordinate 22,559 downwards.
GACGAGGAGACTGTGGCGCTGGTTGCCGGCGGGCACACGTTTGGCAAGTGTCACGGAGCCGGTGATGCGGCGCTGGTCGGTCCCGAACCCGAAGGTGCGGGCATTGAAGAGCAGGGCTTGGGCTGGAACAGCAGTTTCGGTACGGGCAAAGGCGGTGATACGATCACCAGCGGTATCGAGGGTGCTTGGAAACCGAACCCGACAAAATGGGATATGGGTTATCTGAAAGTGCTGTTCAAATACGATTGGGAACTGGTCAAGAGCCCGGCGGGGGCACATCAATGGGCAGCCAAAGATGTGGCTGAAGAGGATATGATAGTTGACGCACATGACCCAACGAAAAAGCACCGGCCGGTAATGACAACAGCGGACCTTTCCCTTCGATTCGACCCGATCTACGAACCGATTGCCAGGCGGTTCCAGCAGAATCCCAGAGAATTCGCGGATGCGTTTGCCAAGGCGTGGTTCAAGCTAACACATCGTGACATGGGGCCTCGCTCGCGCTATCTCGGTCCGGAAGTACCAAACAAAGAACTTATTTGGCAGGACCCCATCCCCGCCGTCGATCACAAGTTGATTGACGAGAAGGATGTTGCTAAACTCAAGGGCAAGATTCTGGAATCCGGATTGTCCATCTCTGAACTGATCGCGACGGCTTGGGCCTCGGCCTCGACGTTCCGTGGTTCGGACAAGCGAGGCGGAGCAAACGGTGCGCGCATTCGGCTTGCACCCCAGAAGGATTGGGAAGTCAACCAACCACAGCAATTAGCGAAAGTGCTGCGGGCACTGGAGAAAGTTCAGAAGGCGTTCAACGGAAAACAGTCCGGCAAAAAGAGCGTGTCGCTTGCTGATTTGATTGTTCTGGCTGGTTGTGCCGCAGTTGAGAAGGCTGCGAAGGACGGTGGATATGATGTCAAGGTTCCGTTTGCGCCGGGACGCATGGACGCCTCGCAGAAACAGACCGATGTGCAGTCATTCGCCGTACTCGAGCCTAAGTCAGATGGATTCCGCAACTACGTGCGCGACGGACATGGTGTACCGACGGAAGAGCTGTTGCTGGATCGGGCAAATCTGCTGACACTAACAGCTCCCGAGATGACGGTCCTTGTCGGAGGATTGCGCGTATTGAATACCAACTTTGGCAAGTCCACTCATGGTGTCTTTACCGAACGGCCCGAAATCCTGACTAATGACTTCTTCGTAAATCTACTCGACATGAATACGAAGTGGCAAAAATCTTCCACTTCCCAAGACGTTTACGAGGGTCGCGAATCCAAGACCGGAAAGCTCAAGTGGACTGGGACCAGAGTTGACTTAGTCTTCGGTTCCAACTCCCAGCTTCGCGCGATTGCCGAAGTTTATGCGTGTACCGATTCGAAGAAGAAGTTTGTGAATGATTTTGTCGCGGCGTGGAACAAGGTCATGAATCTTGATCGCTTCGATCTCGCTTAGACGCTGTTGAGATTGCTGATAGACGGGAGGTTGGTTTTATCGACCTCCCGTTATAATGTCGGTAGGAGGCAATTGAGCCACTAATTGGCGGGAAGACAATCTTTTCCATTCGGTCGATGCCGAAGAAAAGCCCAAAGTCGTATTGTTTGAGTAACTGATATTGGTAGCGGGGGCAGGATTTGAACCTGCGACCTTCGGGTTATGAGCTTTTTCAGCATCCCTAACACGGGACAATACCGGACACTAAGGGACAACTGCAGCAAAGACTTACGTTTTTCATTTGGTCCGGTGTTGTCCCGTTTTGTCCCTTGTTACGGCTTGTTATGTTAGACAGGTGTTAGAAGGCACTGTATGTCAAACGTGGAATGTCATTCTGCGAAGTTCGGCAACTCCAACTCGATCAAAGGCGCTCCTGCTATAGCAAGAGCGCCAAGAAATCTCTCGGAAATGGGAACACTTACGGGCAGTGCGGAACTGGACCTCCGCCGAAGATGAACGAGATGATATAAACGGCATCAGAAATGTTGACGCTTCCAGTGCCGTTGGCATCACCACGACAAAGTGGGTTCGGTGATGCGCCGCCGGCAAATATGTAGCTGATTACGTACACGGCGTCGGAAATATTGATCGAACCGGTCCCATTGGCATCACCACACGTGCAGGATGGACCGCCTGTTAGGAAGACAACGTTCACTGTTGTATCCTTTGTTACCGGCACTGCCAACAGTTTAACTGAGTCAGTAACTGCTGAACCAGTTCTGGGAATGTAAAGGAGGTTGTACACATCGCTGGGCACAATGACATCATAGTATCCGGCTACAGAACTAGTGTCGCCGGGGGTAAAGATGGTGTCGCCGGTTGAGGCATCAATTGCGCGAACGCGAACGCCGGACATTTCAACATCAGCGGAGTCGCGCGCTGTCCCCGACAGCACGAAGCCACTCTGCAAGGCAACCGGAAGATTCGTGGCGGTATTCAACGTCACGCTGGCGAACTGCTTGCCAACCAATTTGGCGGCGAAGGGCGGATTGAAATTTAACCGATACTGACCGGGAGTCACAACCACTGACAGAGTACCGGCAGCGCCGGTAACATCATCAAACAGGTAGGTCTCTGTTCCTCCGGGCAGTTTGAAGGCGTCAACATCAACACCCGTGACAGGGCCGCCTGGTCCTGTTACCGTTGCAGTTAGCACTACTCCGGCCGGTGCTGACACATTTATGACAGTGTCTTTTGTAATCGGGACATTCGTGAATACAACCGGCGCCCTCTGGGTCGCAAGGGCCGGGCGATAGGCAATGTTGTAGGTGCCGGCTGGGAACACCATCGCGTAATTGCCCGCGCCATCCGTGTTGTCGGTAGGAGTAAATAGTCGTGCACCGTTGGAGCTGAAGTTGGCGTTTATGTCGGTACCGGCTAGTCCACCACCACCGGATGCACTTACGTTACCCGAAACCAAGAATCCAGTTTGAAGCGTAAAGTCAATAGTCTTGTCGGCGTTGATCAGTACGGACAATGATTCCTTTGGCACCAGCTTGGTCGCGGCGAGAGGTTCGACTTGAATGTCGAACGTTCCACCGGGAATTAGCAATTGATAGAAACCGGCGAGGTCGGTATTATCACCTGGCGTGACTAGAGCAGCGCCGGTAGAAGGTACTATCACATCGAGGTCGACATCAAAGATGGGCGATAGAGCTTGATTTCGTACAGTTCCACTTAAAAAGTATCCGGAGACCATGCTAACGTTGATGGTTGTGTCATTCGTAATGTTCACATTGGCGATTTCCAGCGGCACCCAACGCTGACCAGGCAGTGTGGAACGCCAGCGAATTGTGTAGGTGCCGTCACCAACGAGAATCTGATAGTGTCCGGTAATGTCGGTATTGTCGCCCGGAGTATCGTATAGCGCTCCGGTCGATTGCACGTAGACGTTTAAATCGATATCAAGCAGTGGATTTCCCAGCGTATCCGTGACAAAGCCAGAAACCAAATTGCCTGGTTCCAGTTGTGCGTTTACCGTCGTGTTGCCGGTGACAACGACGGGCGAGATCAACTTGGTTAGGAGTTCGGTATTTGTCTTTGGCACGAACTCTACACCATATGTACCGGCGGGGATGTTGAGAATGGAGTAGAGTCCGCTGTTGTCAGTTCTTGTTTGGGGTATTCCAATTGGTGAGCCAAATTCATCATAAAGAAATACATCTGTATCAGGTACCGGCAACGCGCCAGGATCGGTGACAGTACCCGAAATCGTGAATGCGAGCACTTGACCCGCAAGGGTTAGCATCAACAAGAGCAGCATTAGTGCGGGTGTGCGAACGGTTCTCCGCATATCAAAAGTCCTTTCAACTAGTGTGGGAGGATAGTTATTAACAATCATATATTTCCAATATTTAACGGATCCTAACGATTTTGCGAGTTTTTGCGCTATCGTTCACATTTAACAGGCAGATGTAAACACCGTCGGCTATCTCGGCGCCGTCGCGATTTCGACAGTTCCAAGTCACCGTGTACTCTCCCGCCGGCTGGTCTTCGTCGACTAGAGTTTCGATAAGTTCGCCAGCCACAGTAAATATGTTCAGTCTTGCATGGGTCGGTTCTGCAAGTTCATAGTGGAATGTTGTCTCGACAGCGAACGGGTTGGGAAAATTTGAAAGAAAGAGTACGATATCTTCGGTCTCGGACGACACTGTAGGCAACACGAACGTCAGAAGTGAATCTCCTGAGAGTTCCAATCCAGTGGAGTTCGCGCTGATGAGGTCGGACCCGGCAGGTGGTGAAACGTGGAAATCATATCTGCCTGGACTTAATACAAGTTCAGCGCGGCCATCACGATTGGTCCTGTCGAAAGGAGTGAATACGATTCCGGGCTCGCCGGCGAAATTGACGTCGATGTCGGCGCCTTCGACGACCGAGCCGTCCGTTTCGATTACGCGGCAGGTAACGACAATTCCTGAATCCAGTTCGATTGGCGACAGGGCGGTATCAATATTGATGTCCAACTCATGCACTACGGTCGCAACACACCGACTTGAGATCGAGGGAACAAGATACAGATCGAGAATTCCCTTGGGTAGAGCTACACTGAAATTGCCTGATTGATCTGTAAGATTGTTCTGAAGAAACAACTTTGCCCCGGTAATAGCGCTACGTGCCTGGAGTTCAACTTGTCCCAATCCTTCTCCCCTACGGTTGCGCACCTGCCCCTGCACCTGTACACGAGTGACTTCCGGTATCGTTACCGTTACGGACGTATCGTTCTCGCAGTTCAAGGTGAACAGAGTAACGCGATCATAGGGTGCCCCAACAGGCGGGTCAAATTCCAGATCATAAGTACCAGGCAGAACTGCATTAATTGAAATTCCGGCAACGTTGGTCTTATCATGGGGTGTGAAGAGCTTGGCAGCCGAGCCGGGGACATTGAAGTCGAGGTCGACACCTTCGACCGGGTTGCCGCCTTCATCCACGACGGTTGCAGATATGAGTGTGCCCTTGTAGAGCACTTCACTCCATGACGAGTCGCCTTCGATGGTAAAACCAGGATGGCTGGAGCCGACAATCTTGCTTGCGGCCAACGGTACGAGTCTCAATTCGAAAGTGCCCGCCGGAACCACGACTTCGTAATGTCCATTGACATTGGTCGTGTTGTCCGAAACAAATATCTTTTCGCCGGTCGTTTCGACCTTGAGCTCGAAATCGACGTTTGGTATTCCATTGCCGACGGAATCTCTAATGTCGCCGATCATATTGAAACCGCGGTGCATGACAGCATCATAGACCGTATCTTTGGCGACCACGAAGGTGTCGATCTGCAGGCCGCGCCAGCCACTTCCCGGAAGCGGGTCAAATCGCAATCGATAACTATCGGCAGGAACAACTATCCAGAAACTGCCATCGACAGGACTGCTGTTGTCATCGCCGGTGTATACTCTTCCGCCGGAAAGCCTGTCGAGGTCGAGGTCAATATCGCCTACTGGTGAACCCAGACTGTCTATTACCCGCCCACTGACGACAATGCCGGTTTCAAGCACGATGTCGCGCTGACGCGACTGGTTGTCGCGAAGATCAAGGTCAAATATCTGCGTACCCAGCAGCCGCGAACCACGTCTTGGTGCAAACGCGACATGGTATACTCCAGGGAGTACGCAAACACTGTAATAGCCGGTGATATCCGTGTTGTCACTTGGCGTAACCAGTTTTTCCCCTGTCGTGGCGTCAATGAAGTCCAGATCTACATTGGCCACCGGCACTCCATTTCCATCGCGCACATACCCTGAAAGACACACCGCCTGCAGCGGGCCCGTCCACGTTAACAAGAGTACCACAAGTATCGCGCTCCATTTAAAACACGGAGATCCTGAATTGATGTTCTTCACGGTGTGGACTATTCCTCGTTAGAAACTGATGTTCATTTCCAAGCGGCTGACACTTGCACGTTTCTGTCGTGGTTCATATGCATCTCCGGGATTGAAGATGCCAATGCTCCAGACAAGTCGCATCGACTGAAGTATCAATGGCGAACTAGCGATCAAGTCAATCGCACTTCCAATGTCGTCATTCGAACCGTTCGGGCGGGCAGGCGGATCGACCAGGCCGGTTCCCTGTAAATCTGGCGCGGCATGGTGCTGGCGATAAACTCGATAGAACAGCTCCAATGAAGCTTGCCCAAAGGGCCGGCAGCCGGCGCCGACAGTCAGTATTGCCAAGTTGCTTAGTTCGGGATTCAGTACAAGTCCGTAGATGCTGGATTTTGAGAGACCTCCGAACCGGCTGGTATTGTCTTCGTAACCAGTTTGTCGAAATTCCTGATCCGTGTCAGCACTGCCAAGGTCATCACCACTGGCAAAAGCATAGCCCACAGTGATTGAGGGCGTCCATTCGATGCCGGTCGCGACATATGCGCTACCTAGGTCAAAAGCGTAGGCATTGAGTGGCCGGCCCTTATCGGTACCGCGCATGAGTGCAAAGTTTGCCCATGGCCGGAATTGTGATCGAATCCTACCCGTGTATGTTGCTCCCCACCAAATGGGTTCGCGATTGCGAATGTCAGTATCGCTTCGAGAGAGCATGTAAGCGCTGATGCTGTTGTACTTGTCCAGACGCACTGCCACCATACCGTACAGGTCGGTCCAGGTGCGAAACTTGGAGTTCAATGGGTTGACCGCATGAATGGCCGCCACTTCAAAGCGAAGTGGCGTTACGCCGAAAAAATAGAGTCTCGCGGCATCCAGGTAGTCGTCGAAGAGCCACTCCCGCGGTGACTCAAAATTCTGTCGACCGATCTGCGCGGCAAAACCCGTATTGCCAATATTCGGCGCCAAAAGATAGAATTGTGTCATCTCCAACTTGACTGATGATGAAGCTTCGTCCTGCTGACTTGAAATTACGAAGTTTTTCCAAACACGGGCTTGTGCCAAACCACGAAGCTCTGGATTAATGTAGCCCATCGCGGTCAATCGCAGATATGGTTCGATTTCGCTTTGATTGGAATCGAAGCGACGACTCAAGTCCAGTTCGCTTTCTGTCCTAAAGGTCTGGCGGTAGTCACCGATCACTACGATGCTGTTTCCCACTTGCAGTCGGCCAACTTCTTCTGTGGGAGTATTCGGTGCCAACGCGCCGAACAGCTCTTCTTTAACCACTTCGCGGTAGCTCGTTGGTTTGTTGACATCGGTCTCCGGCACCAAGAGTATATTGATTCCGGAGATCTCGAGCGTATCGGGGATTCTTCCATCTACAGCGACTCGAGTGACTGTACCCTTCACTTTGTCACTTTTTTTAATATTGGTGACGCTAACTTTACGGGCGATCCATTCGTTGGCATCAGAAATCTTGCAGCTAATCTCGACCCGCTGACCTTGTTTTAGTGACGCAAACGAGTACTTCTCCGTCCCGTCCATTACAAATTCCGTCTCGGTGGTGAATTTCACGCTGATGCCGAACATCCTGACAATTGCACTATCGGCGACTATTGACTTGATTTCGCCTCTCAATTTTGGCTCCCTCGGTTTGGGGAGTTCCTCAATGTCGTTAGCCGTCAGTGCACCATTCTTGTCCGTTACAAGTTCGATCTCGTAGGCCTGACCAACTTTGTAGGTAAGCTGCATATACTCGGGAGTTCCCGCTATCAGTTCGCTACCCAAGAATGAGATCGATACTATCGCGAAGATAAATAGATTTGTCCAAAACGCCTTCTGCGGCGCGGACTGAAGTAGACTACTCGCTTTTTGCATACGTTTTCCTCGGGTTGGATTCCAAAAATTGCAGACGCTCTGCGGCTGCGTCCATAAGCGGTTCAGAGATATCGCGCCACCTTGGCCTAAGTAGATAGATTATGCTTAGTCTCAAAAGCGTAGCGGCTTGCCACCATGCGACGCGCCTGCCAAAAGTTTCGTCGATATTGTTTATCGCAGCGGCAAATTCAATGGCGCCGTTGTTGATATTCTGCGAATTATGTGGCTCCTGGAGTTGTCGTAGCCGGCAATGGCCAAGAAAGTTGCCGTAGTCTTGTGCCCTGTCACCTGTGGCAAGATTATCAAAGTCAAGCAGTGCCACACTATCTCCGTTAACAATCAGTTGCTTGTCGTAGAAGTCTCGATGAATCATGCAAAGCCCGGAGTGTGCATCTGTCGTCGGTTTCAGATCCCGCAGTCGGGACATTACTTCGGTTCCTTTTACCGTTTGCTCGGAGTAAAGTCCACCCAGCATTTCCAGTTTCCTCTCCAGTTCCTCGATCTCGTTTGTACTTGTGTACTGCGGCCTGTTCCCGTTGACAGACCGATGCAGCACATCAAGAAGCTCGTGCGTCCGCATACATCCACGAACAAAGGCGTCGGTTCCCGTGAGATCGTAAAGGCTCTTGCCGGGCATGTCTTCCATGAAATACACACCGTGTTTGCGGTCGACCGCCAATATCGACGGTACTACAAATCTTGAATCGCCAGCGCTCGATTGAAAGGCAGTTCGCACCGACTCCTGGGCAAGCAGTGCTCGCTCGATCTTATCAGGGCGGACAACTCTAACAATTACGCTCTTCGAGATGTTAGCGCCGTTGCCTTGATCGATCATGCTGATATGGAGCCGCAGTACCGCTCGGCGCTCAAGGCGATAACCCAGAACTTCATAAGAAATGGATTGAAGCTGTTGACCGTTCCATCCGAGGCTATGGCAATGCTTGCCAACATATTCAAGTCCGGCAATTGGGTCGCACAAAGTGCGAAGGGCCGTTAACTTTGCATCATATGGAAAGAGGGCAACAGTTAGACGCAACTCTGGCCATGACAATACCTCTGCCCGATGCTGATTTTCTTCGGTAGCTCGGCAATTCATTCCAAGCTCCAACATTCCGCAAAGTAGAAGCGTTCGTTGGGTATTCGACCGCACATTTTCAATTCGCAGCCGGTACTGCACAGTCAGTGTCTCGGCAGAGCGAGGAAACACGCGCGGCACGTCTACTTCGATCAGTCTTTCTTCGGCGCTGCAAAATCGATCGCTCTCATGAGAGAACAATCTGCGCATTACCATAGGATCGGTGGCCCGATCAAAGTGCGGGCTCGTGGCAACGAGTCTCATGATAGGCACTCCCGACAAGCGCCGAGCGCAACCGTTATCTGTTCACGCCAATTGGGTTGCAGGGTTCTAAACGGATGGATCGCGCGTAACAGCATTCCGAGCGCTGTCCAGAACTTCAATTCGTGACGAAAAATTGTTGTTCCTGATGCCTTCTCGTACCCGCCAATGAACTGCTCTTCGGCTGATGCCGCATTCTTGATTCGACCTTCGATTTCTAGCAGGCGCAAGTGCGCACAGAAGTTGCCGACATCGGCAATCGTGTCACCGCGATAGGAGCGGTCAAAATCGAGCAGTACCTCTTTTGTGGGTTGGAACAAGATTTGGTCGTGGTGAAAATCGCCATGAACAAATCCGGTCCGGACGTCGGACTGGACAAGTCCGTTTTCGATTAGTACCAAAATTTCATTTACGATTGCTGTCTGGGCCGGCAAGACACCGGTTATCGCGATTGCCGCAGTCTGCGCATCCGATAGAATGTCGGTTCGACCTCTGGAGGTAAGGGTGCTGCAATCCGCGATGTGCAATTCGTGCAGAGCCCTTGCAGTTCGTGCGAAGACCGATTCTCCATCTTGTTCTTCCAGACACTCGAGCAACGGAAGGCCATTGACTCCCTCTACAATCAGGATCCTTTTATCCGCAAGATAAGCATAAGGCCGAGGAACGTAAGATTGGGTTGAGCCAGAGGGGTCTGAAGCCAGATTCTGCATCACGGCAAAGATACCGGCGCCGCGATCATCGCAATAGCAGCGCAAGAACATAACAAGTTCGCGTACCTCGCTGCTTACGAGGTTTGTCGCGGTAGTCGCAATCCTTACAACCGCGCGTTTCTCCGGCTTGAATCGAATGATGGCCGTTGCTAGTCGCTTGTGCGATATCCGCCACTTTGATGCGGGATAGTCTGGCACCAGCTCATAGAGGATACGACGGAGTTTGCGAGAATCAAAGATTGTCTGCAGACCGTGCAACTGCGGATCATTTGCTATGTCGTCGATGATGATCTGTTTGTCTTCCAGAACGATTCCTTCGACGAGAATGTCAGACACGCGCTTTTGTCGAGTCTTCAACTTCTCCTTGGCGACCGCAAAATCAGCCGGCGTGAATGCTTTGCCCCACAACACCGTCTCCTGATCCTCGTTATCGCTGTTCCTATATGAGACGCGGTAAGTCGCAAGGCAATTAGTGAACGGCTTGTAGCGAATGTATTCAATTGCGCACGCCGTTAGTTCATACCCGGCTGACTGCAACTGTCTCCGTACGATACTTCCAATGTGATCAACATCGAGAAGTGCTCTCATGCCGGGCAGACTCTCATCCAACGGTACATTGGAGGAGTCGCGAAGTGCATCGCTATAGTTAGCCGCGTTCATGATACTCCACTTTCTTAGATGAACGTCCAGCAAACGCTTTCGAAGGAATGGTCCGCAATTTCGTTCTTGCGCAAGTTTTGGTCACGATTTCGCCTCTGTGCCTTTCTTGCTTTCTGCGACCTCTTCGACATTCACCCCGCTGGTGTCTTGACCAACAAATGCAGCGAAGTCACCGCGCCGATTCATTAGGTCAGCAAACTCGCCTTCCTCCGCCACGCTGCCATCCCGCAAGTAGATGACCCAATCGGCGAGGTCGAGAAAATGAAGTCGGTGGGTGATGATGATTATGGTTCGATCTGTTCGAAGTTGGTTTAAGACTTCTTTGGCTTTCGCTTCAGAGTGAACATCAAGACCGGTTGCAGGCTCATCAAAGATCATGACAGGAGATTGCCGCAAGATTGCCCGGGCAAAGCTCAACCGCTGTCTCTGCCCGCCCGACAGAGTTAGCCCGCCTTCACCTACGAGTGTGTCATAGCCCTGCGGCAGGCCGAGAATCAACTCCTCGAGGCCGGCGGTCCTGGCCGCCTGCTCGATTTGGTCTTGAGTCGCCTTGCTGTTGGCGAAACCGATGTTCTCTCCGATCGTCATGCGAAACAAAAATGTGTCCTGAGCAAGAGGTGTGATTCTCTTTCGTAAACTTCGAACTCGATATTCACGAATGTCCTTATCATCTAAACAGAGGTAGCCCGCTGTCGGTTCGTACAAGCGCAGGATTAATTTCGCTATAGTGGACTTTCCGGCTCCGGTATGTCCAAGTATCACGGTCGTCTTGTCAGCCGGAATGCGACAGTTCAGGTTCTTCAGAACCGGTTGACCGGCCCGGTAGTGGAAGCTGACATCGCGAAATGATATCTCGCCTTTGATTCGCTGCGCTGAAATTCCTGCCTCACTATCCAAGTCCTCCGGAGTCATTTCCAGCAGTTCCATGATCTTCTCACCACGGACAGTAGCCTTGGAGATTTGACCCGATAAAGTTGCGACATGTCTTAAGGGGCGATAAATGCTGCGCAGGTATGTCAAAAAGACCAGAAGATCGCCGGCTGTGATTGATCCACCCATGACCTTCTTCACGCCAAACCACAATACCAGACACGTCCCAACGGCCGTAATCAATTCAACGATACGGGTATAATTCTCGGTCAGCCGTGCAGTCTTGACATTGGCACGCACATCACGATCCACCGACCGAGCCACGAATCGTTCGCGCTTATTCTCAAGCGCGTAAGTTTTGACATGGCTGATACCGGCCAAACTCTCTTGCACTGATGCCACCACTTTGCCGTAGACTTCGCGCTGTTTGCGAGCCATAGTCTTCACTCGTCCGCTGAAGCGCAACGCCGCCAGGAGAAACAACGGCATAAGAGCGAGAATGATCAATGCAAGTTGCCAGTCGAGCCAAAACATCAAGGCCATCATGCCAACGATCAGGAATAATTCGCTCGCCAATGTCACAAACGATGTAATCAACAGGTCCTGCAGTAGTGAAATGTCTCCTGTCAATCTCGTCATCAGATCGCCCGTCTCGCGGTAATCGTGGTAGGCCTGCGGCAAGCGCTGGACGTGTGAGAACAGATGAAGGCGAATTTCGGCTACAAATTCCGTCGCTACGATCTTAGACAGTACGTTGCTGGTGTAATCCAGCATACCTCGCGCAGCAACCAGAACAAGGAAGGAACCTGCAGCCAGTGCAAGTATCGAAGTCGGATCCCAAGAAGTTAGAAAGGACAATAACCCGCTGCCGGTAGCTTGCTGCGCCGGCAGCAACAGATAGTCAAACACGATTTTGAGCGGGATTGGCAAAGCCAAAGCGATAATTGTTGCCCCGATCTTAGCCGCGCCGCTTGAGATCAATCTTCCGCGATGCGGTTTCAGGTGTTTCCCGAAGTGGCGTGCGATTCGGCGAATTGCCGGGAAGTCAATGCGCGGGAGGCCGTCGAGCTTAAGATTCATTTACGGCTTCCTTCGCGAGTCCTTTTGGCTTCAGTAGTTTGTCGAATATGGCTACGGCTGTCTGCATTCGGCTTTTCCAGCTGTGGTCTCGTGTTGCTGCATTCAGAGCATTGGCCGCCAGACTTGCGCGCAAAGCCGGGTCCGATTTCAATCGCAACAGGGCAGCGCACAGACTATCGCGGTCTCCGGGAATCGTCAGGAGCGCAGTTTCACCATCAACGAGTATGTCGCGCAATTGTCCTATTTCAGAGGCCACGATCGGCTTACCAGCAGCCATATATTCAAATACCTTCAATGGTGAGAAGTAGAAGTCAGTTAGATCGGGATAAGGCGCGACGAGTACATCACAATTGCGAGTCATTACCGGCACATCTTCATAGGAAACGGCTCCGACTATTGTCAGGCGGTCCTTTAAGCCTTGTGCCTGTGCTCGTAGTTGGAGATCTTCCTTGACCTGATCGGCGTTCCCGACGAGACAAAGACTGAAAGATCTGTCAGTCTTCACCAATTCCGCCAGAGCATCTACCAACAACTCAACCCCGTGCCAGGGCTTAATACTGCCGACGAATCCGATGACAAAATCATTGACCGGATCGGCCGTGACTTTGGCCCGCCATTCTGTCGACTCGAGTACTCCGTGAAATCTGTCGAGATCGACGCCGTTGGGAATTGCGGTAACTCTTGCCTTTGGGGCAATTGTCAGGACGTAATCCCGTAATGAGCTCGAGACCGTGACAATGTGGTCTGCGTGGGAGAACAGATACTGCTCTACATGTTTAGCAAGTTCGAACAGGTAGAGATTACGATACTGCGATGCTTCTTTTACCAGAGGAGCATTAACTTCGAGCACGAATGGGATCTTCACCTGTCGCGCAAAAACGAGTCCAGCTACGCTGAGAAGTGAATAGCGCTCGTAGATCAAGTCGAATTTCTCTTCGTTAAACAACGAGAACAATTTTGCGAAAAATACCTGATTGCGATTGAAGTCTTCGACCTCTCGCAACATCGAGCGTTCCATACCGGAGCGGCCAGCCATCTCATGGAAGAAATTGGGAGTCGAATCCAGATTGAGCGAGTGAATTGGAAAGCTCGGAACATATCTACCATCATTGAAGCTCTTGGTGACCAGTACAGTCGGTGAATAGTCGGTTGTGCGGAGCGTCTCGACAAATTCGCGCATGTGTATTGAACTCCCTTTGGTGCCGCCATAGGGAATTCCGCGATCGCCGCAGAAATATAAGAGGCGCCGCTTAGTTTCGCTCACGGTCAGCCTCCGCCAACTTGCTCGCGCCGGCAGCATTCTTGACACCCGCGTGTCGCTTTGCACTGGCAATGTATTCGTTCATCAGCGTTTCCACATTTCTTCGAAGATCGAATTTGGATTCAGCCTTTTTTCTTCCGGCAAGTGCGAAACGCGCTCGCAGGTCTGGTGAATTCAGCAGTTGCATCAATCGCTCTGCGATCTGATCAGGCTGTTCCGGCAGGACTAAGAATCCATCAACGTTATCGTCAACGATTTCCGGAATCCCCGAAACTGATGTAGAGACGATCGGCAATTGGCTGGCAAGGGCTTCGAGAAGTACAGTCGGCAGTGCATCCTGATTATTGTCAGGCGCCACAGTGCAAGGCAGGCAGAAAACCGTACATGTCTGCATCAATCCCAATACTTCCGACAAGTTCTTGGGGCCGACAAATGTCACTTCGGACGACAATCCCAGATCTCGTTGCAGCGTTTCCAAGGTTTCCTTATCCGGTCCTTCGCCAACAACTGTGCAGTGGAAGCTCTGGCTCTTACTCTTGAGCAGTGCGCAGGCCTTCAAAAGGTCATCAAAACCCTTCTTCGTCACTAATCGACCGACTGCGAGTATTTCTTTTGTCTTTCGAGTCGTGCCGGGGTTGCCCACAAAGTATTCCAGGTTGATGCCGTTATGTATCACACGAATACGGTCGGTCGGCAGATCAGGAACGCGTTCGGTAAGGTAACGTCGATTAAAGTTTGTTACCGTAACAGTGAAGGCGCTGGCGTGAAGTTTCTCTCTCAAGTGATGCTGCTCGTTGCTATAAACGAAAATGTCCTTGGCGTGTGCGGTGAAACTGAAGGGGATTCCCGAAATCCGATGCGCAAAATAAGCGATGGTGCTCGGTTGGGATGCGAAGTGCGCGTGTAAGTGTTGTACTCCGAGCTTGTGGGCCTGCGAAGCAACCCAGGCGGAGAACCAAACATTGGCGAATTCCGAACCGGTGTCGCCCTTTGCCAGTAGTTCTTCCAACAATGAGAATAATGATCCGGAGTAGAGCTGAAGAATCGGCCATTCTTTGCCAATCCAATTCGGCCACTTTGATGGCTCAAAGTCCTCAAGGTAATGCACCGCAGCTTTCAGGCTGGATACTTGAGGATGGAATCGCCCTTCACTCGGTTTCTTGAGCGAGAAAATAACTACCTCGACTCCGCGGCGTTCGAGTTCGAGAATTTCATTAAGAATGAAAGTTTCCGACAGGCGCGGAAACATTTTGACAACATAGCCAACGCGGACTAACGGGCGGTCAGGATTTTGCATGCTCGGCCTCTCGTGTTGCGAATGTAGTGAAGATATTTTGGAAGAACTCGACGACTCGGTCTGCGCCGTCGAGTTTCACAATCGAGTTTTTGCGTGCTTCAGTCAACGGCTCTGACTCACTTCTCAATTGAGCCGACACTTGGCTATAGAGTGAATCGGCATTGACATCGTCCGGATGAATCATCGAGACGATTCCCAACTCGGCAAGACGCTTCGCTCGGATTAACTGTTCATTGCGATGCAAGATGCGCGGAATGATAATCGCCCTCTTTCCGGCTTCGAGAATCTGCGAAATCGAATTGTAACCTGCTGTTGAAATGACAAGATCGCTCGACCGGAAGAACGGTGTGGTAGAGCGAACAAAACCCTTGAGCGTCACCGGCAGGCTCTTGGCCATCCGTTCAAAGTCTTTAGCGAGTTCATCCGGCAGAAACGGGCCGGTTATAATGGTGCTTTCAAAATCAATGACATGGGCATACTTCCTTACCATTGCCAGATAGTTGCCGATAACGATTTCGCCACCACCATCGCCGCCGCCAATTGTGACTACGACTTGTTTCTTTCGGCCGGACTTTTTGGTTCGCCTGCCTGATGCGCTGCGTGCGCCGGGAGTCTCGCGAATGTAATTGCAGTACGTCGTCTTGTTCCGAACAACTTCCGGAAACTGATATTCAGTAGAAGTATCAAAGATCTGCTTGCTTCCGTACACTAGCACGTGATCATAGAGTTCCTCAAGAACACGGTAAACACCACCACGAGTCCACACTTGGTGCACCGATTCGGGATCATCGATGATATCGCGCAGACCAAGGATTTTCACGCAGTCCGGGAAGCTCTGTTGAAGCCACCGGAGCGCCGGCAACATCTCACCCTTCATGCCGGTGGGCGAGTGATCAACCAGCAGGGCCTGAGGCTGAAATGTCTGGACCAATCCCGAGAGCAAGCTGGTACGGACGGCGATGATTCGTTCATAAGAAGTGGCCAGAATTCTTGCTTCATACTCTTCGGGACCAATTTTGCGGACGGCAGGCAATTTGACATAGTCCACGCCAGCCGGCAGTTGATAGCGATGTACAACCGGCGAACCGGTTGCAATGAGGATTGCCAAGCCGGGAAACCGGTTCATGAGTGCGCGCGAAATCTTGAGACATCTCTGCAAGTGGCCAAGGCCAAAGGTGTCGTGGGAGTAGATGAGTAGTCGAAGACCAGAACCAACTGCGGGGGGAGACACAGTCGGCGGGTTACCATCAGAGGCGTGGTCGGTCTTGTTCTTTCCTCGGCCACTGGCAGAAGGTTTCGTGCTATTGAGTTCGTGCATCAAGCTTGTCCCATGCTCGCGTAGTTAATGCCGTAGCGTTGTGCTAATTCGGGCGCCAGGAGATTTCTGGCGTCCATCATGTTTGGATGGCGCATTACTTCCGCGATCCTGCGCAGATCCAGAAGCTGAAATTCCTGCCATTCCGTCAATATGACGATGCAATCTGCATCAATTGCTGCTTCGTAAGGATCGGCCGCGAGACTAAGTCCCGGCAAGTAGTGATGAGCTTCCGGCATCGCTTTCGGATCGAAGGCGGTTACATGCGCTCCTGACTCCTGCAGTCGACGTACGATCGGAATTGCCGCAGAATCCCTCATATCGCTGGTGTCGGCCTTGAATGAGAGACCGAGCACGGCTATTCTTTTTCCAGAAAGGCCTTCGACAAGCTTTTCGATGCGGTCAACGACATACTGCTGCTGGCGGATGTTGGCCTCAAGGACAGCGCGTCCGATCATTAACTCATAGCCGTGCGTGGCCGCAAGCCCGGAAAGTTCCTGCAGGTCCTTACGGAGACAAGAGCCGCCCCATCCCGGCCCCGGATTGAGAAATTCCGAACCAATGCGTGGATCCATACCGATTGCACGAGCGACTTCGAGCACGTTGATACCGGACAGATCGCATAGGCCGGAGAGCTCGTTGATGAACCCAATCTTGGTGGCCAGGAAGGCGTTGGAAGCATACTTGATCAGCTCGGCGGTTTCGTTATTCGTGACGACGATCGGAACGGGATGAGTCATTCCCAGTCGATAAATGTGGGAGACGAATTCCACGGCGTCGGGACGGTCGCCGCCGACAACAATCCTGGGCGGATGAAAGAAGTCATAAACAGCATTTCCCTCGCGCAAGAATTCGGGGTTGTTTACGACTGGTGGGACCGCACCATTCTTGGCCCTGGAAGCGAGGATACTGCGCACCGCAGCACCCGTGCCTACCGGCACGGTACTCTTCAGCACAACGATTTGCGATGGCTCAAGCACCGAAGCCAGGACTTCGGTAACTTCTCCAAGTGCTCCCATGTCTGCTCTGCCGCTGTCGGAGGGCGGGGTTCCCACTGCGATGAAAATCGCCTTCTGACCCTTTGCAGCTTCAGCCAAGTCACCGGAGAACGACATTCTGCCGGATCGAAGCGCGTCGCGGAATAAGCCGTCAAGATCCTTCTCGTAAAATGGAACGTTGCCTGCTTGCAGTTGCTTCAGCTTCTCGGCGTCCTTTTCAACGCAAACTACGGAATGGCCGAAGTGGGCAAATCCCGCGGCTGCAACCAACCCAACGAATCCCCCGCCGATTACGCAGATCGGTACTCCGGACAAGGGCCGGCTTTCATGTACGGTTGCTTTTGCTTGCTGCGTGAATGGGCTGTCTTTCGATACGCGGTCCATATTTTTCCAATCGTCTCCGTGTGAAGTTGCGGAATTTGTACCTGTTAGTTTGAAATGTACTTCGATCTGATCGAAGGTCGCCCTTGAACCAAGGGGAGTCTCAGACTCGTTGCCTGTTGACTAACTCGTAGCGAATTTCTTGCCAACTTGAAACACGGCAAGTAGTCTATTGCAGTGTATTGAGTTAGCTTATCGTGGGAGTTTGGTACAGACAGCAATCGCTGCATCAAATGAACCAACTGGTTCTAACCAACAATCGTAATTTGCTTCTGAATATCAAACTTCTTGATTCGGTATCGAAGAGCTTCCCTACCCAATCGGAGTTTGCGAGCCGCTTCGCTGATGTTGCCGCCAGAGGATTCCAGTGCCTTGAGAATCAACTCGCGTTCGACGATTTCGATGTCGATGCCATCAGTCGGAAAGTCGATCTGGATGCTCTCATCGCGCCCAATTCGGACCGGCGTTGCCGAAGCGATAGGTAGGCTCAAGTCTAGTGCATCGATGACCGGTTTAGTGTCGAGGAAGACAACCCGTTCAATTATCTGCCTCAACTCCCTGACATTTCCGGGCCAATTGTAGGATGTGAGCGCATCGATTGCGCTTCTGTCGAGCGTTTTGCTAAACCGGTACTTCCGATTGAATCTATTCAAGAATAATTCGGTGAGGCCAACAATGTCCTCGCGTCGATCTTTGAGAGATGGTACCTGGATTGTGACGTTATTCAGTCGATAGTAGAGGTCTTCACGGAAGCGTTGCTGATCCTGGAGATTACGATTGGTCGCGGCGATGATGCGTACATTCGTCGCGATATCGCGCATGCCCCCGACTCTTCTAAGCGATTGTCTTTCGATGACCTGCAACAGCTTCACTTGTGATGAGATTGGGAGTTCGCCAATTTCGTTGAGGAAGATTGTACCTCCGGAAGCGGCTTCAAAGAGACCGCGTTTTGAGCGGTCAGCGCCGGTGAACGCGCCCTTCTCGTACCCAAACAGCTCTGCCTCCTCGAGACCTTTCGGCAAAGTTGTGCAGTTGACTTCGACAAATGGCTGATCAGCGAATTTGCTTCGGTAGTGAATAGTGCGCGCGACCAGGTCTTTCCCCGTGCCGGTCTCGCCGAGTATGAGTACAGGGGGGAACTCCGAAGGGCTGTTGAGTTCGATGACGCGTAAACGTTCGATCACTTTCTGCACTTCTCGCATTTTCGTTGAAATAGCGACCAAGGCATCTTCGTCAGTTTTTTCAGCTTCGACGGCATTGTAATACGAAATAGTCTGGCGCAATCTTGCACCGGTTACAGCGCGTTCGATTGCTAAGGCGACCTCTTCTGTATCAAGGGGCTTGCGCAGAAAGTCACTCGCACCGGAACGAATAGCCTCGATCGCAGAGGCCATGGTAGCATATGCCGTGGCGATGATAACAGAGATATTGGCGTCTATGTTGCGAACGTGCTTAACTGCTTCGAGTCCGCTCATCCCAGGAAGTTGAATGTCCAGCAACACAATGTCGATGGGCATCTGTTCAAGCAGCTTGATTCCTTCTTCCGCTGTTGTCACATGAATACAGTCGTGCCCACGGGTTGTCAGCGCTCGCGACAACGATTTCGCCAAGAGAACTTCATCTTCAACTATGAGAATTTGTGCCATCTATCTCCATCCTGTCTATATATTACCTTGTGGTTCGACCCCTGCCGAGGATTCGGTAAGCGGTAGATTGATCGCAAAGCTGGTGCCTTTGTTTGACGAATGCTCCAGTGTCAGGCTTCCCGAATGCAATTCGATAATTTTCTTAGCCTGCGCCAACCCCAGCCCGGTTCCTCCCCTTTTATCCGTCGAGAAGACTCGGAATAATTTGCTCTGCATGGCTTCGGAAATTCCCCGGCCGTTGTCAGCAATCGTAACCCGCAAGGACTGTCTCTCGTCATCGGAAACAGAACTTGAGGTCGCCACCGCAACGTGATTCGCACCTGATTCACAGGCGTTGGTAACCAGCGCCGCAATTGCTTGTTCAACAAGTATTGGGTCAATTTCAAGAAGAGGCAAGTGTTCGTCTAACTCGGATTCGACCAGGACTCCGTCTTGGGAGAATTTTCCGTGGACGACCTCCAGCACATTTCCAACCAGTGAATTAATGTCAGTCGGCGAACATTTCAGCTCCAACGGACGAGCGAATTCCAGGAAGCCCTTAACCCAGGCATCGAGTCGGTCGATTGTGTTAATAACCTCTGACATGGTCTCTCGCACATCCGCATGTGTGTCTGGTATGTCGGGGATCATCACTTGAATCGCCGCACGAATACCGGCCAACGGGTTCCTAATGTTATGGGCAGTGTAGGCTCCCAGTTCACCAAGCGCCGCAAATCGCTCCTGCGTGGCAAGTTGTTGCTGCAGCGTTTTCAGGGAGCGTGCCATTTCATTGATTGATTGTGCCAGTTCACCCCACTCGTCGTCCGATACATTCGAGATTCGTGTCTCCAGCTTACCCTTGCTGATTGCCGAAGTTGCCGTCTTGACGTCGGCAAACGGTTTCACCAACCAACGCTGCATCTGTGCTGCCATTGCGACCAACTGCAGAAATGCGACGAGGACAGAGCCGAAAATTGCCCAGGTTGCTGATTGACCGGCTTCTGAGGCAGCGAGCACACTCTTATCGACCTTGCCGCGATAATATTGGTTAAGCGCTGCCACGTCGTCGCTGACTTCGTCAGCGATCTCGCGTAATCGGCGGCGTTCGCTAACCGGATCGAAAGGAACCGCGGGAGAGCCCGATAAGCTGCGAAATGAGTTGATAACCCAACTCAATTCTTCGTGCGTCTGTTCGAGTCCGATAATGTGATCACGTTCAGCCGTAGATTCTGCCTGTTCTTTCAGCGGAGAGATAAACGAGTGAATTTGGTTTTCAACCTTCTCAAAATCAGAGGGTGAGATATCTTCGCCGTCAAGATAATCGATACCAAGATTTACTTTTCTGGTCATCGCCGTTCGGAGCCGCTCTGCAAGGAAACTCTGTTCGCGAGTAACGGTGAGTTCTGACGCGGCACTCCTCCAGCGCTTGATTGACCAAATCGAGACTCCGGCCACGACAAAGACAGTCGCGAGCATGATGCTGTATGAGAGCAGCAGCTTAGAGCGTATATTCATGAAGCTCCCCGCAATGGCGACGCATCCTTCGGGCTATCGGCCGTGTGCTGTTTTGAACCAACTCAAGGTCTCCATGAGCCCCTTATCCAAGGGTGTGAATCTCTTAAATCCGAGGAGAGTCATCGCTTTGGTCGGGTCGGCGCAGGTGCGTGGATCGTCGCCCGGCTTGCGAGGTTGAAAAATGTGTGGTACATTAGTTTTCAAGCTCTTCTGGATGTGAGCCAGGAGTTCGATTACCGATGTCTGCCTGCCCGTGCCAATGTTGATTACCTCACCCACAACACCCTTACGCTTACTCGCTTCAGCCAGTCCGCGTGCTATGTCCTTCACGTAGACAAAGTCCCGGGTTTGCTTGCCATCACCATAGACGACAGGTGTCTCTCCGCGCAAAACACGGGTAGCGAATGCCGGGATGACATTAGAATACTGCGACTGCGGATTTTGGCGCGCGCCGTAAACACTAAACAGTCGAAGAGAAACGACCTCCAGACCATAAAGACGCAGATACAAATTCCCAAGTTGTTCACCGACAAGTTTGCTGGTGGCATAGGGAGAACTGCCCTCCAATTTCATTGACTCTCGAAAAGGAATTCTTGCTGATGCTCCGTACACCGATGCCGACGAAATGAAAACGACTCTCTTGACGCCATTATGTCGCGCGGCTTCAAGGACATTGCAGGTGCCACCAAGATTTACATCGAAAGTCGGTAGAGGTTGATCGACAGATAGTGGCACGGAGGATATCGCAGCTAAGTGAAAGACTTTTCCGGCGCCCTCCATCGCCTTTTCCAAAGCCGGCAAATCCCGAATATCACCACGGATTACCTCGATGTCGCTTCGACAGTCGGTAAGGTTCTCCTCTTTACCGGTTGAGAAGTTATCAAATACTCTCACTGCATTCCCGCGCTGAAGCAGTTCACGCACAAGATGCGAACCGATGAAACCGGCTCCACCGGTAATCATACATGTGTTCATTCAAGTTCCTCTTATTCAAATCCGAAAGTCGTTCTCGCCAGTGGAATCTCAATATACGCAAGTTGTAGTTCACCTATGTTATCGAAGTTATTGACTCACCATTACTACTATTGAGGTCGATATAGAGACAATTCGTACACAACAGTCTACGATTTAGGCGTCGAAAGTCAATGGAGTAATTTCTTCGGTGGGTAGTGAGTCGGGAGGCCCGCTTTAGCTGTGCGGCAAGATCTTAATGTTAAGTCGTGAACACATGTTGAATCCTGTCCCAGACGGTATTCTGTTGTCCCGTGGTGCTTGTTGTCCGGGCTGACTTCTCAAAACTTGACCGTCGGGTTTTGACCTTGGAGATATTGAAAGATCGTTAATTCATGAAAGTTCCTGAATGCTAAGTTGTTGTGTTTTATCAATGCGAAGACTGCATAAACACTGGCTGGAATCATATGTCTCGCGATTTTGTTAGAAGGATGTTAGAAACTGGGATATTCGTAGACCAGTGATTGATACGTTTGATGTGTTAAAATAATGGCAGATAACTACTTAAAAATAGCGGGGGCAGGATTTGAACCTGCGACCTTCGGGTTATGAGCCCGACGAGCTA
>CAYJKI010000018.1:0-240 GCA_964370935.1 uncultured Ignavibacteria bacterium | reverse complement strand
ACCCTGGACACCTATTCCCACGCCATCCCCGCCATGGCAGAAGAAGCGGCCACCAAGATCGCCGCCCTGGTCCATCCCGAGTAGAAGAACAAAGACTCAGTCTCCGCCGCGCCGAGAGCGCACGGCGATCTCGGAAGTACCCCGAACCATCCCAAGAAGAACGTCCCCTCCCTCGTCCCACATCATGGAAACAAGGAGAGGACACACTCCGAAAACCCGCCCATTTCAGGTCAACGAGGG
>CAYJKI010000017.1:0-31999 GCA_964370935.1 uncultured Ignavibacteria bacterium | reverse complement strand
AAGCCACCGATGCTTGCGGCGCGACCGATCTCGATACTTCGGTGGTGATGGTGACAAGCAATTCGGCACCGATTGTTACGTGTCCGGGTAATCAGGCAATGTTTGTGTGCAATCTTAACCAAGTCTGCGTTGCAGGATTTTCTGCGACCGATGCGGAAAATAACATCGCGTCGTACCAGGTGACGGGCGGCACAATTCAGGGCAACCAACTCTGCTTCACGCCAGTGGCTGGACCGAACATGATCCGCGTAATCGCGATCGATGCCTGCGGATTGGCGGATACCTGCCTTACGACTGTAACAGTGACCCTTAATACCCCGCCGGTTGCGAATGCAGGAGCGGACCAGAACTTGAATTGCCGGACATCCGGCGACCCGATTTGTTGGAATGTCTCTTGCACCGATGTAGACGCAGGTACTCCCAATTGCGAATTGGTGTCGCCGGTCGGCACTTTGACGGGCAATCAGATTTGCTTCTCGCCGACAGCTTCGGGAGCCTACAGCTTCGTGCTGAAGGCGACTGACGGTTGCGGAGCAACCGACTTTGACACCGCGGTCGTTAACGTTCGATTCAATGTTGGACCGGAATTAACGCTGGTGGATGGTGATACGACGTTTGCCTGTCTCGATGTACCGGCGGTGCCGTGGTGTGTTCCGTTCAGCTATTCCGACGCTGACAACAACGTCAGTAGTGTTACTGTCTCCGGTTTGCCGGGAGCGGTACTCAACTACGCCAACGGCAGCGGAACCGTGTGTTTCACGCCTCCGCTTGTCACGGCGCAGTATGGATTTACACTCACGGTGACTGACAGCTGCGGGTTGATTGTGCAGCAGCAACATCAGCAATTGGTTGCAATGATTGATTGCGACACGGCGACCTGCTTTGTTATGCAGATCGAGAAGACGCACAATTCGCTTCAAGGCCAATATGAGTTTATCTCGATCTTCACTCAATCGGATGCACTTGAGATGGGCGGCTTTGACTTGCTGATCAAGTATGATAACTCGGGTTTGAGCTTTGTGGAAGCACAGCCGGGACAGTTATTGATTTCCTGCGGCTGGGAGTACTTCACTTACCGTTATGGCGCTATTGGCAACTGCGATGGACCGTGTCCAAGCGGATTAGTGAGAATCATTGCGGTAGCTGATGCCAACAACGGGCCCAATCATCCCTCTTGCTTCGGCGCGCCGGACGGCGGTCAGTATGAAGTTGCGAAACTGAAATTCCTGGTTACTAACGATCGCACTTTCGAGTGCCAGTATCTGCCGGTGACTTTCTACTGGATTGATTGCGGCGACAACGCGGTGTCAACGGTTAGCGGCGATACGCTTTATTTGGATAAGCGGATTTATTCATTCGAGGGTCAATTGCTCTGGGATGAACTTGATAACGTCTTGTATCCGGACGCGATGCGGCCGTTGGGTCTTGGCGCCAAGGATTATTGCCTGCTGGGTGATAAGTACCATCCAATACGTTGTATCGAGTTCATTGAAGGCGGTGTTGATGTGGTCTGCGCGGACTCGATTGACGCCCCGGGTGATCTCAACCTTAACGGTATTGCCTACGAAATCGCCGATGCCGTGCTGTATACGAACTACTTTTTGTACGGGTTGGGTGCCCTTGATTCAGACCCGATGCGTCGCGAGGCGCAGATTGCGGCCTCGGATGTCAATCAGGACGGCACGGTTCTAAGCGTTGGCGATCTGGTTTACTTGCTGCGCGTCATCATGGGCGATGCTCTGCCGTTCCCGAAACTTGCACCGTTTGCAAATACAGCAGACATCAAGTGGCAGAATGGCGAGTTGTCGATTAGTTCGAGTACCGATATCGGAGCACTGCGCGCGAAGTTCCGTGTTAACGGATCGTATCAGCTCGTCGGAGTGAGCGGAATGGAGATGCTCTCGAACGACAACAATGGAGAAGTCAGCGTGCTGATTTACTCCGGCCTGGACGACATGAGTCGACGGATTGTCGCCGGTACAAGTCAGGTCCTGCACATTGAAGGCGATGCGGAATTGCTAGAGATAGAAGCGGCTGACTTCGAAGGGAATATGCTGAACTTAAGTATCAGCAAGACTTCCCTGCCGACAGAATTCGCGCTTAGTCAGAACCGACCCAATCCGTTCAACCCAAACACGCAGATTGAGCTTGAGTTGCCGGTGGCGTCGGATTGGAAGATCGAAATCTTCAATATTACCGGACAACTGGTGAAGACGTTATCTGGAAACGGTGTTGGCAGAGTAGTTGCGGAGTGGGACGGCTCGGGCGCGCCATCGGGCGTTTACTTCTATCGTGCGAGCGCCGGGGCGTTTAGTGAAACCAGAAAGATGCTCCTGCTGAAATAGATTACACTACTGGGCAACCGGGATCAGGCGAAGAGGACTGCGGTTCTCTTCGCCACCCGGCATCAGCGGTAGGAGAGAACATTAAAGTAGTGGTACCTTGGGTGACGGCATTACCGCATAATAAATGTGGATTATTTGCTCGATATATCCCGTTGTGCCTCAAGTGAATAGGCGCATACTACGTACGTAACATACGAAGTACGTGCCTATTTTTGGGGGACATAGAAGAGTTGACTATCTATGTTGTCTTTTGTAGGTTTGATTATACTCTTGGTCATCCAGTAAGGGCAATTTGGGTTTGTTGCATTATTGACTTTGAATTGGCGGGCTGTTTCATCGGCAAGTTGGAACGGGCGTTGATTATTACTTCACAATGGTAATTCTCGCGATCAAACAGGGAGGGTCAAAGATCATAGTTAGTTAACACAAAAGCTGGGGGGTGAGCAGGCCACGGAGCATTCGTGTTGCGGGGCCGACGGCACAATTCCGGGAGCTATCGTTTGATTCGCAGATTTGGCGAACACGATCAGGACATACGGTAGGAGGTGATGTCGTAGTCAGTGGTGTGAAAGCGCCCCCGTTTATCGAGTTGATAGCGGGCGGATGACTTGGACAAAGGAGCGGGCACTCTGGCGAGATGAACAACATTCACGAACAGTCATAGGTAGAAAGCGGAACATCGACATGCGCGTCATGGGATCGACGCATTCGCGTTCCAATTGCGAAATTCCTTTCGGAGGATGTTCAAATCTATTGGAGGAATGAGATAATGTTGTTAAGAAGATTTTCCTTAGCACTTGTTTTGCTATTGGCAGTGGTGTTCGCCAGTGCCATGGCTTCAAATGGCGGCCGGCCGATAGCTTCGCCGGATGCTGATCTGACCGCGTTTGCACCGGTCGGAACGCAGGATCGCCAACCCACTGCTCTGGGAACTCCCGGTGACGTGGTTAACTTCGGCACTGCAGTGACCCTCGGCGGAAATTATCTAAAGAAGATGCAGGCAGACGTCACTGAAGACAACGCCGGCAACGGTTCGGGCGGCAGCGAAAATCCGAATGATCCGGATGATGCCGGATGGGACTGGGTAGTGACTTCACCTCCTGCTCCCTTCTTCCATACGACGGCAGCCAGCGCTACCAATATCTATGGTGCGACGGTCTTGGGCTTGTACTACGCCTATTTAGAGACGAACGATGCAACATACTTTACGGCGCTGACCGATGCGGCGAATTGGATTCGCGATCATAGCGCGATCAGGACCGCTTCGGACATGAAGTTCCTCATGCTCTATGATGATCTTCCAGCAGTCGCCGGCACAGTTTACCAAGACACGGCGAGAGCACGCTATGACTATCGTATTGGCTTATACGGGTCGGCAACGGCCTTTGCTCAATATGTCAGGGATACTCGCGGCGTAACACAGGGTTATCCCAATGGAATTATCGGCTGGGACCTCGGCATTTATGCAGTGGTCGCGCAGATGCTATATAATCGGTACGGTGGCACGTACGATGTAGATGCAGATGCCATTGCCGAAGTTTTGTGGCAGGATTCGTTCAACAGCAATCCCGGCTACTTTGATGTGGTAGCGGATGCGGGATGGGATCCGACCTGGACAAATGTCAACTACTGGTGGTACACGCTGGGAATCTCGGGATTACTCGACGCGTTTTCGGCGTCTGGCAGTCACACTGCGGAGATACCGGGGCTCCTCGCCAGAATCCAAGCCAGTCAGTTCACAAATGGCGCGATTAGCGGCAGTTACGGTGCTAATGCCACAGATGAAGATTGGCAGTCGACAGCATACTGTATCATGTCATTGAACGACTACGATGCATCGACTTATGCCACCGAAATTCAACATGGCGCATACTGGACCGCAGTAACGCAGGATGTGTCGGGCGGTTGGTTGTATGGCGGCGGATCTCACTATCCAGAGATCGGTGGCGAGGCATTAAGTGTCGTAACGCTTGGCGTAACGCCTTCGGTTGTTTGGGTCGACCCGACTTGGACGAGCCAGGCTGTTGTCGATGCATATAACATTGCGAACAGCACGAACTACTTATGGGGATATGACGCTTTCGGAACCATTGCCAATGGTATCCTTGGCGTAGCAGCCGGCGGGACAGTTAATGTGCTTCCCGGCACTTATGTTCTGGCGAGCACTGTCAATGTCAACAAAGCCAATCTGACAATTGACGGCGCGGGCACGGGTTTATCAATCGTGCAAGTATCCGCAGCAGTCGGATACGCTTTCAATCTGTCTACGGCGGGCGTGACCTTGCGGGATTTGGAAATTCAGAAGACCGACCTGGTGACGAATCACGCTCTGATTTACGTCGCGGCCAATAACCTCTCGATCCTGAACAACCTGATTTACGGTCCTGATCCAGGTACTCCGTGGAGTGTGAATGGAATCGTGAGTCGTGCGATGATCGGCACTGGCGGATTGAGTGGATTGCTGATTGACGGCAATACCATTCACACCTTGCGTCAGCCGGGCTACTTCAGCGGGCCGACGACAGGAACGATTTCCAATAATGCGGTATCAGGCACGCGCGGCTGGGTAAACGAAGGCGCGAACCTGACGTTTACAAACAACAGCTGGCCGCTGCCGCCGAACCAAGGGGCGGAAATTGCGCTGCTGGCGACTCTCGGCGCCAATGGACCGATTTGGTATCCGGATCCGATGGCATTGAGTCTTGCGAATAATAACGCTTATGTCGATGCGCAGTTTACTCCGACGGATAAGGGTCGTGCGGTATCGTATGTTGACGATTCGGCGGCACCGGGCGGATTTGGCAGCAGCCTTGCTCCGCTGAAGACGATCACTGAAGCTGTATCATCGGGTGTTCTTGCGACCGGTACGGTCAATGTTGCTGCGGGCAACTATGTGGAGAATCTGGTTGTCGCCAAGCCAATGACCCTGCTTGGTGCGGGTTCGGCTTCGACCTTCGTCGTTCCTGCTTTGTCGGGACCGAATACAGGCACAGGTTCATTGCCGGCTGGTGCAAGCAATTTGGTGCTTGTCCAGGCAAACAATGTGCTGATTACTGGATTCACCTTTGATGGTGACAATCCAGCGCTCACCAGCAGTTATAATGTTGGTGGAGCAAATCTGGATGCGCGTAATGGCGTCATTACGAATCACCCGCTCGGCGTGTTTAACAATCTGACAGTAGAGTATTGCACAGTTAAGAATATCTACCTTCGTGCGATATACGCCTCTTCGGGTGGAACATTTAATTTCCATCATAACGTAGTTGACAATGTCAATGGCGAATCTAATTCGATTGGCATGTTTAATTTCGGTGGTGCGGGTATCTTTGATCATAACACAGTCTCCAACTGCAATGACGCAATCGCGTCAAATTGGTCGAAGGGCTGCACATACACTTACAATGTGGTGACCAGCTCCGGCAGCGGCGTTCATACCGACAATGCCGGAAACTACGCCGGCAGTACAGCTGACCTGATTGAGAACAACAACATCTCAAACAGTCCGGCCAATGGCTACGGCATATTTGTGTTTGCACCGTACATTGCGCCGACGGTCAATCTCAATACGATTACCAACGTTGATATTGCCCTGACTTGCGCTGGGTCGTATCAAACGCCGCTTCCGGTCGTGCAGTTTACGAACAACATCGCAGACGGCATGGGCAAACCGAATAGCGCCGGTATCTATGTCACAACTGACATTTGGGGCTATGCTTCGGGCAACGTTGCGGTGAATTTCGCCAATAACTCCTTCAGCAATTTTGTTGAAGGTGCTTATCTGGTTGCGGAATCCGGCAAGACGGCTACTGCAGTCCTGACCAACAATGACTTCCTGCAGAACGGACTTGGCATCAGCAACGGCGTTGGCATGACCTATAGCGGTCCGGCCAATGTCGGTATGTCGGTGAATGCAACGCTGAACTTGTTTGTCAATACAGCTAATGCCACTGACAACAAGACGGGCAACTTCTACGATCAGAATTGCTGGGGCGACTGGTCGGGTGTCGGTACATACCTTGTTGGCGGAGCCGGCGGCAACATTGACGCCAACCCCTCCAACAGCTGCGGCATGGACATGACGCCGAATACGATCGTGTACAACTGCGCGGGCAATTTCGAGTATGACGTTAACATCGGCGACGGTGTGACGGCGCTCGATGCGGCGAACGTTTGGTTGACCTATCCGGCTGACTTGACGGTGGCGAGTGTAAATGCGCTTGACGGTAATTTCTTTGTCGCTTATACGCAGTCGACGAACATCCTCAACACCCGCGATACGCTCAAGGTCAACCTTGGCGTGTTAGTCGGTGTGGCGGATGGACCGGATGGTCTCTTCAAGGTCGCGATGAACGGCAGTGTTTCCTGCTTGAGCGGCGATATCGAGATGGTCTATCTCGACTTGCGCGACAGTACGAACTCGCCGATTGTTGTGCCGATGGCGACGCCAATCGACTTCCAGTCGAACTGTGCGGATCCGACCATCGTCGTCAATTCGCCGGCAACGGGCGGATTCTACAACACGAATCCGGTCTTGAGTCTGACGGCCGGTGACGACTGCGACTTAGACGCTGTCTATTATCAGATTGATGGCTGCACTCCGGGTGGCTGGTTGCCGATTGCGACCGGTTTGAGCGGAACAGCCTACAACAATGCGGCCTGGTCGATGACAGGAGCGGAGTTCACTGCCCTGACTGAAGCCTCGCATTGTATCCGCTTTAAAGTCACCGATGACTTTGGACGCGCGAACTCTGACTCCTGCACCTACACGTGGTGCTTCACCAAGGACATCACCGCTCCGCTTGCGCCGACCGCCTTGGTCGCCCAGCCCGGGCACAACAAGATTCAGCTGACCTGGACCAATTCAAGTTCGGCTGATGTTGTTGGTGTTCAGATTCAGAGAGTCCCGTGGACGAGCTATCCGGATTACGGCAGTGTTCCGACACTGACACCGGCGCCGGCCTATCCGGCCAATCAGGGCGTCGGCACGACGGTACATACTGCCGCCGCAACTCCGAGTTCGTCAGCGAGTCATCTCGATGTGATGGGTCTTGGCAATGCGACCCGCGACATCTACTATTTCGGAGCGTTTGCCTACGATGCGGCGGGCAACTATTCAGTAGCTGCTGTACCGGCACAGGCGCGGGCGACCTCTTACTGGCTCGGCGATATTGCCGCCTCTTTTGACGGCAATGTGTATTTCCCAGACCTTGTCGTATTCACTTCGACTTATGGTTTGAATGAAGGTCAGGGCGGCTATGTCAATCATGCCGACTTTGGACCGACGCATAACAACAGCCCGAAAGGCATTCCGCTTCCGGACGACATGGTTGAATTCGAAGATCTCGCAATCTTTGCGATCAACTTCAACAATGTTGCCCCGATGGCGGCGAAAAACAGCCCGACATTGACTGGAGCGCCGATCGAACAGACTGCCGGTTTGAAACTGGTGGATCGTTTGGCGAATGACGGCTACTATGTCGATCTGTATTTGTCGAACCGTTCGAACGACGCGAAGTCGTTGATCGGCGAGATCAGTTTTGATCCGACGCAGTTGACGTTCGTTTCCTCAACGATTGGTGCTGATTTGGCGAGCCCGAGCCTGCCGATCTTCTACAAACCGTTGGTAGGCGAAAATAAGGTATCGATTTCGGCGGCAGTGCTGGGACAAGGATCGGCTTTCACCGGTTCAGGCGTGATTGCCACACTGAAGTTCCAGACGCGTTCGACAGCGGCTCCACGTGCGAGACTGACTCGTGCGGATATCAGAGACAACGAGAACAACTCGATCATCGAGCAGATTCAGATTGTCGATCAGCCAGAACCGATTTCCGAAGTTGCTCTGCCGACGAACTACACGGTCGGTCAGAATTCGCCCAATCCGTTTAATCCGGAGACCTCGATCTCCTACGGTTTGCCGACGGCGACCAAGGTTTCGATCCGGATCTACAACGTTATGGGTCAGTTGGTGCGGACGCTGGTTGATGAATATCAAGCTGCGGGTACGCACGAAGTGATTTGGAATGGCACGACAGACACCGGCAGCAAGGTAGCCTCGGGCATCTATTTCTATAGATTCGAGACGGCCGACTTCCAGAAGACTGTCAAGATGACCATGTTGAAGTAACCGTTACAACGGAACCGGGCCCGGGGATTATTGCTCGCGGGCCCGGTTCATTAGTTTGGAAGCACGATTATGAGAAATTCCTGCAAGTTGCGCTTGATGCTTCTGCTAATGTTGCTGACGCTGGCAGGCTTGGCGCATGGACAAACATCAGATAGCACCGGTCATGTCTTCATTTTCCCGGAGGAGAAGATTGTCGGATTGAACGACACGTTCTCGCTGTATATCGCCATTGATACGGTGGTTGACGTGAAGTCGTACTTCTTTGATATCGAGGTTGATACCACGGTTATCAAGATGATTAGCGCAGCCAAGGAACCGTTCTTCAACGGACCCTCGGGCGCGTTCTTTTTCTGGACGGATACGACTCATATCTTCAGCGGGTCGCAACCGACATACGTGTACGAACTTTTGGCGTCGCTATTCGGACCGCTGGTCAATGTCGACGGACCGGGGTACTTGTTGAGAATGAACTTTGTCGCGGTCGGGCATGGCGTATCGGGGGTCATGTTCCGGCAATCGGATATACTCGACGAAGTCAATATTGAGATTGCGATGGATGACTCGCTCAACGGGTTGGTGATAGTTTGTCCGACGGCGTTTATGTTTGGTGATGCCGATTTCAACGGAATGATTACCGTGTCTGATGTCGTGTATCTGATCAACTATATTTTTGCCGGCGGACCGGCGCCCCATCCGATCAAACTGGTGGGAGATGCGGACTGTAACGGCACAATCTCGATTTCGGACGCAGTTTACCTGATAAACTACATTTTTGCCGGCGGGCCTCCGCCTTGTAACCCATGTGACTGACAAGGAACGGGAAAATGAAAAATAGAGTTTTGACTTCTTTGATATTGCTGCTCGTCGTTGTGAGCGCGCCCGTGTTGTCCGCGTCTCCGGCGTTTTATCTCATACCGGACAGCACAGTGGTATTTCGGGATTCACTTTTTGACGTATTAATGCCGGTAGATGCGGCTTCGGTAAATCTCAAAGCCTTCTCGGTGGAGATTTCCTTCAATCGCAATGTCATTCGAACTGATTCGCTAAGTGTGACTGAAGGCTATCTATTGCCGACCTCCAGTTTGCCGACTTTCTTCTGGGTGGGTTTCTCGCCCGACTCCTCCAAGCTATATATTGATGGCGCAATCTTGGGAGATGGATTTACCGTTTCCGGCTCCGGAACACTGGCGAGTATTCGATTTTACACGATTGGATTCGGCGAGAGCGATCTGGAATTCACTTCCATACGCGCCCGCAACGGTGACAACGAGCCCTTAATTTATGATGCAGTAGATGGCTGGGTGAAAGTCTGCCAATTCGTGGGAGACGTAAACGCCGACAATCGCATTACGATCTCCGACGTGGTCTATATGATCAACTGGATTTTCGGCGGCGGACCCGAACCAATTCCTGATCAATTCGTTGGTGATGTAAACTGTGACGCGACCGCAAATGTCAGTGACGTTGTTTACCTGATTAACTACATCTTCGCCGGCGGACCAGCTCCGTGCGGCCCATGCTATTAGGACTGTATCGGAATTGTCCTGGCAATTTAAGTACCCGCATGACAGTAGTCGGTACTTACTTCCTTTTCGTAAAGCACAAGCGAGGTCAAGTGATGACCTCGCCAATGCATCTGTGATTTGAAACTATCGAAAAAGGGTGTTCGCTTTAGAAATCCCGCTCGTAACCCAGGCGAAGCATAATAACATCGAGCTTGGGGAACAAGTCAAAGGACAGCAGCGAGCCATAGGCTTCCGGCGGACTGCGATCACCGCGCTGGGCATAGTATTCCGCTGTAATGTTTAAGCGAGAGCCGTTTCTCACGGGCACGCTGTATGTGAGTCCAAGTGTGTATGCGTCAAATGCAGCGAGCCGGCTATCTGATGAGGCATAAGCCGGCAATGGCACGCCCTGCACCAGGAAGGGCTGGTAGATGTTCGCTTCCGATTGGTGGTACCAGCGAACACGCGGATGAAATGCGCCACGTTGTTTGAAATCGAAGCGAAGTGTAGCGTCAACAGAGTGTGCCACAACCCCCCAACTATCCCAGAAATAGCGATATTGCAGTCCGGCCGTGCTTCGTCCCAAGTGGCGACGAAGTTCGGCGAAGACGGCGTTTTTACTTCGGCTGTCGGGGCGATTCTCGAAAATGGCTCCAACCGGCTCGCCGGGGTCTTCGCCATCCGGCGCTTGCACAAGACTTATAATCTTGTAAGGATCGGTCAGGTAGCCGGACGCACGATTGAGCGATAGATTGAGCAGTAGCAACGTCTGGCGATCCAGTACTTGCGTCATGCTCACGATGACGTCATAGACGTTCCGCTTCTTACCGGAGAAGCGTTCGAGCCTGGTCTCGCGGTCGTCGTCGATTTCGGCCTCGATATCAGTGAAAGGCACGTGATAACCGCCAACCGGTTTGGAGACGTCGCGAGCGATGGAGAGCGAGAGACCCAAGGTGGTGTTGCGACGATTGAAGTCGCGGGCAATGCCGCCGTTGATGCCGAGCGAAGTATAATCGTGTTCACTGGAGGCGTGAGCGCCGAACGAGACGGTGTTCAGTCTTCCGAGCGGGCGCGATAAACCAGCTTCAGCTGCGAACCGGGTATCTTTGAAAGAATTGTCAACCGGGTGTTCGCCGGCTGGCACCGAGATGGTTTTGCCGCCAGATGCCCGCGTAATGGTCTGGGCGTATCTTGACGGTGAGGCGCCGGTGGGGGTCGCCCCGGTCAGGCCATCGTAGGTCAAACGCAAGTTCAGCGTATAGTCGTTTTTGAGCTGTTTGCTCAAAGTGAAATTGCCTTCGGTGGCGCGGATGCGATTTTTTTCCGAGTAAATGAGAATGGAAGTCTCGGAGTGACTCTGCGCCGTGGCACCGGTCACTGTCGAGCCAACTAATGCCGCCGTAAGGGCAGCCACCGACCTGCTAATCGACCTCGGTCTTTTCAATTGCACCCGCAACCGCCGCCGCCAAATCCGCGTCCACCGCTGGCGGCTTCTTTGCTGAAGTATATATGGTCGTCGATGGTGCGATTGTTCGCTTGATGATTCAGCTGCATTTCCGGTTTGGAAAGTACATCGCGTTCCCAGACTTCGACGCCTACGGAAGCACAGCCTCCGGGAAGGCAGGATATGACCAGACTGACAATCGCACGGCTGACTATTCTACGAATCTTCATTTTCTCACCTCGTCCGAGCGGATCCTAGAAATGATATGCGACACCGAACATGATGCGCGTGTTCAAATTGGGTTGAGCAATGGCTTCGTCGGCATCTTTGTAAGTAAAGTCTTCTTTCGCATTGAGGTCATCGCCGTTGGGCCGGTAATAGGTATCGTGGCCGGTGAGCAGGCTGCGGAAGTAGTAGTCGGCACCGGCGGTCACGATCATGTCAACGCGAGGACTAAGAGCGAAGGAAGTTTCCAGGCCGCCGCCGACACCCCACGGTTTGCTGATCACGTCGAAGGTTTCATTGCCACCGATGTATTCAAAGTAGGCGTTATAGGAGGCTTTGCGGGCACCGACAAAGAACCGGCTTCGCTTCAGCGAGAACAATTTGATCGGCATGAGAATATCAACGCGGGCATCCCACATCTTGCCGTGTCCACGCGGCGAGCCGCCCGTAGCTTGATCGATGAATACGCGGCGTGCCCTCATCGCGTCGCCGGTTGGCACCCAGGCGTAGCCCAGGCCGAGACGGAGCTGGAATGGAAATCCGTCGGCGAACTGGTTCACGGTTGCGGCTACATGAAGTCCAACACCGGCGAAGTACCCGGTGAACACCTCACCAGTGAAGTAGCGATTCTGATACACCACCTGCGCTGATGAGAGCGGCTGGGATTGTTGTTCGCTTTGGGCCAACGCCGCAGCACTGACTGCTGCGATCAACACCAAGGTGACAATGAGCGATTTGTTCATATCGGTCTCCTTTCAACTATTCAATAATCATGCGAGACATTGAAGTCGCGTCTGGAATTAATTCGAAAGTTATCTACTGGTCTAGTCTATCTTTCGACCTTGAAAATGGCGAACTTTAGAAAAATGGTGAATGGAGCGAAATTAGATTGGGGCGATGAATACAGGCGCTGTGCAAGAATGGTTCAGGTTGTTGCGGAGTTTGAGCACCGGTGTCGGAAAGAGGAACGGCACTTTTCATGAAATGACGGGAGCGCCGCGGAAGACGCAGCGATCCCGCCATAAATCGAAGTGAACTCCAAGAGCAGGCGATGCGGCAATCTATTTGTTGACACAACTATGCATCGATGGGCCGAATTGATGGCTGAAAGTCGGCTGATCCGCGTAGAAACTATCCCAATGTTCTCGGGCCTGGTACCATTCTCGCCAATATAACTCGCTTCCATAGCCGGGTCGCGTCATGATTGCTTCAAATAGTCCTGGCGTGACGCTCGAGTCGGCGTTGATCCATGAAAAATAATGTCCCCGGCTGGAGAGCAGGATTGTCTGCGAATTACCTGCGGCCGGTTCCGGCGCTTCGTAGGTCACGGTGGCGAAGTCGCCGGGAATCGCTGCATAATAAAGAGAATCTTTTCTGTTGAGGAGTGGTGCGATGTCAGTCCCGTGTTGATTCTTTGCATCCAGCAGCTTCAAGTCTGTCGCTATCAGAGGTACGTCCTCGGACCAGTCAAGCGCCAGGCGATTTACCAGCCAAAGACCGGCTGCGCTTTCGATCCGAACTTGAATGAGAGAGTCCGGGCAATCACTGCAGTCGAGAACGACGACGCGCTCGGCCTGCAACTGCGGACCGACGTCGGGAATCCAAGCTTGCTTCTGCCAGCCTTCTTGAGTGAGAACTGAAACGGACATACCACCTTCCCGCTTGATCCAAGATGTCAGCTGTCCCAAAGCACGTTGATCATTCACCAATTCATGATACCAGTCTAGCTTCTGCGTACCCTTCAGCGCGAATAGTTTGCCAAGCGCGAAAAAACCCAAGCTGGAATTTCGGGCATCAAGTATCAGTTTTGCAGTGCCAGCACCTTCAGGGCGTTGAAACGTGCAGGTCAGGCGATCCCGAAAGGCATTACTGCTAGTCAGGGCGGTATCAGTCAGGTCGTCGCCCCACAACTTTGAGTCGTTGTCAGCCACCAAAGAGCTAACTTCGCGTCCGGCAAGGTCGATAGCTTTGAGTGGTTTCGTGGCGGTGATGATGGAATGCAATCCGCCCCAGGAGTCGGGGATGATAGTCGTACCAGGTGGATGCTGAACCGCGATGAGTTTCAACTCATTTGTATGCTGTGATTCGGGAGATTGGTTCGCGATGGCGAGAGAGTATGTACCGTCGACAGCAGTGAGATGACGTAAAGGATCAACGACGGTTCGTTCCAAAGACGGACAAACGGCACCTGCGAAAGTCTCGGATTCGAGATGGTAGTTGGCGCCGTCAAAACTGTAAACGTATGGACAAGAACCGCCGCCACCGCCGCTGGATGGATACTCGATATCCTGAAGCAACTTTGGCGTACCGCTGGAAGAGGCGAACATATGCCCAGCAACTACACCTATCGTTCCCCAGGCCAGCAGTGAGCCCATGATCTGCGGCTTCTCCGTTTGTACCAACGCAATTTCAGAGCAGGAGACAGATCCGGTGAAGGTCGTTGCCCGGCCTTCCACAGGGAATCTCCAGCCGTACCCGGAGATGTCACTAATCCCGAGCACAGCATCGTCCAGGCGATAGCGCGTGCCATCTTTTGTCAGGATCTCAATGCGGCCGGAAAAGTCGAGCGAAAGCTCGGACGGCGGCATGATTCGCTGCTGGTAGAAACACGCGCAATTCACTGCGAACAGCAGAAGCGCAGCGAATCTCAAAATTGAAGACCTGTTCATATTGTTACCTCGATTCAGTTGGTGATATACTTCTGGAGGGCTAACGCGCAGTTGCGCCCCCCGAAGCTATTATTGATGTTCAATGCCAGTGTAATGGGTTCGGAGATGAAATCTTCTGTAACCAGTTTTAGATCACATTGCGGATCACCGGGTGATGCATTCAGCGAGTGCGGCAACAGATCGAACTTGACCGCCAAGGCGGAGATTGCAGTTTCGACGGCCCCGCAGGCTCCCAAAAGATGGCCGGTTATCGGTTTGGTCGAACCGCACCAGGGTTGATTGTCGCCGAAGGCGAGGGTAAGCGCGGCCGTTTCTGCGCGGTCATTGTGCAGAGTGGCAGTGCCATGCAGGTTGACGTAGTCGACGTCTTTGAGCTTCCAGCCGGAATTCGAGAGACAACTTGAGATTGCGTGCGCCATAAAGGAGCCCGAAGGATCGGGAGTGGTCGGATGGAATGCATCGACAGTCTGGGCGAAGCCGATGATTTCGCAATAGATCCGGGCTTCCCGCGCCAGAGCATGATCGAGATTCTCGAGCACGAGGTAAACGGCGCCTTCGCTCATGACAAATCCGTCGCGATCTGCGGCGAACGGCCGACAGGCTGCAGCCGGATCGCCGGATCGCCGCGACAGGACTCCGGCTTTGACAAACGGCAGCATGACTTCACGGTAGAGCGGCGCTTCACAGCCGCCGGCAAGCGCAAGGTCGAGTTCGCCACACTGAATCGCTCCAAAGGCACGACCAATGGCGGTTGTGGATGAGACACTTCCCAGAGCAAGCGTTTCGGAGACAGAGTGTAGATCGAACTGTTCTGCCAAGGCAGCCGACGAATTGCCGGTCATTCCGGAAACCAATGTGCCGGGGCCGCCACGACAGTGCTGGCCATTCAGATAACCCCGGTGTTCTTCCAAGAGCGAGGCCAGCGCACCCAGTGAGGTACCATCAAAAACACCACAACGGTAGCGATTGAGTCTGGCGAGATTGACTGACGCATCGCTGAAAGCCAATTGACCGGCTGAAAGCGCAAATTGCGCGGATCGGTCAAGCCGCAGGCCGCGCTTGCTGACGACAAAGTCTGCGAGGTTGAAGGACTGGATCTCGGCGGCGAAGGATACCTGCAAACCCTGCGGGTCGAAGCGGCTAATTGGTACATTGGCGGACTTTGCCGTAATAGCGCTTTTCCAAAGCTGTTCCCAGCCAACGCCGCAGGGAGTGAGGGCACCGATACCCGTAATGACCACTCGATGCTTTATCATGTTAGTCTCCCGTCATATCCCGTAGCAGAAGCCCAAGGTCAACCAGGTTCCGCCCATCTCCGTTTCGAAGTTGACACTGTTATTCGGTAGCCCCCAAAGCGGTGCGACGAAGCTCTTGGTCTTGTTCGGAATCCAGCGAATCATAAAAAAGAGCGAATATTGAGGCGAGAGCTTCGGACGAAACTCAAGCAGCGCAAGGAGTGGTGTTACCGTTTCGCTGCAGTCGTCCAGCGTGATTTCCTTTAGGACGGCGTTGCCCGCGATCGTCTGATTGTACTCCCGTTTTGCTCGCAGTTGATATCGACCAA
Source organism: uncultured Ignavibacteria bacterium (assembly GCA_964370935.1). Lineage (GTDB taxonomy): Bacteria > Zixibacteria > MSB-5A5 > CAIYYT01 > CAIYYT01 > JADJGC01. Next base: position 16,123 of record CAYJKI010000017.1, on the reverse strand, counting down.
CGCCGGCGCCGACAAAGACGAACAACTCATCGGAACAAATCGGCGAGTATAGAAGGCTTGAACTAACAAGAGAATAACGAAAACTCCCGTCTCCGGGCTCACCGCCATAGAACCATTGGAACAGAGTTGTCACTCTCCGGCTGAAAGAGATCCGCAGACCCAATTCCGGGCTGAATTGCTCGCCGCTAAAGCTGCTTGGCTTCCAGACGCCGTATTGATCTTCGGCGTTTAGATACGACGCGTTCAGTTTGTCTAACTTGAGCCAGCCGAAACTGCCGCTCAACTGGAATCCGACTTCGGGAAACCTCCGCACGACGCGGATGGTTTTGATTTCCGCAGCCTCTTCGGGCGATGGGAAGACCGGTGGTCGAATCTGATTCGTGTCGATTTGCGCGCCTGACTGCGGATCGCTGCCGGATTGTCCGAGCAAGCAGTCGCTGCTTATCAGTAGGCAGAAGGCGGCAATCGCGAGTTTATTCATATGCATGATTCTCTCCTCCTGTGATAACTGGCGCCTCGCTGACGCTCCCGATAGGTGCAGATCAGCTTTCCGCCAACTTTCCTATTAGCCACCAAAGCTCATGTTCATTTCCATGGCGCTGCTCATAGCGAATCCCACGATCATCAACGTCAGATCGAGACCCAGCCCGACGACAAAACCGGTTGTTGCGGCATGGCGCGACTGGGTCACGCGAATCGCGCCAACTGTAGACAGGCTAATCTCACCAGGCAATGTGGAATCGCCCGGCAGTTCGATATCAATGAACTTCAGGCCACCGAGCAATTCGCAGTGATGGCGACCATGGTCTGTGGTGAAGCAGACACTCTCCGATGCGACATTCCAATACGATTGGCGATTCTCGCAGGATATCAGCGAGTCGGATCGCGTTACTACGCTGATGAGTCGCGGCTTGGTTTCGTGCAGCTGTCGGTACAGAGTTGTGTCGGAACGGAGATCTTCAGGGGCAATGCGAAGAGTCTTGACGGCTCCAGTATCGATCTCGAGTACTGTCCGGCTGGGAATAGAGCCTTGTGCAATCCCGGTCATAAGGTTCTCGGTGCTAAGAATTGTCCCTTCAAGCGTCGAGAGTTCGTGAATTGCAGAGACACTAACCGCAGTCACTGTGTCGTGACCGGGGAACTTCAGCAACACCGCTGGTGTCAAGACAAGGCTCGGAGATTTGTAGTCAAATCCATGGAATTCGGCTTCATCTGCCGTTCCTGATTCGAAACGCAAATACACCTTCTCACGCATTGTCGGAAGGTCGAGCGGAGTTGCGGTATCTGCGGAGTTGAGCATTTGCTCGTAGGATGAGTCTGTTGCAGCCGACACGCCAAGAAACGCTCCTCGCAATTCTGATCCGTCGCGGCGGATGATCGTGACGACTTTCCCGGGACGAACTTGGGAGTAGTAGCCGCCCGAGATCAATTTGTAGTCGTTTCTTCGGCTATCGACCGCACTGCCAATCGAATATCCGATGATTGAGCAGCCGCTTGTCAGGAACAAGGCGATGCCGACGAGTATAAGAGCTTTAGTGTTATTCGTTAGAATGTTCACGGTTATCACCTCATTTCTCACCGGTGTTTAAGGGGTCGTAACAAGGAATTGAACGCTCGGTAGGCATCATCATCGGCACGAGGAGGCCAACGCCGAAGCCGGCGATTGCTCCTGCCCAAGTGCCGTCCTCATTGCCGACCGGTCTTTGAAAAGGCAGCAACTCCATGCGAATGTCATAGCCGGGGTCGAGAGCGTTTTCCACAAGCTTACCGACGATTTGGCCAATAAAAAAGCCCGCGACCATCAGATAGGGATTTGGTTTGCCGCGTTTTTGAAATCCCAATCTGGTCACCTTGTCGCCGCAGATACTGTATTGAAGCAGGTGACGACTCCCGCTTTGGCTTAAAGTCAGTCGCGAATTCTCCAAGTCGATCTCGGTAAGAGTTCCATGAATGGTCGCGGTATTTGAGTCGACGACCGAAATTCGATCATACAGAGAGGCCTTCGTAGAGAGTTGAATCAGGCAGGAGTCGCAACTTGCATTGGCAACGCCGGAACCACCAACCAGAAGTATGAACCCAACCAAAACGCTAAAACTATTGCGAGTTGATACCAGTTGCTCCCAGATTCGGCGATCGGTCGACACAGGGTGTGATCTTTCGAAACCTGATGATGTTTTCACAGTCGTCCTTTCTTTTTGGTGATTCTTGACAAACTCTGACTAGGCAAGCTTGGTGCCAAAGTCGCAGGGTATCGGTAAGATGTTGCCTATCAACGTTGACATCAGATTGAAAGATGGCGACAGTGCTTCAAAGAGATGTAGCAGCTATCCAGTGCGGGCAGCGAGTATCCAGCGCCAATTGGTCTTGGGCGTTTGTTCCGAGATTTTATTAGTGTTGAATGTCCGATTGGATTTGGTATCTTTGTATTGGGACTTAAGTAAGTTACGGCTGAAATTTGAGGGATTCGGGCATGGCAGATGAAGGCGAACACCATCTGCATTCGCGTAAGTTGATCGAGTCATTGGTGCCGGGCAGCATGTTCTCCCGGTACCGGATCGAACGGCTGCTTGGTTTCGGTGGAATGGGGATCGTGTATCTCGCCCAGGACGAGAAGCTGAACCGACCGGTTGCACTTAAGATTCTACAGCCATCAAGTGCTGAAGCAGGAGTACCGCAAGGGCAACTGCATCGAGAGGCACTAATCGCGGCCTCGCTCAATCATCCCAATATTATCACGGTCTATGAAGTGGGGGAATGCCAGTCGTTGTCGTTCATTGCGATGGAGTATGTTGAGGGTACATCGCTTCGCGAGAAACTTGGTAATGTACGCTGGACACCGCGACAAGCCGTGGAACTGGTGCTCCAGCTTTGTGATGGTTTGCAGCACGCTCACAATGCCGGGATAGTCCACTGCGATCTCAAGCCGGGGAATATTCTCATCAGAAAAGATGGTCTGGCGAAGATCGTCGATTTCGGAATTTCCCTGTTGAGCAGTAGTCGTCCCGATACTCGATCGGCGATTGCAGGAACACCGGCTTACATGTCGCCGGAACAAGCGCGCAGTGAGCCGGTGGATCAACGCAGCGATCTGTTCGTACTTGGCATAATATTGTATGAGATATTGACGGGACAGCGGCCGTTTCGCGGTACGTACGAAGCAGCGGCGACTTACGCTGTGATTCACCTTGACCCGACACCGATTGAGGAGACTCTGCCGACTATATCTCCAAGATTGAAGAGCGTCTTGGCAAGGTTGCTTCGCAAGGATCCCGGCGAGCGATATCAGTCTGCCGAAGCGTTGGCCCGCGATTTACGGAGCCTGTTGGATGAACTGGACGATCGGTCGCCGGTGGTGAGCGCAGTGACCGCGCCATCCTTGGCGGTCCTGCCGTTCGTCGACATGAGTTCCGATCATGATCAGGAGTATTTTTGCGATGGATTGGCCGAGGAATTGATTGGCGTGCTGTCGCAGGCATCGGGACTGCGAGTGGTTTCGCGGATGTCATCGTTTCAATACAAGGGCCAGAATCTGGACCTGCGGAAAATCGGTGCTGACCTTGGCGTCAACGCAATTCTCGAAGGAAGCGTGCGTAAATCCGGCGAACGATTGCGAATTGCAGCCCAGTTGATCAGCGTTGCCGATGGGTATCACTTGTGGTCGGACAGTTTTGACCGCACGTCGAGCGACATTTTTGCCATCCAAGAGGAAATTGCGCGTGCCATTGCTGCCGGTCTGCGAGTTCGGCTAGGACGTTCGGCGCGGCGAGCCTTGACCGCAAGGCATTCGGACAGTCCAGAAGCATATAATCTGTATCTCAAGGGTCGCTACTTCTGGAACAAGCGGTACCATGGCGGTTTGAAAAAGGGTATTGAGTGCTTCCGTCAAGCGATAGAACTGGATCCGACCTATGCGGAGGCATATGCCGGAATCGCCGACTCATATGACATTCTCGGTTTCTACAATTTCCTTTCTCCGAATGAGGCCTGCAGTAAAGCCAAAGCGGCGGCTTTGAAGGCGCTGGAAATTGATCCAGCGTTGCCGGAAGCATTGACAGCGCTTGGCTGGGCGCATACATTTTATGATTGGGATTGGGTAGCCGCACGAGCGACCTATGAACAGGCGTTAGCACTTAACCCAAATTACGCTATCACGCATCACTACTTTGCATTGATGCTAGTAGCGACCGGGTCGATAGACGACGGTATTGAACAGATGCGCCGGGCTTTGGAACTCGATCCGCTCTCCCCTATCATCAACACATCGCTTGGAGGCATCCTCTACTTTGCCCGTCGATTTGAGGAAGCCAGAGAGCAACTGAAACGCGCGGTCGAGATTGATCCCCAGTTTGCTCTGGCTCATGCCTACTATGCAGGACCTTGTCTCCACCTTGGCGAACAGCAAATTGCGATAAACGAGTGCCGACTTGCGATTAGCCTCGCTGATGGAGCAGATTATACGACATCAATGCTTGGCTATGCCTTGGGCGAAACCGATCACACAGATGAGGCAAGGGTTGTGGCTCAAAGTCTGAAGGCTCTCGCACAAGAACGCTATGTATCTTCATTTCACATTGCGCTTGTCTATGCCGGAATTGGGGACGTTGATGAGACAATGTTGTGGCTGAAGAAGGCAATCACCGAGAGAGACAATTGGTTGGTGTGGTTACCGATATTTCCCGCCTTTGATAAGGTCCGGCACGACGATAGGTTTGCACGGATCATTGCGGAGGTCGGACCTCCACGACATCCGGGACTAAGCTAGGACTTTGTCGGGGCAGTGATGCCGTAGCGGGCAATCTTGTCGCGCAGACCTTTTCGCGTCAAACCGAGCGCTTCCGCGGATCGAAGAATATTCCCTTTTTGTTCCTGCAGAGTCCGAATAATCAAATCACGTTCCACTTGATCAACGACGTCGCGCAGCATGCCTTTGTGTGGCGGATGGTTCTCTGATGATTCGGCCGCAACGAGAAACGGCGAGAAGTCGTGCGGTTCGATAACACCACTGCCGGAACAGACAATCGCGGCTCTTTCGAGCTCATGCTCCAATTCGCGAATATTACCGGGCCACTTGTAGGCACACAATTTCGTCAACGCCGAAGGCGACAGTCGGAGGTCTTCCCGAGTTAGTTTGATTCGCAGTTTGCCGAGAAAATGCGCGATAAGCAGCGGGATGTCCTCAACTCGTTGTGACAGGGGCGGTAGTTCGATGGTAAAGGTGTTAAGGCGGTAAAATAGATCTTCGCGGAAGCAACCATTTGCCATTTCTGTGCGAAGATTGCGGTTGGTGGCAGAGATGATTCGCACATCGACGAACTCGGTTCTTCCGGCTCCGACCGGCCTTATTTCGCCGGTCTCGAGAACACGCAGAATTGCCACCTGCGTCGATGGGGGCGCCTCGCCGATTTCATCGAGAAAGATAGTGCCGCCGTGTGCCTCGCGAAACAGCCCGGGGCGATCGCGGTCGGCACCGGTGAAGGCGCCTTTGACATACCCGAAGAGTTCGGCCTCGAGGAGTGACTCGGTTTTGATTCCACAGTTCTTGACGACGAAGAGTTTTTGGGCGCGATGACTGCCCTGATGAATGGCGCGGGCAAGCATTTCCTTTCCGGTACCGGTAGATCCAGTAATGAGGACAGGGGCGTCATTGACAGCTACTTTGGCAGCGAGTACCAGTACCTGGCGCATGGCTTCCGATTTGCCCACGATGTTTTCAAATGCTGTGGCGCTTCCGAGGCGGTTCTTTAGCTGGAGATTCTCTTCGTGGAGCTTCTGTTGCGATAGTTCGAGCAGTTCGTTCTTCTGCGCCAATTCTTCCAACAACAGCGCGTTCGCAAGAATTTGACCGGATTGCGAGACGATGATTCCGGCAAGGCGGGCATGGGAATCTTCAAAGGGCCCGGCGCCGGAATCGCGCAGCAGTGTCGTCAATCCGATAATCTCACCACGGGCGATCATCGGGCAGCAGAGCAGGGACTTGAATCGGCCGTCGCCGGAGGACAGAGGTTCAAAGCGATCGTCGTTGTCCAAGTCATCAATCTTGAGAAGCCGTTTGTGGTGGAGAACATAACCACTAATGAGCTGATTTACATGGAAGGGGAAATCGGCCAGGAGCGGTTGAGTCTTACGAATGATCGTGACAAGATTGCCGCTACGATCGGTAGGTAACAGGCTGATGACCCCTTGTATTGCGCCGGTAAGGTGAATCAGGTCATCAATGATGACCGACATGATGTGATTCGTTTCGCGCAGACGGCTGACTTTTTCGACAGTCCGGTTGATCGATTGAAGTTCGTTTAGCGCGCTCTCAAGCTGTGAGAGACGATTCTTACCAGTCAGGTTGCCTCCCAAGAAATATGGTGTTGATGGTAGTAAGGATATTCATCGGACAGCAATGATGTCAAGGGGATTCACAAGTGGTTAGTTGACCGCTTTTCTGGTAAGAGAGTATCCAATCAACGGTGGTTCGATTACACCGGTGGAAGTCGCTTCCGTGGCACGCGTCACAGGGCGCCATGTTTTTCAATGACTTAGCTAATTAAAAATGCAGCGGTAGTCTCCGGCACAGTAGTTGCATTGCCACGAGCCTGAATCGAAAGCACATCAACACCAACTACCAAACTCGGAGAGGAAAAAGTATGACCAAAATCTGTTCAACGGCAATGTAGAGGAACAATCAATTATTTCACAGGAGAGTAATCATGCGAAAGCTGACTATTTGTGCGGCCTTGCTGGTCGCAGTAGTAATTGCGGGTGGTTGCGATCGCGACGACGCAGTCCTGCAACCCGCCTCGACAGACCAACTTGATCTGATGTCGACGGCCACGGCGGAAATGGCGAAACAAGATGCCGAGTATTCTGGTCCTGCTCGATGCGATGCCCCGGAACCTCTGGTAACTATCGCCAGCGGTTACAAAAGCCTTACGTTCTGGCCATATACGGGCGACAATTTCCTGGGGACTCCGCAGGATCCGATAAATGTGATTTTCTGCGGCAAGGCTGATCCTCGGGACATTCGTGCAGCATTAATGTCCTTAGACGGTGATCGATCAGCTTTTGGCCTACCGCCGGTAGCGCCGTTCAACTCGACGTGGCAGGATGCGATTGGCGATGTGCAGGCTGGTTACGGCGATCAAGTCGGCTGGGTCGGCGGCGTGGTGCAATTGGCATGTGGAGACTATCAGCCGGTCCGGTTCCATTTACGCCTGTTCAAAATGGGCAGCTGGACGGTCGGCAACGCACACTTTGAGGTACTGATTCCGAATACCACAGAGCATCAGGTATTGAGTTGGGAATTGGCCGAGCAGTTAGTCACGATCGACCTAATGCGCTGCGGGCTTCTCGATAGCGAGTCGCCGATCACGCCCACGGGACCAATTAATGATTCGCCCTTCCGCACTATACCGGCCATGATCTACAATGGTCTTCCGGTGGAGTTGCGACAGACGATTGGCGGCCCGCTGGGAGATGTCAGCGAGGATGTGCCGATTGCGACTGACGGGAATGCTGTCGTATTCAAGCTGTCGCAACGCTTAACCCGACCGGCGGAGGAACTTGTGCAGGATTTTGTGATCAACTTTGATCAAGTGATTCCGAGGCCATTTTGCAGCAGCGGGCCACTTGATTTCGTGTATGTGGTGGGACCGGTGCATCTGCGACAGGTGACAAGCCTTGATCGCGGCGGCGACTACAGCTTTGACTTTCAGGCATCGGGCACATTGTACGTGACTCCGGTTGACCCATTGAGCGGCACGCCTTCCGGTCCGACAGTTCAAGCCGTTGTCACGGAGAGGCACAACGGCAAATTGAATAGTCGTTTCCACTTCGCGGAAAGCGTCAAGCTCCAGATGATGAGCAATGAGGGCGACGCGGACTACAGTTCGCTCTTCGTCAAGATCCACGCCGATTCGCGCGGCAGAGACAAGTATCGCAAGGTCGAGCAATGCGGACCCGAGCCGGGCGTCGTGACAACGTCAGAATAACTGAAGAGGCTCCGCTAGGATCAATCAAATTGGAATATCGCCGGGTCCAACATCCCGGCGATATCATAGGAAGGCGGATTGCAATGCGAATCCTGTTGATCTATCCCGATACAGAACCGATCTCCATCACTCCGAACAGGCTAATGAACATCGAGCCGCTTGGTCTGGAGTATGTTGCCGGGGCATTGAGTGACCACGAAGTGGAAATCTGCGACATGAAGTGTGAGCCCCATTGGATTGAGATGTTAGCCGAGTTTCAGCCCGACATTGTGGGGATAACCGGGACGGTGATTCACACCAACCGGATACTGACCGTCCTTTCAATGGCCAAGTCACTAAATCCGCGACTGCTGACCATTGTTGGAGGGACGCACGCCACATTGGTCCCGATGGACTTCGCTGATCCGGCGGTTGATGTGGTAATTCCGGGACAGGGTGTCGATGCCATTCGTGAGGTCGTCGAACGTGTCGAGACCAGCCGTCCACTTTCTTCGGTGCCCGGAATTTACCTGCAAGGAGCAAAGGGATTGCGATTCACAGGCTGCCGGACGCCGTTGAAGAATCTCGATACATTACCGATGCCCCGCCGCGATTTGACGGCACGTTATCGAAAAGGCTACTTCCATCTCCTGTGGAGACCGACCGCATTGATTGTGACTTCGGTTGGCTGTCCGCACGGGTGCAATTTTTGTCCCTGCCCAGTTTTGACCGGACGGCGCGTATTGAGACGTTCTCCGCATCTGGTAGTTGAGGAACTGAAGCAGATTACAGAACCTTACATTTATGCGGGCGACGACAACATCTTCTTTGACTATCACCATGCCATGACAATTTGCGAGGAGATTCGAGCGGCTCAACTGCATAAACAATACTATGTGCTTAGTCGAGTCGATGAGATAGTCAAACATCCTGATTTGGTGGAACGATGGGCGGAAATCGGTTTAAAGAAAGTGTTTCTCGGATTGGAGTCGTTTAGTGACGATGACTTGAGAAGTTTGAGCAAGAGCAGTTCCGTTGCGAGAAATAACCGGGCGATTGAGATTCTGCATGCAAACAAAGTTGACCCGATGGGGGCATTTATCATTCAGCCAACTTATGTCAAGGCGGATTTCGACAATCTGCTGCGGTACATGGACCGGATGAAGATCTTCTATAATGAGTTCACGATTTTGACACCATTCCCGGGAACTGATTTCTATGAAAGGGTGAAAGACGAAATCACAAGTGATGATCGCAGGGTATTTGATCTGGCGCACGCTGTACTGCCTACCACCTTGCCCCTGAACGAGTTCTATTCGCTATACAGCCGATTATATCGGCGTGCAAATGCAGTCCGGCGGGCAATTAAGATCCGGCCAACTGTGTCTCCCTTCACAAGATTGCGTTTTGTCCGGCTGCTTCCGGGTCTGTGGGCTCTGTTTACGAGCAGCAGAAGAGCTTACCAAATGCTGAAGCAGTCGGAAACTGAAAAAGCAAAGGGCGCAAAGAAGTTACAAGCGACGGTGGGCGCTGCTTAACGGGAGCGAACGGATTCCAATCGCTTCGCTGCTGTATCTAAGAGTTGACATTTGGAATAATCTATCTATATTCAACTGGATGAAGTTGGCTCCACACGGAGTCAGATTCGGCCGTTCCGTTCCAATTCATGCGACCGCGTGAGACTGCGGCGAATCGTCGACGCTCGATTACATCATCTATTTTACACATCCGAAGAGTCCTCGATCGTGATCATCACTACCGGGAGGCAGACTACTTCGTTCAGTACTTGAATGATTTCAGATGGTTGGCAGCAATCAGAAGGGAAACCTCTCATGATTCGAAGGTCCTCTCTATTCGCACTTTGCATCCTTGCAGTTCTTCTTTTTGCAGGTGTCGTCGGGCAGCGGCGTCAGACGATCCGCATCATGCCCCTGGGCGATTCTATTACTTGGGATATTACTTTTGGAGACACCAGGCCGGACGGTCTACGCACCGGTTATCGTCAGCCGCTGTGGTTAGCGCTACAAGCAGAAGGGTTTGATGTCGATTTCGTCGGCAGCCTAATTGCCGGTCAGGATGCAGTGCCGGCTTTTGATCCGGACAATGAAGGCCACTCCGGTTGGACCGACGCACAGATTGCAGCAAACATCTACAACTGGTTAACCGCAAATCCGGCGGATGTAATACTCTTGCATATCGGAACCAATGGCCTCGATGCCAGTCCCAACGATGTTGCAAGCATACTTGATGAGGTTGACCGGTATGAAGCGGATCACAGTATGCCGATCACAGTATTTGTTGCCCGCATCATTCAGAGGGTTCCCTATAGCTCTACAACGACGCAGTTCAACGATAATGTTGAAGCAATGGCGCTCGCGCGGGTAGCAAACGAAGATGATCGAATCGTGATGGTTGACATGGAGGATGGCGCCGGACTGGTTTACACTATTGACACTTCGGGTTCGACGGGCGACATGTACGATTACTTGCATCCAAACTCCCATGGATATCCGAAAATGGCCGCGCAGTGGTTTGCGCATTTGCGACCATTCCTTCTTAGTGGTGGATGCCCCAACGGGATCAGTCACTACTGGAATTTCGATGAAGCGAGCGGCTCTCCCTATCTCGATTCATATGGCACAGCGGACGCAGTGTGCGGGAGTTGTCCAGAAGCTGCGACAGGAATCGTTGGTGGAGGCCTTTTATTCTCAATGTCGGACTCTGTCACGGTATCGAGTCAAAGCAGCTTTGACTGGACACCGACGAGCAATTTTTCAATCGAATTGTGGTGCAATCCGACGGCGGTCGGGAGCGCCAACTATGGATTGATTGCACGGGCAGGAAGTGTCGGGTTTACGGCGTGGTCGTTAGGAGTCAACTCTACTGGAAAAGCGAGATTCCATCTGCAGGATAGCGGAAATGCAATTGATCTCTTGTCGAGCACCACGTTGGTGCCGGGCCTGTGGTATCATCTGGCAGTAACGCGGGACGGCAACAGCGGGCTGATTCAGCTCTATGTGAACGGCAATCAGCAGGCAACTACAAGTGCGGCCTTCTCACAGGGTTTCGTTTCGACATCAGAAGTTACATTGGGATATCTCGCGCTGGAAGCGGGCTCACATTTCCAGGGGACGATAGACGAAGTGGCAATCTACAATGTCATGCTTGACGCACTGGACTTGGTCTCTCACTACAACGCAGGAATAGGCGGCTTGAGCTACTGCGATGGTGAGCCTGCTGCATCGGTCATAACTTCCACGCCATCGAGTCAGGGTTTTGTCGGCGATGCGTACAGCTATGACATGAACGCCTCCGGAAATCCGGCTCCGCAATATGGACTGCTTTCAGGACCGATGGGAATGAACATTGAGAGCATCACCGGACTCGTGAACTGGACACCTTCGATGGTTGGTACATTTCCGGTGTCTCTGGTTGCGAGCAATTCCTTCGGGGCGGACACACAGTCGTTTTCGATTGAGGTGACGCAGTTGCCGTCTTGTCCATCAAACTTGATCCATTACTGGACGCTGGACGAGAACTCGGGGACGGTATACACCGATCAAGTGGGGACAACTTCGGCAGTGTGTTCGAGCTGTCCGTTGCCGGTACCGGGTAAGATCAACGTCGCCAAACAGTTTGACCGGCTGGATGATGCGGTCAGCGTGAGTAGTGACGGCAGTTACAACTGGGGCGTGACGCAGAGTTTCTCGATCGAGTTCTGGATGAAGCAGTCTCTGGGCTGTGCCGGTCTTTCACAGCCGAACAACGAAGTGGTTGTCGGTCGATCGGGTGCAGGCTGGTGGATTGGCGTTATGTGTGAATCGGGCGGCAATGCGGGAAAGCTACGATGTTACTTTCAAGGCACAGATATCATCAGTAATTCACTGGTCACGGATGGGGAGTGGCATCACATCGTGTTTTTGCGCGACAATGTCGCTGGAGCGTGGCGTCTTTACATTGACGGAGTTCTCGAGCGTAATGTGACTGGCAGCAGTCTCAATTTGTCGGCTTCCGATCCACTAACGCTGGGCTGGTTTAATGGCCCCGATGCGGGAAAGTACCGATTTGGGGGGACCCTTGACGAACTGGCGCTGTACAATGACAGATTACCGACAGTGGTGATTGAGCAACATTACAATCTTGGTTGGGGTTCTACTTACTGTTACAATTGCGGCGATGTCGACGGAACCGGGATAGTGACTGTCTCTGATGCAGTTTACCTGATCAATTTCATATTTGGTGGAGGTAATCCGCCCTTGGCGGCGGACGCCGCGGATGTCGACTGCAGCGGGTTCATCACGATTTCTGACGTAGTGTTTTTGATTAATTTCATTTTCGCTGGTGGGCAGGCACCCTGCGAAAGCTGCAAGTAGGAATCGTGGGGATAGAATGGGTACGGATTCGGGATAGAAGATACCGAGCATCGTAATTACTCGTGCGGTCGACCTCTCACGATACAGAGTAAGCACATTTTGCGCGCCGAAGTCAGTAGTGGCGAACGTCTGCAATTACGAACATAGATGTGATTTTCCTTGACAAAACTATCCCTTTTGTTATCTTTGAATTAACATTGGTCTACTTTTGCAGATTTATTCGGATCCCGAATAAATACCATTCGAAGTGATTTCATAACATGCCGGTACCCGGCCAAAAATATTCACGCAGCAGTTAGCTGTGAATGGTGCGCCTGGAGCTACACGCGTAAGTCCCCGCGGATAATTGCCGAAGGCGTTCACGCTCATGAGGAGCTAGCAGAAACTGTAACGCGTTCAGGATAGCTGGAGAACGTTTGTGAGTCGCAACTGTAAATCTGGGTCAATTTTTCTACAAATTGGTATTGGGGTAACTATTACAGAGTGATTAAGGAGGAGGCAGCCTCACGTATTTGAGGATTATTTAGTCAACCTATTTCTCAATAAGCCAACCGCCGCTCGCGCAAAACGCAGAGAGGCGGCGTTTGAAACACGCGGATCGCAGTTCGCTGTCATCATAGAGTTCCCTCGCGTATTCGCTGGATTGGACTATTTGAAAACGTCGACCCAATTGGGTCAATCAAAATTAACGTTGGAGGTACCAATGCAATCAGTGTTCACGCGAACAAGTCCCTTCTGTTTGCTCTGCCTATTGACAGCTGCGACTCTTCTGCTTGGAGCAACAACGGTTGGTGCGCAACCAAGCGGTTGCCCTGCCGGAATGACCGGCTATTGGAAGTTTGATGAGGCGTCGGGCGGACCATACGATGACTTCTTCGGTACTAATGATGCAAGCTGTTTAAACTGTCCGACGACGGTTATCGGCCAAATCGGCAATGGGCTCGATTTTGATGGCATCAATGATCGAGTTGACATTCCCGACGACGGCAGTTTCGACTGGAGCGCGACGAGCAGTTTTACAATCGAATTCTGGATGCGCTCGTCAGGCTGCAGCTGCACCCAGTCGGGTTACGATTGCAATCAGGTCATTGCCGGGCGTGTAGCAGCGGGTTGGTGGATTGGAGTCAACTGTCAGACGGTGCCAGCAGGCAACACAAACAAGCTGCGTTGTTACTTCGGAACGAGCGGGGCTGACTTCTACAGTAATGCGTCAGTCAATGATGATGTTTGGCATCATATAGTGTATGTGTTTGACCAAGTGGCGGGAGAGTACCGGCTATTTATCGATGGTGCTCTGGACAATAGTGTTACTGCGATTGGACTGAATCGAATTGGATCGGGACCGTTGCAGTTGGGATACTACTCCACGGCGTATCAGTACGCGGGGATGCTCGACGAATTTGCGCTTTACAACAGCGCTCTCACACAGGTGGAAATCGGGAATCACTACGCCGCAAGTTCAAGCGGTCAGGGTTACTGCGATGCGCCAGCAGGTGCAGTGATCGTCTCAACGCCGATCACGACTGCAACCGTTGGTGAGGACTACACCTATGATGTCGATGCCACCGGCTCACCGATACCGACGTATTCGCTTTTGGTCGCACCGGCCGGCATGACGATCGATGAAGTCAGTGGTGTGATTAGCTGGTCGCCCCTGCTCATCGGCAATTTCAATGTTCAGGTGCAGGCGACCAATACCGAGGGCAGTGATGTGCAGGCATTTACCATCGCGGTTGACCCATTCTGCTATTGCACACCAGGGCTGACACATTACTGGAAACTTGAGGAGACGACCGGCAGCAGTTTCGCTGACTGTCAGGGTGGACATAACGCAAACTGTGGAAACTGCCCGACTCCGATTACCGGGCACATTGGCGGAGCGCAGGCCTTTGATCGCACCGATGACGGTCTGAATGTCTTCGATGACGGCAGCTTTGAATGGGGCACGACTGATAGTTACTCAATTGAGTTCTGGATGAATGAGACCTCGACCTGCGGCGGTGCAGTGCAACCCAACAACGAGGTAATCGTTGGGCGTTCCGGCGCCGGGTGGTGGATCGGCGTCAACTGCGAGGCGCCACTTCCGGTGCGAAGGATTCGGGCATATATACAGGGCACCGAGCTATTCAGTACTACTATCGTTAACGATGGCCTGTGGCATCATGTCGTGTTTGTTCGCGACGCTGTGGCGGGTGCATTCACACTCTATGTTGACGGAGTTGCCGAGGCGACGCTGGTGACGGCAGGAAAGAACCTTGTCGGTGCCGACTCGTTGACGATCGGCTATTTCAATGGCCCTGCTCCCGGAAAGTATCGTTATGGCGGTATCCTTGATGAGTTGGCTCTCTATAATGTGGCGCTAACCGAGCCGACAATCGACGACCACTACAACCACGGCGCGGGCGGCCGCTATTGCTACATCTGCGGCGATGCCGACGCAAGCGGTGCGGTAACTGTTTCTGATGTCGTCTACCTGATCAACTTCATCTTTGCAGGTGGAAACGCCCCGCAACCGCTGGCCTCGGGTGATGCGGACTGCAGCGGCTTTATCACGATATCAGATGCTGTTTATCTTATTGGATTCATTTTCAGCGGCGGGGCGGCACCCTGCGCTACTTGTCCATAAAAGTCTGGTCATAACAAGGTCATAGGTGGGGAGGTTGAACGGTTATTCGACCTCCCTGCCCGATTTGGGGTCACTGGGATTGGCCCCGGGGTTTGCGTTGATGCAAGGAGAAAGAAAGATGTCACTTGGTAAACGGGTTTTGCGAACAATCTGGAACTGTACTCCGGCAGTTTTAGTGATGGTACTCGCGGCGGGACTATTAATGCCGGCTGTCGCACAACCGGCTGGCTGTCCAACAGGGATGACCGGTTATTGGAAGTTTGATGAATCATCGGGCGGACCGTATGATGACTTCTACGGAAGCAATAATGCGACCTGCACCAACTGCCCGGTAACGGTCACCGGCAAACTTGGCAATGGACTCGATTTTGATGGAGTCAACGATCGAGTTGATATTCCCGACGACGGCAGTTTCGACTGGAGCGCGACGAGCAGCTTTACAATCGAATTCTGGATGCGCTCGTCAGGCTGCAGCTGTACCCAGTCGGGTTACGATTGCAATCAGGTCATTGCCGGACGCGTGGCAGCTGGCTGGTGGATTGGAGTCAACTGCCAAACGGTGCCCGCAGGCAACACGAACAAGCTGCGGTGTTACTTCGGAACAAGCGGAGCTGATTTCTATAGCACCGCCACTGTCAATGATGATATCTGGCATCATATCGTATACCAGTTCGACCAGACGGCCGGTCAGTATCGGCTCTACATTGACGGTTCCTTAGACAATAGCGTTTCGGCCATTGGACTCAATCGCACCGGAGTCGGGCCGTTACAGTTAGGATACTATAGTACGGCCTATCAATACGCGGGGTTACTTGACGAGTTTGCGGTTTATAATCAAGCGTTAAGCCTTAGTGACATTCAGAGTCATTACAACTCCGGCAGCGGTCAATCGTACTGCTCGGGGAATCAGGCTCCGGTGGTGACCGACATTCCGGGTGAGACAATTGCCGAAGGCGGAACGTTTGCGACGATCGCTCTTGATGACTATGTCTCTGATGCGGACAATACTGATGCGGAGATGACCTGGACATATTCGGGGAATACCAACCTGACAGTTAGCATAGACGGCAATCGCGTTGCCACGATCACTACTCCGAGTTCCGAATGGTCGGGCAGTGAGACGATAACGTTTACGGCGACTGATCCGGGAAGCGCGTTCGATTTTG
>CAYJKI010000016.1:0-44428 GCA_964370935.1 uncultured Ignavibacteria bacterium | reverse complement strand
TCATTGAAGTCGGCGTCGACGATGTAGGTGTCGCGCTGCGCGATTTTGCGAATGACTCGCTTACTCGCAAGAAATTGATCTCTGGTAATATCTGCATCACCCATTGGTCACCTCATACCCAAACGACGGCTGTGTCGATCGGGACAAATTCAGGGATAGTCTTTTCGAGGTATTCTCTCTTGGCCGTTTCAAACTGCGGCGTTCCGGAGAGTGTGATAAAAAGCGTTTTGTCAGCCTGCCCGGCGGCGAAGAACTTCGGCTGCTTGCGACGGTCGAGAATCCGGAGGACGTAGTTATCGAATTCGACCAGAGTGCCGGCCGCTACAAAGGCGCCCTTGCGGTTGGCGGTGATAAAGGCCGAATAGTCGACCTCGTACATCAGCGTCGTATCGTCAAGGATGACCGTGATCTTCGTTCCAGTATCCCAGATCGTCACACGGTGATCGCCGGTCCGCCAGGTCGTTGCGGAAATGTCGACGGTTTCCAGCGCCGACCAAACGCCGCTGATGTAGGCATAAACGGTGCATGACTCCGCGGAACCGGACTTGTCCAGCGATACGATCAGCGCTTTGGTGGCGCTTTCATAGCGGGCCACGGCACCGAACCAGCAGTCGCCGGTTGACATCAACCGATAATCAAATTGTAGGTTGTAATCGCTGGTCGTTTCCGGAAACGTCGCGGACATCTCCGGCGTAACCGTTCCGGCCAGTGATGCGCCGCGCAACCGCTGGGCAATCGCCTTGAAGTCGCCCAGTGTGCTGTTGACCCAGCCCTGCATTGACGAATCGTCCCAATCGAATGAGTGTTCCTCGGTCGTGATCGACATGCGCGACCAGAATTTGTGCTTGTTCCAACGTCCGGAGATCTGATAGTCTTCTGAAAATGCGGCCGTGAACCCGAGGTCTGCGATGATGCGTTGAATCGACCAGAGAGTGCCGCGGCGCTTCATAATCTCGAAGGCATCGCGCACCAGCCGCCGCCGCTCGCGCACCGTCGCATAAGGAATGTCAATCAGCTCAAAGCCGAAGTTCCCGGCCAGGTTCGCAAGAAATCGTTCGTCGCAGGAATCGTAATTGGGCATCTCGTAGATGAGCCGCGCCAGATCGTACATCTCATTGATCTGCAGATTGAACGGCTTGATAAACTCCTCCATCCCGGCCGAGCGCTGGCAAGCGGGCAGGAAGTCCAAAATGTCGATCGGTTCCGGTTTGATCCGCGTCTCCGGAAACGGACGCAGTCGTCTCGTGTCGGTGGGGATCGGTCCCTGTCCGCTTGGAAACACCGGATGAAAATCAAACTCGCCGCCCGGAGTCGGTGATACCGAATGATCGAGAACCATTTAGTCCTTGCGCGCCTTACGTGCATCGAGCACGGCGGGATTGTTCTCATGATAGAAGGTGATTGTCGCCTTCTTGGCGCCGCCGAGATAAACTTCATAGCCGTCCTTGTAGCCGGTGCCGTCTGCCGGCAGGTACTTTGTCGAACAGCCGTCGCAAGCGCCGGCGACGTACATGATCATTTGTATCCAAGACTCGAGGCTATCGGTCGCAGTAAGTGAAGTGGCAAGCGAGCTGATGATGTCGGTGATGCGCGTGTCATTCGCCGTTCCGTTTGTGGCCAGTACCATATTGAATTCCGGCGTGACGAAAATGGCGTCGGCGTCAAAGCCTTCATTGAGTCCGGTGATGCCGACCGATGATCCGCCCAGCTGCGTGACGTTAGTCACCGTAGCCAGCGTTCCGGATGGAGCCAGCCGCGATGTAATTGTCGCGTCGAGGTTAGGCGCTTCCGACGACGTGATTGCACCGGCGGCGATCTTCTGATTGGTAATGAGGTCGTTGCCAATTTCGGCGTTGTCCAGCGTTCCGCCGATGTTATTGAAATCAACGGCGGTCTGTCCGGAAGCGTTGACTAAGAGCGTTCGCCCTGCTGTGCTCGGTGCGAGCCTACTGGAGACCGGAACGTCGAGATTTGTTGAGAGACTGGTTGCCAGTCCTGCGACCGTGGTCTGCAGATTCGTGAAGGATGTGTCAGATTCAGTGCCGCCGGCACCCAGCTTCACTGTGCCTTGAACCGAGCCGCCGAGGTTCCCAAGCACGTTCAATTCGGCGGAGACATAATTTTCGTTGCCGTCGAACATCCCATTGAGGCCAGTGATACCGGCTGTAGAACCGCCCAACTGAGATACATTGGTGACCGTTGCCAGCGTCCCACCCGGTGCAAGCCTTGAACTCACAGCAACATCGAGGTTTGGTGCCTGCGTTGCTCCGATCGCTCCGGCGCCGATCTTCGTGCCGGTCAGGAAGCCGTCTGCAAATTTGGCTGATGTGAATGCGTTGGAGCTAATATCCACAGCGTCAATCTGGCCGACAAGGTTGTCAAGGTCGAGCGCCACATGTCCGAGCAGACCCACTCCCAAAGTTCGTCCTGCCACTGCAGGAGCCAGTCGCGAGGTCACGTCGGCGTCCAGCCTCGGCAACAAGGTCGCAATCGTTTCGCCGATCACCTGGAAGCTAACATCGGTCTCGCGTGCTTGCGTTTGGCCAGCACCATAGAGCCTGATCTTTCCGGCCATCATACAATTGCAGCCGGCGCCGTCGATGTTGCTGATTTGCGCCCGGAAGATGTAACTGGTGTCGCTGTTGAGAATCTTGTGATAAATGTAAATGCCATTGAATGGCCAGGTCGAGCTGGAGCCATAGTAGACTGTCGCCGTGTCCGTCTCCAAAACAAACTGCACGTCAGCGGAGGTCGGCTTCACAAAATCGCCATCCGCGTTGAGCGGTTTTTTCAAATAGACTTCGACATATTGCGTCGACTTGAAGGTGCCCAGGCTCTGTGCCTGCAGGTATACTGATAGCAGCACCGCCAGAGCGGCGGTCAAGGTATGCTTCATACTGATTGCTCCTATTCGAGGATTAGTTTTCGCTTCTTGTTCACGGCTTGCGGCTGGGATTGCGGGGAGAGATACATTTCAAACTTCTGGACAATGAGTCCGTTGACCGTGACAACCGACGGCGGAACGATTTCGATGTCAGACGAATCGGTGCCACTCAATCCGGTCAGGTCAAAGGTCTTCCAAACAAAGCCGTTGTATTCGGGATTCGTGAAGACGTTGCCCGGCAACTTGAATCTAATTTCGGAAGTCCCGTCGGGCTTGAAGGTGTCCTTATTCATTCGAAAGGAATCAATGGCAGCTTCACTGTAGTCAACGCCGGCAACAAGATTGGGAGCCGACCAGCGCACTGAATCCGTATTGCCGGACTTGATGAAGTTTCGGTTTGCCCACGTCCGGGTTGATGACCCCTCGGGATTACCTCCCTGGCTTGCCGATGCCCTGGGCAGATCCCAAACGGTTTGTGGGAGAATCCTGTAGATCTTGACCCAGAAATCGAATCCTCCATAGGAATCGGACATGATAAGGCGCACCTGTGATCCGGCGGTACCGTTAAAAAATCCGGAACACGAAGTCGCGCCAGAAATCGGCGATCCGCAGCGGGTATAGTACAGGGTGTCATTACTGCCATTGCGCGATCCTCCGGCAAAAGTAATCGTATCGCCCTGTTGGGTGGTGTCAGCGCCAATCTCGGATCTGACTAATACACCCTTGCCGGTTGTGGAAAAATGCAGGTCATACATCGAGATATGATTCAGGGTCGTGGTATCAAACGTCAATCGCGTAGCACTGATGATCGTTGCCAGCGTGATCGTATCGGATGGCAGGGCCGGAGGGTTATCGGTGCCATATCCCCGGTAGTTTATTTTGTAAGTCCAGATCAAAGAGTCAGGAATGAAACTCGGTGCCACCTTCCAGTCCCAATAGCGAAAGTTTAGAAAGCCCAGCCCAAGGTAACCTTCGTCGAATCCAAATCTCGCACCAGGGTAGACTTCTCTGCCGGTTGTCAATAGCCCCCCAAATTCGTCCCATGCCTGTTCGACCTCAGGACCGGGACTCGTGGCAATATCGTTGGAGTAGCAATTGTATTCGGCGGCGTAAGCATTCTGCTCGTCGCCGAACGCCCAGCTGGCGATGTTGCCCATCAACTCGAAAGGATGGCACCAGCCAGCATCTGCCAATTGAGTGAGCTGTGAATAGTGAGAAAGAGCCACTACGCGCCGCCCAGTTGCCACACCGGTCGTCAGTGCGTCCCCGGTCTCAATCGCGTAGCAAAATGAGGTGTCGTTTGCATCGCCCCAAACGCCGTCCCACTTCTTATTGCTCGGGCAATACAAGACCTTTGCTCCACTGGGTAGCCCGGTGTACCCGTAGGAGGCAACGTTGGCAGTATATTCGAATTTAATCTTGTCAAACATGCGGTTCGTGATTGCGTGCGTCGCGTCGAGTCGATCAAGCGTCCAGCTGTTAGTGAGAAACGTCACCGCCGTCTGCCCGGTCGCAACCAAGTAATCGTCATACAGCAGTTGATCGCAAATGATCACGCCTTTGGTTGTCGTCCGCAAATTGGCGAGGTTAGCCCCGCTGATTGTGGCTGAGAGGAAGTATCCGTGGTAGGCTTCGACATCGGTGATCGCTGCCGCGGCGTCGTCTGTCATGACCTTGACCTTGTAACCCATTTTGTCTCGGAAGAAATCAATCCACTGCCGGTCAAAGGTCAAATTTGCATAGACGGTATCAGAGTTGACGACATAAGCAATCGAGTCCGGTGGCACACCGGTGAGCTGCAGGTTAATAGTCTGCGAGCTTGTCCAGTTGATTGCAGCCGATGCCGAAATCGAGTCGTTTCCCAACTTGCCCCAGAAGGTAAAATTGTTGTAGCCATTGGAATCCTGAACGGCATAGCCGTCACCGGGCAAGGCATCATAACCAAAGAACCGGAAGCGCAAAGTATCCGACGAATTTCCGAAGACGTTTGTATTCGGAAAGTTGATCCGATTGCCATAGGCATTGATCGCCCAGATTGTCCCGCCGTTAGCATTTGAACCGGTGACATCTTTGAGATTGACGGTCAAGGAGCGCAAATAGGAAAGCTGCTTGCCAAGTGAGTCGGGCAATTCTGATATCGTACCCTTGATGACATCCGACGCATTAGCATAACCCTGCAACACCATATCCTGCAGAGTATTGTTGATTGAGTGGCTGTAGTAGGTACCGCTCTGGTGAAAGCGCGCGAACGTACTGTCGCCATCGTAGATCGTATTACAGGTATCGCCAATAATCTGCACGTTGTCTGCGCCGATTCCGATTCTGGTACCGCCGAGCCATATCGGATTGCGGGGAACGCGCCAATAGTTGTATCGAGCAATGTTGTTACCGGTTCCTGCATCCCCTGCCGAGTTGGTCGAGTCGTGCTGCTCGAAGGTCAGGCCTGACACCTCGAGGCTGCCCGCGCCAGTTCTTGTTACCGAGTCACGCGGAACAATTTCGAAGTGATTATTCTCTACTCGATTGCCGTTCGCGCCGTTCTCGAATCCGATGCGGACGCACTCGCCGTAAGACCCTGCGAAATTTGTGCCGCCGTCCTCGTCGACAACGCCATAGCCAGAATTGTGGTGATACCACAAGCCCTTGATCGAGAGATTTGCGTCGTAATTGCGTCCGTAGGTGAACACGAGGGCCTGCCGCCCTGGAGCGATTCGTGGATGGTCACCATGATTCATTGACGGCATCGTGTTGTAAGCAACTTCAAACGGATCGGAGATCGTGGCATTGATGTGCTGCAGAAGCATGCCGTCGCCGCCGTAGTAAGCCGTGCCGGCAGTCATCACGTTGCCAATGATGCGGCTATTGCCATCTGCCCCGTCAACATTGATGCAGTAAGGGTCGCCCGCCGAGTTGTTCACATCGTTGTCGTCGTAGGTCATGAACAGATCATTGCGAGCGTCAACAACGATCGTGTTTGAGTCGATAAAGAATGTCGGGTAGATCGTTCCGCCTGGAATCCCAGCCGTTCCGATACCCGTATGGATTGTCTGAATCCGGCAGTTGCGAATCTTAAAGGCGTACTGATAGGCGGGATTGCTCTTAGTGCCCGACTCAAGTCTGATTGTCGCCCCATAGAGCTGATCGCGCCGGTGGTAACCTTTGCTGATCGTACCGAAATAGGAATTCTGCAGGAGTTGATTAATCGTCTCGCCACCGCCATAATTCGATTGCTGGTAGGCGCGAGACGAGAAGCCGGCAGCGATGAGAGAGTCATTGTCAATAATCGGAGTGACGGTCGTCAGTGCATTGACGACAACCAAACCTCTCACAGAATCTCCTACTACTCGCGGCACGATGGCCAGATTCTTAACCAAGACATTTTCGCTGCCGGAAATATGTAGAACAACAGAACCCTTAGCCGAATCGGTAACCCAGGCGTTACTGCCGGCATCGGACGCCGAATAGGCGATGATCCCGCGTCCGCCGCCGCTATGATATCCCCAAATGCGGATATTGTCCATGCCGTTGGTATGGATGAGTGTGTCTCGATTTGCAAACGTAGCCAGTAACGAGTCGACAACGCAATAGCAGGTGTCAGGTAGTGGCAATGCAATCTTGCCCGTGATTTCGATACAGCTGTCGGTAATTGCCCCACCTGGCTGCCAGGCGCCGTAACGAGTCCAAGTCCGGCCGGAGTGCGTTACGTCGATCTCTGCCGATGACGAACTCCTCGCATAGTTACCGAGATGTGAGGCGTCGAACACCGGGTTGATCGTGTTCGATGAATTGGCGTCGAAGTGTGCCGTCCAGCTTGTCCAATTGGTACCGGTGTATCCGGATGTGCTCATGAAGAGGCACGAAAACGAGGCGCCCCCGGTCCAATAGCGATTGTTATTGATGACGCCGCCGGTGGTAGAGTTCCAGTACTGCTCGCTCGACGGTGTTTCCGTCAAGCCGGTTCCGTCACCGCTGGGGCGAAAAACCATGTGCCCATTGGCAGGCGCACCGGTTGAGTCGAACAGGTAATTGTATTGAAATGAGTTGGCGCCGTTGATATTATGAGGAGCAAACTGCACCAGCGATTCGTCAGCATTGACAATCGTGTTGTTCCAAACACGGAAGCCGCCTTCCATAGGATCGCCACTCGCCGACGTGAGGAAGCTGATGCTGTTATTCATGTTGAGGATGTAGTTGCCGATGATGTCCAGCGCCTTGACCTTATTCCCGACCCAGATGCCGGTTGTCGATTCGAGATTTTTTCCGTCAAGGCGATTGAAGCGAATCTTGATGGAGTCCGCGGATAATCCGTAGTCGGGATAGTTACCCATCTTAAGCGCGATGCCACCGCCACCATTGCGGAGAATTTCACAAGAGTCGATGACCCAGCGATCACAGGCGTACAGCTCAAGCCCAAAGCCGCCGTGCAAACCAGTGCCGCCATTGAGTGACCGGCACTGCGTTAGGGAACAGGCAATCACGTTGTTGAATTGCGACCAGGTCGATTTCGTTGAACCGTAGGTGTTGCCGTGGTAAATCACAGCCGGGTTATTGCTCTGCGTCTCGATCGCCAAACCGATATTGCAGTGTAGGAAACAATTAAAGTCACCACCGCCACCTGAGTTCTGGTAATCGCTTCCGCCATGCCCCAGGACAGCCACCGCCTGATAGCCGCCGCGTAGGTCAAGCCCAATGAAGTAGTTGTAGTCGTCGGCCTCATTGTTCGAGGTGATCAGCGGCTTCGTGGTATATCTGATCTTCGTCCCCGGGTTGCCTCCGCCACGACACCAGACGTAGAGTCGATTGGCAGAGTCGTCGTAGAAACATTGTCCCGCTGCAGTTAGATTCCCGAGTGTACTCATCGGCAAGAGCAGACTGTCGACGGTTCCGGTGATGCGTTCATAGGTGCAGAATCTGGCAGCATTGGAAGCCGTCCATTCCGCCACCGAAGAGGTCAACGGCGTGTAATAAATCTGCCCGGAAGAGTTCGTCCAGTTGTTGGCAACCGGTGGACCGCTATGGAGAATGACAGTTCCGCGACCGGCTATGCCGTTCGACGGGATCCAGGCCGTCTTGTGAGTGATATCACCTTGCTTCAACGGAATGTCACAGGTGTCATATTCTGCCGCGTCCAAGACCAGCGTATCGCCCGGCACCGCCGGTGAATAGTTGAATCTATTCGGATGCGGCCACCTTGTCTCGTGCGTCAATCCGTCGTTGCTCCAACTGCCACCCGGTCCCGCGTAGAACTTCCGCGCCATTGTCGGCGGGCATAGCAGCAGCAACAGAGCCAGAAGCCCAATGATTCTCTTCATGATGTCCTTGAGATTTTTAGAGTTCGAAATTGAGGATCGTCCGCGAGACGGACACATTGCCCTGGTTGGCAGTTATCTCAATTGAGTTGATCGTTCTGATCTGATAAAGCGGCATCGTCAAATCCGTTGCCGGTGTGTTAATCACCAGCCGATCGATGCCCTTAATGTTCTGGATCTCGCGCGAAAGCTTCGACAACGCCACCACCGCGCCGAATCCATTCGGGAAAAGACCGTCGGCGTCGCGATATGTGGCCGAGCCGAACCGCACAATTGCCTGCCGGACCTGTTCGATCACCTGATCGCGCAGGTAGCCGTCGGCAATCCAGATATCAACATCGTAGTCGACGGCCAGGAATGTCGGATCGCTGACGCTAATCTCTGTCAAGACGGCTTTCGTTGTCGAAAGGTAAGCCTGCACTTCGTCTTTGAACGCCGTCGACGGCACACCGCCGACCGCCGGCACAAAGCGCACGTCAATGGTGAGGTTGTCAATCCCGACCGCCACTGATTGCGCGATCGCTCCGTGATCGACTGAAACGTAATCCATGAGCAAGGCCTGAATGGCATCGCTGCGGATTCCGGTCTTCTGGGCCTTCCACTTGGCCAGCGCTACCGTCTTGGCATGGCGCACGGATTCCGCATCGGAGCCTCCGGAGGCCGCGGCAAGATTCGTCACCGACTGCACGTGCTCAATGACAGTCAATAGATCGGTGATCGTGTTGGCTGCAACGTTTCCCGATAATCCGCCACCAATCCGGTACGTACTGCGTACATTATTGGTACCGATAGTGGGTATTGAACCGGCTACGCCATCCCCAAACTGCAGATAGACCCAGCCCTGATTGTCGATCGTGACCGTGTAATCTTTGTCGCTCGATTCGCTTTCCACAAAGTCGTCTACCCGCGTGAAATCAACCCATGCCGCGCCGTCGAACACCTGCACTGATTCGCTGCCCCAGATGACCGGCCGCCGCTGCAGATAGAACTTCTGCCGCGCGGATCCGTCCGATGATCCGATTGTCTCATTGAGAATCGTCTCACCCTGCCGAACTGGCACGAGCGCCGTGGCAACATCTGCGAGCACGACCTGGTCGCTGATTGTCTCGAAGGCAATCGCATCCGTCGTTAATTGTGTGTCGGTGGTTATTTTTGAGCTGGCGGGAATGGTTAGCTCGGGATGGGGAACTTCGAAGGTAAACTGCACGGTCGCAACGGCCGCTTCAATCTCTTTGACAATGTGCCCGACTTGGCGGGCGAGCACGCGCACGGCTTCGCGCCGGTCCGCTGTGACCAGCGAACAATTGCGCGCCGCCTGATTAATCGACTGCTGCATGATGTGCGTCAACGACGAACACGCCGATAGCAGCTGGATGCCGGGGTCGGTGATTGCCTCATCCGTCCAGTTGGGCGAGACTTCCCGCTTAGCGGCGAGCGCATTCTCAAACAAGTCGCCGACGGAGTATTCGCTGAAATCGATTTCCGCAAGAGGCACCTTGCGGGTCTTGTCCGGTATCAGAACCATATTGTTAAACTCGCTGACCGATGGTAATTGTCTGTGCTTGTGATTCGCCCTTATAGCGGAATGTTACCGCATAGCCCATGACTCCGGCGGCGATCTTCTCTGTGTTGAAAGGTTTGATCTCGAGGATCTCGACGCGCGGCACCCAGGTGTGGATCGCTTCTATCGCGTCTGCCTGAAGCATCGCTGAACGACTCACCGGAGAAAACACCCGCTTGGGAATCGCCGAACCGTAGCCCGGCCAAAAGACCAGCTCGCCGGTTGCCGACATCAGCACTTGCGCGATCGCTTCCTTTAGATGCTGCTCACCGTAGGACATCGCCACACGGCCGTCCGCACCGAATTGCAGCGGGAACTTGACACCCTTGATTTCGTCCAGCTTCATGAGATCTTTCCGGTGGCTGCCGAGGTTGAAGCCGGCGCGTGAGTATGAGCTGCGCCATCCATCGCTGTGTTGTTTACCGTGAGAGAGGAGATCTCCGCGTACTGGTTGATGTGGGCGATGATCACCGCGGCCATGGCACGATAGCGCGCCTGCCGATAGGCCGCATGGTTAGCTGGATTGGAATTCTCTCCGATGTACGTGTTGTAAACAGCATCCTCCGCCGCCATCATGGCGTCGCCGAGGACATTCGCATTCATCGCCATATTACCCTGCCTTGAAACTCCCGAGTCCTTGCGGATGTTCTTTGCCGGTATAGGAACAGATCATCTTCGTTGTCACTACTTTGCCCGCGTTGCCATTGACTTCCACGTTGCCGTTGGCCAGCACTTTCACCTCTCCCCCGCCTTCCGTCTTGATGATGATCGATGCGCCGGACGGTGCTTTGATCACGCGCGCAGTCGCGCTTCCCTCGCTCGGCTTGGCCTGAACGCCCGTCCAGTGGAATCCTAAAATGACAAATTCGCCGTCACCGATCGGAGCTGCGACAACAGTGTCGCCGACTTGCGGCAGAAAGAAGAAGCCAAAGCCGTTGCCGGCAAACGGCGTCACGATGTGGCACCAGGCCGAGATGTTCGCGCGCGGAAACTTCTGCCCGCCGACTTCCGGACTGCAGAATCCCGATAGTTTGATTTTGATGCGCCCTTGATTTTGGGGATCGCTGACGCTCACGACATTGCCGCGGTATAGTTTCATCATTCGGTCAACGCTCTTCTCTCCACATCGATGCTGGTGCGATACCCTTCGGCGCGCGTCCAGCGATGTTCCGTGCCGGTGATGAAATACATCCCGGAAAACGAGCGTCCGATATCGCCGAGTGCATTCAGTACAAAGTTATGTTCTTGCCCAAGTCGAACATACGGCCAACCCTTGAGTGAACCATTTCCTTCGACAAACTTTCGCGCGCGCTTTTCCATTTCGGCCTGCGCCATGGTCCTCGCCGCCGAGTCGCTCTGCGCCGCTCCGGTGACCACGATCTCCTCAACATTCTTGGTCTTAACTAACAGCTGGGTATAGTTCTTCTCTCCGCGGAGCAGCGGCAGGACATCATAGCCACGCTTCTTGCCGTTAGCGTCGACTGAATTCCACGACACCACTTCGACCTTGCCGCGTTGCTGCAGTGATCGATTCCGAGGCCGGAAGTGATAAAGCAGGACACCGCGCGGATCATTCTCTTCATCAGAGAGCGCCCCATAGTTGAAGTTCAACTGTGGGCTTACGATCATCGTGCGCGCCGTGAATTGCGGCCGCTGAAAATACCTGCGACCGACAAAATAAATAGTCCGGCCGCGAACCAGCAGCATCATGCCGTTGTCCTCTGACTTCTCGTCGAGAAATTCCCAATCGGTCTGATCATCCGGCCGGAAACCCGTCTCGGCATCGGTTAACGCGTAATCTTTGATTCTGGCATCAGGGTCAAGCACGTACTCGAGGTTGAAGTCGCCGCCGCGGTATTTTTCCAAGACCGCTTTGACGACATCGGTCAGCTTGCGTTTGTCATAAGCTTCCGGTGGCCACCGTTTCTTCTTAAGCTGATAGCTGCGATCGTAACCGATGATGGCCAGCGTCGAGGTCCGCCCCTGCTCGAAACTCGGAGTAATCTCCGTGAACTCGCCGTTGAATATCTCTTCGCTCTGACCATCCCAGCCCAGCGACAAGGACATTTCGCCTTCTTGCGGCAGGTCGTTCATCGTCAAACTGAAGCCCTCATGGTCTTCCATGACCACTTCGAGCTTGCTCGTGTAATTCAGCTTCTCTTCGAAACTGATTTCACTCACGGCCAGCCGCTGCATCTCGGTGAATTCGCGGCCGTTTATTCTCACCGTCCATTCCGGTGTCAGAAGACGGCTATTGATCATAGGGCAGCTGGGTTCTCGCCGCTGGTCTGCAACTGAAGTTGTGGGTGCGGATAGAACAGATCGACATCGGCATTGAGCATGGCAAGTGTGGTATACTGCAGCGGATCCCCGAGGAAAGACCGCTCAGCCACCTGGTCGATTCGCTCACGAAAGCGCACTGTGATAAATTTGTCCGCCATTATCTGATCCTCGCCAATCCACTCGCCCCACCAATTGGAAATCCTTGCGGCGTCTTCCATTCCTTGAAGCCGATACTAATTCCCGCCCGGCGGATTGTTCCGCTGGCAAAGCGTTCGTCGATGCGCGCGGTGAAGCGCGTCATGCGGCCGTTGTAATACCAGTTGTCGCCAATGATCACCCTGATCAGTGACGACCGTCTCTTGTCGTCTCTGATTGCACCCCAGCGTTCAATCGCGGCAATGACTTCCTCAATCTTGATCAGTTTGTTGCCCGCGCCGTCGTCGTAGGTCAAAGCCCGATCCAGATTATGGCGCACCAAAGGCGCCGCCGGGTCAACCAGCCAGTCGGACACGACCTCCAGCTCGGTTTGACCGACGCCAAGAAACTGCAGATCGATCTTGTCCGATCCGGTCCAGCCT
Organism: uncultured Ignavibacteria bacterium; assembly: GCA_964370935.1. Classification (GTDB taxonomy): domain Bacteria; phylum Zixibacteria; class MSB-5A5; order CAIYYT01; family CAIYYT01; genus JADJGC01. The sequence goes on along the minus strand of CAYJKI010000016.1, from coordinate 31,813 downwards.
TCTTCCGACCAGCCGTAATCGCGGCCGGGTTCCAGAGTTTGCGGGTTGAACTGCAGATTGAAGTAAGTGTTTTCGTCGAGGTTGTAGAGTTGCGCGCGCGCGATCGGCTCTCGTCTCTGGGCGCGCAAAAATCTGACCGGAACCACGATTTGCATTAGTGCTTTGCTCCTGCCGCACGGTCGGCCTTGTCGGCGATGTATTCATCGAACGCCTTGACGTAGTCTACCGGATTCGATCCCTGAGGCGTCACGATGTAGATATTTCCGAATGACTGCTGGACCGGTGCGCCTTGCGCTGTTGCGGCGGCCCGCATTGGCGAGTCTTCGCCGAACATCACTTGCACGAGCGCTTTCATGCTCTCGGCCATCCGCGCCGACGGATCCATCATCGTCGCAATCCTGTGGTCTTGCATCGGATCGAACATGCCGGTCGCCAAACGATTCCAGGCAATGTTGTTCTGCGAACGGCCGCCGATGTCGGACAACGTCGGAGCGTAGGTCTTAGATTCGAACCCGGTCGGGATTAAAGTACCTAAGCCGAGTCCGAGAAATCCTTTGAGAGTTCCGGCTCCACCTTTGACCAGCATCGATGCAATCGTTCGTGCCGCGCCCTTTTCGACCTCGCGGACCGCCGCGACTGCGGCATCATCAACAAGCGGCACGGCTTCACCAAGGATATTGCGGGATACATCTTTCGCTGTGGCAAACTCGCTAAAGAAAGCGTCGTCCACACTCGAGGCAACGGTCTTGGTGACCTGCTTGGCTGCATCGTCGATTTGCGTGACCGCTTGCTTGGCCGCGGCCGTTGCTGTACCGTCGACTGCCTCAGTTGCCGCCTTGGCCGCATCTGCAGCGCTTTTTCGCAGCATCTTCCTTAATAAGAGTGAATTGTATATGGTTAGGCCACTCCCAACAGCTGTCGCGGCCATGCCCCCGCCCTCCAGAGTCAGGCCGGTTGCTCCTGCGCCGAGTAGAGCGTTCTTGACAAAGTTGGGATTGTTCTTCGCGAATTCCGTGAGGTCCTGAAGCCATGGGCGGACCTCTTTTGAGAATTCCTTGATCGTCGGCAGCAGATTGTAGCCGATGTCCTCGGCGAGGTTCATAAACTGGTTCTTGAGGATCTGCACCTGGAACGTTGCGTCGTCGGTGACCGCGCCGAATGCTTCGGTGATATATCCGGTGTTCGAAAACTCCGATTCCATTCGCCGGATGGCGTCCGACTTGCCGATGAAGTTACCAATCTGTACGCCGAATGATTCGATCAACGCCCGCTGTGTGTTTGCCGAGAAACCCAGCTGGCTCATCCGCTGTTCTTCACTGATCTTTCCTGCCGCCACCAGCTCATCAACCTTGGCAATCTGCTCTTTCGAAACACCCAGCGCCATGTCGATATCCGCAAGGATACTCGGAAAATCGCGCAGATTCCCCAACTGGTCACTGATCTGCACCTTCATCAGCTTGGACAATTCCGGAGTGATGCTCTCACGCAGATCCTTGCGCTGCTGGAAATCTGAGAGCAATAACACCGGCTTGCCCAGCGCTTTGCGCGTCTCCAAGACTTTCTTCTCGAAGGCGAGCATATTTGTCATTACGCCGCCGACGGCCGAGCTCGCCATGCGGCCCGGCTTGCCCATGGCAAGCAGCGGCGTCATCATCGCCAGCATCGTTTCGAGATCCGGATTCATCAGTCCGGCTTCCTCGGTGAGGAACTTCAATCCCTCTGCGATGCCGGTGACTTCCGCACCGTACTTTTGCGAAGCAAACGCCAGCGCATTGGTGATCCGCAGCACCTTCTCTTGCTCGCTGATGTCGCCCATGTTGCCTTTGAACACCTGGTAGGCGGAGTTAAAAGACTCCACCGCTCCCGTGGCGTTTGTATTCGTCACCGCGGCCATCTTCATGATCTGGTCAAACGACTGCAGCGCCAAATCGGAATTCTGCAGCAGCGCGGTGAGCCGGATAAATGCTTGATCGAGTTCGTCCATCGGCATGCCGAGAATCGAATTCCCCAGGGAGTCAACGACAGACTGTTCGCGGCGCATCAGATCCGCGGCTTCCCTGCGCGTAATATTCTGCTGCGCAATCGCCTGCGTCACCCGGCCGGTCCAGGTGTGTTGATCTTGCATCGCTGCGCGACCAGCCAGTACCATGGGCGCGAGGATTGCCGCACCGCCGGCCATCATCTTGAAGCCAGTGCGAACCAGCTTACTGTTACGCTCCATCTGCTTTTCGATCATGTCTACCTGCTTAATAAACTCAGGGCCGAGCGTCTTCACCTGGTCGGAGAGACCCTTGATCTCTTTACCGGCGGCTTTGGCTTCCTTGGAAGTTTTGTCCGTGAATTCGAGAATGAATCCCAGACCGAGTTGTTTAATCAGGTCCATAGCAGATACTTATTTTCGCGTTCGGATTTCTTTATGGCGCTGATCCGCTTGCACAAAGCAAGCCGGTAGCTGTGCGACAGATTGCGGATTTCATTTCTGGTTAATGATGAGTTGGTGAGAAGGTACGCTTCCTGCTGTTCGTAAGCCTCTTGCGATACGAACAGCCCGGCGACAAGCTCGCTTAGTTTGCAGCCGCCGGCTCGGTTTCCCCCAATTCATCTTTGATCTTAGCGCGGATTTGCGTGCGCAGCCCGTCGGCCAACTTGACTGAATCGATGATCTCGAGCACGCGGTCGATCCGGATCATCCGGCCGCCGGAACCATTCTGCCATTGAATCATCGTACCGATGTCGCGCGAACTCAGCTTTGCAAAAACGTTGTTCTCGCGCAGATACTTTTGGTCCATCGTGCCGATCGACAACACCGTCTGCTTAAACAGAATGCAGTAGTATTGATTGAACTCGGTCAGGGCGAACATTCGCTCGACCTGATTTTTCGATTCCAGATCATACTTCGAGGTTAACAGCTTGGCCGCGGCCGTGTCGTTTTCCTTGATGAGAATCTGGTCTTCCATCGTCATTTGTCGCATGACGACGCGCGTTTGCAGCTCGCCCTTTTCGTCTCTGATCCCGTCGATCAATTCGAATGTGAAATTTTCTGACATGGCTTCTTACTCCTCACAGTAGATTGATAAATGCCCCGATCGGGGCTTCTTCCATTTCCTCATAGTTGATCGTGATCCGCTCGAACGCCATCTCCGATGCCATGGCATTGGCCTCGGGACCGTCCCACTCACTCGGATAGGCGCCGAACAAATCCCAACCGCGCCGAGCGACCGCCACCGCTTCCGTCACCGGCTGCAGCTGGTAGATTGTCACGGTCTTGTGATAGTCTGCCAATCCCGGCCGCCACTGCTTGGCTTCCTTCCACCAGGCATACAGAAATCCGTCAACGTCAAGACCGCGCACCAGCGTGACCGGCTTGTAGATGGCCCGCTGCGGGAAATTGCGTTGCTTGTCGTCACCCGGCTCATTGATCGTGAACGGCTGCAGTGATCCGCCCAGGCCGCGGCACTCGCGAAAACCCGCGCGCAGCGGACCGGCCTCACCGTCAATCAATACAGCGAAATGCGCCACCTGAAGTTCAGGCAGCGCAATCGTGAGAGCATTAGTTATGGACTGGCGTAGAGAGTCGGGCATTAGAGCGCTACCGGGTAAGTCCTCGGCGTGACAATGGTGACAATGAACTCGGCCTTGTTCTCCGCGTTGGCATCGCCCTCGGGAGCTTGGACCTTGGTGCAGATCGCGTTGTCGAATGAGAACTTGTAGTAGACCTCGCCGGTTTCATGGTGGCGATAGGTGATCGTTCCCGACTTCTTCTCCTGGCCGCCTTTGTCGTGCCAGTCGTTGAACAGCGCGATCGCGCGGAAGTCTTCGGTGCGGGCAATCTTGCCCAGCTCGAATTCCTCCGGCTGCCGCATTCCGGTCGTGACCGTGAAGTGATCGCGGTCGGTGCCGGTGCGATTCTGGATGGTCGACTTCTGCCGCACGGCCGGTCGGATGCGTTCAAACGAGGTCACCGTAATGCCGTCGATCTCGACGTCGAAGTCGGTCGTGATATTCGGATTTTTGATTACGTCGCTCATGGGCCTATCTCCTTACGCCGCCGCGCCGAGGTTAGCCTCGACACTGCCGGTGTTATCAAATTTCAGAACGTAATCGATCTTCTCCGCGACGCCGACCAGTCCGATGCCCAGATTCACCCGCAGCACGTTGGCCGCCGCCGGTGTAATCGCAATCGTGTACGAGAGGATCTCGCCGTCGGCCTGCTTGCCGCGGAAGAAATTATCCAAGCGTCGCTGCAGGGTCGTGATCGTGGTATCGTTCATTGGTTTGAACGTCACGTCGCGGGTTTCCACCTTCAGCGTCTGCGAGATGTCGTTGAACTGCTCGCTATGGTTGACAAAGCGCCAGATCGGGTTGGCCGCCAAGGTGTAGCTGCCGAAGATGCGCGCGCCGTTCGGAGTGATCGTGTTGATGCCGCTGCTCGACATCAGATTGTCATTGGCCTCGGAGTACTTGTAGTAAGGCACACCGCGCAGCACGATCGGATACATGCCGATGCTGTGATAGATTCCCAGCGCCGCGTCCTTGCTGGCTGCCGCACCGAGCGCCGCGCCAACGACAGAGGTCACTACGTCGACACCGTCGACCTTGGCCGTCTGCCAGTCGTACCACAGCGCCAACTCGCGACCTTCGAATTCCTTCGCAAAGGTGATCGCGTCGGCAACCGACTTGTTGAAAGGCACCTCGGCATGAATCTGGAATGGCGCCGCCGCCTTGCCCTTAGTCTTGGCAAAGGCGAGGAGCGAGCGCAGAATCTGCTTGTAGCCTTCTTCCGCTGAAGTGGCAATCGACGGATTCGGGCAGGCGATGCGGAACAGTCCTTCGACCGATTCAAACGCATAGATGCCGGTGCCGTTGGCCGACGAACCGATCCAGTTCGCTGCACCCAGACCCGCCACGTTGTCCGATCCGCCGGTGAGCACCGTTGCGGTCAATACCTGCGCCGGCCACTGGTCATACAGTGGTGTCGAGACGCTCACGATGTCTTCGGTCTCGATCGGGTAATTGTTCGCGTCGATGTTGATGACCTTTGTGTGAAAGAAACTCACCACCGGGTTCTTCGACAGACCGCGGAAGCGGCCAATCTCGGATCCCCTGTAGTAGACAATGATCATGAACTCGAGCGAAGTCACGGTCGTCAGTTCCGCCGTGTAGATATTTGTCAAACCGCCGACCCAGGTGATCACGCCGGTGCCGTCGGTATTCGGCGCGATATTCGTCACGATGACCTTCTCGGTGTTCGTGCCGTTATAGAACTGCACAATCGAGCCGATCTCCAGCAGTGCCACCGACTGCAATGTCGCGGTCACGGCCGCTGCGTTGACCTGCGCCACCAGTTTGGTCGTCAGCCGACTGTCGTTGGCGACGACGACGGAGAGATAGTTCCCGTAAGCGCCATACGATTTGGCTTTGATCTTCAGCGTGCTCTGCGGTGAGGCATCGATATCCACCACCGTCAGTTCGGCCTTAGCTGCTGACGATCCCTTGATGTTCACGATCGCGGCCTGCATGTTGCCGCCGTTATTGAACATATCGATGGCGTCGTAATACGACGTCGTGCCGGCAACGGCTTCCGTGCCGAACATGGTTTCAAACTCGGCGCGGTTGCCGACATAAACGACTTTATTCAACGGGCCTTTTTGAAAAGTGCCCATTAATCCGGTGATGCGCGCTCCGCGTCCGGTGATTGCTGCAACGCCTTCACCTTCGCGCACATTGACACCTTTGTTTAGTGTCATGGCTAATTCTCCTGTATGGATTAGAGATTAAGAGTCGGTGGGTTCGTCGACAATTTCGTACGACAATGTTCTTCCGTAAAGCTTTCCCTCCGCATCGGCTATTACCTCCTCGACGGAAATGACTTCGCGGAACTCCAGATGCTGGATCGTTTCCTGCCATTCCGCGTAGGTGACGGCATCGATGACGATGCTTTCGCCGACACTAAGGCACTGGCCGCAAACGGTCAGGAAGGTTGTGGCCCTATTAGTGATCTTGAAACTCATGGCGTTTCCTCTATCGTGATGGTCTCATCTTCGTACTTGACCTCGACCGAAAGCACCAGCGCAACCTCTTCGATGTCGCGCGGATCGTCGAGCCACACTTCCGTGCGGAAACGATGCACCTTATGGAAGCCGATCTCGGTCAGGTCGTCCTGATTGTCACCGAGTTGCGGATGCACGCTGTAGTTGACCAATTCCGGAGCCAGTGGCGTTCCGTGATTGACGGAGACTGGGATCCTCGCTGCGAGCAGAACCTGAAGAGCTTCCTGGAGATCCCAATCGTCTTTGAGTGTCCGGCAGAAGGTGTCGAGCTGCACATGCAGCCAGAACGGAATCTTGATGCGCTTCAGCTCGGCGATTTCGTTAGGAACATCGATCGTCGCCTCGCGCGAGTACCCCGAAAAGCGCAAATCCGGCGCATAGCTTAGGCCGGGATTGTACAGAGATATCGTCAGCTTCGGTGGATCGGTGGCGACGTCGTCGGAGTAGACGATTCGATCATCGCCCCAGGCGACGCGCACGGTGTCATTCGTGAGTCCGGCCGCATTGGCGACCAGGTGGGTTTTCAACCCCGTGAGAATCTGATAGACGCGACTCATTAGTCAGCCTTGAAGATCATCAGGACAGTTACGCCCTTGACCGATCCAGCGACGTAGTCAACGCCGATCGTTACGCATCTCTGCGCCTCGATCACCGGTTGCGCCACCGAGTCCACATGGCTCCAGCGGTAACGCTCCTGCTGCGGATTGCACTGCACTGACCAAATAGAATCCGATGCGAAGGTGAGGGCGGCTGCGGCGTTGGCGGTTCCTTTGAGGATGTGGATGGTGGCGTTGGCTGTCGCATCGGCATATTGGACGTTGGCGACAATTCGCAGCAGTTTGCCGGCATTGACGGTGTAGAACACAGCCGTGTTTTCTGTCTCATTGGCATCGGCGCTGATTGTCCCACCGACGCGGCAGACCCAGGTCTCTGGATGCTTCACCGCGTAGTCAGCCGGAATGTGTATGAAGCTTTCGCGCAGTGCGCCGTCGACCCAGATATCGTATTCGCCGACAGCCAGACCTGTGAGCTTGATCACTCCGAATTCATCGGCAGCGCCGGAGCGCACGATCGGTGTCGTCGTTCCGACGGCGTACACGATGTAGGGCGCGTTCGGATAGACGCGTTTGATATTGGAGCCGACAGCAAGCCGTTCGGCAATCAGGTATCGATCATTCGCCATTAGCTAACACTTCTCTTGATGGCCGCGGCCACCTCAGTTTGCCAGTCCTTGTAAAGCTTTTCCTTGATCTGTTCAATCGTCGGGCCGATAGCCGCTCTCTGCGGGATCCGCAGGAAGTAAGTCGTCCCGGTCCGACCGTTCGTGACATAGCCCATAAATCCAAACTCGTGGATGCGCGCGATGTTGACCAGCGGTGCATTAGTGTCTTTGCGGGTAGCGGTCCGGAGCACACCAATGAAAGCGGAATACGGTGTGATGATTTTGAAAGTGATCGAATTGCGATAATCACCCTTATCGATCAGAATCTTCGAGGATCCTTTGCGCTTGATTGTCGCCGGCTGAAGCGGTTCCCATGGGAACACCTGGTCGGTGATATTTCGCTTGACCTGGTTGCGGGCCAGAGTAGCGCCCTTCTTTGTCGCATTCTCCCCAGCCTTGCGCAGTTCACCGGCGAGATTTTTGAACAGCCGATCGGCCGCATCCCAATCACCGGTCATGAATGCCTTAGCGATTGCGATTTCCTCCCGCCGTGCGCGTCAGTGAGACGTTATAGGCGTGAAACATGTTACGGCTTTGCATCGTTGGCATGATTTTGTCGACATAGAACGGATCCGTATAACCGGGTAGTGTGAAGCGGTCCTTCGTCGTCAGCGTAATCGCCAACCTATCGAGATCTAACTTCGTGACGGTTATGACCGCGGCGATATTTTCAGACAGCCCCAGCTTGATGCGCAGCGACTGCGACGGCGCAAGTTCAATCTGCGCCTTGAACGTCTTGCGCTGGTTGACCGGATAGCAGTTGTCTTCGTCGTCCGGTTGATTCGTCAGCGGATCGACACCGGTGGCGACAAACGGCTGATAGGTGATGTCTGACCCGCAGCGGTCGACCATTGACTGCAGATTACCTGCAAAGGAATCGGTTACCATACTACGAACCGCTGTGGACAATAATCTTCTGGATGAGCAGGTTGTTTTGGTTGATCAACTGGGTGAGCATCTTCGTCGTTTCGGTATGCAGTTTGATTGCCATGTTGACCTGTTCTTTTGTTTCGTCCTCGTGCTCTTTAAGCGTTTCGATATTTGCGTCTACTGTGGCCATTTTGACTGCGAGGGAATCGACCCTCTTCATCACCCAGATAGACATTCCGCCCAAGCCGAGCAGGAACCCGATCACCGTAAATAGAACATTGACTAAATCCATAGCTCCCTTACACTGAAGCGAGTTTCAATCTCCGATAACGAGCAAACATCTGCGTGATTTCTGCATCCCCTGACCAGCCGCCACCTGACGACGTGCCCTCGGCATACTGAAATTCCGCTCCGTTCAAACGTTCTCTGATTATCTCGCCGCGCCCGGACGACGCCACTTGCGTCGACAGCGAAGTGAGATTGTGCACGACCATCCGCATGATCGCGCGCTTGACCAAAGCCGGCGCCTCGTAAGTCTCCGGATCGGTCCCGCGCGGCAGCACATGCCCGAAAGATCCAACGATCTTGATGTTGCGCGTGCCCTTCGGCCAGGTGTAGTCATTCAGGCGCCGCAGCATCGGGTTAAACTGCGGTTCTTCGAAAACGGAATTAGATTCCATTTCGAAGTCGCCCGAAAGGAGCGCAACACCGTCGACCTCGATCGAAGTGATCGTGATCGGCGGATGCTCCAGCTTCAGCAATTCCTTGCCGTTGCCGTCGGCATAAAGGGTCATCGCGTCGCGTTTGTAGAACAGACGGCCGGTCGAAGACTCGACCGCCTGTTCCGCGAGTTTGATCAACGCCTCAATGCGCGCTGCCTTGTGAGTTGGCTCCTTGATATCCTCGCAGGCCATCTCCTCAAACGTAACAATTCTGCCCATTGATTAGGACGGAGTGTTGAACGTCACTTCGCGCTGGAGTTCCCGAACCGTGGTGTCGTACGACTGGGTCACGGTGGTGTCGGCGGTACGGTTGACCAGGACGTTGCAGATTCGCATCCACACAGTCTCCGGAGCCAACAGCGCGTCGATTTCCGCGTCGGTCAAAGCGACCTGCGCACCGGTTGTTGCAGCTGCGCCTGCGCACGACTTCAATGTGACCGTCTGGTCATACTTGTTGAGGAACGCAATGATGGTGTAAACACGGGACTGACCCGACGCCATCTGTTGCGCCGCGCTGGCTGCCACATCGAAGTCGGCCTGGGCCGCAACCTGAAGCGCCTTGCCGTCGACCAGAATCAGTCCGGCCGGTGAACCGGTGGCCACAGCCTTGAAATCAACATTGAAATCAGACGCACCGGTACCGGTGGCCTGGGTGCTCGCATTCGTCGGCGTTGCCGGGATCATCCCGTAGACAATGCGAGTCTTGAAGAAATGATCAAACGCCAGCGATTGATGCAGGTGGTTCGGTTTCATCTCTATCTCCTCAAAAATTGGAATTAACTACAAGTGGGGAAAACGTGCGTGCGGCGATGCCGATTATGCGTCGCCTAAGTACTCCGAGCAAGCGAGCAGAATCTGCGTCGCCGTCGGAACACCGATGCCCTTGACTTTCGTCAAGCCATCGATGCCGGCCGCACAGACCTTTTCGACCGTGTCATAACCGGCCGCCTTCATGCCCTCGAGCAATGGCGCAGCAATGTCCGGGACCTTAGCGATGTCATCGCCCTTGGTGCCGGTCTTTGCGCTACCATCATCACCCTTTGTTGGATCGCCCTCGAGCGGCTTCTGGTTGCCGGTCGATTTGTTTTCCGGCGGCTTTCCGCCGGTTTCCTTCTTAGGATCCGTCGACTGCGGTGGCACGAACAAGTCGGGCACTTCCGTCGGCGTCAGCTTGAACGCCGGATTGCTCTTCAGCTTTGCTACCAGCGGATCGGAGGCCGCAACCTCAACCCACCAGCCCTTGGTAGCCGCGATCTCGCGATCGCTGTAGGAACTGGCGGTGCAAACGATTCTATATCCCTGCATCATTCACTCCTTTAAGCTGCCCACTTGGTTGGAGGAATGACCTGCACGCGCTGGAAGTCGACGAACATTTCCGGAGTCGGAACCTTGAAGTCGACGAAGTTGTAAACGACGATTTCCCAGCGGTCCTGATCCTGATTGAACTTGCGATAAGCGCGCATATTGAGCCAGACGATCTGGTGCAAGCCCTTCGGGTTACCCAGCCAGATGTCGGTCTCATCCGCGAACGTCACGACGTAGTCGGTGTTGGTCGTCGAGACCGTGGTCTGTCCGAGCTTACCGGTGGTGTCGATGACGTTCTGGTTGGAGACGCGGGTGATCGCAATCGTCTCCGTGAAGCTGGTAGCCTTGTTGGTCACCTTGACGAGGCGGCCGGTTGAGTCGGTCGCATCAGCAACAAGTGCCGTGAGCACAAAACGAATGCCGTTGCCATTGGCAGCCGCCGAAGTCGGCGAAACCGGAGTCGGTCCTTGCCCGGCAGAAATCTGGTTGATGATATTCACCGGCTTGTTGAGCGGGCGAACCTGCTGGCCACCGACCAAGATGTTTCCGGCGATATCGTCGCGGGTGACGGTCGGAGTGTTGACATAGGTCAGCAGCTTGTGGAAGACGATGTTGACCATGTCGTTGTAGAACCACTGCAGGCCTTCGTCGTTGCGGAACAATTCCGGCATGGTGGCGTGCATCGCCGACCAAATGCCGTTATCGAGCGCCTTGCCGCCGGCGTTGTAGATGTTGGCACCGGCCGCGATCTGCTTCTTGAATCCGTCGCAGCGACGCAGCAGCTTGTTGAGGCGGGTTGTCGCCGGCAAGGTGATATCGCCGTTGATTGCCAGGCGCGCCCAGTCATTGCCCATCGCCGTAGCGAATTCGGCATCGACCTGCGACTCGAAATCGACAATGCCGGAGGCCGCGGCGGTCTCGATCTGTTCGGTGGTGATGATCCAGCCCGACTTGATCTTGCCGCAGCGATATTCGACATCGCGAGTCGGCAGAACCGAGGACACCGGCGTGCCGTCGTTTGAACCGACAGCTTCGGACACGACGTCGAAACCGTCGACGATCGGATAGTTGCCGGCAACGTTCTTGGTCGGGATGGTGGTGATCCGGCTCATCCACTCGTTTTGCTTGCGTGACAGCGAAATCAAACGCTGCACGGTGTGGATCGGAAGAAGGCCGCCAAAGTCCGCGTTGCCGGTGTCAATGACACCCTCGGCCTTGACGATGTTGTTCTTCGTGCACCATTTCTCAAAGAGTTCAGTTGGCTTCATGATAAAGTCTCCGAATGAGAGATTTTGTGTTCAGATGATTTGGGGGGAGTTAGGGCGAGACCACTCGCCCCGGGAATATTCGCGGAGTGGAATTATCCGCCGGTCACCTTGGCCGAGGCCATCACCGATGGCGCTTCCTTCTGCTTTTGCTCGAGCGTCTTCTCGGTCTTCGGCGGATCGTCTGCACTATCGTCCTTGCGAACGTTGGTGCCGGTTACTCGAGTGGCCAGTTTGTCGACGACATCGCTGAGTTTTTCCATTGAGTCGGTCATCGCTTTGGCAAATTCAGACTCTTCCAGCTTTTCGATCTTGGCCGCGGACTTTTCGATGTCGGCGATCTTCTTGACCTCGGTTTCGATCGTGCCGAGTTTCTCGGTGATCGGGGCGAGGGCTTTGGTGACTGACTCGCCAATCAGCTTATCCAGTTGCTCCTGCGTAATCTGCATGTCGAGCACTCCTTCGTCTGCACCGCTTTCTGCGGCGTCTTTATTGGGTGAAATGATATCAATGACATTGTCTGAATTCTTGGTGATGCCAAGGAGGGTTTCGATCTTGTCGCCGAACTGATCGAGCGAATTGCGGATCGACTTGGCCTTCTCATCGAGCGTGAGGTTTTCATCATACATGATATTCCAGAACGCCGATAGCAGCGAGTCCCACATTGAGGGACATTCGTCATAGAACTGGTTCAGCGCATACGATGAGTTGAAGTCAATCGCCTTGACGCGAACGTAGCCGCCCGCCTTGAGTAGGCCATCAACCAACTTCTGAATGCCGCTGCGCGGATCTGCGGCTGTCTGTTTTGTGGCCGACTTCAGTTCCGTGCGTTCGCCGATACAGCCGATCGAAACACCCGTGATTTCGCCGCTCTCTACTTTCTTCCAGACTTCCTCGTCGGTTACCTGAATGCCGAGCAGCCAGCCGCCGGGAATGCACTTGTCTGCGGGAATGCCGATCATCTTGCCGTATGAACCATCGATGTCGATGTCGCCGCCGATCGGGTAGCCGATTCCTTCGAACACCTGGTGCTGTCCGCCGATGCCGGAACCTTTCTGATTCCGCGTCGAGAGATTCTTGAAGAAGCTGTTCTTGGCGAACTCGACGTCTTCTTTGGTGCAGACATCGCCCTGAAGGTCTTCCTTGTCCGGGACCAGGGCGTAAGCGTAGACCTGCTTCTTGACCTTGTCGATCTTGATGATGCCGACTTCGCGGTGGTACTGCTTTTCGACTGGCACAGGGTCCACCGACTTCATGATCGCGATGGTCGCGTCCGGCACCGCCGGGCTCGTCACGAGCGAGACCTCGTAGACTTCAATCTTCGAGAGGCGCTGCGCCTTTGTCGCCGGCGCGGCGATGCCGGCGTCCTTCGTAATTGCTATGCGAACCTTCATGGTTGCTCCGTGTTTATGGCTGTAAATGGAAATTCTAATTAGCTGCAGGCACCGCTGATCAGTGGATCGTAAGTCGCAAGTGATTCGTCCTGGTCGCGCCTCTGCACTTCGTCCCGATGGATAGCCTTTATCGCTCTGCGCAATGATCGCAATCCTGCCGGTACATAGCGGGAATGATAAGCTCTGCCCGCGCTTTCGCCCGGCTTCAGCAAGACTGGTTCTTGTTCGCAAATGGGTCCGGTGTCGATACCATCGTCACACCAGAACCATGTCACGCCGCTGACCCGCTCTCCCGCCGCAACCGTGTGCCTGATGGCATCGGCTCCGCGACGATATGGGAGAATTGAAGGGTGGAAAATTAGTGTCCCGAGCATCGGCGCGGACCAGTCTTTTCGCTTGAGAATTCTTGTGAGCCGTGGTGCCAATGCAAAATGCGCGAAGTGCGGGTCTCCACATGGCTCGTAACCAAACTCGCAACAAATTGCCTGACAGCCGCGGCCGAATTCCTCGCCGCCCTCGTAGATAAACACGTTCTTGTGAACCACTTCGGCGAGCGCGCTCATTGTGCAGCCTCACCGTAATACCGGAAGCCTTGCACCGCGCGGAAGTGTCCACCGTATCCGGAGACTGGAGGTCTCTTATCTCCGCGTCGTTGTGCGGAGGCCCTTATCGACCGAATGGATTTTGCTTTGCTCCCGCCAAATAGATTAGCCGAGATCTGTCGCCAGCGCTTGTCGCGCCTGAGTGCTGAACATAGGCCGGGGTGTGAAGTGTGAAAGAGCGTCCGCAGTTTCCGGCCGGGCATCCGACCCTTACCGTCAAGCTGAAGTTGGCAGATGTAATTGAGAAACCGAATCCCGACTCCGGCGCCTTGCCATTCGGGCATCACGACGAGACGACATGCTCGCGCCTCGAGGCCGCTCCCAACATTGCGCGTCGAAACAGCGAGGTGAACTACTGGTTCATCATCAACGGATCCGACATAGCACTTGGCCCCGATCATCTTCGGGATCTTCAGATAGTGATGCGGCTCAAACAGCGACCAGTAACGCCAATCCGTCTGCCAAACTGCAAGTTCGAAACTTGGCCGTCGCCAAAGTCCCCTCCCGGAGTACTTTCCGGTTCCCGTGTCAAATACCCAGTCGGGCTCGAGCCATTCGATGATGTCGTAGTGGCAGGACAGTAAGACGCACTTACCGTTGCCGCGCTTCCACGACTTAGCGAATGCCAGCGCGCCGAATCGTGCGATCTGTCGATCCACAACCGACGTGAACTCGTCAATGACCACTACTTCAGGACGCTCGGCAATCACACGCGCGAGATCAGCGCGGAACTTTTCGCCGTTCGATAGCACCCGGTATGGTCGCAGCCAGGTCGGCACCGAGCCGAGACCGACGGACGCAAGCGCCGCGGTCACATCGTTGAAGTCTCCCGCCTGCGCAATGGCATCGATTATTGGTTTGTTGTCCGGCCAGTTCGTCGGCTCATAGAAGGCTCTCTGTCCGAGGATCTTCTCGCCGAGCGAGCTCTTACCGCTGCCGCTTGGCCCGACAATGAGGCCGAGTTTCCAGTCCGGATCGTCAATTGGCAGTTCAACTGATAAATCAAAATTGGCACCGGACTCGGCGTTGAAGAGTGACTTCACTCTTGCCGCTCGATAGCTCCGGTAATTGGCGCAAGATTTATGGACCTCGATCTTCATGTGGTTACCACCTTGCACTGGTAACCCTGCTTGGTCAGCTTGGCATAGACCGCCGACTGTTCCTGCTCGTCCTCGCAGATGACGATTACGCCATACTGCTCGCGATAATTATTTTCCTCGGGTACAGCAGCGGCGAGATCCGTTCCGCCATTCTCTGCGAGCTGTGCCGCAAGTTGCTTCAGTTCGCTTCCGTCAAACCCCAGGTCGAGCGCGGTGATGTCGACGGACTTGTTTAGACTTTCGAGTTGCTTCAAGAGCAGCTCGTTATCCCAGCGCGACAACTCCGACGTCCGGTTGTCTGCAATTGCAAAAGCCTTGGCCAGATTCCCGGTCAGCTCCGTGCGGACGATACCGATTGTCTTCCAGCCGAGCTCTCGAGCTGCGGCGACGGTGCCGTTGCCGGCGATCACGACATTCTTGGTATCTACGACGACAGGCTTCTGTTGCCCATATCTCGTCAATGAGTCCTTGATTGCGTTGAGATTTCGCTCGTCATGCAATCTCGGGTTGGCCGGGTGCAGTTTTAGCCGCTCCAGCCGGACACGCTCCAGCTTCATAGTACACCTTCCGATAGAATTAGAGACACCATGCCCAAAGCGGGTCATGGCACAGTGGAAAGTGACACGTGGAGTTGGTAGCTGTGCGTGTCATGGGGGGACTGTGCCCACCAAGAAAAGTGCGTTAGGCCGCTACGACTGTGCAGCGGCAAGCGAAATGAAACGACGGCATCATAAATCCGCGGTTCATCAATTGATCATTTGATAGCCCGGTAATCTCACCTGCCGGGAGCCATGGCAGAATCGCCTTTACGTCTTCGGGGTTGTCGGTCTGGGTGATCTGAGTGATCAGCGAGTCGGCGCGCTTGACTTCGAACACCCGACGATCCATTTCCGAACAGATCGGACAGACACGTTCATCATTGGCGGTGAGAATCTCATATCTGTCGATCCCCACTTCACGATAGCCGCGCACCTCGCCGAATGTCCGGCTGCGATTCATCGCGGTACCGGCCAGGCCGGACCAGTAGTTGTCCGGCTTCACCTTGACGCCGGGGTATTCCTTGAAGAATCCCTTGAGCAATTTGCCGACTTCGTCGCGACCGAGCCCCTGCTCGAGTCCGCCGGCGACCGTCTCGGCTATTGCGCCGGAGATGTTACGGTCGTAATAATTGCCAATCCAGTAGACGTGATGTCTCGTCAGCCAGCCGATCGTGGTTTCGTCAGTGAGTGTGAAGCTGATCCGCGCCAATTCTTCGGCGGCCGTCATTGCCTTGCCGTTGAGGTAGGAGCGATTGAACAGCTTCTGCAGTCCTTCCCGAATCGGTTCGGCCATCTTGGGACCGGCTTCGTCGCCGAGGACCGCCAGCATCACCCGCAGGTCATCCTGCGTCAAGACGCCGGTTACCTGCCCGATGAATTCTTGTGCCGATTTCAGCCCGCGGCGTACGGCCGCAATCCAGGCGGTGTAGACCAGCTCGAGCATATCCGGCTCGTAAGGAATCGTCTCGCGCTTTTCTAATACCGCGATCGATTGGTCAACATAGGCGAGCGCCAGGCCGCGTTCATCGTGAGTCAGGCAGTTAATGCACATAATCATTTTTTTGGGGCGACCGGGTCTAAGCGATCGCCCCGCGCACTGGGTAGATCAGGCAGGTGGGGCTTTACGAATGGCGCTTGACGATCGCACTGCGAATGGCCTTCAAGCGCCTAAGAATCTTATTTGTCGGGTCGTCCGCCGGTTTGTCGCCAGAGTCATCGTCGTCCGGTTCATCACCTGGCATACCAAAGTCAATCACCGGGCGAAACTTCGCGCGGTATTCAGCAACGGACATGCTCCGGATAGCCGGATCGAGCTTCGGCGGCTCTTTGCCCATCAGCTCGCTGACGAAGTCAACAGCGTGGCCCATTGGTGTGACGTCGAGCATGACGCCGAGTGCGGCGATTACCTGCGTGTCGTCGCCGAGCGGCGTTCCATGTGAGCGCATTTTGTAGCTCTTCGTCCCGAAGTCAGCGATGATCGTGCGATTGATCTCTTCGTCGTGCGCATTGCGCTCCGGCGAAAATACCTGCTGTTCGGCGACGATCTTAGATTCCATCACGGACGCATGGGAATAATCTTCAGCTGAACCTACGAGCAATGGCGGCAGGCGGAATGATTCGCGCACGGCCTTGGCATTGTTCTTGATGTAGTTTTGGAACAGCGCATCTTCCTGCATGAATTGCGTCATCGGCTTGACTTCGATCTTGACCGCGGGTCCCTTCTCATCGCCAACGACGCCGGCACTCGACGGCTCGGCTTCGAGAAGCAGCACCTTGTGGAAGTTGTCCGATCCTTTGAAATCCTTCTCGAGGAAATCCTTCAGGTCTTCGACCGCGGTCTTGCCCAGCGTTCCGCCGGCAACGGTGATGATGTATGGCGGGATCGTCTTGTCGTTGAAGTACAGGTAGTTGATCTTTTTGGCTTCAGCCGAACCCATGATGTTGATCAGTTCCGAGACCCAGGGCGGTTCACCGTACGGTGTGTTCGGCGATTCATTACCAAAGGTGATAAACTCGGATGCTTCAACGTCGAACGACCAGCGGGCGCCGTCTTCGGCAAACTTGCCGGTGAATTTATTCAGGCTGCGCGGATCGCCGAACTGCTTAAACCACATTTTCTTTTCGTTGACAATCTGGCAGTAGCGGCGGAATCGCGTGAAGCGATAGACCTTCTTCCAGTCGGCGCCGTCGCGAACCCATTGCACATGTTCGGTCGGGTTGGCGTCCGGCTTCGTCATCCGGACTGTCTTGGCCTGCGCGTAATGAAGCTCTGCAATCTCATCGAGCAGATTGCGCACGACCTCGAGGTAGCCTTTGCCGGTGTAGAGCTGGTCGGCGAGCGCGAGATCCTTCAACTGGATCCACGTCTGCTGCGCATTCGGATATTGGAAAAGGAATTGGAGCTTGCGTTTCTCGGACTTGTCCGCGACCGATTCTTCGGCGTCCGGATTTTCTTCCGGAGGCATGAATTCCAAATGCCAGCCCATGCCGTTGATGTTGACCAGCATCGCCTTAACGCACTGCGAGATGATATCGCAAGTGACCGACATCTGACAGAGCGCCGAAGGATCGAAGAGCGGCGGGACCAGATCGTCATTGGCATAATGAGAATGGAACGGATCCAAGGCGTTGGAGACTATTCGCTCATTGAGCTTAGTGATCCGGCTCAATGACGCAACGCGGCCGCCGGTGTCCTGGCTGTCGCCCTGGCTATCATCCGGACCGAGCTTCTCCAATTGGGCTTCCAGCCGTCTGCGTTTCTTCGCGATACTCGTCATGCTCTAAAGACCCTTACTCCACTTCGCTTTGCCGGTTCGACAGCGGCCGACTTGGCCGCTTCGATTTCGTCCATCTTCCGACGCATGGCGCCGGTCTTCTCCCACACATTGATCAGGCGACGCGCTCCCGATACGGCAATCCAGAATGCTGAAAGCTGATCGTCATGTCCTGATTCCTCGGGGTTATAGAGCTCGTTAATGAGCAGGTCGGTTTTGATCTTGTCGGCGTCGGTCTGGTAGGGCAAGCGCACCTGCCCGTTTTCAAACAGGATCGACAGCGACGGGTAGCCTTCAAACGGATCGTATTTTTGCTTGCCGGTATAGTGCCGGGTGATCGGGATGCCGGTTTCTTCCTTGAGGTGCCAGTGATGAATCTCGCCGAAGGCGTTCACCTCGAAGAATTGCAGCACCGGCAGGTGGATTCTGCATTCCGAAACGACATTCGCGCGGACCTGCTTGGGCGTTATGCCGCGTTCGCGGTGCAACCCGAGTAAATCAAAATGCTGGTTGTGCGTGATGCCCAGCGTCGCGATCACCATGTAATCGGTGTCGTTCTTCTCGGCTGTCTTCTTATCGATCACCAGCGACGGGTCAATTCCCTGCACCAGGTCGAGATAGTCGCGACGGTTGTAGACGCCATAGGACAGCGTTTTGCACTTGGCCGCCTGAAGATGAGCCCACTTGATGCGGGCGGTGCCGTCGTCGGTGGCTTCCTGCTGATACTTCAGTGAGAAAGCCGCGGTCCCGATTTCGCGCTCGAGGGCGAGAAGGCGGGCCACCGGGTATCGCTCCGGCGTCAACGCTTCGCCGGGATCCTTGAGATCAATCTCAACGCGCCACTTCGATTTGTCACCGAACTGGTTGACTTCCCGTTGTGGTAACTCGGTGATTGAGTAGTTGCCTTCTTCTGGCCGGCGGATCAGAGCCTTGCTCACAATCATGTGCATGTCCGGCTGGTTGGCAAAGTATGTGTAAATGTCGTCGGGATGCTGTTTGTTGGCCAGCACCCACAGTCGACCGCCGGGTACCAGTCGGGTGCGGATGGCGTTCTGGAATAGCCTGATATGAAACTGCCGCGTCTTGGCGCTTCGGACGTTCAAGTCGTTCTGGACGTCGTCCATCAGGATGATGTCGTAATGCTTGCCGTAGAAACGCTTCGAGTCCATGCCGTAGGCCTCGAAGGTGCGCTCTTTGGCGTTCAGGTCACGGCGGACCTGGAAGCGGCGGTCCGACCAATACTTCGAAGTTCGAAAAGGGCCGAAGTCTTCGACGATACGGTCGTTCTCGAGGTCTTGGCGGAGCACCGAACCGGACGCCTCTGAAAGATCGCCGGTCGCGGAGATATAACAAATTCGGATGTTGCGATTGAAAACGATTACGCGGAGAGGTTTGAGGCGGGCGATGACTTCGGTCTTGCCGGAGTCCGGAGGCCCAACGATGCCACCCTTGTCAATATCTTCGAGTTCCTGAAACCACTGTTTCTGGCAACGCCAAAGATCCAAGCCAAGGTAGTACGCGGCGAAGAACTTGATCGACTTGGCCGCCAGGCGCCGTCTTGAGGCCGGGGTGCTTGGTCCCAATTCTCGCAGCGCGTCTTTGATCTCACTTGGACTGATCACTGCGCTGCTTGATGATGTCGTCGGCAATCACATCGCCGAGATCTTCGAGGTTGATCTTCGCGGCTTCTTCGAGCTTGTCTAAGACGGCAGCGACGCGATCAACTTTCTGGTTAGTCGGCTCCGGTGTATCGACCGGAATTTCCGGCGTCACCATGTCAAGCAGCTCGATCTTGGATTTGACCAGCTCGCGATATTCTTTGAGGTCGCCGGGCAGGCCAGTCACTTTGCCGGTTCCGGCGCAGGCTCCACATGACGCATTCGCAACCGATCCACTACCGGAGCAATTAGGACATGGCCGCGGGTGTTGCGCTTCGCGGATGATCGAGTTGACGATGCCGGCCAGAAAGGTGTTGACCTCGACAAGCTGGTTGGCCATCGAGTAGGCCGACCGATTGTCGGCGATCTGCTGCGCCTTCTTGCGCTTTGCCTCTATCCGCTCGTCCCACCTATCCCGCTTTTTAATGCGGACAACTGTAGGCTCGGATATGGCTAATGTCCGCACAATCTGCTTGATAGGCATGTCCTGCTCGTAGAGCTTGAACATTGCCGCAGCAATCTCTTTTGTAACTTTGCGCTGGACAGGCATTTACATCTTTCACGGTATTGGGGATAAATGGAGGCGGCGCGCCTATTGGAGGGGCAGACGCGCCGTTTGAATCAACCTTAAACTCAAAAAGAGCTTACACCCTACGTAGTTGCGAATGGACATACAACCTAAGACGCAGGGTTCCAATCACTTAGGAGTATTCGCAGATAGGTTGGGCCATCAAGCCATATGATGGTGTCAGCGCCGATTACCAAGATATGGTGGCTGGAAAGCAGTCTGTAGTCTGCACCTACTCTGGGATCGCGTTAGTTTTCAGGTCCCAAGTCCAGGCTCACCTTGTTGTGGCTGTACCTTAGCAAATTCCCTGAGGTACAGAACATTTGCTCTGTCAAAGATCGCTTCGGCATTAGAGGGCGAAAACTTCCACGTTGACGATAGGTAGTCCAAAACTTGATCACGAGTGAACCCTTTCCTTATTAATTCGATGGATTCTCCGACTGCCGTTAATCCCGCCTTTTCACCGATCATTCTGATATTGGCCTGGTTGGACTCAATAGTCAGTCTCTGCGAACTTTCAGAAAGGTGGTCAATTCGCATCCGGCTATGAATGGCGCGGGTGGTTTCGAGTATCTCAACGAGTAGGTCCCGATCTTCTCGTACTTTGGGTTTTGAGGATCCCGAACGCTTTGCGAGGACAACGTTGAATTGAGACTCAAAGATTGGAAAATTGTTCTCAAAAACGATCTTTAGAAGCGCATCCCCCAATTTGTTTTCTGGGAGCCTATTGTTGATCGTCTTTATCAATTCCCACATACTTTCCCTTTGAGGCAGCGTGTGATTGAACTGGGCGAGCGGATCCTGCACATCAGTCGGTTGCAAGTCGATTAGGAGAGTGCAGACCCTTGCCGACGAAAGTCCCTTCGCCAACGCGCCTGCTTCAAAAAGGATCCAAGGTTCGTTTTTGTTTTCATTTGTCAGGCATACAATCCCGATACTCGTTTCTTTGAGTTCGCCAGAGATTGAAGCAAACCAAATCGCGCCCCGATCAATATCTCTCGTTGAAATAAATGGTTCGGTAGCTTGGACGACAATTTTGATCCAATCCCGGAGGATCTCCGCAACTGCCTTACTTTGTTCCCCTGACCAACTGATGAATATCTTCATGATTTCCGCCCTTAAAAGTATTTTGTGTTTTCCGTCTTCGTGTAACCCATTGCTTCTGTCTTGCCGCAGCCGTGTTTGTTGGCTTTCTTGAAGCTACAATTCGGAGACTGTCTTGTCAAGCTGTCAGAACTTGTGCCGCTCTGCCAACGTTCGCCCCGATTCAGTCAGCACGAGCTTGACTCTCGACACCCGTTTTATATGCCCAAGCGCTTCAAGCCTCTCCAGAGCCTCAAAGTCTTCCAGCATTGATTCGTATGATGGTAATTTCTCTGTGGAGAAGTCGCCGATGACAATAATGCGGCCGCCAGGCACTTGTCCTAAACCAGAGTACGTGAAAATGTTCCCGCCGTTTCCGGCCGCCTTCCACAACAAGTATCGTTCACGGTCAGTCGGGCGTTCTTCCATCTTCTTCTTAAATCGCCGAACAAACCAAGCAATTAGATTTGTGAGAAGTTCACCGATCATGTGGGTTTCAGCAACTGCTCTTCGAATCTGGCTTTAGCGGCCTCCCAGTCCTGTACGGCCGCCTCGCGTAGTGCTTGCGCAGTTTGCACGCGGCGAAGTATCTCGGATCTCAGCTCCAACTGAAGCTCTTCGTCTATGATAGGTAATGGTAGTTTTGCAAAGTCCTCACTATTCACGCGATAACGGCTTGGAGTCGCACCACGAGCCTTTGAATAAATCAGGTCTCGATACAGCGAGGTTCTTAGCACCCACAATAGGACTAATGGATCCCAGCCCTTTCGACATCTTAAGACAAGGAACTCGCTGGATGCGACGGTCTGTCGTTTCAGGGGGGGGCAAAGGGTAAATTTGCGGTTGAGAATCGTTGGCCCGAGCCGCGCAATTAGTACGTCATTCTCTTCTACCTTGAAGAAGCTTCCACTGATGTCGCGACCAAGCACTGCACGCGGATGATGAAACTCCACTGGCTGATTCTCCATATCATCGATCCGGATCCAATCCCATTCCGTGCCTGGCCCGACCCTCGACGGAGCCACCTTATCTTGGACAAAGTCGATGACCTCGCTCATGACCGTACCAATAATACCTTTTTCCAAGGCAAGCCCCCGATAGCGTTCTGGATTGACGGGACCGTCAATCTGTGATTTCTTGATGGCAAATACTGACTTAAACTGCTTGACGTTGTCCAACAGACCCAATTGACTAAGTATCAAGTCATTCAGCTCAAGAATTCTCGCGCCAGCAGCTTCAATTTTCCTCTGCAAGGTTGTATGTGCCTCCACCATTTCTCTGACCATTACTGATCGAATTGAACTCGGTGGGATTGGGATATTCACCAGTGCGACTTCGTCCAGAGTGATAGCTGGGTAGTTCCCCCCACTGCTCCTTTGCAGGAACTGGTTTAGGACAGGCCTTGATGTCAAAGCGTAGAATAAGAACTCCGGTTCAATGTCCACGGCAAATTGCCGCAATACGGCGAACCCCGTTGATGCAATGAAGCCGTCATGATCCTGCTTAATGATAGCAATTGCGCCCCGATGTGGTCGGGTTGATGACACGATGAAGTCGCCGCTGCGAACAATCATTTTCGCCCGACTCGGTGCCTCCCGCGTGGGAACGAATTGAACCTCATAGTCACCTATCCCTAATGAGACCGCGGAGATTTCAATGTACGGAAACTCGTCACCAAAGGTCGATCCGGATTGATCCCATGTTTCCGACACGAAGTTAAAGACATCAGACAATTTTCGATGTTTTGCCGAGCGAATTAGATCGGCAAGTAAACGGAACGCCGGGAGATGAAAGTGTGGGTCGACTCTCCTTTTGGCTTCGCCCCGCTTGACAGCAAAGCACTGAGCTTTGTTGGGATCAGCGGGGCTTAAACGAAAAAAGGCTTTGGATTCGCCCGAAACGCTCTGTACTGCTTCACTACGCCCGGTAATTGGTTTTCGCACTTGCGGCCAGTTGCGTCGTACCCAATCGATTCCGGCGCAGCCATAAATATGGCTTCGTTGTCGTTGGACTGTTCGTTTACTGCGCGTTTCCGGAGAAATACAATACTCGCTTTGACACCGGCACCGAAGTGGGCAAAAGCCAACTGCGGCAAACTAACGACGGCCAAGAGTTGAAAACGCTCCAGCAAATAATCTCTAACATATTGTTGTGATGAATTCGTGAGAATTCCGTCTGGCAACACAACAGCGGCGCGGCCAGTGTTAGGTTTAAGAAATTGCCAGACCCGTTCAATGAACAGGATTTCCGTCTTCTGGTTCTTGCGAGGTTTCCTTTGACCTTTTGCATCCTCCTGACTTCCAAGATCAAAATCTGAAAGGTATGGTCGTTCAGTGAGGTTGACCTGTGAGCCAAATGGTGGATTAGTTAGAATTAGGTCGAACCTATCCTCCCTGAATCCATTGTTTCCCGTGCGTTTCCGAATTGCAGCGGTGCGGTCGAGTGCATCGTCGCCCGCAACATTGGTGTGACCATCGTCGTGGAGAATCAGATTCATCTTGGCGACGCGGGCAATCTCGTCGTTTATTTCGATTCCGTAGAGATTCTTTTGTGCAAAATCGTGCCAGTGTTTGTAATGCTCGAGACTGTCTGGATCGTGATACTCGGTTGCCTCACGACGCACTTGGTCAAGCGCGTACAGCAAAAAGCCCCCAGAACCACAAGCTGGATCGAGAACAATTTCATCCGCCTTGGGCTCCATCATCTCAACTGCGAACGCAATAATTTCACGAGGTGTGAAGTACTGGCCGAAATCACCTTTGAAGAAACCGTCCATGAATTGTTCAAAAGCTACACCCTTTGTGTCAAGGTCGGTCTTGCTAAAGCTGATTGCCTCCATGTGAGATACAAGCGTGCGGAGCGTGGCTTCGTCAATCCGGATGGTGTCTGTGAATACTTGAGGGTCTTTCTCCTTCGCAATCTTGTAAATGTCCTTGATCCGTTCCGCGAGTCTGCGGCTCGGTTCATGCGTTTTAATCTGAAACTCGTATGGCTGCCCGTTCTTGCGCGGCGTCTTTTCGTCCTGGATCTTCACAAAGAGGAGTTTGCATAACTCGCCAAACGCCATTGGGGGCGAGAGACGCCCACCACCCCAAAGGGTCTGGTGGCACTTCCTAATTGTCGCTATGAGGGTTTCCTTGCTCACGGGCTGAATATCGTCCTTAGTGCCCTTCCTGAAACGCCACTCCTCTGGCTTGCCGTATTGCTTGGGCAAGTCGGCGATGATATTTGCCTCTCGTTCGAGAACACCGTATTTCTCGGTGAAGTCGAGGAAGCGACGAGTTTGCCCCGCGATAACACCAACGTATTGAGCGCGGAACTTCGCCCACGTTCCATTGCCACATGATTGCTCGACCGCCTGAGCAAACTCCGCATCAGTTACGCCGTCTCTCTTGCATTCCATTACTGCAAACGGTCGGGTACGGGCATCATCATGGAAAACAACGAGATCAGCAGCATCTCTGGGGGTGCGATCTGGTACGGTGACTTCGACTCCGATCCGAGCAGGTTCGTAACCATAGCGAAATATGAGCTCTGCCCAAAACTCAGCCCGAACCCATTCTTCTGGGTCGGAAAGGCGCTCGGAGTGATTCACCGCAACGTATGTGATTCGCTGTTTCGGACCTTCACCGGATACTATAGCGTATCCTCTTTCAATGGCACCATTTAAGTATGTCAAATTGACCTCCAGTGGAACACCCACCAAGTTTAGCTCTCCCCCTCGATCTGAAGAATTCCTTATGTGGCGCCTGTGATGCACACCACCCTTCAAAATCAATATGCGAGGTCAACCCTTTTTGCGCAAGTCAGATTAGGACACCACATCCGCTGGCCGTTGTATCGAACCTGCTTGCAACTCGAGGCTACGGATTTATCCCGTAGCAACTCGTCATTTGGATTCGTTTCGTTCAATCATCGGCAGCAGCTTCGTCCCACTGGTATAGGCTGACTCCAGCTGCGGGATCAGCACGTCGCCCACGCTCTTCTGCGTCCCAGGTATCGTGATATGAGCCAGAAACTCCTGTTCGAAGGTCGTGATTCCGGTTTGCACAGCCTCCAACTTTGCCTTGATCACGAGGTGAAGGGCCCGCCAGCGTTGCCGGCAGGCTTGCTCCCACAATCGGTGCGCCGCCTCCGGAGAATTCGGCTTGTGCATCGGTCTTCCGTCGCGCATGCGCTGGGTAAATCGCTTGTCACCCTTGTCCGGAAGCGGCAGCATAAACACCACCTGTTTCTTGGCAAAGATGAACGTGATGAAGGCAACCTTTTCATCCCAGCCAGTCGAATACTGCGAAGCGCCGTACTTGGAAAGGATGCCTTCGATCTGCGCCTTTGATCGTTCAACCGGAACGCTCGTGTCCTCGGCAAACTGTCTCACTTCTTCCCTGCCTTCTTCTTCGGCGTAGCACCCGCCTTCGGCTTCGGGTCCGGGATGGCTTTCAACGCCTTCGCCTCGAGGTCGTTCCAATTCAGAGCAAGAACAACTTCAGCGTAAGAGCGAACCGGTTTGATAAATCCGAGCGCGTCTGCGAAAGAGTTGACCGGAATATGAACTTCTCGCAGTACCAGCTTCCAAAGTTCTTTGATGGCGTCGTTTGCATTCAACTTTTTGAATTCGCGCAGACTTTCCCAGTGCTTCTTGTCTACGTACCGTTTGCAATTCAAGAGCACAGAGGCCAGCATGAGAATCTGCATTTGCGGAGTCTGCGCCGTCAATCCGGTGGGCACTTTGTCCTGGATCTTCCGAATCTCATTGATGATCATTTTCGCACGACGTGCCTTGCGATCCTGTTCAGAATTGAGCTTCTTCGGTCCGCCCTGAGTCGCCGCCTTCGCTTGCTTGCTTTGTGAGTATTCTTTCTTGACCCTAATATGGATGACGGTGCCAGCCTTTTCGCCATTAACGATCATGGCAGGCTTTGATCCGGAAGCGCCCTTCTTGGCAAATTCATACTTGTGACTATGAAGCACCTCCTTGTTTTTGAATCCGGCGACAGTCGCGCCGTAGTCGCCCTTTGCTTCGACGTAGATAAGATCGCCGTGCTCTTCCACGGCAGCATCGAGCGCCTTCTGAAAATTGGCTTCCTTCTTTCGGTTCCAGCACTTTTCGTCGAGGCAACGTTCGTTGGCGCTGATCTTCTTCGCATCGACCTCGTCGTGGAATAACAAGGGCTGGCAGGAAGATCGTTTCGGACAGGAACTGCATGCGCCGGCCTCGGGCACCAATAGGGAATCGTTGAGATCCCATGGCGCTGCCTTTAGCCTGTTTGTCATTCCCGCGAGGTCGTCTTTCAGCCGGCTAACATCCGGACTCCAATACAGGTACTTCTTGAGCAAATTCTTTTGCATGTCGTGATCAAAGGTGGCTATGATCTCGAGTGCAGCTATGGAAATACCCTTATCACCTTTTTCGGAAGCCTGCGCCCGCTTTACCCATTCCGGAATGACGGTAGTCAGACGTTCACGCCGAGCCACAAATTGCGGCCGCATTCCGAGGTCCGCAGCGATTTCTTCCGTCGTGCGTTTCAGTTTTCGAAGTTTCACAATTGCCTCGGCCTCTTCAAAGGGAGACATCTGCAGACGGTGTACGTTCTCGCTCATCCGCACAATCTCGGTCAAGTTGTCATCGGCGTCGATCACGATCGCGCGGATGTTATCCAATCCGGCAACCTTCGCCGCGGCGAATCTTCTATGGCCGGCGACGATATCGTATGTCGGCCCCTGACCGCGCCGAACGACTATCGGCGATATCAGTCCGATCGCTTTGATCGAATTCGCCAGGGACTCAACGTCCTTGCAGCGATCTCCGCCTTGCTTCGCTCTGATGTTATCCAACGGGATAACTTCAATTTGTCTCACTTCTTCTCTCACGGTCATTGCTTCCTCACTTGGTTAATTGCTGAAAACTTTCCGGCTCCCAGAAGACGAGCCAGCGATCATTGAGCGCCGTCGGCGGCTCGATGCGCTCAATCTTTGCGATCGCGACACAGAGGCCACCGTCATAAAACCGGAGCTTATCGCCGGGCTTGCCCTCGGGAGTATATTTCTTGGTGATCGAGGTCGCTTCACCGAGCAACGCTGCCGCGATGAAGGCTATGTCATCCTTTGGTAATTTGTGATTCATTCCTCTCCCATTATTTCGAGTTTAACTGAGTCGGGGTTGCCCAAATAGATGTGCGTCACGGCTGACGTAACATTGTTGGTCGGCCCCCAGACTGCTGTGTCCGGTACGAGATAGTACCAGGTCGGCTGCGAGTCGGGACCAACCGAGTAAATCCTGCGGCAAATGTTGTCCGATCGGAAGAACCGGCGGTCGGCGATATCCCAGTGGATCCAGCTGGTATCGAGGTAATAGGTCTCCACCACTTGCGGGATAACATCGTCGAACAGGAAGTACACCGTCGGGCATACAAGCGGCACCGGCGCAGGTCCTCCGCCGAAGATGTAGTTGATCAGATAGACGGGGTCTGCCATGTTCACGGATCCGCTCCCGTTCGGATCGCCGGAGTTGATCGGCGCGGTGATTGCCGAAGTTGAGAGTAATACCGCAAGAACCAGAGCTTTCACTTCGGCCTCCTGAACTGCTTGGCCGCAGGGCAGTCCGCGAAGTGTGACTCCAGCGTTTCCTTGTTGACCGGCATGCCCTTGCCGCTGGTCGTCGTGACAAAGAAGATGATCGCGTCACACTTCCCGCACTTTTGTAGCGGCTCGCCGGAATACTCAAATTTGATTTTTTTGCGGTCGGTCATCAGTCACCCTGCCTTGCGTAACTGCGGGGCGCCTGTGGATCTCCGAGGTCGAGTGGTTTTCTACCAACGGGAATGTCCGGAGTCGCTCCCGCAGCTCCAAAGCTCGGCTTCTTTTTCGGTGTGGTATTCGTCGGCTTTGCGCCGCTCTTCTGCTTGGCTGTATAGTTAGCCTGATAGACCTCCTGCCCACATTTGGGCGAGCAGAAACGGCTGCGCTTGTTCTTGGGGACAAAGGATTTCTGACACCGCTTGTTCTCGCAGATTCGCTTGCTCAACTTGCCGGAGGTTTTGGCCTCCTCTACAGGTTTCTTCTTTGCCGCGGCCTTCTTTGTTTCCAACTGCTCGACCGCCTCCGCGAACTCCTGCGTCGGTATCTCGATCTGGTGCTCACCGTTCGGAGTGAACACGCGATCACCGATAATGATCTCGCCGATGATCGCTGCGCTTTCCGGCGGTAGTTTGAGTTTCAACGAGACGACGGCTTCAACGGTTATGTCGCTCATTCTTCTTTCCTCTCAAATTCATCGGGCGGGCGTCCGTTAAGCGTCCATGCTTCCCGCCCGACTTTGGTTTAGGGTTTGTCCTTCGGCCGGAATCTCATTTCGCCGCGCACCGCTTCATCCTTCCGGCGGCGGCGACATAGCTTGATGAGCCAGTCGACCGCGAAACCGAACAGGATGGCGCCGATGCAGGCGATAACGATCTTGACGCCGATTGACATTAGGCAGCCTTCGCCTTGAAGGCCAAGGTGCTGGTGGTGGCTTCCGGATGAAGCGCCGGGTCAAGGAACTGGATCGATCCAGTGCAGATGACTTCCTTGACGTCGTCCCCGAAACGTGCGTCGACGATCACCGTCACGGTCGCGACATCGAGGTCGGTAATCGCCGCGAAGTCCGGAACGGTGACATCCAGAACGCGGCCGGTTTCAAATCCGCCCGGCACGGCGGCAACAACGCCGGTGTGATCACAGGCGACCGAGAGAATTTTCTCGACCTCGACCTCCTGCGTCATCGCCTCGTCGGCGTAGAACTTCAACTCTCCGTCGAGTCCGTTGGGGTTCTCCCCCAGTTTCCAAACAAACATTTCTCTCTCCTATGAGATTGGTTTATGGTAACGCCCGATCGCTCGGGCTTGAACTGTCTTGGCAGGCCGCGCCGACTTTCGATTCTCTTGCGGAGGAATCAGCGGTTTCGCCGACGCGGCCGTGCTGGTTATAATCTTTTGAATCCACTCACCTTGATCAGCGTCTCCGCGAATGCCCGCACGTGAATGTTGGTAATCACCGAGGTGTCTTTCATCTTCACGCCGCCATAGATTTCCCGCTTGCCGCAGAAGATCTCAAGCAGCCGCGGTGCACCGGGTCCGAAGAAATCCCTGATCACTGTTTTCGTTTCGTGATGGTCAAACTGCGCGAAGTACAGGAAGTAGGCCTCGAGCATTCTCATGATCGCATCGACCCGCAGCTCGAGCGCCCGCGTCGATTGGTACTTGAAGATCCGCGCAAGCATCTTGCTCGACTGGCCGACGCCGAAGCGCAGCGCAATCAACTCCCGCTCCTTGGAAGTCAGGTGCTCGAGCGCCATCGTCAACGCTTCGCTTTTCTGTTTGGCACTCAACTGCCGAACCAGTCCGGCACCAAAACTATGCGTTAGCCTGGATAGCCTGTCGTTCACTGACAATTCTGACATCATTCACACCCACCGTGCATCTCGTCGGTCGTCCGACGAATAGTATTTCGAGTACAGCGGTGCCGCGCGGACCGGCCCCCAGAATGGTGCCATAGGTTCCGCCGAAGGCGCCGCTAATGATTTCCACTGTTTTGCCCCTGTTGATTTCTCCGAAGTCCACCGACTTGAAGTGTTGCCGCGTTTCGACCGCAGCTGATGCCGCCCGCTGTTGAATGGCGTCGATCTGATCGTCGCTGACCGTCGCAATCTCATTGCCGAAGATTACCCAGTGAATCGGTAGCAGCGCCGGCAGCTCGAACGGATCGATCTCGCGGGAGGTTTCCCGCACAAAGATGTAGTTGAAGAACAGCGGCTCCGGTCGTGTGACCAGCTGGCCGTCTTCGAAAACGGGAATGAGAATCGTCGGCTGGTAAATCTGCACCGGTAAATCAAAGCGAGCGATGTTGGCACGGACCTCGCTGATCTTGCCGTAGTGCATGGCCGTCTTCCACTGCGCCGTGAGCATCAGAACTGTTCCTCCAGCGCCATTTTGCTTTGCTCGACGTGCGGCCGGAATTCGCCGACGACCTCGAGGGCGACGACAATCCATTCCTCGGTTCCGGGCTCGACCACAAACCATTCGCGGCCAGGAAACGGGTAAGCGTTGACTGTCCGGTCGTTGAGGTAGAGATATCTGGAGTCCACAACCGCATGCTTGGCGGTCTGCCGGTCTTTCTGCAGGGAGTCCTTGACTCCTTTCTTCAGATTATCTTCGTCGAGCGGATTGCGGACGCGATACTGCGGTTTGTTTGGCCGCCCAAGTTTATTGACTGGATGCTTTGGTTTCGTCCACTGGTGGCTGGCGATGTGATATTCCAAATACATCGTCATCGCGACGTTCTTGTCCGGGACAACCCAGCCTTGCTCATTCTTCGCTTGCTGTAGAGCCCTCCGTGCGCGCTCGCGAAATGCTTTATATTCTGCCTGCATGAAGCGAAGCGGAAACGGACGCTGAAACACTCGTCCATCGCGAGTCTTCCCGTAGTGCGAATCGATCCGGCGATGATCGAACCCCAGCGGCCCGGGGATGACGAAGGTGACGAGCTGTGTCATACCGGAATCTCCTGCAGGATTGAGTTGAAACGCACGCGCGCGGCGTCCCATTGCAGGCGAACTCTGCCGGTCGCCCCTTGGCGCTGCTTGCGTAAAATCAGGTGTGCGTAGTTCTCTGGATATTCATTGCGGTCTTTGAAAACGCGGTACGGGTGGTAAATAAACAGTACGTTGTTGGCGTCCTGTTCCAAACCACCGCAGTCGCGAAGATCCTCGAGCTGCGGCTCGCGTTCAGGTCTCCCCTTGTCCGGGCGGCTCATTTGTGAAACGTCGATCAGGTGGATGCCCAACTCGCTGGCCGTCTCCATCAGGAAAGCGGAAATGAACGTCAGCTCTTCATTGCGGGTGCCCCACTTGTGGCCGGTGGCGGTGAGCAGCTGCACGTAATCGACAACGGCCAGTTTGATATCAAACTCGCGTTTGAAGAATCGCAGGCGCCGGCGGACTTCGAACGGCGTCTTGCGCCCCTTGATGTGATCGATGTGCAGTTTGCATTCACCGGATCCGTAGCGCGCGGCCTCCGCGTAGATGCGTAGGAGTTCATCGTCAGTCAAGTCACCGGTGCGAATCTTCCACATCGGGATCTCGGTCTTCATTGTGACGAGACGAAGAAGGAGCTGCTCTTCCGGCATCTCGAGAGATTCGAAGGCCGTGCTGGTCCCGCAACGATCGAGCCAGTCGCAGATCTGCATCGTTAGCACCGTCTTCCCATCACCAGGGCGCGCGGCCACTATCGTCATCAGTCCGGGATCAAGTTTGAATAGTAGATTATCCAACTCGGTTAATCCAGTCCGAAGCCAACGCTTTTGAATTTGCGGATTGTCGCGTCCCTCAACCGCCTCATCGACACCGGCAACAAATGAGCGCGCCACTTCGGCTTGTGTGCGGATGTCGTTGGTCTTGCCGCGGCTGGCAATCTGAAAGAATGCGCGATCGGCAAATTCAATCAGTTCCTTCGGTTCATCTTCGGATTGCGCCCGCGCCTGTACTTCATTGGCGGCCGTAATCAGTTGACGCAGCGAGGATTTTTCTTGGATGATTTGTGCGTAGCGTTCGGCGTTGGCCGCGGAGTAGACGTCTTCTTGCAGTTCCACAAGGTAGGCGCGCCCACCAACCTGGTTGAGTTTCTCCG
>CAYJKI010000015.1:0-51674 GCA_964370935.1 uncultured Ignavibacteria bacterium | reverse complement strand
GTGGTGTGAACATCTCGGATGCGGTGTACTTGATCGCTTACGTCTTCTCGGGCGGTCCTGCTCCTTGTTCAGCTTGTAAGTAGGCCTCGCCCGCTCAAATCATTCGACCCCACAGGGGCATCCTTAATCCGGATGCCCCTTTTGATTGGACCATAAAAACAAGAAAGCGCCCCACCGGAGCGGAGCGCTTTCTTCAACTAACAGATGTCGATTGATCTACTTCTTATCGACCGTATAATCCATCGCAGCAAGTTGCTTGTAGAAATTCCAATGAGACTTCACTTCCGCTTGTGCGATTTCCATCATCTCCGCAGCAGCCGCTGGATTCTGCGACTTGAGAGCGCGGAACCGATTCTCGCCGTAAGCATACTCCGACAATGGAATCGTCGGATCCTTGCTGTCAAGCTGGAACGGATTTTTGCCTTGATCACGAAGCAACGGATTGTAGCGGAACATGACCCAGTGACCCGACTCAACAGCTTTCTTCTGCTCATCGAGACCGTGCGCCATATCTATACCGTGTGCAATGCAGTGCGAGTAGGCGATGATCAGCGACGGACCATTGTAGGCTTCCGCTTCGGCAAACGCCTTCACCGTCTGATTCGGACTGGCGCCCATCGCAACGCGAGCAATATAGACATTGCCATAGCTCATCATCTCAAGACCCAGATCCTTCTTCGGTGCCGGCCGTCCACCAGCCGCAAACTGCGCAATCGCGCCGCGCGGCGTTGACTTCGACATCTGTCCGCCGGTATTGGAATAGACTTCGGTATCAAGCACCAGCAGGTTGACGTTGCGTCCCGATGCCAGCACGTGATCCAACCCGCCAAAACCAATATCATAAGCCCAGCCGTCGCCGCCGACGATCCACACCGATTTCTTCACGATGTAGTCCGCAATCGACAACAGGTGCCGCGCCTCCGAAGAGTCAATCTTCTCCAACTGCTTCTTGATTTGATCGATCTTGATGCGCAGTGCTTCAATCTCAATCTGATTCGTCTGCGGCGCATTGCGAATTTCTTCAACGCGATCCGGCATCACCTTGCCCATCAACTCCAATGCAAACTCGTGCATCTTGTCGATGGTCAAGCGCATGCCCAAGCCGAACTCGGCGTTGTCTTCAAACAGGGAATTGGACCAGGCCGGTCCGCGACCGTCTGAACGCTTGCAGTAGGGGGTCGTCGGCAAATTGCCGCCGTAAATCGACGAGCAACCGGTCGCATTCGCGACAATCGCGCGATCGCCGAACATCTGCGTCATCAACTTGACATATGGCGTCTCGCCGCAGCCGGCGCAGGCGCCCGAAAACTCGAACAGCGGCTTCACGAATTGACTTCCCTTAACTGTCGATACATTGAACTTTGCCGAATCGGGCTCCGGCAAGTTCAGGAAGAACTCAAAATTCTCCCGTTCCGGCTGGCGCAAGGGGATCTGCGACGCCATGTTGATTGCGCGCTTATCCGTCTTGTTGCCTTGTTCATCCTTGGCAACCACCGGACAAGCCTCAACGCAGACTTCGCAACCGGTACAATCTTCCGGTGCAACTTGGAGTGTATACTTCAATCCCTTCAACTGCCCGGTCATCGCGTCAATCGACTTGAAAGTCGCCGGCGCACCCGCCAGGGCAGAGGCTTCATAGAATTTCGGCCGTATTGCCGCATGCGGGCATACCAACGAACAGATATTGCACTGTATGCAGATGTCCGCTTCCCACACCGGAATATCGATCGCAATATTACGCTTCTCAAATTCCGTCGTGCCGGTCATGTAGGAACCATCTTCCGGAAATGCGCTCACCGGCAACTCGTCGCCGCGGCCTTCGATAATTGGCGCAGTCACCAATTTCACGAACTCCGGCGCATGTGCGGGCACCACACTCGGACGATGCGTCTTGCTGGTGACGGCTTGTGGATACTTCACCTGTTGGATACCCTTGATACCGGCATCAACCGCCGCATAGTTCATCTCGACTACGCGTTCACCCTTGTTGCCGTAGGTCTTCTTGACCGCTTCCTTAATCGCCGAAATCGCCAGCTCTTGCGGAATAATTCCCGAGATCACGAAGAACGCCGTCTGCATGATCATGTTGATGCGCGCACCCAATCCCAATTCCTTGGCGATTTGCACGGCGTCAATCACATAGAACTTCGCCTTCTTCGCGATAATCGACTTCTGAAATTCGATCGGCAGCTTGTCCCAGACTTCTTCAGCTTTGAACGGGCAGGTCAGCAGGAATGTCCCGCCTTCCACCATCTTCTCCAGCATTTCGTACTTCTCGACAAACGAGAAATTGTGGCAAGCCACGAAATTCGCCCGATTGATTAGATAAGGACTCCTGATCGGGTCCTTGCTAAATCGCACATGCGATACCGTAACCGCTCCGGCTTTCTTCGAGTCATATACAAAGTAACCCTGCGAATATGCCGCAGTTTTCTCACCCAGTATCTTGATCGAATTCTTGTTCGCGCCGACAGTTCCGTCGGAACCCAGGCCGTAAAACAGCCCGCGAAACACTTCATCCGGCTCAATGTCAAACTTGTGATCGACATCCAGCGACGTGTGCATGATGTCGTCGACAATACCCGCCGTGAAGTGGTTCTTCGGTACTTCTTTCTTGAGATTATCTAGCACTGCCTTCGCCGTCGCCGGATAGAATTCCTTCGATCCCAGTCCATAGCGGCCGCCGCAAACCTTAGGCATGGTCTTGAACGGCGCAATCTTGCGTTCGGTCATTTCTTCCAACGCCGTCTGAACATCGGTATAAAGCGGCTCGCCGACGCTGCCCGGCTCTTTCGTGCGGTCAAGCACGGCAATCGCCTTAACGCTTGCCGGTATCGCCTTTGCAAATGCATCCACCGAGAAGGGACGATAAAGACGGACCTTGATCAATCCAACCTTCTCGCCGTGAGCATTGAGATAGTCAATCGTCTCGTGCATCGCCTCGGCGCCGGAGCCCATCATAATCACTACGCGCTCCGCATCCGGGGCACCGAAATAGTCAAACAGATGGTACTGGCGTCCAGTCAGCTTCGCAAACTGATCCATTACATCTTGAGCGATTGGAATAGCTTTGAAATAAAACTCGTTGACTCGCTCGCGCCCCTGGAAATAGACGTCAGGATTCTGCGAAGACCCCCGCAACAGCGGGCGATCCGGTGTGAGTGCGCGCATCCGGTTTTCAATTACGATACTGTCCGGAATCATCGAGCGCATGTCGTCAAAAGTCAGTTCCTCGACCTTGGCAACTTCGTGCGACGTGCGGAAGCCGTCAAAGAAATGGACAAAGGGAATCCGTGAACGCAGACTGATAGCCTGCGCGATCAATGCATTGTCCATTGTTTCCTGTACCGAACCCGATGCCAGAAGTCCAAATCCCGTCGAGCGCGTGGCCATCACATCGCTATGATCGCCGAAGATTGACAACGCCTGCACGGCAACTGCACGGGCGGAAACATGGAACACAGTCGGCGACAATTCGCCGGCGATCTTAAACATGTTCGGAATCATCAACAACAACCCTTGTGAGGCCGTGAACGTCGTCGTCAGCGCGCCGGTCGTTAGCGAACCGTGGCAGGCACCGGAAGCGCCGCCTTCCGACTGCATTTCAATGACCGTCGGAATCGTGCCCCAAATGTTCTTTTCGTGTTTCGCCGATTTGGCGTCGGCGATTTCGCCCATTACCGATGACGGCGTAATCGGGTAAATGGCGATAACCTCATTGGTCGCGTGCGCCACATGCGCGACGGCCGTGTTGCCGTCAATCGACACCATGCGGCGTTTTGTGGTTTTGGCTCCAGCCGCACTCGCAGCCGCCTTCTGTTCTTTCTCGTGGCTATTTATCACAAAGATCACCAGATCCTTTCTGAACGTGGCGCCCTCATGACGCCAACTGAATCTTCAACTTTAATTTGGCCGAAAGTGCGGCTACTTGCGTATCCGCGCGCGGGTAATCGCCTTTTGCGCTTGGTACTTGCCCTTCTTATCGGCATAGGAAGTTTCGCACAAATCATCAGCCCCGAGAAACAATACTTGTGCGATACCCTCATTGGCATACAACCGTACCGGCAGGGGAGTGGTGTTCGAAATTGAAATCGTCACAAATCCTTCCCACTCCGGTTCCAGCGGTGTCACATTCACAATTACGCCGCAACGCGCATAGGTCGATTTACCGAAGCAAATCGCCAGCACATCGCGCGGAATCCGGAAATACTCCAGGCTCCGTGCCAGCACAAACGAATTCGGAGGTATCTTAATCGACTTCATCTTCATCGCGACAAAATCATCCGCACTCTGATCTTTCGGATCAAGCACGGCGGCATGGACCGGCGTGTAAACCTTGAACTCATCCGAGAGCCGCATATCGTAGCCATAGGATGACACACCAAACGATACAACTTGCTTGGAAACTTGCTTGTGGGCGAATGGCTCAATCATGCGGCCTTCTTTGGCCATTCGGACTATCCAATGATCTGGCTTTATCGACATAAACTATCCATGTTGAATAACTACTACGGCTATCGACTTATCCAGAATTGATACGCTAATCTTGCCAATCGGTCAAATCTTTAATCGTGTGTTCTGAAAAGACCTTGAGCAACCGGCACTGCGCCTCTTCGAGCAATTTACGCAAACTTAACATCGCCGGTGATTGGCCGTCAGTCGGTTCGGTCAAACACTTGGAAATGTAGTAGGGTCCCTGAATGCTCTCCACGACCTCTTTGATCGTGATCTCATGGGACGGCTTTCCAAGCGTAAACCCGCCCTTAACTCCGCGATGCGAACGAATCAGCCCGGAACGCGATAACGACTGGAAGATCTTGGCCAAGAACTTTTCCGGCACTTTTTGATTTTCAGAAATTTCCGAAAGCGGCGTAATCCGACCCGGCGGCTGGCTGGCCAGATACATGATGCCGAAGATTCCGTATTCCTCAGCCTTGGTGAACTGCATGCGATACCTCTTTCATTTCACTACCAGAGTATTAGTTAAGCTGCGACGCTATCGCAGAAGCGAAAACATAAAATGTGAAATTATTCACAAAGTCAAGTCCTGTTTAAGTCTTCTGTCGCTATATCACAGTACCTTTCTACTCCATTATACTTTTCGCCATTCTAATCGCTGGGCTGAATGTAAAAATTGATATAATTTATGTCAACTATTATTTAGTGATTATTTTCACATAATAGTTAGCAGGCGCTAACCTAAGAATTTGTCGCTAATTCTCTTATCCGTTATGGCTTAAGCCTTTACAAAGAGTCGCCATTTCCGTAGATTCTTCACTAATCTACTCGGGAGGATCGATTGACGTCATCACAAGAAGAGAATAAGGGTTTGATTATCGTTTATACCGGCAACGGCAAAGGGAAGACCACCGCTGCCCTCGGAATGTGCATTCGCGCCGCTGGATATAAGAAGAAAATTAAAATCCTGCAATTTGTTAAGGGTAGTTGGAAATACGGCGAATTGAAGGGAATCGAACTCCTCAAAGATTTCGTCGATATGGAACAGGTTGGGGAGGGATTCGTCGGCATCGTGGATGACAATAAGGAGTTCTCGGTGCATCTGGAAGCCGCTCGCAAGGGTCTGGCCTATGCCCGCGAAATAATCCACTCCGGTCAATACGACATTGTAATTCTCGATGAACTCAACATTGCCATCGATCTCGGCCTGATTCCACTCGCCGATGCACTCGAAGTCATTCAAAACAAACCCGCACAGCTTCATCTTGTAATCACCGGACGTAGCGCCAAACCGGAGCTTATCGAAGTCGCCGATCTGGTTACCGAGATGCGCGAAATCAAACATCCATTCCAAAAAGGAATCCTGGCACAACGAGCCATCGACTGGTAGGGGAACTTTCTACCCTGATTGCGTTGTTTACATTGACGGCGAAATACTTTGTGACTTATTTCGAACTGCAATAGAGGAATTATGAACACAGATTACGATATCATCATCATCGGCGGTGGCCCCGCTGGCCTTACCGCCGGCATGTACGGCGCCCGCGCTAATCTAAAAACACTCTCAATCGAAAAGTACCTCCCGGGCGGACAAATTGCCAATACTGCCGAAGTCGAAGACTATCCCGGCTTCGAACATATTCTCGGTTCCGAATTGGCACAGCGCTTCGAATCGCATGCGCGAAAATTCGGACTCGAAATCGTCAGCGACACCGTCGAAGACATCTTCAAAGACGGCGAACATTTCGTCGTCAAAGCCGCAGAGAAGACCTATACCAGCAAGACCGTGATCTTGGCTACCGGAGGCTCTCCCAACCTCTTAAAAGTCCCAGGCGAGCTGGAATACGCCGGCAAAGGCGTTTCTTACTGCGCGATCTGTGATGGTGCATTTTTCAAGGAGCAGGTTATCGTCGTCGTCGGCGGTGGAGATGCCGCGGTCGAAGAGGGAATCTTCCTCACCAAGTATGGCTCTAAAGTCTATCTCATTCATCGCCGCGACAAATTACGCGCCCAGAAGGTGATTCAAGATCGCGCGTTTAGGAATCCTAAACTGGAGATTATCTGGGACAGTGCCGTTGAATCCATAAATGGCGAGAACAAGGTCACGCATGTGATGCTCAAGAATCTCAAGACCGGCGCAACCAGCCGACTCGATTGCGGCGCTGTCTTTGTCTTCATCGGCTTCGTACCCAATTCAAAAATCACGCGCGAACCGCTCGACCTCGATCCAAACGGCTATATCCTCACTGATGAGAATATGCAGACTTCGATGCCCGGTCTCTTCGCCTGTGGCGATGTCCGCCATCAATTAGTAAGGCAGGTCACCAACGCTGTAGGTGATGCCACCACTGCCGCCATGGCCGCATCAAAGTACATCGAGGAACTGGAAGACAAACACGCCGCCAAATCTGCGGTAAAAACCTAGAACTCCTAGTTACATAAA
Organism: uncultured Ignavibacteria bacterium; assembly: GCA_964370935.1. Classification (GTDB taxonomy): domain Bacteria; phylum Zixibacteria; class MSB-5A5; order CAIYYT01; family CAIYYT01; genus JADJGC01. The sequence continues at coordinate 44,773 of CAYJKI010000015.1, read as the reverse complement.
GTGCGCGGCAGTCGTCCACGCCTGCCGCGTTCGTCGCAATGCCCTGCACCCCTAATATCGTCGCCCTCACCGGCGATCGGTTTTAGTTCCCCTCTCGAGAGCATTGTCCCCCACCGGAACGGTGGGCATCATTCAATCGCTGCCACATCGCCATCCAATTGCACGGCAATTTCTAATCTCTGCCCAATGCTCTTTCTCCTCTCCCGACGGGAGAGGGGAAGGGGTGAGGGCGCTTCCTCTACGCGGCAACCTGCCCGAGTGCTCGTCCTGGTATCCCACACTCACTTATTCAACGACTCCCAATCATCCGGCGCGCTCTTCGCCAGCCACTTCAAGAACTCGATCTCCGATTTGAGAAATTTGATGCGATGCCGCATCACTGCCAATCTCCCAAACGGTATTTCCGAATTCATTTCCGCCTTCTGCCACACTTCCTGCGCACGATCCAGTTCCGTCTCCAATTCCTCTTGCCGCTTCTTCAGCAACTCCAGGAATGTTGAGTCATCCGACTGCAGTTGCCGCGAAAATCCCAACAGGAGATCAAAATCGAAATAAGTTCGTCCGGTCGAGAGTTGTTGAAGATTGACCCCTTCGCGCATTGCGTTTTGCCCCTTGGCAGTAACTCGGTATGATTTCCGTAACGGACTCTTGTCCGCCTTATCTTTCTCAATCAACCCGCTTCGTTCCAGTTTGCGCAGTGCATAATAGAGATTCGCCCGCGAATATTCTGCCCACAAATCAGCGCCAATCTCAATTAACCGCCGGTCGATGTCCCAACCATGCGCCGGCTGTTCAGAGAGAAACGCCAGAATTATCAAGTCTGTTCGTGTTATTGACATAGACATTATTAATAATAATATCGGCGTTCCAGTCAACAACATTGCGCAAAAATAGCCGCTACGAGCGGCAATTTAATCCGAAATTTGCACAGCCATCCAACTGCATGGGCGCGTCTTTCTGTCGATAAAATTCAAGACGGGGAGACCAAAAGTCTAAATTTACGTAACTACTTTCCTGATTCCGGAGACTGAAACGACGCAACGCACACGGAATATGATCGCTAAACACAGAATACTGGTGATCGACGACGAACAAGTCGTCTGTGACGTAGTCAAGGAGATGCTTAGCTCCAACGACAACTATCGCGTCGTGGCCGAGTACGATCCCGTCAAGGCGCTCACCCTCCTCAAGACCAGCCAGTTTGACCTCGTTCTCACCGACCTGATGATGGGGAAGTACTCCGGGATGCAAATGATCCAGGCAGCGCTGGAGCAGAATGGCGACACCGTCGTTGTCCTGATGACCGGCTACCCCACAATGGAAAACGCCATTGACGCCCTCAAGCACGGCGCCTACGACTACATTGTCAAGCCATTCAAGATGGATCACCTGATGGCGACGGTCGAGCGCGGTCTGCGCAAACAGATGCTGGCTCGCGAGAATATCCACCTTAAAGAACAACTCGCTCTCTTCAAGATCGCTGAAGCCATGGGCTCAACGATTCATCTTGGAACGGCTCTCAATCAAGTGCTCCGCCTGACCATCAAAGAATTCAACGCCGACGGCGCATCTATTCTGTTTAATGAAGGCGCCGACACCACGCGTTTCGTCCTTCAAGCCATCCAAACCGGACACCTGGTTGAAGTCGACCGCGAATTCCTCGAAGGCCGCACGCATCATTCGCAAATGGCCGCCGATTCTCGCGTCGTTGAAATCGAGAATCTCTATCAGGACGCACCCAACGAAGGCGACGCTCTCGGCCAGACCCAGATCAAGACATACCTGTCGTGCCCGCTTCTGATTCGCGGCCGCGTCATCGGCATTCTCAATATTCAACGGCAGAGCCATTACCGCGAATTCGCCACCGGCGAATTACAGTGCCTGAAAGTTATCGCCTCCAAGGCGGCTTACGCCATCTCCAATTCGAAGCTCTATGATGATCTCGAAAAAGCGTACTTGTCAACCATCATGGCGCTTGCTAATGCCGTGGAAGCCCGCGACCGTTACACTTCCGGTCACACCGTGCGCGTCACCTATCTCGCCGAATTGATCGCCAAGGAACTTGGTTGGGAAGACGACCGCATCTTCATCCTCACCATGGGTTGCTCACTGCACGACATTGGCAAGATCGGCGTACCTGATTCGGTGTTGAACAAACCGGGCAAGTTGACCGCGCAGGAAATGAGCATCATGCAGCGCCATCCCGAAGTCGGCGCCCGTATGATCGAAGGCATCGCCTTCCTCAAACCTTGCGCGCCATTCATCATTTCCCATCACGAGCAGTGGGATGGTTCCGGCTATCCGCACGGACTCAAAGGCGACGGCATCCCGATCGAGGGCCGCATCCTCGCCGTTGCCGACACCTTTGATGCCATCGTCACCGACCGCCCTTATCGCCGCGGCAAATCAATCGAAGCCGCCATGCAGGAACTGCGCGACTTTGCCGGCCGCCAATTCGATCCCGATGTCGTGGAGATTTTCGTTGAAGCGATCCGCAAGAATCGCGAGAAGCTCGATATTATCTACAATCTCGAGGGTGATGTCGAAGAGCCTAAAACGGCACCGGTGAAAACGTCAGTATAAATATCGCCATCGCCGTCCAGCCAATCCACCGGCTCTTATGGTCCAGCGGTTCATAATCATTCAACGTCGGCGGATGCCTGAACTTAATCACGAAGAAAATCATCACCGCCCAAATCCACCAGCCTTCCCACATCATGCCAAACCCGACCAGCGCCAGGAACGTCAACCGCGATATCCAATAATGATAACGCGGCGACAGAGCGTACACAATATGCCCGCCGTCGAGCTGCCCCACCGGCAATAGATTCAGCGCCGTCACCACCAACCCGACCCACGCCGCAAAAATCATTGGATTGTCCTGAAGATAAATATTGTACCCATCCGGTACGGGTTGTGCCCACACCAACGCTTCCAGGATGCGCATAATCAGGGGCTCAATCAGATTGCCGATTGGAGCGATATCCGTCGGCACCTGTCGGTAGGTAACATCACCCAACGCGATCGCGAGCACGACAACCGCTACGACGAAACCCGCAATCGGCCCGTAAGCTCCCACTTCCAGCAGGTCACGCCGCGATGTAAACGGCGAATTCGACTTAATAAACGCCCCAAACGTCCCTATCAATGTCGGCGCCGGCAGAAAATAGGGGAGCGATACCCGAATGCCTCTTCGGCGCGCCGCCAGGTAATGTCCGAATTCGTGGAACAACAATATCAGCAAGAGTGGAATCGCAAACTTCTGCCAATGCCAAAATACGCTGGCATCGGAAAAAATTCTGGGACCGTCGGTAAACAGACCCGGCAGAATCGACACCGATGCCGCTGTCGCAATGAACAAAATGATATTCAGCCACGGGATCCGCTTGGCAGCCGGATAAATACTCACCTGTGCCGTCGTCCCCATCAGGTGAAGCTTTACCTTGTACCCGAGTTCAAGCAACTCCCGCGACAGCGACGCTTGCCAATTATTCTCCGTCGTTGCAGTCGTACCGCGAATGATCACTTCGTCCTGTCGCGAATAGTAGCCGTCGACACTCATATACCGGCCCACCACCGCGATGATGTCGTTCACTGCTGATTCACTTACACTGGCTCTCATCTGCATGTACGCTGACTCTCATTCCTAATTGCATTGGCTCTCATCTGCACCAACTCTGACTCTTATCCTTGCTTGCACTTGTTCTCATTGGCATACACCTTCAACACCTAATCTATCGGCACAGTTCCACCCGCGCAATATCCCATTGCGTAAGTTGCGTAGGTTGGAACCCCCGTCCCGAATCAACTTTCCCTACGAAGCATCCTCCCAGGGGGTTCCGACAAGAATCGTGGAACGCCCAAGTCGTAGGGTGGGTCTCCTTACCGGAAGAATCTCTGCTTCAAATACTAACTCTCCCGGAGACCCGCCATTCTTCGGTAAACACGTAGCTCGGGACGTCTGTGCTCCTGCCGAAGTTCGCGCCTAAGACCCCTGTCATTCCGAGCCGCTTCGCAGGCGAGGAATCCACTCATTGCGCGTCTGCCGTCTGCGTCTGCCGCATTAGTCTCCTCGGTCTCTATAACACCGTCATCCCCGCGAAGGCGGGGATCCAGTTCTTAATGCTAGACTACTCACGAACTGCCGCACACTCGTCTTAATTCCCCTCTCGAGAGGGGTGCCTTGAGTGCGCGAGGAACGAGCGCAATCAAGGCGGGGTGTGTCGTGTCACCACCACGCTACATCCCAGTTCCGTCCAGCGTCTGCCCGGCCGCTGTGTCTGTCATGCCGTCCGCGTCTGCCGCATTAGTCTCCTCGGTCTCTATAACACCGTCATCCCCGCGAAGGCGGGGATCCAGTTCTTAATGCTAGACTACTCACGAACTGCCGCACACTCGTCTTAATTCCCCTCTCGAGAGGGGTGCCTTGAGTGCGCGAGGAACGAGCGCAATCAAGGCGGGGTGTGTCGTGTCAACCCCACACAAAAAAACAGGGGCCTCGTTTCCGAGACCCCTGCGATCTATCTCTAACAGAAAACTGTCAGATTAGAACTTGAATGCACTCTTCGGAGGAGCACCACCGGTGAAGTAGTAGGCCGCCAAATAAGAGCAATCGTCGCCGTCAACATCGCCATCGTTGTCAACGTCGCCAAGGTGCTTAAACGGAGCCGGACCAGGTGAGCCAGGAATGTTCACATAACGTGACAGTCTGACAAGGTCACGGAGATCGATGAGGTCATCATTGTTGACATCACCGCGCGCGAAACCGGCATACTTGTTCACGAACTTGCTCAAGATTTCAGAATCTTGTGCAAGGTTCGCGGAAGCATTGAATCCATAAACCGCGTAGCCGTAGGTCTTCGTGCCGAATCCTGCGATGTCGGCCTTACCCCAGGCAGCGAGAGTGGACTTGTCCGGTCCAAGTGCGCCGTCAAACATCAGATCGTAGCCACCTTCCGGAAGACCATCGACAAACGCGAACAGCGAGTCAAGGATACATTCCGGACATGCAGCGGTCGGATATACAACTTCGCCATTTTCAAGGGTTCTGGCGTTGTACATCGGATCCGTCTTCGAACCGTCTGGCCAGTAGGAACCGTTCAACGGGATACCCATGAAACCGCGCGCTTGGTTGGTTCCGTTACCCTGATAAACAAATCCCTTAGCCGGATCGCCGAAGCCGACATCCAGCGGATCCCAGTCTTGGATATTGCCATAATACAGGCCCGTGATCGGTCCCGCATTACGATTGGCCATATCCACTACGATCAGCTTGAATGCGCCGAAATCAGCACCGTAGGTACCGACTTCACGATAGGTGATTAACAAGCCAATTTCCGGTCCCGCCTGATGCGGCCAAAGGCCGGCACCCTGCAGAGAATCGATCATGGCAAATGTGCAAAGGTCGCCAACGGTGTTAGCATAGGAAACACCATTGTCAGTTGTGTACTCGACAGGAAGGCTGATACCGAAGTCGCAACCACCACAGTCACCATTAACGAACGGTCCCACATAGAACGGGAACAGGAAGCCAAAGCCGGCAGGAACACTGCTTGCATCTGGATTCCATGCTGCATCGTCCATGGAGGTCATGAAGAACATGCCGCCGCTATAGGGCATCGAACCGTCGCTTGAATTATCGAGCGTGAACTCGAAGGAGACAGCGCCATCAGCCAAACGGCCGAAGTTCGTGTACCACTCGCCGCCACTCGTTCCGAATTCCATACGTCCAGTGTCCTTCGGACAGTATTCGTACGGGATTTGGTATTCGATAATGGTCTGCGGAGAGGCAGCCGGGAACTGAAGGTTGAAATCCGGATCATCCGAATCAATGTACACATAGAAATAGTTCGGAGCCAGGAAGTTCATTCCTGAACGATCGAACTCAAAAGTAAACGACTGACCAAGTCCAGCCGCGACACCAAAGTTAACTGTGGCGCCGGCGGAGAACGGACTTACCCAATCAACCCAAGTCGGTTGAGCCAACGCTGAAGAATTGGCCTTCGAAGCCTTGATATCGGCATTTCTCGTCGAGGCGAGGACTTCGCCTTCGGCGTCCATTTCGATACTAAGCGCCGCGCCCTTCATGTTGGCGGTAGCCGGCTGACGATACATCATCTCGTCGACAGTGTAGTCGATGAGATTGTTGGCCAGCATTTCGGCTTTCTGGGCAAGGGCCGGATGTACGGTGCTGATGCGTGCAGCTGGCGGATCGCCGGCTTCAAGCGTCGCGGTCACATTAAGAGTGGCGCAACCGACGTTCACGACTGCATCGTTATCGGTTCTTTGTACCGGTGAAGCTTCAGAGGTATTGGTACCTGTGAAAGCAACCACAGCTTCCGGAACCGAAAGACGCGGGCGAGGACCGCCGTTCTTGAATGCAAACAGACCACCATTGGTCGTGAAATATTCCCAACGAGTGGAAACGACCAAATAGTTATCGCCGTCTGAACCGGTCGCGATGGCTGTACCATTCGGGATACCGGCGTCAAACGAATAGTCAATGATCTTGGCGCCGGTATTGCCGTCGGCAATAATCCAGTGACCAATACCATCATTGAGGCTGTATGCGCCATACACAACATAAGGATCGCACGTTACGGCTGTCGACTGGAATACGTTGTTGTCGGCAAGGCCGGAAGTACCGCCGTTGACCCACACGGTGCTGTTAGCAAAGCTGACAGCGCGAACGCCGCGAACGGTCGTGTTCGCAGTGTTGAAACCGTTGGTCAAGCTGGCGAAGTACGCCATGTTACCGCCAACCGAAGTATTACCACCGAACGAGTTGGCGCCAGTCAGGAAGTACTGCGCCCAGTTCGGAATACCAGTCGCGGGATTCAGGTTCTGGCGATAGCCAGTGAAATCGCCGCTAAGGCCGTAGGCAAACGAAGCCTGAATAAACAGATTGTCGCAACGGAACGCCGGAGCCGAAGCAAAGGCGTCATGCAACGTCGGAATGTTCGGGCTTTCAAATACCCAATTCGTAGTAAATGAGCCACCCGGGGTTACCGAGACGACTCCGCCAATACCGGTCGTGGCATTGGTAAGGTTCGCTGCGTAGGCAATGAACAACTGGCTTCCATCAGTTGACGGAGCACCGGTGATACCGGGCTTCAGCAAGTTGGAAGTCAGAATCTGCGCCGAGTACATGTCCGCACCCGTCGTAGCGTCCAAAGAGTAAATCTGTCCGTTACCGTCACCGAAGAAAACTTCGTTGCCACGGACAATGTTACCGCCGTAGGTCACAAGGCCCGGAACGCCCGGAAGCGGGCTTCCCACGCCAAGACCACGGGCCCAAATCAAAGCGCCGGTAGCAAGGTCGCCCTTAAGGAAACCTCTAAGACCACCGGTACCGATATAGAACGCACCGCCGTCAATCGTGATCTGCGAACGCAGACCGGTGTTGATTGCAAGTGCGTAACCAGGAAGCACCTTGGTGTCCCAAGCCAGCACACCGGTGAGCAGGTTGACAGCCTGAATGCGGTCATCATGCGCACAGAGTACAAGGTCATTCGAAATGACCGGGCTTGAGAAGTTGCTTGCACTGTTACCAACAAACGACCACGCACTCACGATACCGCAAAGGTCGCCGAGATAAAGCTCGGACTGGCCGGTACGGGCATAATCGTGCGAGAACGTCGGCCAATCGTCGGTAGCCGCGCAAGGAATCGGGCAGAAGCCCGGAGGCAGACAGCAGCGGTCAACGTTGATCAAGAAATCAACATCAACACCCCAGCTGTTTACCATCAACCACCACTGGCCAAGATAATATTCCACTGATCTGCCGGAACCGCTCGTGCCGTCATCCGAAAGGATCGCCAGTACGTCAGTTGGGGCATTTTGAATCGTGGTGTAGCCGATATGGTAGTCACCGGCAAGAATCAAATTCGCCGGCGTCACATCAATCGACGTGAAGGTCGGGAAATAATCAACTACCGGGTTGATAAGGTACGAGGTGATTACGGACGTCGGATACGTGCCGTCTGAATTCCAAATGTTAACCTGGGCGCCCGGTGCACCGATCGAGCCGGAAGCATCAAAGCCAAGGTTCACGGTCTTCAGTGAGCAATACTCAACGTTCGTGAATCTCTGGTTGCGGAATTGATCACCGTAAGCATCCGGTTCCGGCCAATAGTAGAACGGCGTACCGGCATAGTCTACGTTGTCGCACGCGTTTACTAACGGCGCGCAGCAAACATCAACTTCCATCATCCAGTTATCATCGTAACCAGGATCGTATGTGGCCATGAAATCCCAGGTCAAACCGTAGTCAAGCGACGCGGTTCCACGAAGAACTCCACCGTCCCCGCACAGGGCCGGAACTTCGCCTTCGTCACCCACGGGCTGATAATCTTCAGCCTGGTTGACAACGACGTAACCAATATGATAATCCTGATTAGCAGCCATAACTAAGTTAAGCGGCAGAAGGTTCACTGAAGTGAAACCACCAAGCGTAATGCTGGCATGCGGTACATAGACCGTGCCGAGCACTGCGCCCGGGAGACCCGACGCGTCATTGTACACACGAACGTTTACACCACCGGTATAACCGGCAGCGCCGAACGACGAAATGTAGAAGCGGAAGGTCTTAAGCGTGCAAGGGCCTTCCGAAGTAAAGCGCTGGGCAGGCGTGAAGCCGGGCCAACGATACGCCGGAGAGCAATGCCAAAGCTGGGTACTGCAATCGCCGCTACCGGCGTTTGGGTCGTAACAGCAGGTTTCAATTTCCTGCACCCAGTTAATGTCACCACTAACGAATACTGCACCGTTACCATACCAATCAGGTGAAATCCACAAGCTCGTCGAAGCGTTAGCTCCGCCCGAACCGTTATCCATCAGAGCGGCATAGGTGTCGGTCGCGCTGTTCGGAATGAAACCAGTGTGGTACTCGCCGCCGTTAATAACGACGTTGGGGAAAAAGTCGTCAGTGGTCGGATAACCGACAATTGACGCATGTGGAATGTTAGTCGAAGAGATTACAGCACCAGGAAGACCCGTACCGTCGTCAGCCCAAACGTAACCCGTCAAACCGGCAGAGGCACCAAAGATGCTCTGGGCAAGATAGATTACGAGGCTAACGGTTTTAAGCGTGCATACTTCCACACCCGCATCCCAACGAACCGCTTGGCCGAAGCCAGCCGCACCGTTGAAATAGAAGTTGATCGAGCCGTATTGCGACTGAATACCGCACGTGGCGGCGCCAGAACGCATAAGCGGCTGCGGATCCGGAATATACTGCGGCTGCGTGCCAGTATAAGTGGCAGTCGGCGGGTGAATCGGCTGCGGATTGTAGAGTGTTCTACCCGCACCCGGCGTCCCGATGACATGCGTGCCGCGCTTAAATTCGTTAGGATCTTTGGTAGCCAGAGCCACACTGCAAAGACTAACTAGGAAAGTCAAAGCAAGTACGACTACCAAAAGTTTTTTGAACATGTACTTCCTCCTTACAAAGTTAGGAAAATACGTTTGTTGTTATGTAGTTGCCCTCCATAAGCGAACCTATGGAAGCGCCAACAGATGTTATCCCCCGAGCTGCGACAGATCATGTAGTCTGACGCAATCATCGGCTGATTTTTGAGTCGGCGTTAACCCTTGCTTGTCTAGGGCCTCGGGTCACGGCCAACTACATTGATCCAATGATTCCTAATTTTGGAGTCTGGGGCTAACCACTTAGTTTAGTTCGACGTAATGCCCAACTACTTTAGTTATCCCCGCAAACGGGTCGTACACGAAAATAGTCAATTTCTCTTTATCTACTGTGAACCGCCCTAGGCGATTTCACCTCCTCAAACATATGTCTCGTAACGAAGACAGTTAGTAATTAACGACAAGTAACGAGATGAGATTTGGTGATAAAGGAGATTAGGAGCAGACGCGCCAATACGCTTACAGTTTTGAAGTAAACAGGAAAAACCGTTAGCTAAGTGACTTACGTCAGGAAAATTGAGGCTTGTGCTGTTAACGTAATGTTAACCTGAAAAGTACTTGAGATGCTAAGGTAATGTACGGTGGGTACATTAGAACGTTCAACCAACCGCAGCCAATGTACACCATCCCCCCAAAATGTCAAGATTATTTTTGCAGATTAACGAGTTAGAAGTCATTCCCGCCGTCATTCCCGCGAAAGGGACTGTCGAAAAACCGTCCAATACTGTCATCGTGAGCCGCTTCGCAGGCGAAGGATCTGTTCGCATAAGGTCCTGTTCGTATTTCATAACAAAGACTTCTGCGCCGCATCCGCCCTCGTTTACCCGGCCCAACCCCCCGTAGGGGCGCGGTTCCCGCGCCCAATCGCGCCAACGGCGCGATAACCTCTAGGTCAGGAGCCCTGTGCTCCTGACAGTGCCGCCCTTGGCGGCGATCCCCCTTGAGCCCGCCAGCCATCCACGCCTTCCGCGTCAAAACCCCGTAGGGGCGCGGTTCCCGCGCCCGCCTGCACCCCCACCCCCGTCATTCCCCCGAAGGCGGCTGCCGGAGGCGTCTAGGTTCCCTCGCGACATGGACGTCCTCACCTCCAAGCCCCCGTAGGGGCGCGGTTCCCGCGCCCGCCTGCACCCCCACCCCACTCTTACCCAACATTTACGCACTCTCCGCCCCCATTTTCCCCTCTCCCGTTTAAGGAGAGGGGTAGGGGGTGAGGGCAACTTATTATCAATAATAATACACCCCTACCCGCCAAAACCCGCCAAAACGCCTATTTTCCCACACAATCACAGTAATCCACCCGCTGGTTCCGACCACCGACCATATTATGATATTATTAATAATACTAATCTGCCCTCCAGCGAATAATTCTCATCCCCTCCAACCTGGACCATCATCACCAGCACCAACTCTCATCAACACCGCATCACTGTTCAATATCAACAACATACAAGCGCCACCGCACATTTTGCCGATCTCTACCTGCCGAATCCACCTCACAAATCGAATAGTATTAATAATACTAATCCAGTTTTAGCCTTGACGTTTCGCCATTCCCGACTACATTGCTCTCCGTATGATCGAACAGATCAGGCAGCTGCTCGACTCGCTGATTGGCAAAATTCGGCGGGCTACCGGTCCGGAAGCGCCGTTTACCTCTATTAACGACGCTCTGGAAGCTGGCGATTACGACACGGTTCTCAAGGAAACCGACCGTATCATCTCCAGCAGCCGCTCCGTGTCCAATATCCTGCGTCGCCGTGTCGCCAAGACCCGGATGTTCAACTCCTCTGAAGAATACAACAACTACATCCGCCGCCATCCGGCAGAGGCCTACGTCGGTTGGGAATATCCGCTCGCGCCCGAAGCCCATTATCACCGTTCATTGGTTTACCAGCGCTCCGGCCGTCTGAAATCATCCCGCACCGAACTCGAAAACTCGCTCCGCGATTTCCCCGAGTCCGCCAAGTATCTCACCGAGATGGGGACGATCCTGATGTCGATGACTTATTACAAGGAAGCCATCGATCACTACGAGCAGGCCATAAAGTATGACTTTACCGAAGACGAGAAATACGCATATAGATCGCTGACCGGAATCGGTCTCTGCTGTATCGAGACCGGCGAATTCGAACTCGCCCGCAAGAGCCTCCATCAGGCGCTTGACATTATGCCCGGCGACAGGGAAGTCCTCTCGCTGTTGCATCTCACGATGGAGGTCGAAAACGATCCCCGCCAGCGCGCCGAGTTCTTCCTTGCCAAAGGTAGCAACGCACTCGCGATTCCAGCCTTCGAGGAAGCCCTCGACCAGAACCCGCAGGATTTCGAAATGCACCTCGGCATCGCCTACGCCTATAAGGAACTTCAGCAATACGATCTGGCCGAGGACCACATCCGCCGCGCTTTCCGCTTCAATCCCGGCTCGTCACAGGTCAACTTCGCGCTCGCCTGGATCTACTTGATGCAGGACCGCGTCGATGATGCCGAAACGGAGTTCCTTAAGGCTGTCCGCAAAAATCCCTATGATCCGGGCTACTTAATCGGACTCTGTTACGCTTACCTTGAGCGTCAAAAAACCGATGACGCCAACGACCAGAAACTGATCCAGCTCATCGCCAAAGCCAAGGAACTCGACCCCGGCTATCCCGAGCCCGATATCGTCATGGCCGAGTACTACCTGATTCTCGATCAGCCCGACAAAGCGCGCGAAGCCATCGAGTCCGCCATCAAGCTGATTCCCAGCCATCAGGCCGCGCATATCGTCGCCGCCGAGGTCTTCTTCGAATTAGCCGACCGTACTAAGGCGCAATTTCATCTCGCGGAAGCCGAAGAGTATGGCCGTGACACCGAAGAGATGCGTCTGCTCCGCGAGCGTCTTAAAGGCGAGCAGTATTGAGCCGTTCCGGAAAATCTCGAATCCCCCGACTACTCGTTCTTCTTCTCGTCATCGCCGGGCTTGTAGTATCAATAATACTAAAGGAACACTTTAAGTCTGCGCCTCTTGCGCCTGTTCCATCAACACCGCCACAAGGGAACATCAAAGTTCTCGACGGGGACACCTTTGTCGATGCAGAAGGCGAGACCATTCGTTTGCTCGGTATCGACACCCCCGAGAAAGGGCAGGCATTCGCCAACGACGCCACCGAAAGCCTGCGCCATCTGCTATCCGGAGGCAAACATCTTCGCTACGAATTCGGCAAAGAACACAACGACCGCTATGGCCGCCTGCTCGCCTTCGTCTATACCGATTCCTTTTTCGTCAATGAACGCCTGATCGAGGATGGTCTCGCGTCAGCCTACTTTTTCGAAGATCAGCTCTCTGCCGTGGTTTTCGACGAATTGTGCCGCGCCCAGCAAGCTGCGATTCGCGCCAAAGTCGGCATCTGGTCATTAAATGCAGACCGCCCTGAATCTGTTTACTACGGCAATCCGCGCTCCCGCCGTTTCCATCGTCCCGATTGCGGCGCTGTGACCTCCGGCGAATCCACTCGCCTGATCTCGAACCCCGCCCGCGACTATTTCCTTGGCGAATGCTACTCGCCCTGCCGCAACTGCAAACCATAACTCCAACTCACCGATCAAGAGAACCTCGTGCGCGGCAATCGTCCACGCCTGCCGCACCATAACGCTCCTAACTTCCCCTCTCCCGTTTGGGGAGAGGGGTAGGGGTGAGGCCCCTCAAAATCCCCCTTCAGCGAACTCTAATTCTGTCGATACTTTCTGAAGAGGAATACCTGTGTCCGGCTCTAACAGATAGGGAAGACCCGTGTCAAATATTCTCGTTATTGACGATAAAGACAGTATGCGCGAAATGCTGAAAGCCGCGCTTTCAGCTGAAGGCTACGATGTCGAAACCGAAGACTGCGGCGACGCCGGCGTAGCGCGTACCAAAGAGAAACATTACGACGTCGTTCTCACCGATCTCAAGATGCCCGACATCTCCGGCATGGAGGTCCTTTCCCGCGTCCGTGCCCACGATCCCGACAGCGCCATCATCGTCATGACCGCCTACGGCACCATCGAAACCGCCGTCGAGGCCATGAAACGCGGTGCCTTCGACTTCCTGCAAAAGCCATTTGACAACAGCCATCTCCATATGGTCATCGAGCGCGCTCTCGAAAATCAGCGCCTCGTCGCCGAAAATCATCTTCTGCGCGAAGAACTCGCCGAATCGCTCGGCTTCTCCGATATCATCGGCTCATCCGAAATCATGATCGAAGTCATGCGCCTCGTGCAAAAAGTCGCGCCCTCCGACACCACGGTCCTGCTCACCGGCGAATCCGGCACCGGTAAAGAACTCTTCGCGCGCGCGATTCATTCGCTCTCGTCGCGCCACACCAAACCGTATATCACGATCAACTGCGCCGCCATCCCCGGCGAACTCCTCGAAAACGAGTTGTTCGGTTCCGAGAAGGGCGCTTTCACATCATCGCACGCCCGCAAGATGGGTAAATTTGAAATCGCCAACGGCGGCACGATCTTCCTCGACGAAATCGGCGACCTCGAATTTTCACTGCAGGCAAAACTACTGCGCGTCCTGCAGGAGCAGACCTTCGAACGCCTCGGCGGCACCAAACCGCTCAAGGTCGATGTCCGCATCATCACCGCATCCAACATCAATTTGCAGGAAGCCATCGCCAAGAAGAAATTCCGCGAGGACTTGTTCTACCGACTTTCCGTTTTCCCAATCCACATCCCTCCGTTGCGCGAACGCCGCGACGACATTGCGCCGCTGGCGAATTACTTCGTCGACAAGTATTGGCGGCAGATGAAAAAAGGGGAGAAGTCGCTCGCGCGCGAAGCCCTCGCCATTTTAGAACGCTACCACTGGCCCGGCAATGTCCGCGAACTTGAAAACACCATCGAGCGCTCGATCATTCTCGCCGAGGGCAAGAAGATCAAGCCGGAACACTTGGCGATCCGTCTCGCCACCACCGACGAGGTCCGCCTCCGCGAAGGCGCTGGCCTCAAGGAAGTCGGCCAGATGGCGCAGACGCAGGCCGAACGCGGCATGATCATCCGCATCCTTAACCAGACGCGCGGCAACAAACGAAAAACCGCCGAGATTCTAAAAATCGACTACACAACCCTTTTCGAAAAAATCAAGAAATACGACATCGACACCAACAAAGACGTCTTCGGCTAAACCGTGAGATAGCCTTCCGGACCTTGTAGGTCAGGAGCCCTGTGCTCCTGACTCTACCGCCCGCCAAACAGCGAACTTCTTTAATTCCCCTCTAGAGAGGGGTGGCTCGATCGCCCGAAGAATGAGGGCGCTCGAGACGGGGTGTGTCTCGAACGTTCCATGCCCGCGACCAAGTGATTTCCGGTAGCCCTCTTTACCGTCATTCCCGCGAAGGCGGGAATCCAGGTCACGCCCTCTTGGGGCGTGACATCCTGTGCGCCCGGATGTCCACATCCGCGCCTTTCAATTTGTAATGTTCTCTGCTCGCCAACTGTGCACCCTCGCCGAAGCTCCCCTCTCCCTATGGGAGAGGGGCAGGGGTGAGGGCACAAAATCTTGCTTTAAAGTCCCTCACGCCCCCCGCACTTCACCCCTCGCCATGATTCCATTGAGCGCCGCAACCAATGACGCTGCCCGCACCAAACTCGGATCAATGGCAAGCGCGCGAGACGCCGTATCAACCGCCTGCGCGTAGAGCCCCAAATCCACATTTGTCTCCGCCAACTCCAACCAAATCTCCGCCATGTCTGGTCTCAAACCAGCAGCCTCCTCAAGGAATTCCTTCGCCAATTCAGGTTTGTCGACTTCCCGTGAAGCAACAGCGACTTCTCGCAGTAGCTGAACTCTCTGGTGTCCGGACAAGCCATCGCCGCGCAGTTGAGCCATTAGTTTCAGTCGCATCGCCTGTGTGGCGTACCCGCTCGGTTCACTCGCCACCTTCGCCGCCCGATCCCACAAACTTGCTGCGTGATCATAGTCCCCAAGAGCTTCACAGATTGTGGCGGCATCAATATACGCATGCAAATCGTCCGGCGCCGTCACGGTCGACTGTTCGTACAGATCTGCAGCCCGCCGCAAAGTGCTTGCATCAATCACAACGCGTTCGTCAACCACGTTCCACAAGGCGAGCGCTTGATCGCAACTCTGCGGATGGACGATCGTGTCGGCTTGGTCGCTGGGAACGACTATTCTCGAGTTCAGCCATTGACGAAGTTGCTTCGGTTCGTTCTCGAGAGCGACAAACAGTTCCTTCTTCGCGGCCACCGACATCTCTTGCGGGGCAATCGCATTCAGTCGATCATATAGCCTCCGCGCCTCGGGAACCAACTCGTGATTCTCGCAAATACGCGCAAGGTTATAATCGATGGAAGCATCGGCCGAATCGAGAATCGACGCTTTTCGGTAAGCGCGCACCGCATCCAATATGCGTCCCTCATTGTAGTAGTTGATTCCCAGGGCGCGCGTCAATTCCGCGGAGTCCGGCTGATACGCAAGCTTCCTAAGTACCCGCACCTTCCTAAGCTGTTCATCGACTGTGCGCAAAATTCGCCTCGTCGGATTGAGCTTCCGCACTTCCATCAATTGCTTCACCGCTTCATCATACTCGCCCATACCGATTTGTGTCATTGCCAGATTGATCCTGGCAAAAGGATACTTCGACTCAATCGCAAGCGCCGTTCGGAATTCGGTTTCAGCCGACGAATAATCTCCTGACATCAGATAGATGTTTCCCAGCCAGTTGTGAGCCGTGATGTCATCAGGATGAGATTTGATTCGGTCCAAAAAGTAACGCTTCTTCTCCAGACAGAAATTGAGCATGTGTTGGACGTTGGCATCAACCATTCCTGCGTCCGCCGCCACGACTTCCGCCTCCGCGTATTTCACATCATCATTGGTGAGAAATCCCAAGTTGAGTCGGCGGGCAATATCCTCGTGGACCGCCATAGTCTGAGCAAAATTCGCAGGCAGCCCGCTGTCGGGATTCATGTACTTGGTGATCGACTCCTGATAACGAACGAGGTCGAGACAGTTGTCGACTCCCGCATTGTCTTGTCTTACGTAAAACTGCGCGTGCGGCAGATCATCGGTGCTGATCTTGTCGAATCCGGTTAGCATTTCCGCGATTCCATCTTCACCGATCAGGAAGAAACTTAGAAACTTCTCGACATCATTGACTCCGTAGTCGCTTAAACCCGCCTTGGCAAACAGCGGCTCAAGCCTCTCCTGCAGATCGGCATAGTTGATATTCAACCGCTCGGGCGTGCCCAGCATCAACACTTGCGAAGATCCGTGAATCACCCAGAAGCTCATGTGCGGAAAAACACTGCGGAACGTGTTGAGCGTCACCTTGATCGCATCGCCAGGCAGCGGAATCAACGCCCACTGGCAGAAAACACCATCCGGCTCAAGGCGATCCTTGACCAGTTGATAGAATTCCTGCGAGTAGAGCGTCCATGAATCAAGCATCTTCGGATTGGTCGCATCCGAAATGATGAGTGAATACTTTCGCGGACTCAACAACAACGCATTGCGCCCGTCGTTGACCACTTGGTGGAAATTCGGCTGGTTAATCACATCGAGATTTTCGCGTGTGTAGGCTGCGGCAATTCCCTGAATGTCCGGATTCAGGTCCACGCAGTCGAGCGAAGTCACATTCTGCACACATGCCCCGGCCGACATTCCGGCGCCAAATGCTACCATCAGTGCATCAGCCGGCTGTTTGTGCACGACCGTCGGCAGGATGCCGAGCATCTTAAACAACTGTACGTGCCAAAGTCGCGATGACGCCTCATTTACCGCATTGAGGTGAAAATCCTTATATCCCAACTTGGAAAAATCGTAAACCACGGCGTTCGCAACTCGCCCTTCCTTGTAATGGATAATTTCCGCCTCTGGATGTGCATCCTGATACAGCCCTCGAAACAGATCTGCCGGAGCCGCAAAGAACATGACTGCAACTGCGATTATCAACGCACCGCTCCAGGCTAATCGCCTGCTTGAACGCGCCGAAACAACAAGTGGCAAGAAGCCGCCGATGATGTTCAGCGAAGCGACGATGATCACGCCAAGATGTAATCCCAAAAGCGGCAGAAGTACAAACCCCGCGACAAACGCGCCGAGAATCGCGCCGATCGTGTTCACTGCGTACACTGATCCAACGCTCATGCCTTCACGGCTCGATCCCCTCTGGCAAATCTGAATGGCCATCGGCACGGCGATTCCCATCATCGTCGTCGGCCCGATCATGATCACCGCCGTCTTGGCGATCGTCAGCGTCTCATTGAAATTGTTGAAGAGACTCGCATGCAAGACGCGAAAGATCAGCGGCGTTGCGTAGGAGATCAGTCCAATTCCAATTTGCAGCCATACGAAAAGCTGCAACTGCCTCTCTGACTTCGCCAGGAAACGGGCATAGATCAGACTGCCAACCGCAATGCCGACCAAAAATGTTCCCAGAATCGCGGTGAACGAAAAGATGTTGTTGTGCAGGAAAAGATTTAACATGCGCGTCCAGAATACTTCGTACGCCAGCGCACAGAAACCCGAAAGCCCGATTGCAATGAGAACCATCTTCTTCTCGGCGCTGGTGTAGATCGATGGCTCCGAACTCTTGACCTCTGCGTCAGCCGCAACCGCTGGAGCCAACGTTTGCGTCTCTCGTTTAAGATTACCAACTATCCACGCAGCAACCGCCACCAGCAAATTAACAGCAACCGCGACCACAATCGTGTACTGCATTCCCAAGAGTCGTAGTAGAAAGTAACCGCAGGCAATTGTCCCGATAACTGCTCCGACCGTATTCAACCCATAAAAGAAACCCGCCTCGTGCCCGATCTTGGTCTCCGCTGTCGAAAAGCGCTTGATCAGAACCGGCAGTGTTCCGCCCATCAAGAAAGTCGGAACAAGGATGATCGCAAAACAGACGAGAAAGCGCAGTAAGTTCAGCAGTATAATATTGCCTTCGAATGTCGAGTATAGCCCGACATACAGTGGCGTGACCGCATCGAGCGCAAGAGGGAACAGCAGACCCGAGATGCCAATCCCTGCTTCCAACAAAGCGTACACGCGAATCAATGGTCGCGGCTTCCGATCAATATAGCGGCCAAGCACCCAACTGCCTGCCGCCAACCCGCCCATAAACGCGCTCAAAACCGTGCTGGTAGCCAGCATCGTGTTGCCGAACACTAAAACGAGCATCCGCGTCCAGACGATTTGATAGATCAGCCCCGAAATTCCGGAGAGCATGAATAACAGGTATATCATATAGCGGTAGTTGCGTTGGTCGTTCAAGCCGTTCCTCCCAAACTGAAATTTACCTCGTCTGTCGACATAATTGTCGACAGGGTGAGCTAAAATCAGCCGGAATCGCGACTAAAGCAAGCTAATTTCGCGGTAGTAGGTCACGCCCTCTCGTGGCGTGACATCTTGTGCCTGCGGGCTCTGCACCAATCATACCAGCGTTCGCCGGTATCCAGGTTCTCCGGTACCCCACCCGGAGCGCAGCGCAGGGTGGGATTCTCTTAAGACCTTGTCATCCTTAGCCGCTACGCAGGCGAACGATCTGTTAGCCGAGTAGGTCAGGAGCCCTGTGCTCCTGACAACGTTCTCGCCGAAGGCGAGATTCTGTAGTCACCCTGTAGAAATTAATCCCCCGAAGGTATAGTAGAGGCCGCCGTTGCCTCCGAAAACGGGGCGTTGCTCCGTCGAGTTTTAGGTTGCAGATGCGACCGGCTATGTTCGCAAGGGCCCTTGCGGTAAAACAATACCGAAACCACGTAGCTGAAGCGACTCCCGCTCGAACCCATCTCCGGCTCCACTGGCGATGGTTGCCCCCGTCAAGGCTCGGCAATGGCGTTATGCGCCGCAAGACGCATCATGATCGCGATCAGCCTTCTATAATTTCGAATAATAGGAGAGTCTAATGAATCAAGAATCAAACAGCACTCAATAAAAAAGCGGCTCCGCACCAAGCAGAGCCGTCATCAAGAAACGAAAGTCAGGACTTCGAACTAATTCGGCAGCCGCTTCTCTAACAGAATCAACGTGTTCTTCGGCGCCGCAAAATCATCATACGCCTTCTTGAACATCGGATACTCATCCGTGTCGATTTCCTTATCGACCAATGTCACTGAAGCATTGTAAATAACTTCCGTCGAATCGGCATTGAGCGAAAAATTCGAATGCCACTTGCCGAAGCTGTTTTCAATCGCAAACGGCTCGGAAACAAACACCGCTTTGTATCCGGCCGGCAAATGTATCACGCCTTCCTTCTTCAGCATCATTCTTGTGTCAAGCATCATGCTGTAGTTGCGTACCGTCTGTCCCGGATTAGCCGGAATCTGCGCGAACCCGAACGGCACATCCTGCAGGCGGAAGATCATCATGTCGCCCTGTACGATTCCCATCTCCGGCGTCGTGTAATCCTGCGCCACCTGAACTGCCGAAGTCAAATTGTTCAGATCGGAAACCTTGAACTCTTTGTTGTGGCTTCCTTCACCCATGCTGTTGGCGGTCGCAAGGAAGTACTGCTCGCGCTCTTTCGGCGTCGCGTCCTTCAACGTCGCCCGCGCCATGTTGTCGAAGATTCCCGACAACTGACAGCCGGCCGTTCCGTCGACATCGCCGTTCGGCTTCACGATCATTTCGAAACGACAATCCGCGACATTCTTCTCCGGCTCCGGATCAACAACGGCCATCAACTCACTGACTTCATCCTTGAGCAAAAACCCGGTCGACCCTTGCGCATCCGGCAGATATCCAAACGAAGCCATATCGCCGAACGGGTTGATCCACAGCGGAGCGCCCTTGTAGGAGGGGACATACGCATAGATCCCGTCAAACTGCTTCATCGCCGGATATTCAGTAGCGAGAACTGCGCCACCGCGATTGACATAATGCGGATACGCCTCAACTCCCGCCGCCCGCAACAACGAAATCAACACGACCGCCTTGTCGCGCCAATCACCATATTTATTTGCAAGCACTACATCAGCATCGTTCGGCTCATAACCGGCGAGTCCGAGCGGAAGACTATTCTCCGCGACTCCTCTAATATCGGTGATGACGTAAAGTCCGATCTTCTCAATCTTTTCGTCGAGCGACTTCGCACCCTTGGTCAATTCCGTTGCCTTCTTCAAAACGTCGCCGTCGGTCTTGACATGTTTGTAGAATTGCCCGGCCAGCCATTTGCCAACTTGATCCCACGACTCGGCGTCCGTGTAAACCAGGCGCGGCGCAATCCGCGACATCGGCGGCATGCTCGGCTCGCTGATGACTTGTGGCGAATTTGTCGTCGTCCAATTATGCGTTGTAGTTCCTTCCGCCGTGGTGGTGCTGTACTCGACACCCTCATTTTGGAAAGTGTAACGCAAATTGACATCCTGCGGAACAGTCAAAGAAATCTCTTTAAATCCTATCGGATCGTTCCCTTGAAAGTTGTCCGCACCCCACGTGAAGTGCTCTTCGCCCGCTTCCGCCGCTCTGTGGAACGTGCGCAGCTTCAATTCAATGGTGACTCCCGGCGCCAGGGCAGGGAAGTTCACCACCTTCTGCATGATATTGGAGTAGATTGCCGCATTCGAAAGTGACGCCGGTGTCAGATCGTGAATCGCCTTGCTTTCAACCTCTTTCACCGTGCCGTCGACTAGATAGGTCACGGCCTTGACAACGACGACGCTGTCGGCATCCTTGTTATAGAGATGCTTGACGTCGCCGTACATCTCCTTGCCGCGCTCCTGCATGATCTTGACAACATAGTGCCAGTCGGTCACATTGCTGCCGTCGGAATTGACCACCGTCGCCCGTTGATTCAATAGCATATATCCGCCCGCCTGTGGATACTGCTGGGGCGAAGGCGCCCCCGCAATCAGGTTCAGGACATCCTCATCAGAAAATGTCTTTGTCACAGCGCCTGCGATGCCGGTCATGACCGCACAAAGCAATAGCGCGAATATCATCAAGATTCGTTTGTTCACATCTACCTCCACAGTCCCTGTTTAATTCTCCGAGCCTTCGCGCTGCATGATCAACTCGCCGCGTGCAGATTTCGAAGCCGTCTTCAAGACTTCCTTAAACTGCACATACTCCGCCGGCGACATCTCCTTGGCATTGATCATGATCTCCTTCTGGTAAGTCACCTGCGTCCCGCCTGATGCCAGCTCGGATGAATTCGCACTCTGATACGTCATGCGATACTCCACCGGCCCCTTGGATTCAGAGACTGCATCCGGCATCGATTTGAGTTTCATGCCCGCAGGAAGTGTAATCGTCTCTTCCTCTGAAGCGCCGAAGGTGAATCCGAGATTGTAAGGATACTTGCGTTCCGGCAGGGAAGCCGACGACAACAGGAACTTGGAGATCAATTCAAATGATCCGCGCGACACCGGGCTCTTCATCAACACAAACTCGCCCGCTTCGGTCGGATACTTGTCAACCTGGTATGAAAACTTGATCTCAAACGGTTTTGTCAGGTCTTCGGCGTCGCTATAAACGAAATTGGTTAAGCGTGCGCCCGGGTACACGTCCTGAATCACGTAATTCCAGATCATCGACATTTGCGCGCTCGGCATTGACTTCGCAAATGAGCGCAACGCCAGATCATAAATACCGTCCGTGGCGATCGTCACTTCTGAAGTGAACACGCCTTCTTCGGTCAGATTCGACACCGCTTTGATCTTGCCCATATTCTCCGTGGCCGGAGTCAGCGGCGTGTCGGCCAACGGCTTTCCTTCCGGCGTGCACACCAGCACCTGTTGTTTGGCCTCTACCGCAGGAAGCCAATCAACAGAATTTTCCACCGTTGGATCAGCATACGTGAATGATCCGTCATCATTCTTGATCGCCACAATCGCATGATTGAATCCGATATGTGGAATGTCATAGGCAACCTTCGAACCCATATTTGTCAGCACGACCTCCGATGGAATATCGGCTTCTCGCAGCATGGCGACCATCATTGTCGCAACATCTCGGCAGACACCGTATTTGGTCTCGTACGTTTCAATTACCGGCTTCGGCTCAAGACCTTTCTTCTTGCCGGTGCCGAGTCCCATGTAGCGCACCTTCTGCGCCACGTAGTGGTAAATCGCGTCGATTTTCTCGTTGCGGTTTGACTTGCCGGTCGTCAATGTCTTGACTTCGGCGCGCATGGCATCATTGAGTTCCATTTGCTTGCCGGCCATCTCATTCCACCATTTGCTGATTTCCTCCCACGACTCGATCGTCGAAAAGATTACCGTCGGAGCGATTTCCGTCAGCGATGGCATCGCCGGCTCTTGAATGATCCTCTCAACGTTCTCCGCCGTCCAGGTGTATTTCACCTTGTCACCCATTTGCTTCTCGGAGTACTTCACATTGCCGTTCATTGTGACATGGCGCAGCGGCTTTGATTTCGGACCAATAACAGTTGCTTCTTTGTATAGAATCGGATCGAACAATTGGAAGACTTCCATGCCGTCGAATTCGCCTTCCATCGGCGTGTGATAGAGATAATCTTCAACCATCAGTTCGACGCAATCGCCGACTTCCAGATTCTTGAATGTGATGACGCGGTTGCGGGCATCACTCTCATAGATGTTCATCGCCTCGGTCGAAGCATCGGAAATGTCCTTCATCATCTCCGCCGGGACATCCACAATCGTGCCGTCATGCTTGATTACCCGCGCCGACGTAACGACAATACTGTCATACGTTTTGTAATAGGGAAGCTTCATCTCGCCATAGTCTTTAAATCCGGACTCCGTAAGAATCTTGGCCAGCAGGTAGTCGGTGGTCTTACAGGTGCCGTCCTCATTGAATTCATAAAGCGTGTTCTGTTTGATCAGCAGCGCGTTGGCATCGGGATACTTTTCTTTGTCGCCGGCCTTCTTTATCAGGTCGGCTGTCTCTTTGTCCAGTGTGGCAGCAAAAACCGCCGAAGCGCCCAACAGCAGTGCCGTCAACACCACCGTTATGGCCGTTTTAAAATCCTGCATGTTCATCTCCTTATGTTAAATCGAATTCTATCTTTGAAAGACTCTTCAATACACTTGTCGCGATCCTGATTCCCGAATCGTTGGCAAAGTCACCTGCAATGAATCTATAAGCATTTCCCCATGACGTAATATAACGAAAACGGTCACGTCAAGTTGCAGGAATCATCGTCTCCCAACTCTATTTCCGCAAGACAACCAGCGTCGCCCCCCACGAGGATGAAGACTGCGAATCAAGGCGATACGACTCAACATGCTCGTTCCGTTCCAGCAGTGAATGAACCGTCCGGCGTAAGTGTCCAATGCCCTTGCCGTGAATAATACGAATCTCGAAAATGCCTCGTTCACGGCAAGCGAGAATATACTCGGGGACAAGTTCCTTGACATCTTTTGGACTAAAATCATGAAGATCCAGAATGCCGTTTATCGGGTATTCAACGGCGTCGTCGGACGATTCAGGCATGTAGTAAATCTAAACATTTGCCCGCTGGTGACAAGGCTGAACTTGATTAATCGCGCGATTGGGCAGGGAAGTATTTCCTTGCTGAAATTGGCCGATGAGATATATTACATGCGGTATACATGCACTCAACTTAACGCGCCGGGCAAACCCTTACCTACTTGTCGCCCCGGCGAACTTTTATTGAAGGCTTGGACGATTCCTTACAATTGCACGCTTGACAAAGGTTCTCTCATGCGCACTCGATATCTTTCACTTGCCATACTACTGACCCTGCTCTCCGCGGCCGCCATTCGCGCCGACGAGACAGTTACTTATCGCAGCGCCCGCGCGAATGCCGCGGTAGCGCCAGTCGTTACTTCGCCGCAACAAATCAACGCGGTGCCTCATCCAATCTCAACGAACAAACCGCAGCGTAAGTATCACAAGGATCCGATGGTCCGCCCCGACCTAAAGTACCCGGTTGAAACCTACGATCCAACAAATCCACGCTTCATTCTCGACCGCGCCGCAGAACTCGTCGACCGTGATTTCAAGGGATATGTGCCTTGCAAGAGCTTCGTCGGCATCAGCAATACCGGTTGGGATCCGCCCGATCCGCACGTCGCTGCCGGACCAAATCACGTGGTCGAAGTCGTCAACAGTTCGATTGCCATATTCGACAAAGTTACCGGTGAGAAACTGCTTCAGGCAACAGCTGGATTCTGGTTCCAGAACACGACCCCGCCGCCGGCAAGCGGCTTCATCTTCGATCCCAAAGTCGTCTATGACCCTGACGGCGGTCACTTCATCATTTTCTACTTGTGCACCGATGACGTCGACGAATCCTCTTATTTAGTCTCTGTATCCCAGACCTCTGACGCAATGGGGAACTGGTGGAGTTATAATCTCAATGCCGCAGTCAATGGCTCCGTCCCTTCCAATTGTTGGCCCGACTATCCCGGCCTGGGTTTTGACTTCAATGAAGCCGTCTATTTGACCTCCAATCAATGGGAGTTCGGTGGTGGATATCAATATGCCAAAGTCCGAATCCTGCCGAAATTCCAAATCTACTCCGGTGCTCCGGTCACGTATAACGACCTTTGGGACCTGAAGTATAACGACAACTCGACCGCGTTTACCGTCAAGCCGGCAGTGACTTACGATGACGCCGACGGCGAGTTCCTGTTGTCGAATCTGTGGTTCGGTTCAAACTACACAACCTATTGGAAAATCACCAATCCAGTGCTCAATCCGGTTGTTACCGTCAGACCACGCGTCAATATTCCCGCATATCCATCGTCACCGCAAGCGGAGCAAAAATCCGGTGCGGGTGTCGGAACGCTTAGCTCGATGACGCAGGATGTGCTCTTCAGAAATGGAAAAGTCTATACGGCCTTCGACCAGGGATTCAATTGGGGCAGTGGTACCGTCTGCGCAATTCGCGTACTTGGTATCGATACCGCTAGTTCATTGGCTAACGTCGACAAGGTTTTCGGTGCCGACAAGAAGCACTACTACTTCCCGGGAATCTATGTCGATCCTGCCGACCGGATATTCCTTGGCTTCAACCGCTCTTCAGCTGAAGAATACATCAGCATCTGGTACTCCGAAGACCTCCTGGCGACGAACAGCAGTCGCTTGCTCAAGGCAGGTGAGAGTGCCCGTGCCGGTGCGGCGCCCGTGCGCTGGGGTGATTATGCCGGTATCGGACCCGATCCGATCGATCCTGAAAAGGTCTGGATCAGCACTGAATACAGCGGACCGTCGTCCAACAATTGGATGACCTGGGTCGGACAAGTGCCGTCCGCTATCAGCCAGCCAAGTCTCGAATTTCCGGAAGATGACGCCGTCCGAAGAAGCCCGGTTGCTTTTGCCTGGGACAGCTTCAGTCCGGCCGATTCGTACCGGATTGAGATCGATGACGCTTCTGATTTCACTTCAATTGACCAGAGTGTAGTCGTTGGCACAAATGGGGTTACATTATCTGGCTTCGCAGATCAGGTGAGGTATTATTGGCGGGTCATCGGCATATCCGAATGCCCGAATAACCAGTATTCGTTCAGCCGATCTTTTGTCGCGTGTGCCTTTACGGCCGGTGATGCCGATGGTAATGCGGTCGTGACCATCAGCGACGCCGTTTTTCTGATCAATTATATCTTCTCGGGCGGGCCGGATCCGATTCCGCTTATGTCTGCCGACACTAATTGTGATTCATTTGTTACGGTCACCGATGTCGTTACTCTGATAAACTACATCTTTTCAGGCGGTGTCGCGCCGTGCGATCCGTGTAGTTAGGGCAACGATAGTTCCGGCGCTACGTCAGGGATCAAAAAATCTTGATTGTGGATTGCGTCGGTCTAATTATAGTAGTAACAGCTAATCTCGAAAGTAATGCGTCCTTCATTATAAAGGTGAATTCATGACAAGAATCGTAACCGGCATTATCGTCATGCTGGCGCTGTCTGTTTCGAACGCACTTGCTGTGCGTCCTGACACCATCAAAGTCGAGGTCGACTACATGGTCGCGCCCGGCCATTCGCACAAGCTTCAGCAGGCCGAGGTCAATATGATTGTCCAGGCCTTCGCCTGTCAGGGCATCGTGATGGTCATCGAAGTCTCCGACTCGGTGCCGCATACGGACAACATGACCGGCAGTCCGTTCTTCTCCAACATGGCGGACGGTGGTTTCGGCTGGTACAAACAGCTGTATATGGATCACCTCGGCGATCCCGGCTGGCACTACTGCATCATGGCGCACAATTACAATGGCGGCTCCAGTTCCGGTCTGGGTGAAATATTCGGCGATGACTTCATTGTATCGCTTGGTTCCTGGTCAGGACAAATCGGAACACCGTTCGAGCGGGCGGCGACACTCATGCATGAGCTCGGCCACAATCTCGGCCTGCGCCACGCGGGCAATCAAGATGAAGGCGCCATCGGACAATACAAACCCAACTATGCCAGCGTCATGGCCTACCGCTATCAGGTCGACGCTGTCCGTCGCGAAATGCTCTGTTCCGAACTGGCGATTGACACGCTGATCGATCTCAAGAATCTCGACTACTCCGACGGCACCCGTCCACCGCTGAACGAGGCCGCTCTTGTCGAAGCCGACGGCATCGGCTACGGACCGGTCGATTGGAACTGCAACAGTGTTATTGATGTCGCTCCGGTCTCAAAAGACCTGCGTGATCCAAACTGGTGCAGTTCAAATACGACACTGCAGACACTCACCGATTATGATGACTGGGACAATCTGACCGACGTGACATTCGTCAAACGCGCTGCGATCCACGAATCCGAAGAGGTGGTACCTTGTATCACGCAGGACGAAGTTGAAACGTTCCGGAAGAGTCGTCTTGCTTTGTGCGATCCGCCGATTGTCGAGGTCGAGCCGTGCACCTATCAATATGTCTGTCACGACGGCGACAACGACGGCTGGGGTGACCCCGACGATACGCTGAACAATTGCGAACTGGACAATTGCGGCACGAGTTTCAATCCCGATCAGTCGGATGTCGATGGCGACAGCATCGGCGATGTCTGCGATCCCGATGCCGACAATGATGGACTCCTCAATGAAAATGATAACTGCGACCTGATAGCCAACATTGGTCAGGAAGACGCCGATGCCGATCAAGTCGGCGACCCTTGCGATAATTGCCCGAGCGTCTTCAATCCGGCACAGCTCGATGAGGACGACGATGGCGTGGGCGATCTCTGCGACGGCAACGTCCACATCTACACGACGACATTACCTGATGGCTACAATGGCGTGCCGTATTTCTACCAGTTTGACGGAGCCGGAGGAATCCCGCCTTTGAACTGGACGATGCTGGGAGGCGATCTGCCGTTCGGATGCGTCTTCAATGGCGGCGCGGCGGGAACCGTCACCGGCACACCGACATTTAACGCGGTCTATTTCTTCACGGTGGAACTGCGCGACTCGCAACTTCCGTTCAATTCCGATACGGTGAGTGTCAGTGTGACCATTGTCAATCCGCCATACATGTGCGGCGATGCCGACGGCAACCAATCGCTTTCGATCTCCGACGTCGTCTACTTGATCAACTACATCTTCAGCGGCGGTCCCGCGCCTGATCCGATTCAATCCGGCGATGCCGATTGCAGCGGCGGTGTGACGATCTCCGATGCGGTGCTCTTGATCAACTACATCTTCAGCGGCGGCCCGGCGCCGTGTTCTGCTTGTAAGTAAGTTGTATTGACATCAAAGAAAACGTCCCGTGCCGACATGATCGGTGCGGGACGTTTCTGTTTGTGGTTCGTCAATGCACATGACAGAGTAGGTCAAGTCCTCTTGGGACTTGACACATTAACTAATTCAAAGACGGGGCAGACGTGGACGTCTGCCGTCCACCGATGCGCATTATTGTCCTGGCTGCCATGTCTGCAATCTCCCTTCTGCCATTAGGAGAAGCACAGTGTTAGACGGCGACCACGACGCCGTTAATATCTGGTTGACATAACTAGTCTGTACTACTGTTCGATTGAAATCAGACAAACTTACAACGACAATACTGGTAGATAAGACCATTCGCTCATCCTCAACGAATTCTGTGAATGACAGGAATCTGCTGTCATATGACCAGAAAGGGCGATCGGCAATCATGAATTTGCCTCCGTCGCGCAGTTCAGAGCGTGGGCCAATATCCTTAAGGACACTGCCATCATTTGCTAAAACCACTAATCTTTTTTCATTGCTGTATGCAAGTGACAGTGAACAGTTTGCGGATGGAAACCATGCTTCGACCAACGACGGTGACTTCTGCCAGCACTGCTCGCGACTCACCGTATCGGCCGAAACGGCTTGCAGTTTTCCCCCGACCAGTTGCAGGAATGCCGTCCGAACATCATTGACTATTCTAAAAAGCCCCACTTTTCCGTTGGGCAACTGCCGCCAATGAGACAGGCTGTTTCGCGAGTCAACAATTGTATCACTCAAGATTTCTGTGTAGTTTCCGTCAAGTGTGACAATCGATCGAGTCACAGTTGGCCAGCGATCACGCGGTCGCTCCGCTTCAGTCCGGCCCTGGTATGAGAGGGCCAACGTGTCCTCACTGATCCAATAGCAGAATTTTGGACGATGCACCGGTATAGACTTCAATTCCTTACACGTCTGAACATCGAATACTATTAGCGTGTCGCCACGCCACGCTCCGATTAGTTTTCCCGATGGCGACCATTGTGGGTCCGATCCGTAGCCGAGAAATACGGGATTGTTGGCTTTGAGTCCCGATGCGAGGAAAGACATCGTAATTAATACCAATCCAAACGTGCGTAAGAGTCGCGACTTCATTACACCCTCCTTCGCTAAACTTGTCCACTTTGTCCAAGTGCTATTTAGTTATACAATCAACGATTGTTTAGGAGATAAGTTTGTCAATAATAAAACTTAGAGTTTCTTGCGGGGCTGGAGACCTAATTGGTAATCCCGTAGGTCAAGTCCTCTTGGGGCTGACACAAAAGAGCGTCAAGCGCCGAGAGCGCTTGACCTACCTAATTACAAGAACTTCGAGAAATCCAGCTTGATCGTCGAAGTCTTGGGAGTCAACTGCATGCACTCGATGCTGGCCATCGTGAACATCTTGCGAGCCGCAATGAACAGGTCGTCATGGGCGTACTTGTCGCTAAGGTAAATGACCTTCTTGATACCAACCTGGATAATCAACTTGGCGCATTCATTGCAAGGGAAGAGGCTGACATACAGACGCGCTCCGGCAAGAGTCGCCTGTGTGCTGTTGACGATGGCATTCATCTCGGCGTGGCAGACATAAGGATACTTGGTGTCGAGACGGCTGGCGGCCTCGCGATCCCACGGAAGTTCATCATCACTGCATCCAATCGGAAAGCCGTTGTATCCGATACCGACGATCTTGTTCTTGTCGCTGACGATGCAGGCGCCGACCTGCGTGCTGGGGTCTTTACTGCGCTGGGCCGATAGTAGGGCGACACCCATGAAGTAGTCATCCCAGCTTAAGTAATCTGTGCGTTTATTCATCGGGCTATATTACAAAATTGCAGTTCAGGAAACAATCGGTTTCGTGTGGGTCGCCGACCAACAATCTGTGGCTCTTAAAGTGTGCGTGCCATCCCGCAGATCGCCTGGCAATCACTCGAATCGGCTTAGTCAATCCCAAACAATTGCCGGTAGGGTCAAAATAGACAGCAACTACACCCGATAATTGCCCGGTTTGTACATTTTTCTGCGTTTTTCAGAAGATTTCTATCAACCTCTCGGGCAAAATCAGTTTAATTGTTCCCAGTACAGACATATGCGATACACTACAAGGAGGTGTAGGAATGTTGTTATTCGCAACAATTGGAATCCTCGGCTTCGCGATTCTCCTGATCAGTTTACTGTTTGGGCATGACCAGGATCATGATTTTTCCGGTACTGATCATGATGCCATGAGCGACGGCGATGGCGGGCCATCAATTTTCTCTGTCAAGATGCTGGCCATTGCCATGGTCGGATTCGGCGTTACCGGATTCGGAGTTATCGCGGGTACCGATTGGACAATGCTGGTGGCCTCGCTCTTTGGAATGGGCGGCGCCGCGGTGATGGGGCTGATCGGCTTCACAATCATCAAGTCAGTCTGGAGACAGCAGGCGTCTTCGACAATCACGAGGGCAGACATCATCGGAGCGATGGGCCGCTTGATTGATGCAATTCCCACAGGCGGTGTCGGGCAGATCGCCTGTAGCGTCCGGGGCCGTGAAGATACTTATATGGCGAGGACAAAAGACGGTCATACAATTCCGCTCGGTTCTACGGTCCGGATCGTCGACAAAGTCGGCCAGCACGTCATTGTTGAAGAAGCGTAGACCAAAGGCGACTGTGATTTCTTTGTTATAAGGAGGATAAAGTGACTGAATTCTTCAGCAATTTCATGTGGCCGATATTGGGCTTCATCACGCTGATGGCGCTGTTGATATTGGTGCGCATCATGACGAGCTTCTATGTCAAGGTGCCGCCACATAAAGCTGCATTCTTCTATGGCGCAAAATCGGGCCAGAAGAAAGGCGCCGAGACATTAGTCACCGGTGCCGGAGTCTCTGCCGTTCGCTTGCTTCCCGCCGGGACCGTGGTCGTTACCGGCGGCGGTCGGTTGCGCAAGCCGATCATTGAAGCCGTCGAGTTTCTGGATCTATCAGAAATCACACTTCAAGTGCAAACCAAGAATATGGCGAACAAAGACGGTGTGCTAATCACTGTCGAAGCGCTGGCAAACATCCGCTTCAAGGACGACGCCGATTCACTGTTGATTGCCGGTGGACGATTCCTGGGCAAAACTGCTCAAGACATTCGACAGACGGCGCAAGAAACGCTTGAATCGAACTTGCGCGGCGTGATCGGGCGCCTCACGGTCGAGGAGCTAATCAACGACCGCGAGAAGTTCCGTACTGAAGTTCTCAAGGAAGCCGGAGAAGATCTTGCGCGCCTGGGAATCCAGATCGACGTATTCAATCCACAGTCGATTACCGATACGCAGGGCTACATCGAAGCACTCGGTAAGAAGCGTACCGCTGAAGTCCAGCGCGACGCTTCAATTGGCGAGGCGGAAGCACAGGCGGAAGCCAAGAAGCGATCGACAACTGCCGCCCAGCAGGCCGAAGTTGTCAATCAGGAGAACGAAAAGATCAAAGCTGAAGCGACCAAGCGGACTGATGTTGCCAGACAGCAATACTTTGCCGAAGTCGCGACCGAGACCGCAACGGCAAGTCAGGCTGGACCGCTGGCGACCGCACGCGCCAAGCAAAACGTGGTTGTTGCCGAAGTCAAAATTGAAGAGGAGCAGGCGCGGGCTTTGATTGCGGTGGAAGAACAGAATATCAAGCGCGAAGAAAAGAAGCAGGAAGCGGACGTCGTTGTGCCCGCCAAAGCCAAGGCTGATGCGCAGGTCAAGGAGGCCGCAGGTTATCAGCTTGCGCAAGAGGCGCGCGCATCCGGTGACAACAAGGCGATCATTCTTCGTGCGGATGCAGAGTCGCACAAACGCAAGGTCGAGGGCTTAGGCTTGGGTGTCGCGATCGAAGCCGAAGGTCTCGCAAGAGCCAAAGTGGTGAGAGAGACCGGTATCGCTGAAGCGGAAGTCATCAGGCAGAAGCTTCTCGCTGAAGCCGAAGGTCTTGCCAAAAAAGCTGAAGCCTACAAGCAATTCAGCCAAGCTGCCATTCTGCTCGAAGTCGCCCGCGAACTGCCACCGGTGGTCACGGCGTTTGCCTCGGTCTTCGGCGCAATTGCGGCTCCGTTGGGCAATGTGGACAAGATTATCATGTATGATGGCGGTGGAAGCGGGGAAGGGCAGGGGAGCTCATTGACACGATTGGCAATGATGGGTCCGAAAATGCTTGGCCAGATTCTCGATAGCGCTCAAGCGATGGGATTCAATATCGATGAACTTCTCAATCTCGCAAAAGTCAGGGTTGCCGAGGCCGACAAGGGTGTCACAGCCTCGAATAAGAAGGAGTAGCCGTACTCCGAAAATCGAACAATGGTCAGTCCACGGTACTATGCCTGGGACTGACCAAAGTTCGGGACCGGTCAATTCTGGGAACGCCAAGACGTCGATTCGAAACCTCGATTCTAACCTTCGATGGTCAAGGGAAGTACTTGACAGCGCCGGCGGAAAAGATTATACAATCACCGTTTGCCGGAGTGGTGAAATTGGTAGACGCACCGGACTCAAAATCCGGCGGGCCATAAACCCGTGGGGGTTCGATTCCCCCCTCCGGCATTAAGTTATAGCAATCACTTACAGAAATAGACCTCAAAAGCAGGGCGCAAAACAGCAATCTCGCCCCAGTGCAAATCAATCACTTAGCTCAAATGAATCAGCGACCAGTTACAATTGTAACTGGTTACTTCAGGTCTTCAGCTTTGGCTCCGGTGATACTTGACCCGGCGGCGCGTTCGGCGAGCCTGGCATTGGAAAGATGCTGATAATAATTCAGAGTCGTGCTGGCGTTCTTATGACCGAGCGACTTTGAGACGTAGTAGAAATCTCCAGTCCGCATGATCTCGCGAATGGCAAATGTGTGCCGCAGATCGTACGGGCGATAATCTTTGAAGCCGACTTTGGCTTTGATAGTGCGCCAGCGATCGTAAACCTTGTCTTTGTTGAAGAGCGGGAACCCGTTTCCGTTGTCGAAGAGGAACTTGCCTTTGCATGGCAGCTGCTCGATCACCATAATGGCGGTATCGTTGAGCGGAACCAGTGGAGCGCTCTTGCGGCGGTTGGAGGCCGAAGGCGGGAACGCGAGAAACTTGCGCTTTACTGATTTGCCGTCGCTATCTTTGAATTTGTAGTCCTTCACCCAGACTGTTTCAGCTTTGCAAAGGTGCCCGGTTCGCAATCCGGTTTCGGCGAGCAGAATCAGGAAGGCCCTGCAGACCGGATCGGCGGCTTCCAAAATCTTCTCAATGATGTCTTGCGGGATCTCCTGGCCGCGGCCAGGGTTCTCGCGATTTTTTTTGACTGCGATCTTATTCGGAAGTACACCACGCACTGCGTCGACGTAGCGATTCGCCGTCACTGGTGTGCGGCCGTCCTGTTCAACGAGCCAGGTGAGGAATTCCTGCAGAACATCGGTGTCGACTTCCTCGGCGCTGCGGATGTCATTCACTTCGCAGTATTCGATGAACTTGCGGATGCGTGAAACGTCGGTGATGATCGTTGTGGTTTCCTTCCTCGAGGATCGCTCTTGCTCGCGTAGTGCGGACAAGAGCTGGTCCTCGATTCGGGAAAAGGAGTCGCGGCGCGTCTTGATCGACTTGCCGCGGCGAAGAACACCGAGAATGCGATTCAGCTCGACATGTGCCTCGGTTTCATTTTTCGTTTTGCTGGAGACATACTGCCGATTGCCAGTTGAGTCTTTGAACCAGATCCACCAGAAAGGGGAGCCGGCGCGACGGTAGACGCCGCCGGATAACTTCGCTTCCACGCTATTAGTACTCACGACCATTGTATTCGCCAAGAACGTTTCTCTTGCAATTGAATCGTCGCCATGAATGTGCCGGTTGGTCCATGCCAGAGAGCCGCCATTGGATGTCGACGACAAACAAGAAGGAATCACACTTTGCAAGTTCGAAGCTCAGTGCAGGCATCTGCTGAACAGCATACGATGACAACGACTGTGTGATATCGATTGGATCCTCGCTTTTCTGTATCTTCAGCCAATCGTCAAGTCTGCCGCCGAAGTCGAGCGTCACCAAGCCGCGAATTTGTATTGATTCGAATAGGTAGTCGGACAAGTTAACGATGGAATATTCAATAGTAATTGAATCGCTTACTTGACCGCTGATCGTAAGATTCTCCACTTTGAAGGCGAGCCCCACCGATGTTTGCTGTAATATCAGTGCATCCCTCAGAGCCTTAGCTGACTGCTCGGCTGATTGTGATGACAATCTTGATTCGCATGATGACCACAGTGCCAGCAGTACTGCAGTAAGTTCAATAAGGGGTACATACTTCTTGAAGCCATCCCAGAAGCTTGGTCGCCAGGTACTCCTGTTTCTCGGCCTTGGACGATTCATGGTTACAGCACCTTCATCAAAGTATTGAGTTTCCCGTTAGCAGCTGCTTCATATACCGCCCTTCGTTGAAGTGAACACCCACCCGAAATCGTCCGTTACTCCTGCCCTCCATTGCCGCCCTCGTTATCCCCCTGTGAGCCCTCGAGCAGTTCCAACAGCGCGTACACCTGTTGAAGAATTCTGACGTTTGCTCGATCATCCTTTTGGATCCCCATGAAAGACCTCCCGTGAAGTAAGTTTAGTGGGAATTACAACACGGGCGACAGGAAAGTAAATCACGCGACTATCGCATTAGAAATCGCGTCTAAATTAACATATAAGCACATGGCTACTCTGCACCGGACGATTCGTCCCTGGGCTTGTCCCAATTCATAAATGAGGAAAACTCGGACT
Organism: uncultured Ignavibacteria bacterium; assembly: GCA_964370935.1. Classification (GTDB taxonomy): domain Bacteria; phylum Zixibacteria; class MSB-5A5; order CAIYYT01; family CAIYYT01; genus JADJGC01. The sequence goes on along the minus strand of CAYJKI010000015.1, from coordinate 10,022 downwards.
CCGACTTGTACTCGATTATGTCGAGCAACTGAAGAGCGATTGCTCGGGAGTCCTCAAATCCAGTTCGAATGGCTGTGACTGAGTCAAAGCTAACAACTTTGCTTATCAATGGCAGATTGGTTGTCAAAAAGTCGGAGCCGAAACTGTTTAGCGCAAGCGACCGCAACAATTCGGTCTTTGCGCCAGCCCTTGTTAATGTCGGGAATTGTCTTTGAGCTGACTCGGCACATCTCCGCCTAATGGAGTAGAGCACCTCCGACAGCGCATTAGCTGCTGAATCTGGCAGTTTGTCGGCAAGGAAGTACTGCGCCTTGGCTACAAGCTGACGCTCCGTCGCATCGAACCGAGTCGAATCTTGAGCGGTGGTTGTAACCACGGCTGGCTCTCCGAAGTCTGACTCTGAGCAGCCAGAGACTATCCATGTGAAGATGGCCACGAACACAAGCATCGAGAGGAGGCAGCCGCCACCAATCAGTCGCCCAAGCTTCTGTTGTCTTCCGCTCTGTGACAGTGGTATTCCGGTTTGTCTTGAAATTTTCGCTTTAGCCCCTGAAACACCAGTAAAACGTCTCCACGAAAAGCCGCCCCAATTAGCCATAAGCCCTCCGGTCAATCTCTTATTCCTTAGACGTAATTTTATATAACGATACTGCCGACCATGCAAAGAACCAGCCGGAGACGACAAATATGAGCAGGTGAATGTCTGATTCCCACATGGAAAAAAACGAGATGACCATGACGGCTAATGCTGTAATCGCGGCACCGATTAGTAACAGCACAATTGCGCCCACAATTAGATCCAATTTTCCCACGAAAGCCCTCCAGATTCAAAGCCCTAAGATTCTCCAACGATTGATTTAACTACACGGATCACCATCTGCCTTTGCTCCTGTGTTTCGATCTTTGCTAAAAGCCGAACGACCTCCGCGACAGTCGGATCGTTAGCAGGAACCTCACCACCGGCATCGAGGATCATTTCTCCAACAATTTGCTTTATCTCCGTGGCGCTCATCTTGCGCCGAGACACGCCCAAGAACCAGACATCGAGACTCCAATCGAGGAAGAGGCAGATCGGTACAGCGGTCGCTATGTTTGGAACCGTTTTGCCGTAGTACACGTTTTGGATGCCTCCGCGAGTGCATTCCAATCCAGCATTTTCCATTGCTGTAAATAGCTCCTTGAAGGTCGAAATGCCGCGCTCCCTACATCTATCCCTCAACCGAGCCGCCGATTCCTTGGCTAACTTATCGTTTGACACACAAAGACTTAGCATAATTTGGCCAAATTCGTCAACTGGAATGTGCTTAAAAGACAAAAAAAGGGTAAAAAAGTTATTGACATTGTTTTAGAAGCTATTATATTGTCTAAAACAACAACGTAAATGTCTGAAAGGACAATGATGGACTTCGTTAGAACAATCCGCCGGAGAGTCTCAAGAACCGGGAATCGCTTGATCCTCGGCATACCGGGGGAGATGGCGGAAGACGTCGGGATCACGGAAGAGATGTACGTCGACTGGCACAAAGTGCTCGATGATAGCGGCCAAGTCGTCAAGGGGCAAGTCTTCCTGACCTTCGCCAAGAACGGCGAAACCGCTCCGGATGAGGAGAAAGACGCGTGACTCCAAATGTGACATCGCACGAACAGAGTGCGATATCGCATGGCACGGCCAAGCGGGTTTACAATCCGATTCTGCCGGTCGCCGGAAACGTCGTCGGTGTCGCTGCGATCTTCGCTGCTCTCAATGGCGAGGTCAGCAAGTCGACCATTCGGCGACTGCTCAAGAAAGGGCTCGACGGGGAAGCGGGCGGCATCAAAGCGTTCCGCGTCGTCGACGGCGGCGATCTTCTCACCACAGATCAATACGTGCAAGCGCACTTCAAGCGGCTGAATCCGAATTGGGGAAGACGATGATTTCGCGGACAAGAAAAAGCCCTCAGGGAATGGGTAGGGCCTTCTTCCCTGAAGGCATTTGCACTATAACAGATTTCCCAAAAATGTCAAGTCCGAAGAGCCGGGGCGAAGTTTCCTGCCCCCTTTCTTTGCTCCGGTTCGATCGGGCATTGGAGGCAAATGAACCTCGATGACGACAAGAAGACACGCGCGGACCTCGCCGAAATGTACCGCAACTGCAAAAAGCCCAAGGCTATCGCCGACGCACCGGTCGGCCTCACCCTGCAATCGCTTGACCGACTTTTGAAAGCGCACGAGAAGATCACCCGGCAAGAGTGTGTGAGCGCCTTCATCGGACTGCTCGCGCGCAACCGCTGCTTGATGCATCTGCCGGCGCAGAAGGTCAGAGAGTTAATCGAAGAATCAGTTGGAATAAAGTCAGAAGCGGCCGAGTCACCGACCGCTCCTGTGGAGGGACCGCACGTCTGAACGACGTTATGGTCTGAACATATCTACACATTCCTGGAGGGAATCGCAATGAATGAACAAGTACAAGACAATCTGCCCGTAGCGGCCGGGCTTCCCGGTCCGATGTCGGGCCTGCCGTCCATCGAAGAAATGCGATCGCGCATGCAGCGGATGGCGGAGATGGAAACACTCCGAACGGAGTTCATCAAGAGCAATCTCAAGAAGGATGTCGACTGGGGAGTCATCCCGGGAACCGAGAAGCCAGTAATCTACAAGCCGGGCGCCGAGAAGATCAACCTCTGGTACGGCTATTACTGCTATGTAACGCTCACCTCGGAAAAGGAAGACTTCGACTGTGAAATCTTCGCCTACGTTTACCGCTGCGAGGTTCGACAGATCGGCACCAACATCGTAGTTGCCGTCTGCGAGGGCGATGCGTCGACGCGGGAAACAAAGTACGGTTACCAGTGGGTGACCGGCGACAAGCTTCCAGCTGATACCGACCTGTCGCAAATGCGCTCTCGCACCAAGGGCAAAGAAACACAGTATCGCATTATTTCCGAGAACCCGGCCGACAAGCGGAATACATGTCGCAAGATGGCTCAAAAGCGCGCGATCATCGGCGGAACAGTGCTGGCCTGCGCTTTGAGCGGAGTCTTCGCAGCCGACGTTATTCCCGGTGACGATGATGATGGCGACAACTCAGGCGCGGCAGATCACGGTGAGCCGATCAGTGTCGAGCAGGGCAAGAGGCTCTACGCAATCCGAATGGGGAAGGGCCTCGACAACAAGGCCTTCAAGCCTTGGCTTAAAGCTCGATACGGATACGACGACGATCGGAAAATCGGCGTCAAGGTTTACGACGAAATCTGTAAGGCCTGCGAATCCGGCAAGTTAGAAATGCCCGCATCGAAGCCGGCGGCCGAGCCAACACCGGCCACTTCTGCACAACCGGCTTCGTCGGGCTCCAGAATCACGGTAGCTCAAACCAAAGACTTCTATATGCTCCTGAACTCGCTCGGCAAAACCGAGCCTGAATTCAAGGAGTGGCTGAAGCACGCATTCCCGCAGTACGACGGCAAAGGCATCAACGACCTGATGTCCGGCGAAGTGGATTCGATCAAGTTCGCCTTCCAGCAATACTGCGAAGGGGAGGCCGCGTGATCAGAGTCATTCACATCGGCGACGAGCACCTCGGTGGTGCTTATCCGGAGAAGGCGGCGCAATCGTTTGAGTTTCTCACCAATCAGTTGTGGGAAGATCAATCGAGCGCGGCCTTCAATCCGGATCTCATAGTATCAACGGGCGATCTCACCGATCGCCCACTCCACGTCCACAGCGAACATCTGCGGCCGTTTCTGAATTTCGTCAAGGCGGCACAGTGTCCGATCGTGCTTCTGCAGGGAACACCCTCGCATGAACCGCTCGGAGCTATCGACAACATCGCAGCGGTGTCGGACGGCAAGATCGTCACGATCACCAGTCCGTTCGACCTCCACACATTTCCCGAAACCGGCGGCGTTGTAATGGGCCTCCCGGCGCTTACACGTCCGCAGCTGGCCAAGTGGGCCAAGCAAATTGATCCGAGCGTCGACGGCTTTGACGATCCGGATGCGGCTATCAAGCTCATCCTCTCATCGATCGGTGAGCGGTGGAAGGACTTCGAAGGTCCGCGCATCCTCACCTATCACGGTGTTCTGCGCGGCTGCACAGCGGCCAACGGACAGGTTCTTGCCGGCGGAACTCTCGAAGTTTCGCGCGAGGACCTCGCTCTCGCAAACCCGACGGTCGTGCTCTGCGCCGACATTCACTTGGCGCAAGAGTGGCTGGAACCCTGTTTCGTCACCTATTGCGGATCTTCTCATCCTTGCAATTGGGGCGAGCTTGACCAGAAGAGCTTTTCGGTAATCGAATTGGCAGGGCACGATTTGATCGATTCCCTGCGCATTCCGTTTCCGCACAAGCCGATGGTCAAGGTCGAACTCGAATTCACCGGCGAGCAGTTTGACGGCCAATGGTTTTACATCGAAAGTGGCGGTCGCCATTTCAGGGTGTCCGATTTCTTGGCCAGTAGTCTACTCGATAGTGAAGTCAAGGTTTGCTACACCATCCCGCGTGAGATCGCAGCCGCAGTCGATGACGCTTACGTCAGAGTTCTTTTCGCTCAGCACGGCATCAACCTGGCCGCCGTCGAGCGGATCATCAAGACCGAAGCGCGCGAACGCATTGAGGGAATCTCCGCGATGCAGACGACGGCTGATCAGTACACGGCCGTTTGCCAAGCGCGCGGCGTCGAGGTTCGCCCAGGGGCTATCACCAAAGCGAATCAGATCGACGAGCAGGGGGTGACAATTGCCTAACTACACATTTCCATTCGACTACGGCAATAGACTTCAAGACGGAACCGAATATGCGCAGTTGGACTGTATCGCGGCCATCGGCGAACGCCTCGAAGCTCTTGTTGAGGCCGTCGACCGCAACACCGCCGCGATCTACGACACCGCAAAATTACAGGCACGAGCAGAATTGCCCGGCGAGGAATTCGACAATGCGGTGATGAACCGCATCGGACAGCTTGAACGTGATGGATACCTTGCGACGGCGAAGGTTCTCGTCGCCGGTCTCGCTCTCATTCAGAAGGCGAGGCAGTCATGAAGCTACTATCATTACGACTGCGCGGCGCGATCGGCATCTACGACGGCCTCGGCATCGATGAGGTCAACATCGACTTCACGAAGTTCGAACCAGGCACGATCTGCGTCTACGGTGATAACGGCGCCGGCAAGACGACGCTGATTGAGAATCTGACTCCCTTCCGGAAGCTATTCTCCCGTCCGGGCGGACTCGCCAATCAATTCCGCCTCAAGGATTCCTGCCGCGATCTCTGGATCGAACTCGGTCCGGATCAATATCGATTCCTGATCAACATCAACGCCGACTCCGGCAAGATCGAATCTTACGTCTACCGCAACGGCGAAGTGATGAACGCCGACGGCAAAGAGGGAAGTTACAACGACATCGTATACGGCCTCTTCGGATCGCCGGAACTGTTCTCTTCGTCGCTGTTTATGCCGCAGAAGCGCACACCATTTTCAAAGCTCTCTCCGGAGCGCCGCGAAGAGCTGTTCAACCTCGAGGATATTCAGGCGAAATCGAAACACGCCGCTGATCAGGCCAAAGACCTGCAAGCGAAGATCTCTGAGCTGTCCGGCAGGATCGGACAACTTGACGACTCGATCAAGTCCATGGCCGGAATCGAAGAGAGCATCAACATCGGTGCGCAGTTGGTCGAGGTCCGCGAGAAGTCAATCGCCGGCATTAAGCTGCAGATTGAGACGTTGACCAGCGACCTCACTGCTCTCCAGGAGAAGGCGAAAGCACAGGCGGCTCTCAAATCCGAACTGGCCGCGATCGACAGGGCCATCCAGCAGCTGCAGATCGACAAGACCAACGTCGGTTACGAGCACGAGCAGAAGTTGTCGAAGCTCGAAACTGAAATCGGCGTCACCACTACGGCAGTCGAGACGCAGGAGAAGCTGCTCGATCCGGAGAAACTTGAGCGGATGCGCGAGTTGGTGACCAAGCGCGCAGAGTTGGCCGCAGAGATTGAGCGCCATGTTCAGGAATACGGCGAGCACGTGCAGGCTAAGACCGAGCTTTCTACGGCAAAGTCAGACGCAGCGCTGGTTGTGGCAAAACTGTCACCACGAGTAGGACAGGCTGAACAGTTCGTGGCGTCGGCAAAGCAATCGGCGCAACTCATTCAAGAGGTGCCTTGCCAGAAACTTGCTGACGAAGAAGAACGCAAACGTTGCTCGTCTTGCAAGTTCCTTCTTGGAGCAGTTACCGCGCGAGACAGTCTGTTTCAATACGAGTCGGAGTTGCGAACGGTGCGGGATGAACAAGCCAAGGAAATTAATCTTGCCGAGGCGCGAATCCAGTCCGCCGCCGACTATCTCGCCGAAAGTATTTTCGATGAAACCCGCGCCAAAGCCTGCAAGGCCGAACTCGCCGCCATCGATGCACAGAAGCCGGTCGAATACATCCAGCGCGCCGAAGTCGCCGAGACAAAGCGCGCCGGGCTGCGCGAGAAACTCGCAGGACTCAAAGAGCAGCACCAAACGATCGCTGAAGACAAGCTCACCAAGGTGCGCGCCGTCGTCGACTTGGTCGAGGGCAAGGTCGTGGAGAGAACCGCGATCGCTGCCGGAATCGATGCGACGATTGACCAGGCGATCACAGATAAGAGCCGCGAGATCGAACGCGCCCGCTTGGAGGAAAGAGCTGATCGTGATCAGCTGGCCGCTGCGAAGAAGGACATCGAGGCGCTGACAGAGAAACTGCAGCAGCGCGAAGAGTCACAAGCGCGCCTCGGCAACCTGACGACCGAGCTTGCAGAATTGGAATCATCGCAAGCCGACTGGCTGCACCTGTCACAGATGCTCTCGCGCAACGGCGGCTTCCAATCCTACTTGATCGAGACCAGCGCCGTCGAAATGACTGAGTTTGCTAATGAGCTGCTCAAGGGATACGACGTTCCCTGGACTCTCGAGATCGCAACCTCGACCAAGACCGCGGACGGCAAGAAGGACAAAGACGGCTTCTTCGTCTTTGTTAATACGCCGACGGGCCAGCGCGAACTCGGTGATCTCTCCGGAGGGCAGGCCGTGTGGGTCGACACGATTCTGCAGCACGCGGTGGCCTACGTCCAACAGCGACTCTCCGGTAAGAAGCTCCTGACCAAGATCCTCGACGAAGCCGACGGCGCATTGGACGAAGAGCGCGCGATCGCTTACCTCAATGCGATCACAGCGGCGCACGAGCAGTCGGGTCTTTGGCATACCATCCTGATCAGCCACCGTCCGGAAATCCAAAACATGATCAGCCAGCGGATTCATTTCTCCCGCGGAAAGGGGATCGAAATTGAGCGCGACTAAGAAGTTCAAGCTCGCCCTGTACCTGGCATTGATCAATGTGCTGCTCTACGCAGCGTGGACGATGCCCGAGGCGTGGGCGAGGAGCATCGCGGGATGAACCTCATTGCAAAGACACCGCGCGTAAGTGTTGACGCGCGGCCAGCGGCTGCGAGAACAATGACTGTTCATGATGCGGCCGCGCAGACCAACCGGGCGGCGTGACATCTTAACCCGATCCGCGACGCCCGGACTTTGAAAGAGGAAATAGGATGTGCAAAGAACTCAGTGAGATTTACGAGTCGCTGTCGGCAGACCACAAGAACGACCTGATGGTCATTGCCAAATCGATGGCGAAGATTGAGGGGCTGAATCATGCGGTAGATCACTTGTTGTCAATTAGCAGGAAAGAGGCGGGAAACCCGTAGTCATTTTCGGTTCGCCCACTCTTGGGCGATCCCTCCAGCCGGGGCGCGGTAAATGACAATCCGCCGCGCTCCGGACTTAAAACAAGGAACCCTTAACTCAAGGAAGAGAGAATGCAGAAATTCGAAGTCAAGCTGGTTGGTGACGTCAAGTACAAGACCGGAGCGCCGGACATCGAAGCCAAAAAGGTGCCCGGCTTCATGATCAACATCGAAGCCAACACCGACCAATTCCCCGATCTCGGTGAATTCATCAACTCGCTCGATGGCAACGTCAAGCGCATTTCCCTGAAGTCAAAAGACGGCAACCTCAAGCTCAACTTCGATGCCGTCGTCGGCGACTGTTCGATCACCAAGCGTGTCGAGTTCGCCGGTAAGGATGAGATCCGGGTCGTCAGGATTCCGCTGACGATTTCGCGCCGCTACATCGAGGACCGGATCATCGAGCTGCTTGACATCTTCGGTGAGGGAGACGCGGTCGTTTCGCTCTCGCCGGTGCAACTCTCGATGGAACTCAAGAAGGCCGACAAAGGCGCACCAAGCGACGAAGAGCCAGAAGCCAAGAAAACACCCGCAGCTGTAGGCGATCAGCCGGCACGCGCGGCGGCAGGGCGCAGGCCAAAAGGATTTGACAAGTCTTTGAATTAGGGAAGGCACACGGATCGTGCAGCTCGAAGGTTACGAAAACATCAACTTTGAAATATCGCCGAAACTGAAGGCAAAGGGAGAGAGCCTCAAGCATCTCCTGATTCAGTTTGCGCGGCCCATGACATCGGGTGAGATCGAGGGCAAGCTCCATCTCACCGGCGTCCAGGTCCGGGCGATTGTTTCCTACCTTCGATTCATCGAGCGGCAGCCGATCGGATCAGACCAGCGCGGCTACTTCTGGTGCACGTCCAGAGAACAGCTCGATACGACAATCAAACACATGGAAGAGCGGGGCATCAAGGATCTCGCCGTCGCCTCCGCGCTCAAGAAAATATTTGCAAACCCGCAACAGGAAAGGCTGCTGTAATGGCTGACAAAGAGGCGATTCGCAAGAAGAAAGACAGTGCCTATCGCAAGGTCGTCAGGAAGACGTGGAGAAAGCAGAACTTCCGCTCGCTCCCGGATGACTTAAAGATGCTACTTTTGTATCTCTGGACCGGTCCGGACGCAAGCAATCCAGGCATTTATTACATCAGCCTTGGGACGATCGCCGACGACTTGGAAACGGTTACCGAAACCGTTCGCGAACGGTTAGGTATACTGTTTCGAAACGATTGGATAAACTACGATTTTGATGCCCGTGTTGTATTTCTCCCTAAGTGGGATAAGTTTGATCCCCCAGAGAATGGTAATGTGTGTAAATCATTCATTGCCCACGTAGCCGAGCTACCCGACACAAAGCTAAGTGGTTACTTCCTAACGACATTGAAACCGTATTGTGAACGGTTCCATATACCGTTAGATGAACGGTTATGTATACCGTTACCGGAACCCAACGCGAACGGTATAGCAATCCAAGAACAGGAACAGGAACAAGAACATAAACAAGGCGAGCCACAAAAAACCGAACTCCACACCATTCAAACCACGCCTTCGGCGCCTACTGTAATTCTCGACAAAGAAACTCGCGAGAAAATGCTTGGTGAGATATCCACCGCTTTTGGTCTCAATAGGCAGTCAAAAAAGGAACTGTGTTTCGGTGACTACATGCTCGCAATTAGAGATTGGCTTAGTGGGGTTTATCCAACCGCTGATCCGAATGCGCTGAAGGTTGTCGCTGGGAATATCACAAAAGCGATCGCGCGAAATGCTTTCGGCAAGGTGGAGCAGTACCAAAAAGATTGGCCGCCGATTATTGCGTTTACCGAATTTCTAAACCATGCAATTGGCCAACCGTCGGAACAAGGTGGACTACTCGCCGGTCGTAAATATCCACCCAAGCCGACAGACATGATTCGTTTTGTCAACCAAGTGTTCACTGACGGACAGCAAACCCACGAATACGCGCACGCGGCCTACTGCAAGGCGGGACTGGTATGACAACACAGGCTGCCGCGAACCCGGAAACCACCCACCAACCGCCGAATGACATCACAGCCGAGAAGGCGTCACTCGGTTCTATACTGTCAGACAACCGCGCACTGGATGCAGTCGCCGCGATCATCTCGCCACCTGATTTCTTTGATCATCGCCACCGGATCATTTTCGAGACGATGTTGCGCATGTCCGAGGGGAATGACCCGATTGACATTGTGACGCTCGCCGACGCCCTCATAGTCGCGGAGAAACTCAACCAGGTTGGTGGGCGCGCCTACCTTGTGGAACTGCAAGAAGA
>CAYJKI010000014.1:0-53236 GCA_964370935.1 uncultured Ignavibacteria bacterium | reverse complement strand
ATTCCGGTCTCAACCAATATCTCATCGATGTACCAGCCCGGCGCGACATGAGTAACACAGCCGTTAGGCCATTCGTCGGTACAAGAGGAATAAAAGTAGAAACACAACTCGATTGTCTGACCGGCATACGCCGACAGATCCAGCGATGGTCTGGTCCAGCGTGATGAACTGTGATAGCCAACCGAACCGTGACCGTACCGGCCCGACGAGAGAGCGGTCCAGTTACTCTGGCCTGCAATGCGCACCTGCACCTGTCCATAATCACTCGTCGAAAAACTGTACCAGTGCCAGAACCGCAAACGCGGATTCTCGGAAGCTGACGGTACTTCGAACGGTGCGATTTTGATTAATCTTGTGCTTTGGGCCTCGGGATAGTTGCCCGCCAATATTGTCGCTGCACACATATCACCATCGTGTGTAGTATCGGGGCCACTGGTCGGCATACCGACTTCCCATGTACCAAAGTCGACGTACCAGCGGTCTTCCCAAGAGGCATCCCAGTTCTCCTCCCACAGCACCGTCTGTGCCGACAGATTAATCGGCATGACCAATATCGCAAGCACGAATAGAGCGATTAAGCTCCGCGCCCCCACCAGAATTGCATTAGCAACCTGATGCATATTCACCCTCCCTGACCTCATTTTAAGGTCTGCGTTTTCGATTGGTTCGCAATGAAATGCGTTTATGATTTGTTGATTGATTCTGATCGAGACTCGTTGTCGAGATATTCCGCTGCCCTCCCGAGATGAATTCGACTGAAGTACACTTGACTGCGCCGGCTCGACCACATTTGCAGTTGTCAAACTCGCGCCTGCAAGGCAATCCCAACCAGAATTACCACCGTGCCTGACTTGGCGGCTATCTGTGGAACTATCTGACTGATTGACCTTGCTTCGAAAAGATAGCTTTTCCTGCAATCCCGTCAAGCATAAACTGGACTTTTTCATCACTGTTCGACTCCTTTCGGTTCGGTTAACCGAACATCTACAAAACCTGAGTCATTGCCTCCGAGTGGCGACTGCGACAATCTTTCCGTGAGCAGGTTTACAGCATCCCGCAAACTTGCAACGGCAACCTCATGTTTCCGCTTTGAAGACTTGAGCCCGGGCATCGACGTATGAACTTTGTCGCTGACGCTTACCGAGTCCGACCATAGGAGATTCCCGGTGGTTAGGTCGGTGAGGTTCATCGACAGCGCCGTCTGCCAGGCGATATCGCGGCTGGAGCTGCTTTCGACGTAATTGCAGACAATTGATGTCAGCGATGTTGCCACGGCAGGCATAACCGGATCGATCTTGGTTTCTGTGTACGACATGGGAAACATGCCGCCCATCGACTTTTCCTCGGTCTTGACGCTCATGAATCCCGTCACCAGAGCGACCGACCCGGGAATGGCTGTAGTGAGAAGAAACTCCCTGCTGGAGTTGCGATCATAGTAGCCGTAGAAACTGCGCAACGACCCGGTGAGTACTGCATCGTACCCAAGTTCACGCAACTGGACGTTCTCGGTCAGCGATGGTTTTTTCGAGTCGGCCGCAACAAATTCGACGCTTTCAAAACACTGTCCGTATTGCAGATGCTTGGCAAGCATCTTGCTAATCTCAACGCTGACATTGCCCTTGAAGTCCTTGTCATAGGTATAGTCGCCGGCGTCGGCGTCGCCACGCAGTTTGCGCGCATCTTTCAATCTTTCTGCTTCATCACGTTGATCAGCGATTACGACGACTGCGACACGAAGCTTTTGAGGCGCTTTTGCCCGAACGATATCCCGCTGGTTCAGTCCGTAATTGATCTGGTAGCTGCAACCGGTTACTGCTAGAGTAAAGATTGTAAGTGTAGCCAGTACCGTTATTCTGATTTGATCGATTGTGTTTGTCATATCTCACCTCTTCGAATTGAGTTGCTAGTTCATTTATCCAATTAGTTTGAAGTTCAGATTCAGCGTGGTCAGGAATCCATTGCCGCTCAAGCCATCTTCAATAATCGTGGAATTTCCCAACGCACCTTCACAGCTGAAATACCTAAGCAGCCGATAGCCGACACCGAATGACAGCCCGAGCCTTCCGGCAATCGCGGTTTCGATGCCTCCTCCGAGAGTAAATCCGACGCCTGTAAAGTTGGCGTCACCAAAGACGTATTCGTCGTTCACCACAGCGACTGCAGCATCCTTGGCTTTCAGCGGGACGACGCTAAAACCAGTCTGCACGAATGCCTGGGCTGGACGCGACGCAATGAGGAAGGATTTCGAGTATCCTCGATAGTCGAAGCTGAAGGTTCGAGTCTCCGCAGCGACTTCTGATCCCAGCCACTTCGCCTTGTAACTGGTCTTGGAATAGGAGAACTCGATGGCGCTTCTCTCCCATCGATATCCGATAGCGAACGCAGTCGCGAACTTAGTATTCAGTTTTGGGACTGCCATGACCTCATTGTCCGAAACCAGCATGTTTGTCCCGTCAAAGTCACCGCCTACGCTGTTTCGCGGCAAGTTGAGAGCCACAAAAACGCCCGTGTTGGCAGTGGGCAGTACGGTCAGACGCTCCGTCGCTTCGAGCTGCGAAATAAAAAGCAGAATGAGCACTGTGCCGATTCTGATTGACTGTGTAAGTGTTCCTGACATTTTCTACCTCCCGCGTGATTCGGACTAATTCCGACTGTGTATATTTGTTTCTTCACTGCTAATGGCGGGCGGTGTCGAAAAAGGTTGGTGGATTTTTACGCAACCTTCCCACGAAGTCTTCGTTCTTCCAGTGCCAGCGACCTGAAACAAAGAAGCCGGGACACGTTTGCGTATCCCGGCTTCGATGGTAGGGGAATCGAGTTAGAAACCGATGCTGAATCCGACTTTGAAAGTGAGATCGGAAAATCGCGGCTTGGTGTTGAGCACTGTGGGCGGGAGATCCGGGCTATCCACATCGAAGTACAGGCCAAGCTTGGATCCGGACTGATTCGAGTCAGTATTCAGTAGCGAGCTGGTCACCGCCGGGTCAGAGGTCGAAGTCTGCGTGGAGTCTGTCGTGGCTCCAGACGTTTCTTCGGCATCTTCCTTGGTCGAGTTTTCCGTCGGAAGTTCTTTGTCGTTCTTGTTCTTCTTGGCAACCATGTAAACGATCGCTCCGACGGCCACCACTCCGGTCAATACAGCCAGCCCGGTCGGAAATTCATGCATGCCCGGAAGATTGTCCGAGCCGTCGCGCCACCGCGCTTCAGCAGTCGATGGTGTAAAAATGCTCGAAAGACCAAAGATGAAGATGACCATCATGCTGACAAACATCAGATTAAGTGGGCTTTTCATTGGGTTCTCCTTTCCTCAAGTACAATCGACTTGGGATTCGGTTAATTGGGTTAATGTTGATTCTGCCATTGAGGAGGGCTGGCCCCAAAAAGGTTTGCGAATTTCTGCAGAAAAGTTATCCTTGAATTATGGGCAGTACAGACTCTGATCGGCAACTGGTCGCTCAGTACCTAAAAGGAGACCGGGACGCAACCCGGCTGATCGAAAAGTACATTAATCTTGCCCTCATCCCTTTTCGTAATCGCCTTCAGACGCATTTCTCCGACATTCAGCAAGACGTCCACATTTCTCTGCTCGGGATTCTCCGTGGCGGCGAATTTAGATTTGAAAGCAGCCTGAAGCACTTTGTGGGACGGGTGGTCGTCCACCGGGCTCTGACTTTGATAAATTACCAGCGCATTCGCCAAAGCGAGGAACTTGATGAGGAGAGCAATCTTGAGTCTAAAGAAGAAGACCCCGAGACAATTCTCCTAAAACGCGAGCGCTGGGCTAAGGTCGTGTCGGTCATCCGGATGGCGTCCAAAGAATGTCGCCGGCTCTGGAGACTCGTCTTGAGAGAAGGGCTGACGTATGCGGAAATCGCCTCCCGCGAGCAAAAAGCCGAGGAGACAATTAAATGGCGACTTTTCACCTGCCGTGAACAAGCGAAGAAAAACTTGGAGAAACTTCAGAAATATACCAACCTTTCTCCGCTTCGCATGCCCAAGAGTACGTGATGAATGGAGAAGAGACCTGATATGCGTACACTTGAAGAACTATTAAACCTCGTACCCAAATACCTTAACGGGCTTCTCTCGAAGGGCGAGATGCAAGACTTCGAACAGGGCATTCGAATCCACCCGATTCTCAAGCGCGAAATTGAAGAGATGAAAGAACTCCAGGCAGCGATCGCAATTGCAGACCGTTACGATGACGGGCACATCGATCAGGATATCCTAATTCAATCCGTGTTTTCACCTCAATTGCTTTCGGAAGTCGAGAGATCGAAGATCGCGGAACATACGGCCGCGTGTTCGCGTTGTCGCGAGAACGAAGAACTTGCCAAATCATCCTTTCGAGCTGTCAATACCCGAGAATCACATTTTCTTTCGACCATAGTATCCGATTTGAAAAGCTGGCTGGAACGGTATACGACATTTGCGAGCCCGGTATTGACTCCGGCGATTGCTGCAGTCGTGATTCTGCTCTTGGCGATCCCAGCATTCTATGGCGCTCAAAGTTTCTGGCAGAGCGGAGACGGAATGAAGATTCAGCAGATCCAACAACTCGGCACACGGGCCGGATCTGAAGTCGAGACCGTAAGAATCTCCAGTTCGGAGAAGATATTGCGGCTCGATGTTCTTGTGCCGGTGCAAGATGACGGTGTGTATGACTTCTACTTTAAGACCACTGCTGAAAAGACGGTTGTCAGCCTCCACGGGCTCCAGCCCAAAGAGCCGATGAGTATTGAGATTCCGACAGCGTATTTGGAGTCTGCTGAATATGTTGTCTCGTTCGAAGAGTTGTTGCCTGGACAACAAGTTGCATCGGTGGTGACGAAGTTCCCGATTAAGATTCTCATATCAAAGTGATCCTGCGTCAAACTAAAAAATCGTTTGAGGTCCTCCTAAAGCTTTCTCTCTGTCTGATCATCTATACTTTCAGCGGCTGCACATCAGAACCGCGTGCAACCAAAATGCTCCTGACGCAGATTGCTGTCGCATCCGACTCACTTCAAATGGAGCGATGGGTAAGCACCCATCACCATGCAGTTCGGTCCGTGCTGGACTCCCTGCTTAGAGAAACCATCAGCAATCGCGCGTTAGCTTCAGGCACTTCACCTGATTCGACACCTGTACACTTGACGTGGTTGGTTCAACAGTATCAGAGAATCACATCAATCCAAGACATGACGCATCGTCTCCGCTGGAGTTCCGCCCTCGATGTGCGTGGAGCAACCGCAAAAGTGCGCCTCGACTCAAGTCTCATAAGGTTGAGCAACCGCACAGCACAAAGGTCCGGACAGAGCCAAATCGAGGTGTTGGAGGCGTTAGCCAGGGATTACTGGAGCATCGGTGATTCGGCTGCTTTCACGTCGGTTCTGCTGACGTTGGCGGACAAGACGCTCTACAGGGTTCCAGTCGATAGCAGCATGCAACTGCTCGATGTGGCCGAGCGGATCTGCCGGGCAATTGACCTTGGTGAAATTCTTGGCGATGTCTCTTTTGTTAAGTCAAAAATTCTCGCCGAAATGAAAGGTGATTACTTTGCGTCGCTCGCCGGCTCTTATGAAGGCATTGCCAGCTTCGAACGCTTCAGCTACAGGGTCCGGATACCCCGGCTACGCCTATTGGCTGGCCGCAACTATCTTCTGCTGGGGTTAAGTACCCAGGCTGTCAGCCAGCTTCGCACTGTGGAATCGGAATATGCCACCTCGCGAGTCAAACCGGCTGACTACTTGGAGATGTCTGATCTTGCCTTAGCTGGAAATTACCTCGCGGAGGCATTTTACGACCTCGGCGTGCCCGATTCGGCTTTGTGGCGTGCCAATCAATCGATCCTGCTGTGTAGACAGCTTGCTGCAACAAGACAACCTAATTACTTGCCGTCGCTGGCTTGGGCGCATTCGACGCGTGGCATCATCCATCAGGCGATGCATAACTATCGTGATGCTGGTGCTGATCTCGAAGTCGCCCAGCGGATATTTGCCGAGTCGAAAGACAGCGAGAGTCTTGCCTCGAACTACTTTCGACGAGCGGCTCTACTGATCGACCAATCATCATTGACTCAAGCTGAAATCCTTCTCGATTCTGTCGTCATATTGAGCAACGATCCTCAAAACAGACTCTTCTGCCAATACGGTAAGGCATTGGTTAAATACTTGCAGGACGACAAGCACTCCGCGAAACAACTTGCCCTCGGATGTATCGACACGCTTGAAAGCAACAGGGATTTGGTATTGGAGCCCGACCTGGCGGTCGGCTATCTATCCGACAAGATTGGAATGTATGATCTGTTGGTGAAAATCTACCTCGAGCAATTCGAAACACTCTCAAATCAAGCGCATCTCGACTCCGCGTTGTGGGCTCTGGAGCGAAGCAAGTCGCAATCTCTCGTCAGAGTCATTAATCGCGCCGAATCTGAATCAAAGACCACGCCGAGTCTTGCTCTCAAGCACCCTAACGAGACTGTCGACGACCGCGAAATTCGTAGTCTAAAAGCTGTGTTCCGCAATTCTCCCGCCGATTCACTGCGGATTGTGCAACTAAACTCGAATCACGGTCCCGGGCACAAACTGGACTCGGACCGTGAGTCGGCCGACTCGGGAGTTTCACCGCGCTCGACAACTTCGCCAGGGCACGTCTTCCTTGAGTATTATGTCAGCGAATTCGGAGCCGGCGTTTTTGTCGTCGCGACGGACACGGTGTTCTTCATGCCATTTTCCATCTCTCCTGATTCGCTCCGGTTACTGTGCGAGTCGTTTGCATTAGCAGTTTCGAACTACCCTCTCGGCAGCACTCCGTCAAACACAATTATGGAGTGCGGCGCGGAGCTTGGCCGAACTATGATTCCCTTTTACTTCCTGAAACAAGAGAACATCCGGCAACTGACGATAGTACCGACCTTTCCGCTCAACAGTATTCCCTTCTGTGCCCTGCTGACAGAAAGCGGCAAATACTTAGTTGAAGAGTTCGACTTGTCAACAGTGCCGTCAATTGAGGTTTCCCGGCTCCTCGCACCGAGTAGCGCTTCCAGCAGTTCCGCAGTGAAGGTTCTTGCGGTTGGCGACCCTATCATTGATTCACTGACTCAGCAGACAGCAGCACTTTACTTCGGACATTTCTCGGAGCTTCGACCGTTGAATTTCGCCCGCGAGGAAATGCTCACCATAAAATCGATCTTCGGGTCAGATGACATAACGACCCTGTCAGGGTCCGGAGCTGACAAACAATCGCTTACGTCCAGAGTCGCAGACGACTATTCGTTAATTCACTTCGCAACTCACGGTCTTGTCAATTCCGAGAATCCTGAATTTTCCACGCTGCTGTTGACTGCGAATCCGGCATTGAACCAGGACGGACTGCTCAAAGCCGCGGAGATTGCGAAATTACGGCTGGATGGAGCAACAGTGTTTCTGTCTGCCTGCGAAACTGCATCGGGAACCCAATATCGCGGTGAGGGCGTCTACAGTCTCGCGCGTTCCTTCCTGGCAGCAGGAGCCAAAGAAGTCATCGCTACCTTATGGAATGTTGATGATCGCAGTACTGTGGACATGACTCGCGCATTCTACGAAGTTCTGCACAACCAATCGTCTGCGACTAATGCACTGGCGCAGGCGCAACGCGCAATGATCCAGTCGCCGCGTCGACTCTATCGCCACCCCTATTTCTGGTCACCGTATGTTCACATTGGCGGCGACACCGGGTCGGTTGAGTGAGAGTCCGAAGTAGAAGATTCAACCGTTTGCCTCTCTGCAGATGATTATCATGTGCTTAATGGTCTCCGCGCCGGCAGTGTGCGTACACGTATGACGGTGCATCACTTGCCGGATCCCCAGCGCTTCCGATTCTTTCCTAAAGCATTCACTAGGTTTGTGACTTGAACCCGAGAGTTTTCGCCTCCAAGAAAACTTGATCAGAACTGTCCAAACCCACTCAATCTCACGACCACAATCGAATTCCACCTGCTCGACGCGGCTACGGTAAGAGTGACAATCTTGAACGTTCTCGGAAAGGAGGTCAGGACGTTGTGTTCCGGCAATTACAACGCCAACTTTTGTCATGTGGAATGGAATGGTACTGACGACCTGCGCCGGGATGTTGCTTCCGGGGTCTACTACTATCGCCTGCAAATTGGTGATTTCACAACGACGTGGGCAATGTTGCTGAGCAAGTAGTCAGGCTGTGGGCCGCGTTGACGGTCGTCACCTTTTCCAATGTATTAGAGCCGGTCGTCTTTCGTCGAGACGGCAAGCAATATAATACCGAATCAACCCATCCAGACTTTCGATCAAGTGCCGGTACGCGAAGACTTTTAATGCCAAGATGACACTGCCAAACCATACTCTGCCAACGAATTCCCTTTCTTAGCTGATCTTGACATTTGTTAAGTCCTGCGGTAATTTGTAGTTTGCCTCCACAATCAAGTAGACCGGTTAGTTCACTTGTGCAGAATATGACTCGTGAATATGCTGCACCAAAATGGGATCTTTTGCTGCATTGCCGTCGAGAAATGACCGCCTCAACTCATTGAGACAGATCACAAGATCAAATCGGGTGACATTATTGACGTCACGCACATTGATGACTTCAAATCATAGTTGAGGAAAGCACTAGTCGACTTCGTTGTGTTAAATCATAGTCATGCCACTTTGGCAGTCGCATTTCCTTCCTTTTTTGGTCAAGAATCAACCCCTTAAAGTGCCAATAAAATGGGCTACTTAGTAGTGCGGCGCAATAACTAAGTTAGGTGGTACTATTGCGTAAAACACTCTGAACACCACAAATTTCCCGAGATCTGGATCAAAATGAGACCGCAAGCCACTGCTGACTCGCGGTCCAAATTGTATTGATCATTATTCCAATCTTACGGACACGCTGAGCATGGTGCTGCACCGCCTGCAAAAATGTAGTTTACGAGAAGTACTACATCGGCAATTGTGACGACTCCGTCACAATCTGTATCACCAGAATTCAACGGATTGGGCGCTGGCCCGCTTGCGAAGATGTAGTTTACTAGGTAAACAACATCGGCTATCGTTGCGTCGCCGTCGACATCGGCATCGCCGCAGACATAAGATCTCTTGAGCCATTGTGCGAGGCGTACAGAGACCCTACGACCTGCCGTGGTGAAAGCGCCACCTACAATCAATTGTCCATGATAAGCACCAAGCGCATTGACGAAGACGTATTCACCCCCTATTCCTGACCCCAACGGCGACCATGCCGCGCCATCCCAAATGGCGACGCTGTTAGCAGGTGACCCACCGGCTGCTGTGAACCAACCTCCCGCTATTAGATTCCCGTCGTAAACGGTCAGAGCATAGACAGAAGCCAATTCCCCGTCCACTCCTGACGCTAACTCCGACCAATGGCTCCCATTCCACGCAGCAATACAGCTAGCCTGAATATTCCCCGCCTCGCTGAACGAACCTCCAGCGATTAGCTCGTTATTAAAGACGTCTAAGGACGAAACTACGCCATTCGTACCAGCACCCAAGGCCGACCAACTACTGCCGTCCCAGGACGCTATATAGTTCGCAGCACCGCTACCGGCCGTCAGGAAATCACCCCCAGCAATCAGCTTCCCGTCGTAAACGGTGAGGGACAGGACGGTGCCATAACCTATCCCAGAATCAAGGGGTGACCAACTGGAACCGTTCCAAGCCGCAATCCTATTCGCAGGTACGCCGCCTGCAGTGACAAAACTGCCACCTGCCACCAGTTTCCCGTCATATACTGCCAGGGCATAGACCCTATTCATACCCGATCCCAACGACGACCAATTGCTGCCATCCCAGGAAGCTATGGAGTAGGTCGGAACACCACCTGCTCTGGTGAACCACCCTCCGGCTATCAACTTTCCATCATATACGACAAGGTCAAGGACAAGGGGACTCGAATAGTACGGTCGACTGTCCATACCAGAACCCAACGTTGACCAGCTACTCCCATCCCAGGCCGCAACACAATTCGCCACTGTACCACCTGCCGTTGTGAAGTCGCCACCTACCACTAGCTTCTCGCCATATACAGCTGTGGCACCAATACCGCCATTTATTCCTGATCCCAACGATGACCAGCTGGACCCATTCCATAACGCCGTGTTGTCTACCCCAACGATTCCTGCCGTGTGAAATTCACCGCCGGCCACCAAATAGCTGCCGTACACTGTGAGGGCGTACAGAGTGCCATAAAAGCTAATTCCAGAATCCAATTGCGTCCAGTTGCTGCCATCCCATGAAGCTATGTGTCTCGCTTCCGTACCACCTGCTGAATTAAACCAACCTCCAGCTATTAGTTTACCATCATACACGGTTAGGGCTTCCGCATGGTCATACAAACCCGAACCCAAAGGCGACCAGCTGAAACCGTCCCACGATGCAATGAAATTGGCATCAACGCTGCCAGCCGTTGTGAATACGCCACCCGCTATCAGCTTTCCGCTGTAGACTGTCAAGCACTGAACTGGCGTTCCAAAAAAACCCTCGGCTCCCATCCCTGAACTCAGCGGGGACCAATTGCTGCCATCCCATGAGGCAATGGAATTTGCCTCTACCGTGCCCGCTGACGTGAAAGCACCAGCCGCTATCAGCTTCCCGTCGAATACAGTCAAAGCTTCTACAGTGTTATTCACTCCTGACTCCAAAGGTGACCAACTGATGCCGTCCCAAGCTGCTATGCAACTCGTATGCACACCTCCTGTAGTGCCGAATGAACCACCTGAGATCAGTTTCCCTTCGTATTCGGTCAGAGCATAAACGAAAGCAAATTCTTCTTCCATTCCTGACCCCAATGTTGACCAACTGCTTCCGTCCCATGATGCAATTCGGCCAGCTGGCGCACCGCCCGCAGTCGTAAATGAGCCTCCCGCAACTAGTTTCCCGTTGTACACAGTGAGTGCGTGGATGGAGCCATTCACTCCCGATCCCAACTGCGACCACGAAGTGCCATCCCATGAGGCGATATTGTTCGCCAGTCCACAACCTGCGACCGAAAAATCTCCACCAACCACGAGCAAGCCATTGAAGGTCGCAGCAGCGTATACCGGACCGTCACAACCTGCCATGCAAGGAGACATGCTGTTGTCCCAATATGCGTCATCCATGCTGTCGGCTGGCAAAGCTGGCAGAGTGTGGGGATGTGCTAACCTCAGCTTGGCAGGATCAATGGGAGCATTGGAACTCGTCAAATTTACTGAATCCCGATGCCCCAGCCGCCTTTCCAGCCTCGACTCGAGACAGCTTTTTGGTGTGAAGGGGGCTACAGCGTCCATTTTGATTGATGACAATGAGTTGTTTGCGGTGCTGGCATTCAAGACTCCCGCGATGAGTCCGAGCATCATCATTAGTGAAAACAAGAAACGATTCAAATTGTCTCCCAGAATCGTAGAATCCGTATCATTGAGAAAATAACTATCATGGACTCTTTTGTCAATTGCTGTGTTTCCCCTTCCGATCAGTTCGTGAAACTTGTTCCGCATGTTCTTCGCACATCGATTCACTCTCCATGGTCCGATTGGTCACAAGTCGTCCGACTTACCATCGAAAATAGGTTCTAGAGCACCCTGGGCGTTGCTCAGATGTCAGGTGAAAGAACACCAGGAGCAAAGCCTGTCGCCTCAGCGCCGCTCGTAGACACTCCCAGAGCTATTTCTAACGGACCACCGGCCTCAGGTCAGCGATGCCCCAGGAGGAGTGACGTCCACGAAGGCAATCCGTGACTGTCAGGTTTTGCCAACAGCAGCCGAGTAGCTAAACCGTCGTTGAGTTCAAAGGTTGCACAGACGAGAGCAAGCGATCTTCATTCACAGTTGCGACTAACCGCCCTAATTACTGCACCATGCATCTCTTGACGATTTCAGAGTGATGCAAGTTTGGATGAATAAGGGATTCTCACCGTGCATGGTGCGAACATCGGACTCAGCGAATGACCCAAAAGAAGCAGAAAATCTACTACAGTTTATATAGGAGGAAGAGAGAGTGTGATCATGGTCTTCGAACATGTGGTTTGGAGATAGAAGTTTGCTTGAGACCAGCGGAGCTTCTCGGTATTCCCCATGTTTCCTAGTTGGTATGCAAACCTTGACATTAACTTCTGATTCTTTTCAGGATCATGAATTGGACACAAGAACCGGAATGGTGACGTCAGGTCTTGTAAATTCGCATTTTCGTTCCCGAAGTGTAGTCAATTGCAAAGAAACTTCCAGTGAATCAGTCTTTCCGTGAAAGTAAATCAAGGTAAGTGCACGATATATATAGTAGAAAGTAAGAAGTGCTTACTCTCTCAGGAGACTATTCGATATACAAATGTTGGTTGACGAAGCAGTTCAGAGCAAACCACCACAAATGGGGGCAACATGGGAAGTTTGAGAAAAGACTCAAGAGAACTTTTGGCAAGATTAGGGATTAGTGAGGCTCAATTTGAGTACTGCAGAGAAATGTTTACTCACGACAAGTGCGACTTCGGCTATTTTAAGATGAGATGTTTCTCAAATTCAGGCAAGCTCGAGTGGATGTCTGCCCCATACGCGTGGTCCCCGAAAGTTGTCCTCCAACATTTAGCTGGCGAAGAGACTATTGCCCTGAAACCTAAGTTCTACCTGAGATACTTGATGATTGACATAGACAATCACAATAATCCAGCGACTTCTGTTGAAGCTCGCGCCAGTCTTGTTCTGGAAGCCTTCGACGGCAATCCGTTGGTCTACACAAGTTCAAAGTCGGGAGGGTTTAGAATCGTGTACTTCCTGGACAAGTCGTATCGTGTTGATCAAATAGAGAGATTTGCGCAGGATACACTAGGTAGCAAAGGCATTAATGTTGTGGGCGGTCAAATTGAAATCCTCGTCAATGTTCAGAGTGATAGGCTTCCGTTCGGTGATGGAAGTTTCATAGTCGACCCGGTAACCCTGAGCCCTGACTACAGACTCTCGAAGGGCGGTCAAATCGATTGCGCTTATCGCATCTTCATGACTGAAAGACTCGCGCTTCCAGCTGTCTATTCGACGACACAACTGAACAACGACAAAGCAATTGAATTTCACAATTCGGTAAACCGACTACTCCGCGATGGATTGTATGCTGAGATTAGCACTGATGATGCGCTTTGGCAAGTGATCTACTATTTGTCCAAGAATTACTCTTTCGGTCCAACAAAAGTCGACGTGTTCACCCAGCATTGGCTTCACGAAATGCACAATGGATGCTCGAATTCAATCAATGAAGGCGATTTCACAAAAAATGAGAGGAGAATCTTGGAGAAGATCGGGAAATACGATCCCACGAGGTCCAAGGGACGCGGGGCCTTCAGTTGCCTACCGATGCAGTTATCGATCGGTGATGTCACTGAAATTGCTTCAATGTCCTCCGATTATAAGACTCAGAAGAGGCTATTCGGACTTCTTGCCTACGCGAAAACAAACGGGGTGAAACTGCCATCCATCGACTGCGCCAGGGAGTTTCTCGAAGGATCTCCAGCCAGCGCAATCGTCCATGAGGAGGAAAAAGACGATAAGGCTGACATTTGGATCTGTAGCATTCCGAGCCGAGCTTGGAGTTTGCATCTGGGTTTTGCGGCATCTGCCTACGTTAGGCAACGGAAAGACCTCCTTGATCTTGGGGTGTTGGGCACAATCTATGAAGGTAGTAAAGCTGAGCATCGTTGCGGTTGTTTCGCTGTCAAGATCTCGGATACCAATTCGCAGGAGCTAGTCTCAAACTTTGATGAGGGTCTGAGGCAGTTATATAGCCGGAGCGAGTTGAAAGCTCTTTACGGACCGTACAGGGCGAAAAAGCTAATGAAAGTCAGCCATGGGGCACCATCAAAGGTCAATACAGCAGCTTGACTTTCGTTACTCGCTTGGTGCATCTAAGTGCTGACCGGATCTCTGGAGCGTGTATCTACTCCCTTCACTTGTGCAGATTGCTCAACACAATTCTAACGCAAGCCAACCACCGATTCAGCATCTGTCACTCAGCAAATACAGTTTGATTTTTATCCTCTTTCGCAGGAACACGAAAAGAAATCTCGAAACTCCCTCCTTGTCCCGCAACGACTTAAGAATTTTCCGAAAAAATCTGCGGAGTAAATCGGTAGAAATAGCTTCGTCATGTCTTCTTCATATAACAGGGGTTGCGAAGGTGTGGGGGGGTATTCGGGGCTGTTCATGGGAAGCCAATTTTGAAGGAGACAAGTATGGGACAAGAATAAGGGCTTTTCTCGGACTTGCGGGAATAGAAGCGAGACATTTTGTAACGTGTCAACTGCTTGTAGGGCGAGACTAATAATCACACGACTGCGAGCAGAAGCTTCACGCGCCACGATCGCATCGAAGCCGTTGGCAACAGCCTTATCCGAGGTCAGTTCGAGTTCAAGAGGACAACAAAACAATGTCAGGGCTTTTTAATCAAGCCTGAAAATTCGCTGTCAAATTTTAGTGGAGAAAGCAATTGCCGTATAAGCCAAGAGTCATTCCAACCTATGAGAGTTTGAAGAGTAACGAGGTTGTCATCGTAGCACAGACTCTCAAGTTGCGCGGTCAACTCGATTTCAAATGGGGTTACTGCTGGGTTACGAAAGATAAAATGTCAGAGTTTGTTCCGACAGAGGCAGTCGATTTCTGGATGGAGAAGCTCACTGCTATCGACGAAGTGTCCCGCAAATTTGATCGGCCGATGGTCTACTACATCCGCGGCGTCCGCTATCCGATGAGCGTCTACTGCGCCGTGAACTACAAGCGCCGGCCTGAACTGGATGAGCTCTGTCTGAAGATTCGCAAACGCTTGGTTGAATCCGGATCAGTGCTCTATCCAGTCATGCGCGGTTCGAAACAATGGTACATCAGCAACAAGGCAACCACTGAAATTTTCGACTATCTGAACCCTAATGGATGGGAGCTAGTAAAGGAGATTGATAATGAGTTCGAGACGACAAAGTAAACAAGTACAGATTGATGGACCACAAAAGGAAAGCGAGAATTAGCATGTCCAAGCAGATAAGTTTGCCTAACGGAAGTTTCACAATCGTCGACGATGAACATTTTGAGTATTTGAACCAGTGGAAATGGTGCCATGACGAGATGCAGGAGGTCGTGAGGTTTGAGTACGATGCGAATGGCGCGGTGCAACTCCCGCGTTTATCCTCAAACCCGACAAGCACTTCGGAACCGATTTTGAGTACCATGTTCTTAGCGTAAACTATCGATCACCGAAGAACCTCCTTGATCGATCACAACGGCTCATTCGGCATAATCATAACCGTGTTGCAAAGAATGTCACATCGCTTCGGCAGGAAAATGTGACCATTAGTATCAGGCGCTTTGCCAATCACATTTCGAGCCTGAATCACTTATTGGAGCTCTGCAGGAAGGCTCATGCTTCCAAGAAACCGAAAGCATTGGCCCTCATCGGACGCAAGAAGAGTCAACTGATTCCGTTGCAAATCATGTTAACGTCGGAAGAAATAACCTTCTACGCTAAGGAGGATCTCAATGTTCTTCTAAGTCGAGCTTTCGAAGAATTGAAAAACCTGCTACTGGCAATTGCGACAAAGGATCAACGTCGAACTTCAAAGGAGATCGCCGACCTCCTTGTCGGGTGCTGCAACAAGATCAAAACCTACCCACTGAAGAAGTCGGAAGCCGACAATCTATTCAAGCATCTAGTATCCCGACGCCCGAGTACTCTAGTGGATGGAGTCAAGGAACTCTATTCGTACGACGGGACACTCAAGGGTTCAACCTCCGAAGCCACTAAATCCGCGTTTTCTTCCGCTATTTTGCACGTCCTCGAATCCGCGACCGTAAGCGAAGCGATCGACGAAGTCAGCCAAAACTTCCTGGGGTTGCAGCAGAATTACTCAAAGGCCGATGACGATGTCTTCTACAAAGATCCGCCATTTTTGTATATGTCCGAATACGCTGCCAAATATGATGACGACTTCATGGGATTTGTCGACCACATCGAAGCGGCGGTGGACAATCTGACAATTAGTTCGTCTGGCAGCGAAGATGAGATCGATCCAGAACTCTCGCAACCAGTCCACCTCATGACGGCGCTAAGAGCTAAGGGCAAGGAATTTGACGATGTCGTTATGCTCGAGGTGAACGACGGGATTTGGCCAAGCAAGCTAGCGGAGACGGACGATGAGTTGGAACAAGAGCGACGAGTCTTCTATGTAGGTATTACGCGTTGCAGATACAAACTTGAACTATTGACTGTCGACTCAATCCTGAGCAAGCAAATGCAGCCCAGCCCCTATCTACGCGAACTCGGCTTTGATCTTCCGACTCGAGAGAACGTGAGAAACGGCAATTGAGAGCCCTCCTTGGCGCAGCTGGTGTGCTCTCGCCGGAATCGACAACTGTAAGTCGACTAAGTTTGGGAACAAACTTTAGATGTTTGGGTGAGAAAGGCTATGGCAAATCTTGATCAATTGATTGTTGAAATCCTTAAGAAGTCGGACGAGCCAATCAAAGCGAGGGAAATTGCTCGACTACTGAAAATGAAAGGTCTACGTGATATTGACCGCAAGCAAGTCAACAGTAGGCTGTATACAATGCTGGGACAGGGTGTGGCAGCTAGAGACGACGATTTTTGCTGGTCCCTTCCAAAATCCAAGTCCAAGTCTTCCTCTCGCGCACGGCCGGAGCCCGACGACGAGGAGGATAACGAAGAAGATTACAGCCAGAATAGTGACGAAGACGATGAAGAAATCGACGAACGCACCCAAGCTCTCCGCACCCTAGAGCTTCCAGCAGATGCCACTGCCGCTCAAATCAAAGCGAAACATCGCGATTTGTCCCTGCTCTATCACCCAGACAGACTTGGCCACATATCAGCTGATACAAGGCGTATTTGCGAAGAACAATTGAAGAAAATCAACGAGGCGTTTGATTTGTTGAGGCAGAAATAGGATCTGAGCTATTAGACCAGATCGACTGTGCTTGACTACAAAAACATTATCTCTCGCTCCAACAGTTTTCTTGTTGATGTCTTTCACTTCCAAGTCAATCCCCACGAGTTTGCCGGCGACAGCATGAGAGAAGCTGGTCTTAATGTAATGGATTGTAGATGATAATGATGCAATCATAGAAGGAGCCCTCTTACCTTAACTTGATTTCACCTCACAGGAGATTACAGGCATTTGGCCCAGTTAGTTGTTCGCCCGAACAAGTAACTACTTGCACCCATTGACACCAAAATGGAAGCAGGCCCGGCGTGTGCCGGACCTGCTCGTTTCCCACTCCCCTCTTTTGAGTAATCTTCTACTTCAGCAGCAGCATCTTCTTTGTTGCCGCAAAATCGCCGGCAGTCAGGCGGTAGAGATAGATACCTGATGCGACTTGCTGTCCTGAACTGTTGACGCCATTCCAAGTAACGCGATGGACTCCGGCCGAGCGCACTTCATCGACAAGTGTGGCCACTTCGGCACCAAGGATGTTGTAAACGACCAGCTTCACCTGACCAGATTTCGGAAGGCTGAAGCTGATGTCGGTCGAAGGATTGAACGGGTTGGGGTAGTTGGCAAGAGTGCTAGAGACTGATTCGTCCACCATCGCATTCGATCCGCCATTTCCGGCTATGATCACTACACAATCCGTGCCAGTAAGTGGTCGTCCGTCCGTTAATGTACCGGAGATTGTAAGCGGAATGATGTCACCATCATAGACTTCGCCCAGTGCCTCTATAATAGCCGATCGGTCAAACTTGAGCGTGAGGTCGAGTAATCCATCCATGCCAATCTCGGTACACTCACATACATCCGCACCAACAGCTACCGGAGAGGAGACGTCTTCCAATCCCCAGCGGAGTGCTGGAACACCTTCAAGGCGAAGGGACGACACGGCGATGTTAGAAACATCGAAATCTTCCGTTCCTAGAATTGCTACAGGCAGAACGGCTTTGCTAGGCTGAGGCTGATCAGGTTTTTGCTTCTCAAATACTATTTCGTTCTCACCTGCTTCTTCAACTTGAGAGTTTGACCCCTGTGAACGCGAGTTAATAGGATTCGGGCAAGAGCCGGGCTTGATATCAACAAAGACGCTGGTAAGCATATCACACTCATTGCCGACGCCATCCCCATCCCAATCCGTCTGATCAGCGTTCTGAGCAAGTGGACAGTTATCTAAAGTGTCGGCAACGCCGTCATTGTCGTCATCGATATCACAGATGTCTCCAATCCCGTCACCATCGTAGTCTGTTTGTGAGGCGTTAGCAATGAGCGGACAGTTGTCTTCTTCGTCGGGAATGCCATCCCCGTCCGCATCCGGAACAAATGCGCTCGCGCGAAAATAGTCATATTCACAGATAGCATCCCAATGTTGAACAAGTCGAAATCTCACAATTTCACTTGGTATTGACCATGCCTTGGTCACAATCGGGGTAAACATGGAATCACCGTCAGCTTTCGCGGACAGCTCGCCACCATCACTACGTATTATCGCCTTGACCGTTAACCACTGGTTTTCGCTGGTTGGGCCCAAAGTATGTATATCGGTCCACTCATTTCCGAATCTCCATCCATATCTATTTCCATCTATGATGTTGGGGAGATATGTAATGTAATCAGCTTGCTCGTTCGTTGGCCCCCAGAAGAAGCCCATGTTTGGTAGTGTATAGTTTTGCCCTCCGCTCACAAGCCTCTCGCGCCATTCTATAACAAGCGGCAACGGAAATGAGCCGCACCTTTCGGCAAAGTCATCAACTGCTCCATCGGGCCCAATCCGAAGCCAGCCGTTTTCGGCATCCACGGAAACAGAGGCATCACTGACGCTCCAGCTTCCCGACCCAATGACATCTGAAGAGAAGTGTTCCTCCAATGGGAGAGTGGCACAATCCTGTGTAGTCACTTGCAAATAGTCGAAGTCACTCACATCATCCGAGGTCTGGCCGAGCCGAAATCGTTGGATCACATCTGGTATTGTCCAAGTTGCCGAGAAAATATGCGTAAAGTTAAGCTGGCCATCTTCTTTTGCGAATAGTTCTCCACCGTCACTTCGAATGACCGCCTTGACTGTCCTCCACTGGTTCCAATTTGTGGGTCCCAGTTCAAGGACATTAGTCCAACCGCCAAAGAGCCAGCCGCCGAGGCCAGTGTTGTCGACACCAGAGTACATTATGTGATAACTATCGTTACTGGACGTCCCAAACCAGAACTCAAGCCTTGGTAATGTGTAGTAAGGGCCGGTACCCGGATCACCAACATATGTTCTCTCTCGCCACTCAATCACAAGTGGCAACGGGTAAGAGCCAGTTTTGTCGGCAAAGTCATCAACTTCACCATCGGAGCCAATGCGGAGCCAACCGTTAGCGACATCCACGGCAATAGAAGCATCACTGACAATCCAGTCTCCGGATGCAATTACATCGGCGTTGAATTGCTCATCAAGAAGCACTGCTCCTTGAGCAGAAGATCCGGGGAGACAAATCAGTACTCCCATCAGTACAAGTAGAATTGTACATGTTACCGTACACCGTTGTGCCGTTGGCAACGTTTGCATACTTTCCTCCGATTATTGTGAGAACGATTGCGACAGAAAGGGTCTTCCTGCCTGGTGATTTGCCAGTTCACTCGCAATCACCAGATATTGAGTAGCCGGAGAAGTGGCTATTTGTCGAAATTAATTGGCGGTTTCCGAAGATTTGTTGGCTCGACTTTTTGACTGACGCAGTTGCCCTTCGGTGATGTACTCACCGTTGCGGTAGTAGGTAACCCGGTTAATTGCTGTATCTAGATATGTCTCTTTGGGTATGTTCGGAAGCAGATTCGCACGGATCATTTGCATGAGTCGATTGCTCGCAATATCATCGAAAATCGCACTCTGCAGAGTGAGCGACTCGTCGAATTTATATACAATTCCGGCGGTGGCACTGCTACTGGCAAACACTTCTCGAGTGTAGACAGCCAAAACGGCACCGGTTAGTACTTTGATATTGACGATGGCGGAGTATGCGGCAGCATCCGAGAACTTGTTGAGATCCGATGGATACAACATTACATAGTGTTCTTGAGTTCCTCTTTCGACACTTGAGAGGTCGAGGCCATCATAGAATCCGTAAGGTGGCGAAACACCTCGGGCTGTTGCAGGATCGATGACGAAGACTACTGGACAATTCAATCGATTGTTAATACCGGCAAAAACTGCTTCTTCACTTCCATCTCCATCGATATCGTCCAGGATATATGGACTCGCATAGCCCGAATTGATGTATCGCCCAATCAGTTGCCCACTACGGCTCCAAAAGGAGATGTAGGCGCGAGCTGGGCTTTGTGCAGTTTGGCATGAGATGATAATGTTCTCGCCCTGATACTTGCCGACTTGGACCAAACCTGATTCCAGCGGCATCGGCAATCCTACATCAACCGTGCCCACAGGATATCCCTTACGAATTGTGCAATCCACGGCAAATAGCGAATCGCCATTGTCGTTGAAGACAAACAGGTATCCGCTAATAGCTGATGGTCGACTTAAATTAGGTAATATGATGACCTCGTTTCTAATGTCATCATCAATATTTGTTACCTTCCACGTACCAGCTTCGTCTGCAATGGCACTGGGGAAATTGTACTCCCAAAGCAGATTCTGGTTCATATTTAGAGCCCGGATCCGAGAGCCTTCGACTTTCAACATATTTGGGTTCCAGTCAAACAATATCCACGCCTTTGGAACAACGAGACACAACAACAAATATGACACTACCATCAGCATCGGCGCCTGCACTTTGGTCATACGCGAATATTTTACTACTTGCTTCGCAACGAACTCGCCAATGCATACTCTCTCCGGACGAACGATGTTGTGGTCATTGACCGCGGCGCTAAGCGAGGCTATCGGGAGTAATATCAGCTGTCGCGCGTGATAGCGCGATTGCAGTGCATCCAGATGTTGTCGCGCCGCTGCGACGTTGCCGGAAGGCAGGGCGAGATACTTGATGTGCGTGAAGAATGCCCGCTCGACTTTGGCAGAGATGCTTCCGCCATTGACAGGCGTAATCGTACCGGCTTCGTCAATGCCGCCCGTACAAGCCACATCGCCGGGCAACAGGTGGTCGTGACGCAACGCTTCGGTATGCAGGAGCTGGGCATAGGCTAACAAGGCTGTCGCGACGCCGATCGAATCGCCGGTGTAGACCGCACGCTTGTCGTTTATTGCGAAGTGAGCGTGATAGTAAGATGAGCCGAGGCGCGAGTATCCAGTCGACCTTAAGTACCGCCGAGTTGCCGCTAATGCCTGATAAGCGACGCCGACAATCGGATCATCGGAAGAACGAAGCTGATTGTCAAATGTCACTTCATCATTCTGCGCGCTGCGTCCGCGCTCTTCCACTGTACCGGTCAACGCGCGTAGTTTTCCTCTTGATCTTTCTCCTATGCCATTGTTCTGAACGAGTAAGCAATAGACTCTGTCGGTGGAAACATATTCGCGTTCTGCTTGCCACTCCTCGGCAAGTTCCTGAAGCAGCTTCTTTGTCGCCTGCCACTTTTCATTGAATGCCGTGATGAATGCGTGAAATGTCTCAAACTCGCTTAGTCCGCCAGTCGAATCCTCACCCTTCTCATTTGTCACGTCCTCCCGCGTAATTCTCATGCACGCGGCAAGGCCTTCGTCCAATTTGCCGACAAAAAAGCACTGCCGAGCAGTCTGCTTTCTTATCAGTTGAAGCAGCGCCTCGCGTGCTCCGACATCTTTGCCGAGAGACTCAAGACTAGCAAGCTCTGCTAACGACAGGTCGCGGAGATTATCGTCTGTGAGTGCCGCCTCGAGAAAAGTAAGATACTCGGCGACATAACTGGAGTATGCAGGATTCTTGGTTAAGGGCGCGACCTTCGGCCAGAAGTCAAGTAATTGGAGAAGTGAGCTGTCGTCGGTATAGGCTGCACCTACGTGTGTGCGCAATCGTTCAAATGCCGCAGCAAATTCGACCGGTGAGAGTGCCATATTATTGGAAAATCCGAATTCCGATCTCGGTGTTAGCATCGACAAGAGCGAATTTCAGTGTATCACTCGGTGTGACGGGCTTGACCTCGGTCCCGCTCTTGGACGTGATTGCCACACGAGCGTGCTGATACGCTGCATTACCATCGAGCGCAAGCACGCGCACGATGATCTCCTTACCTTCTGTCTTCTCCTGCAACTTGATGCTGACCGTATCACCGCCGGGAGATTCGAGAATCGTGTCAGTCTCGCTTTTGACACGATTTGGGTCATAGGTCAGTGCGTCCAACCGGAAGACGGCTTCAGGGAGTCGGATTTGCCATTTGATTGAGGCAATGTCCTCGACTTGTCGCATTTTAAATTCGACCTTGCCTTGCCCATCAGTGACATAGGTAAGGTGTGCATCGGCCGACTCGATGAGAACATGCGACATCAGCGATTCGTCCGGAGCAATTACTTGCAGAAAATCGACCGCGTGTTCGGTATCGCGCATTACGCGAACGACGATGTCCTGCTCCTGCGAGAACCAGGTCGCGAGATTCTGCAAAACCGGTTCGTTGGTGCGTTCGCCATCGGCTGCCAATAGGCGTTGGCCAGGCAAAGGACTGCGATGAAATGGCGAAAGATGAATGATATTCGGTGACGATTTTCCAGTAAATATACTTGAGGCAATCTCCGAAAGGTCTTCGCGGTTGACAATCTCGGCGGAGTCGATTTCGGAGAGCAATAATTCGTAACGCTCGCAGTAAAGGCCGCAGAACTCGCAATCGCGAATATGGGCAAGTATCGACTGGGCGGTCTCTTGCCCTTCGACAAACCGGTTAAGTTCTTCGCGCAACGGATGCATAATGAGTCCTTTGACCCTCCTCTTATCGAGAGTAGTATTTCAATCGCCGATTTATCGAAACTTTTTTTTAATTCGATCGATAAATTCTTCTTCGGCCCGGCTCATGATTGTCTCAAAGACGTACTTGTAGCGCTTCAAGTAGTGTTTATGCTCCGACTGGGGCATCGTTTCGCGGAAGTAGCTGGGCAATAAGTCAACTTGATCACCATTGGACTTGTCCTCCAAGAAAAGGTCGACGGCTCTTTCAAAGCAAGCGCCCGTGTCTTTGCTAATTCTCCCCTGCTTGATGAACCTACTGATGACCTCCACGGTCACGAATTCAACGACTTCTTCACGCAATTTCGCTAAGTCTGAAGAGAGTAACAGCTGCTCCGGTCCGGGCAATGCAGAAGGCGGCATCGCATCGATTTCAAGATGAGTGCCCGATATCTTGACGGCTGCCGCAAGTAACTGATGGCGCGGAATAGCAGGGAGATATTCTTCGCGCAAGGCCAGCAATGCGAAAATCTTGGCGCACCACTCTTCAATTGACCGCGATGTGACGTACGCTTCTTCTGCGATGAATTCCAACTTTTCCTGCGGGATGATGGGTTTGTCTCGCATCTCGACATCGCGAATCACGGCCAAGCAGATCAAGTCGGAACAGCCGTTGAACGATATGGAGGCATACTTCTCTCCCGATAGAATCGTGTTCAATCGCGTTTTCAGATCGGCGGCTTCGGGGTACTCCTGCTGGTTGATGCGAAAGAGCTCTTTCCTGATATAGCCGAGAAGCAGCGCCCGAAATTTGGACATCGCCAATGCCGGATCTACATCGACAAAATCCGAAATGTCTTCCTTTGCGAAGTAATTGAAGATTACTCCAAACTTCACGCTCTTCTCGAAACGCAGGAATGTGCCGAGGATGTCAATGGCGAGATCGGAAATGCTGGAAAATGAATTGTGCGGACCTACGGGCAGGCGATAGCCGCGCCTTTGGAGATAGCCCAAGCTTCCGACCGCGAGCTTGTGGCACATATGGAAGAACGGCATGAACGCGTCCCGGTCATCGGGATGCTGAAGAAACAGGATCAAGACCCGTTCGTCTTCCGCTCCTTTGTCGCTCTTGTCTCTTCCCATTGGTGCTCGTCCGCCTACCTGCCGTGTGAGAACGTCCGCAAAGATGATTGTCTATGATGTAGTCGTTGTTTGAGTCCAATTATAGCAATCGAAAGGTCGATTGGCAATTGTTATTGTCGCCTTTGTTGACGTTTGGTGCATTCGTTGGAGGAGCCGGACCGTTTCCGTGGGAACACAAGATGGAGGAAGCTATGAGACAAAAAAAGTGGGAAGAGGTCAGTATTGAGAGAGGGGGCTAGGAAACTCCCAATACACTTGACCTATTCCCAGATACAATATAGAGTCTCTAATCCAGAACGCAAGTGGTTTTAGTTTGCGCAGTGAGATTCCGTCAAAGCTGACAGAGGAAGAGAGGAACCAAAAATTGATTGCCACCGCTCAAAGCGGATGTTAGCTTCCAAGACCTCGCCCCCAGACTGGTTTGACGATATACAGCATTGCTGTAACTACGAAGAGAGAATTGATGCAGCAACTCAAATCTAATGATCCGAAATCTACTTCCAGAAGTTGGATATTGGTCATCTTGTTTGCTGCCATGTTAGTATTCTGGTACAACTGCTTCACTTATGATTTCACACAGGATGATGCCTTCATTTCATTTCGCTATGCTGCCAATCTTCTGTCTGGAGATGGCCTGGTATACAATCACGGCGAGAAAGTGGAGGGCTACACAAACTTTCTCTGGGTAATCTTGCTGGCTTTGTTTAAAGATATGCTCGGCATGGACTACCTGATGACTTCACGTCTGTTTGGTATAGTCGCTGGCGGAACCATTTTCTATTTGATTTTACTGCTGCTCAAGCGGCACACTGATCAGCCAGCGATCCCTCTTTTTCTGGCCCTGGCCATCTTGGTTTTGAGCAATCCGTCCTTACCCTACTGGTCAATCGCGAGTCTCGAGACTTCAGCCTTTGCATGTATGGCGCTCGCGGCAGTAGTTGCAGAATATCGAAAGCCAAAGCTAACGCCCTCGCTCTTGGTTGTCGCCTCCTTGTTGCGTCCAGAGGGAGTTATTTTCTTCGGCGTCATCGCCTTCAGTCGTACTGTTCACGAAAAGAAGTTTCCTCTTCTATTCTCGTTATTCTATGCGATACCGCTACTTCCCTTTTTAGCGTTTAAGTTGATTTATTATGGTTCCATTTTCCCCAACCCTTACTTTGCGAAGAGCGGTCTTGGACTATACTATATTCGGAGTGGACTCGAATACGTTTGGCATTTCGTCCGCACGATCGGTGTGTACGGAGTCATCGTTCTGGTTCCCATGTTAATGGTTAGGAGACTCTGGCGCCGGTACTCCTTGTTGTACTTGTGCGTGACAATGTACATTGTCTACATTGTCGTTGTTGGGGGCGATGTGCTCAAGGTCTATCGCTTTTTCCTTCCGGTTGTTCCGCTGCTTTATACCCTCTTTGTTGTTTCAGTTATCGAATTGTATTCGGCTGTTTTCAAGAACCGCAGATTTGTCTATTCCCTGACGCTATTATGCGTCACGGCTGTCTCCCTAAGCTCGTACATGCTCTCTCGTGAACATGTGACCACCTACCTTGAGTCGGAAAAGAATCTTACGGACAAGATGGCGCAGATCGGAAAGAAGCTGAATCAGTATATGGCTCCAGGTGCCTCTCTTGCTGCATCTACAATTGGGATGATCGGCTACCAGTTATTAGGACATAGAGTCATCGATGTACTGGGTTTAACGGATGCTTTTATTGCCAGGAATCCTGAAGTGCTGGATGGTATCTCGTCATCGTGGAAGGAGCGGCGATTCAACATTGAGTATCTCCTTGCACAAGAACCCGACTATATTCTCTTTTCAACCAACTACAAGCCATCGGCTCCTGCGGAGCAGGCATTAATGTTGCATTCCGAATTCAGGCACAAATACAATACCATTGGAATATTTAATGGGGATGATCTTACAGTCGTCTGGCGAAAGAAGATGAAGATTGAAATGTCGCACGACGTGATACACAGTGACGTCAAGTTTGTTAGTGAATTGAGCGCCGGGATGTACTTTCTAAATCGTCTGCAACCGAGTGAGGCATTGCCACATTTTCGGGAAGCGCAGGATCGTTTGGGCGAAGAGTACCCGGTCCTGCTCTTCCACATGGGAATGTGTTACCTGAAGTTAAATGATGACGTTTCGGCAATGAGCTTGTTCCACAGGGCCGTGGCGGCTGACAGCCTATGTTGGGAAGCCCGAATGAAGATCTTGCAGAAGGCCTCCGAAGAAGGAGACTCGAATACGGCCTTGACGCACAAATCCTTCCTGCTTCGCACAGCACCCTGGCTGTTCGATAAGCAGAGATAAATCAGGAAACGGCGCCAATCCTAGTGTCAGACCTCATCACTGTTCGCCGTCAACTAAATCTGGACACAAGAGGTGCTTGAGCTAGGGTACGGTTTGGGTTAATTGTTTAGGGCTTGGCGCCGGCTCGCTGGAGGGAGTGCGAGCCAGCTCTTAACGACGATATTCACAAGAGAGGATTAGGTCATGGTATCGTCCAAACAAAACCCGGAAGCCGTTGTCAAAGAGATCCGTCGCCAGATACGGCGGAGGTTCTCGACGGAGGAAAAGATCAGAATTGTCATAGAGGGTCTCCGCGGCGAGGTCAACATCGCCGAACTCTACCGCCGGGAAGGGATTGTCGCCAATCTCGATTACCGTTGGAGCAAGGAGTACCTGGAGGCGGGCAAGAAGCGATTTCAGGGGGACACGGTTCGGGAAGCGACCAGCACCAAGGTAGTAGAGCTGCTTTAGGAAAACGAGCAGTTGAAACAACTGGTGGCCGAATCTTCCGTACGTTTCGGTGGAAGTACGATTCGCGGTCATGCACAGAAACGTGGACAAGCTTCGACCGAGAGTATCAGTGTGGTGCCCAATGAAGAGCTTATTTCTGTCGACGATCATTCCCTGGTTTGAATTGCGCGAGTCCAACTGACATCACGTGATGGAGAGGATTATGCAGTTCGCCTGGCTGACCGATATTCATCTCGATTTTGTCACTGACGCAGAGATCAACTCACTTGTCAAGTCAATCAATGATTCCAGCGGTGACGGCGTGCTGATTGGCGGCGACATCGGCACTGCGGCGACCTTAGAATCTAATCTTACCACACTTGACCAAGGCCTGAATCGCCCGATCTACTTCGTTTTGGGAAACCACGACTATTATGGCAGTTCGGTTGCGGAAGTTCGCAGGCGCGTCGCGAAGTTGGTTCGGACGTCGGAGCATCTACATTATCTGTCAGATGAAGGGATCGTCGAACTAAGTGCAAAGACCTGCCTGATCGGGCACGACGGCTGGGCGGATGGAAGATTCGGCGACTTTGCGCATTCGTCTGTAATTCTTAACGACTATGTTGCTATTACCGATTTTCAGCTAGCGGGCGGTAGCGGGCTTTCGGAGACCGACAAGGCTCGCCGACTTGAGACAATGCAATTCTTAGCTGGACAAGCTTCGGATCATATCGAAGAACTCCTTCCTCTTGCGCATGAGCGTTACTCCGATGTGATCGTCTTGACTCACGTGCCGCCCTTTATCGAGGCAAGCTGGCATGAGGGCAAGACTTCAAACCCTGACTTTCTCCCCCATTTTGCTTCGTTTGCCTCTGGCGATCCATTGATAAGATTCATGAGAAAACATCCGAACAAGAACATGATCGTGCTCTGCGGACATACCCACAGTGAGGGCGAGGCGACGATACTTCCAAACCTTACGGTACTGACTGGACGAGCCGAGTATGGTCTTCCAGAAATTCAACGGATGCTCGACATTACTTAGTGTCGCCTGACGACAGAACACTCACTGCTTGTGCCATGCGCGAACTCGCGTACTTACTCCGAGATGACGACCTTCGTACCGATTCGAGTGTGGTCGAATAAATAGTCGATTCCGGAGTTGTTGATTGCTACGCATCCTCTCGTCCAATCGAAGCCGACTCCACCGCGGCCGTGAATTTCGATGAGACCGCCCAGTCCGGTGTATTGGTCAGGTATCTCCCCCGCTTCGTGCGAGGCCATAATCCGCCGGTAATCGGAACTTTCGATGATACCATCCCGAAGGCCGCGTTCGGCATCTTCGGGAAGCGGATAATCAAGCAAGAGAGCTTTGTAGAATCGGCTTCTGGAGTTGCGGTAGCAGACCTGAAACTCGCCCTCTGGTGTCCGCCAATCACCCTCCTTGACCTTATCCCCATCAGTTCGCCCTCGCCCAAATTCTGCGGAGAATGTGGTGTCCAATATTCCTGAACGGAAGAACGAGAGCTTTCGATCCGACTTGTCAATGACAACCAGCGGAGTTCCGTCCGCACGAGACCTCACGATAGCGAGCCGCACGGTTAAAGACGAGTCTCGAGCACTGACAACCTGAGCAGAATTGCCGACAGGTCGATCCTCTGCAGTAGCGACGATCGAGGGCAACAGTACGGAAACAAATATTAGAACCAATTGCTTTGCTACCTTGCCGGCCAATCGGAATCTCACTTGAGTGTCCAACTCTGTCCAATGCCTCCCAGCTGTCTTTGTGTTGCTTCGGTCATTGCAATTCGTGTTCTCGTCTTGGCGGTCCTAAGAATTCTACACCTGTGGTCAAAGCCGTCGAAATAAAATTCCTAATCGCATCTCAAAAGATAATATACACATGTGTCATTTTTTTTGCTTGACAACGCCGATAACCATCATTATCATCGCGTAATCCTTTCACAGAACTATTCGCGCACTTTTGTCGTAGTTCAATTTTTTGTCCAAAACTTCAACTGCTAGGAGTCAGTCATATGCGAAAACGCAAGATGAGCCGAAGGTCGTTTACGGCCGGGAAATGGCTTATATGACGCGTCTGCCCGATTTCCCTTGGTATCCAAGGGTTAGGCGGATAGGCATGGCTGGCTGTCGCGGTTGGAGCAGCGGCGAGGAATCTTGAACAACAATCAGTTGTAGTTGACTGATTCAAGCACCTCACTTCTCTCCCCTTAGACTAATCCAGACAGTTTAGCCACCAGCACATTCGTGCGTCTTGGCGAATCTCTTTCGGGTTTTGCCGTGCCCGGAAAACGTCGCCGGTTGTCGGCTGTGCTCTGAACTTTTGATCGCAGTGGTTGACCCATTCGATTTTGCGATTGGGGTCTGGCTTGAAGTGCGCCCGGTGCGAAGGACTCTTCTAAAGAAGCAAGGGGGTGCAATAGCAGCGCGGGGCGGGTACGCCCGCTCCGTCTGCGTAGAAACTTTTGAATGTGAGGTGTGATTATGAAATTAACATTGCGGTCTGTTTTCAGCGTTTCAACAGCCTATCAGATAGCCTCGAAATTCCGTCAGTTCTGGCAACTTCGTTTGCGCCAGCACACGTACCGGAACGTAATCGGTTGGGAGCATCTGGGGTTCAGTGTCGACGAGAAAATCAGAACCGAGGAGCTGACAAAAATGCTCGAGCAGAGTCCATGGTCACAGTCGTGGCAGGGAAACAACTCCTCCTATCACAAGTACCTGGATTCGGCGGGCGCAGTTGGCATTTTGCACGGCTACGACGATTGCCGCGTACGCGCTCTCTTGCTGCCATTCTATGCCGCGCACAACCGCAACTTCGTGTCGCCGGCAGGATTTGCGTCGAGCCCCGACTCGTATCTCTGCGGTGTCGGTCGCTTTGTGGCGCCACAAGATCCCGGCAAGTCCCTGCTCGTTGCGGAGATGTTGGGTTACCGCTGGGCAAGATCCACCTTTAATCGGCAGGTGGTCCCGGTAGCCGTCTCGTTCTATCCGTCGAAGCTCCGCGTGTTTCCGCAGGGACAACGTCCCGAGTCGTTCGATTTCAAGATTGATCGCGGTGAGCTGGTGGAGGCGGAGACCGAATTAAGCTTCAGTGAGCAGGCTCTGTTTCAGATCGCTGATCCGCAGACACATGCGCTGAAGCACTTGCCGCTTGCCATTGTTGTTGGAAACGTCATTGCCAGCGGCGAACACCTCAACTCTTTCAGTGGACGTCGGTTCTTCTATGCAACGGTCAACACCGGTTCGATTGTCGTCGACCTTGTACTGGATTCCAGCCGGATTAACTCGCCGCTGGAAATCGGTTCGTTTATCGCCGGCGACGGCCGGCTGGTGGCCGAGATCATTGAATAGGGTTGCTGCAAGACGCCCGGAGATCAATCATCTCCGGGCGGTATATCATTCGAGTCAGTTCCCCTTTTCTTTATCCCAATGACATTGGGCAATGGCCAGAATCTTTCGTTGGTATCGAATGGCATGAAAGAAGTCTCAAAACTTCCCATGCGCTCGATGAGATGCCCGTTGTGCGATAGATAGAGCGACGCCTCCGGACCGCCTTCGAGATGTTGCGCGGCTACCAGGTCGATTGGCAATTTCAGCAAGATGTGATTGAGGTCATACATCGAGTATGGCGAGCGAGAGAAGATAAAGAGAATGTTGCCTTGCTTGTCTTCACCCAATGCCGCCTCGCTCCACATCTTGTCCTGCTGTGACCATGTGTTGCGACCAGGGTGCTTGATTAAACGCAAATTCTGAATGACGGTACAATATCGCTCCTTCACCTCGTCGAGTGGGGTAACATCGAGATCGAAGATGCGAAATGGCGGTTGTGTCGTATCGACTGGATTGAAGGCGGCTGCCGACAGATACTTCGGTGTGCCTTTTGCGCAGTTGACGTGTCCATCGTGCCGAAGGTATCCGACGTGGGTAGAAAAGTCTTGCTGAAACATGCCCGCGTTGATCGCAACCAGCAGATCATACTTCCGGCACCATTCTTGCGCGGTCAGACTGTAATCCTCTGTCTGTGAGATCATCTTGACCTCGACTTGATACAATCTCGGGTCAATGCGAAAGACGTCGATATGCGAGTCTCCCACGGTCGATGCCGGTACACCCGTGAACTGGGCGTGGTGCAGACCTTCGTCGATCTTGACCCAGAGGGAGTCGGCCGAAAATGCAGTGGAGGATACTGATGTTGCGATTAGTGTTAATGCCATCAGTAGGCCATGTATCACAACCGGATTTCTCGTCGACGCTCTATTGCGCAATATGTGCCGTTACTAACAGGCCGCACATGGTGCTGCACCTCCAGAGAAGATATAATTGATCAAATACACGGCATCGGAGATGTTGGTGCTTCCGCTACAATTGAAGTCACCAGCGGACGGATCGAGGGGTGATGGGCCAGACGCAAATATGTAATTGACCAAGTAGATAACGTCAGAAACTGTCACGCTGCCACTGCCATCGGCGTCACCGCATATGAAGCCAAGTATAACACGGTCGATCAACGTGTCGTAGCCTTGAGGCACCCCTTCAGCTGTAAAGACGAGTGTGTACGTGCCCGGCGAAAGGTCGAGCGAGACCACTCGATGTTGCCAAACTCCACCATGGGCAGCGTCGAAACTTGTGTCGATGACTGTCTGCAGGGAATTGTCAATAATACTCGCCGACTATGGAGATGTAAGACCATTGGAATGAGCATTGTCGTACCACGTGAATTGATAAGCGCCTGCAAGAGTGACGATAAATGTCTGAGACAAAGAGAGTATCGAGGTATTGCCGATATCGACAAACTGCTGCCCATCCATTGGTGAGGGCCAGTTGCTACCCTCAACTGGATTGAAAACGGTACCGTTAAAGACAACACCGCTGGGGCCATCCCAAGTCCATGAAGTGGGAGTAACAGGTTCATACGTGTTCAGAGGAACTGCAGGCTCTTCAAAGCTCCCATTGAGGAGATTCAGCGCCAAGGCATCTTTGGTAAACGCACCAATCATAATCAGGGCAGTCACAATTCCAATAAGGAGCTTGGTTTTCATTACAATCCTTTCTATTGCTATGTTAACCACTTCAGACATCGGCATTCGTCAACGAGTATCGCTCATCGCGGTCGGGCAGAATTCAGATCCGCCCACCCAAAGTGAATATTGCGGTCACTCTAACACGGCGCCGGTCCTCCGGCGAAGATGTAGTTGATAAGGTAGACGGCATCGGAAATAGTTACCGCGCCGCTACAGTCAGCATCGCCGTTGCGTAATGGGCATGGTGCCGGTCCGCCACTGAAGATGTAATTGATAAGCAAAACCGCATCTGAGATTGTGATTGCGCCGCTGTTGTCGGCATCACCTGACAGGAAGTCGCAGGCATCACCGATACCGTCGTTGTCGCAATCGAATTGGGAGGGGTTGGCGACGAGGTCGCAGTTGTCGCATTGATTCCTTATGCCGTCAGAATCATCGTCAATGAATGGAAAAGCGTTATGCCGCACGTAGAGCCACTCGGAGGTGCAGTAAGCATGGTAGGTGTCATCGCCAAAGGCAATCGATGGAGTCACACCCCAAGACGAGTTCTCAGGTGTTAGTGCTCCTTGAAGAACGAGAACGTCGTCGTAATAAACTTCAATTGCATGGCTTGCATGAATCACCATTCGGTAAGAGTGGAATGTATCGTCCGTATCCACAGATATCGTTGGACCTTGTATGTAATACTCAGACAGAAGGAATATCTCGTCCTGCTTAATGAACAGAATGTTCCCAGTATTCAGACCATACGAGCAAACCAAACTCGCCGGAGCTCTTGCGGGGATTGAATTTCCCGCAACAAAGCGCATTTTCGCTTCGATGACAAGGGGGTCAGGTATCACAATGTCTGGTGCTGATTGGAAGTACTCGAGAGTGCCGGCTGTATCTGTTGTTACCAATACAAGCGTATCACCTCGTAAGTAGTGGGACTCCGGACTTGCACTGAAGTTTTCCGACCATGGTGGGCAAGTGGCATTTGGAAGTCGATGTTCCAGGCCGTTCCATATTGAGTTTAGGCAAACACTTCCTGGAAAGTCGGGGCACTCATCACAACTATCGCCGACACCATCGCTATCAGCGTCGTCTTGTCCAGTATTTGGTACACTGGGACAATTATCGCAGGAATCGGAAATTGCGTCCGAGTCAGAATCTTGGTCATAGGCGTATGCATTGTGCTTGAAATCCACCCAATACTGAATAGAATAAGCACTTCCGGTCAAATCACCCCAATAAAGTCCGAGGACATTGCCCCAGTACGATCCATTTGAAAAGGTTGTTCCGGTTAGAACGTTAGTGCCATCATAGTACACACTTATGCTGCCGTTTGATAACACGACAATTCGATAAATGTGAGCGCTTTGATCGGTATCAACAGAGACGCTCATGCCCTTGACGTCGATATTGGACCAAAGGAAGATTTCGTCAGACCCGATCCATAATGTATTGCCAAGCTGTGGATTGGTGACGAACAGTACACCAACCCCGGCTCTCGTCGATGTGCTTGAAGATTGCGAAACGACTCGTAACCGAAACTCAATGACCAGAGAATCCTGCGGCAAAAAGAGTGGCATCGATTGAGAGTAGGAGAGGTTCTCGGCGCTATTTATCGTAGTCAGTATTAGTGAGTCACCCAGAAATGCAGGATTGGAAGACGCCGATTCATCTAACAGCATCCATCGAGGGCATACTTGGTTGGGAAATGTTTGACTCGAGCCATCCCAAATCGAATT
Source organism: uncultured Ignavibacteria bacterium (assembly GCA_964370935.1). Classification (GTDB taxonomy): domain Bacteria; phylum Zixibacteria; class MSB-5A5; order CAIYYT01; family CAIYYT01; genus JADJGC01. The sequence goes on along the minus strand of CAYJKI010000014.1, from coordinate 19,827 downwards.
GTACGTCTGTCCGAAAACACATGCGTTGAAGATTGTCAAGAAGAGATATGCACCAATCACCGAGGCGCGTGCTTGCTTCGCTCTACGCTCTTGGTAGCCTTGCAGTTCGCTGATTCTAATTTGCCCTAACATGGTGCCGGTCCCCCTGCGAAGATGTAGTTGATAAGATAGACTGCATCGGAAATCGTCACCGCGCCGCTGCAGTCGGCGTCGCCGTTGCGGAGCGGGCACGGTGCCGGTCCGCCGCTGAAGATATAGTTGATTAGAAGGACTGCATCAGAGATTGTAATGACGCCGCTGTTGTCGGCATCACCTGACAAGAAGTCGCAGGCATCGCCGATGCCATCATTGTCGCAATCGGCTTGGGAGGGATTTGCGACAAGATCGCAGTTGTCGCACAGGTCCGGAATCGTATCGGAGTCGCTGTTAACAGAACCAGCAGGCCGCACGCGGTAGATTGTGCTGTCGGCCGCTGAAATGAGAAACATGTCATACCCAAAAGCTCCCGAGTAATCCTGAGCCATGCAGTTCAAAGTGATACCTAGCCCGTTCGCACGCCATGCTTCTTCTCCTGCGCTATCGAATGCAATGATCTTGCCGTTCGCGTAATTAACAAACAAATTGCCGTCAAAACCGCCCAAGGCGTCCACTCGAACAGCAATCGGAATACCCTGCCCCTGGTCAGGGATCAACAACGACTTCGTCCCATTGGGTGCAAGTCTGTAGATTGCGTTGTCTCCCTGCCACCATTGGCTGAACTGAATATTCGCGACCAAAATATCGTTGCCGAACGACCCAAAGTGATCTTGTTCCATCGTGTACGCACCCCCCAGAATCGTATTGTTCCAAGAGCTAACACCGCCATTCGGCGCTACGGCGAAGATGTTGGACAGAAAGCCGTAGTCTTCTGCTTCAAAATCGTTGAGAATCATTTGATTTCCGAACTGTCCAATATCGTCTATCACGGCACACGATGTTCCGAGAAGTCCAGGAGAGGGTGATACGAGTGGGCCATTCATCAGAAGTTCAGAACTTCCGTCGGGATAGATTCGGTAGACTCCGCCTTGATTGGGAGGGATTAGACCGGAGTTGTCACCAATTGCGTAAAGGTAGCCACCATACTTCTTGTTCGGAGTGTTGTCGAACACAAGATCAGCGATGTTGGCGGATCCCGGCGGAATCTTGCCGAAGTACGACCAAACGCCTAAAGTATCGACCCGAAAGATACTGTCACAGTTCCCAGTATTGTAGCTGCTCCAATTTCCCGTGCAATAGATGTAGTTGCCGTAGGCTCCTCCCCTGCTCACCTCGATTCCCGCAACCGCGGGGATGTGATTGGCAAAGACTTCCAGTACCATACCTTGGCATGTTGTACTGTTTCCGCAGAAATAAGGATCATCAATCGCCAAGTCGCAGTTATTGTCGAGGCCATCGCATTTCTCAATCGCGTTGGGGTTAATGGCTGCGTTTGCGTCGTTACAGTCGCATGCTTCGCCCCACAGATCACCGTCGACATCGACTTGTGCCGGATTTGCTACCAAAGGACAATTGTCCCGGCAGTCTCGAATGCCGTCTAGGTCCGAATCCGTGTATGCTATCTCCTTGCACTTGCCCTCACTCCCTGCGTTTGCAATGGACATGATCTCTGCACTCGTGAGATTTCGATCATAGATAGTGACTTCATCAAGAATGCCGTTCATTTCTTCGGAGCCGGGAAAGCTGAGCCAGACGGCGTTACCACTCCCAACCGTACCGATAACTGACAGACTGCCAACTTCAGTACCGTCGTAGTATAATCGCATAGTTGCGCCGTCGTAGGTGCCGGCAACATGGTGGTAAGACCCAGTCTGAAGAGTGTTGTTTACTCTAATCGACTGCAATGTGCCGCCGATATTCATATAGAAATGTAGCTGTCCAGGTCCGTTTGCGCCGTCGTAACGAATCACTGCCTTCTCCGGCTGAAGAGTGACGAATCGGCCAACTTGCCCCGCGGGCATTGCGTTAAGATTCACCCAGAATTCAATTGTCAGATTCTGGAGACCATTGACTTCTTCGTCCGCAAGATACGCATAGTCATCAATACCGTCGAATGCAATTGCCGAGTCGACATAACCAGCGACCAAAGATGCACCATTGAAGAGTGTAGCATCGTTGCAACCAACCGTGTCATTGGCATTGCGATCTCCGGTCAACCAGTTGACCATACCTGATGGTGGCGCCAGACACGCACTTGGAGAAGCGGCCGATTGATTTGTCCCAGCAGGCTCATTAGAGTTATTGACACCAAGGCGAGTGTCTGACCAGCCTGAAGAAGTGAGACCGGCACACAAGGTTATCACTGCCAATAAGGACTTGACTAAACATGACATAACAACCTCCCTCGGAGGATTTGATTTCTTCTTGCCGACATTCTCTGTGTATTTGCGAGATCCGTTTGTAGTACTAGCATGGCGCCGGTCCTCCGGCGAAGATGTAGTTGATAAGATAGACTGCGTCGGAGATTGTAACTGATCCGCTGCAATCGGCATCGCCGTTGCGCAGTGGACAAGGTGCTGGTCCGCCACTGAAGATGTAATTGATCAAATAGACGGCATCCGAGATCGTGATTGCGCCGCTGTTGTCGGCATCGCCTGATAAGAAATCACAGGCGTCGCCGATGCCGTCGTTGTCGCAGTCAACTTGGGATGGGTTGGCGATCAGGGCACAGTTGTCACAGAGATTGTCAACGCCATCACTATCTGAATCCGCGGCAACTGGAGCAATAAGCCGGTAGATCGTGTTATTGTCCGGAGATGTGATAAATATATCATATGCAAAGTGTCCCCATCGGTCCTGATCCATCCGATCTCCTGTGGTTGTCTGACCGCCGGGTACATGAAACCGCCGTGTCAATTGTCCTGAACCATCAAATGTCAGGATCCGATTATGATTGCTGTAGTGAACGAGTGCATCGCCACCAAAAGTCCCCACTGCGTCAATTAGAATTCCGTTGGGATAATCCAATCCTTGGTCTGGGATAAGCAGCGAGTAGGCGCCGTTCTGGAGCACCTTGTACACACTATTATCTCCCTGACGCCATTGGAGGCCACCAGTATTGCAGGCAAGCAAATTGTGTCCAAAATTCCCAAAGCGGTCTATATCGAGTCCAGTAATTCCCTGCAACATGACTGAATTGAATGGAAGTCCATTGCCGGCCGGAGCGACCTGAATTACGGTTGAGGGTGAACGTCCGAATTCGTCGGCTTCAAAATCAGCCAACAGCATTCGATGACCAAAGAAGCCCTGATCATCAATTGTCAGATGACTCTCGCCAATTAGCAACGGTGAGTTCTGACAGCCGTCGAGAAATATCTCTGCAGTGCCATCCGGCAAGAATCGCTCAACACCTGCCAAGCAAGTACCGCCAAAGTAATCAACGGAGGCATACAAATAACCTCCATATGCCTTGTTTGAGGTGTTGTCAAATGCTAGTGAAATCATCCAGCCATCACCTGATAGTCCTTGAGCAAACAAAGAAGCGTTGCCAAGCGAATCGACTCGGTAGATTTGAGTCGTTCCGCTAAGGACATACATATAGTTGCCATATGCGCCACCAGGGCTGACGGCAATCGATGTAGGCACGGGGACGTTTGTAGTAAAAACCTCCAGCAGTACTGTGTCGCAGTCAGATACCGAGCAGTTTACTACGTCATCGATTAGTAAATCACAGTTATCGTCAACACTATTACATGCCTCGGTGGCGCCCGGGTTCACTAACACGTTTGCGTCATTACAGTCGCAGGCGGCTCCCCAGAGATCCCCGTCACCATCTACTTGCGTAGGGTTAGCTATCTGTGGGCAGTTGTCGCAATGATCGGCGATGCTGTCGCCATCTGCATCGGCGAAGGGCACGAAGTATCCATTGTGCCGAAACGCTGCCCACTTAGTTGTAGAGTATCCTGAACTCGAACCCTCACCAAGCGCCAAGCAGGTGGGATTGCTTCCAGTCCAAAGGGCCATAGTGAGGACTTGGACGTTGTCGTGATAAACCCGGGTTTGTCCGAGTGCGCTGTCGACTTCAATTCGATAAGTATGAAATGAATTGTCAGTATCTACAAACGCTGATGGACCACGCACTTGATCAGCCGACCAGAGAAACAACTCGTCAGTCCCAATCCACAGGACGTTTTGAAATACCCCTTGCTTAGCAAAGAATATCTGAGCTGGAGCTTGATTCGAGGCGGTAGTTGATCCCGAAACATATCGCATTGTGAACTCAATTACCCATAGGCTGGGGATCGTGAGCGCAAAGTCGAACTGACCATAGTGAATATTATCAAGAAGTTGCGCAGAGCTTATGGTAAGGGTATCTCCAAGCAGTGACTGGGAAGGCGAACCAATCGAAGTCAGTGTCCACGGCGGACAAGCCGCGCTTGGTAGGACTTGCGACGAGCCGTTCCATGAGGCGTTGTAGCATTGATTGCCAGCGACTGTCGGACAACCGTCGCAGACATCACCGATGCCGTCGTTATCGATATCTATTTGTTCCGGATTTGCTAACTGTGGGCAGTTGTCGCAAAGATCAGGAATTGTGTCTCCATCGGAATCACTTGCCGGAGGCGCAACGTTGTGCTTTAGGTACATCCATTCTGTTGTCGCTGCGGCACCTGAACTCGCATCGCCAAAGAACACCTGGTTTGATGGAACAAACTGGGGGGTATGAGTTGGTCCTAAAAGTATCAGGGTATTGTCGTGAAAGACAAAGATGGTGTCACTGTAGATCTTCAACTCATAATCATGAAATGCGGCATCCGTATCAACGCCGATTGATGCACCTACGATACCGAGCCCCAACCAAAGATACACGATGTCATTGCCTATGATGACTTCCGTTCCCCAGGTATCGCTATTGTAACCGATAACGGCACCCGTGACGTTTGGTGCATCAGCACCTGAGACATACTTCATCCGGGCCTGAATTATTACGGTGTCAGTCTCAGAGGTCGTTATTGCGTTTTGGCGATAGTTGCATTCCTCATTTGCGGAAGTGGTGGAAATGACAAGGCTATCACCCTGTAATACCGGAACAGAATTGCTGTTTTGACGAAATAGTGTCCACGGCGGACACGACTCGCTCGGTAACAATTGTGACGCGCCATCCCAAATTGAATTGAATGCCGGCTGCGCAGAAAGCGATGTCGACAAGAGGACTAATATCGCCAGTAGCGATAGAATTTTCGAAAGCATACTTTGTCTCCTGTATTCTGAATCAATGTGAGTATGTCTTAACATGGCGCCGGTCCTCCGGCGAAGATGTAGTTGATTAGATAGACTGCGTCGGAGATGGTCACCGCGCCGCTGCAGTCGGCATCGCCGTTGAGAAGCGGACATGGAGCGGGGCCTCCGCTGAAGATGTAATTGATCAGATAGACAGCATCCGAAATCGTGATTACGCCACTATTGTCGGCGTCACCTGATAAGAAGTCGCAGGCATCGCCGATGCCGTCGTTGTCGCAGTCGGACTGGGATGGATTGACGATGGAAGGACAGTTGTCGCAAGAATCACCGACAGTATCAAAATCACCATCGGACTGATTCAAATTTTCAATTGTGGGGCAGTTGTCGCATACATCGGTAATACCGTCTCCGTCAGTATCCGCCGGAGATGCATTGCCATTGTGCCGGAAGTAAAGCCATTTGGAGACTCCCCTACTGTCAGCATTGATGTCTCCCCAATCGACACGAGCGTACGGCTCCCAGTATGCTCCATTTGTGAATGCCGATCCACTCAACGTAAGTGCACCATCATAAAAGACGGCAATTGCACCGGATTGGCTGACTTCGATGCGATAGGTATGAAACGAGTTGTCAGTGTCAACGGTAGCAGTCGCGGCGACATCCTGAATGTTCGAAAGCAAGTGGATCTCGTCGATATCGATCCACAAGAAGTTGCCGTATAGAGGTTTTGCAACAAATCCTATTCCAATCGGCGCAGCATAAGTCACATTTGACACGCCTGAATCCAGCCGCATCCGAAATTCCATTACCCAAGGGTCCGGAACGGATATAATGGGTTCTCGCGTGAGGAAGAACAAGTCCTGGATATTTAATGTCGTCTGCAATACGAGCGAATCACCTTGGAAGAAAGGGATTTGATTGGTTGCATCAAATCGTTCCCAGGCCGGGCAGGCAGAATCCGGAAACACATGGGAGGATGCATCCCAATTGGAATTGTAGATCTGTGCCATCGCCGAATTAACGATGATAACAGCGAGACATATTGGGGCTATGACTCTAAACATAGGAACACTCCTCCTTGGTTGATTGGATTCGCAAGACAGCGCCCTAACATGGTGCCGGTCCTCCGGCGAAGATGTAGTTGATTAGATAGACTGCATCGGAGATGGTCACTGCGCCGCTGCAGTCAGCGTCGCCGTTGCGGAGCGGGCACGGCGCCGGTCCGCCACTGAAGATGTAATTGATAAGCAAAACCGCATCTGAGATTGTGATTGCGCCGCTGTTGTCGGCATCACCTGATAGGAAATCGCAAGCGTCGCCGATGCCGTCGTTGTCGCAGTCGGATTGGGAGGGGTTGGCGATAGATATGCAATTGTCGCTGCAATCCGCCACTCCGTCGCTGTCGACATCGGTAGGGGCGGCGCTCTGAATCACCAAGTTGTCCATCCGAACCTGATGACTACCGGCATCGTTACTTCCCGAATACATTGTCAAATACATCGGACCAGTTTCAACTGGTGCGCTACGCGCAAAAGTCCAGCCCGATCCGTTCCAGAAGAAGGAAGATATTGTCGAGCCGACTCTTTGAATTCGAAATTTCCCAGACATGTCTGACGTCGGTATCATCGTCGAGGCACAGTTGCTGGAGTTGACATCCCACGCTTTATACTGCTCCAAGTAAGGAGTGCACGGCTCTGTAAACGCATTCTGAAATCGTTCAATCGACATACCGTACCCGTCGGCGATGGATCGCGCTGAAAACGTGACGAACCTTGCGATTACTGGTGCTGGCCAATCAATGAGGGCAAAGTCGATTTGCACGTCAAAGTCGCCGCATAACTGGTAACGACTAGGATCGGAGTAGACTTGTACGAACGAGGTTCCCGCGCAACCAGCTTGCTTGTCCAATACCAGCTGGCCACTTTGCTCCTTGGCTGTGCCACATGTCGAAAGGTCGACCCAAATTGGTCCAAGACTCCCGTCGTTGAAATCGTCTGTGATATTCCCAAAACAGCAAGCCGCATTCGGCGATTTGTCACTACTATCTACCAATGGCAAGGGAATCTCGGGGGCGGCCGATGCCAAAGGGCAAGTCAAGCTCAGGCAGACTGCGATGGCCAGACTCGCGATGACAAAGAGCCCTTTCGAGGCAATTGCGAGTTGATTCTTCCGGCGTAATCTATTGTGCATAGACGCTCCTGAAAATTGAGGATTTTGTTGTTTTCGTTCGTTACTAATGACCCAAACGCCAGGACACGGCGATTTCGGAATTTTGGACAGTATTTTATTGCAATAGGGAGCGGTGGCGAGATGAAATAGCACGATGACAAGACAACGCCTCGTAATCGATCCGGTCGAACGATCTGCCCGTTCCCTGAATTGAAACTATGTCTTTGCTTGGAGTGCTGTTGCAAGCGACACCAAGATACTCTTCTATGTCCATTTTGTCAATTCAAATTGCGCTTCGCCAAATAATCAATTGAAGAACTAAAGGCCAGCTGCTATTCCAACGACTCGACGGTATTATAAGCATGAGAACACGGTTGTTGGTAACATCGCTATTTACGGCCTATACATCTTACACGATGGAAGCGTTCTGGAACATCGCGGACAATAAGGCCATCGCTCCCTCTGAAGATACTTGCTCGATTCGGCTCTTTGTCCCATGTCCATGGCTGCACTCGGGGCGGAATATAATAGGATGTCTCTGTCCAAAATTCATCGGAGATGTTGGGAAGGACCTCCCGAATTCCGTACTTGTTCGCTCGCTCGTAATCGTCGGAAGTCGGCAAGTTCCATGTCATGGACCAGAGTTGACCATTTTCATCGAGATCACAACTGCAGGCCGTTAGCGATCGAGTGTATGGCATTTGCCCTTTCATCGCAGGTTCGACTGTCGAAATTGCGTCACCCCACAGGATCGTATCTTCGGGTTCCATCCAGACTTCGTTGCCGCTGTTCGCGCGGGTAACAAGGCGCCAAGTCCAGCCACCGTGAGTGACTCTGGTCTCATTACAGTCAGCTATTCGCTCTCTTACACTTCCAGTAAGGCCACATGGATGTACCTTCCGGCCATATCGCTGTTCAACATGGTCGGAGACAGGAGTCGAATCGGGGTTTATAATATCCGAAGATTGGGTTGGCATACCAACGATCATTCCCAACATTGCTAACGCAGCTATGGCGGCATAAGCAACGAATTTCATCCTTCGATCAATTTTATCTTCACTGCTTGACCACAAGTTTCTTGTCATTGTATTTTTCTCCAACACACAAAATTCTACAGTAGATGGCTTGATCGTCTTACCCACATAAACGGTACTATGGAGTGAAATTCGGAATTCGACCGAGAAAATCTCGCAGTGAAGATGAGAGATTACGCTTTGCCACACAATTCAATTCTCTGCTCGAGTCACATTCTTCTCGACACGTTGTTGAGGCTCAATTTCAAAGACCGAATCGCTTCTACCAAATAATCACCCGGCGGTGCCAGCACTCGGACCTCCGCCGGGTTTTTGGTCGTCCTGCCTTGCGACGGGACGCCTGCCCACCCTTTCGACTCTGAAAGGATTTTGCCGTTGGGCGGGCCTTTGCCTTAGTCCATCATGACATCGACCCGCTCCAGCTTCGCGATGTAGCGCTTCCACGCCTCGGCGACGCGGCGTCCGAGCACGGCCGGGATCAACGCCGGCGCATCAGCCATAAATTGCCGGTACTCTTCGCCGAATTCACGCACCAGAAGTTGTTCTTCGAAGCGAATGCGGTATTGGTAGACCAGCCAGATTGCGACTGCGCCGATCACGACGCTGAAGTACGCCTCCAGCAAGACCGCGCTGCCGAGCATCGCGACATAGGCGCCGAGGTAGCTGGGGTGGCGGACGATGGCATACGGTCCGTGTTTGATCACTCGATGCCCCTCGACGCGCTGAACTGTCGCCGTGAAGAATTTGCCCAATGTGCGAATTGACCAGATCCGAAACGCGAGCCCGCCGATCAGCATCGAAAGTCCAATGGCAACTGCGAATGTACTGGGCATACCTTGCGACAGTTGGCGAACATATGCCCACTCAAGCACCGGAAGGATCTGGCAGACGACTCCGGCGCCGAGGATCAGTATCACCGACAGGCGGTCGTCGACCTTGTGCGCCGATGCATCCTTGAAATTGAACGCTGGCTGTGTCAGAAGCATGACGGCGCCGGCAAGCATGAGCGTGACAATCCGCCAGTCGAGGATGAGCCCGGGGCTGCCAATCAACGGCAGTGCGTATGCGGCGGTGATGAAAACCAGCGTCGTAATCAGCTTCTTCATCTTATCTTCCCTCCTCATCATTTTGGGCTGCCATTAAGCGCACACGACCGTCGGTCGTGTATTTGCTTTTCAGCCGCGCAATTTGCTCTTGCATCGAGGCTGCAGTCGCTTCAAAGCTCCACACAAGTACCGAGCCTTCCGACTGCGCCTGCTCGATGAAGCGGTCTGGAAGACTTTCTTTGGTATCAAATCCGTATCTGTGATAATAGCGTTTGCGATTCGAGTTGATCGCCGTGACACCTCTACTTACACCGTTTGCCAAGGCACTTGCTACCGTCGCCTGGAAGATGAAGTTCACAACGGCCAGCAAGTTTATTGAAGGGTCAAGCGCCAGGCGGCTGGCTTCGATCATTAGCTCGCCGCGATTCGTGGCTTCGCGATACAGCTCGAAGATCGGCTCCTTGTCGGGCCAGTAGTTGAGCACTGGAAACGGGTGCTCCGGTTTTGTCAATGCGCGCTGTTGCAGTTCGGGTTTAGTCGCGACGATTTTGCGAATAGCGGCCGCTGCCGGCTGCTGCCGGTCGGTGACATGTCGATGATTGCCGACAAGGCGCTCACCCGATCCGTTGTTTTCGTACAGCCCGAAATGACGGGCACGCAGATCGTAGCAATCTATGTCCAGTCCGTGTTCGTTCTCCGGCACGAAGCCTTCGAGTTTGCTTTTGCGGAAGCAGCGATAGCGCAGGCGAAAGAGCTCTTCCAAACCGGCGGAGTCGGTGACTTCGCGGAATTCGTAGTACGGTGCCGTTGTTGCGGCAGGCGTGGGCTCAACTTCGACAGGGGCTGCCTTCTCGACAGAGATCTCAATCTTGCCGGTTGTGCGCAGGTCGTGAGCATAGTGGTCGATTACGATTCTATCTGAAGGGGGTGCACTTTCACGAGTTGCTACAAAACAACAGCAATGCTTCTCCCCTGCACCCTCGAGAGTAAATGACTCGGTACCAGAAATCTGATCGAAACCGGCGCGACGATAGAATCGAGACGCACTGCGATACGTGTATGCGATAACACGAGCATATCCGTTTATTCCGAATACCGTAGCGGCGGCAGATTGAATCAGAAAAACACCAAGGCTTCTAAACTGATGGTGTGGGTCAACGACCATGCGGCTGGCCTCGACCACTTCTTCCCCGTGCTTCTGCAGATCATAGTACAAACCAAGGATTTCTTTGCGATATGGCACATAGCTGAGCATTGGAAACACTTCGCGAGGCGCTTCGGTGGAGATATGTTGGAATTTTTCGTAGCTTTCGGTGATTAGTCTAACTGCCGGCGATGTTGCCGTTTCGTGGTCGGTAACCACGCGGACACAGCCGACGAGTTCTTGTCTGCCATTGTCACAATTGAATAGTCCGTAGTGAAGTGCGCGGATATCATAGATGTCGATATCCAGCTCGTGCGGATTCTCTGCGATGAAGTGTTTTAATTCACACGAACGATAGACCCGATAGCGTAGACGGAAGGCTTGCTCCAGTTCTTGCGGCGAGTGAATCTCGCGGAATTCATAATGAAGCGATGTGCTGGTCTCATTCATGGGCTGGGTCAACCTGATGATGTTCGCTCGTGTCTGATTTTGAGCGTCGATGCGACGCGCGGCGAGTGCTGTTTGCGCGTTCATGGTGGTTACTCCCGTGTTTCACTGGCGGTTAACGGATTGTTGGTCGATGCGATCACCTGTTTGCTGCCGAACAGCTCGACCGGGTCGATTGAGTCGAGGATCGCCATAATGCGCTCATGGCTGCGATCTTCATCGGTCTGGGTTGTGAACCATTTCATGACTGTTTCCTTTCAGAGTGCGTTTGTGTTCTGCCCTACCCAACGACCGCGCCGGAGCGATTTCGGAAAGAGGCCGGAAGTTTTTGTGACTTTTTTCGGGTAGATGGTGCGGTGAATGCCTAGGCGGCAAATAATAAGGCGCGACAGACCCCTCTATCTGCCGCGCCGTAAAGCACCCGCCCTTTGACTATACAGCCTTACTTCGATGTCGCCTCCTGCCCTGACATCATGTATTCGACCATGGCATCGAGCATTTCGCCGTCAAACGGCTCCTGGCGGACTTGATAAAGATCTTCGGGATTCATGATTTCTTCCTCCGGTTAGTTCGTTCTCATCCTACCCAACGACTCCAGGCCGGCGTTTTCGGAATTGACGAGCGGAATTTCGTATCAAAGTGTCCGAAAACTGCTTTAGATTGGCGTTGAGTAGGTAGTACGAATTAGCTGGGAGCAACCTATGTCAACACACCGGAAACCGTGGGCTATGGTCTCCATGGCCGTAATTAGCGTTGTCTTATTCGCATCGCACCATTGCGATGGCGGAATAAGACTTGCACTGTCCAACCAATCAATCGTGTGGATTCAAGACGAAGCGGGAGAGTGGGTTCAAGTCCGCTCAGCAACACCGATCGCATCTATTGAAGGGGAGCTACAGCGACTCGCTCGAACAGGTGATTCCTATTCGGTCCGTAACGTCGCGCTATGGTCCGGCCAGAGCAGCTACGAGGCAGTCACAGACGAGTGGAAGGCAATGCGTCGATCCACGCGAGTCTTATCAACCGGCAGATACTGGGACAATCGGTTTCGGGATGAACTACGAAATCGATTGGAAGAAATGGAGCGCGCGCGAGGCCTGCGCCTTCTTGACTAAGGCAATCGAGCGTGAACCGACGAAGGGCTATCGCCAGTCGCCGGTGGCAATGAATGCACCCCAAGTGTAAGGATGAACCGGACGATTCTCGGCACGCTGTTTCGCTATTTGGGCCAGCTGCAAAGAGCGAATCCGCTCCGGCAGGTTGACAGAGTCAGACGAGAACAATTGACTCATCATCTCCGCAGTCGATTCATCATCGATCTTCCACAGTGCACTCAATACTGTTCTCGCTCCCGCAAGCAGGAACGCACGACGTAAACCGTAAACCCCCTCGCCGCTTCTGATCCTGCCCAAGGCCGATTCGCACGCAGAAAGCACAACAAGCGGCGAGCGCGAGAAGTTCATCTCGGCGATCTCTGCTGCCGAGACAACACCATCTTCGACTCCAGCTTCATCCGACTCCTTGCCAAATCGGTTAGCACCCGAGAGAAGAAATCCGGATTGCGCAAGCATCTTCTCCGATCTGCTCCTTTTGCGCTCTTTGCCATCGGCGTCGGTAACTTGGGAAGCGCAGAGGCTGTCCACGTAGAAGCCGTGTGTAGCGACATAGACGACGGAAGCGGCGGTCGTCTTGCTCTTGAAATTATCCTCGCTGGCGATTGCGCCGAAGTACTGAAAGCTCTTCTTCTTTGTGATCGACTCCCATTTCGCGCAGACGGCGGCGGCTTCAGGACGCGTACTAGTTAGTCTGTCCGCCGTTATGCCGCGAGTATAGAGACAATCATCGAGGGCTCGCCGCGGGCTGGTCTTACCGGATGCCAGTGCAGTCCCGACCGCGGCCAGCTCAGGGCGATTGATTCTCTGGTCCGGTGGCGCGTTAAAGTCCGGATCGGCAAAGGCCACCAAACTCTCTTCACCCTTGCGGCCGTTGTTTGGTCTCACAATGTCGCGGGCCGCACTCAAATAGTGAAGAGAGTGCGACTCTACCAGGAACTTTCCCGATTCGTCCGCCAGTGTACCGAATGCAATGTTGTTGAGAGATCCGTCTGGCGAAATCAGCAACGCCGGGGTTTTGAGCGCAGGCACTACCGGTGCGATCACCAGCCGGTAAATGTTGCCGGTCAGCTTCGCAAACTCTTCTGTTTGCGCAGCGGTCGGCAAGTGCCCCTGTCCGGAGACTGCCGAAAGGTGTTGTTGATAGACTACTACTAGACTGTCCGTCTCGTCGCTCGTGCCCAGAAACGCAATGGTCGGACTCGAATTGCCGACGAGAACAAGTACGGCAAAGGCAAATCTGGAGCTGTCGGAAGTGGCGCCTTCGGAGAAGTCACTGTGTCCGTAACGGAAGTATTCGAGAAGCGTGGTCGAATTTGGGATCTTCCTCTTGACAGATGCCAAGAGTCTGGCGCCGCGGCTATCGTCCGGCTTGCCTCCTTCGAAGTCCATGCGAAACACGTGGTCGGACACGAATCCTTTTGTGCGGAGAATGACTTCGGCGATCTGATTAGCGCGACTCTTTCTCACTGACTCATTGGCGGCGGCAATCGAAAGGCATTGATTGGCCGCTTCGCGAATCTGGTTGGAATAATCCAGCAGGTCGGTCTCCGACAATACCGCTGCCTGGCGATCAATTATGTCGGCGCGCATCAGACACGCGGCAAATGTAGTGTCAAAGGCTTCGTCAACTCGCCCTTGAATGACATAAAGCCGGCCAAGCGAGTAAAGGCTGTAGGCAATATCGCGATGCGAGTCGCCGAGAATTTCTCTGCGTTTCTTGAGGACCTCAACATAGAGTGATTCGGCAGCGGCTAGCTTCCGCGAGTCGCGATAAAGATTGGCGAGAGTGTATTGAATGCGCAGTATTTCGCCTTTGTCGGCACTGGCAATTTTAGATTGCTTGATTTTCAGGGCATTGACAAAACTGGATTCTGCCTGTTCAAATTTCTTGGACTGCCATAACGCCAATCCTCGGCTGTTATGAAGTTCGGAGATAGCTGCCCAACGCGTCCTGTCCTGTGACGTCGAATCCAAATTTCCTAAATATTCTAACCCTGCTCGGCATATCGAATCTGCTGACTCGTATCGCTTGGTGCTGGCGAAAACTGCTGCAAGTTTCGACATGTAAATCGCCACCCAACTTGAATCGTTAGCCTCGATTGAAATGTCCAGTGCGCTTCGATAAGACAGTTCTGCACGGTCAAACTGACCCATCATCAAGAAAGACATGCCGGCAATGTTGTGGGGCTCTCTCTTCTGCAGCGGCGTCGCATTTGGAACGTTTTCGACAATCTTGGTGGCGTCATCGCAATAGGCTATTGCTTCTCCCGGTCGCCCCGCGTTCACAAGCGCCTGCGCGAGCTTTATCTCCGTTCGCGCAATATCAACGTTGTCAGGAGGGAGCAGCCGTTTCCTGATTGCCAGACACTCGTTGAGAATCGGAATTCCATTGAGATAAGGCGGTGTAGTAGCTAAACTTCCACCATAATTACTCAAAGTCTTTGCACGTTCCAGTTGGTTGGCGTTTTCAACTTTGTTCCAGGCCGTAAGGGCAAGCCTGAAGAGCGAGTCTGTTTCGGGAAGATACAGCTGCCAGGCAATCGCCGAGACTTTGTGCAGCGACATTGCCACACTCGAATCTCTGTCGCCATTGGCTGTGCGAGCGGCTTCCACAGCTTTCTTGGCCAGAACGAATGCTGAATCGACATTTCTGGCTTTGTTAAGGGCGTCAGATTGCTTAAGCAGAGCTGCCCAGTCAGCGGGGGAGTCAACTTGAGCGGAGGCAGACAAACAGACAGCGATAGCAAAGAATAGAAAAAGAGATGTGGCCATAGCTTTGGTGAACATAAGGCTCCTGAAAACGCTTTTGGTTAATTGGAACTTGCGATTGTGCTGTAGTGAAGATCGGAGATTTGCCACGTTAGCGCAACAACGAATTGTTGGCTCGGTGAGCTTTCAAGTTTCACGCCGACTGCATCGCTGGTCATTGGAACTCGGTAAAGAGCGCGATCTGGGAGGATTAGAATCCATGCTTCGAGGTTGGCTGCTGAAGCTGTAGTCCCTGCACCAAGCATTGCTCCAAATACTGTTTCAGTATTCTCGCGTCCGGTAATTCTTAGAGATACCTGCCGGTCGCCGTCAGTGCGAACAAGACGGTCGTTCGGTTGAACAGTGAACTGCCCGCTTTGGTACTCCAATATGCCACGGAATGCGTCCATTGCTGCGTCGCTTGATGTTGGGAATCCTTGAGACTGTGTTTGGTTCGTACTGCGCGGTTTGATGCTGCGCAAGACTTCTGTTTCGACGGAGTTCGAGACCAAGTATGGTTGCACGTCGATATAATCTCCTCCGCGCATAAGGTACGTTAAGGAGACCGTAAGCAAGACCACAGCGGCGGCTCCGGCCGTTGCCCATTGAGGTGAGCTAAGTGGCGCCAGAAATCGGTTTAGCCACCCTAATATTTTGTCGACAAACGAGCCCTCTAGTTTGGCTCGCCGCTTCATGGCGAGTGGACTGCTTTGTACTTCCGGCGACGTCGATTCGGTGAATAGTCCGGCGGGAAATTTTTCAAGTTCTTCCGCAAGTTGGGCGATTTCATTTCTGAACTCCGAGGACGCGATCAGTGCTGCTCTAACTTCGTGCTTTTGATTTGCAGTGGCGTTACCGAGAAGATATGCGCGAACCGTATCGTCTGAAGGCCGTTGGTAGGTCGTATCTCCGACCAGACCGGCCTCACGAATGAGCCGAGTCAATTCGTCGCCATCGCCAATCGGCTGGCGCCTCTTTTCACCGGGCACGTTCTGTCTCCAATAAAGAACGCAACTTGATACCTTTCATCTTTGCCGACACCCGGCAAATACACCTTTCGACATAAGTCATAACGTCAGCGCAATGAGATTTCGGAAACCCGGCATCGAAATTTATTTGTATCACGCATCCTCCTGGATAGCCAAATCCTGGCCATTCAACATTTTGAGGAGTTTTTCGCGGCAGTAACTTAAATCGTCGGAAATCTTCTTAGCCCTTTCTTTGGGCCAGCGGAGAATCCTCGCCATCTCGGCCGGTTTGAATTCGTCTCCGCTCATTCTGATGAGAAGTTGGCAGTATTTGTCCATGGACTGAACGAGCTTGTTTACTGTCTGCAATAGGTCGCGAGCTTCATGGGTCGAATCGGGGTTTGCCGTCTTTGCCATTGTGCCGGCGTTTGATACTTCCCGTTCATCATTTGTCAACTCCAATGTCGAGACTTGTCGTTTTCTCTTTCGGAGAATATCTCGAACCTTGTTGTGCGCAGAGACATAGAACCAGGCGCCGAAGTCACGGTCCTTGGGCTGGTACTGCCGTAGGACGCGTAGATTATTGTCGATGAAGTGAAGGCAAATTTCTTGCTTGATATCTTCTTGCTCTTGAGGATGGAAGTAGCGCAAAAACTGCGGCTTAAACTGGTTCATGTAACCCATCGCCTGACGGCAGAATTCGTTTCCGGCGCTGGTGGGATCGGAGTCGAGCTTTTCGAAAAACGACGGCCAGAAATCTTTGAGCATTCGCGTTCAGAATCAGTTGCAAGTTTGTTGATATCTTCCGATGGTCGGGTAAATATATCAACTCGAGCCATGTAGGCAACTTGTTTTGCAGCAAAAGTCCGATTGCTTTAAAAATTGCGGCGAAAAAAAGTTCACAAGCTTCCTTGTTGGTCCTGACCGTTTGCGCCTATTAACAAATGGACGCAGTTGAAGTAACATCTGGTCCAAGATGCTGGGTCACAGGTCATCAAGGCACAAACGGACAACAGCTGAAAAGAAGGAAAGCAGCTAACAGCCGTTTGAAACAAAGATCCTAGTCTTAAGCGCTTCGGACCCAAGAAGCGCAGACGCGAATCAAGAACATTATCTCGTCCTCCATAGGAGGAGGGCCAGATATTTGACAGACTTAATTCATGTCACCCGAGGAGTATAGCCTTGAAACCGAATTTTAACTCAGTAGAACAACTCATGAACGTTCACGAACTTGCTCACCGCTTGGGCGTGAGCGAAAGCTTCATTTACAAGCGAATACAGAGACACAAAATACCATTCATCAAGATTGGCATTCTGATCAGATTTGACAGCGAACAAATTCAGGACTGGCTGCAGTCAAACTGTTCAAAATCCACTAAACGAATAACAGAAAATTAATGATCAGAATCTATAAGCGAAAAGGCAGCAAGAATTATTATGGTGACTTCAGAATAGACGGACGAAGAAAACGTAAGCCGCTCGGAGTAACGACGCTGGAGGAAGCTCGGGCAGTCGTAAAACGACTTGAAGTCCAAATCGCCCTAAATGGATTCGGGATCTTCGACAGGCCCAAGATTACCTTCGGCGATTTCTGCACAGAGTACCTCGAGATCACAAAGTCTAAACACACCGAGAGAACTCATGAAGGCTATTGGTACACCTGCAATGCGGTTCTTCTTCCCCTCTGGGGCGACCGGCTACTCCATTCCATAACAACCGTTGATGTCGAGATATTCATGAACTCGCGGCGCGAGACCGTCAGGCCAGCGACCGTGAATAAGGATCTCAGGCACCTCCGCGCAATCTTTAGCAGAGCGGTTGTCTGGAAGTACCTGTCGGAAAATCCAGCAAAGGGCGTCAGCGCATTCAAGCAGAATGAACAGCATGAAACATTTCTCGATGCTGACGAAATAGATCGTGTGATTAGGGCTTCCGGTAGGTTGCGCCCGCTGATCGTGACTGCAATCAACACTGGACTTAGGAGCGGCGAACTTTACAATCTGCGCTGGCAGGATGTAGACTTCGATGGTGAATGCATCAATGTAACTAACCGGGTGGATTGGAATACTAAGAACCATCGAAACAGGTCGATCCCCATGTCACACGCCGTGCAGGAGACCCTCGTTGAGCACCGAGATTCAAGAGTAAGTGGTCCCGAGTTTGTCTTTCGCAATATCGATGGCGGTCAGTTGAAGGATGTGCGCAAGGCATTAAAGAAGATCGAACAGGAGGCGGGCGTGAATCACTTTACCCTGCATGATCTCCGGCGGACATTCGCCAGTCATCTGGTGTTTAGCAACACTCCGATAAGTAGCGTCAAGGAGCTGATGGGTCACCGCGATATATCGACGACCGCGCAGTACACCCGCACCGCCCAGGCGCATCTGAGATCGGCAATCAATTCGTTGTCTTATGGGAAAGTCAAACAGGAAGGCACAAAAATGGCACACCCGGAGCCTTTGGACTCCGGGCCGTATCTCGAAAATTCTTTTGAGATGTTTCCAATCAAATGCCGGAGGGGGGAATCGAACCCCCACGGGTTTATGGCCCGCCGGATTTTGAGTCGGTCGGAATGCCTGTCCCGTAACAGTTTCCAGCCAGTGTAACTTTCCTTTTGTAACCAAACCGATCTTTGTTGAACTGAATGTAGCGCAATACCTTTTCGACTGCAAGAAAATAGTGATTTGCAGGAGAGCATTCTCTTACTATCTATTTGAAAATCAAACTAAGGAGGCAATTATGCCCAGAGATTACGCCAAGCAGATCGCGACCATTCTGCAGAAGTACAATGACGAGAAAAAACGGCTACTGGCAATCGGGTCGGAATTAATGCAAAAGCGAAATGACGCGGTGGGAGGCTTCATCGAAACCTACGAAGACTTCATTCTTCCCGAGCTGACAAAACTTGCGACTCAACTATCGGAGGCGAATTCTCCGATCGAGGCGGGATTGATTTCACGGGGTGAAGGAGACGAACACTGGGTTGATGAAAACCACCACAGGGCAGTGTTTTATGCATATAGGAGAGGGGACGCACCAACCCCAACAGACGCCCTCATTGATCCCTTGCACCGAACTGTATTTGCGAGGCTCGTGTTTTACCCTGTCGTTGAGTCGGATTCGATTTCAGTTAGGATGGAATCCCATGCCGATCAGCCAGATAAACTGATCGCGGTGAATTTTGGCAGTCTGCGAACCACGGAAGATGACCTGGATCGTGTTGCGAACATTGCTCTCAGTTTTGTGGACTTATTGGTGGACAAGCTGGTTGCCGAATTGCAGGCGAAGGAAGAAAAGGCTTAGCAGTAAGTGGGAGACAAAAAACCCCGGCCGTTTCCGACCGGGGTAACCGTGAGTAAAGAAGAAGCAACAGCCACTTGCGTGGATGTATTTGTTAGGCCGTCTTCACGAGCTCCGGCGTTGCGACATGATCGATCCAGTTGTTGCCAAAGAGGCGGTTCAGTCCGTCGATGATGACATCGATCACCCAGCTGATCGCCATGGCGTCAAATGGCTCGGCCCAGAACGGCAGCTTGATCAGATCGTCGATCAGTGAGACGAGTGCTTTCTTCTTTTCGCCGCCGGCTCTCACGGCCTTCAGATCGACAGCCGCTTTTTCGACGGCCCAGCCGAACGCCTGCAGAGCCGCAAACGGTGCGCCCTTGATCGAGATGAACGTGTTGCTGAAACCGACCGGCTTGCCGTCCTTGATCTCGAACGGATTCCAATCGACCTCTTTGATTCCGCCGAATGAATTCTTGATGGTTTCGACGTCGAAGTATTCGAACGCCTTTTCCTTTAGCGCAGCCACATCAATAGTTGGCATGTGAGCTTCTCCTGTGAAAGTGGTTTGAAATTGTATTGGTGGAAATTGCGGAACGAATCAAGGACTACCGGCGCGGTGCGCCGCCAAAAGTCCAAGACCCGAACATGTAAACG
>CAYJKI010000013.1:0-95664 GCA_964370935.1 uncultured Ignavibacteria bacterium | reverse complement strand
TGGAGTACATCAGGGCATCAAGGCAGTCGAAATGAGACTTGTTAGTCGCCTATATTCGATTGTTCACCATCGACTTCCGCTGATTTGGGTGTCGTGTAACCGGATCGAGAATTCAAAGCTCACAGAAGTCTGAGGAGAGTGAGGTCGGGGCCGCTCAATTTATTCCATTGTCAGACAATTAATCAGGCCGACAAGGTTCGATTGGAGTTTTCTCGCTCTCCCAGAACTCTATTTTTGCTATGCAGTCAAGTCGATCAGTCCACGTGCAGCATACCAATATATGACCCCAAAAAAGTAAGCTGGGTGAATTGGATCAAGCGTGATTATTGACCTAATCATCGTTCACGCCAATCAAGGGGCTCGTCTGAACATGCATGCCTGACCAATCTAAGAGCGGGAAGCGGAGTAGACCTCCCGCTCTTAGAAATGCCATGGAGAAGTGGCGGCTATTTGAGTTCGTCGATGCCTGCGCCAAAATTTATGTGAAATGGACTGCCATCCACCACCAGTGCGGGAACGGACTTTACTCCCAGCGCTTCAGCTTCCGCAATTCGCGCCTTGGCGGTACCCAGATGGACAACCTCGACTTCATACATATTCTTGTCGAGTCCTCCAACAAATTGTTGTTCCGCTGAGAGGCAGACTGGGCAACCAGCGTGGTAAAATGTCGCTTTCTTCACTGTTTCTCCTTCTGTTAAAAGTCTATATAGTATCGACTC
Organism: uncultured Ignavibacteria bacterium; assembly: GCA_964370935.1. Lineage (GTDB taxonomy): Bacteria > Zixibacteria > MSB-5A5 > CAIYYT01 > CAIYYT01 > JADJGC01. The sequence goes on along the minus strand of CAYJKI010000013.1, from coordinate 94,945 downwards.
GATACTACAGAAACAGTATAAGAAGTAATAAGTTCCTTGTCAAGATAGTGTCGAGTCGATATATTACAAATATGAGAAACGGCCATGCCTTTACTCTCTTGGAACGAATTGCCAATCTCCTTCGGGCGGAAGAACGTCGCCTGGGAGGGGAGTTGGGGCTTCAACCGGCGCATCTACAGGTCTTGCACTATCTCAGCCGCGCTAACCGATACAGTGATACTCCTATGTCGGTCACTGACTATTTTGCCCTGACCAAAGGCACCACATCACAAACGCTGATCGTCCTTGAGGATCGAAAACTCATAGTTCGTAAGCCTGATACTCATGATGGCAGAAAAGTTCACCTTCAACTCACGCGCGCAGGAAAGCTCATCTTGTCAAGGTTGATGCCATCTGGGCTTTACAAAGAGGCTCAGAAAAACCTTCCGCCTGGCTTACAGACTGATCTTGAGGCACTTCTTCGCGCTATGCAGGCTGTCGGCGGCCATCGGAGTTTCGGCGTGTGTCATACGTGTCACTTCTTTAAATCTGACGCTCAAAAATATCGCTGCGGCCTTACGGGCGAGATTCTGACTTCCAAAGATGCAACTTTGATTTGTCGTGAACACTTAAGTCAGTAATCACTTCAAAACAATTGATTTCCATCTACTTCCGTCGATCATCGCATAGTGTAGCCGGATCGGCAACCGGAAGCACACAGAAGTTTGGGGAGAGTGAAGTCGGGCCGCCGTAGAATTGAGGAATCCACAATTGCGATCTTAAGGCTTCAAGAAACGGTCGCAATTTGGTCACACCTGAACTGTAACTCCTTGTCCTACAACGCGAGTCGGGGGTTCGATTCCCACCACCTCCAATTTGTTGTTACACAATAACGTACTTGAAGTGAAACGCCCGTAAGTCGCCCAATACTGCGTTCCAACCCATCGCGTCCAACGTAATCTTAACTTAGCTCAAGAGTCTCCTGAACCTATTTTCATCTCCCTTTCATAGTCAATCCCTTATACTTCCGATATTAGGTGATATGCGAATACTACTTATTGAAGACGAGCGAAGAGTTGCGGAAGCGATCTCCAAGAATCTCAAGGCCGAGAGTTTTGCAGTTGACATCGCGAGGACCGGGTCGGAGGGCGAGTACCTTGCCAAAGTGAACGAATATGATGTCATAATTCTCGACCTCATGTTGCCTGATCAAGATGGGTGGGTTACCTGCGATCAACTACGTCGCGATGGAGTACTCACTCCGATCCTCATGCTGACTGCCCTGAACGATGTCTCGGACAAAATTAAGGGGCTCGAGTCGGGCGCGGACGATTACTTGACGAAACCATTCCACACCGGGGAATTAGTGGCGAGAATCAGATCTTTGGCGCGGCGTCACACTAACGTGCGCAGTGCAAAGATCGAGCGATTCGGCCTGACATTGGATGTCAATACCCACAAGGCTACTCGACAGGGCCGCGAAGTCTCGCTGTCCAGTAAAGAATTTGCGCTCCTAGAATTATTCATGCACAACCCTGAGCGTATCGTGACACGCGAGGAGATCTCCGAACACCTCTGGGATATGAACTTCGATCCCCGCAGCAACGTTATCGAGTCCTTCGTTCGATACCTGCGTCAAAAAGTGGACAAGGGATTCGAACCTCAGTTGATACACACTGTGCGTGGTTCTGGCTACATTTTTTCAGAGAGTTCGCCGTAAGCGTGGGACAGTCATGTTGACAATAAAAACCAAAATCATTCTGTTTTCGAGTATCGTTTTCGGGATAATCTTGATGGTGTTAGCTGTTCTGGTATATCGGGCAACCGAACAAGCTGAATTTGCCAAACTCGATGCTCGCTTGGATACGCACTCCGAGAAGCTCCTGACCGAGATCGATGATCAGATCACCGAAGACGAATTCCCTTTGATTGAAGACTTCGACGAAGTGAAGACCGAAGGGCTGCCTGTTGTTCACTATCAGGTCTGGTCTCCGGACGGTGTATTGTTGGTCAAGGACTCGATTATCGGCGGTCTCGTCGGGGCACAATGGAAAGCACGGTTTGCTACCGACACGGCCCGAGTTAACCTGGAAGGACCAACGGCGGCCTATCGATGCAGGTGGGTACCGGTCGAAGTCGACGAAGAGATTCGAGCCGTGCTCCAGGCCGCGGTACCTTTGCACGATGTCCGGGAAGCTCTCGACCGATTGAGGATGTTGTTTCTTTTCACAATTCCAGGGGCAATCATCATTGTTTCTCTGGCAACTTTTTTCATTACACGTTCCGCGTTTCGACCACTGACAGGTATGGCTGAGGCAGCTCGCGAGATCTCGGCAAGCAATCTCGACCAACGACTGACCGTACCCGCGACACACGATGAAGTACGGTCGCTCGCGGACACTCTCAACCGGATGATCGAACGAATCGAAGCCGCGTTTCGAAGTCAGCGTCAATTTGTCGCCGACGCGTCACATGAGATTCGTACTCCGCTTACCGTCATCAGTAGCGAGCTGGAGTTTGTTCAAAGAGAGTGCGGTGACGCGCCCGTCCGACGGAGTATCAAAATAGCATTATCGGAAATAGATCGAATGACCCGGATGGTCGACAGCTTGCTGCTTCTTGCTCGACTTGATTCATCTCAAGCCGGATGTAATTCACGACTATTTCGTTTGGATGAAATGGTGGTAGAGGTCGCGCAGTTGATGAAGCGAGTGGCTGCCAACAAAAATGTGAGTCTTGATCTTCAACTAGAAGAAGTGTGTGAGGTTTGCGCCGATATTGACATGGTGAGACGAGCCATCGTGAATGTAACCGAAAATGCCGTCAAGTATTCTCCGGAGGGGGGAACGGTCACTATGAGCCTAGTCGCCGATAGCAATCGCCCTGGCGTCGCTGTGCTCCAAGTTACGGACAGCGGCAACGGTATTCAGAGAGACGAACAGTCAAAGGTCTTCGAACGCTTCTACCGATCACCTAAGGTCCGATCCGAAACGAATGGTAGCGGACTGGGGCTTGCGATCGCAAAGCGTCTCTTGGAGATGAACGGCGGGGCGATCCGGCTCTGGAGTGAAGAAAGTCAGGGAACACGCGTCACTATTGAACTTCCAAGGGTTCGATCTGGTGCATAGTCGAATTAAATCGAAAGCTGGTAAGTCCCATACTTCGCTAGATGAGAACTGCTGCATCCGAATTGAAGGAGATCACGCTTAACATGCTGAAGGAGTCAACTTTCTCGAAGCTCTTGCAATACTGGCGCTCACTTGAATCAAGACGGCCGAGTTATGCTAGAATCGCAGGTAAAGGACGAGACATTCCATTTGGATTCAAGCTGCTCGAATATCTGATTGTCGCTGTCTTCCTCTGCGTCGGAACCGATGCAGCGTTGGCAAGAATGACGAAGTCTCTCGGATATTCTTCGGGCCAAGGTGGCCGTATGCTTACATTCGGCTCGGCATTCGAATTTCAGTCAGATGAGGATGCATCGGAATACGACTTTCCATTCTTCGTTGAACGTGGCTTCAGCGAGTGACTCACGTTAACAGTCGAATCGAATCTAACTTACCTGCGGCGAAACGTAGCGCCATCCATTGCCGGCTTGGGAGAACTGGAAACTTCAGCTACCGTCGATTTTCTTGCGGAAAGTGAAGAGAGGCCGGGATTCTCAGCGATCGCCATGATAAAGTGGCCAACGGCAACGCGAGATGAATTCGGAACCGGCAGAATCGACTATTCGCTGGGCTTGGTTGTCGGGAAGTCTTTCGCCCATTTCGACCTCGATGGTAATATCTTCTACACTATCGTCGGCAATTCTTCTCTGAACGATTTCAGAAATACCATTGAAGCGGGATTGAACATGGAGTTGCCGTTGTCGGAAATCTTCGACCTGGTAGGGGAGGTGCATGCTATTAACGCGGCAGGGCGAACGCATGGACAGTCAAGTACGATCAGTGGCATCTCCAATCGTGACGCGGAGAGCGAGATCAGTTTTACGATCGGAGTAGCCGAATCGATTACCGATGCGTTTAGGTTAGAGCAGGGGTTGACACTGCAGCTTGATGGTTCGTGGCAGGCAATTGTGGCCTGGGAACTGACTCTCGGGGAGAGTGATTGAACGGCTGCAATCCGTGGCGTAACTTGAACTGCATGCCAGAAGCCCTCATTTTATCGCTCTAGCCGATCCTCGAATTCGTACAACAGAGAATTTCCTCGAAAGAAAAGTCAAAAAAGTCGGGCCTTTTCACCTCCATTTCATGTGCCGGTACGATACTGATAATTAGAAACATGGATTCAATCAGGGAAAATCTACGGTATAGGAGTGAGTCTTATGAAGTCCCAAATCAGGATTTGGATGTTTTGCGCTTTCGTAGTGCTCTTTTGTCTCGTGCTGATGGCGAAAGAAACGCAATTCACGGCTGCCGATTTGCCGGAGGCAGTGATCAGAGCATTCCAGCATTCGTACCCAACGGTGAAAGCCTTGGTCTACGACGTCGAAACGATCAATGGCAAGAAACATTTTGAGATCGAAACCGGGGACGGTAAATACCAGAAGGACTATGTCTATCTCGAGGATGGAACTCTCCTTCAAACTGAAGAGGAAATCGCGATCAAGTCGTTGCCGGAAACCGTCGTACAGACCATCGAAAAAAAGTACGCTGGCTGCGAAATTGATGAGGCAAGCAAAATCATCCGTGGTGCGGTTACCGAGTATGAAGTAACCATAGAATTTGATAAGAAAGATCTTGAAGTTCTTGTGTCCTCAGACGGTCGTCTACTGACATCAGACGAAGTCGAGGATGAGGGCGATTCCGAAGAGGAGAACGAAGCCCATAATGAAGAGGCAGACGCGGATTCGCTTCAAGATGATGGAGAGGACGACTGAGATTGTCACGCTCAAGTTAGCACGTTTGTCGAGACCTCACGTTCGACCTGATTGCCATGATATTGATTTTCGGGTTAAACGCATGAATCAATTCGGCTGGTATAGACTACCGCCGGTCATCCCGAATCCAGAGGAGCACTCCATGCAATCCCAAAATGTTACCCGCTTATTTGCTGCTTTCCTGCTATGTGCCTTGGTCACCTTGTGTGCGACTAGTTGCTCAGACAAGAAATCTACCGGGCCTGATACCGCTTGTCTTGACGACAATGGTGATCCGTTGCCTGTCGCTCCAGAAAGCGAGAGAGTCGATCTCTACACTCCGGTCTTCACGAACCCACTCGATGTTACAAACTCTCTCTTCCCGGCCAAGTCGCAACATTCCTATGTCATGCTGGGACTTTCAGATGGCGAGCCGTTTCGTACCGAAGTGACTCTTTTGCCATCGACGAAGTCAATAACGATCGGCGGAAAATCGGTTCAAGCCCTCGAGTCACAGTATTCTGCTTTTCTTGACGGGCGTATTCATGAAGTCGCGATCGACTGGTACGCGCAAGATGATAACGGCGCTGTTTGGTACTTGGGTGAGGATGTCTTCAACTACGAAGAGGGCGTTGTTGCGGATAGTCATGGTACTTGGCTTGCCGGTAAAGAGGGTCCGGCTGCCATGATTATGCCGGCAAGTCCGAAAGTCGGCGATGTCTATCGTCCCGAAAATGCCTGCGGCATCGTGTTTGAAGAAGTCACTGTCAAAGCAGTTGGCGTTACGGTCAGCGGCCCTCGCGGCCAGGTGACGGGAGCCATCGTTGTCGAGGAACTGCACATGGATGCTACTCGAGAGGAGAAGACGTTTGCACCTGGTTACGGTGAATTCTCGACGGGCTCGGGCGACAATCTGGAAGCCATGGCGCTGGCTGTGCCCACCGACGCGCTCAGCGAAGCGACGCCAGCATCACTCGAGTCAATCACGGCCGTAACAGACGATATTTTTGACGCAGCCGAGAGCGGAGACTGGGATGGGGCAAATTCGGCTCTCAACGAAATCAATACGGCTTGGGGGAGCTATCAAGCGGGCCAAGTACCACTGCGACTCAAGACTCAAATGAATGACGCCTTGGCGTTGTTGGCCGACGCATTGGAGGCTGAAATCGCGGAAGATGCAAGGCAATCCGCCGTAGACGTTGCCCGCGCCTGTTGGGACTTCCGCCTGCGATACCAGACGCAAAGCGAGATTGACATTGCTCGTTTTGAACTATTGGCGCGTCAAGTTCTCATTGATGCTGGGGCCGGCGAGCCTGCTGACGTTAAGGGAGACGCAGCTTCTCTTGAATGGACTCGCGACCGCTTTATTCACACACTGACCGGAGCCGATGCGGCCGTACTCAACTCCCAGCTGTCAGCGCTCCGATCTGCAGCCAATTCCGGCAACTTTGTCGCAGCCTCAGCTGCCGCCGAGCAGCTTCGTAATATCATCGCTGAGCTAGGGAACTAATGGCTGTGGTGTCTGGACTATTTTAGTTCGATGTGCATTGAATAAGGCTGTGTCGGACCACTGTCCGAACATTCTTTACACAGACCAACGCCTGTCGCGAGCGCGTGAATCTTCGTGGCTACAACAATCCTGGAGAGTCGTCGCACGGATTGATCGTTTTGCGGACTTGCAGGGACATTTCGTCCTTCCTCCGCGATCCCCATTGCTGGATTGCATGATCTTGTCCTCCTGCAATGAATATCGGGACTTGCAGCCCGTACTTAGGAGGCACCACGGAATAACGCTCCTTCACGTCTGCTCTCGTATGAGGCGGACTACTCTTCGACATTCAACACTCTTAGACAATCAAGCACGGCGGAGAACTAATGCTCGCTAACTAATTGATTATCAACCTCTTACGCCGTGAAAAATATCATTCGGAGAGGCAGGGATTCGTCCTTTGCTACCTTACCTTACTTTCATCAGCGCAACAAATGGCACGTAACAAACTGCCTTGTCAGTACTTAATTAGGATAAAGTAGGACAAAGTAATAGCAAGTTGCTTCAAGTCCAGGCAAGTGGGCGGTTAGAAAACCGAAAGGAGGAGGTGTATGTCAAACATCGATTACAGTATCCTCGAGTGCTCGGAAAAGGAAGGAGCCAAAAGTCATACACGCTGCGACGTGCCCATTGTTGACTACGTTTGTTTTCGACGTAAGCGACTGAACCGGAAGTTTGATGGGCCGGATTTGATTTACTCGGAACTGGCAGCTCCTGCGCATTAGTTCGAATTGTGATCATCGACTGCGTTATTGCCCAAACCCGAAGGTCAAGTACGAAACCACTTCCTTCGGCTGACGCTCATAATCGGCAGCCGCGGGAATCAAGGACAAACCGCGGACGAGTCCTTCAGGGGCGCTGTCCAGATGAGAATGTTGAACCATTAACGATCGACCGCTCTTCGACGCTAACGTCCCGAATATTCTAAGACGCACAACCGCTATGTCCGTGTCGGGACATCGCTTGAAACTCAATATTGCGCAGATGAAGATGACGGAGGTTAAGTAGGCGGTGCTGTGGGGTTCTGTGGCTTGAGAAAATTTTCTCAAATTTGTGCTTGACGAGGGTCTCGCTGTCGATATATTAAGACAAGAGACTCTTAATACCGGAATAGGCGATGTTGTTTTCTAAAGGTTGTACATACGCGATTCGCGCCGCTCTGCTGGTGGCGGTGAAAGAGACACGCGAGGGACGCAAGTTCATACCGATTCGGGAGCTTGCCGACGAACTCGATCTGTCGTTTCACTTTCTTACCAAGATCCTTCAGGTACTTACTGAGGCGGAAATTATGGAGTCCTTCCGTGGACCAAACGGCGGTATCGGGCTTGCCCGGGAAGCCCACAGGATCTCGCTGATCCAGATCATTTCCGCCGTGGACGGAATGTCGCTATTTTCCGAGTGCGCCCTGGGGCTTCCCGACTGCGGGGAGGCCAAACCTTGCCCATTGCATCAATCGTGGTCCAAGCGACGAGACGAATTGAAGCGGATGTTCGAAAAGACGACGCTGGCCACACTCGCGCAGGACTTCAGCAAAAACAACTTGAGGAATTAGGTCTAACAATATGAATATACCTGCCAACAATTCTGTGCCAATTACAGATAACCGACTCCGAAATCGGTATTGTGTTCGGACAGACGACACAGCGATTAAAGCTCGAATTACTATATCAAAAGAAAGGATCGTAACCATGACCCTAGGACGTACTCTCTCAAGAATGCTCTTGCTGACTGGCCTGCTTGCTTCAAGTTGGTTGATGGGTGGTTGTTCGTCAACTCCGGAGACTGATGCCGAGCGCCAGGCAAGGTGGCAACAAGGGACTCTGACGAGTTGGGAAATCCAACATGGAATCGGCCCCATTGTAGAGGACCTCAAGTTAGTCGCTGTGGATAAGGCACTGGCCGAACGCGGCAAGGCAATATTCGTCCAGAAGTGTGCAACTTGCCACTATCTCGATATGAAGAAGACTGGTCCCCCGCTCCGCGACGTGACAAAACGCAGATCATCAGAGTATGTGATGAATCAGATTTTGAATCCTGAGCAGATGGGGAAGCTGCATCCTGACGGCAGGCAATTGGTCGCCCAGTACGCACAGTATATGACGATTCAAGGAATTACACGCGAGAATGCACACGAACTGCTTGATTTTTTGCGTTCGGAGCTCGGCAACCCAGCAGTTCCGATGGAGCAACAGCCTGGTTTTGGAACACCGCCGCCCGCACCAACGGCTGCAAAATGAGGCATTCATTGAGACTATCAAATCTGACAAATCCCGTTTGGAAGGAGTGGAAAGTGAAGAAAATCCTCATGTACGCTATGGCGACCGTCACGGCGGTGACAGTGGTCGCCGGACTGCTCGCCGGTTGCTCGAAAAAGCAGGAAGTCGGCGGGTATGGCGACGCGGCTGGGAAAGTCTATGTTGCGCCAGGTAGCTATGACGAATTCTACGCGTTTATGTCCGGAGGATTCTCGGGACAGGTGTCCGTGTACGGTCTGCCGTCCGGCCGATTGTTTCGAGTGATCCCCGTTTTTAGCGTTGATCCAGAGAAAGGCTACGGCTATTCAGAGGAGACGAAACCGCTTCTCATGACTTCGCATGGATTTGTGCCTTGGGATGATGCACATCATCCGCAGTTGTCTGTAACTGATGGCCAGTCAGATGGTCGCTGGTTGTTTATCAATGGCAACAACACGCCTCGCATCGCGCGCATGGATCTCACAACGTTTGAAACCGTGGAGATAATCGAGATTCCCAATTCGGGCGGCAATCACGGTTCGCCCTTTTTGACTCCGAATAACGAATATGTGGTGGCCTCAACCCGGTTTAGCGTGCCGATACCGCAGCAGGATGTGTCGATCTCCTCGTTCAAAGAGAACTTCAAGGGAACGATATCGTTTATTAGCGTCGACTCGGTGACTGGGCGGATGAAGATCGCATTTCAAATTCTCGTGCCGGGAATCAATTACGATCTGTCGCGTTCCGGCAAGGGGCCATCCCATGGCTGGTCCTTCTTCAGTTCATACAATTCCGAACAGGCCAATACGCAACTGGAAGTGAATGCATCGAAGAACGACAAGGACTTCATTGCGGCGATCAATTGGAAGCTGGCAGAAGAGTTGATTGCGCAGGGTAAGGGAACGGATTGGACGGCCTCGCATTACCACAACTACATGGATGATGCGGATGTTGGTCAAAGCGAAGTACTGGGTTCGGTCAAGGTGCTTGTTGCCAAAGACCACCCCGGCCTGATGTATTATCTGCCGACCCCCAAATCGCCGCATGGTTGCGATGTTGATCCGTCCGGCGAGTACATAGTCGCCGGCGGAAAGCTTGCTGCACTCATCCCGGTTCACTCGTTTAGCAAGTTCAAGAAAGCCGTCGAAGGGAGCGAATTCGAGGGGGAGTTTGACGGAATACCGATTGTCAAGTATGAGTCAGTAATCGCGGGGGAAGTCAAGGATCCGGGTTTAGGGCCGCTTCACACGGAGTTTGACGGACAAGGCTTCGGATACACTTCCATGTTCTTGTCTTCCGAAATTGTGAAATGGAAGATCGGTACGTGGGAAGTCGTTGATCGCATCCCGACCTATTATTCAATCGGGCACTTGATGATTCCGGGTGGCGATACCAAGCAGCCGTATGGCAAGTACGTTGTTGCGCTCAATAAGATCACCAAGGATCGTTACCTTCCGACCGGGCCCGAACTGACGCAATCAGCGCAGTTGATCGACATTACCGGAGACAAGATGAAGCTGCTGCTTGATTTCCCGACCATCGGCGAACCGCACTACGCGCAGGCGCTTCCGGCGGCGATGATCAAGGACCGCTCGGTGCGGTGGTATCCAATTGCCGAAAACAAGAATCCATTTGCGATCAAAGCCGAGAACGAGTCGCGTATCGAATGCGACGGTAAGACGGTGCATGTGTACATGAGTACGATTCGCACCCACTTTGTCCCTGACAACATTGAAGGGATCAAGGTTGGTGACAAAGTCTATTTCCATGTGACTAATCTCGAACAGGATTGGGATGTTCCGCACGGATTCAGTGTGATGGGTGCGACGACATCGGAACTACTCGTCATGCCGGGACAAACCCGCACACTGCTATGGGAACCGAAGATGGCGGGTGTAATTCCGTTCTACTGCACCGACTTCTGTTCGGCGCTGCATCAGGAAATGCAAGGCTGGATCAGAGTCTCCAGTTAGGGGCAACGGGAGTCACAGTGTTAAAAAATGGTCATACCGGTTTTCGTGAAATGCGAAAGCCGGTCGTGCCGGTCAATGGCAATAGGGAGCAGGCAAGGAGTCAGGTGATGAAACCGCTATCTCGAATATCAATCGCTGCCGCAGCCCTGTTGCTCACATTGACATATTTCCTGCCCCTGTGGGAGATCGAGTTGATCGCGCCGCAATATCCGGAAGGTCTGGGGATGGAGATTTGGATCAATCAAGTGCAGGGGCAGCATCCAGGTGACCTTGCCAAGATCAACAATCTGAATCATTACATTGGCATGAAGCACATCAAACCGGAATCAATTCCAGAGCTGCGCATTATGCCATGGATTATGCGGGCAGTGATGCTGTTTGGATTGGCGGTGGCCATCAGCGGACGAAAATGGATGTTGACAGCGTGGCTGGTCGTTTTCCTGGTGGTCGCATTGGCAGGATTGGTGGATTTCTACCTGTGGGGATATGATTACGGTCACAATTTGGATTTGGAAAATGCGATCATCAAGGTTCCGGGCATGACCTATCAGCCGCCGCTGATCGGCAGCAAGAAATTGCTGAATTTCGAAGCGGTGTCATTGCCGGGACTCGGCGGGTGGGCTGCGATAGGAAGTGTGTTGGCCGGTGCGCTGGTCTGGTTCATGGAAATGCGCAGGGCAAGAAAGGTGATTCCAAATGTCGATTAGGCAGATGACGGCAACGCTCTTAATGACTTTGATGGCAGCTACTCTGATTGGGTGTGCGGGATATGCTCCGGAAGAAATCCATTACGGAACCGACCAGTGTGATTACTGCAAGATGACGATTGCCGACGAGAGTTTCGGTTCTGAATTGATTACTCAAAAGGGGAAAGTATTGAAATACGATTCCATCGAGTGTTTAGCCGCTGCCGACTTGGTATTTGCAAACAAATCGCAGGATGTGCACTCGCGATGGGTTACCGACTTTGGCCAGCCGGGTCAATTTCTCGACGCGAACAAAGCGTGGATCGTTCTTGCGGAGCGCCAGAAGAGCCCGATGGGGATTGGGTTGGTCGCGGTCAGTTCGGAAGAATCTGCGGCGAAACTTATTGATGAGGTTGGCGGCAGAATCGTTGCATGGAGTGAAATTAAAGAAATTGTAACGGTAGCATGGAAACTGGAGAATAGCAATTGACTCATCGGTCACTGGCATTCCGAACAGGGCAGAGCATCCGTCGAGGACGGTTTCTCCGCTACATTGCCGGAGTGCTGACGGCGGTCAGCTTAATCATTGGATCGAAGTCTGCTGTTGCGGATGTGATCACTGTTCAGCCGGGAGGTGCGATTCAAACCGTCTCCGAGGCACTTTTGCTGGCAATGCCGGGCGACACTGTGCGTGTTGAGTCGGGGATTTACGTTGAGTCAAACCTCCGCGTTGTCAAACCGCTCACACTAATCGGCACCGGTTGGCCGGTTGTGGATGCTGCTGGACGCGGGCCGATATTTGAAGTGACCGCTGCCAATGTCACTATCAGCGGATTTGAATTTCGCGGCGTCCCGGTCAGTTTCGTCAAAGAACACGCGGCGATTCTGATCAGTGAGACTGAAAACTGCGAAGTACGCGATAATCGTTTTGTCGACAATTTCTTCGCGGTCTATCTGGCGCACTCCAAACGATGTCGAGTCCTACGCAATTCGATTGTTGGTTCGGCGACTGCACTGACGTCCGCAGGCAACGGTGTTCACATGTGGTACTGCAGAGACATTGCCGTTCAGGATAATCAGATACATGGTCAGCGCGACGGCATCTATCTGGAATTTGTCAAGCACAGCACGATCAGCGGGAATGACAGTTCAGACAATCTGCGTTACGGGCTGCATTTTATGTTTTCTGACAGTTGCCGGTATGAGAAGAACCGTTTTGCCCGCAATGGCGCCGGAGTTGCCGTGATGTACACGAGTCAAGTTGATATGTTGGAAAATTCATTTGAGGATAGCTGGGGTGGCGCCTCGTATGGGTTGCTGCTCAAGGATATCAGGGATAGTCGCGTTGTTGGAAATGTCATCAGCGGGAACTCTGTCGGAATTTATCTTGAGGGTTCGGATCGCATCGTCATTGAAGGCAATCAATTTCATGCCAATGGGTGGGCGATCAAGATCATGGCGAACTGCGTCGGGAGCAAATTTACTGCCAATGACTTCATTGATAACTCGTTCCAGGTCGCCACAAACAGCAGACAGAGCTTCAGTGAATTTGACGGAAACTATTGGAGCACCTATCACGGGTATGATCTTGATCGTGACGGTTTTGGCGACATGCCGTATCGGCCGGTCAGCCTATATTCTTTGATAGTGGAATCTGAACCGGCAACAATGGTGCTGATTCGCAGCCTGTTGGTTGATCTGCTCAATCTCGCCGAGCGGATCATGCCGACACTTACGCCGGAAGCACTGGCGGACACGAAACCAAGGATGAAGCCGGTCTCATGATAGAAATCAACAATCTACATAAACGCTTCGGCAAGTTTGTAGCGCTGCACGATGTATCACTATCAATCAAGCGGGGGAGCATCACTGGCGTAATCGGTCCCAACGGTTCGGGTAAATCGACATTGATCAAGTGTATACTCGGATTAGTTCGGCCGACTTCAGGCAGTATCGCTGTTAATGGTACTGTTTTGGACGGATCCTGCGAGTACCGCCAGATGATTGGTTACATGCCGCAGATCGCCCGCTTCCCCCAGGATTTGACGGTTGGTGAAATTATCGGCATCGTAAAGGGGCTGCGAAAAGAGAAGGCGATCCTGGAGTCGGAATTGATCAATCGATTTGACCTGAAGCAGGCACTTTCCAAACGGACGCGGACATTGTCGGGCGGAACCCGCCAGAAGCTGAGTATGGTACTCGCCGGAATGTACGATCCAGATTTGTTGATCCTCGACGAGCCGACAGCGGGGTTGGATCCGATCTCGAATATAAATCTCAAGAATTTTCTCGCCGCTCACCGGGACAAGAAACGAACGGTGTTGGTCACCACGCATATCATGAGCGACTTAGAAGAACTCGCTGACGAGGTTATTGTCATCATCGATGGTCGAATTCGTTTTTCCGGCCCGATTCGCGATCTCAAAATTCAGACCGGCGAACTCAGACTTGACGTCGCCGTCGCCCGCCTTTTGGAAAGTGACGCGGCATGAAACTCACTGCGCACATCGGTTGGTATGCCGTCCGAGATACCACTCGCAATCGCTGGGGAATTCTCTACACAGCGTTTTTCATGCTCGTGACGATTGGGCTCTTTCAACTTCAGGCTCAGTCAGCCAAAGTTGCGGTCAGCCTGATGAGTCTTTGCCTGTTTCTCATTCCCCTGGTCAGTTCTCTGTTCGGGACGATTTACTTCTACAACTCGCGTGAGTTTGTGGAATTGGTTTTAACGCAACCGGTGAATCGTCGAGCAGTATACCTTGGCATGTTCTCCGGACTTGGAATTTCGTTAGTAGCCGGATTTTGCCTGGGAGTCGGGTTGCCATATTTGATCCTCATGGAAATGAACCAGGAGCAGCTCGTATCGCTATTGTTGTTACTCGGTGTAGGTGCGGTCCTCACATTGATATTTCTGGCAGTCGCCTTTTTTATCGCGACAAAACTCGACGACAGGGGAAAAGGTCTGGCGGCGACATTGGGAGTCTGGCTGTTTACAGCGCTCGTTTATGACGGGTTGGTGTTGCTTGCGACGATGGCGTTTTCCGACTATCCGCTGGAATCGCCTTTGCTGATAGCTGTGCTCACCAACCCAATTGATTTGGCGCGAGTGACGCTCTTGGTTCAGACGGATTGGGCGGCGTTGATGGGATATACTGGGACTGTCTTCAATCGATTCTTCGGCACGAGTCTGGGAGTAACAATTGCAGTGGCGGCCTTGTGTCTCTGGGTATTGATGCCACTTTTACTTGGGCTGCGTCGATTCAAAGTTAAGGACCTGTAGTCAAGAAAGATGTGACTTGAGTTTTTCGCGACTACAATAGACCAATTTGGTGGAGCATTTAAGTAGGATTTGGATATTGGGAGGGTTGTTGATTTCCGTTTTTGAAAAAGCATTGAAGAGTGATAGCCGTCGAATCGGATTTCTCTACTTGATCAGTTGTGCTACATTCTTGATAGTGGGCACCGCCTGTGCGCTTGCTGTTCAGTTTGACTTGTCGAAGCTGAGCTCGAGCTTTCTTGACCCGGAGCAATTTGGCAAAGCAATTACTCAGCATGGCATGGTAATGGTCTTCGTATTTCTTCTGCCATTGTTGGCCGGTACGCTCGGGAACTTCGCACTCCCAGCAGCATTGGGAGTTAGAAATCTCGCAATGTCGAGAGTCAATCTTTTCGGTTGGTTCTGCCATGTCACTGGTGGGATTCTGGTCATCGCGAGTGTCGAGCTCGGCTCGTACACAAGCGGCTGGACAATGCTCATGCCTCCCACTGTGCCCAGGCTTTTGTTTGGATCGCTAATTGCCGGGCTCGCACTCTGTGCTTGCTCGGTTTTGATTCTTTCACTATGCATAGCGAGTTCCATACTTTCGCGCCGACACCGTGCGATCGACCTCAATCGACTCCCGCTCTTCGTCTGGTTCTTTCTTTTCTGGGCGATTATCAATGTTCTCGTGGCTCCAGTTCGCCTTGTGACGTTGGCACTGACCTTGGCCGCGCGCAATGATGCGAGTTCGTACCTTTCGCTGCTTGATCCAGCGGGGATCGTGCGATACCAACAATTATTCTGGCTATATGCGGGTACGGCGATTTTAGCGGCATTACTTCCAGCAATTGGAACCACTTTCGAAATCCTATCTGCTCAAACCCGATCCTTGTTTGCTTCACGCACGAAGCTGGTTGTGGCCGGAGTAGGTCTAAGTTTTCTGATAATGCTGTCGTGGGGTCAGAATCTGATCACGGCAGCTGATCAGGAAAAACTTGCGGCTGCTGGAAGCCTTTTCGCCGCCCTGACAACCGTCCCACTGTTACTGATTGTTGTCTCATGGCTCAGCATGATGTTTGCGGCTCGCAAATTCTTGACAGTACCATTAGCTTTTGTCTGGATACAACTGACAGCAATGACGATTGCTTCGTTGACTACGCTCGCGCTTGCAATCCCAGCTCTTGGAGTGTACCTACATAATTCCTACTTCACCGTGGCACAACTTCATCTACTCTTGCTTGGAATAGTCCTAACATCCTTTCTCGCAGGATTGTTTCACTGGCTTCCGACGCTGACGAATCGCGAATATTCGCGTTCGCTCGGATACCTTGCAGCTGCTGGTATGTTGCTCGGAGGTATGGCGTCATTTGCGCCACAGTTTGTTCTCGGGACATTGGGATCTCCGAAGGGGCTGCATTCCTATCCAGAACAATTTCAGACACTTCATCTTCTGTCCTCGATTGGAGCAATGGTCTTGGTTGCCTCGCTACTGCTGGGGGTGGCGATAGCAGTATGGAGCCGGTTTCGAGGAAAGCCAAGTTCCGCCACACACGGACAGGATACTGTCGGAGGCGAATTTTCCTATTCGCAAATGGGAAATGAACAGGTCGTGCGGGGCGCACAATGAAGGAACCACTACCGATTTCATGCCACCTCATCAAAAACCTAATTGATGAACACAAGGTGATTCTTCAAGGTCTGGGTGTGCTAGAGATTGTGACTGAAAGAATCGCAAAACGCCGCCCAGTTTCTCATGGTGACCTCCGGTCTTTGGTGAGATTCTTTGAGGCCTATGCCGACAAAATTCACCACCACGCCGAGGAAAATTTGCTTTTCGATGCTCTTGCTGGGTCAGCACCAAGATCACTTCGTCGAATGATGGAACAGCTAATAACCCAACACGTCATGGGTCGCTTCTTCGTGTTCCGAATTTCGGAGGCTGTCGCCGGAGCGGCCACAGGTGCTCGTGGGTGGCGCAAGAAATTCGTAGAGAGTGCCCAAGCATATGACACGCTGTTGTCTTGCCACATTTGCAGCGAGGATCATCACGTGTTCCCAATTGCGGACCGCCTGATTGGAAAGCAAAGTCTCCGGATGAAGGCGGAATCATACCCGACTCTTAAACAAAGAAGACTCTTGGAGAAGTCTTTATCTCGATTGGTATTGAAGTATGGTGTGGTGGAACAAGCGTCAGGAGTCTTCCAGACTTGTGACCGGAACACTGTGAGGTAGGATTCAATCAGCGGACAGTTTCAATCCTATTCAACTACATCCGATCAGAGAAATTGATTCGGCGGGCAGCCACGGGATTTGTTGTTGTCTATTGAAGACGTAAATAGCGATATTAAGCCAAACAAGTTAACGGAAAGGATTTACATGTTAGTCCGTACCTTTGCTTCGATTATCTTGATCCTCGCTGCAACACAAAACGTCCTTGGCAAGACATGTCTGGAATGTCACGAAACGACGACGCCGGGCGTAGTTTCTGATTGGCGGCTTAGTAAGCACTCGCTGAACGACGTCACCTGCGAAAGCTGTCATGGCTCGGCACACCAGAATGAACTGGACGCTGCCGAGGCGGAAACACCGACGCTTGCGACTTGCGCTCAATGCCACGGGGATCAAGCTACACAGTTTGGCAAGGGCAAGCACGCACTCGCCTGGGCTTCAATGACGGCAATGCCGACAACACATGCACTACCGATGGCGCTTACCGAGGGAATGAAGGGGTGTGGTGGTTGTCACAAGCTCGGAGATAAAGGTGAAGCTGAAGTCAAGAGGCTCAAAGCAGAAGGCTCCAAATTTGGTCATGCTTCATGTGATGCCTGCCACACTCGCCACACTTTTTCTAAGGTTGAAGCCCAGCAGCCGCAAGCATGTCAAACCTGTCACATGGGCTTCGACCATCCCCAGTGGGAAATGTACTCAGCATCAAAGCATGGTGTCCGTTACCTGCTCAAACAAAACGGCACTTTGTCAGAGACGATCGCTGCACCGACGTGTCAAACTTGCCACATGGCAGACGGTAATCACGAAGTCCGGACCGCGTGGGGTTTTCTTGCCGTGAGGCTACCACTGGCGGAGGATTCTGTCTGGAAGGCTGATCAGGTCACGATCCTCCAGGCTCTTGGTGTACTCGATCCAACAGGGAATCCGACAGCCCGACTGGATGTTGTCAAGGCGGCAGATGTTGCTCGACTCACTCAGGAATCGTTTGATATCGAGCGCAATAAGATGGTGAATATTTGTGGCGACTGCCATTCAGAGAACTTTGCGAAAGCCGAGCTTGCCAAGGGCGATGACATGATTCGGGAAGCGGATCACATGCTGGCAGAGGCTATCCGGATCATAGCAGGTCTTTATCAGGTTGGCATCCTGGCTAAGCCTACGAGCTACGCGAGCGCATTTCCTGACCTGCTGACTTTCCATGATGCACCGACCGTAATCGAGCAGCAGCTCTTTCAAATGCACTTGGAGCATCGCATGAGAGCCTTCCAAGGCACCTTTCACGCCAACCCTGACTATGCACTATGGTACGGCTGGAGTGAAATGGTTCGAGATCTATCTGAAATCAAAGAGATGGCTGCAGATTTGCGTCGCGAACACCGGTAGTAGCAGTCGGTCACCAGGATTGCACCGAGATTCATTGCCACGTGATTCTCGGTGCAAACAAGCGCGAGAAGACAAGACTCGGACTCTCTTAATACTTAGCCCGATCAGGATGTTAAGTTGTCTCAAGGTGGACATTGTTTTGGGCAAGCGCTGATCCTTGGCAAATGCTAGGCGTCGAGACCTTTGTACATCCTAATCAGTATTGGAGGCAAAGGGAATGCGAGCCAACAATTGACATACACAGGCTTCTAACACCTGTCTAACAGAACAGGCTGTAACACGGGACAAAACGGGACAACACCGGACAAAGTGAAATTCGTAAGTCTTTGCCGCTGTTGTCCCTTAGTGTCCAGTATTGTCCCGTGTTAGGGATGCTGAAAAAGCTCATAACCCGAAGGTCGCAGGTTCAATATCCAGGCCTCGAGCGAGGTTAATGCGTTCGGGTGCAGCGGCCTTTGGGCCCTCCCAGTCTGATTCATTTCTCCGATGGTGAAGACTTCTAACAGACTGCTAACAATATTTCCAGAGTCCGGCTCTTCACTTCTGTACTGCACAAGTAAAGCGTGTCGTCTGTTTGATGGAAGTCACCTCATAAGATCGATGAATATTCGTGAACCGCGTCCCAAGTTTAGCACATGCACATCAGAGTGGCAGGCAATTGTGGTGTCGGGTGCAATTTCATGAAGGGTGAGCGAGTAAAGAAGTCATTACGCACATGGTTCGGGGATGACAGCATAAGACCCTGTGTAACCATGTTTACAGCACCCTGGTAAGTTCCTTCGGATAATGTAGCGGAATGTGGCGCGAGCAGAAATGCGATTGTACTGTCAGGCAACAATATGACCGCGGCGATGCTGTCACTCGTTTCGTAATCGTATATCTCGTCATGACCCTCTACGACCAATGTAAGATCATCGAGCAAGAAGCCGCCACAGGCAAACAGTACCCGTCGCCCCAAGTACTGAAGAGCGCGACCAAGCTTCCAGGGAAACTTGTAGTGAAAGGCATCATAAACTGCCTGCAGAGAATCGAATGCTGATCCTTGAAGCTGAAGCGAGTCCAGAGTCCGTAATACTTCCTCATCAGGATTCTGGATCCGATAGTAGAAATAACGCATGGTCGAACACCAATACTCGTCTCGACAAGGAGCTGGATACGTTGCCAGAACGTCGTCAAAATCCGACCGGAAGGAATCCAACTCGCCGTCGCTGAGCCGCAAGCGCACATAGTCTTCAAAAATTGTCATGTACGAGTACATTTGAATCGGATTATTTGAGATAGTGCGGATCTCGAGCAGATCCTGCCCATTGACAAACTCTGCGGAAATGCGCCACCAGGTGGAGCCTACTGAATTAGGCAGATTTAATATCTTAGAAGTCGTCAGCATGTCCTCCAACGCCAATCCGCGGGTCTTTACGCCTAGATGATCGTAAATCACGACGGTGTTGTTTGACCGGCCAAGGTGCGCCCATTCATCAAACGTCACAACCCATTTCCCTTCGTCATGGACGAGTGCGAGTACGGGTCGTGTACGGTTCGACAATTCTGATATCCAGCAGGGCTCAAATATGGAATCAAGCGCGAGGTGATAGAGAATTCCAAGTGCGTTATCTGCCGGCGCTTGTGTGTTTGCGGGATGGTCGTATTCGTGACTGTCCTGGATGTATTTGGAATCAAGCGTGTCGCCGGCCGGCACAACTACAAAACTATATTCGCCATTGCCCGACAGAAAGCTCTCAGTCGTGGGTAGGCTCCACTGGTCCGCCTTTACCGTGTTCGCTGGCACGAACAGCTGCAGTGTGAGCACCATCGAGAAGCATGAGAGAGTTTTCATATCAAATCCCTTCTTTTAATCTATGTTGCGGTGTCCGCCACCGTTCACCACAAGTTCTGACGACACAATAGAGCACTTTGTGCAGGCGCGAGTTGGCTATGTGCTGCCACCAGATTCTCGACACGTAAGAGTTCTCCAATTGCCCAGACAATTGTTTGGCTCAGAGAATCCGCAACTCTCTTCTGATGTATGCCGGAATGGGAACAGCAGACGGTTTCTCCGCCCAAAGTATCCAGCCATTGTGAGCCAACTGCTCACACGCCGCACAGCGTAATGTCCATCTAATGGCAATACAATCGTGAAAGCAGAAAATTTCCGTGATTCGCAGTTGATAACACTAGTCGAGATCGCCAAGATTCGATTGGCATGGTGCGGGGTACACGGCGACATAGTCGGTGACCAGATAGTGTGCTGCCTCTAAATGTGAAGACGCTAATTGCCTCGGTGTCCGAGCCATTCAACCTCCGATCTTCCAACTGCTTTGTCTGATGCGTGGGCCTGAAACCGCATCCAAAATCCATCCGCTTTAGCGGTGAATGACTAAGGAGTTGTCACCAAAAGAACTGGCGTTACTCGCTGCACTAGCTGAATACCGCGTCTTGAGCGCTGGTCAGATATCAGCACTGGGTCTTGCGAGCCGGCAGATGGCGCGCCGCAGAATTAGTGACCTAGCTAAATCAGGGCACATCGGCGTTGTCCACCAGCCGTTTCGCGGACTCGCCGGACGGCCGGAAAATGTAGTGTTCCTGCGGACTGCCGGCGTCGAACTGTTGAAGAATAGGGGAGAACTTGACCGCAAAGTGCCGGATGATGTTCTTACCAAAGTTGACTTTCAAACTTTAGGCCATCAACTCCAGATAAACTGGTTCAGGATTCACTTGAACCTAATTAGCCAGCATCAACCGAATTTTGTCATCAACTATCTATCGCCGACACATCACCACGACCGGTACTCCAAGAACTTCACCGATCCCGGTCCTGTGGCCGGTGTTATTCCCGACGGAATATTTTCAATCAGCGAGACCAACAGCGGCAAGTCGTTGCTGTTCTTCTTAGAAGTCGATATGGCGACGGAGACGCTGTCAAGCCGAAACTCACAAACCAAGGACATCCAGAAGAAGATTCAGTCCTACCAGCATATGTTAGCGATCTCCGGCTATAGGGAATTTGAAGAAGCCCTCGGCGGGAAATTCAAAGGATTCCGGACTCTGTTTGTAACGCCTTTTAAGTCGCGCCTTGATCAACTATGCCGATTAGTGAGATCAAGTGCGAACGCCGACTTCATCTGGCTAACCGACTCAGATGCCGTATTCCAAAAGGGAGTCTCGGCTCCGATCTGGGTCAGGGGTGGCAATCTGGAAACGGGTAATCACTCAATTCTTGGGCCAACGCTGCAATTTGATTGTCCTCTTCCATCGCCTGAGTAGCTCCTGCGAGCATACCGCGACTACCGAAATAGGGTGCCTAAACCCCGTAGCAATAAGGGTATTATGGCACAATTTCGATAATCGGAATGCGCTGGCAATCAATAGCTTCCACGGAGTATCAAATCTCGAATGACCAGTCAAGTATGTGTTAGTGGGATTTCAAGCTGTCGCTGTTGGTTTGCCCGGCCGGAGGCTAAAGCTTTAGCTAATAGTTCGCTCATCGCGAACTATTTAGTAAAGCTTTCCCCCTTCGGGGTTGCCTCCGGTCCGGGCTGTTTGCTTCGCTTTTTTCTGTGGGGTTGTGTGAACCCCGTTTTTTTTGATAATTGAAAAAAACGGGGTTCGCCGAGAGCTCCTGGAGGATTAAGATGGCAGATTACGAACGAGATAGTAGGTTTGGTCAGTATGTGATTGAGTTGGCGATTCGGGAGGCGCAGTTACCCCGAAGGATTGACAAGGTGTTTGAGTCGCGGATTCTGAAGTGGAATGGTCGTTGCCCATTTGTGGCTAAGTATTCGGTGGTTTGGAAGGATCCTGGTTGTCGGCGGGTGAAGTCGTTGGAGGAGAGGTTGATGGTGGTTGAGAATCGTTCAGGGATTCCGTGGTGGATTGTGACGATTGGTCCTTGGATGTAGGACCTTGATTTATTTTAGCGATTCAGTTCTGGATGTAGTTTATTCATGTGGTCTGCGTGGTTGATTGATTTGCTGCATTTATGTGTTTCATGTTGTTGTTTCTTCTTCTCCCTTTTTGTCTGCTCGTTGTTTTTCCCAATTTTTCTCTTTCTTCTTTTCCTTTCCGTTTTGTCTGTTGGTTTGCCCGTCTTTTTCTCGTTTTCGTCTTATGTTTGTCTACTAGTTTGCTATTTCCAGTTTTGCTTTATAAAGTTTGTTTTCCCTTCTTGGTTGGGCTTAATGTTGTGTGAGCGAAAGATTTATAAAGGTTGGCTGATTTCTACTGTTTGATAATGGCAATTTGGTTTGTGATCCTCGCTTGAGTTGATCTGATAACTGAATTGGCTGAGAATGGTTAGTTGTCTTCGCTTTTTGCCTTTTTTGGGAGAGAGTGAATTGATTTGCAGTTTTCATCGTGTTGCTTTGGTAATCGTTGTTTGGTGTATGACGAATGCCGGGGTTGTCTTCGTTAGATAGTGTACGCCTCTTGTGTTGTTGTGCTCGGTGAGCGCGTCTTGATCTTTTCTTAAGAAGTCCTAAAACTGGCTGTTCTTGATGAATTCATCGAGTAGAGCCTTAACTGTTAGCCCGCTGGTTTGTGAAATCGCCTGCCGGGCTTTTTTCTTTTTATGCCTTGAAAGGAGGCAAACATGAGAATCAATCTAGAAACCGTAAGGGAGGTACTCAAAGATGCTCTTGGCTTTGACAGCTTTGTAGCCGGTTTTATTTCTGAGGTTGTGGAGGATGCTCACATTGCGACTGCGGGTATCACGATAGAAGGGAGGTTGAGTTACAATTCTGATTTTGTGGAAAAGCATGTTGTTTGCCGGGAGGACTTGTTTTGTCTGGTCTTTCATGAGTTGCTGCATCCAATGTTCGGACACTTCATTTACGGGAGTGGTGATTTGGAGAACATTGCCGCTGATGCCATCATTAATGCCGTGATTAGTGAGGTTTACTCTGATGCTTCTCGAAATGGCAGTTTGTTCCGGAAGTTTTATCCTGATCATGGTTTGCCAGGATTGCTTCGATCAAAAAGCGACATGTCGCGAAGCAAGTATGAGCGCGTGTACGAGAAGCTTTACAGTCGAGACAATGTTCAAGAGTCCTTCACGACCGGTGAACTGATTCAGACTTTGAAGATCTTGACACAAAGCGAACGGCTTTCGAAGGTCACTCTCATTGGCAGCCACCCAAACGGTGGAAATGCCGTGGGTCATGAGACCTCGTTTCCAAACGAACTCCTTTCCAAAATTGCTGAAGACTTGAAACGAAGCGTAGCCGGAAAGGGAGGGAAGTACGCTGGTTTCAGTTTGGACTTGCTGGACTTGTTCATGGAAGCGTTGAAAACTCATCTGTCAATCAAGAAGGTTTTGTTGCAGAAGTTCCTGACCAAGCGCAAACTTGATCATTTCAAGGAGCACTTTCGAGTTCAGCGGGTTGGTGTTTCGCCAATTCCATTGTATCCATCTAAACGAGACTTGGTCTTGTTGGCTTCGGGGTTTTATCCGGGGTACTTTCACAACCATGTATCAATGCCAAAGTCTGAAGAAAGGGGATTGGCTATTTATCTGGATGTTTCGGGGAGCGTAAACGACTACCTTCCACAAATCATTGGAGTGCTTTCAAAGTTGAGGAACTCTGTCACTTCGTTGTTCTTGTTCTCGAATATCGTCGTCGAAACCACCATGCAAGACCTGTTAAAAGGCAAAATCAGAACAAGTTACGGAACCGACTTCAACTGTATTGCCAAGTCGATCCTTGAAAGACGATTTGAAAAGGCCGTTGTCATTACTGATGGCTATGCTGACATGTCAGATGAGTTTTCTAAACAGCTCAAAGCCATGGGACTCGTCACTTTGACGTTACTCTTCGACGGCACCAACACTTGTGAGGACTTTGCCAAGTTTGGTGATGTCGTCAACTTGGCAGATATCTGCGAGTAAAAGGGGGATAGTTCGAAGACACGTTCTTCAAGGCAGCAAGCCGGCTTCTATCAACAACTTCAAAATAAGGCATACACCGCCAACAAACCATTGGCGATCATCACATCCACTACTTAGAAAATCCTAACAAATCCCAACTAACTACACTCTAACCACGGGGAGACCCTCATCACTGAGGATCTCCCTTTTTTTCTTTGCCTGCAAAACGGCAGAGAAAGGAGAAAAACTATGATTCTCGAAACTCTCGGCATTTACGGCTGGAAGGACGAAGACGAAAACCTCATTTTGTCATCGCTATTGACCGGCGACCCATTGTTGCTGATTGGCAATCACGGTTGCGCCAAAACGCACGTTGCCAACAAGATCGGCCAAGCGCTCAACCGCAAGTCACTCGTGTACGATGCTTCCAAGTGCATGTTTGAAGACATACTTGGATTCCCCAACATCGACAAACTCAAGCAAGGAATCGTAGAGTACGTTCCGAGCAATGTCACGATCTGGGACAAGGAACTCGTCTTGATCGACGAGCTTAATCGCGCCGTCCCCGAACTTCAAAGCAAATGGCTCGAAATAATCCGCTCTCGCAAGATCATGGGCTTTGCTACCCAGGTCAAATGGGTCTGGGCTGCAATGAACCCCATGAGCTACTCCGCAACACAGGCATTGGATGAAGCTTTGATCGGGCGCTTTGCATTGTTTGTTTATCCTCCGGATGTTTTGCAGATGGAGGAAGGCGACCGCATCAAGGTCACGGGTCACATTAATGGTGATGATGCTCCTGCCATCTCGGTCTGGAACCAAGGGCAAAGCTCCGGAACGGTTGCTAAGGCTGATGTTCTGGAGTTGGGTTTGAAGATGACTCCGATGTTTCAGAGTGCAGCTAAACACTTCAACTCCTTGAAAGAGCAATACTCAACGCTCTCGCTATTCCTGGCGAGGTTTGCTGATCTCTTGATGCGGGAATCCAAGGGCGAGATCTCGCTTGATGGTAGAAGGCTCGGCTTCATCTATCGCAACATCCTGGCTAATCGGGCTATTGAGATCGCCAAATCCGAAGCCTTCAGCACAACCATTCCGGACTTTGTTAAGTCAGCTCGTTACGTCGTCCAATCCAGTATTCCCGTTGGTTTGAACGATGAATCACTCAAAAAGGAAGAGGCAGTTCACCGGATGGAAATCTGCTTTGACTTACTCAGCAGCTTCTTTGCTGAAGGTTCAGATATGGAAAAGGTCAATACCATCTATGAGCTCTTTACTACTAAGGACTTGATGCGCAAAGCCGAAATCCTACTCACAGCCAACCTAGGAGAGTTTGCGGCTTCCAAATCCTGGAATGACCTGATAAACGGCGAGCAGGACATCACGCTCCTGGCGTATACGGCGTTGCAGGTTGAGGCGAGAAGACCAGGAACCATACCCAGAGAACTACTGGAAGGCTTAAGCCGCAAGATCGCCGGCGAAAAGCTCTCCAGCAAGAGTATTGCAAACCTTCACGGGGAATCGATCGAATTCATCGAAGAGGTTGAAGCATTGCTCGATCAAGAGTCTGATTTGGCGAAGATCGTTGCCTACAGCCATGTAGCCCAACTCGCCCAAAATCAAAACCTTCAACTGAATGACATCGAACAAACCCGAGAAGCAATTACAAGGGACTTGGAGACCTTTGAAGGATTGATCTCCAACCATAATGAGTCAACTGCCAATGGAGGAGTAGTTGTATGCAAACTGTCCAACTGTCATTAATTCCGGACGAGCAAATACCCGAATTCAAACGCCTGTCGTTTAAGATTGTGGAGGTTTCGCTTTCCGAAGTCCTGCACAAGGGAGTTCATCCTTGGGGTTGCAGTGACCACTCCAGCCACATAATCCAATCCACACTACAAAAACTAAACGCGGCCGATCAACTGATCCCAGAACTCAAGGAGCTGGGCTACAGCTACGACCATAATTACTCAACGGAGAGAACATACTGCCGAGAAGGAAGCACGTTTGAAAGGCTGCTGGCTGATATTCGTGATCATGTGTATTTTGTTGACGGGCTCGGCTACTTGCAGCTGGTCAGCATTGCCAAGAGGACTCTCTCTGCCAACTGGACTCACCAAACAGTCTACAGTCTCCTTTCAAGAATCCACAGTGACTTCAATTCGATTAGAGACTTCCTGAAGAGCAAGAGCAAGCAGATCAAGCTATCCGGGTATCATGATATCACGAATTATGATCTCAGCCAGATACTTACCTTGGAAGATTTTCAGGATGATGAAAAAGTCTTGATCAGCCAAGCCTTGCCAGTCACGAACTTCAGGCCGGTGAGCGTGCTCGGTCAGATTGCCGACGACCGGGGTTACTTGAAACTGACCGATTCCATCAGCCACTTTCAAATGCGCTCCAACGGCTATCGCAGCACAGGGTATTCGGAGAGCATTACTTACAGCTGCTCCAAAAGAGGGAACACGATTCGAATGATACCATCCTTGATGTCTCACAATGCCATTAGGGAGCAAGCCAAACATATAG
The DNA here is from genome assembly GCA_964370935.1 of uncultured Ignavibacteria bacterium. GTDB lineage: Bacteria > Zixibacteria > MSB-5A5 > CAIYYT01 > CAIYYT01 > JADJGC01. Next base: position 68,400 of record CAYJKI010000013.1, on the reverse strand, counting down.
CCGAGCGCTGGCGCCACGACCACGGCAAATACTGCTTCACCGCCAACATCAAAACAGTAGAAATAATGGTCGAGGAGGGCAACTTCCAAATTGGCTTCCCCCAACTCAACTACCAATCACAAGACAAAGCCAGCACCGCCAACGCATCTTTTGCAGTCCACCGAGTAGACACCTTTGCCATCGGTGGGTTCATTCGCGCGGGCGCATCCGGCGATACCATCAAAAAAATACTCAACGCTCATGAAGTCAGCATGACCGGCAGAAAGGAGGAACTACTCGAAAAGCTGGCCAAACTGGCAGCCAAAATCTACAAAGAAAGGAAACGAGAACTGGATGACTATTTCAACCAGAACCACTTCATCAACACAACAAACAGCAGCAGCGAATCACACCCATTCAACGTGATCAATGACTGCGACCTCAAAAACATGATACTCACCATGTACACCACCAAACACCAAAGAGGAAACACAATACTCACAGCCCAACACGACAACGATACCTATGACTTGGTGTCATTGGCCAAGGCGCTGATTGCCGGAGAAATTGTTGCAGCTGGCTCATTTCTTCAAGTCGACTGATAGGATTCAAGCAGAGGGGTTGGATAATACCGACCCCTCCGCATTTGCGACTTAATCTCACTTTTGCATTGGACTCATTTCCACTATTCTTGAAGTAGAGATCAAACCATGGCGAAAATGATTCTTCACATTCCTCACTCTTCCAAGCTGATCCCTACTGGATTAAGAAGCACCTTTCTGTTGACTGATTCGGAGCTGGACGAAGAACTGCTCGTCATGACCGATGCATTCACTGACGAGCTATTCTCCTGTTCTGCCGCTGATGTTGCTCACGTTGTGTTTCCTGTGAGTCGACTTGTTGTAGATCCAGAACGCTTTGTCGACGAAAAGAGAGAGCCAATGTCTAAGAAGGGGATGGGCGCGATCTATACTAAGACGTCGAGAGGTGCACCCCTGAGGGCTCATTTAGGCAAAGCAGATCGAGAATATCTGCTAAACGAATATTACAATCCCCATCACAAGCGCCTTGAGGAAGCCGTCCGCGATGAACTGTGCGAGAAAGGAGTTTGTCTCATCGTTGACTGTCACAGTTTCTCATCCAGACCATTGCCCCACGAGCCAGACCAGTCTCCAGAGAGACCGGACATTTGCATAGGAACCGACAGTTATCATACGCCGACTAGGCTTGAGCGGACTACAAATGAGTTTTTTGATAAAACTGGATACTCTGTTGGGATCAACCGACCATTTCAAGGCACCATCGTACCACTCGTTTACTACGGCAAGACTGGGAACGTTATGTCCATCATGATCGAAGTCAACCGAAGCCTATACATCGATGAAGGTACCGGAGACAGGAATGCAGGATTCCCCAGAGTCACAAATGATCTGGACAGGCTCTTAGCTATCCTCAGGCAGACCGACCTCATGACTCTTTTCTAACTCGGCATCGTGACACAAAGTACCGTGAGAATCTGTGGGTGATGCCAAATTGGAAGGCAATACACAGGTAGCCCTTGTTCTAAAGAGCCCACAATTACTCACGATACGGCGGCACAGAGAAACCGAAACACTTATATACTAGCACCGTTTACCACTGGTCAGTCAAGACAACAATGGTGATTCCCACGATATTCAACAATACTGAACCCTACCAAATCACAAACCCCGGAAACTACTATCCAGATTTATCTCCCACTTCAATTTTTCCTTCTTCAACTCTCGCAAATTACCAATTTCTTCTCTACCCTCATGACAACTATTCCCAAGCCACAAACCCGCCTTCTTCCCTTGAAATCCCAAGCCTTGATTCTATTGTTAGCAAGAATGATCCAATTGACCGATTCCTCAACTCCAAAAAGGACGTACTTCTAAACTCCACCAGGGGAATCTTGGAACAGATCTATGAACGCCTGGCCTTGCGCGACAGCAATATCTACGAGCTTGACCAAAGAATCAGCCGCGCAAACTCAGTACTGGATCAACTCGACGTTTTCGAACTCGGCAGCCTGCCGGTCATTGACAAACGAAAATCCTTCTTCGAAAAAGACCTGATGACCTTCGAACAAGAAAAACGCTTTGAAAAGGTTGCCTGCTGGCGAGACATAAGCCGACTGCAAGGACAACTGCTCGAAATCAAACAGCAAATTGACACCCAAGCGAACAGACAAAAGCTAATAGGTGACTGAAGTTGGACATCCAGGAACTCTGCCGGCAACTCAAACCAGTCATTGGCAAGAAGGCAGACCAGTACTACCTGGCCTACCTCACTGAGGATCAAGAGGGTAGGCGAGACATCGAAACAGCCATACGGCTAACGGCAATCAAGCATTTCGGCAGCACAATCGACGCCCCACAAACATTCCTTTCCGTTCCTCCGAGCGATTCTGCATTCGGCGAATACCCCGTCGGAACAGTTCACTACTCTGGACGCAATTATTACTCCTTCGGACTTCGAGAAGACGAATGGATACAGCACACAGCCATATTTGGAAGAAGCGGAGCAGGCAAAACCAACACCGTATTCATCCTACTCAAAAGTCTACTATCAAAGAAAAAGCCGTTTCTGATATTTGATTGGAAACGCAACTACCGAGACCTACTCGCAATGACAGACGAAAGTATCTTGGTGTACACGGTTGGCAGGAGCACCTCCCCCATGCTCTTTAACCCACTGATCCCGCCAACCGGCACCGACCCCAAAGTCTGGCTCAAAAAACTCATCGAAATCATCGCCGGAGCCTACTACCTCGGTGAGGGAGTCATGTTTCTACTCCAAGAAGCACTAAACGCAGTCTACGAAGAATTTGGAGTCTACGAGGGCATTCCACAGAAGTATCCCACTTTTATTGACGTCTTGAAATGGCTAGAAGACAACCCAGTCAAAGGAAGAAAAGCACTTTGGATGGACTCAACAATGAGAGGAATAAAATCCATCTGCTTCGGACCCATGGGAGAAGTAGTCAACACGTCCAACCAACCAAACTTGGCAGCCCTCCTCGACAGAAACGTGATTCTTGAGCTTGATGCTTTGACTAACAACGACAAAAACCTAATCATCGAATCCATGCTCCTCTGGATTCACCATTATCGTTTAGTTCAGCCGGACCGGGAGTGCTTCAAACACGTCATCTTCATCGAAGAAGCACATCATATTCTCTTGAAAAAGCCTGGAGGATCGGGAGGAGAAGCCATCACCGACACCATTTTAAGAGAAATCAGAGAACTCGGAGAAGCCATAGTCTTAGTAGATCAACACCCCAGCCTCATCTCCATACCCGCACTCGGCAATTCCTACACGACCATAACCATGAACTTGAAACACAGACTAGACGTCAATGCCATAGCTGCGGCCATGCTGATGAAAGACGAAGACAACGAACTCCTAGGCCGCCTACCCATTGGAGCAGCAGTAGTCAAACTACAAGGCCGATGGCTACAACCATTCGAAGTCATAATTCCCCACTGCAAAGTCCCAAAAGGAGCAATCGACGACAACAAACTCAAAACCATTATGGCATACAGAAACGTGCTATATTATGAGCCGATTGAGGCGCCAATCGAAGAAAAAAAGTCGCCGATTGCAACACTGAACGAACGCGAACAAGCACTACTCCAAGATATCTCTGAGCACCCATATTCGGGAGTTGTAGAACGCTACAAGAGACTCAGCGTAAGCAGGAGAAACGGTGACACGATCAAGAAATCACTCATCGAAAACGAACTGATCGAACCAGTCAGCATCCTAACCAGAAGCGGGAGAATGGTACTACTCAGCATAACGGACACTGGTTGGCAGCACTTGTCACGAATCGGCAAGGTCAAGCCACCTATCCGATTCAATGAAGGACTCGAACACAAATTCTGGAAACAAAAAGCAGCAGAACACTATGAAGGACTGGGATACAAGGTTCTCATCGAAGAACCAATAAACGGCTATACCGATATCATTATAGAAAAAGAAGGCAAACGAACAGCAATAGAAATCGAAACCGGAAAATCCGACTGGAAGAAAAACCTCGAAAAAAACCAGAAAAAGAACTTCGAACAAATAATCATTGTGGCAACAACACCAGAATGCCTACTCCAAATCCAAAACCAATTCACCACAGAACTTGACCAAACAAAGGTACTGCTAACCTCCGTGCAGCAAATAGTAAAGCTCTGAACGACGAACCTGTTTCACGCCTTCCAACGCCCAACACCAGCAATCCAGCAACAACAACCGTTCTCAAACCCCGGATGAAACAGAATCTTGGAATCGCTCTACCAGTCGAAGATTCCAAGATTCTTAAGTTACAACAAGAACCCCCGTTAAGAACACGTGAATCGTTTTCTCCTTGTTCTGTATTCCTTTCCCCAGAGAGCTTCTCCGACTAGCAGCAAGAAGACTGTCATATACTCTGGCACTCTCGCACAGTGGTGGACGTACATATCAAACGGGGTTCGTCTATCAAACCTGGGGCCATTGCGCGCCTCATCATCACACAATCACCTAAGGGGGCGACAAACTTAGTCCGACTGGATTCAAGGCGGGATCACGAAATACGACTTGAATTGTCGTTCATTTGCCGACTCACTCCAACTATCAACTAGTTAGTTTTAAGTACAGAAATTTGCCAGTTCGTTCGCCGGGAACAGGACCCAAAGTCATCTGTTCTGCGAGCGATAAGCATCGGTGCTGCCATATGTTCTCAAACCGTTGAAAATGGCTTGATCCTAGACTGAAGTTGGTTATCGTTCTTCGCGGACTCTAAAGAGCCGTGCACAAATCGGAAATTTGTGCGCAGCACGTAGAGGGTAGAGTGTTATGAAAGAAGAACAAAGGCTTCGACTCGCAGAACTCCTCAGTCAGGGCAAAAAGTTAGCAGAGATGATTGTAACTCTGCCTTATTTGGCCTCATCCTCCTCCAATACCCAGTGGAGACCTGGAAGCCCAGAGTACAAAGCCCATAAACAAAGAGAAAACGCCCATCGTTCGATCAAAGATAAGATTGAAGCCCAAGCAAAACCGTGGTTCTATTCTAGCGCCAAGACCATTTGCGATGTCGTAAGCAAGGGTAGTTTCTACTGGGAAGAATGTGAGAAATTGAGAGCTCAATTCTCTGATCCACGACTATTATTCTCATACGGTGTCTATTTGTCAATGAATGATCTCCTTGTTTCCATTCACTCGGAGCTTGAACGTGGATTACTCAACGATCCAGAATATCTCTTTGCGTCAGAGACCTTCTCGGACTTTCTCGATCATGCTGCAATGTTCTTGTCGCAAAATAGGATCAGAGAGGCATCAGTGTTAGGAAGTGCAGTTCTTGAAGATACCATGAAGAAACTTGCAAAGAAATGTGCCGTTGAATCCACGAAAGAGAAAGGACTCGAAGATTTGATAAACGCTTTGTTGGCGAAGGGCGTTTTCAAGTCAGTGCAAGCAAAGAAACTGAAAGCCTGTGCCGGAATTCGAAAGCATGCCTTTCATGCCGAATGGGAGTCTATCTCAGTAGCCGACGTGCAACTCCTAATAACTGAAACCAAAGACCTGTTACGTAACTGCTTTTGAGAGCGTGAGAACTACGCAATGATCGAAATCCACTCTACTTTTCAGAAGTGCCAAGAAAGCGAAGGAAGGCGATGGCCGCGACAAGCACAAATATAAGCTACAGGCCGATTAGAGTTGGCCTTCTGGTTAGAATTGGAGAAGTCGAGGATATTATCCAAGCTGCCGGGGTAAATTCGCTTCTATGGGGCGGGCGCTTTAATCCGCTAATTCCATTTTCACCTTCCGATACTGACAGAGCTGACAGAATTGCAAACTCGTACAACGTTGATTTTCTCTATCCCGTAGTGCCCACAAAGGATATCACTGACTATTTGGAAAAGAGACCAATTCTAAACGAAGGTGGATTCCATTATCACAACCTGCTTTACAGTGATTATCCTAGTGAAAAAAAGAGACTAGGATATCTGAGCGTGTTGGAGGCAATTATCCACCAATGGTCGAATGAGTTCAAGGACAAAGCCGACGACTATCAAAGCAACTGGTCTCTCATAAAATGGGAGGTAGGCGACCCACTTAGTAACTTGTTTGCTGTCACATTCGGATACTACCCTCGCAATTTGAGCCTCAGGGACGACTACGAGTCTCTCTTTGTTTCGGGACTCAGGCCGCGTATTGACAATGTCACGACCAACGAAACCGTAAGCAGCACGTTAGCAGACCGACGAACACCACTGGCGCTGACCTCATTGATGTTAGTAAGTAAGCCCACGCCCTCGACAACGAGGGAACTTGGCCTTTACGTCGGGGATCCAAGTGACTTCCGATCGCTTGTGAACTTTTGGAATCTTCGAGCTGCTGGCAATCGGATCCAGTTTCTCCCCAAGAATAGCCTTGACCGCTATGGGGATTTTCTTGCTGCATACCTTGGGCTACTCGACAAGCTAACAAGTCGCAACGCAAAGGTCACGGATCGACTAAACTTCTACTTCCAAGACGAAGGAGTTGATTACATACGCGCACTTGCTGACAAGTTTAACACGACGAAGCCAATTACATTCGTTGATCTGGGAGCACTCGACAATTTTGAGTTAGTTGACAAACCTTCTGTCTTCAGCTTTCGCCATGACAGAACGCTTTCAGTTGTTGACCGCAATCCAATTGGTTACAAGGTTCTGGTGAACTTACCAGAGATGAAGTTTCTACCTGGAAGAGATTTTGAATTTCCTGCTCCGAAGCTTGTTGCAACTATAAACTCATATAGTGGACATGAGTATCCGAACTACACCCTTCGGCTTCCATACATTCGCTCGCTTAACGAAGACTTCGGCAGGGATGTGTTGTCTATGAGTGGTTATGAAGACCTACGAGTTGAACAGGATGGTGTTGGCGTAATTGTCGAAACTAGTGATAGAACGCTCGAAATGTATCCAATTTCCTTTTACTCGGTCATTCAGAAAGTGCTGAATAGTGCGGGAATTGCGTCGAGCCTAAGTCAAGCGGGACTAATGACTCAAAGGATTCTCGAAAAAATCGAAGGTCTGTTCGGGGCATCGATATTCAAGGTCACCGGAGTGAGGAAACTAATAAGACAGACAGGAGTAGAGAAGGCGATAACGAGGGGTGAGGCAACCAAGCAGATATTTGATGACGGCACCATTAAGAGATTTAAACCACCATTTAGTAAGTCAGAAGCACCAGATTCAGGTAGTATTTTTAATACTTTACTCACTAGGGACTTCTTTAGGGCGGGACTGAACCTAGAGTGCAAACATTGCCGACTGATTAATTGGCTTCCTCTCAAGGACATTGATGACTTCTGGACTTGCCAATACTGCGGTGATCGCCAACTGACAAGCGTACAACTCAATTCAAGAGGGGAGTGGCATTTCCGCAGGAGCGGGCTTTTTGGCAAAGACAATAATCAAGAGGGTGCGATCCCTGTAATTCTCACCCTCTCGTGGCTCGACAAATTTGGAGCATTTGGCGAGATGATCCACTGTCCGGCGCTAAATCTATCTGCACCCGATCTCAAGTGCGAGATAGACTTCTGCGGTCTCAAGTTCAATCGAACTCTGGACAATGTAGCACAAATTGTCTTCGGAGAATGCAAAGATGAAGGGGGATTGATAAACGACGAAGATATTGCGAACCTTGAGGATGTCTGGAAAAAGCTAAAGGTCAAAGGGATCAAGTCATTTATTGTCTTTTCCAAGACCGCGTCGCAGTTCATCGACTCGGAAATTGAACTTTTTAGAAAACTCAACTCACGCGATGTGCCTATGATTCTTCTTACTACAAGGGAACTTGAAAACCTTAATCCTAGATTAAGCCTTGGAGAGGACGGAGCTCCTCACAAGCATCCAATGACACTGGAAGAGTTGGCAGAAAACTGCGCATTTAGATACCTTTGCATAAAGTGAAGCCTTCCTAATGGCAATCTCTGCGGTTTTAGCGATAATGGTGCAGATCGAGGATTGCAGCGCAGTATTCTGTTCCGACCGGAGCGAATTGATACAGGTTCTAAGGTTGTCAGAGGCTGCCAGGGCGTCACTACTTGCGAGTCCTAACGAATCGTAACCTTTATATAGTAGTGACAATTTCCAACAGGTATGAACACCAAACAATCAACATCGGACTACATCGGTCTGCTCAAGAATCTGGAGCGAAGGCTGAAAACCGTCGAGAAAAGGCAGAAGGAAATGGACGAAAAACTAGACCACATCATCTTTCGGTTAGTGGTCGACGAGACCAAACCCGCGCAGGCGGATAGCAACGGCGACTGCCGCTATGATCGAAACGGGTATAACCACTTCAGAGATATCTAAACAAGTCTCTGTCCTTGACTTCCTGCTTGGCATTCTTGATCTCCTGAAACCTATCGGGTTGACCGGACAATGCCGTTGCAGACTTGGCGAATCGACTTGAGAACACCCAACCTTCCCGATAGCCATACTTGCTGCTGAAGCGTGAAACGTGATCGATGATGCCCAGCCGCCGCATCTTCGCCCTCACTATTTCCAAGACCCGCCGGCTGCAGCCATACCGGTCAGACACCCACTCCAGAGACTTCAAGAACTGACCATCAGCGTACTTGAGCTCGACGAAAATAGCCAGAAAGAGCTTCTGATGATTTCTATTACTAGGGAAGAGGAGCTCAGCGAATTCATCCAGCGACTGAATCCTACTTATCTTGTTGAACCCGAACTCAATCTTTGTACCACCTTTCATGTCTACCCCCACTCTTCTTGATCGAAACAGGACATTCCAAGGGGAACGCCTGACCTTGGTAATGTTAAAACACTATGATGACATTGCCCCCGTTTTCTTGAAATCACTCCGCACCGAAAATCGTGCGAAACCGGCCGAACCTTGCTGTCTGGAGCTACTTCACCAACAAACACACCATTGGAAAACGGCACTCCGTCGATAACCAAAGCTTGAAGTGCCTATTCTCTTAGGAGGGCAAATCCCTTTACAATATCGAGTCGTCCGATTCTGCTTCCGCCTGATCACTTTCTCGTCGAGGAGTACTGAAAAACACCATTTTGTTAGCCTTCTTGCGCATCTCGACTCGTTCATTGACGATCTCCAATGCCATGCTTCTCAGCCTAGTTCCAAAGCTGCTTTCAACCCAGTAGATCGTCTCGTAAGACGAGACATAGATCTCGTTGAAGAGTCGATGGAACCGCCATCTGACGCCCTGGCGACTCATGCCAAAACAGCTTTCAACCTTGTCGCCATAGTTCTGCCTCAGAACCATGTACTTGACTCCGACATCTTTCAATTCGATCTCCATCTCATTTTCATCGCAGAGCTTCTTCAAGCGCTCCAGGAAGATCTTATCCTTTTCCGATAGATTCATCTTCGTTCCACCAATATGTCCTCGCCATACTGGGAGAGCTTGACTTCTCGGTCTTGCTCCATGAAAATCAGCGAAATGAAACGATAGACCTTGTCCCGACGCTCTTCAGGGAACAAGGGCGAGATAGAACTGAACGTGATCTCGGAGTCACAGAGGTTGACAATATGCCGGCGATAGTCTTCAATCGAAAGGTTAGTCTCCCAATCATGCGGACACTCCTCGATGCTTCTCGCACCAACCAAGCCGTCGAGATCCGTCAACAATCCTGAAACAGCATTCAGATCGACTACCTCGAAGAACGCAAGAGAGCCTGACCTCTCAGCCCGAAGAAACGTTTGCGACTCGGCCTGCTCACGCCTTCTTTGTTCCCTTGATAACCGCATCTTCTCACGAAAATACCCACTGTCGAAGATGACTTCGTCAAATAGAAAGATCGAAGGCACAAAGTCACCACACACGTTGCAAGCATAGTGGCACTGCCTCTTCACCAACGTTGCGCTACAGCAATTGCTTCTCTGAAATATGACAGTGGGATCAAAGGCCGAACCGCAACCACAAACAGCTGACGACGGTCCAACGATCTGAAATTGTCCATGGCATTGCGGACATCGGAACTTTGAAAGCAGAACGCTGAAGTAGAAGCTACGCACACGCCCTCGGTAGGTGCCGATGACGTTCTCTACAGTTGCCATCCGCGAAAGTAAGTCTGTCTTCCAATTCGTCATACATTACCGAAGCTCGCCCGTATTTATAAATGTTTCGATTGATCAAGTGTCATGAAGCTATACCGAGGAATTGGAAGCGAAAGCCTTATAAACTCAGAGTGCTCTGCTCTTGCGGAACAATGAACCGAAACACAACCAGACAGAGCTTTCTCGACGGACCAGACCTCACTTGGACGGACATCCTCAGGCGTCGCAGCAACCGAGAATGGATAAACTCAATTGAATCGAAACTCACGATTGTTGATGACTCACTGGAACGAGCACTTCTTGAATCAGAGTTGAAACTACTGCAAGAAGGAAGCAACGTCGATGAGATGCTCTAGCCCGGTCAGCAATCGTGAATACTCTTCTAAACACTCGCACTGCACTTTGCTGAATTCTCGCTTCGTTTCCTCCCCGCCCAGGTCAGAAAGGAAACTCCACTCAAAGCAGTGTGAGCTTCGGAGAACAAACAAAATGGAAAACACATACGAACAAGAACAAATAGCAGCGGAAAGCCAGCATCGAAACAAGCTGGACAAGTGCTTCTTCGGGAAAGAAAGTGCCCTGAAAGTCCAATACGACAAAGAGACCGGAAAACTCTTTCTTGGAGTTGGCAAGAAAGGAACCAACAACGACTGGACCTGGGAAACAGCCAAACTCAAAGATATTGAAGCAGCTGAGATCATTAGGGTAATTACGTCAAAGACCGAGGCAGCCAGCTTCTTCCACAGCTTCAACAACAAGAACACCAAAATCTGGATCAACAAAAGCGAAGACAGCCTCATCATCAAAGTCGATGACCATAGCAAGAAGCTAAACCCGGCAGAACAAGAAGTAGTGAGAATCTTTCTGGAGGAGGTCATCCTCCAATCATTTTCTCACACAAGACCTGCGAGTTCATCGGAAGCTGGCAGCTGAATGCGGGAAAACAACGGGGAGGGGTGTATCACCCCATTTCCATTACTCCCAACGTTGACAGAAAGTGGTATTATTATATATATAGTTTTCTATATAGAAAAGAAAGAAAGAGAAGAAGTAGCCGGAAAAACTGTCCTATTGGAAACGAAACCTAACAGCCAAGAACACACCCCAACAGCAAACATGCCCCGACCATTGGAAATGAGGTGTATTACTATGCCTCCTACAGGGCTTTCATATTTTGGCGCTTCATTCCAAGGTAGGTTGACCGTGAGCCTTCCGCAATTAGGATTGACCTCGTGATCAGGAGCAATCCGTATTAGTACGAATCTCGAAGGCACTAAACCGGTTCCACGCGCGCAGGATTCAAATCAGGCTTTCAAACTTCAGCCTCACCGTTTGACGATGGAATTGCATAAATCGGCGGTAGACAATTGACATTCTATTCATAGTGCAGTATGTTTCTTTGTTCATTGTTCGAACCAATCGAATCACAGCATTCTGGGAAGTATTGTTGAAAATGAATGATTGACTATTTATGGACTGGGTCACTGCTTGTCCTCAGATTCAACAACCAGTTCCGTCGAAAAGGGCTGAGCGAACTCGTCTTCGCGCCTTCAAAACTAAAATGCCAAGCACGGACAAGGTGGGTGAGATGGATCGCTGCGCAAATTCAGTATCCGCCGCTGGCGGTCTAGGAGATCACAAAAGGAGAAGACTGTGATTCCCTTTCCGAAATCGGGCCAGATTGTCGTAGTACGCGGAAGACCAGGAGTTGTTCGCGATATCACAACTACGCAGGGCAAGATGGGGCCAGTTCAACTGGTGTCAATTCAATATGTTGACGGTACGAGCATTCCCAGAGAAGAATCCGTGGCTTGGACAAGGGAAACAACCGCCCGCGTGGTGTCAACGCTCAATCTGCCATACATCACGAACTCCGAATCGTTTCCTGACGACATCTCGCGCTTAAGGGCCTTCATCGACTCCTTTCAATGGCTGTGTGCGAACAAACTAGTTGCCAAACGTGAAGCAGAGGAAGCCACTATCGAGCTCGTATCCCCGTTTCACAACGCCGTTCGAATTGAAGACTATCAGCTTAAGCCCGTCCTGAAGTCGTTATTGATGCCACGTGTATCTCTCCTTCTGGCTGACGACGTAGGCCTTGGAAAGACAATTGAAGCAGGTCTCATTTTAGCGGAGCTGTATGCGCGGAGTCGTGTCCAGCGAGCAATGGTGCTTTGCCCAGCCTCGTTGCAGGTTCAGTGGCAAGAGGAACTTCATGACAAATTCCACGTCGATTTTGAGATTGTCGACCGAAATCAATCTGACAAAGCAAAGCGGCTTTTTGGCATCGATTCCAATCCTTGGCAGATCTATCCCAGGATAATTACCTCCATGGACTACCTGAGGCAGCCAGATGTCATGGAGTCATTTCGTTCATGTGCCAATCGAGCTACACAGAGCCCACAGCTTCCCTGGCAGATGCTCATTGTTGATGAGGCACACAATCTGGCTCCCTCAGTGTTCAGCGATGACAGCGATCGTTGTAGAATGCTTCGCCAAATTACTCGCTACTTCGAGCACAAGCTTTTCCTATCAGCTACACCACACAACGGTTACACCGTGACGTTTTCCGGCCTACTTTCGATTCTTGATCCTGTCAGGATACAGCAGACAAGCGTCCTTTATGAAGACGATCACAAACAAATCTGTTTGTTGATGGTCAGACGTCTGAAGTCGGAACTGAACAAGGGCGCACATGGCCAGCGATTCCCGCACCGTGAGGTAGAGGGTCTACCACTGACTTTACGAAGCAATCCACAGGAGATGAGTCTTTATGAGCAACTCAGACGGTATCGCAAGGCACTACTTGGAAAGTCAACTTCGATAAGCGGCAGGGAGAGGCGAGTCTGCGACTTTGTAATTACCCTTCTGACCAAGAGACTCCTGTCGTCCACATACTCATTTGCCCGGACGTGGTGGCGTCATGTTGAAGGGCTCCAGCTTCAAGACGGAGAAATTGAGGAAACCGAAAACTCGATCCGCAAAGCAGAAACTGAACAGGGGGACGATGAAGTAAAGGTTCAGCGCGAGGAGGATGCTGCGAGGCAAGCAGGTTCTTGGCTCACACGTTTCTCAAAGGAATTCAGCAAGAACGTTGAGGAAATCAGCGCATCGCTGAACGCCATTGGCTGGTCTGCTGAAATTGTGCAGTCCGAAGAGCTAATCATAAAGGGCCACAGACAGGATCTGAAGGTTGGGAGCCTGGTGGGTTGGATTAAGTCACATCTGATGACCGGAAACAAGTTCTTGGATACGGAGCGTCTGATAATCTTCACCGAATACAAGGACACGCTGAACTATCTGGAGAAGATGTTAGAAGTCGAAGGATTCAAGTATCCCCAGGTCGATTTTATGTATGGCGGTATGGATCGTGCGCAACGAACCAGAATCAAGGACGCTTTCAATGATCCCTTGAGCCCGGTCCGGATTCTCATCGCCACGGATACAGCAGCCGAAGGTCTCAACCTCCAGACGAGCTGCCGCTATGTATTGCATTTCGAAATTCCCTGGAATCCGATGCGGCTGGAACAGCGCAACGGACGAGTCGACCGGCACGGTCAAGCTCGCGATGTTACTGTCTACCACTTCGCCTCCGATGAAGACGCCGATCTAAAGCTTCTTTCGCACGTAATCAAGAAAGTCAATCAGGCCAGAGAGGATCTCGGTAGCTTGGGACAAGTCATTGACCAGAGTGTCATTGAGCACTTCACGAGGCGAGAGCTTGATACCAAGACCCTTGATGAACGGCTGGAAAAGGGAAAGGTTGACAAACAGGATTCCGCCGATACAGGCCATTCAGATACAGGTTCAGAAGAGGAATATGAGCAAGCCATTCAGCGGCTGAAGAACACAGAGAAATCGCTTGGCCTATTTCCTCACCGCATGGCTCAACTGCTTGGTCACGCCATACAGATGGAGGGCGGGGTTCTCAGGCAACTTGAAGACGATCAGGTGTACCGGATCGAAAAGGTTCCGCCATCGTGGGCGACTCTGGTTGAGCGTTCCCTAGCAATCCAGCGTGGTGCCCTACAAAGTGCACTGCCTAAGCTTGTGTTCGATCCAGCCTTTTTTGAGACCATCGAAAATGGCCGGCAGGTGTTTCGAACCAGAAAAGACTCCGTTCTGATACGCTTGGGCCATCCATTGATGCGCCGTGCCATCTCCACACTGCAGAGGAAACTCTGGGATTCTGGTAATGCGTCCGGGATTGACGGCAACACAATTTCGAGGTGGACGATAACGTCGGCCCCACTTCCAAAGGAACTCAATACAGTCGCTCTCCTGCACTGCCTTCTGGAGGTTACCAACAATCTGCGCGAGACATCTCATCAAGAACTCCTGCACTTTCCACTGTCATTGACTGGTAATGGTCCAACTCTGATTGGTTCGGACACCTGGGTTACGCTGGAAGGACTACCGCGAGTAGCTGTTTCGCATGACTCGCTCCCGGCAATTGCACAGCGGGTCAAGACCAAGTGGGTCGAGGTCGAGGATGAAGTGAAGTCGATCCTGAAGCAGCAGAAGCTGTCATGGGTGCAGGAAATGACTAAGCGGTTTGAATCTCGACAAAAGGAAGAACTCCGCGAGACCAAGAAGGACTACGAGACTCGAATTCGCGATATCGACAAGCGAGATGCAGATTGGCTGAAGAAACAGAAACGGGAGTTCGAGAAACAGATGGCCAAGCTTTCGCAGCAGGAGCTGTTTGTGCGAGAGGAAATCGGCAAAGAACATGCCGTCAAGGAGCTTGAGTGGGAAATCTTTCATTCCGAGAATCAGCAGCTCCGGCAGCTGTTAGTCGATGAACAACAGAGAATGATCGAGCAGATCATTCCGGGCCGCTTCTCCCTGGGCAACTTGGAATTCTGGCCAATAGCCGTTGAGTTCATAGTTGGCGAAGGGGCATAAAGATGGCGAATACGCAAATCGACAAGACCTCTTGGTGGAATGACCTCCGTCATCAAGGCGCTCTGATTTCGGGACCTGTTCTCAAGGAGTTCTTTGGTGAGCTTCAGATCCCGAATAGCGTCCACTTGTCGATTCTTCGCAATGCCTACAATACCTTTGACACCTGGTTGAACCGAAAACAACAGTCTACCGGCGGCACTGACCCCTTGCATCGTTGGTGCGATGCCGTATTGGAAAACTTTCTCTATTACAAACCTGAACAGTTTGCCAAGACAACAAAAATCCCGGATTCACTCGTGGTCAATGCCATTACGGGAGACCGGCTGCGATCGCATCGGATTCTCTTCGGCGATGCGGATCACTCGACACCACTTCTGGCGATCATGATCGAGACACCGGTTAGAACCAATGATGGCTACCGTCCACTTGGCGTCGGTCGCGGCCGGACAAACTATGGCAAATTGCTTGAGTACTTGCGGGGCGCGAAGATCAAATTGGGATTGCTCACAAACGGCATTCAGTTCCGACTTTGTTACGCCGGTGCCGATCACGAGGCATGGGCTGAGTGGGATATTCGGTCGTGGTTTGAAGAAGAAGAGCTTCGCCGCCAACTGTATGGCTTCTTTACCCTGCTTGGAAAGTACGGCACCGAAAGCCGCAATAACTGGAGTTTCCCGCTGCTCGAAGCAGTCGAGGTGTCACGCTCCAAGCAGGCAGAGCTTGCCTCGGTGATGGGACAACAGATACGTTCATCAGTCGAACTACTGATTGACCGCCTTAACATTGCCAAGATTCAAACGCCAGATCTTCTTGACGCAGCTTGCAATGGCCCGTCCAATCAAAAAGCCACAGACCGCCAGGTCAGAGAGGCTGCCTATCAAGCCGCCACACGCATCATCATGCGAATTGTAGTAGTGCTGTTTGCAGAGGCACGCGGACTGCTCTCACGCTCGCAGCTTGTCTACGACCAGAGCTACGGTGTTGAGGGGCTGTTTGAGCAGCTTCGGCTCGCCCTCTACAACGAGGGGCACACTGGCCTCGAGGATCGGCATTATGCCTGGCCGCGTCTGCTTGCGCTTTTCAATCTCGTGCATGACGGTTACGGTCACCCTGACCTCATTATCCCGCCATACGGGGGACTGCTATTCCGGCGCGGTGATCCGCAGAGTTCTGATGTCTTGTTGCGCGTCCTCTCGGTCTTTGAGAGTGAAAAGTTCAGGATTCCCGATAGTATCGTTTACGCGATCCTGGAGCGACTTAAGATCGGTCGGGTGAAGATCAGGCAAGGACGGACAAGTACCATGGTCGCCGGACCGGTCGACTTCTCTGACTTGAAAACTGAGTTTATTGGCATGATGTATGAGGGTCTGCTTGATTTTGAGCTCCGCTCGGCAGATGAACCGTTGGTCATTCTCAATCTTGGTCAGGAACCGATCCTCCCGCTCAATCTCCTCGAAAGCAAATCAGACAAAGAGCTGAAAGACCTGATCGAGAAGTTGAGCAAAGAGAAAGCCAAAGGACCTGTATCCGCTGACGAAGAGGCGGACGAGGGTGAAAACGAACCGGAAGAGGAAGTGTCTGCTTCAGAAGAAGGGGTCAGCGAAGAGGAAACCGAGGTAGAAGAAGTCTTCATCGACGAGAACGATCGTCGCCGCTCCAAAGCAATCGAATGGGCAAAGCGGGCAGTCAGAGCCGCCGGTCTGGTGAAGAAGAAAAAGACCGAGGATGATTACTATTACCAGAAACGACTCGACAGAGTGGCACAAAACCTGATTATCAAAGTTCTCGACAAAGACGAATTCTATCTTGCTCGCTGGGGAGGTACCCGCAAAGGAACTGGCACATTCTATACCAAGCCGGGGCTGGCAGTGCCGACTGCGCGTCGTACGCTTTTCCCCCTTCTCTATGACAAAGTCGATGGTAAAGAGATTCCGAAAACGCCGGAGCAGATATTGGCAATCAAAGTCTGTGACCCTGCCTGCGGTTCGGCGTCGTTTCTTGTCGCAGCGTTACACTACATCACTGATGCGCTTTATAGATCGCTGATATATCATCGTAAGATCGACGACATCGAGAGCAAGCAAGTTCTGACTCTTCCCTATGGAACTCGGTCTGCCGGTGCAGCAGCTGAAGACCTCTTGCCCATCCCGCCTGATGACGAACGGTTTGAAGACATGGTTCGCAGCCGGCTACGGCGGCATGTGGTCGAAAGGTGCATCTATGGCGTTGATCTGAATCCGATGGCTGTTGAACTTGCGCGCCTGTCACTCTGGATCGAGACCATGGATCCGGAACTGCCGTTCGGGTTTTTGGATCACAAAATCAAAGTCGGAAATTCGCTCGTGGGTTGTTGGTTTGATCGATTCCAGGACTATCCCTTGGCGGCGTGGCTGCGCGAGGGTGGCAACGATGAAGCCTCAGCGAAGATCACCGATTACCTTAAAGGAGTGCGTGGAGCTAACAACCGCCGTCCAGGTTTCGGCTTAGTCCTCGAACAAATGAAGTCGCTCCTTCTTAGGCGTGCCGGTGTCATGGCATTTGGCTTTCATGACCAAACTATCGCTCCTGAGAATGTGCATGATCAGTCAATGGCAATTCTGGAGAAGATTCATGAGATGCCGGTCGCCGATCCGGCTAAGCGTGAACAAGAATATAGAAAGAGTTTCTTGGCAAATGATGAGTTCTGCAAACTCAAAGAGGCATTCGACGGCTGGTGCTCGCTGTGGTTTTGGCCGACAGATCGGTTCGAGGAAGTTTTGCCTGGCCCGTCAGAATTTTCACATCCAGGGATGGCTACTCGAGCAATTGTCAATGCCCTCGCAGAAAAGTATCGCTTCTTCCACTGGGAACTAGAGTTTCCAGATGTGTTTGGCACTAATGACTCTGGGTTCGATGCTGTTCTTGGCAACCCTCCTTGGGAGATAAGCAAGCCCAACTCCAAGGAGTTCTTTTCGAATTACGATCCGATCTATCGGACCTACGGCAAGCAGGAGGCGTTGCAACATCAAGAGTCGCTGATAGCTGCCAGCCCCGAAGTTGGGCGTGAGTGGACAGAGTATTGCGCCTATTTCAAATCGATGAGCCATTGGAATCGGTCCGTAGCACATCCGTTTGGCGACTATACCAATGTCGACGACAAAACACGAGTCAGGCTGTCCAGCAGCGGCCGCGAAAGCAACGGATTACATGACAGTTGGCGAAACACTCGTGCAAAACGATTGTCCTATGTCAGCCGACAGCATCCATTCCTGCATCAGGGTTCTGCAGACATTAATCTCTATAAGATGTTCACTGAAGTTTCCTACGCGTTGTTAAAGCCTCAGGGTCGCCTGGGAATGATCACACCGTCTGGGATCTACACCGATGGGGGTACGAAGTCGCTGCGCGATCTCTTCATCGACAATTCGCAATGGGAGTGGCTTTTTGGTTTCGAGAATCGGAAAAAGATCTTCGACATCGATACGCGATTCAAGTTCTGCCCGATCATCGTCCAGAAAAGCGGTGGGACCAAAGCCATTAACACAGCTTTCATGCGCCACGATCTGAAGGACTGGGAAGACAGAGCCGAGGAGCTGTCGACGCCGTATGAGAAATCTCGCGTAACGATCTTCAGCCCGAAGAGCAAGGCACTGTTGGAACTGCGGTCGAAGCGAGATATCGAGATAGTGGAAAAGATTTATGCTAACTCGGTGCTCTTAGGCGATCAGTCGGAAGACGGCTGGAAGATCAAGTACTCTACTGAATTTCACATGACAAATGACTCGCATCTGTTCAAGCCGCGGCCGTGGTGGGAAGAGCGGGGATACAAGCCGGATGCGTATGGGCAGTGGATCGGGCCGGATGGGGACATTGCGTTGCCGTTGTACGAAGGGCGGATGATTGGGCAATTCGACTTTTGTGAGAAGGGCTGGGTGAGCGGCAAGGGACGCTCCGCGCAATGGCGAGATATTGATTGGTCTGGGAAGACAATCGAGCCCCAGTACCTAATGCCGATTGAACACTGTGAAATCTCACAAGGCGATAAGGAAGAAGGCCGGCCTCCGGTTCAGGGCTACAAAGTCCCCCTCATGAACATCTCAAGTGCGACGAATTCGAGGACGGCGATATGTTCCTTTGCCAAAGACTGGCCGTGCAACCATTCCCTTAATCCACTCAGAGTGCCAGGCCTTGAGCAAAGCCTCTTCATCACCGCAATTCTGAATTCATTTGTGTATGACTTTCTCGTCCGAGTGCGTCTCGGAGGGCTCAATCTCAGCTTCTTCGTACTGGATGAAACGGCTGTTCCTTCTCCTGCTAAGTTCTCAGAGGCAAAGGCGCTCCTTCTAAGAGTGGCATCACTGTCTCTATGCCATCAGCTCTTTGCTCCTGAATGGCTGCTTTTGCAGCGAACAGTTGACTTAAAGAATAGGCATCTGAAATCTTTGATGGCCTTGACGCCTCACGAACGCACCCGACTTAGGTGCACCCTCGATTCGATTGTGGCAGAACTCTACGGTCTAGAATTTGATGACTTGGAGTGGATCCTTCGCAACGATCATTCTGATCCAAAAGGATTCTGGAGAGTTGATCAAGACAAGTCGTCTGAGCTCCGTCAGACCACTTTGACACTATTGGCGTTTGGGCGTCTCAGAGAGGTTGGAATCGACAAGTTCTTAGCAGAAGACTGGCAGTTCCCCAAGCAAATTGCCGACCGCCTCGGCCCGCGCTATCTGAACTGGCAGAAACCCAACGCCACAGCCGAAGAAATCAAGCAGAGCTGGGAGGAGTGCGAGACGCATGCCCACAATATTCTTGGTGAAGAAGGCTTTAAGAATTTCATGCTTGAACTAAAGGAAGACAAGAAGAGTGGTGACACAGCGACTGCGCCAAAGTCTTCGGAAGCCAAACAAGGGAAATTGATATGAGTGAGACCAGAACGCCAAAGCACGAAGAAGCGCGCAACAGTTTGCCGGACGAATTAAAGCCGATCTTCGACCAACTGGTTGCAGAATATAAATTCGCCGCCGCCATGCGCCATGGCGCGCCGTATGTCTCCTATATCGTACTAGCCGACCTTATCAAAGCTGGCTGGCGTCCTAGTGCGGAGGCAAAAGAATAGCTGTGATCGGTGTGCCTCAAAGTCTGGACGAACTTGCCGCCTACGAGGCAAGCTCAAAAGCCCTTCTTCCAGAGGACTATGCAAGCATCGGAGTGCACCGCGAGTATTTGCGGAAGTTTCTCGATAGTAGCGAAAATCCTCTGGCCTGCCGAATTGTCGAACACATCTTTCGCAATGTGGAATCGCTAAGAAGTGAGATACGCTGGGAAAGCTGGGACGGTGTCGGCTCGCGTTTGCGAGTTGCTTCAAGTATTTGCGAGTCAAGTGTCGAAATCGAGGAGATAACAGTCGATCTGGTGTTAACCGTAAACTTAAGAGGTTATGTTGAACTCACCAAGAAACTAGTAATACTGATATTCGTGGATACACTTGCTTCCGATTACTCCAATCTGTCGCAGCTCCGCAAAGTCATCGAAGCCGACGGCAGCGGATTTCTTGGAGCAATTTATGTTTCGACCGGATTTGGTTACCTCCCGCATTCGCCTAATCTGGCATTCTCATGTTTGAATTCAACTGATCTCTTTCGCATACTTCATGAAAGTTGCCTCGGGGGAATGCAATTGGAAATGTCCGACCCGTCTACCGCACTGCGATCGAAGACCCCGGGCTTCGTGACAAAGTGGGTAACGGCTCTGGCTGCGGAAGTAGCGCGTCTGGAATTGGTGGAGCAAGCAAACAAGCTTCTCGGTGATGCCTACGATGGTCAAATTGCGCGGAGATTTGGCTATCGCAGTTGGGAGCACTTTGCCTTTTACTTACTCAAGTTCTTCGCGGAAGTTCGATCCTTTGATATCAGAGAAGCGAAGGATCCGGCGCTGAGTTTTAGTTTTTACTTTGTGGATTCTTGGGATAGCCATGGACCAAGCCTACGATTGTATTTGTCACCGATCATGCGGCGCATTGTTGCAGATGCTCCGAAAGCGACATGGAGCCTATCTGTTGAGGTTAGTAGATTGAAATTCAGAATTCATTTTGACAATCCCGAAGACAGTCAAGCTATAAATTGGTCGGCAAAGTACAGTAGTGCAATTCGACAGTGTGCCATAAGCCTAACAGACCAAGGGCACGCCAATCAAGTGATTGACGATAATCAGAGTTCGATAATATACAGTTGGAACATTTATCTTTCCGATCGCGGGAGTGCAGTACAACATATCAGTGAATTTCTGTCTGGTCTATACAGGCATGATCTCATCTCGCACCGTGAATTTGAATGGTATCGTAATGCCGACTGACGCACTATCTTCGTAAAAAGGAGGAATCGACTATTATTCAAGTTCCCGAGACACTGGAAGCTCTACGCGAGGCGTGTTTACAGCAGAATCCGGTTAACATCGCAGGCTATGGCCGCGAGTCGACTCACAAGGGGTATCTCTCTTGGATTCTGTCGACACACCGCAATCCACTTGCGATAGAATTGATTCAGGCTCTCGTGTCAGATTCCGCTCGTTCTCTGGATTTTGAAGAACTTAAGTACGCTGACTGCGAATACGAACGGAGGATTGACACTCATAAGGTCGATCTACAGGTCAGACTGTGCAAGGAATCAGGAGCTGGCGATCGATACTTGCTGCCGATTGAGCTCAAGGCAGATTCGGGGCCATCGGGCGAAAAGCAGTTTCCGGAGATGAGCGTGCATCTATCCAAACATGAAGGATACCTGCAGGGTCTGGTGTTCTGCCTTGGAAGCGGTTCGGTGCAAGACCACAATTGGGGACAGTTCAGGATGCTCGGACCAGATGGCCTGCTTCAACGCTGGATGCCCTATTATGAACAGGGTTTTGAGTACTTTAAGAACTGGATGCAGGCACTCGCAATCGAAATCGCACGTAGAAAACTGGCACCTGAAGTCCATAGACTAAACAAAGAGCAAAGAGAGTGCTTCTGGCAATACGGTTTTCGGAGTTACAAGCATCTAATGTATTATGTTTACGCTGGATTTCGGGACTATCTGAAAGTCACGGACTGTTTGGCCAAGTGGAGCATATATGACGGCGGCTACAACGCAGTTATGAATCTAGTAGAAGGCCCCGAAAGTTGGCGAGAGATTCCAGGACTTCCTGGTGTGAAGTGGTATTTCGAGTTCAACGACGACAGATTCTGCCTCAGGCTCGAGCAGAAATCAGATGATGCGGAGGCGGTGATAGCCTGGGCACGTAAATGCAGAGAGAAGTTACAGGCGGCAGAGACATTGGATAGGATTCGGCTAAAGCGGAACTCAACATGGAGAAAGGGCTGGCCTCTTCTCGGTGATTGGGACGTGGATTTTTCAGACTATCAGAAATTGAATGAGAGAATCGACGGCATCATTAGAACCTATGGTGCCTCAGGAATAATGGGCGGTATCTAACAGGGGATATGTAATGGCGTCTGACTACATCAATCCGGTACGATTTGCTCAACAGGTCAATGAGCAGTTCATCAACTATCAGCTTACGGCTTTCCCGCTCAGCGACCCAGACCTTGGCGAGCAAGCAAGGGCCATGCTGCGGACAAAGCTCGGATCGCCGCTGATCAAGGGGCCGTATGTATCACTCAGCCGCTCATATCGCTTAGGCCGCAACCTCAACGACATGGCGAAAGCTGGTCAGGTACATCGCGCCTTGCCGGGATTGACCGAATATCCCGGACTATTCGCGCACCAGGACCGTGCGTTTGACGAGGTTTCTAACGGGAACCATTGCTTGATCACAACCGGAACCGGTTCGGGAAAAACCGAAGCGTTTCTGTACCCCATACTGAACCACTGCCTTGAGCTGCGGGATTCCGGAGCACCGGAAGGGCTGGTCGCCATTCTGGTATACCCCATGAATGCGCTCGCTTATGACCAACTCAACCGCCTGCGGAAGATGCTGGCAGGCTCGCAAATCAGCTTTGGTATGTACACTGGTACGACGCCCGCCAATGAAGGAGAAGTTGGGGGTGACGTTGTTCGCATGAAGCCGGGCGAAGGCAAGGCAGACATTCCGAAGTACGCGCAGAAGTACAAGGCGCATCTGAATGTTGTGATCTCCCCGTCTGAAGAGCGTCTCACCGAACAGCAAATGACGGCACACCCGCCGCGAATTCTGCTGACCAATGTGAACCAGCTTGAATACTTGATCACTCGCGGCAAAGACTTGGGGATGTTCATCAACGCGCCGCTGAAATTCATCGTCTTCGATGAGGCTCACACCTATTCGGGCGCAAGCGGCGCAGAAGTCGCCTGCCTGATCCGACGAATCAAAGCCTTCTGCGGCAAAGACGCCGATGAAGTTATCTGCATCGGTACGTCAGCAACGATCACCGACCCCGAACTTGGCGAAGAAGCTGGAAGACGATTTGCACAGCGGTTCTTCGGAGTGAATCCTGAAAAGATCGCGTTGGTGAAGGAAGAATTCGAGAAGGAGCAGTTCCCAAGCAGCCGCTATGTGCCACCACAACCAGGCGTCGATACTGTCGCACTGTTAGATGATATTCTCAAGTCCCTCGATGATGGTGATTCAGCGGGTATAGCCAGGACTTACGGGCAGCTCACTGGTAAGCAGATCCAGCAATCTGACAATTGGTCCGAACTCCTCTACGATCAGCTCAAGTCAAATGATTACATCTACCAGTTGTTTCATCAGATGGAGAAAGCCAACGCGCTCGATGAAGCGGTCCAGCGCATTTGTACAGCGCTCGGGCGGGGTACACTGATCCCTAGCAGCGCGCTTCGCAGCGAGTTGCTGTGCTACCTCGTCTTAGCTGCAGCGGCCGAGAAGAACGGTAACCCCCTGCTTCGACCCAAACTACACTACTTTCTAAGGGGCCTGGAAGGAGCTGTTATTTCGTTCGGTGGCAAGGATGGTGCTGATCCCCAACGAGTGATGCTGAGCATGTCGCTCACACAGGCGATTGAGAAGTATGGCGTGGATGCGAAGGCGTGTCCGCCCGTCTTGGTGTGTAGAACCTGCGGGCAACACTATTTTGAAGGTTATTATCGCAATTTCCGCATCGACCGAAAGAAGCCAGCTGGCGGCGACGCCGAGGGTGACAATGTCATCTGGGAACCGGTGGAGAAAGAATTGGGATACCGAGTAGTCTTCACAAACCACTTGGTGGGCATTGACGACGAAGGGGACATCGAGGATTTCGAGAAGAATGAACTCTTCTTTTGTCGCTGGTGCGGCACATTACATCAGCATGAAGGGTCTTGTTCCTACCCAAAGTGCAAACGCAAAGGTGCGCTGGTTCCAGTCTACTTCATTCCATTGAATGATTCGCAAGGTCTTGGCTCATGCGAAAGCTGCGGACAACGTGGAAGGGGATTCGCCGGCCGGTTCATAGAACCGATCAAGCCACTTCGCGCTATCACAGTGGCCGATGTTCACATACTTGCACAGAACATGATCAATGCCGTCAGAGGAGCGCGTCAGAAGCTAATAGTATTCACTGATAATCGTCAGGATGCCGCATTTCAGGCCGGTTGGATGCAGGATCACGCCCGTAGATATCGCCTGCGCCACCTCATATATGAGTACTTGCGCCAACAGATAGAGCCATCGAGCATTAGTGACATCGTAGAGCATCTCTTCAAACTGCTCAAGTTAGACCACAACCTGGCACAGGTATTGGCTCCTGAGGTGTTCGTCGGTCGCGCAAAAGAGTCGTACGGCAGGACAGCCGATAACGAGTTGAAGTACTTCCTTCGCATTGCGTTGATGCTCGAATTTGGGTCAAACTTCAAGAAGATCGACTGCCTGGAGACCTGGGGACTGGTCAAGATCATATACAAGGATGTGTCGGCTGACCATGCATGGATTACCGAGTGGAGTAAAAAACTCAAGATGGAGCCGGCGGAATTGGCTGATGCTGTGTCGGCACTGCTCGATGTGTATCGACGCACTCGGATGTTTTACGACGAGAAGGCGCCAATCTTTAGCCGATATTGGCATGAAGGGGATGAGGAAATTCAGCGCGGCTATCTGCACCTCATCACCGGTCCTGGTGGAAAACCGCTTGGCCCAAAGGGTATCAAAGAGCATATCGATCCGGCGGACAGCAAGAGCTGGCTCGCCGAGTTTGCTTCATCAAGTGGTAAGACGACGACTCAACAGTTTGTCGGGAAATGGGGAATTCCTCAGGAAATCCGGCCTCAGTTTCTGACGTCGCTTTGGGACTTTGTTACAAATAAAACAGGCGTCCTCTCGCCGGTCGAATTGAAGGGAAATAAGGGTGGGCAGCTGCCCGGCACTGCTGGAGCATACCAAGTCTCAGCGCAGCAAATGGCGGTGGTTTTGAAGAGTGGGCGATTCCGCTGCGCGACGTGCAAACGCATACATGCCAGGCAAACGCCAAATGGGGCTTGCTCGGCATACAATTGTACGGGGACAGTTAGGCCTGAGCAACTCCCAGAGGACAACTATGATCTGCAGATTCTGAATCTGCCTTTTTCCATGGTCGCGGCGCACGAACATTCTGCCCAAGTGCCGGGAAAGGCCAGGGAAAAACTCGAAGAGGAATTTAAGAAGACGGACGGCAGGTACAACTGCCTGATCTGTACCCCGACCCTTGAACTAGGTGTCGACATCGGAGATCTCGACATGATCCTTATGCGCAATGTACCACCTACGGCATCTAACTATTGGCAGAGAGCCGGACGTGCCGGCAGACGATATCGCATGGCTGTCGTTTACACCTACTCACGACGCAGTCAACATGACAACTACTTCTTTGAAGATCCTCTTCTCATGTTGGCCGGCGCGATTCAGGCACCGCGTTTCAATCTTCGCAACGAAGTGATGCTGAGAAAGCATGTTCATTCAGCGGTATTGTCAGCAATCATCCGTCTGACCCGCATAAGTCCAGAGGAAAGTGGCCTGTCAAGCTCTGAAATCGCTACTCTCAGGGAATTGGTTGCGACCGTATTTCCGGAGTTTATCGTCTCGTACTTGTTTGACGAGCACAGAAATTATAGAATCGCAGTTCCTGAAGTATCGGTTCTACAAAGAGCCATTGACCAGCATGAAGAGTCACTTCGGTCCTCGATCAAGTCGATTTTTGCGAAATGGTGGCCAACCGAGGACACAGATGTTGTTACCGAAGGATCAATGACTGCCCTACTGAAGCAGATGCCGGACCGATTGCAGGAAACCTTGGTGCAGTTGCATAGGCGAATGATGTGGGCCAAGGAAATGCAGGAACGGCTCACTGCGAAACAGAATCGTGGCTTGCTTGAAGTAGATGAAGAACGGGTGTTGGATAGGTGCCGCCGCTTCCTGAAGAAACTGGCGCAGAATACGATGGAAACGTATTCCCTCAACGTCCTTGCGAGAGAGGGTTTCTTGCCGGGATATGAAGTGTTAGAGGGCACCGTCAAAGCCTTCGCGAGTCGCGCATTCAGCGAGTTGGAAGGACGTCCGGATTTCGAGCTATCGAGACCGCCCTCAATTGCAATTCGAGAGTTCGTGCCGGGTAACGCAATTTATGCCAATTCTGGAAAGTATCGCCTGGCATACTACCACCTGCCAATCGGCGAGAATAGGACAGAGCCGACACCTTATTTGATTGATGTCGCAAATGGGGTCATTGTCGATCTTTCAGAAAAGGCTTCTCAGAAATTGCAGTACAGCGATTCCCAGTTGCTTCGCATTCGCGGATTCCTCATTTGCGACGCAGAAATCACACATATGGGAAGGATCAGTGATGAGGAGCAAAACCGATTCCAATTGCCAGTGACGGTTCTGGGCTATCTCAAAGACCGCCATCGCGGAGGCAGTCTCTATTCACTTAAGGACAAGCATGTTCAGCTACGATTCGGACAGGAACTCCGTTTGTTGAACATTGGACCTGCTGATAAGGTCAAGGATTCAGAGTTGGGTTTTCCAATCTGTACAGTTTGTGGTGGCACCCGGTCGCCCTATATGTCGCAAGCCGAACAAGAGCACTTTGAATCGGTCCACAAAGATAAGTGTGGCAAGCCACCTGAACGCACAGCTATCGCGGCAGATACGGTTGTCGATGGCCTCCTCTTTGATAATGTCGAGAATTCAGCCAATGCCGTGAATCTTGCCGAAGCAATCATTATTGGCTCCACACAGGTGGTAGAGATCAGCCGAGACGACCTCCACTTCATCGTGATACCAAAGCAGACTGGTGGCGTCATTTTGTTCGTCTATGACCCGATGTCTGGTGGATCAGGTTTGTTACAACAGATCATCAACTCATGGCAAAAAGTATGCGAGCATGCGATAAAGGTGTTGAATGGATGCGTTTGCGAGCAGTCTTGTTACAAGTGTATGAAGACTTACCGTAATCTTTTCCATCATATCACACTCAACAGAAGGACCGCCGCCGATCTCATGGAAGCATGGAACTCTCTGCCAAAATACGAGATGACGATATCCCCGATAGCCGGGCCGTCAGCTCCAAGGACAGCGCAGGCTACGAATGTCAAAGAACTTTCTTTGGAAAAGCTGCTTCAGGAGAACGGTTTCCCGACCTTCGTGGCGCAGCATTCTCTGGCACTGAATCCACCTCCATTTCAGAGCACAACCCCAGATCTGTACTATGAGGACATGATATCTGACATCAGGGTGGCCGTATACTTAGACGGTCTTTCAAAAAATGTGCACGGTAACGTTGAACGGCAGCGTGCCGATGTAATAATTCGGAGTCAGTTGGAGGCCATGGGCATCGACGTTGTTGAGATCGCCACGAGTGACCTCGCAGACCCAGCAGCCCGCATTCTGCAGCTCCAGAGGATTGCTAGCAAGATACGTAGGGCAGATCTTCGAGATAGAGTCAAACGAGGAGATTAGCCAAGAGCGAATGGTTAACGTCTGTAGTGCTGCTCTAGAGCAGAATAAATAGAGAGCGCATTTGCTTTTGCCAGCGGACTCTGTCGTATGAACATGCTGAGAGATTTCCAAAACCGCTCATGCTCCGGTCTCGTCATTGAGCGAGATCGTGCGCAAGATTGGAACTCTTGCCCGAAATGGAAAGCTATATAAAGCAGAACCACTCAGCTCTTTGCGGTGATCGTCATTTCCCTTTTGGAGTTTAAGGATACAGCGGAAAACGGGCTTCTTGTTAACCAGCAGGCTTTGTTTCAAATGAAGCCGCCATCCGGCAAGTTCATTCATCGTGAAAAGCAGCACAACGACCTCGTCATCCAACTGAGCCCGATTCTTCAAAACCAGGCAGCCACCAACCTATTCATTTACGGGTTTCCCGGCACTGGCAAGACTGCGTTGACCCTCGACATCATCTGCAAACTGGAAACTGAAGCAGAACAAAGGGGCGTCAGTCTCAAGACGGTCTATATCAACTGCGAGGAAAACAAAACCGACGCGACCATCCTGTCCAGCACTCTCAAGATACTGAATCCTGAACGGAAGATTCCTCGAGTCGGCTGGAACCGCGCCAAGCTGATAGACGAATTCAAAGAATACTTAAGCAGGGAGAAGATGAATTTGTTGATCGTCTTGGACGAAATCGACCACACGTTGAAGCAGTCCGGTGACGACATCCTCTATCTGCTAAGCCGCATTAACGACTTTGTTTCCAGCAGGGTTACGACCATCATTATTTCCAATGACGTAAATGTTTCCAACTACATCAAACCGAGAGTCACTAGCAGCTTTGGTCGAAATAAGATCATCTTCACACCTTACAACGCCAACGACTTGCTTAAGATCATGCAGGACAGAATTGACTATTGTTTCAAGGCGGGAGTCATCGGCGAAGGTTTGCTTGAAAAGATCGCAGCAGCGGAGACGACAAAAAGGGGAGACGCACGAGAAGCACTCAAGCTGTTGTACTATTGTGCTCTCGTCGCTATCGAGAAAAGGCTTCCCAACATTCCATTATCAATCTTTGAAGAGGCGCAAGAGCGGGGAGAAAGTGAAGCCTACACTGGAATAGTTGGCGCCCTGCCAACGCATCAAAAGATCCTCTTTCTGTCTATTCTTTTGAATCCTAAACGGATCATTCCTTCTGACGACATCTACAAAGACTACTCCCATTACTGCCACCAATACAAATATGCTCCACTGACCGACAGAATGGTCAGAAACTTCCTCATCTATTTCAGTGACATGGGATTGATCTATGCCGACACCGGCTGGCTCAAAACTCTCAAGAAAAAAAGCAAACGCATCACGCTCACCATGCCCGAAGAAACCAAAATAAACTGCATCAACAGACTATTTGAAGCTCTGCAATAAAAAACTCCGAGGTGAACAACCCATCGCAAACCCGCTCGAAACCATACTTCAACCATTCCGAGACTTAGACATCGCATCGACCTATCAACAATACAGCACGTTTATCGACTTCGTTGTCTACCTGGTCATCTTTACAGGTCTTTCTCGATTCGTGCTTACCAGGAAGTTTCCAGGCAGGGAAGGCAAGAGCATAAGCATTGGGATAGCCATGATCCTCAGCATCGCCATGACGGTCTTTTCCTACACTACCGGATTCAGACTCGGAAACCTGGCACCACTTGCGGCAGTCATCCTACTCAGCCTCGTCGCGTTAACAGTTTTCATCTTCATCAAGCACATTGGAGGAAACACCGCCACCTCGGGACTCGCCGCATTTATCATTACATACTTTCTCACTAGGGCAACATTTCCAGAACTGTATGCTTGGGCGCAGAGCAACCAATTCGCTGCCTGGGTCGATGCTGCAATTCTCATAACCATACCAGTACTGATAGTCATGCTCGTCATGAAAGCCAAAAGCCACCTCCCAGCTGGCAGAGACGTGTTATCCGAAATCGACCTTTCTGGAAAGGAAACGCCAAAAGCTGTTTCAAAGCCCGACACCGCACAATTCACTCAAAAGGAGGGCCTGGCTCAACAATCTACCAAGGAAGAGAAGCAAGCAGCAAAATCCGAATCACTTATTGGGAGAGACCTCAAAGCCATCATCGACATTCTAAGAACCAAGGGAATCACACCAGAAACCAAACCAGCCATCAGAGATGTCCTCGCAGATCTCCAACGCCAAGACTCCGAATTAAGCCGATCACTAAACCAGCTCAAACTTATCAATCAGAAGCTCGAACAGTGGGACATTAAAGGCTTCACGCAGCTATCGCAGACATACAATCAACTCACTCCAGAAAACCAACGACTACTAAAGGAAGCAATTCAAGTAGAACGCGAAAGTATCGTGGCCAACAAAGCCATACAACTCATCGAAAAGCGCATAGAGCAATTCCACCAAGAATTCCAAAGAAACTTGAACTTGGCGCTCAACGAACTCGGACACAACAACGCCAAACAGGCAATAACCTACCTCGCACAAGCACAAAGGCTCCAAGACGAATCACAAAACCTACTCGACAAACTCAAAAAACTCCAAAAACAGCTACTGCGACTCACACGAGGCGAAGTCGAAATCATGAAGAAACTTGCAACATGACACTGGAAAACAAACTCAACCGGCCATACCGAAGCCAAGGAGAACGCCAAATAGCCAACTTACTCGGACAGCTCAAAATTCCATTCCAATACGAACCAGACATCTACCTAAAGGAAGGACAGAAGCGATACATCTGGCACCCTGACTTCTACTTACCAGAATACCACACAGTCATCGAATACTTGGGAGTAAACGGAAACCAAACCTACAACGAAATGGCACAAAGAAAACAGAGAGTCTACACAGCAAACAACTACAACTTCATCGGACTGCGGCCAACAGACATGGCCAAAGACTACCAAACTCACATCGTGAAAGCGATCGACAACCACCTGTACGGCAACTTCCGGCGCTATCGCCAAACGACAAGCAACTACCGCCACAAGTAAGCCAGCCAAAACTATTCTCTCGAAGGAGCTAAAGCTTTAACTAACAGATTCGCTCCATCGCAAACTGTTCAGTAAAGCTTTCCCCCAAAATGGGGTACCGCCCCTTCTCGAAAAATCCATCCAAACAAGAAACAGCAATCGTTCTAACTGGCCCGCGGTTTGTTTTCGTTCCAGCACAAGCAAAAACGAAAACAAACACGGAGCCCTCAAGAAAGAAGCCCCGGGAGGAACAAACCAAAATGGAAACCGAACAAAAAATAAGAATCCACCAACTAGTAGAATACATCAAACAAGACCCAGAATTCCCATTCGACACCCACGACGAATTGGAAGACATACTCGATTATTACGAGATTTCTCGGGCACTTGAGCCGGACGGAAAGAAGGTGCTCGCCGAAGAACTCAAAGTAATCGCCCAAGCAGCCCAGACTCGCGAAATCACGAGCCAGGTGTTGGAGGAAATAGATACAAATAATAGTAAATGACCGGGCCGCTGAGCGGCGAGGCACCTGCAACTGGAATAAGGCTCGATCCATTTCTCATCTCAAAAGGTTGACTTCTGGGCCAGAATCGGATAACTTTGCCCATATTTGCATTAGTATGGAAGAGATTGAGAAAAGTGAATCGTCGCTAACCCACTTCGCCTGCATCACTATCGCAAGAC
This sequence comes from uncultured Ignavibacteria bacterium, assembly GCA_964370935.1. Lineage (GTDB taxonomy): Bacteria > Zixibacteria > MSB-5A5 > CAIYYT01 > CAIYYT01 > JADJGC01. The sequence continues at coordinate 36,878 of CAYJKI010000013.1, read as the reverse complement.
TCAATAGCTAGCGCCCGCAGGGAAGGTGGACAGCTGCTTCAATCCTGAAGTACGAAGGTGAAGCTGGTAGCGTGTGGTAATTCCGTCACAGGATAAGTTTGCTCCAATTCAAAAACCCTCGTCGGAAAATGACGTAGTGACAAAACCATGATTGAACTCGACCCAAAGTACAAGATAGATGGCGACATTGCGATGCTTTTCGAAGAGCTAGTCCCTAGGTTGCCGACGCCGCTTGCACGGGAACTTCGAAGAGTAGAGGATGAATCAGAGCCTGAAGTCCGATTGTCTGAGCTGTGCCTGTCTCTCATCCCCATGACGTTTCAGTACTTTGCGCTAATACTAAGTGGTGAGTACTTGGCATCCGGAGCCGAGCCCGATTACGACGTAGTTGATGATTTGTTAGACATGATGAGTCGACCTCAAGTGGGGAAGTGGGATGTTTTTATCAGGCGAAGCGTGCGTTACTTCGACAACGTGCAGCCGCAGGTCCTTTCAAAGCAAGCTATCGACAATCTTCATATCCTGTTACTTTCTGACAAGCGTCCTAGAGTGCGGGTGTTCGACGAAGAACCAAGGGGAAAACGCCTGGACTATCCGGAGGCCTTAGTAAACCTGCGTAACCGCTATGTACATGACCACGAAGTGATGAGAGAGAGTGCCTCAGAGACCTACACCGACTATTTGCTGCTGTATCGTGTATTCATCATACACCTGCGTTTAGTGTTCGATACTGTTCCACTAATATGGGATCAAGACAAGCAAGTCCTTGTGAGTATTGGTCCCAAGTTCGCTGGCGACGGCCCGCCTTGTCCGAATGACGCACTTGCCTCGATCGTACTATGGAATCCGTCGAGCAAGACGCATATCAAACTGTTTCCCCTTCTCCTGCTCATTTCCGAAGATGGCTCGTCAGAAGAAGCGTACCTCCGCGAGATGAAAGGGAGAAATCTACTCTACCCTTACAAAGAAAGGCTCATTCGCCGAGCTGGCCACGAATTCGAACAGTTGATGGCGTCGATTTCAGCACGCACGCCTAAGTCCATCCCCTTAACAGGAGAAATAGTTACAGCAGCCCTAGTGGGTGCACAAGTAGATCGCTTGACCAAGCGTACCCTTTCTAACTACAAGGATAGCCTGAAGTATATCCCCGAAATCTACTTGAAGCGAGAAGCAATAGAAAATCAGCTTGACGAATGGGTCGAATCAGAGACCAGCAAACCAGCATGCATATTGCTGGGTGACCCAGGTGTCGGGAAGACAAGTTTGGTGAGCCATTGGTGCGAACATCGACAGCAAGACGCCGGAAATTATGTCTTCCTGATGCCGGCCTCCCAGTTGGAGAATACGGACATCAGACGTATCATGGAATCACGTTTGAAGTTCAGCCCCGAATTGACGCTAAGCGACTGCCTTGAAACCATAAAAAAGCAGCTTCGCTCAGAACATGAAGGCGATCTGGCAAGGCGATTCATAATCATATTTGAAGCGGTGAACGAGTATAACGAAACAAAAACGGGAGATAACCGCTTTCTCTTATGGCGAGAGATGAACAGCCTTATTGGCACGCTTGAAGGGTATCGTCCATACTTCAAGTGCTTGATAACCACACGCAGTGACCTCTGGAAAGCCGACTTTCCAAGCCGTGCAATCCTAAATGAGAAGCTAAACCAAAATCTGTACCACGCCGTTGAATGCGTCTCGCCGATAGACTTTCCATGTCTTTGCGTCGGCCCACTAGAGGACATTGAAGCCGAAAACATTTACGAAGATTCACGCCTTAAGAAGCCAGGTATGTCACCTAATACGGCCTATTGCTCTTTGTCAGAAGCGACCAAGAGCATGATTCGAAATCCTTTTTTGTTGCGCCTCTTGCTTCAGGTCTTTCATAATAAGGATGTTCCATCGATATCTGTGGGAAAATTAAGTCGCCGGTTCGCTCAGGAGAGAGCCTTGCAGGAGGACGAACAAAGGATGGTTCTCTTCCGATTGCTCGAGCGGATAGGGGAGTTACGAAAGACCGAAATAACGCTTGAAGAGCTTCTATCAGACCAAGCCAGCAAGAAAGTTCCAACAAAGAACGAGAAACTCCTTTGGAAAAAGGGTGATCGGGCGAGCAAGACACAAACCCAGTCCCTGGATGAGATTATCTTTGATGTAAATCTGAATGGTCCTTACAAGAGACTGCTAGAGGATGGGATCGTTTCAGAGCGTTCAATCGGGGAGGGCAAGAGTGGGGAGGTACTGCTATCATTTGCCCAAGAGAAGATCACTGACATCATGTACGCTGAATTCCAGCGTCAGGAACTCAAGAAAGTGCACAAGAGAAACAAGTTTATTCTCATCACTCTTGCAGCACTTGCTTTAGTAGTTTGCTCAACCTTGGCAACATTGAAAGCGCTAACGCCAAGAGCCGCTCTTTTGTCTTTGAGTGATTCGGGATTCACTATGGAAGAAATAACTAATCTTGTTGACTTAACTTCGGCTGCTAATGCAGTAATACTGGACAGAATCAACCTGGCATTCGCACTATTTCTGGCTTTTGCCGCATTCTTTTTCACCATACCTGACATCTATTTCGTCAGGACCAGGATTATGCTTGCACGGTACTCAAAGGGAGATTTGTTTGCTCGCTTTCAGAAGGAGCGGTTGACGCAACAAGTCGGCATCTACAAGAAGTATTTTTATCTTCCTGCTTATCTCTACATTTGCTTCCTCTTGGTTGGAGCTATACAATCGCATCTCGAGAACGCACCAGTAGAGAAAGTATTGAATCCTGTCGTCGATGGCTTCGTACCCATTCTTCTGATGCTATTTGTTTTGACGCTATTGCTCCGTATTTTCGTCATTTTCCGTTTTACTGCACAACCAGAAGCAGTACATGCCTTCTTTGGTTACCATGCCGCAAAACTCAACTTCCTCCGTCAAGTCCCAGAGGTGCTAACTCTTGCGCTCCTCCTCCTACTACTTCCACCGGCACTCGAAATGTTCAATCTGCGCAGTGATACGCACTTACTGAATACTCGGAAAGAACTAGTTGAAAGCCCAGTGTATAGGCGACTGCAACTCAGTGATCAGGATGATATCAAACAGTACATCGAAACTTTTTCTATGATCAATTTTCTTCCAGACAGCGCCGACCACGATGCTTTGGCTTATCTTTCCCCTGTTGTGGTCCGATTGAGAAATGGACTACTGCTGCCAATTGCCTTAGTATTGCCATTGTTCTTCATCCTCGAGTGGGTTCTCGCGATTCCAATTGAGAGGATTGCGCGCCATCGGCTCGCTGGTAGGCCGACATTGTCAATCTAAGCTAGTCTCAACGAAGTAGAAGTGGTCGTCCAATCCGGATTAGTGGCGGCACCCTACACCACTGAGTAGTTTGAAACCCGAGATCGAACCGACATGGTTGCCCTATCTCCGTCAAACGCGAGAATGCTCCTTAAATCAAAGTTCCAAGAACCAGATGAGTCTGTCTAGTGGGTGGAGAACGGGGTTAGCGCTACCAAAGAGTATTCCCGCCTGTCTAGCAATTACATTCAACCCATGGATTTTGTCTTCCGTTTTCTTCAAATACTTCGGTGTGAGTAGTAAGAGGTAATTAGTGAGGTCCAAGTTGACTTCCCGGCATTGTTGCTCAAGAGTTAGCAATTGTGTTTCGAGTTTAGGCGCCAATCCGGCATTTTGGGCGAGGATACTCCAACGGAGTCCTTCTATTTGGCTTAAGGTTGCCTGAATTGGCAGGTCTTTTGGTCCTTCGACGCCGGAGAAACATCGGGCTGATGCTTCGAAGAGGTCAACTGAGTCCTGCCATCTTTGATCGGCGGCCGCGATTCTTCCAGAGATCCTGTTCAGGATCGCTTTCTTGTAAAGGTTTTGGTCGTTTTTGGTGAGTTTCGTCAAGGCTACTTCCATCGAGCGGGCGCGATTGAGGCTGCCGATGTCGTCGGGATTTAGCCACCATAGTCCGAAGTACGCTTTGAATAGGGCCTTGAGAGCAAAGAAGTCCATTGGCTCGATTTGTTCGAACTCCGAGAGTAATGCCAACGCTTCTTTCAGCGAATCAGACTCATTGTTGAGCAACCCGCGCTTAACTAACAGATCTGCGATCTTATAGCTGACGTGGGGAATATCACCCTTGATGTCCAATTGCCGTACTATTTTCAGATCTTTTTGGAAGCACTGCAGTGCTTTTTCAAAATCGCCGCGGCGAGAATGTACGTTGGCCAGGCAGCCGTAGGTGATTGCCAGGCCGTGCAGGTCGCCCTTTCTCTGCTTATGCACGAGAGCGTCGTTGAGATAAGTCTCCGCAGCGTCAAGGTTGAGTACTTGGGCTTCGAAGTTTCCCCAGTCGGTTAGTGTGCGGTCAGCGAATAAACTGTCAGAAGACATCAAATGCATCGTCTTTGAAGTCTTGAACCACTTTCGCGCTTGCTCCAGATTGTAATCAGAAAGCTTGTAGTACGAGCGGGCAAGCAGATGAGCGGCTTCAGCTCGCAGTTGCGGATCAAGCTTTGCGTTATCAAAGGTCTTGGTGAGTGTGTTGCGGGTATTGGCAATTGATGATCCATCGGTTGCTCGGTCTTTGATTGCAGATTCGAATTCGAACTCACAAAGCGAGTTTTCAATTGCGACCCGCGAATTCTCATTGAGGAATTCGCATATTGCTTGTTTCCTGAGGTAGGCGTATGCTTGTCGCGTCGGCTCGGCAAGTGGTCCGTTCGAACAGAGGTGGCTCTTTGCCACCAAGTACTGTGCGAACAGTTCTTCCTTGGGCGGCTCGGCCGGTACCAACCCGTCTTTATGTGGAGCAGGGCTCTGTCTAGCAACTAGTCCGGTGAAGTTGGACTTCACGTAATCTTCCATCAGGGTATGCGTGTCTTCACCATGGCGAGTATTGATCTGCCAGACATTTCTAAGATAATTGTCGATTGATCGGCACAGATGGTCCTGCGAATTTTCGGTCTGTAGAAGCCTATGATTGAGGAACACGTGCACATCACCATACTTTGGAGACAAAACTGTCTTGATCTTTGACCTGGCCACATTCAACACTTGGGAAATGCCCACACTTGATGCCACCCTGAGCGGCAGCACAGCTTCCACCCGTACCGCTCCCTGACTGAGGAGGTAGGCTTTCAACTCCTGCTTTGTATCGAAATCCTCAGCCGATACACCTTCAATAGATTTCAGCTCCTTCAGCACACGGTCACGGTCACTGTTGTCGATGGCACGATTCAGTAGACTCAGAGTCCTCTCCTTGATTATCTCATACCCTGAGTGCACGACCAATACCGACACAGCAACTGATAGGATAGGATCAGCCAAACTGAACTGAAACACGCTCCCCAACAAGAGACCCAGTCCAACCGCGATCTCAATCCACATGTCTGCCCGCAACTCTTGGGCATCGCCTTCTATTGCAGAAGACTTGATACTCTTGGCTATACCCATTTCATACCGATAAACGAAGAACGAAAGAATCGCAGAGCCGAGAACAGTTAATGCTACAATATATGGCATGACCGGCAATGAGACCGACTCGGTACCGAGTAACTCAGCGGCTGGGGGAATAAACTGCGCGAGCCAATCGGTAAAGCCGACGACGCTCAGGATCTTAAGCATCCCGGACCACAAGAACTGTAAACCGACCCACACCAAGCTCGCGCCGATGATAATAGAAACTACTGATTCGAGGGCAAACTTGCCGACCGGATACTTCTCCGGATCAGGCTTGCGCGTGAACTTCAATGCGAGATTGATCCCGATGAATTGAAGAATGTCGTTGATGTTGTGGACTCCATCGGAGATTAACGCGGCGGAGCCGAAGTGTATTCCGACGATGAGTTTTGATGCCGACTTGAAGAGATACATCAAGAAGACGACAAAGAAATTCTGGCGGATCAATCTTGCTTGATTGTCGCTATTCATAGGCGTCTCCATTCACAGACCTAGCGTAGGGGGCCGACCGGCAGCCGTTGGGGTAGCTCCAGACAAATATTTCAGGTTTCCTGAAGCCGCGCTGTTGGTTACTATTGTCCATGTTTCTTCGAAAAATACCCTTGACTCCGCCAGACGCAAGCAGATTCCTATTCGAGGAAGAGATTTTCCTGAAGAGCTGGATTTGTCAAGAAATCGATAATGGTGTGTAATTGGAGAATCCGCCCGTCATTGTCAGTAAATGTTTGACATGGCAAGCCCATTACAGCAGATTCTCTACTATAACATGCACGATAAGTCGGAAGTCTTGTGATTGCTATGGCAGAACCGCAGCCCAATTATGTCAGCTTCGCTACGAAGGAACTTATCTTGGCCGTGCTCAAAACATCTGACCGCGGCGCTTTGAACGAATTACTCGCTCATCGAACATTATTCTGCTATGGGAAGAAGCGATTGGTCCTATCGGGGTTTCTCTGGGAGCTGCGAGTCAGCTCCCAACGAAAGAAGGCCTCCAAAGCAACAGTCGATGAATTTAATGACGCTGCCTACGATCTGACTCTCTCCAAGTTCAGCAGTCTTCCTGGCGGGGAATCGAAAACCCATTCTGATCACCCACAGATAAACTTCGAAAATCTGAAACAGAAGCAGGTAGACTGCCGCAATTACTACAGGGTAGTTCTGGAGAGAATGGAACAGTGGCGCAAAGAGAATCCTCAGGCGAGCGAATTGGAAGAAGAGCAAGCCGTGGGCAAGATTCTGCAAGACATTGTTGTGCACCACTTCTTTCTCTCGCGGCTGGAAGCACTGCGGCGCCAAAGGCCATTCTCCAGCCGTTACTCTTGGAAAGTCCGCGGTAAGGCAGTTACTTTGTGGTATCCGGTAGAGATTCCGGCGAACATTTTCCGTGAGTGGCTCGACGAGCAGCCCGGTGGATCGGATGAGGACTTAAACGAGCTGCGGGATCGCGTTCAGGCGACAATCGACGCTCACTACTATCTCAACCGCCTTCTACCCGTAGAAGAGCTGGCCGACCAGTTGGCGATAGCGGTAGATCACCGCGGATCAACGGAGGGTGTGCCATCTCTACTTGCTCGAGTCGTCGCAATGGAGAAGGTTAACCATATTGATAGGCTGCGGCCCGCCATCAGAAGCTTGGGCAAGAAGACGCTCGAACAGCTGATACTTCGCATATTCAGTGATTTAGCGGATGAAACGTTTGAGGATATCGCCATCGCGAAGGACTTTGGATTGAGCAAATCGACATTCAGCCGATTCGCCGGCAGTCAATGGCGGCAGAACATGACAGGGGAAGAAGGAGACACGATTCCGGATCTGTGGCGAAACACGGCTAGGGCAATAGTCTCTGACACCGTTTTCTTGGAAGCCGCTCAAGAGGCCAATGTCTCTTCCGTTATCCAGCAGATGCTAAATTCAGAAACGGGGAAGGAACGCTAATGGCTGAGAATCCCAACCAGAACCTCTATTTCCTCAGGCTTCTCCAACAAGCCCTGCAAGCGCACGACCCACGAACGGCGCTCTTGGAAGCATTCGAGACCATTCGCCGATTGGGAGACACGCCGGAGTACAGCGAGGGCTTTGTTAACTTCCAGTTGTTCATTAAAACTGTTGAAGAAGAGCTGGAGACGGACTCAGAAGCCATAGATGAAATCAAAGACTATCTTGCTGCTTTGCGAGTCGAGGTGGAAGAGTTAACCAAGTCTGAAGCACTTACCGTAAACATCACGAAAGATGACGAAATCATCGGCAGTCTCACCTGCCAGATCGGCACAGCGCCACTCACAATTGGCAAGATCTTTCCAGGTGAATATCGAATCACTCTTTCCAATGGCCGCCTGCTTTGGTCCAGGAAACTTTCGTCGAGTGAATTGCGGTGGGCTATTGCCTTTCCACGCGCCGAATACCCGGCTGCAGCAATGACCGATCTTGCACAAGCGAAAGCCTCTCTTACGGAGTCTTTGCTTGGCGGCTGCTTGCTTGTTGAAGTCTTTCCCGGAATTGAATTCGGCAGCATGCGAATCAGCCATCGCCCAGCAAACCGGGATTCGCAAACAACATGAACTCGGAATCCGCAGTAGTTGGCCAAGCCAAGTTTGGTTTGGTGGTTCCACCGGGGCAGGCTGTCATTACCAGTATCCACGTTCGCCAAAGAAAAGACAGCTCGGGCCAACGAATTGCCGTTATCGGCGCGGTGCAAGTCGATCAAGCCTCGGTCGACCACATACGAGACATCATTGTTCCGGTCATTGACCGCGTTTGTCAGCCTCTCGGAATCAATCCTATTGACTATGAAATGAGCGCAAAGGGAATCAGCGCAGCCGCTCTGCACGGACTCGACCTTACGGTGTCGGGCTATTCACTTGACCTCGCATTTCTGATGGCGGCGCTCTCGGCGACTCTGCAGTTCCCAATACCGGAAGACACTGTTTTCACCGGTCAAGTTGCAACCGTTGATGGACGATTCCTGCCGGCAAAAGGAATTTCGGAAAAGCTCAATGCCGGCTCAGTCGATCCTTCAATAAAGCGGTTCATTTTCGCCGGCGTTGATGCAGACGCATCCGCCAAGCAGCTATCACCTGGAGAGACCGACAAAATCAGAAAGTCCGTAATCGAGCACCAGGACCGGCTAGACATAAAAGCAGTTCGCGACCTGTTTGAGCTTTTGCCACTGGTGGTGAGTGAAGAAGAGCTCTCTTTAGCTTCGTTAAAGTCGGGCTACTTTGGCGGCGAAAGCGGCAATCCTGCCATGGGTAGCCCCGTTGACAAGGCGACCATGCATCTCATTCGAGACAATGATCTCCGCTTCTGGACGGCGGTAGAAGGGCACTTGTTAAAGAGCAACTTTAAAAGGGCAAAAGAACTGCTTCGGGTCTTCGTGGAGCACTTCGTGGGCATACGGGCATATCCTTCCGGCTTTGGCGAACGACTTTCACAGTTGATCGCTTCAATGCCGCCCTATACGAGAAGAAAGCCCGGGATATGGCCATTAGTCTCGATGAAGGATTGCCTCAGCCTGTCGCAGTTAGCCGCTGAATCGGACTATCAAGACGTGAGGGCACTCTATAGTGCCTCGTTTGGGGACACCGAGCGGCCATTGCCGGGAGTCAAGCCGGAAGCGCCTTCAGAAGTTTCTGTTACGGCAACGACCGCTTTGCTCAAGCACTTGATTGATGAGCTTTCAGCAGAAAGTATCGCCCGGAATCTGCTCTTGCCGATAGACACCGCACGCGCCGGTTACGTTGCCGACCGGGTGACGGTAGAGAGCTTTGAGGAGTTCCTGGACTGCATAACAGCATTCTATGCGCATCTACTCCGCCACCGCGGACAACTGTCACGGCTTGAGGATCATAGCCACGTCGGACCGGACGCATTGGAACTACTCAGACGCGCATTTTCAAGCTCCGGCGAAGAAAAAGGAGCTTACATTGAGGCTGTCGATGGTACTCGCGGCGGACTTCGCTTCATCTATGATGAAATGACCCGCCACTTAAAGGAAGAAGAGCGCCGAAAATACGTCAGAATGGTTCTGAAAACCGCCATTGATCCCTTGGACTTCACAACTAAAACCAACCTGATTAAGTCGCTTATAGAACAGCTGGGACCGGCACTCCCACCAGAGATTCATGACCAACCGCCGGAACGATACGCATCCGATTATGAGCCAATTATCGAAACCTATTCACAATCGCTTGACAGACTGATCGCAACCATTAAAATACTGTAGCAGTTAACGGAGGAACAAAATGGGATCGTTGTCATCAATTCTCGAACAACTTGACGAGCGCTACATTGCCAAGAAAATCGGCATTCCTCATGATGAAGCCCGAGGCTCCTACAGATTAGCGACAAACACCGTTTCCGACATCGACTCATTCCGGAAGATCATCGGCGACTACTACAACTATCACTTCACCAACTGCGTCTCCAACGGCGGATTCTTATCGGCAACCGAAGCCCAGGGAAGAGCCAAAGAGGTTATCGAGAGCAACTATCGCAATCACGGCAGCGACTTTGTTGGCGCTTTTAACGATGCCCACGACGGCACCAACGGTGGCCTGCGCATCGTTCTTGACAAGATTGCCGAGCAGCTGAAAATGGAAGCAATTGAGCGCCACATCCGCAAAGTGTTTGACGACGAGGTCAAACCCAATTCGTGGGAAGACAAAGTTGACATCATCAGGCAATTCATTAACCGCTATGGCCAGGACATCTCGCAGCACCTTGACACTTCCAAGCCCGAAAGATATGCCAGCAACTATGCCGATCTTCTTCGCGCTTACGTTGATTCGCTGAAGAGAACATCGTCGCTATTCCGGCGACTCTGATTTAGGAGGCATCGCCGTGTACGACTTGAAGTCATTCCTGCGGAGTATCGATCCCGACAAGACTATTTGGGAAGCAGAGAGGCGAGCTGATCAAGCATTCAATTCGTTCGATCCGGGATCATGGTCTATCACTGACCATGACGATTTCGAGAACTGCCTTTCGAGATTCTATTGGCACGTCGAATCCCATATTCTCCGCACAACCCACATTCAAAACCCGAATCCAGAATATACCAAGGGCATGGCGCGTGACGTCCTTTCAGATCTATATGGAACGCGCGCCCACATTATTGCTTTTGACATGTCGCGCCTCGGCATCGACGGTGGGCTTTACCGCGTCCTTAAAGACTTTGCCGCCAAGCGAGCAAGCTACCACGGCAATAACTGGATATCTACAAGAGTCTCTCAGTTCTATAATGCGTTGACAATAGACGAGGAGAGAGAAGCCGCCAAGGAATATGTCCGAGAGTATGGACACCTTCTTCCCTCCGAATACACCAAGGGAGAGGCAATATATGTGCAGGTGCGCTTTTACGAGATACTACAGGGTCATCCCGAACTGATGATCCGCATGCGACAAGTCGGCAGAACCTGACCTGGTAAAGACCGGCAACTCTGCAATAACCCTCCTGAATTTTAATCAGCTACACCGCTGAAACGAACCCCACTATCGATCCGCTAGTACAGGCAGAAGCGTTCATACACTGAGGAGCATTTGCTTTGTCTGTCGAAACAGCATTAATAGCCCGTGCCCAATCACAAGTCATCGCTGCAAGGGCTCGAGCGGCAATCGAGGCCGAGGCAGCGAAGGGTTGCTTACCCGACATCTTTTCCGGCCCGGTCGCACTTGAGCCGCCGTTCTCACCGTTTGCAATTGGCATGGCAGGAAGCCCATCAGTGTCGACAACGGCCGAACAGTACCAGGCTGTAGCAGCAGTTTCTGAGCCCGTCAGACTCCAGCGGTTGAGAGCTTGGATATCGCCAGATCACAAGTTCAGCTGGGTGAAAGCGGAACTCTTTCTCAAAATGCTCAAGGGATGCCGGTCCAGAGTGGCATTTGAGATTGTCGGAAATCGCGATAGAATACAGATTGGCTTCTTGGTAACGGACGACGACGCAGCGCTCCTGGACACGGCATTCCGCAGCCAGTTCGAAGCGTGCGAACTAACTCTCGACATCGAAAATCCAATTGAGCGATATGGCCATACAGACTGGAGTCAGGCGCTTTTCAGTGACTTCCATCCTCTGCCGCCATATTCCCACCTGCTGACCCAGCCAGATGAACTCAAGATTTCTCCATTGGATGCTGTTTTTGTTGCGCTTGAGCGCGTACCGAGCGATTCCATAGGCTGCTATCAGGTACTGCTCCAGGCGACGGCTGCCGACAACGACTGGCATCAGAATGTCAACACGTTGCTCGACTTGGAGTACAATATCAAGCTTCTCTCTGGCTTTTCAGTTCCATCTAGATCACCGAATCAATCGCCTTCCGGCGAACTTAAGGGCATGGCTTTTGATTCCGAGACCAAGGCTCACAACGACAAACCGTTCTTTGCTTGCGCTCTAAGAATTGGAATATTCGGTGCTGGTGACGCGAATAGTGAGCAACTTCAAAGGTTGATTGGAGTGGCCCACCTGTTCCAGCACGGAGGACGCCCACTACAAGCCGTTACACAAGAAGACTACCAAAAGGCCATTGCCACCGGTGCCGTCCAAGCAATGTTCATAAATGGCCAGAGTCACCGGCACGGATTCCTCTTGAACTCTTCTGAGCTTTGCGGGCTGGTGCATTTGCCGCCGGCTGAGATGCTGGACCGCCGGAAATCGGTGACCATGCTGGAGACACTGCCCGTCAAAGAAGAGAGCCTGCTCGCCGGTACGCCGATCGGCATCTCTGAATTCGCCGGTACGAAACAGACGGTGTGCATTCCTCGCGAAATTAGATCTCGCAGCACCCATCTTATCGCCAGACCTGGAATGGGTAAGTCAACTCTCTTGGAGCACATGGTTCTCAACGATATTCAGGCCGGTGCCGGAGTGGCCGTGCTTGATCCTCATGGTGACTTGGTACGTCGTCTCTTGCAAATTATCCCAAAAGAACACTGTGACCGCGTGATCTACTTTTTCCCAGGAGATCGTTCGTGGGTTCCGCTCTGGAATCCGTTACAAGCCGTTCCCAACCAGGACATCAGCCGTACCGCCGACGACATCGTCTCGGCAATCAAGTCAATTGTCCAAGGCTGGGGCGATCGCCTTGAAAACCTGCTGCGGCATGCCATCTATGCTTTGCTGATGGTCCCCGGATCGTCATTCCTTGACGTCGCGAATCTGCTGCGTAAAGGCTCAAAGGAAAGCAAATCCTTAATCATCGAGATCCAAAAGGTGCTCGACAATACCATTACACAAAATTTCTGGCAGAACGACTTCGCCAAATACAGTAACCAGGACTTAACACCGCCACAGCATAAATTGAGCAAACTACTGATGTCCGGCACGGTAGCATTAATGCTCTCCCAGCCGGAAAGCCGCATTAACTTCCGCGAGATCATGGATTCCGGTAAGATTCTCTTAATTGATCTCGCTGAACTTGGGTCGGATGTTCGCGAACTATTGGGGAGTTTCATTCTTTCATTGCTCCATATCACTGCACTTAGCCGCAGCGACACCGCAATCGAACTGCGGAAGCCCTTTCACATTTATTGCGATGAAGCCCACCGTTTTCTCAATGCTTCTTTTGAGGATTTGATTGCTGAAAATCGCAAATTTGCGGTGAGTCTCACGCTGGCTCACCAATACCTCGAGCAGTTTAACCGGGCGACTCGCGATGCCATTCTTACCTCAGGATCAACTATTGTGTTTAACGTCGACTTGAACGATGCCCATTATTTGGTCAAGGATTTGCGCAAGTTGGTTGAGCCGGACGACATTGCCAATTTTGGTATCGGTGAGGCGGTTGCTCGTATCGGTACCGACATCGTCAAGATCAAGACCAAAGATAAACTGCCAATTCCCGAAACGAACTACCAGCAACAAATCATTGACCACTCACATCAGCACTACTACAAGCCAATTCAGGAAGTCAAAGATGAAATAGCTGCCGGCGGCACCAAAGCGCGCATTTTCGCTACTTCAGTTGTTACCATGGCTTCGAGTGACAAACAATTATCGCCGGAGGAGCAGTTCTACTATGAAGAATTCGAATGAAGAAAAGCGATCCCAACGGATCAGAGACATTATTGACAAGGTGCTTTCCGCAGCTGCGGTTGAGGAAATGTCCCAAGTCTGGGATGCCGCCATTGGCAGTTATGCTCCTCCGGAAGCCGACATCAGTGCATTCACCGAGTTCAACGAATGTCTGACCGACTTTGTGCTGCATATGCCTGATTACAGCAGTGAAGTCTCGTCTGAACGCACACGCTCAAAAGCTCTAACCGAGGCAATCTGGCTCCTCGACCAACACTACGACAACAACGGCGCCCGCGGTTACGAAGCGGCATATCTCGATGCCATCGACATCTTTGGCGCCGGAATCGCAAACGTGCTGGCACAACTCGGGGAAGCCATGAAACAACAAAAACTCGTCCAGCTGATCGAATGGCAGACCGCCAATCTAATCGATCCCTCCGATTGGCAACTGCAGAAAGAAATCGTTACTCACGTGATCGGAATCCTCAAGGACTCCCTACCTGGGATTATTCAAGACTCCGATCCGTCTCGCTTCACCAAGACATATCGAGACTTCATAGCTTTACTCCAGAGCACCCGCCAAATCTAACAGTAATTTCAACAAATTCTGGTGGCTCAGTGCTCCGATCTGAAACCGGAGCACCAAGCCATCCGCTTGAGTTCAGGAGGGAGTGAAATGGAAGATATGACGCCAATACCGATCCAAGATATCATTAGCCTGTTCCGCCAACGATTCATCCAACGCGAGGACTGCTATCCACTTCAAATCGCTGCCAACGGCGGTGGCTATACCGTCATCCGAGAGCCAATAACCGACGCCGTCATTGCAAACCACCTGCAAGGCAACAAGACCATCGGTCTATACTCTTCGGCAGACAGCACAACCAAATGGCTCTGCATCGACATCGACACCCTCGACAAATCCGAACTCCGCAAAGTACAGAGGCGCGTAAGCCAACTTGAGATCCCATTCTTGACCGAATTCTCAGGAAAGAAAGGCTACCATATCTGGATCTTCTTCGACAAACCATACCCAAACCGCATTGCCAGAGCCTTGGGTCAAGAAATCAGCAATACCCACGAGATCTTTCCCAAACAAAACCACATCGAAACCGGCAAACTCGGAAACCTAGTCAAAGCCCCAATGGGAAAACACCAAGTCACCAACAACTGGTGCGACTTCCTTGACGAAGACTTGAATCCGGAAACAAACCAGCATGAAATCTTGGCGAAAGTGACAACAATCGATCCTCTACAAGCTCTTCAACAAAGACTCCCCGATACCTGGGAGAAAATCCGGCACCGGAATTCTGGTTCCGTTTCACCGGAAAACGACCGGCAAAGATACCGGCGAGGCGCAATCGTGCCGGTGATCAAGGATTGCGTCCGACATGCCATTTTCTGCGGAGCCGGCCAGGGCGAAAGAAACCAAATCGGACACATCATCGCCAGCGAACTAAGGCGACTCGGAATCAGCTCCAGCCAAGCAAAGATCATCCTTTCATCCGTCTGGAATCCTCAAAACAACCCATCCTTAAGCGAAACGGAAATCGAGATCATTCTTGGATCAGCCTTCGGCCAAGAAGAGTACACATACGGCTGCAAACAAGACGGAGCCCTCAGACAGCGACTGACCTGCGTCGGATTCAAGAACTGCACCTACATAAACGCCTTTCGAACGTTGTCAAGCGCCGATTCTCCTCAAAGAAGCGACCAACCGTCATGAAGAACCAAAACGGAAACCGGCAGACAGCGCCACGTCCAAGCGCCCAAACGCCCCCCAAAGGGCAATTCCTCGACAAAAAACAACTCGCCGCATACCTCGGACTCAGCATCTTCACAATCGACTCCTGGGTCTCACAACGAAGAGAAATCCCATTCATCAAAATGGGAAAAAAAGTCATGTTCGATCTCGCCGATGTGCTGACATGGCTCGAAAGCAGAAAAGTCCACCCGCGCGATCTTAGCGACTGACCTACGATACAAAAAGAGTTTCTCTTGACTATTGGCGAGGACATCGTAGTTTTGACGTCCGTGAGGGAAGGAAGTAGTAATGGCACTCTTTAAGAAAGATAATAGCTGGTACATCGACTATTATGTCGAGGGTGGACGCAAGCGTGAGGCCATCGGACCGAATAAGAAGATGGCAGAGCATGCACTGGCGAAGCGAAAGCTACAGATTGCAGAAAATCGCTATCTTGACATCGCGAAGATGTCGAAGGTTACTTTCGAGCAGCTCTCGCGAAATTACCTCCAGTACGCCAAGGCAAATAAACTTTCGTGGGGCCGTGACGAAAGAAGCATAAGGCTGCTGAGCAAGAAGTTCGCAGGTATGAAACTCTCCCTAATCACGCCCCTTGCGATCGAAGAATACAAGAACGAGCGAAGACAAAGCGTAGCTCCTGCTACTGTCAACAGAGAGCTCGCGTGTCTGAAACACATGTTCACGAAAGCGATCCATTGGGACATGACGAGCATAAATCCCGTGAAGCTTGTGAAGTTGTTTCGCGAGGATAACGCCCGGACACGATATCTCTCATTGGATGAGATCGACAAGTTACTGTCTTCAATTTCAGAGCGTGTCAAGCCCATGGTGATCACCGCCCTTAATACCGGAATGAGACTTGGTGAGATACTGAAACTCAAGTGGGAAGACGTGGACCTGATTAACAGGGTAATAATCGTGCGAAGATCTAAGAACGGTTACTCTAGGGACATCCCAGTTACTGACCAGCTGTATCAAGCTCTGAAGCCGATCGATCAGAGCAAGGAGTATGTTTTCTCTAACGCAGACGGAAATCCCGTGAAGAGCATTCGGACGGCATTCGAGAAAGCAGTTCTACTAGCGGGTCTGAAGGACTTCACGTTTCATGATTTGAGGCATACATTCGCATCACACTTGGTCATGAATGGTGCCGATCTGCTAACCGTGAAGGAGTTGCTGGGCCACCGCACTATTAACATGACAGTTCGGTATTCACACTTGAGTCAAAGCCACAAGAGGGGAGCAGTGGACACATTGAGGTTTCCTGATAGACACTATTTGGACACCAAGGCGAATGACCGGAAGAAGGCCAAAATCGTATCAGCTTCATCTACAATGACTTAACATGTGTGCCGGAGTGGCGAAATTGGTAGACGCAAGGGACTTAAAATCCCTCGTGTGGTGACACACGTACCGGTTCGATTCCGGTCTCCGGCATTATTTCAATGGATGATAGCTAGAAAGGGTGCAAACGAAGAACAATTCCAGCTTAATATCTCTACTTCTTGTGGCTGTAATAATGCCCGTAATACTCATTCCCATAGTGGTAGGGAAGGGCTCTCTGGACGTTGTTGAGGATTATCCCGATAATATTGGCTTCAGCCTTCAAGATGATGTCTCTTGCTCTTTGAACGATTTCTTTCTGCGTTTTGCCTGCACGGATAACCAGAACAACGCCATCAACTGCTGATGAAATAATCGCCGGGTCGGACACCGGAATAATCGGTGCACAATCGACAATCACCAGATCAAAACTGAAAACAGCACGTTCGATAACCTTGCGGACCATATCCTCGCGAATCATCTCTGTCGGATTGCCTTCCACACGTCCAACTGGCAGCAGCCAAAGATTCTCGAGCGAAGTCGAAGCTAATGCCGACTCAAATTCCGCTTTTTCGGTGATTAGTTCGGAGAATCCGACCTTATTCTCGATACCAAACATATCATGAACAACGGGACGGCGCAGATCGGAATCGATAAGCAAAGTCTTGCGTTTCTTATGGTGCGCGGAAGTCACTGCCAACAAAGCGGCAATAGTAGACTTGCCTTCTCCAGTAATTGCTGAAGTCACAAGAATAGAGCGAGGCGTGATCCCCTTGACCGGACGGGTAACATTATGAAGCAACCGGCGCAACTCAGTTCCGGCAACAGAGTCAAACTTGTAATAATCGAGAATTGAGGGACGCTTTTCCTTAGCCATAAAATCTGCGTTTCCAGTCCGTATTAGGTGTACCCGTTCTAATCCAAGCGAATCCATTCACTCGCGAGAATCGGGATTCAGGTGGTTATGATAATATTTCGGCAGTCAGAGTCAAAACATAATAACTGCCGGATGGCGGAGGGCATTTGTTTCAGTTTCGTTGTTGCCGTGCGCCTTTCGACCGATATATTAACGGATCGATTGAACATTCTAACGGCAGTTTTATGTGCTGTTTCTAATCGACAAACCGACCTTGACAACTGAGACTCCGACTCTTTAGGGGATCCATAAACGATTCCGCGAAAGAACAATCCCAAGAGGGTAACGTGTATTTGGGTGTGGGGAGTCGGCAGAAGCAGGCACACGCCCACGACGATTCCCATGCACAATCCCTTTTGAAGTTCATTAATAAAGCTACTGATTTGTCGATACGAGATGTGAAGAGCTCTCTTGATCGATTGACAACTGAGATTAATTACTTGCGACGCCTCTATCCTAATGGTATCTTAGGGCTTATGATAATTAACTCATGAGGTCTTCGGGGCGGGCTCAAGTTGGCAGTTAGCATTTCCCAGATGGAACGGTAATTCTTGCGAAGAGTTGAAGAGTTTACAGATGATTGCGAAAGAATCTGGACCGACTATGTAAGAGAGTCACCGCAAGCCTCAATCGCCCATCAGGTTGGTTTCAGGAGGGTTATCAGGGAAGGGCTTGGTAGTACACCGGTCTATCTTCTGGTTCGCGACGGTGACCGTATAACTGGTGTATTGCCATTATTCTTGGTTCGCACTTGGTGGAACGTTGCCTACTTGATTTCCGTCCCCTGGCTCGATTATGGTGGTATCTGTGCGGATGATGCCGAATCCGAGGCACTACTACTTGAGGAAGCGCGACGAATTGCGGAGCGCGAGAAGGCGGTTTTCATTGAGTTTCGCTCGGAACGGAAAAGTCATCAACCGATGGTCGATTTCGATCGACGGGTGACATTTTTGATGGACTTGACAACTGGAAGTGATGCCATTTGGAAGGCCCTTGATGGCAAAGTGCGCAACCAGATTCGGAAATCCCAGAATTCTGGACTGACGGTAGAGTATGGTCGCCTTGAGTTACTTGATGATTTTTACAGGGTATTTGCCTGGAAAATGCATAAGTTAGGTACGCCGGTTTGGGGCAAGAGGCTTTTTGCCGAACTATTGCAAGAGTTTTCTGACTCTGTCGAGATTGCCTTGGTAAAACAGGGAGAGACGACCATTACTGGGGCGCTGCTCTTGTCATTCAAGGATCGCCTTTATGTACCTTCGGCCGCTTCCTACCAGAAATATCTCAGGAGCTGTCCATACCACGCGCTCTATTGGAATGTCATCGATCGGGGAAGCAAATCCGGATTCAAGTGTTTTGACTTTGGCCGTTCGATGACAGGGTCTTCAACGTATAACTTTAAGAAACAATGGGTTAGCACCCCAACCACTTTGGAATGGCAATATTCACTGCACCGGATCTCGGAGATTCCACAGATCAATCCAAGTAATCCGAAATACCGATTTGCGAAATGGATGTGGACTCGCCTACCGTTGCCGGCGGCAAATCTGCTTGGACCAGCAGTGATCAGGAACTTTCCGTAAGAGGAATATTAAAACTTCAGAACAAATACCATGCACCCCTATCTCGTCGCACCTGCCGGGACTCCAATCGTCTTTGGGGAACTAGCTAAGACCCTGTATGATCGCTTGAATAGCGGATCGCATACTGTGGATTTGTCACAGAAAATTCGGAGATTCACTGGATCGAAACACTGCTACTTCCTTAACTCGGGGCGGACTGCACAAACAATCCTGCTCAGCGCAATGCGCAGAACCGCTGCAAGTGATCGCGACGAAGTGATTTTGCCTGCATACACCTGTTATTCAGTGGCGGCTGCGACAGTCAGGGCAGGCCTCAAAATCCGCCTCGTGGATGTTAATCCGGCTAGCCTTGATTTTGATTTCGACCAACTGGAAAATGTTGATAGCTCACGCGTGTTGGCGGCACTAGGTTGCAATCTCTTCGGAATTCTCAATGATTGGGACCGACTCAGTGATATTGCTAAGAAGGGGAAGTACTATCTCGTCGATGACGGCGCTCAGTCGTTCGGTGCCACTTACAAGGGAAGAGCATCAGGCACGCTTGGAACGGCCGGCTTCTATAGTCTGGGACGCGGCAAAGCACTGACTACTTATAATGGTGGGATTCTCGTAACCAATGATCAGAAACTTGCCACACGTTTGGACGAGATTGTTGGCAACCTGCCGGCCGCCGGGTTACTGCAAGAGTCAATCGTTTATGTCAAGATGATGATGTATTCTATGTTCATCCGGCCGAGCTTGTATTGGATTCCCGCTTCACTTCCATTCTTGGGGCTCGGCGAAACCGTTTATGAAAGCGATTTCGGCATGAGCCGCCTGTCGGCAGTACAGACTGTCGCGGGCGCCGTGATTTTTGAGAGTATTCTGTATTTTCATACTTTGCGCGCCGAGAATGCGATGGAATTGGCGAGTCAGATCTTGATTCATGGAAAGTTCGAGATTCCTGGTTGGAATAACAGGTGCTGTCCGCCATACTTGCGTCTTCCGGTACTTGCGCCCGATCGTGACTTGCGCGACCGCGCTATTGAGGGACTCCGTTCAGTTGGCATTGTCGCGACCAGAATGTACCCGAGCACTATTCGCAACATCCCGGGGATAGAATCACATCTTGCTTCGAACAGGTCCGATTTTCCGGGTGCCCAGCTGTTGGTCGATCGGCTCTTCACGCTGCCGACCCACCCATTCCTTACTGAGCAGGATTTTGACAATATTTTGACCGGTTTACACAAAATATGATTGTCTAGACGACAGTAATCATTAAAGGGGTTTTGACAATACATGGGTAATGTTCAACTCAACGAGCCGGGAGATTTCACTTTGAAACGGAGGAAGCCCAGAAACTAAGTATTGAGAAAGTATTGGCCGACTTCGAACTTTAGAAATGCCGATACGATAGGTAGTCTGATCGAGCTAACTCGTGGCACAAACTGCGAAGTGGTTTTGCGGCCATAATAGAAGTCGGATTTTTCACTTGAAAGAAAGTCTTAAACAATCGATAATACAAGTTTAAAGCGGGTCGTGAGTGGAACTCTTCTAGGGACTGAATTTGACTACTACAGAGCTTGTTCTTAATATCCTATTTTTTGGTTCGCTTTCGATGACCCTGTGGTCATATGTCGGCTACCCCATGTTTCTTTGGTCTTGTTCGAAACTCATAACGCGGAGACACAAGATCGAGGAATGGACACCGCCGATCACACTCATCGTCACAGCGCATAACGAAGAGCGACGAATTGCGCAGAAGATCGACAATGCGCTGGACCTCAATTATCCTCCCGACATGCTGAGAATTGTGGTGGTGTCGGACGCTTCGACCGACAAGACGGAGGAGATCGTTCGCGGTTATAGTGATCGAGGTGTGAAATTGTTGATAATCCCTGAGCGTCACGGCAAGCATTATGGACAGGGGAAGGGGATTGCTGCTGCAGACACGGAGATAATCGTGCTGAGTGATGCCACAACTTTCCTGCGCAGAGACGCTGTGCAACTGATCGTGCAAAACTACGCCGACCCGAAGATAGGCTGCGTCTCCGGCTATGATGCCGTGATGGATCAAGGAGAAGGCTCGGCTGGCGAAGGTGCGTATGTTCGCTATGAGATGGCGATACGGCGATTAGAGAGCAAAGTTTCCTCAATAATTGGCGCTAGCGGTTCGTTCTTTTCGGTACGCAAAAGTCTGTGTGATCGGTGGATCGATGACATGTCCAGCGATTTCTATCTTCCAATAACCTGTTACATGCGCGGTTATCGCTCTATCCTTGACGAACGTTCTATAGGGTATTATAGTGTCCTTCATGATCCGGCACGAGAGTATCAGCGAAAATTGCGCACAATAGTCCAC
This sequence comes from uncultured Ignavibacteria bacterium, assembly GCA_964370935.1. Classification (GTDB taxonomy): domain Bacteria; phylum Zixibacteria; class MSB-5A5; order CAIYYT01; family CAIYYT01; genus JADJGC01. The sequence continues at coordinate 15,484 of CAYJKI010000013.1, read as the reverse complement.
GGGCTTGAGGTGCTCTTTCATTTCAGGGCCGCTTTGAACCCGTTCCGTTACGGAATGTTTTCCATCCAGTTGTTGAGTCACAAGCTAGTTCGCTGGCTAGTACCATTTGCTCTGATTGTCGCGCTGGTCGCAAATGTGTCACTTGTATCACAGGGCTTATTCTATGAGATGACATTTGTGCTGCAGATGGCCTTGTATGTGTTGGCGCTTGGAGCATACTTGATCAAACCAATACAGGGTCTGACGACATTTAGGATAGCACTGTTTTTTGTCATGGTCAATCTCTCGATCATGGTAGCTTGGTACAAGTACCTTACTGGCGTGAAGTTCATCGCCTGGAGGGCGACGGAAAGATGAGTCAGAAATTTAGTCATTGCTATGCAGGTGTCTGGACGCAGTGGCAGCAACACTCTGAGGATCGTGACTTTGGCAGGGTAGAGTAATCGTGCGGATTTTGTTCCTCTCACATTTCATTCCACACCCCCCCACCGGTGGTGCATCGCTGCGCAATTTTAATATTGTAAAAGAATTGACGCGCAAACACGAGGTTCACGTTCTGACATTTACGCAAATGAACCGTCACCCAACGCAGGAAAAGATCGAGGCGAGCCGACGTTATCTTGAACAATACTGTGCAAGTGTGACTATTCTAAATGTGCCTACAGACCATAGCCGGCTTAGATGGTATGCAATGTTGGGATTCAATCTATTCTCTCCTCGGCCTTACTCTATGTGGCGATTTTGGTCTAACGAGATGAAAGAGGCGCTTGGCCGCGCAATTGCGGCCAACTCCTTTGATATTGTCCATGTTGACACGATAGCACTTGCAGCATATCGGGCCTATTTGCATGGTCTACCTGCAGTTCTCAATCATCACAACATTGAATCAACTTTGCTTTTGCGACGGGCGGCCACGGAGAAAAGTCTTATCAAGCGATGGTACCTTAATCTCCAGGGTCGAAAACTGCGGAGTGCTGAAAAACGTGCAATAGTAAGGTTTGACGGTAACATCTGTGTTTCCGAACTTGACTGCGAAGAGCTTCGAAGTCTCGGCAAGGGTGCTCTCTGTCGGGTTGTGCCAAACGGAACTGATGTCGATTTTTTCCGGCCGGTTGAGGCGAAGAGCGAAGGACCTAGTCTAGTGTTTGCAGGTTCGATGACTTGGTACCCGAATTCCGATGCGATGACTCTGTTTGCGGAGAGAATCTGGCCGCTGATTAAAGAACAGATTCCTGGCATCGTCATGAATGTCATAGGTTCGTATCCCCCCGCGGAAGTGGTCCGGCTGAGTCAAAGCGACCATCAGTTCAAAGTACTGGGGTTTGTAGATGATGTTCGACCTTATATTTCGCGGGCATCTGTATACGTTGTGCCCATTCGGGTTGGCGGCGGCACCCGACTGAAGATATTGGATGCTATGGCAATGGGAAAGGCGATCGTGAGCCATCCGATCGGAGCCGAAGGTCTGTACGTGATACACGGTAAGGATATCGTAATTGCCGAGGATCCCAAGTCCTTTGCTGATGAAGTTGTCGAGTTGGTACACAATGAAGCGAAGCGCCGTGCACTTGCAACGCAAGCGCGTCAGACTGTGGTCGAGCGATATTCCTGGCAAGGCATCGTTCCTGTGCTCGAGAAATTCTATCACGAAGTCGCTGACGGCAGGGGCGCGAAGACGGGAACTATGTGACAAGGATCTCTTCAAATACATGACTAAGAGCTTAGTGTTGTCAGCGGTGGGTGACATCATGCTCGGCGATTTGCCGGCCTGTTCAGGTTTTGGTGTCGGGAGCATGATTGCAGAGCACGGTCCCAGATTTCCTTTTGAGAAATGTCGCGCTGCGTTGCAGGAGTCGGACGTTGTCTTAGGCAATTTGGAGGTGGTTCTGTCGCGCTTCGATCCAGACACCGATCCATTTGGAAGCATCCACTTGCGCGCCCAGCCGGAGGCAGTCGATGGCCTGGCGTGGGCAGGTATCAACGCAGTGAATCTGGCCAACAACCATATAATGCAGCACGGTTCTGCGGCAGTACACGAAACGATCGAGTTGTTGCGCAGGAATGGAATAGCCTTCACGGGCATCGCAGACACCGATGCGGGTATACAGAATCTCTCCATAATGGAGAGGAAGGGTGTTCGCCTTGGACTTTTGGGATACAACTTCAGGCCGGAGCAGTACAAACAATCTGCTCGAATTGATGTAGTCGGGCATGGAGACTCTATTTGCAGCGATATTGAGGAAATTCGGAACAGCGTTGATTTCTTGATCTTGTCGCTGCACTGGGGCGAAGAATTCATTCGGCGGCCGTCAGCTCAACAGGTAAAGCTGGGGCGAAGGTTCATTGATGCTGGCGCTCACGTCCTGCTTGGTCATCATCCGCACGTTGTTCAGGGGATTGAAAAATACCGAGGACGGATCATTGCCTACAGCCTTGGCGACTTTGTCTTCGATCTCTGGCCAGAGCATCTGAGAAAATCCATGATACTCAGATTGTTCTTGAATGATCCTACTGATATCGAGTACGAAATTGTGCCGGTTTTGATTAACCGGAACTGGCAACCTGAGTTACTCAGCGGAGCCGCTGCTGATATCGGCAAGCGAGAGATCGAAGCGCTCGCGGGCTTAATCGAAGAGAATTTCGACGAAGCTGTGTGGAATGTTGAGGTAGAAGAGCAGTTGGAGATTTTTCGACGTAGCGTTTGGAATCACTATCTCGCCAATATTCATAGATTCAACACAAGGCGATTGTTGGCAAACTTCGTCGGCATGATAGAAAGACGGCTCTGGAACTGAAAATTAACGTTACAATAATTTACCGAGATTGTCAGGGGCAGTCCAGCCCAACACTTATCTACTTACACCCGAGGGATCGAGCGAATGAGACGGAAACTGCTTTGCATAGTTGGTACGAGACCGAATTTCGTTAAGGCGGCGCCTTTGATGCGAGAGTTGCGACAGCATGCAAAAGAATTCGAAACCAAGCTGATCCACACGGGTCAGCATTACGATCAAAGTCTCTCCGAGTGGCTGTTCCACGATCTTGAAATGCAGCCACCCGACATCAGCCTGGAAGTTGGTTCATGTTCGCACTCACAACAAACAGCGCGCATAATCGAGGGTCTCGAGAACGTCTTCAAGATCGAGCGTGCGGATCTCGTCGTCTGTTTTGGAGATGTTAATTCAACGATGGCTGCCGCCATTGTGGCGGCGCAACTGGGGATTAGACTAGCGCATGTCGAGGCCGGCCTGCGCAGTTTCGACCGATCAATGCCGGAGGAAATCAATCGTGTCGTCACAGATCACCTTTCTGATCTGCTATTCGTCACCGAGGAGTCGGGCTCGCGAAACCTCCATAGTGAGGGTATACCGCCCGAAAAGGTATTCTCTGTCGGGAACATCATGATTGACTCGTTGATTGCGACAATGAAGATCGTGAAGAGGTCCGATGTACTTGACCGCCTCAATCTGAGACCAGGTAAATACGCCTTGGCCACGCTGCACCGGCCCTCCAACGTGGACGACGCTGTCACTCTCAGAGGATTGTTGGAGACGCTTGGTGAGGTTTCACGGCGAATTGCGGTCGTATTGCCATGCCATCCCCGCACTCGCCAAAGTATTGCACGGTTTAACTTGGAACCGCTGATAGCGGCGACCAATCTTACGTTAACTGATCCGTTTGGCTATATTGATTTTTGCAGGCTGACCCATGATTCCCGAATGGTGCTGACAGACTCGGGCGGGATCCAAGAGGAAACGACGTACCTCCAGATACCTTGTATCACGATGCGCTGCAATACCGAACGGCCCATTACAGTGACCATGGGGACTAACGTGATGACCGGCACAGAGCCGGAAAAGATCCTGAAGGCTGTTGACGATATCCTAGGAGGCATGGCCAAGATGGGAGCAATACCAGAGCTTTGGGACGGGTTCACCGCTAACCGGATCACCGACATTCTAAGGGCTGTTTAACATTAGGGTAGATGGACCTCGTTCTTACTATGCCTAGCCAACCCTCAGTTGTTGCTCCATCCTCGGTACTGCAATAGCCTTATCGAAGGATCTCGCTATCTTGACTCGGAACTGAAAAGGGACCGCATGGGGCAGTCCCTTTTTCACTGTCTTATCTTGATTTCCGCGAGCTTTTATCTATCTCATCAGGACCATTTTACGAACTAACACTTGGGCATCCGACCGCAGACGGTAAAGATAAACACCGGAGGCAGTTTCGTGGCCGTGACTATCTCTTCCATCCCAGTTCGCATTATGAAGGCCGGCGCTCAAGTAGCCCGAAACAAGTGTGTTTACCTGTTCGCCGAGGATATTAAGGATCACCAATTCAACGTAAGCACTCTTTTCAATAGAGAAGTCAATTGAAGTCGTCGGATTAAACGGATTGGGGAAGTTCTGCTCAAGCTGAAAGGTTTTGGGGACTAGGTTCTTGTCGTCGTCGATATCAAGCACTATACTGGTTGTCGCTATGGCGACATTCGAGATGCCTGACCAATTTCCAGCTTCATCTACCGTCTTCACGCCGATGTAGTAGGTGACGCCAGGGGAGAGTCCCGACACGACGAACATTTCACTGCCACCAGCCGGTTTCGGAGTCGGTTCACCGCTGACCTGCGAGGCAGCGGCCCAATTCGCTGCGGTCAACGGAATCTGCGAATAGCGAACATCGTAGGCAGTGGCGACGCCAGTCAGGCTATCGTCGCCCGGCGCGGACCAAGTCATAGTTATCGAGTTAGCCGTTACTTGGGCGTGAGCGATAGGGCTGCTCACGAAATCGATGCCGATGCCAAACACGACAAAAAACAGCACGAATCTACTCAGGAGATTCGCGATAGCAATTCGAACTCCACGCCCGATCATAAGTTTATCAAAGATAGCCTTCATCTTCATTTCCTTTTTTTACCTCTCTGACGGCCACATATATGGCAATGGCTGTGCCGATTGTGATGGTTGCGGAAATGGAGATGAGATTACGGCTAGGAACCGTGAAGTCATAAGTCCTATTTCTCTATCGTCCAATAGCTTCCAGCTGACGCCCAAAAGCAATTTTTCCATGCGCTGCCGGACTCTGTTATCCAATCCGCGTGAAGTAGAACTCCCGGTGCTGTATAGAACCCGAACACTAATTGCCGGGCAAAAGTGCAAGTAGCTAGTATCTCTGTTTCGCTCAACAGCTTCATCTTCACTGTGCAGAAAATGAACTGCTGTCTTTAGTGTCGGCAGTTTCCGGGAGATCTTAAGCCCATGTTTCCGAAAACCAATCTAGCTACATATTGCTGTTCTTGGCCAGCAATGCACTAGCTATAGTAAATCGCTCAAACACCGTCAACAATAATTTGTCAAAAAAATGCAAGGTGGTGCGTAGGCGAAGAAAAGTAGAAGAAAATCTATTCTAGAAGTGTTTTGAGAACGAAAAATGGGTAACCGCCACCAAAATCTCCATTTGCTCAACCCTTGAGCACATCGGCAAATCGGGTGGAAAATGGAGATGCCGCAGAACCTGAATTCTGCGGCATCTTTTTGTTGAACCGACCTCAGTCGGGCGGACGGCAGACTTCCGCATGCACTAGCACCACGGACGGTGCTTGTGCTATGGCTGCACCGTCAGGTTCTTAATTGCGGCAGGAGGCGCGTTGTCAGTGGTTGAGATACTTACAACGTTCGAGATTCCCGACCAATTAGCTGCCTCATCGGCGGTCTTAATAGCGAAGTAATAGAGCGTGCCAGGCGTTAGGCCCGTAACTGTAAAGGTCTCGGCCTGACCAGGAGCCTTGGGAGCCGCCTCACCCGATGCTTGAGAAGCGCTAGCGAAATTTGCTGCGGTGATGAGCGAGGTTGAATAGCGAACGTCATATTGTGCCGCAGTACCGGTTAAACTATCGTCTCCTGGGGCTGTCCAGTTCAGTGTGATTGACGTAGCTGCGGCCGGGGCCGCCGTCAGTTCATTTGACTGAGTAACTTTCTCATCTGCTGCAAACAACGTTGCCGTCGAGAGCAGAAGCAGCATGGTCGCTGACAGCAGCGGGCTGCGCAGTGAGCGGTTCTTCATCATATTCCTCCAAGCGGAATTTTAGGTTCTATTGAAACGAAGCTGTCCGGTCTAGTCATATTCGAAATCTATGCCCAAAGGCGTTAAAACTGCCTGATATGTGGTACAAGAACTTACGGGCCGATCCGAGACTCGATCCTTAGTGCCTGACAGCTAAAGCTGTATGAAACTTGAAATCTGCCAGTATTTTCACCAACACCAAGAGGTGTCGTCCACCTACAGACGCAGGAATATTACAGGTGTTACAATTGTCGGAAGATCAGATGCCATAAAACATTTATTTTGGCAAGAATACTCCCGAATTGCCTATTGAACACAACACGGCGGTTTGCCGTCGTAAAAAATAAAATTAATGAAGTAGACCGCATCGGTAACACTAATATAACCACTGCAGTCCATATCGGCTACCTGAATCGGGTCGGGCCGGGGACCGGAACCAAAAATGAAGGCCACAAGCGCAATCTCGTCGGAAATAGAGAGGGCACCGCTGCCGTCGACATCACCACAAATGGCAATCACTGTAGAGGCTGAGTCGCCCATGGTGTTGGACATTGCCGACCAATTTGGTATCTCATCGGCAGTCTTGAGAGCAAAGTAATACCACTGACCGGCCGGCAACCCCATGATGCGAAGAGTCTGTGTCACACCTGCCAAGCCTGGATTCAATGCAGTGAGGATTTTAGTGGCCTGCATCCAATTGTCGGCGTTCAATGGTTGGAGCGAATAGCGGATATCGTAAGTTGAGGCCTTTCCCGTGTTGCCATCGTCTCCAGGTGCCGTCCACGTCAAATCGACGATAGTCCGCGTAAGGACTGCGGGCCGCCATGTCTGCAATCCGGTGGACTCGGCACTACCCGTTTTCGTCCATCCGGTGGATGACGAGTTCAACGAAAGTGAATCAACTTGTACTTTGGGAGTTGCCGCAGACCTGATATGAGACGGTCCGTGCTCAAACGCAATATTAGTAACTGTGCGTGTTGGAGCAGGAGCTGGTGAGTTGCCAAAGACCATCGGCATGAATAATATCTGTAGCGCAAGAAGAAAGCCGATGTTGTCCGTCCAAGTTCAGTAGTGACAAGTAAATCTGCAGGTACTGCCGCCAAAACGGAAGCGGCCATTGCAGTAGCTGTAAGCCGCAAGTTATGAAAGGGTACCTTCATTGTCAATACTAAGATTGTTGGGAATTCACCAATAGGATGAATTGTGGGGTGGATAACTAGGTCAACGTCCTTCCATTCATTTGGCTGCTTATTCTCAGCATCGGACCTCGACTGATCGGGAAGGACTTGTATTGGAGTGAGACAAAGTCATCACATTCTTGCTTTAGTTGTTGTCCTTGGTCTTACAAAATCGCTTGACGAAAGGGCAAAGATGGAGTAAATTGGTTCATGTAGAATGCAAAGTGCAACATCAATTCTAACAACTACTTGCGTTTGCACTGGACTCTGGTCCTAAATTGACGATTACAGCAGTAGTCTTAAATCTCTGGCTCGCGAAAGGGTGTTCTCCAGACGATGAAACCGACGGCAATTTCCGTAATCATCCCAACGTACAATCGTGCATCTCTTATAACGAGAGCGATCGACTCAGTTCTCGTGCAACTTGAAGCAGGCGACGAGTTGATCATTGTTGATGACGGCTCGACTGACAACACGGCGGAGGTCGTCGCAAAGTATGGCAACCGGATCAAATATGTTCGTACAAAGAATGGCGGTTGTGGTGCAGCGCGGAATTGTGGAGTCAAGGAGGCTACCAAACCGTTGGTGACGTTTCTGGACTCCGATGATGAGTGGATGCCGGACCACAACCCAGTCCTGCGCTCCGTCATGGATGCGAGGCCGGAATTAGTCTTCTGCTTCACGAATTTTGCCAAGCGCTTCCGTGACGGATCGGTGCGCCATTTCGCAATCGAATCTCATCACAATCAGAGTCCGGACTGGAGTGAGATCGTGGGACCGCCGTGCAGACTGTCATCGTTCATGGCCCTGCCGGGCGGTATCAGGGACTATGTTTGTCATGAAACTGACAGTCTCTACAAGTCACTGTGCGGAAACAGCTACATTTCAGCGGACACCTTGATCGTGCGCAGGGAGGCGGCCGGTAAGAGTCTTTGGTTTGCAGAGGACACAAAGGTGGCGGAAGAACTGGAGTGCGGTGCTCGGTTAGCTGCTACAGGCAAAGGTTTGTATATTCACTATGAGAGCACATTAGTACATCACCATCATGGCGAGCAATTGGTGAACCACACTGGGCTAGATATGGCAACGTCCCGAATTGTGGTCATGCAGCGAATCTGGGGGACAGATCACAATTTTCTGCAACATCATCGGACCCACTATGAACAGCGATTACGGGCCGAGAGAATCGTTAGAGTCGGTGCTTTTCTTGTGCAGGGTAGGGCGCAGGAAGCGCGCCAAGAGATTGCCAACACTGACCAAGTTCCTTATTCATTCAAGCTTCTGGCGAGACTTCCGGGAGGGCTCACGAGAGGATTGCTTTCAGTGCGTCGTTCGCTCAGATCGGTCTTTAAGAGTGTGGGGATGTTGGGCTTCCTTGTACCGGCTGAAGGCTACCTCGACATCGCAGACCAGCTCTCAGTCGGGTATCTAGCGCCACAATTGTCAAAATTACCGGCGCTTAGCCTGATTATCGGATTCTAAGGTCAACTTGCACTGGATTACTGAGGTGATTACTCGGAATGCCAATCTTGAGCGACGAGCGCCTTCAACATGCGTAACAAACCGCTGGCAGTTCGCCGATTAACCTTCATATATTAGAAACATCAAGTGTTCTCTGAATTGGAGGACCTGAAGTAGCTAGTGCTGTGAATGGCAGCTCTAGCATTACTGATCTGGTGGCGGAGCGACTGGCTCCGGTTTTACTCGGTAAGAAGAAGTTCGAAAGCGCATGCAGCCAAATTCTATTTCGACGATTATTCCTACCTATAATCGTGCTTCATTTGTAACCAAGGCAATCGAGTCCGTATTGCAGCAAATGAAAATCGATGATGAGTTGATTGTTATCGACGATGGCTCAACTGACAATACTCCTGAAGTCGCTGCCAAGTATGGTAGCAGAATCAAGTTTCTTCGAACTGCCAACCGCGGAGCCGGAGCTGCTCGAAATAGGGCAGTGCGCGAAGCCACCAGGCCCTTTGTGACTTTTCTGGATTCGGATGACGAGTGGCTACCGGATCATTTGTGGCTGTTACGATCAATTATGAGTGTGCGGCCAGATCTGCTGTTCTGTTATACTAACTTTAGGACGAAATTTGCGGATGGCTCGGTGCGGCGATATGCGTTGGAGAGTCATCATGGGCGGGAATTGGACTGGCATTCGATAATGGGACCAGCAAACCCACTCTCGAAATTCATCTCACTTCCGGCGGGTTTTTCGGATTGCCAATGTTTTGAGGGCGAGAATCTCTACCGATCTCAGTGCGTATCCAGTTATGTTTCGGTTGACACCTTGATCGTCAGGCGCGAAGAGGCGGGTGAGAATCTGCGGTTCGCGGAAGACACTTCGACTGCGGAAGAATGGGAATGCGGTGCGCGTCTCGCGCGGGCAGGGCATAGCGCCTACTTACATTGCGAGACGGCGTTGGTGAATCACCACACTGCGCCTCAACTGACCGACTTGGACATTATGGATCTTGCCGAAGCCCGAATCAAAATCATGCGTCGCGTTTGGGGATCGGACCAAGACTTCTTAGCGAAGCACGGCGACTTCTATCAGGAACGTCTGCGCGAGGAGCAGTTGCTCCGCGCCGGGCGACTGCTGTTGCGAGGGGAAACGCAGAAGGCGCGCACCGAACTTGCTGAAGTTCATCGTGCGCCAGTCTCGTATTTATTTCTTTCGCGGCTACCGGGCGGCTTAACAAGAGGACTTCTTGATGGCCGGCGGGTGCTCAGGTCGTTGTTGAGACGGACAAACTAGAGACGTACGCTGCATTTTGCCACTCTTCTCTTGAAATCGACTCATCTTGGAAGCCGTCAACATGATAGCGCACCCGGCAGATAGGGCATGAGCAGCTGTTTCAGCTACTTCGTTCCATCGGACTTGGTGAGCAAATCCAGCGAAGCAGGTTGAAGCTCAGCAGCATGGCTCTCGCGGTCGATATACCAAGAGATGTGGTTCGCCTTGTGTGCTGCACCAGAATCCGAGGGAACTCGATCATATGGGAAGAGTGCGATCAATAGACATTGTCAGGGGAAGTGCGATGCTTATGGTAGTTGCGTCGCACGCTTTCCTTTTATGCGACATGAGCAAATTGGACCAGTGGTTTAAGGCGAATCTCTATTTGGTGACGCAAATCGCATCACTGGCATTTATGTTTGTTTCGGGCATGATCATGACCTACCTGATGCACATGGCTAATGACTCGAGAGAAGTGCGGCTGAAGTTCCTGAAACGAGGTCTGTTTCTGATCATACTTGTCCACCCGGTACTCCGATTGGTCACGTTTGTGTACACTGACAATAATCAGGGATTTCTCGACAACATGATTTACGATCATCCGATCACCGATACAATAGGACTCTGTTTGATCGTTGCTCCCATATTAATACGTGCAACCGGACGGTCGCTGCGACTCGGCCTTGTCATCTTCTTGTTGCTGGTCACACTTGGGGTCAATATCTGGTGGCATCCCAAGTCCGGAATCGCGGAGGTCTTACGAATCGCGCTTTTTGGGCTGGATCCTGGTTCCGATTCAGCGTTTACAGTCGGCTGGCCGTTTATTCCATGGTTGGCGATCTTCCTATGCGGGTCCTTTGTTGGCGAGATATACACTTCCGTGAAGAAGGGAGTACTGCGGGCAACTGAAGCGGCAAGGAGACTGCGGCGTTGGGCTGCAATTCTGATACCCACTGGTCTTGCTCTTTCATCTTGCTATCTCTTGCTAAAGCGATTCGATCCGCTCGCCTGGGGCAGCGACGTCCTTGTGGCTCTCTATCCGCGTCGCACGACCTTCCTGCTACCGTGCTATCTTGGCTTTATGTTTGTGGTCGTGGCATATCTTGTCCTGCATATTGACACTAAAGGAAAGTACAACCGGGTTTATTGGGCACTTTCGATATTCGGGAGAACATCACTATTCACGTTTGTTACGCAGTTCCTGGTCGTTTGGACGATTCCCACGTTGTTTGGCTTGAAGGGGACGTTGGGCTACGCCGGATTTGCGGTGACCGTCATTGCCGGACTGCTGGCTTGTCTGGTGATGTCTTACAGCTACGGACGTTTGCGCCAACGTATATCAAAGCATGACTACCAAGATCTGGTGCGAACGTCGGCCACAGCTTCGTGAGTATTCGAAGGCGTGGTGGATCGTAATTTGTGTCAAGGGCTTTCCGGGAGGGAGGAGTTGTGTTGTGTAATGCGATTGTCCCTGAGCCAGAGTTGACGCATAGCGTACGCGGCAAGAACCATCACAATATTTGCTTGCATTGAAAAGGTTTTCGACCTTTGTTCGGTTGGCCGATATGAAGAAACTGACAGGTGGTTCTTGAGGATGCGCCGTAAGGTGCACACGATATACAGGCCTACACGAAGTGAAGAATGGCAGAATGCATGGATGTATTGATTACGGATGGCAATCAACGTTCAACCGTAGCAGTCGCGAGGTCCTTGGGCAGAAAGGGTCTCAGGGTCATTGTGGGAGAACATCGCTCAAAGAGCCTTGCTGCTTGTTCGCGATTCTGTGCCGGCGAGTTTCTCTATCCGACACCTTCCGCTGATCCCGAAGGATTTCAACAAGCATTGCTCAAGCACGTCCAGGAGAGGCAATACAAGCTCCTGATTCCCATGACCGATCTAACCTGCACGTTGTGTTCAGAAATAGCCGAGCAACTGCGTAGGCACGTCAAGCTGGCCTTGCCGGAAGGCGACTCATACATGCGCGCCTCCGACAAGGCGGAACTGCTGAAGTTGGCACAGAACCTCGGAGTGCCGATCCCGAAGACCCTGTTTCCGCAGAACCCTGAGCAGTTGGAAGCAGTTATTGAACGACTGAGATATCCGGTAGTCGTCAAAGCGAGACGGTCACGGGTTCGCGCTGGGAACAGCTTTCGATATGGTCACGTTACCTATGCGGACTCGCGAACAGAACTACTCGCCAGATTTGCAGTAAGTCACGCTGAGATCGACGGTCCGGTCGTTCAGGAACGGATTGAGGGGCCGGGGTGCGGTCTCTTCGCACTGTTTCAAAATGGTAAGCCTCTCGTGATGTTTGGACATCGGAGATTACGAGAGCGACCGCCGTCGGGCGGGGTCAGCGTATTGCGCGAATCGGCGCCCCTCGACAGGCAAATTTGTGATTATAGCACGAAGTTGCTGCAGTCCCTGAATTGGACAGGCGTGGCGATGGTGGAGTTCAAGTTAGATACAGCCGACAATATACCTAAGCTGATGGAGATCAACGGCCGATTCTGGGGATCGTTGCAGTTGGCGATCGATTGCGGGCTCGATTTTCCTTACTGGTTGTATCAGATCAGTCAGGGCGAGAGTCCGAATCTTCCGGCTGACTATTCCATCGGCGTCAGATCACGCTGGTTTCTGGGAGACCTTGATCATTTGTTGGCGATTTGGACGAAGCGGAGAAAGAGTCTGGCATTGCCTGAAGGCTATCCCGGCAGAATTAGTGCACTCGGCAGTTTTATTGCCGATTGTTGGCGATCCTCGAAGACGGAGATGTGGACGGCAGAAGATCCCGGACCCGGACGCCGAGAAATGTTGGACTACATGGCTAGTATCTTTCGGAAAATGAAGGGATAATAATCCTGAAGGAACTGCGGACCCTGAAAGGCGTCGTTCACGTGCATACCGACCTTTCGCACGATGGCGCGGAGACGCTTGCCGATCTCAGAACCCTCTTCAAGGGTCACGGACATAGTTTTGTGTGCCTCACCGATCATTCCCAGGATGTCAGCCCAGAGCAATTTGAAGAGCTGGTCGCCTGTTGCCAGAGACTCTCTGACGAGAGCTTTGTATTTATTCCTGGCTTGGAGTACTCTTGTGATGGGGAGATCCACATAATGGGAATCGGCATCAGGGAGAAGACGAGTGAAACGGAGCCCGGCCGAGTTGTTGACCGCATCCATGAACATGGAGGCGTTGCTGTGCTTTCACATCCCACCAAATCCAGCAAGTACACTTTTGAAGAAGCTTGGGTGAAGAAGCTTGACGGTGCAGAGATCTGGAATCGCGGAGTTGACAGCCGAATAGCGCCAGAAAGCAAGAGCATCCGGCAGTTTCTTAGGTTTCGTGAGATCAATCCGTCGATTCTTGCGTTTTATGGTCAGGATCTTCATCGCAGAAAGACCTATATTGATCTTGCCGTTCAAGTTGAGGCAACCGGTTGTAGACCGGACCTTATCGTTGAGGCGATGCGTCGTGGGGAATTCCGGTGTTGGAGCCCATTGTTTCGCATCTCCGCGAAGGCTGATTTGAGTCCATTCAAGCGGTGGTTTATGCAAATTGCTAAGGCCTTGTTCAATACTGCTCGGCGGCTCAAGGAGATCCTCTAGTGTGGATTCGCGTCGGTCAGAACCAGATCAGTTAGGACCAATAAGACATTAGATTGATTTCGTCAGGTCAACGATTGGAGACTATGAGCGGTCTTGTTGAAAAAATGTACGCGGCAAGTCCGGCGTTCATCCAGAATCTCGGAGTATCGTATTATGGTCTAAAGCTGTACCGTAGAGAATATGGTACAAGATTCCGTGATATGTTACGGGAGTTTGAAGATCATCTTCGCTGGTCACCTACGGAACTGGAATCCTACCAGGACGAGCGCCTTCGCCTGATTATCAGACACGCGTATGAGAATGTGCCCTACTATGGCGATGTTATGCACAAACTGCGACTAACGCCGAACGACTTCAAGTCGGCGGCGGATCTTCCAAAACTACCTGTGCTTACGCGAAAGCAAGTTATAGAGCATTATGAGCAACTTATCTCGCGTAATGCTGGCAAGAGCGACCTTATCATCGGGCATACTTCGGGCACAACCGGTTCGCCACTACGCTTGGTATGGGATCGACAAGTCTGCCGGGCCAAGACTGTTGTAGATTGGCGCCAGAAGCGTGTGGCCGGATTGAACCCGGGTGATCGAATGGCGTTTTTCCTTGGCCGACAGGTGGTACAGCTGGAACAAGATGAGCCGCCATTTTGGCGGCACAACTTGGTGCTAAATCACTTGTTCTGCTCTTCTTACCATTTATCGCCAAGGCACCTGCCAAGTTACTTTGAAAAGTTGGCGAGATTCAGTCCACGCGCACTTGAAGGATATCCATCGACGATGTCGATTTTGGCCGGCCATTTAAATGAACGCGGGGAGACATTTCCAGTGGACGCGATCTTTACATCTTCCGAAACTCTGTTTCAAAGCCAGCGCGAGGCTATTGAAAGAGCATTTGCTTGCAAGGTGTTTGATTTTTATGGCATGGCCGAACGGGTTGTCTTCGCAACGGAATGCGAAAGGCATCAAGGGAAACACCTTAACACTGATTTTGGCTATGTCGAAGTCACCAACAATAAGGAAAACATCGACGGCATGCGGACGGGCCGGATTGTAGCAACAGGACTGCATAACTTCTCAATGCCGCTGATTCGTTATGAAACGAGCGACGTGACAGCCTTGGAGCGCACGCCTTGTGCCTGCGGCAGGGTGCTTCCGATGATGAGCGGTGTGACAACGAAAGATGAGGACATTGTAGTGACGCCGGACGGGCGCTATATCTCGTCGTCAATTCTGAATGCCGTTACACATCATCTCGTACACCTCGGGGAGTCACAGATAGTCCAAGAAGATTTGCACCACGTGAAGATGCGCCTTGTTCCGAATCCGGGCTACAGCGCCAAAGACGAGGAATTCATCATCGAGTCGCTGGGGAGGGTGCTGGGGAATGAGGTCGAGGTAGCAGTAGAGAAGGTAAGCGCAATTGAGAGAACAGCCAATGGCAAATTCCGGTGGGTGATATCGAAAGTACCACTGGGATATTGAAAACTGATCACTTAACGCAAGCGCAAGAGTTGAACAGGCTGCGCAAAAATGTTCCGAACCGCATGGTTCTGAATACCCGGATGAGAGAAAGGCTCACGTAAGAAGTTGTGCTGCAAAGGCTGGTAACGTCGGATTACTCTTGATGCGCGGCACTAAAATTGCTATTAATATTGTCGATGGTCTAGTTACTGGGGAGTTCGCTACCCGACGGTCGAACGACCCAAAGGTAGAATTGCCCCTGAGATTGCTATGCGCTCATTTGTTAAGGAGATTAGATGGAGAAGCCTAGATCTGTCATAGGCATGTGGCTCTGCACTCTTTTGTGTCTGCTTGGCACCATTACAGTTATTGTCGACCCAGTACTGGCGACGACGTACTATGTTAAGCCGACTGGCTCAGATGCAGCCAATGGAAGATCCG
>CAYJKI010000012.1:0-101809 GCA_964370935.1 uncultured Ignavibacteria bacterium | reverse complement strand
TCGTAACTATCAATTGCGTACTGGATCGCCTGCATTGACCGGAGGCAAGGGAGGGTCGTTCACGTTTTTCCCCGGGTCAGGACGAGCACAGACGATCTCATTGCCCACTTATCTTGGCGCTCAAGGAGCGCCTGGCGCACCTGATTCTTCGATTTCCGTTGCGGATGCCCCGGAGGCGGTCGAAGGTTCGAACTTGGAGTTTCCTGTGACTATTGGCACGACGTTCAGCTCGAGTTGCGTGATTACATACATTACCCTGGATGGGACCGCGTCTGCCCCAGGCGACTTTGTCGGAGCGTCAAGTGGGACCATTTCGATTCCGGCCGGATCGCGTACGGGATCAATCATCGTATTGACCATTGATGACAGCGAGATCGAAGGCAACGAAATGATGGGTGTACGTATCACAAACGTGAGCATCGGTTCGGTTGCTGTTTCTTCGGCTATCGCGTCGATCCTTGACAACGATGTTGCGCCGAGCTCCCGCATTCTGTTTGAGCAGTTGCCGGGTCGAAGCCTAGCAGTTAGCGGTACATATCCCGGCTACACTACCGCACCGATTGCGGACGCGATAATTAACGCCAACGGCGGCGCGGCAACTACCTGGGCTTCCGACGAAGACAACGCTGTTCCGCATTGGGTGGAACTGGCATTTGGCCAGCAGTTGAGAGTAAGCGGCGTGACCATCCACTGGGCCTACAATTCCGCCCAATCGAACTACACTGCCTCGTCGCAGTACAGGATTCAGCACTGGAACGGCTCGGCCTATGTCGATATCCTCACAGTCAATAATCCAAGTCTCGTTCAGTCGACGGAGTCGTCATTTCCAACCGTTACAACTGATCGTATCCGAATCTATCAACCGACCGGTCAAGGTCCGGCTGGTTACTCAGCGATCATGTGGCTTACCGAGATTCAGTTGTGGGGACCGCTGGATACGACGCCGCCCGCACCTGTTACCGATTTGAGATGATCGGCAATAAGAAACTAGTCCGGCAGGCGTGGATTGTGCAGGCGGGCAGTCTGCGTGTTGAGTAACGACTCTCACACAAGCGATTTGCCACACGGAGATCGTGGCAGGCATCGTATTATCTTTATTTATGATCCGGGATTCAGTTCGAGTCAATGTCCGAGCATAAAACTAATATACTTCACTTAATTGAGACGACTGGTCCCGGTGGCGCGGAAACCGTGCTCCTGAACATAGTTGAGGCACTTGATCGAAGTCAGTTCACTTCGATAATCGCGCTGAAAGATAAGGGTTGGCTTTACCGGCGACTGGAATCGATCGGGAATAACCCCATCGTGGTCAGATCACACGGATCATTCGATTGGAGGGTACTTCGCGACCTTTCACAGATTATTCGTGATTATAGTATTGAGATAATCCACTCACATCTTCCCGATGCAAATTTCTATGCATGTCTCACTGGTCTACTGACCGCAACTCCTGTTATCGCAACGTTTCACGGCATGGTCGGAACCTGGAACCGCAGGAGTCTGAAGAACCGAGTGAAAATGGCGCTGATAAAACACTGTGCTAACCGCAGTGTCGTGGTTTCTGATTTCCTAAAGCAAGAGATGATTCGTGATTGGGGATTTCAGGAGTTGCGAGTGACCCGTATCTACAACGGAGTCGACTTCGACCGACGTGAAAGTGCTCTTGGCGCGGAGACGATACGAGGCAGTTTCGGAATTCCAACTGCAGCCAAGCTGGTCTGCGCTGTCGGCAATATTCGCGAAGCCAAAGGTTACGAGTTCTTGCTGCAATCTGCCCGTAAGGTGCTTGACGTCTTTCCGGATACTGTTTTTCTCATTATCGGTGAGGGGCACGGGAGTCTACTTGAGAAGCTACTGGAATTGAGGAAGACGCTTAGTCTTGAGCAGCAAGTTGTTCTGGCTGGATTCAGGGATGACGTCCCGGCGATCTTGAAGGCGTGCGATGTTTTTGTTCTTTCTTCCGTGAAGGAAGGCCTTTCGATTGCAACCATTGAAGCAATGGGTCTAGGGAAGCCCGTAGTCGTGACTGATTCCGGTGGGCCTGCGGAGATTGTCGTCCATGAGAGATCAGGGTTACTAGTGCCGCCAGCCGATGCCGAGGCACTCGCTCAAGGGCTGATTAGGGTCATCAAGGATGAGGATTTTTCCAAGACAATTGGGGCGAACGGCCGAAGTGCCGTACGGGAGAGATTTGGCATTGCAGATACCATCAAAAGCTATGTGGAGCTTTATCGCAGCTTGTCAGGCTGACGGTTCAGTGAAACGGTAAAGATGTATCAGAATCGTCCTGACAAACTGAAGGGAATCTGCTTGACAATGCCTCGTACTGGCTGCAAACTAGTCAAACGGGCGTGGATCATTTTACGGAATCCGAACCGGACAACTGATTGCGTTCTGAAGCTTGGGGGCATCGTATGATTCAACTGACCGGATTCAGGAGCAGTCGAGTAAGGTCTCCGGATACTCACGCTCAAGATTCGGCACACCTAATAAATAGGACAGTCTCTGAGATTCAATGGCTAATGACCTTCACATAGCTGGATCCCGATGGACGCCAATTGTGGTCTGGCAACATGTCTGGTATGCCATTCTGGCGGTACTATCCATCGCCTCAGCATTTGGCCTGGTGTTCGCAGGACCCTTCATAGTCTTCGGACTTTTGGGTGTAGCGTTCCTTTCTGTGATGCTGCTTCAGAACCCTTTCTTAGGTGTCCTCGCTTATGTCGTATTTGAGTATGCACGTCTCTCTGCTGCTTACCCTGGACTTCGGACTCTGCAACTCGGCAAGTTGATAGTCGCGGCGACACTTTTGATGTTTCTGATTCGCTTCGTCACAACGAAGGATTCAAAGCTCGTTACCGATCGGATATTCTTGATTTTTGCTATCTGGTTGGGGCTGGCCTTGGTATCGACAGCGTTTGCGGTGAATCCGCAAATGGCGACTGATGCCTGCATAGACTTGGCAAAGTGGTTTGTGATTTGTTTTCTGATTGTTAATCTGATTGATTCGGTTAGGAAGTTCCAGATCTTCGTCTGGATGTTTCTTCTTCTGAACCTCAAGCTGGCGCAGTTTCAGATCAGGAGTTTTCTTACCGGTTACGCTGCCGCGGCCGATCGCTCCCACTTTATTCGCGAAGGCATTGGCTCGGGATCAGGCGGGTATTTTGCCAATGGAAATGATTTTGGCATGGCGATGGTTGTGATTGTACCACTGGCGTTTTACTTGCTTCTGTCCTTGAGAAACCGGATTGCCAAGTTCGTCGCAGCAGGATTCACGTTGACTTTTGTTTTGGCGTTACTGCGGAGCGGCTCGCGCGGCGCTGCCCTAGGGCTGGCTGCCGGGGCTGTCCTGTTCTGGGCAAGGAGCAAGAGCAAGTTCGTCAGTTTTGCACTGGTAGTAGCATTTCTGGGCGGATTCTGGGCAATCGCGCCGGATCCTTGGAAGGAACGCTTTATCGGTGCGAGGAATTATGAGGAGGATGCCACCGCATCATCAAGGATAATGCTATGGAAGGCCGGAATCGAGATGTTCAGGGATCACCCCCTTACGGGAGTCGGGATTGACAACTACGCCTCCAATTGGGTGGCGAAGTACAACACATCCGGTATTGGAGGGGCCACTGTGGTTCACAACATTTTCATTCAAGCGCTCTCGGAACTAGGATTACTCGGATTGTTGGTTCTCCTTGCCGTGCTCTTCTTGGTCTTTCAGCGAAACGCTGAGACGCGTAGAATTTGCAGAGAGGCAAATCTTGAGGAGAAGTGGCTTCCGAATTTCGCCCTAGCACTCGATTGCTCTTTGCTCGGGTTCATGGTTCACGGATTCTTTCTAACGGTACTTTATTATCCACATCTCTACATTCTCTCCGCCTTGACGCTTGCCCTGAATTCGATAACCAAGAATCTAGCACGGAACAAGTCTTCGCTTGAAGTTCCAACCATATGATCAGGACCGCAGTTAAGACACTTGTCACCGGTACTGTCTACCACACTGGGCTCCTATCACTTTTGCGTCGACCGGGAGAAGGAGAAGCACGGGCAATCATCTTGATGTACCATCGCGTCTTGCCCAAGCGGGCGCCGAGCGTTGATCAAGGAGGCTGGGAGAGATATCGGTCACTTCCAGGTATAGTTGTGACGCCTACTCTGTTTGAGGCACAACTGACGTTTCTCACGAAGCGGTACAATGTAATCTCTCTATCCCAATTGCTTGATCAGCTTGATGCCGGCGGCCCTTTGCCGGAACGCAGCGTCGTGATCACGTTTGACGATGGTTGGCGCGACAACTATGCTTATGCATATCCACTTCTTCAGAAATATGGAATCCCAGCTACGATATTCTTGACGACAGCTTACGTCGGCACTTCAAAGATATTCTGGCCCGAAGAGGTAATCTACCATTTTTCGATGGTCGCGGCTGGAGAGCAAGTGACTTCAGAGATACGTGATATCGAAAAGACTCAGCCCCTAGCTGTACTGATTAAGAGAATCATCAAGGCATCCGGTTTGAAACGTACAATGCTGCTCGATCGTCTGATTGGCAAGATGAAATACTTGCCGCAGGAGGATCGTGAAGCCATACTTGTGGGACTAAGGTCGTCAGACGCAAGACACTCTTCAATGGGGGAGAAAGAACGGGTCATGCTCGACTGGAGTGAAGTAAAGGAAATGCAATCAGGAGGAATATCATTCGGGTCGCATGGCGTCAATCATGAGCTGCTGACAATGATTGGCAGCGATCGCGTGTTTCAGCAGCTTCGGGAGTCAAAGAGACTGCTGGAGTCCAAGTTGGGTTGCAGTGTTGATACACTGGCCTATCCCAACGGGGATTTCAATGAGTCGATTAAGCGCCTTGCCCTGCAATCGGGTTACCGTTGCGCAGTATCCGTGCGCAGGGAGCATGTTTCGGCCGCCACTGATCGATACGCTCTGGGGAGGATTAATATACATGAGGGCGTTTCGCTTGGGTTGAGGGGTGAGTGTTCGTTGTCAAAGTTCGCCTGTTACATCGAAAAGTTTCCGAGTTGAGGGGTGAATTATGAGGATATTTGAGTTGCGAGCGTCTTTTTGCGAAGTGTCAGTGAGGTCAGAAGGTTGAGAATCTGCCATCTGATCTCCGGTGACCTGTGGGCGGGAGCGGAGGTACAGGCTTACTTATTGCTATGTTCGCTGCGAGAACAGCCAGATATTCAACTTCATGTCATTCTGCTCAATCGCGGAAAACTCGCGTCCGAGTTGGAACGCGCGGGTATCGACGTGGAAGTAATCGAAGAATCGACGCACAGTTTTCGAGATATTCTGAAAATCGCTGCAAAGTCCTTGGCGCGTTTTGATGTGGAGATTTTGCACTCTCATCGCTACAAAGAAAATATCCTAGCCGCCAAACTCAGGGAGCGTTGCGGAATCCCATATCTTGTGCAAACTGTGCATGGGAGCCCGGAACATACAAGTGGCATCAGAGGGCTGAAGGTCAGGCTCTACACTTTCCTTAACTACTTCTATTCACGGAGGTTCAACCGAATAATTGCGGTTTCCCATGATTTGAGGCAGCAGCTCGGGACGCGGTTCGGGTCGGAGAAAACTGTCACCATCCACAATGCCGTGAATACGAGTGCGATTGTGCCTACTCGCTCTCGCGCGGAGGTGAAGGAGGCGCTTGGGATTCCCGAAAACGTTCCGGTGATCGGAGTCATTGGTCGATTGGTAGCAGTGAAGGGCATAGAGAGGTTCTTGGCCACGGCGGAGAAAATCATAGAAAAAAGACCGCAAACCGCCTTCCTGATAGTGGGTGACGGTCCGCTATTTGACGAATATAAGCAAAGAGTTCAATCGTTGGGCCTGGACCAACAGGTCAAGTTGACAGGTTTTCGCGGTGACGTCATTGACGTTCTTAACAGCTTGGATATCTTCGTTATGACTTCCTATCACGAAGGCATTCCGATGACGTTGCTCGAGGCCTTCGCTCTGAAACGTCCGGTCGTGGCGATGAATGTTGGTGGAATACCAGAGGTCGTTGAAAACAACGTGTCAGGAATTCTTGTAGCACCAGGAGACGTTTCCGGAATGAGCGAGGCCTGCTTGGAAATACTCGCCAATCCGATTCGCGCGAGAGAACTGGGCGACAACGCTCGTCGACGATTGGAGTCGGATTTCGCTATCGAAGTCCATGGGGAGCGGGTCATGTCCCTCTACCGGTCACTTGGCTCGGGACATGTGAGTGATATAGGCAATTGAAACTCTTGTCGGACAACCAGAGATTCTGCAAATGAGTCAGTGGTCTCTAACATTATGGAGCTCGTGAGGAAATGAGTAAGATCTCGAAGGCATTTCGGGTTGACCTTGAGAAGTACTACCGTAATCCAGCTGGTACGAAAAATCTGGCGCTTTCCACAGTGATTCGGGTCTGGACAACAAATTTCGGACTGCACTGTATCGCCTGTTATCGTCTTGGCAAGTGGGCCGAGCGCTTGTACGCAAAGAATAAGCTGTTGGGTATAATACCACGCTGCATACATTTTGTATTGAGCTATCTGGTACAAGCCCTGCATCACGTAAACATCGATGCTGCAACAATTGGACCCGGTTTGTATATTGGGCACGTCGGCACCATCTATGTGGGACCGACTACGATTGGCAAGAACTTCAGTCTAACCCACAATGTTACGATCGGAATTGGTCACTCGGAGGGTGGGGAAGGAATTCCGGTAATCGGGGACGATGTTTGGGTCGGAACCGGATCGACGCTTTCAGGAGCGATCACTATCGGGAATCGGGTTACCATAGCTAACGGGACGGTGCTGTCGCGCAGCGTACCTGATGGTTGTCTGGTCGGCGGGAACCCTGGCCGTGTTGTTCTCCGCGAGTTTGACAATAGCAGGTTATTGGGCCTGCAGATTGACGAATGAACAAGTCGATGACAATCAAACAGTGCACCAATCACAATGGCTGCGACGACCCACAGACAGCTGATCAGCCGAAACCGGAAGTTGCCCAGTGCTCCAAGTAAAGTGCCTTAATTCGAGAATCGAAATCGATGCGATCAGCACCCAGTGGGATCAATTGCTTGAGCAAAGCCTCAACGACGTGTACTCTTTGAGTTGGTCCTGGATTTCACATTGGATGGATGTCTACCTACAAGAGGGCGAACTGCTGTGCATCGTCGTCTACGATGATGAGAGACTAGTAGGAATTGCACCACTTTGGGTAGCCAGAAAGAAACAACTTGGGATTAGCACGCTGAAAACGCTCCGCTTTCTTGGTTCGGAAGAAGTCTGCGGCGATCATCTGGATCTGATTGTCTCACGTAAGAATTCAAAGGAGATAATCACTGCTATCTGGAATCATCTCGCTGGAACGCTGCGTCGGAGTTGGGATATCTGGGAATATCACTACGTTCCGGCGGATTCAGAGGTCCTGCAGAGCCTCTATGACATCGCCGAGCATGACAGCCGGTGCCTAGAGGTTAGGATATCCGGATACACTGTTAGCCCATTCATTCCACTGCCAGAGACGTGGGAAGCATATCACTCGTCAATCAGCCGCAGCGCTCGCGGAAATCTGAAAAGTTCTCTAGAGTTACTGAAGCAAGCTGGCGAGATTCAGTTTCGGCCGTGCGAGTCTGCCGAGCAGCTCGATGAGTTCATGGCCACTCAAATCGAATTGCACCGTAAGTCCTGGCATGACCGTGGCCAAGCAGGGAGCTATGCGACCCACAATTTCCGGCGGTTTCATCGTGAACTGTCGCAAGACAACCTTGCCCAAGGAAAACTCTTGTTGGCAAACCTAGAGCTGAACGGCCAGCCAATTGGGAGTTTGTATGCGTTTGAGCATCGCAGAGTGATGAATTACTACCTCATGGGTGTTGACCGCTCCTCCGTGCCCAAAGCTGGAATTGGCCGAGTCTTGCTCGGCTTTTGTATTAGAGAATCTATTAACCGCGGATGCCGTGAATTCGACATGCTGCGCGGTCTTGAAGAATATAAGTACTATTGGGCGGACCGGGAACGCATGGACCTGTTGGTGACGTTTCACAACCGTGCGTTTGCTGCACTGATTCACCTCTTCCTGCAATTTACGGAAAGATTTGCCAAACAGACCTTGACGCTGTTGCTGGGTGAAAAGACCATGGTGGTTAAGCGACTATTGGGAAGAGCCAAAGTGAGAAAGGTTGAACAATCCATCAGATGAACGATCGACAGAAAGACCTCATTAAGAAGTTCTTGTATCACTTGAAATACTACTCGATAAGAGAGATATTCAAGAGACCTGCGGAGCATAGACTCCTGATTGTCATGTTTCACAATGTTGTTGAAGACTCCCAGCAGCGATCGCATTGGTTCAGTGGCAACACTGCAAATGAAACGCAACTTGAAGCTGCGTTAATCGCCCTCCAGCGCCACTATCGTGTGATTTCCGTCGAAGATGCAGTTCGAGAAATGCAGACTCACGGCAAGCTGAAAGAAAAAAGTGCGGCAATCACGTTTGATGATGGTTATCGCTCGACATACGAGCTGGTGTTTCCGCGCTTGCGCAAGCATGGCCTACCGGCAACTGTTTACGTGCCAACGGACTGGATCGACGGGAAACTAAATCCTTGGTGGATCGCATTGATCGGCATGATCGACAGGATAAAGATTGAGTCGGATCTATTTTCCAGGGTGGGCGAGGTAATAGGTGAGGCGGTTGTGGCCGATTCACACATCATTGGTGATCCATCGCTCGCTCGGCAGCTTCTGCGGGAAAAAATCGAATGGAATCTCATGCATCGGGACGATGACACCCGAGTCCGAGTCATGCAGGAGCTGCGGGAGACACTGACGCTTGTGGGAGAGCCACGGCCGCTGATTGAAGAGCCAATGACTTGGGCGCAAATCAAGGAAATGGCTGCTTACGGCATCGAATTTGGCGCCCACACGCTGTCCCACCCCAACCTTTCGCACATTGATTTGGAGACTGCCGAACGCGAGATTGCAGAATCCAAGCGCGTCCTTGAGTCCCACATTGGCACAGAAGTTAATGGCTTTGCTTATCCCTACGGATACGATGTTAACGGGTACAAGAGGCTCAGACCGATGCTGGAAAAGTACAGCTTCAACTATGCCTGCACCTCATGGTGCGGGTACGTCGATAGCGCTACCGACCGCTACTTGCTCGGTCGCGTGGGGCTACCGCTTTCGGCATCGACTGCGGTAATTGCTAGGACTCTTAGCGTTGAATATACTTCTTAGATCAAGTAAGCGGTCAGTCCAGCCACACGCGATTCACATAAAGCTCAATCGGCGATTTTGGCTCGCGGGCGAAAAGTATGATACGCCTGATGGCACACATGTCGGTTTCTCGTCCGATGGGTGCGGTGCGAATGCGCGCAAGGTCGATACTCACGGAATTGTGCCCCGGGCTAATTTTCAAAGACACCGTAAATCGATCCGTACTGGAATAGTCATGGTGAATGTCGTCGACTCGAAGACCCATTAATACGGTATCTGAACCAGGCGAGTAGAGGTCCAATCTCAGGACATTGTAAGCTGTCCAGTCGGGGACGGGTTCTTCCACTGTCAATCCCGGATACTCCGCTGACTCGAGTACTAGAAATGCCACACTGGAGTGACCAGCGCTTGACCATTCGGCGGGGAACGGAAGCGTGCTGAGTCGAGCGTGATCCAACTGAATAAATTTACGACTCCACGCAGCGGTCAAATCGATCAACGTTGGAAACGCGCGATCTCTCTGAACGTAGGCAAAGACGCAGACCCCCAAGGAAGTAAACGCTGCGAGGAGGACGCCTGTCGCTGATACGCGCAACCAGAGTCTGTATCGGTTTGAGGACTTGCCGGCTTTCCGAAGCAACGCAGGATCTCTAGCGAGAGAAAAGCCGAGAAATGAGACGATACCTAACGTGTCACGGAACAAGTCCGCGATTTCGGCATCCCGGTTCGTGAAGTGTTGCACCGATTCTGTCAGAAGTCCGATGCCGGTCGCCAGACTGAACGCGATTAAATAGGGTAAGAAAGTGTGCTTGGAGAACCTGGCGTTAAGAGTCCGCAACAGAACCAAGCAGGCGAAAGCCAGCAGTCCGAATGCCGGGGCATGACAGGCATTTTGGATTTCGACCCAAAGCCTCAAGCGGCTTGGCAAGTCACCAAATGTAACCAGAACTGCAATTGAGGTAATTGCCGCGATAGGGAGCAACTGTGATCTCTTCATGTTTTGGGAAGGGAAAAACTTAGACTGCCTGAATTCATCGAGTCCGGACAGACCATAGAGGTTGATGGAATGAACTCATGAGGGGCGAACTTAGCGATCATTGAATTGTGCGCATTCTTGAGGCGAATAGAGCGACTGTATCGTCGTTTACCCTTGGGACTTTTTCGAGACGCTAGTGTACAGATACTCAGTCAGCCCGAGCACGCCAGCAAGCCTGTGCTTAAGTCCCGGCGTCTTCAGGTAGTTCCGCTTACATTCCTTGTAGTCTTCGTGGATACTGTATTTGACCGAGAACGCATGTCG
The DNA here is from genome assembly GCA_964370935.1 of uncultured Ignavibacteria bacterium. Taxonomy (GTDB): domain Bacteria; phylum Zixibacteria; class MSB-5A5; order CAIYYT01; family CAIYYT01; genus JADJGC01. The sequence continues at coordinate 91,303 of CAYJKI010000012.1, read as the reverse complement.
ATCGAGGAATTCTGCAATTGTTTCCAGTGTGAACGTGTGAGGATGCCCGCGATCGATCCGCAGTGCTGCCAATATCTGATGAAGGAATGCCCCCCAGCGTGGATGAAGGTTGACGGTCAGATAGAGGATTCCATCATCTTTGAGTACGCGGTGTATTTCTGACATCACCTTGTCTGCGTTTTGGACATGATCGATAACGTTTTCGATAATGACAAGATCCATTGACTTGCTTTCAAAAGCCAATTCCTCGCCTCGAGATGTCTGGTAGCATACATCCTTGCTGCGATGTTCTACGAGTTCGGGATGCGTCGCGTAGAAGTCACATAACGGATCGATTGCAAATCGTTCGGCAGCCTCAATAAATGACACGGCACCGACAGGTCCGCTGCCAACCTCTAAGACGCGACCTTGGGCTAAGTCGAAGTGTTGGTCGGGAAATGCCGCTGAGATCAGTGCCATGAGATTCTCCGACCGCCATTTGTGATATGTTAGTGGCGGCACTTGGCGCTCACGTATCTTCCTTGCTGCGGAAGTCCAGAAGCCTTTTTCGAACGATTGCGCTTGTTTCCAGCGATCAAGTGAGGTCACAAACAGTCTCCTATTGACAATTTCGCTCTAGAGTTCGGTTTCGGCAGTAGGGTACGATAGTCCATCAAAATCCGCAACCAATTTTGTGCCTTTCAAGTGTTAACAAGAAGCTCGATATCATGATGCAATTCCGGGTCGACCGCGGGAAGGCGAATCACGTTAAGCTACAGTATTTGAGTGCCGAACCTGAAGAGATAAGGGGGGTCCGATAATGGAGGTGCTGAAGCAATACCTTGCAGATGGTCCCTAAAGACATATCTTGGCAAGCGCGAAAGAATCCATTCCTCGGGTATCTCGGATTCGATCCGAAGATCGGGTAGAGTGAGCAAGTCCCATTTGTATTAGGGAGTATCGTTTTGAGGCAAAACAGGCTCTTGGTACAACGCCGCCGCGATCGTCGCTCGGTGAACCAGGCAATTCGATCACGGGGGACAAGGCGATGAGCAGCACTTTGTTCAAAATCGGGAAAAATGTCTTCTCGAATTGGTTGGGCTACGTTGTGAACATCGCCGTCTCTTTCTTCATGGCACCGTTCATGGTGCACTCGCTCGGCAGCGCCGGCTACGGCATTTGGGTGTTGGTGGGTTCTTTGACTGGCTACCTGGGCGTGCTCGACATGGGTTTAAGGCCCGCCATCGTCAAATTCGTAGCCCGCTACCGATCATTGGGTGACGACCTAATGGTGAATCGCGTGGTTAATACCATACTCGTAATCCTTACCATTGTGGCCGCGTTCGTGGTGGTAGCAAGCTTGGTAATTTCTTACTTCTCCCTTGAGTTCTTTAACATACCGACTGAGTATCAGAACGAGTTTCGGTTAGTAATCATAATCGTAGGAATCAATGTTGCCGCCAGCTTCCCATTCAGCGTTTTCAGTGCGTTGTTGGCGGCCATAGAGCGTTTTGATCTGGTCAATGCCGTGCAGATCGTGACATTTCTGGCGCGGGCAGTGCTGTTGGTCGTGTTCCTCAAGCTCGACGGGGGACTGATTGCCGTAGGCGTGATAGTCTTGGCCGCAGGGATGGCCGAGTTCTTGATTAAGGCGAAGTTATCCTTCAGACTCTTTCCAACTCTCGAACTGAACCGACACCTTGCGGATCGAGAGACATTCCAGATGGTTGCCAATTTCAGCGTCTATGCCTTTATCATCAATATCGCCTCGCGAATGACGCTACAATCTTCGGCAGTTGTCTTAGGAGTGATGTTATCAGCCGAGGCAATTACGATGTTCTCAATCGGATCGACGATGATCGATTACCTGCTTGCCATGGTATCGTATATGTCGACCACGCTGTTACCAATGGCCTCCGCATTTGACGCACAGCGAGACTTCGAAAAACTGCGCCGGTTGCTGGTAGTCGGAACAAAGTACTGTGTTGCTGTGATCCTGCCGGTTAGTTTTGCCTACTTGATTCTCGGCGAAACCTTCATCAACATCTGGATGGGTCCGCAGTATGGGCCGACATCAGCAAGGGTGCTGGCGATTCTCACTGTTGGCTATTTCGGTTTTCTTTCGCAATTTGTCGCGAACGTGATATTCATTGGACTCGGAAAACTCAAGTATATCGCATATATGAACATCGGGCTGGCGATACTGACGCTCGTGCTAAGCGTAATCCTAGTCAAATGGTTGGGCCTATATGGATCAGCCATTGGCACGTCGATCGCGCTTTTCGTCAGCGGCTCGATAGTCTTCCCAATCTATATCTGCAGAACAGTGAAGCAAAACCTTCTCGACTACGTGATTAAGTCGTATCTGCGCCCGTTCGTGCTCTCTCTGCCGTTTTTGGTGGCGATCATCGCACTCCACTACCTTGTTGTTATTGATTCACTTTGGGTGTTTGCAGCCGCCATCTCGGGAGCGTGCGTGATTCACTCCGGCGCTACATTTTTCGGAATTCTGGAGAAGGAGCATCGCCTAACCATTATCGAGAGAGTCAGGTCAATGTTTCAAAGGAGTTAGCGGTAGTGACTCTTGAGGAACGAGGCAGGGAGACGCACCCATACTCATTCCACGGCAATGAAGTGGGGCGATACGTTATCTGCCTCAGCTTGTGGCAGAACTAGCATTCTGTCTGGCCGAGAGTTACACGCGTCGCGTTGGGCGGTGGTTTTCGCTGCCAGTTATCTGAAAACTTTTGCATAGTGCACTTATTCGAGACTGACAGATAGTTCCCTAAGTGGCTGTTAGAAAATGGGTTGGCTACGGAAGGCTGCGACGACGCAGTTGGCACAACTATTGCTGTATGGTCTACGGACAGACCGATTGTATACATCTTTTGATAACCCGTTGGAGGGACCGATGACAAAGACTTTTGTTGCTGCGCTTGCACTGGCGTGTCTCTTATCTGTTTCGTCCGCAAGCGCATTTAGTTGGACCTACTACGACTTTGGCACTGCTTACTTCGATGAACACAATAATACTGCCGCTATCAACTATCCGGGTGGTGTTGGTTCGCTTCCGTCGCCGGGTAATTTGGGCGAAGGTGGCGAAAAATTCGACCTTGAAGGGCTTAACTACAGTTTCGACGAGAATTTCGTGTATCTTAGCGTCACTTCGTCATTCAACGAAGGTGCCTATTCTTCTGGCTGGAGTCAGACTTACGGACGCGGTGACCTGTTTTTTGGGTTTGGCGGCAGCAAGTACGATTATGCCATTACCAGCGATGGTCGTCTTGTTGGTGTAAACACATGGAACAGCATATCAAACAAGCCGGGTACATACTACAATTATGCGTCAATTCGAGATGCAGCGGGCGCCTGGCGAGTAGGAAGCGGATCAAATCTCGGAAGTGTCGATATTCTCAAGAGTTATGACGCTTCGCTTGAAACTAATCCGTTGTTGAACGGCAGTTCTGAAACGTATGTCTGGGAATATCGCTTCTCAAGGTCGTTGCTTAGTGACTTCGGCTCTGGTGCGATTACCTTCCATCAGACACTTGAGTGTGGCAACGATCTGTTGGAAAAGCAGTATGAAAGTGTACCGGAACCGGCGACAATGGTTCTCTTCGGTATCGGCCTGGCGGGGCTAGGCGCTAAACTGCGCGGACGCAAAAAAGCGAATGCGTAGCTGAGTTGGAACGTTGGAATTTGAAGGCCACCTATGATTCGGGTGGCCTTTTTCTTAGCGTTGTAGAAAAAGTCTAACCGGGATAAAGTAAGCACGGTATATGCTGGGGTGTGAGAACTCTGTATCAATCGGGCAATCCTCGAACTCGACTACGAAGCTTATTTGAGCCAAAGGAACTCGAATTTCAGAAGTAGACGATTAGCCTTCCCTAAGGGAGTCGTTTCAACCAGGTGCCAGCGATGACTGAACGGCACGGACAAGTTCTGGTTGTTTTTTTTTGGTGGTTGCAGATATTCTCGACGTGTATAACTGCCGTGATCTTCAAATGTGGTTGAGTAATCCTGCCGAGTGACCATGTTTGGCCATTCAGTCGAAGGGAGATAGTAGATTGGACACTACCAAGCGCGTAAATATCTTCAATATCCGCGATGTCGGTTCAATTGTCTGGAAACGGAAATGGCTGATGATCATTCCGGTGTTTCTTGTTACTACAGTGACTGCAATCAGCACTTTCTATCTGGTGCCAACTTATGAGGCTTCCGTCACGATCTTTATGGAGCGCCCCGTCCGCTTATCTCAGGATCTTCAACGTTTGATCGGTGGCGCCGGCGCAGCCGGAGGTTCAGGTATCGAATCCGAACAGGAACTGCGGGGCCTGCAAAACGAGATTGTTTCGTCGCCTTATATTGCACAGTTGATTCAGAACCTGGGTCTGGACAGGGATCCGTTCGTTGAAACGCGCGCGCGGAAAGTACAAGTGAAGCAGCCCAATGTTTCGCTGGAAGATCTGAAGTTCGACATACTCCTGAAGGATCTGCGAAAGCTCATCCGCGTTGAGTTCGTCGGCATTAATCAGGTAAGGATCATAGCTCAGTCGTCAAGTGCCGAACAGGCTCGGGATTTGGCAAAGAATCTTGGCGACATCTTTATTCAGGAGAAGACCAAACAGGAGTCCAGGACGATTACAGCCTCCTCCGATTTTTCGTCGGATCAGTTAGCGATGTACGAAGGGGATCTACAGGATAAAATTGCCCGGAAGACACAACTCGAAACCGAGCAGCTGCGCTTTCAGCCCGATCGTACTGTGGCCTCACAAGAGAACCGTGAACAGATCAACACCGAAATTCAGGCAATCAGTGTTGAGATAGGGGATCGAGAAAAGGACGTTCACGATGCCCAAATCCGTCTGGCAAATTTCAGTAACGGCTTGCCGCTATTGGAGGAGTCGCCGCTCTTAAAAGAGAAGGAGACGGAGATCACCAAGATGCTGTCGGGAATGTCAGATATGGTACAGAAATACAGTTGGAACACGCCGAGCATGGTCTCATTTAAGGTTCGCCTTTACGGACTGATCAGCGACGTGGATGAAGAGGTCGCGCAAATTGTGCGAGCCCGATATGCACAGTATTCTGAGAGCACAAAGAACGACCTCATCACGGTTTTCAGCTCGCGGTCGCGAATTGAAACACTCTACTCATACAATAACAACCTTAAGTTGGCACTCGCCGATATTGATCGACGCGTCGCGTTGATTCCCGGTTATGCAGCGAATATTGAGCAGTTGACTCGGGAGATAGACGCTGCTCGCACCCTGCGGGACCAGTTCAAGCTCTCGCAGGAAGGTACGCAAATTTCACAGGCCCTACTGCTTGAGTCGAGGTTCCGAGTTGTCGAGCCGGCGCGCTTGCCGCTTGCCCCGATTTGGCCCAATAAACAGGCAGTAGTGATGCTTGGGCTCCTGATGGGTTTTTGTCTCGGCATCGGAGCTCTGGTTATCGCGGAGTTTTTTGACAACTCGATCAAGAAGGTTGAAGACGCGGAACAGGCGCTGGGATTCGCTGTTGTTGGAACCATGCCCCGAATCGAGGGACTTGAGAAGTTGAAGATCACTGCCGGCCACTGATGCCTACTTCTCCTGTTCAGCGTTTTTTTAGTTCTGGCCAGGTTGCAGTTGTGTCATTTGCCAGCCGATAATATCTTAAGAATTGGAAATCAACATTTCTGAAAGGCTTTTGCAAAGGATAAGAGTTGAAGTTTAATAAAGACATACTTAAGCTGGATGCGGCGCGTGTGACAGACCAGCTGTGCGAGACAATCCGGCGTCAGATCCGTGATGACTTGAAGAAGAGTGGCGCCGTGGTTGGTATTTCCGGCGGTATCGATTCGACGGTAGTCTCGGCGCTGTGTGCCCGGGCACTGGGACCGGACCGTGTTCTCGGAATCATGATGCCCGAACAAGAATCATCCGGCGAGAGCGAGAAATTGGCGCGGGAATTAGCTGCGCAGTTTGGGTTCGAGGCAATCAAGGAAGATATCACCGGCGGTCTTGCTGGGCTTGGTTGTTATGAGAAACGTGATGAGGCGATCAAGCAGCTGTTTCCGGAATATGATAAGACGTACAAGTGCAAGATTACTATTCCCGAAAACATCCTCACCAAGGATACTTTCAATTTCTTTCATCTGATGATTCAGAAACCGGGCGGAGAACCAAAGACCAAGCGAATGACGCCGGGGGTATACGCGCAAGTAGTTGCGGCTTCAAATCTGAAACAACGCCTGCGTATGACAACGCTCTACTATCATGCCGAAAAGCGTAACTGGGCAGTGGCCGGTACCGGCAATAAGGATGAACATATGCAGGGATTCTTCGTCAAGTACGGCGATGGTGGTGCTGACTTCAAGCCAATCGCACACTTGTACAAGATTCAAGTCTATCAATTGGCCGAATATCTGGGAGTACCAAAAGACATCATTAACCGTATTCCGACGACGGATACTTACAGTGCCGGATCAACACAGGAAGAATTTTTCTTTGGACTCGATTTTTACCGCATGGATATGCTGTGGCACGCGATGGAAACGAATGTTCCGGCTGCCGAGGCTGCGGCCGTTCTGGGCTTGTCCATTCAAGAAGTTGAGCATGGATATGCGCATATTGCGCGCAAAATTCGCGCAACCGAGCCGCTGCGGATGCAGCCTCTGGAAATCAACTTGGGTGCATAGATAGGAAGTCAATTGGTCAACCGTTTTGGATAGACGGAAAACATCGCTTAGTAAGGAATAGTATGGAATTCAATACCGAAAAGGTTCGTAACGAGATAAGAAAGTTCATTGTCGACTCATATCTGCTTGGGGACGAAAGTGTCAAGTTTACAGATTCGGATTCATTCATGCGCCGAGGCATCATCGATTCAATGGGGATTCTCGAGTTGACAGCGTTTCTCGAACAACAATACAGCATTACGGTCGCGGACAGCGAGATGCTGCCAACAAACTTGGACAGCGTTGAGAACCTCATCGGCTTTATCAAGACAAAATCCGGCAGTTAATCGCCAACGTTCGGCGCAAGTCCGACAAGTCACAATTTAAGCGAGGCAGATGAACTCATGAGACTCGACCAATTTCTCTGCCAGAGCAGTCAACTATTCGGCGACCGACCGGCAGTCATTGATCCCGAGCGCAGCATTAATTACCGTCAATTGGGGGAAGCGGCAAACCAGTTTGCAGAGCAACTGCGCCGGTTGCCAATTGCTCCTGGCTCCCGAGTCGCTTTGCTGATGGAAAATTGTGTCGATTACGTCATAGCGTACTTAGGAATACTGAAGGCGGGATTTGTGGTCGTGCCACTTGACACGTCGGCAAACGGGGAAACGCTAAGGTACATCCTCGATAATTGCGAAGTCACGGTTCTGATCGCACAATCGCGTTATCGTCGCCAGTTGAAGTCAGTCATTGACGGCGGCTGCGGCATCGAGTACTTATTTTGCGATTCGATTCTTCCTGTCGGTACTTCCGCCCTGGAAAAGATTAAGTTCGGAGAATTGATGAAACTTGATTCGGTTCTGCCGGCGCTTGAACATCGTGAAACGAGCTCTTCGGAAGTAATTGCGATTACCCGAAATGGCAAATCACATGAACTGGCCGCGATATTTTACACTTCTGGCAGCACCGGTACTCCCAAGGGTGTCATGCTTTCTCATCTCAATCTGGTCAGTAACACCCAAGCTACAGTTGAGTATCTTAAACTCACAGAAGTCGATCGCACGCTGGTAATCTTACCGTTCTATTATATCTATGGAAATTCTCTGCTCCTGACCAATATTGCTTGTGGGGCCTGTCTGGTCATCGACAACCGTTTCATGTATCCAGAGACGGTGCTTAATACCATGGAAGAACAGAAGTGCACCGGGCTGTCCGGAGTACCGTCGAACTTCATGATTCTCCTCGGCAAGTCGACCTTCGCCTCGCGGAAGTATCCGCATCTCCGCTATTTCACGCAAGCCGGCGGTGCGATGGCGCCCGATGTTATAAAGTCACTCGCCTCGGCTTTTCCCGACAAGGAAATCTATATCATGTATGGCCAGACTGAAGCCGCACCACGAGTCACGTATCTGCCTCCCGAGCAGCTTGCAGCCAAGCTCGGCTCAATCGGTATACCGTTGCGTGGTGTTTCGGTTACGATTATGGACGAGAATAAGCTCGAGGTGCCCGTTGGGAAGGCTGGGGAGTTAGTAGTTGCCGGTGATAATGTGATGATGGGCTACTGGCGCCAGCCTGAAGAACAAGACGAAGTGCTGAAGGACGGACGCCTATTTACCGGCGATCTTGGTTACAAGGATGAAGACGGCTTCATTTATATTGTTGGGCGGAAAAAAGACATAATCAAAGCAGGGGGAAACCGGGTCAGCGTGAAGGAAGTGGAAGAGAGCATAGTGTCTCAAGACAAAGTACTCGAGACTTGCGTTATCGGCGTGCCGGATCCACTTCTGGGTGAGGCGATAAAGGCCTTCGTTGTTTTGAAACCCGGCATGGAGTTAGAAGAACGGGAGTTACTCCGACATTGTCAAAGAACGCTGGCCGACTACAAAGTCCCAAAGTACTTTGTCATCGTCGATAGCCTGCCGAAGTATCAGTCGGGTAAGATTAACCGGCAGTTGCTTAAACAGCAGACTGCTTGAGTCTCGGCGACAATTGGAAAGGATTAGGTTCATCTAAGCAGTATGTGTGGAATAGCCGGATTTTTCCAGTTGGAAGGGACCAGGCCGCCCGATCGTGACCTGGTGACGAAAATGGTCTCACTCATCCGGCATCGCGGTCCGGATGAGTTTGGCGCCTTCATGGATGACAAATGCGTTCTTGGGCACGCTCGGCTTTCCATTATCGACCTCTCGACTGGCCAACAGCCTTTATGCAACGAAGATGAATCGGTCTGGATCGCTTTCAACGGCGAAATCTTCAACTACATAGAATTGCGGCCTCTTCTCGAGGCTTTCGGCCATAAATTCCGCACCCATTCCGACACAGAAGTCATTGTGCATGCCTATGAGCAGTGGGGAAAGGAATGTGTCCAGTACTTCAATGGCCAATTCTCTTTCGCAATTTATGACCGCAACAAGCGGTCGTTATTTGTCGCCCGAGATCGCATGGGCAAGCGGCCGCTGTTCTACACTGTGCACGACGGACGATTCTACTTCGCTTCGGAAATCAAATCACTATTTGCCGACCCCACGATTGAACGCAGACTCGACTATGCCGGATTGGACCAGGTGTTCACATGGTGGACTTGTGCGCCACCCAAAACTGTATTCGCCAATGTTCTTGAATTGGAAGCCGGATCATATATCGAAATCGATTCGGGGACAATCACCACGGCGCGCTATTGGGCGATGGACTATCCAGACCAATACGACCAGAGCCGCAGTGTCGATTCGTGGGCAGAGGAGCTTCACGCATTGCTCGTCGATTCGATCCGACTTCGCCTTCGTGCCGATGTGCCGGTGGGCGCCTATCTCTCGGGCGGACTTGATTCGTCGGCAATCGCCTCACTGGTCAGATCGTTTACTTCAAATCGTCTCGAGTCTTTCTCAATTGCATTTGGTGACAGTGCATTCGACGAATCCAATTATCAGAAGCAGATGGCAGACCAACTTGGCACGCATCACCACTCCGTACAATGCAATTATGACGACATTGCGAACTGTTTCCCTGAAGTGATCTGGCACACTGAACGCCCGATTCTTCGCACTGCGCCTGCGCCTATGTTCTTGCTTTCAAAACTTGTAAACGAAACGGGCTTCAAGGTTGTGCTTACAGGCGAGGGTTCAGACGAGATATTTGCCGGTTATGACATTTTCAAAGAGACCAAGATTCGACATTTCTGGTCGCGAAATCCGGATTCGAGATTTCGTGCCTTGCTGCTCAAGCGGCTATATCCAACACTGCCTTTAAGCGAAGTTAGATCAAATCTGTTCTTACAAGAATTCTATCGCGAAGGATTGACGGATACTGATAGATATTACTACTCTCATATGCTCCGTATTAAGACGTCCTCGCGGGTCAAGGACTTCTACAATGCGGATGTCAAGGGGCATGCCGGGCCCGAGGAAGCACTGAATGCGTTTGCGCATACGTTGCCATCACGGTTCGCAGGATGGCACTACTTGTCGCGCGCTCAATTCTTAGAGGCCAAGTCACTGCTATCGGGGTACCTGCTTTCCTCGCAGGGTGATAGAATGGCGGCGGCCAATGCAGTTGAGGGACGGTATCCATTTCTCGATCATCGCGTCATTGAACTTGCGGCCCAAATTCCTCCGCAGCACAAGCTTTTCGGTTTGAAGGAGAAGTGGGTGTTGAAGCGAGCGATGCGTGGAGCATTGCCGGAGGCAATCCTGAAGCGGCCGAAGCAGCCTTATATGGCGCCCGATTCAAGCTGCTTCACGCAGAAGCAGTCTCCTGATTATGTCCGTGAATTGCTTTCGGAGAAGCGGATCAAGCATACCGGGATATTCAACCCGATCATGGTTGGCAAGCTTTACGAGAAGTGTCTAAAGCAGTCGCAATCTCAGATGTCGTTCAAAGACAACATGGCATTTGTGGGGATACTCTCCTCGCAAATGCTGGCTGACCAGTTTATTGAGAACTTCGATACTCACGCATTTCGGAAGGTCACAGAATTTAAGGTGTGGCGCGACTTGAGCTCCACGGGTGCAAACCCAGCGCCAGTTAAGAATTAGACGCAGTTCTTACCGACTTAGCTGATATTCCAGCACCGCTTTCCCGTTCATTCCATAGCGGCTTGAAGAACTCCAAGAAACGTTGTGCAGCATGTTTATATGCCTGATCGTTAGGATGGGAGTCGCGTTGATCCGGCCGACGAAATTCGTCACGCAGTACATTGTCGCCATTCGCGAGTATATCAAACAAGTCGAAGATCGCGAAGTTTCGTAACCCCGTTTCTTTCTGATACTTGGGCAGATAGTCGTTTATTAACCACTCGTTGAACTGTCGTGCTCGCTTTGCGGCTTCAGGATTGGTCTCCGGCTGAACTAGGGGCGGGTATGTCATGTAAATGAAAAGCTTCTCCGGGTATTTGCGAAACTCTTTCACCAACTCTTCAAAAGCAGCCTTGTAATTTTGCATCGTGTGCTCCCGATCGGTCGGGCTGCCCGGCGTCGCACCCTCGGAGCCAATATAGCTGCAGGGATAACACGATTTGAACATGATAATATCGTTTGTGCGACCATCGCGATAGTAGCGGTTTGGGTGGTTCTTGAAATCAAATAGCTTCTGGATGTCCGTTGTGAATTTGGGATACCAATCGCAGATGTCGGTGCGCTGGCCAATTTCGTCGCCGTAAGTCGCGCCTTTGACGAATATGCCCATACTAAGGAGGCTGTCGCGCAGGCCGCCTTGATCGAGAATTCCTTGGCCAACTGAATGGTGAAGGTATAACAGGCGATGCTTGTAACCACTTTCGACCCTGTCGGTCAAGTCGTCGACGACACGACCAGCGCCGATTACCGCGTCCTGTAGTCCGGAGACTGTGTAGCCGAGTTTTCGGTATTTGTAAGCATAAAACAATCCAATCACATTCCCGATTATCGACATGATTAGAACGACAATAAGCAGCTTATTCACTTCTCAACTCCCGATTTGCATAAATCCGTTTGACCAGATTGATCATCAAAACATATCCATTATACGATAGGTATAGGCAAACATAATCAGATTTTTTGTGTCGAGCGGAGCGCTATTCGGCAGCGAAACTGTAGCAAGTCTATGTCCGAAAGGGTAGCTTGATTGTGAATTCGGTCCCCTCGCCAACTGTACTGGTCACCGAAATTGTGCCATCATGCTTCTTGATTATGTTATAAGAAATCGACAGCCCTAAGCCGGTGCCAACGCCTACGCCTTTAGTCGTGAACCCCGGGTCAAACACACGCGATAGGCTGGCAGGGGGGATCCCAACTCCAGTGTCGCTTACAATAATATATGCCCACTTCTGGTCATGAGCCGTTTTGACCACGACCTGCCCTTTACCATGAATAGCCTGCGACGCATTGACCAACAAATTCATGAAGACTTGATTGAGCTCGTTAGGAAAACAGAGGATAGGCGGCACTCCCGCATACTCGCGGACAACCTCGATACGATTCTTGAACTCGTGTTGTACAAGGGTCAGCGTAGTTTCTAGTCCTTCTTCAATACTTGCTCGTTGGAAGTCGGCCTCGTCCAGGCGCGCGAAGGACTTGAGGCTCTTAACTATGTGCGCAATCCGCTTGCTCGCAGTGGCCGTGATGATGGTGTTTTCGTCGAGGACATTGAGAAGTTTCTCCAGTTCTGTCTCACCTAAAAGGCGGCGAAGTTCATCGTCCCTACTGATCAACTCACGAAGCTTCAGTACTGCTCGCCGCGCGTTGTCTGCCGAAGAGTTCACCGCTCCGATGGGATTGTTGATTTCGTGTGCGACACCGGCGACAAGATTACCAAGCGATGCCATTTTTTCCTTCATGATCAATTGCTGTTGGGCTTCTTGGAGTTGTGCCAGCGTCTGCTGCAATTCAGTATTTCTGGTTCGTAATGCCAGTTCCTGTTCCTCGGTCTTTGCGCGTGCCTCTTTGAGAGCGATGGTCATGCGATTAAAGGACGAGGTCAGCTTCCCCAATTCGTCCTCGGACTGGTGTTCTAGCTGAACTGTAAGATCTCCTTGTGCAACTTTGGCAACTGCACTCGAGAGCTGCTTCACCGGTATGGTTATTAGGCGAATAGTAACAAAAACAGCTAATGCCGAGACAATTAGCGTCAGGATGAATATGTTTTGCGCGACACGACGAGCGGTTCGGAAGGCGTCTTCTGCTTGAACAGCAGCCCTCTGTGAATCGGTGGTATTAACCCTGACTAGTTCCTGCAGATCGTGGCGGAACTCTTCAAACAGCAGTCGAGCCTCACCATTCAGCAGAGACACGGCCTCAATGATCCGGTCTTCGCGTGTGTATTGAAAAAATGTAAAACTCAACTCTTGGTATCTATCCCACTTCTGATCAAAAGCTGCGAAGAGCGCCCGCTCCTCCTCTGAATAGAGATTCTGCGTCAGTGCCTGCACTCGCAGTCGTTCATAGGTGTCAAGATTGGTGTTGATACTATCCAGCAGTTCAACGATACGATCCGCTTGAGCTGTTCGTTCAGCTTCGCTGTCGGCAAATATCAGCTGAAGTTGGTTTTGACGCAAATCGGTAGTATTAATGTTGATTTCGGAAATAGCGATCGCGCGTGGCAGCCAACTATTGGTAACGTCGTCAATCGACTTTTTGAGATTAAACAACTGATAGAAGGAAGAGAAATTAGCCCCAGCCATTAGTATCAGGATACAGACAAAACCGATCGTCTGTTTGACGCCGATTTTTAAGTCTTTCAGTTTCATCTATTGAAAACATCCCGCTCTGGGACAATTTGACAACGAAGCGGTTGGCTGCCGCTACTTCTTGCGGCCTCTTTCGTGCTCGATGATCGCCAGCGTCTTGACGGTATCATTCACCGCTTCGCTCGACACGAAGCCAATCGCTCCGGGTGTCGCGGCGACTCGTTTTACCATCTCTGTTTCCGACTCGACCGTGAGTGGCGGATCCCCTTCACCGGAAAGCATACGCTTCAGCCAAACAGACTTCATTCGCGATGGGCTCTTTCCAAGATACTTGTAGAACGTCTCTTTAACTTCGCCTGCCGGTTTCAGGTCAATAACAACGACGGGCTTGCCGTCGCTCCATCTCTTCACATCGCCGGTGTAAATGTCCAACAGCTTGGTCTTGTTCAATTCCTGTTCCGGCACTGAACGGTGAGCAATCACAGCAACGCTATCGGCTGCAAGAAGAGAGGGGGTAAAGAGCCCTCCGGCAATCGCCAGCACCAGCAGCGCAAGTGTATGTTTGAATAGCGTTCTCATTGCAATCTCTACAGAAATACCGATATCGCGGCAGCGAAGTAATTGAATTTATGGGTCAATTCAGATCGGTCATAACGGAACTCCTGATTGACAGGTGCGACCTGAACTTTGATCACAATCTTGTCAGTAAGAGTGTATGCCGCGCCAAAAGTCGGCGCTTCGAGTTGATAGTCCATATCAACTGTAACGGTGTCAACGCCTCCGAAGAGCCCGGCAACTTCTGCCCGTCGGAACTGCCGCTCCTTCGCCAACCAATAACTGCCGTAGACGCGGATCTGGTCTGTAACATCGCAGAACAATGTGGCATAGTAGAAACGAAGATCGACATCAAAGCCACCTAAATCATCCTCATAATTTACGCGAATGAATTCGCTTTCCACTCCGAGTTTCCAAAATGTGTAGCGGAAGTCTCCGCCGAGGCGAATTCGTGGCAGTCGGGTAACTATGTCCTTTTCGTCGAGAATACTCACGATCCGTTGTGGAAAATCATACTTGTCATAGGATGCGGAGAACCCCAAATTGAATTCCTTAGCTCGCAGCCCAACTCGGCCACCCACGAGAAAGGTGTCGGTTGTGTCCACTCCGGTTTGGCCATTTTCCGGGTCGGAATTTATATTGGGACTGTTGCCGACGTAGACAGCATAGTCGAGCTTGATCGCACCCTTCGGTAAGTACCCGAATACCTGAACATATGCCCGCGCCGGCAGATACTCTTCAAGGCGCAGAATCTCATTAAAGGACGATTCATAAACTAGAGGCCTTACAACGTATGGCATCAGCGGAGTGCGATTCTTAATCTCGTTCAGATAATTGAAGGTCGGTGTTTGCAGACCTAGCCGAAGATTCAACGCCGTGCTGTGATGATAGCGAATCCAGGCTTCCTCAACGCTGAACGAACCCCACTGGTGACTGGACGAATAGTTATTCAAAAACTCAAAGTTTACGAAAGTGGTCAGATTGCGATCGAGGTCCTTCTGGAAGAATAGGTTAAGCTGTTGCAGAGAGAAACTTTTGACATCACTATGTTCCTCTTCTCGCTGATCATATTGCGTATAGTTCGTTTGGAAGTAGCCAAACATCTTCAAAGGAAATTCACTGAATTGGGCAAAGGCGCTTGGGCAGATCGAAAACACCAGCAATAGGAGAGAAACTGTTCCCTTTGAACAACCGGACAAAGCTATCTTGGTCGGAGGTTGATTCATTCTCTTCATATGGAACAGGTTACAAAATGGCATGAGTTTTGGCAACCCCATTTTTTGACCGTCGGTCGCGTTCCGGAATCAGTTAAATTGGCCTATCTCAAAACGGGCTGCGGGTGAGTCGTAGCTCGGTCGTGATATCTACAAGGCCAAGACCTTCGACATGTGAATATGAAGTATATACGACATCCCTGATAACCATCCGAGTCCGGATGAGTCCATCGTCGGCGAGATATTCCGTCTGCTGGGTTTTCGGGAGGTTCTCCCAAACCCAGTCAATAGCGTAACACTCGAATTTGCCGGCCGGGACTGTTTGCTCACCAATCCCGATAACGCGTTTGTAGATCGCCCCCGCCGGACCGTAATCGAATCCGTTCGTGTATTCCCACTGCAGTCCTTCGCGCAAGGGATATTCCAGACTCTTGCGCGCGAAATCTGCTTGCGACGTCTCGCTAATTGCGCCGAGAGTCGACTTGAAGAGAAGTAGTGAGTATCCGACTGAAAGATTGCTGTAGTGATACAGCCCATCCGCTTTGTTACCGTAATACTGGTAACTCTCGGCAATCAGCGAATCGCCGGAGCTCTGTACTTCGTGAAAAATGAAGACAATAGTCCCATCGTCGAGAGTGTCGGAACCTGATATCGTGATCGTGAGATCCCATTTTCTGACAGTGTCTAAAGGGACTTCTGTAATTGTGTCGTTGTCGGGCCTGAAATTACTGATTCGTTCTTCGCCGCTGTACTGCCATGAGTAGCCGACACGCAATGGAAACCGTAAATCACCATTACAGTTCAATGTGCATGAATCCTCGGAACACGACACCAACATAAGTCCCAAAAGGATGAAAGTCCCTATAAGCAGGAATCTCGCGGCACTCGAACGGTTTATCATCACTCAATTATAACAGATCAGGGCAGGATTGGATGAATTATATTTGCAGGAGCAGGGTACTCTGCTCCTGCAAATAAGGGCAGTGCTTAAGATTACTTCACTGGGAAGTATCCTACGTCAGTAACGACTTTCTGACCCTCGTCCGAAAGCACGTAATCCAGGAACTTCTTGATTTCCCCGCTCGGCTTCGTGCGGACATACCAGAAGAGATAGCGTGAAAGAGGGTAGACGCCTGATTTGACGTGTTCCAGATCCGGAGCGAAGGCAGGGGATTGGGCGTCTGCTTTAATCTTGCAGAACTTGACACCTTTGGCGTATGCCGCACCGCCGTAACCTATGCCGTTCTTGTCCCTGGCCACTGCGTTAACAATCGCTGCCGTGCCGGGAAGGGTCTGCACCTGTGCCGCAAAGTCTTCCCCTTTGAGGACAACATCCTTGAAGTACACGTACGTGCCGGAGCTGTTTTCTCGACCGTAGACGATGATTTTTGAATCTTCGCCGCCGACTTCCTTCCAATTGAGAATTTCACCGGAATAGATTCCCGCAAGTTGCTGCATCGTCAATTCGGCAACACCATTTGCTTCGTGCAAATATACCGTCAGTCCGTCGCGGGCGACTGGGAGTTCAACGCCGGTTGCATTGAATCGCGCTTTCAAATTCTGAACTTCTTTTGGCTTGATCGGCCGCGATGCCTGGCAAATGTCGGTCGTTCCGTTGATAAGTGCAGCGATTCCAACGCCGGAACCACCGCCAGTAACCTGTATAACGGACTCGGGGTTCTTGGCCATGTACGATTCTGCCCAGCGTTGGCCCAAAAGAACCATCGTGTCCGAACCCTTGACGGTTATGCGTTCGCCGGCTTCAAGATGCGACATCGGTGATACCGCAATGAGGACGAAAACAAAGAGCGCCGGAGCGAGATTGCAGAATAATTTTCTTAAAGTCATTGACTTCTCCTTTATTAATCGATTGCGAACTGGAATTGGAGCGTGAAGCGGTTATCATCGATGTCGCCATCGTATTTTGAGAACATCGAACCGTCTTCTAACGTGCGGAACATGTCGTACGCTGCGGTAATGCGAACATTGGCATCCCAGAAATAGTGCATCGCCAGCGACATTGTGCCTGTTGCGTCATTCTTCAACACCGCCAGCTTCGCAGGATCCGATTCGGTATAGTCATTGTGAACATTGGGATCAAAGAAATCGTAGCGCACTGCCGCGCCGAATTTCGTGCCCAGGGTTTGCGACAACCAAAGATACCAGCCTTTGCTCACTCCAACGACATCGACAGATGTTCGTTGGTAATCTTCACCGTAGAAGAACTCACCGCGAACGGCTGTGCCGCCGACCGAAAGAACGTCGAAGTATGCTTGCGCATCAATGCCATACCGGATCTTGTCCGTGTTGATCGCAGCTCCTGCGGCCTTCGCAGCCACCGCTGGCGTAGTAGTTACTTCTCCGACATCAATCGCGCCGTTTTCGTTGGAATCTAACCATTTTGTCGAAGCTGGGACTGCCGCCACCGGTGCGCTGCCCGGTGTATATGTCTCACCCCAATAGCCGGAAACGCCGACATCGAACATACCGAACGATGACTTAACACGGCCAATGAGGTCTTTTTGCTTAGTTGGATCAAACCACGTGAAAGTGCTGTTCTCAATGCCATAGCCCTGAACAAAACCGAGGTTTGCCTGAATGTATCTTGGAGCCGTCCACGTCAGGGTCATTCCGCGATCACGCTCGCCCCGGAAGAGCCGGTTTTCGGCCAGGGAACGTTCCGGGAAATCGCGCTTGGATGATGAGTATTCAATCTCGTAGCCGAACGGATAGTTGAACTGCCCGACGGCAAGTTTGAATTCGTGTTCGCGATGGCTCTTCTTCAATTCCAGATATGCCTCTTTCATCGAAATCGAGTTCTTGGAAGCATCGAAATAAATCACATACTTGCTCGAAGTATTGGGCTCAAATGTAAACTTGATGCGTCCACGACGGATATAGTAGTTGTTTGCATTTAGGTTCTTTGTCGCATCATATCCGCCTGCGACACCGGACTTCGACGTGTCATTGTACTCGTATCGTGCCTGCAAGTAACCGCTCACTTTGAGACGCTTGAGCAGAGCGACGTCGGTGGATACTACCGCCATATTTTCATTGATTCCGTCGACTTGATCGCGCAACTCGGTCTGGGCGGCTCTTAGACTGTCATCGGCAGTGTCTCCCCACGAGACCTGGCTAATTGCCAACACGAAAACGGCAATTAGCGGATATGCTATTCGCAGCATATTGCTCCTTAAATTGAGTGTTGATGTTTTGAGTGATTTCATACTACGCCTTCGGGGCAATAAATATTAAGCGCGTATTCACGTAACATGTGTTCAATATTAATTTTGTGTTAGGAAGGCAAACTTGGCACGTCCCATTTTGAGATTCGCCAGCGTCAACAAACTCGTATCTTATGCAAAAAACTACCGTATATTGATATCCATATGAAGTGTCTAAACTGTGGCGAACCGATGGTAGCCTTGGAGTTGCGAGGTTTTGAGGTCGATTCTTGTCTAAACTGCAGGGGGATCTGGCTTGATTCAGGTGAACTGGAGGTTTTGTTGGATAACAAAATGCCCGAGCGTCTCCTGAACATTGATGGTCCTACCATAAGATCAAGACGTAAGTGCCCTGTATGCAGCAGAAAGATGAACACGGCTAAGGTGGGACCTACAAAGGTTACGGAAATCGACTCTTGCCCAATCGGACACGGGCTCTGGTTTGATCGCGGGGAGTTGGAAACGATTGTCCTGTCACTTGATGAGCCGGTGCGATCAACGGTTATTGAGGAACTACAAGCCATATTTTCTCGAGGGTAGTAATAGGCTAAACTTGCCAAATCGAAAGGAAGGATTACGTGTTAATCATTCTGGTATTACTTGTACTAGTTGTAGTGGTTGCGGCCTGGCTGATCGGACTTTACAACGGTCTGGTTGGATTACGCAATGCGGTGAAAAATGCCTGGGCGCAAATTGATGTCCAGCTAAAACGCCGACACGATCTGATCCCCAATTTAGTGGAGACGGCAAAGGGCTACGTGAAGCATGAGCGCGAAACGCTGGAGAACATTACCAACGCGCGCAGCCGGGCGATGGGAGCTGATACCGTGGGCGAAAAGGCAAAAGCTGAAAGTGCTTTGAGCGGGGCTATCAGCAAATTCATGTTGGTCGTCGAAAACTATCCGGATCTGAAGGCCAATCAGAACTTCCTCGCTTTGCAGGAAGAATTAACTTCGACCGAGAACAAGATCGCGTTTAGCCGCCAGGCGTACAACGATCAGGTGATGATGTATAACAATAAAATTCAGATGTTCCCGTCGAACATCGTCGCCGGTATGTTCAACTTCCAACCGAGTGAGTTCTTTGAAATTGAGAACGAGGCTGAACGCCAGACGCCGAAAGTGGACTTTTCGTAATTCTTCCGGACCGGCTCAATCGACACTTTCGGTCGAGAGCAGGAGCGGGATAGTCGAGTCTTCTCAATATGTGGGAGCTGATTAGTCAAAACAAGCGTCGCTCGTTCATGCTGTTTGTAGTTATGGGCGCGATTCTCCTGACACTTGGCTATTTAATCGGTGCCGCGTACCTTCCGCCCGACGGTGGAGTGTTCGGGATTCTATTGGCAGCGATTGTTTGGGGAATCATGTCGGCAGTCAGCTATTTCAACGGCGATTCGGTAATGCTCAAAATTGCCGGGGCGACGGAGATAACACGCGAAGTTCATCCGCAGCTTTACAACGTTGTCGAGGAGATGAAGATCGCCGGTAGTCTGCCGCGAGTACCAAAAGTCTATATCATTGATTCACCGGCTCCCAATGCATTTGCGACCGGCCGCAAAGCGGAAAACGCATCGATTGCTGTTACTTCGGGACTGCTGACAAAGATGAACCGCGACGAACTGCAGGGAGTTGTCGCTCACGAAACCGGGCACATTCTCAATCGGGATATTCTCTTCATAACTTTTGCAGGCGTAATGCTCGGCACAATCGTCATTGTATCTGACATTTTTTTGCGAGGAATGCGATTTGGCGGATCGCGTCGATTCGGTTCCAGCAAGTCAAAGAACGGCGGGCAGGGTGCAGCCATCATGTTAATCGTGGCACTTGTCTTTGCCATTCTGGCGCCAATTATGGCACAGCTCCTGTATTTTGCAATTTCACGAAGAAGGGAATATCTTGCCGATGCAACGGCTGTCCGTTTGACACGGTATCCTGAAGGGTTAGCTTCGGCACTGGAAAAGATCGCAGCCTCGACCGAGGACATGCCGCGGATGAATAAGGCGATTGCCCCACTTTTTATCGCGAATCCCATTAAAACAGCCGGCGCGCGGATGTCAAATCTTACCAGCACTCACCCGCCAATAACTGAACGAATCGCCATCTTGCGCGCGATCGCAGGCGGTGTCGGATACCTGAATTATCAACAAGCATTCGCAAAGACCAGGGGCACTAACGCACAGTTAATTCCGAAGTCCGCTCTTGACGAGAAAGACGTGCCTTCTCCGCGAACAGCGCCTTCTGACGACACAAATGCACCGAGTCCACTCGCGACTAAACGCGATATCAACGATTTGTTGCGCGCCGTTAATGGCTTCCTTTTCCTAACTTGTTCATGTGGACTGAAAATGAAGATCCCACCCGATTTCGGTAAAGAATCAATAAAATGTCCGCGCTGTAATCAGGTCAACAAGATCCCGACAACCGAGCTGGTTGCGGCATCGGCGGTTATGGAGGGGATCGGTGCCGGCAGCAGAAAGGACACAGGCGGAGAAGAGGCCGTGTACCATCGTCAGACCAAAGGTTGGGAGTCGTTTAAGTGCAGTTGCGGCCGCGCAATTCAGTTATCACCGGCATTCGCTGGTGAGAGCGTAAAATGCACCACTTGCGGCCAAGTCACGCAGGTGCGTTGAGCGAGACCTTTTTTCGAAATCCAAATATAAAGAAAACGACCGCAGCACTTAGAGCGAGAAACATCCAAATGCCCGCTTGTGCGTAGGCGTTCCAAGGTACTGCTGATACGATGTAAGACTGCTTCGGATCAATTGCGTCGTAGTGGACGACAACTTGTTTACCAACTGGATATTCAGCAAGCAGAGTCTCCGCTTCGTTAAGTCGCTTCGACTTGTTTCCAAATGCCGGCGTTCCCAAATCGCTGGTTCCCAAGAACGGTGCTGAATTCACATCGTAAGAGTACACGACGTAAGGGACGATCGCCTTCTCGCCCACGATACGCGATTCGATGACGGTTCCGGCAACCGTGGGCCAGTCCCGCATGTCGCGCAGTTGTGACAAGTGGGCGAATGCGAAGTAGCCGATACCTGCGCTACAAACCAAAAGTGCTGTCGTCGCTGCCACCACAATCTGGCGAGCGGACTGTCTCCTAGCTAATGCAATAACGGCCCGTACAATTAGCGCGACCGCCAATATCGTGACTATGAAATAGTAAATGCTCATGACTCACCTCTTGTACGACTTGTGTTCAAGGCATTATAGCCTAATTAATTGACATTTTAGGTCAATTCTGTATTATGCGCACCGGAAGTATGAAATAATGTTTAAGAAAATTCTAATCGCAAATCGCGGCGAGATTGCCATTCGCATTTTTCGCGCATGTCGACTCCTCGACATCAAGACGGTTGCAGTGTTTTCTGACGCTGACCGCGGCGCGTTGCATGTTCGCTTTGCCGATGAAGCCTATCACATCGGACCCTCACCGGCATCGCAGAGCTATCTTGTTATGGAAAAGCTGATCGATATCGCCAAGCGATCGGGCGCCGATGCGATCCACCCGGGGTATGGTTTTTTGGCGGAGAACTGGCAATTCGCGAAACTTGTCGAAGAGAACGGCCTGACATTCATTGGCCCACCGCCTGATGCTATTCGGCTCCTCGGAGACAAGCTTGAGGCCCGCAAACTTGCCGAACAGAACGCTGTCCCGACTGTCCCGGGCGGACCAGTTAGCGCCTCCAAACTTTCACTCGCCAACAAACTCGCTGATAAGTGTGGTTACCCTGTCCTCGTCAAGGCAGTGGCTGGCGGCGGTGGCAAGGGGATGCGAATCGTCAGCGCACCCGATGACCTTGAGAAGGCACTAATTGCGGCCGGTAATGAGGCACGCTCGGCTTTCGGTGATGATCGAGTCTTCATTGAAAAGTACATCTTGCGTCCGCGTCATATTGAGATACAAGTCGCGTGCGATCAACACGGCAATGCCGTCTATCTTGGTGAGCGTGAATGCTCGATTCAGCGGCGTCACCAAAAGCTCATCGAAGAAGCGCCTTCGCCGTTCGTCGATGCGGAGTTACGATCTCGGATGGGGGAGATCGCGCTCAAGGCGGTCAAGGCTGCCAGCTACACGAATATTGGAACAGTCGAATTTCTCGTCGATAAGGACAAGAATTTCTACTTCCTCGAGGCCAACACGCGCCTCCAAGTCGAACACCCTGTGACCGAGCTTGTCTTTGGCATTGACTTGGTGGACGAACAAATACGAATTGCTGCTGGCGAAACACTCTCTTTCAGCCAGGACAGCGTGAAAATGTCGGGGCATGCCATCGAATGTCGAGTCTGTGCCGAGGATGCCGTCAATGGATTCATCCCCAGCACCGGCAAGATTGTCAGCTATCGGCAGCCATCCGGGCCGGGAGTACGAGTTGATTCCGGTATTCGCGACGGTTCAGAAGTTACTCCATACTACGATTCGTTAGTTGCCAAGCTGATCACTTACGGCGCGACTCGCGCCGATGCAATCAAACGCATGCGTCAGGCGTTGGCCGAGTATCGTATCGCCGGAGTGGTGACGAACACCGGCTTCCACGAAACAGTTATGGGAATGCCGGCCTTTGTTGAAGGGAGACTTTCAACGGGATTCATTACTGACAACTTCCCTGACGGAATCACCAACGCAGAACCGGATGAAGAGTTGACCCGTGCCGCCGCCGTAGCCGCGGCACTGCACTACTATCGGGAGTCGCAACGAGTTCAGCCGGTGTCCGGTAGCAGCAGTGCCTGTTCAAAGTGGCAATCAGTCTCCCGGGAAGAGGCAGTACGACGCACCATTGGGGGTGGCCGGTGAAATATGTTGTCACCATCAATGGGAAAGAGTACGAAGTCGATATTCGCGACAATGGCGACGAACTGGCAATTTCGGTAGATGGTGGCGGACTCTCAACCAGCGTTATTAGCGGCGACAACCGGCATCAGTTCCTGATGCTGCTTGACAAGAAGTCCTATGACACGGAGGTTTTTAGGAACAATGGCGATATATCGGTTTTCCTCCACGGGCGAGAATTCGATTGCGTAGTGGAAGACCAACGTTTGGTGGCGATTCGCAAGGCAGCCGGAATCAAACTTGATGTGGGAAAGAAGGAACTGCACGCCCCCATGCCAGGCTTGGTTATGCGTATACTAAAATCAGTAGGTGACAAAGTGAAAAGAGGCGATCCACTGCTGGTTGTCGAGGCCATGAAGATGGAGAACGAGTTAAAGGCGCCAACCGACGGAACGATTCGGGAAATACATGCCGTTGTTGGAAGACCAGTGGACAAAGGTGCTGTGCTCATCGCCTTTGATGCGTGAACTATAAGCGAGCGGACAAAATCCGACGATGAAAAAACGAATCTACAAACCATCCGATCTCGGAGATTTCGCATACAGCAAAAAACTCGGTGATCCCGGAGAGTTTCCGTTCACGCGCGGCGTGTATCCGGCGATGTATACGGAACGTCTCTGGACGATGAGGCAGTATGCGGGCTACGCGACTGCGAAGGAATCGAATGAGCGGTATCGATACTTGTTGTCGCAAGGCCAAACCGGATTATCCGTGGCATTTGACCTCCCAACGCAAATTGGCTACGATTCAGACGACCCAATGGCCGCCGGAGAGGTCGGCAAAACGGGAGTTGCCATCGATACGCTGGCCGATTTTGAGGCGCTTTTCCGCGGTATTCCATTGGATAAGGTCTCGACATCAATGACGATCAATGCGACGGCCGCCATACTGTTGTGCATGTATATCGCCGTTGCGAGGAAACAGGGGGTAGCCGCAGATAAAATCACCGGCACCGTTCAGAACGACATTCTGAAAGAATTCATTGCGCGCGGAACTTACATCTATCCGCCGAAGCCGTCAATGCGATTAATCACCGATATCTTTGCGTATGCGAAGGATCATCTGCCGAGATACAATACGATCTCCATTTCCGGTTATCACATTCGCGAAGCGGGAGCCACCGCAGTTCAGGAAATCGCCTTCACGATTGCAAACGCCATCGAATATGTGACGCATGCGCTGAAAGCTGGATTGAAAGTCGATGATTTTGCACCACAACTCTCTTTCTTTTTCTGCGCACAACAGAACTTTTGGGAGGAGGTCGCCAAGTTTCGTGCCGCAAGACGCATTTGGGCGACGATTATGAGTGAGAGGTTTGGCGCAAAGGATCCCAAGTCGATGATGCTGCGATTCCACACACAGACGGCCGGAGTCTCGCTCACTGCACAGCAGCCAGAAGTCAATACGGTCCGCACAACGTTGGAAGCCCTAGCTGCCGTCCTCGGCGGCACGCAATCGCTTCATACGAATGCGCACGATGAGGCGCTGGCACTTCCAACGGCGGCATCCGCTCAATTGGCACTTCGGATTCAGCAAGTATTGGGCTACGAGATCGGAATTGGCGACACCGTCGATCCGTTGGCCGGGAGCTACTTCCTCGAAGTTTTAACCGACAACATTGAAGCACAGGTATTTGACTATCTGGCAAAAGTCGATGAACTGGGCGGCTCAATGCGGGCAATTGAAGAAGGTTACTTCCAGTCGGAGATTCAGAAATCTGCCTACGAATTCCAGTTACAAATTGAATCGAGACAGCGAATCATCGTCGGCGTGAATCAGTTCCAGTCTGAAGGTTCAGTCGCACCGGCACTGCAGAAGGTGTCGGAAGAATCCCGCGATGAACAGGTCGCGCGTCTTCACAAGATCAAATCGGAACGGGACAACGAAGCAGTTGCGAGGAATCTCCTGCGTTTAAGCGTCGCCGCTGATACCGATGAAAATCTCATGCCGATCGTATTGGATTGTGTGGAAGATTACGCAACTGTTGGGGAAATCGCTAATACGCTTAGGAGTGCCTGGGGCGAGTACCGGGAGAATATCGTACTGTGACGCGTCGCATCAATCATATTGCCATCGCAGTAAGGGATCTCGAGCAAGCTCGCTCGCTGTTCACTCTTATTGGCAAAGCAAGGCTCTCCGAAATAATTGAGGTGCCCGACCAGAAAGTACGGGTGTGCTTCGTCGAGACGGGCGAAACAAAGATAGAATTACTTCAGCCTACTGCAGGCAACGTCGGCGTCGCAAAATTCCTGGACAAGCGAGGTGAGGGAATTCACCATATATGCCTTGGCGTTGATGATATTGAAGCGGCACTCGCGGATTATCGTGCTAACGGAATCCGCCTCATCGACGAAACTCCCCGGATTGGAGCTGAAGGGCACCGCGTCGCCTTTGTCCATCCGCAGTCTACCAATGGCGTCCTGATCGAGCTCGAGGAACTGAAACGAATCTCCGGCTCCTAATGGGTATGCTGTGCCGTGGTGTGCGTATGTTTGTTCAGCTGCAGAGCCAGCACAATTGCGCCGGCAAAGAACATCGACTGCAAGAAAGCGCTGCACACGATCGCGAATACCCCTTCAATGTCCAGAATACAACAATTCGGCCCCAACCAGGTTGAGCAGACCGCGAGCAAGGTCATAATGAACAACGAAGTTGCGCTGGGACGAATTTTTAGGATTCTGGTCAATGCGTATCCACAAAGTAATCCAACGCCGATTGACAATACAAGATCAAGTGTATTGACTTGTTGAACCATGGTTCCTCCGATGTGATGTTACAATCAACAAAATATTTATCGACAGGGTTGTCAAGAATCTTTCACTCTAACATGTTAGTTAGTAATTGGTTACGGGCGCGGCGGAAGGCGATAAAATTTCTTGACTTTGTGAAAAATCTCTCTACCTTTGCCCGACATTCAGCGAGGTATTGTTGAGTAATTTTGAAGTATATTTTCCATTAGCGATCCAGATCTTTATCGCGGTTTGTATTGGACTCGCGATGTTTTTTGGTTCGTCGCTCTTTGGCAAAAAGACCTATAGTCGAGTCAAAGAGCAAGCTTACGAGTGTGGCATCGAGGCGGAATCTGATAGCCGCCAACGCTTTCCCGTAAAATTCTATATGGTGGCTATACTTTTCATCATCTTCGACCTCGAGACAGTGTTCCTTTTTCCATGGGCAGTAAACTATAAAAAGCTCGGCCTCTTCGGATTCGTAGAGATGGGCGTTTTCATCCTGATTCTGCTCGTGGGCTACGTATACATCGTGAAGAAAGGAGCACTCAAGTGGGATTAGAAGAGAAATTACCTGACGGTATCATCCTAACGACCGCAGAGAAGATAATAAATTGGGGACGGACAAAATCAATGTGGCCTTTTGGCTTCGGACTAGCCTGCTGTGCCATTGAAATGATCTCAACCGTCAGCCCCAAATACGACTTGTCACGCTTTGGAATGGAAGTGATGAGAGCCTCGCCGCGCCAGGCAGATCTTATGATCGTTGCCGGCCGTGTATCGAACAAGATGGCGCCGGTCGTCAAGCGACTCTACGATCAGATGCCGAATCCCAAGTGGGTCATCTCGATGGGAGCCTGTGCGTCATGTGGAGGTGTATTCAATAATTACGCAATCTTACAAGGAGTCGACAAGATCATCCCGGTAGACATATATGTTCCGGGTTGTCCGCCGCGGCCGGAGCAGCTCATTGATGGCATTGTTAAGTTGCATGAGTTAGTGAAGCAGTCAAAGTTGAAGGAAGACACAAGGAAAACCGCTTAGGGTCGAGCGCGAATCCCGGGCCAGGATTAATCGTCGAATTGATTGTTGATGGATATCAATACCAAAGAAAAAGTCACCGCTAGATTTGGCAGCAAGCTACTTGGGACATCAACACAGTTTGATGAACTTGGACTCGTTGTTGACAAAGCGGACCTGCATGACGTCGTTCGTTTTCTCCGCGATGAAGCCGGCCTGAAATATCGCCACCTCTCCGATATCGCAGCTACAGATTGGCTAGATCGCGCCAAGCGCTTCGAAATCGTCTATCATCTTTACTCCTTCGATCTGCGCGATTATGTTCGCGTCAAAGTCCGTGTCGGCGAGAACGAATCAGTACCGACAATGTGCAGTGATTGGAAGACCGCGGACTGGTTGGAGCGCGAGGTTTATGATATGTTCGGTGTGACTTTTGCGGGTCATCCGGATATGCGCAGAATACTGATGTGGGACGACTTTGAAGGCCATCCACTGCGAAAAGACTATCCCCTCACATATGAAATGCCGCAGTTTACCTTTAATAAGGACGAACCGCCGGAGGTCATCAAGTAGTGCAGACGAAGACGATGACCATTAACATGGGGCCGCAGCATCCGGCGACCCACGGAGTATTACGAGTCATTCTCGAGATCGACGGCGAGACGGTCGTCCGGTGTCAGCCAGAAGTCGGATACCTGCATACAGGAATCGAAAAGACAGCGGAGTCGAAGCTCTATTATAAAGCGCTGCCCATGACTGATCGCATGGACTATCTTGCGCCAATGTCAAACAATCTCGGCTATTGTCTTGGAGTCGAAAAACTCCTTGGTGTCGAGGTTCCCGAGAAGGCGCAATGGATCAGAGTTCTCCTTGCTGAAGTCACTCGTATTAATTCGCATCTTGTCTGGCTAGGAACACATGCGCTCGATATTGGCGCGTTAAGCATGGTACTTTACGCTTTTCGCGAACGCGAAGATGTGTTGAGTATTTATGAGGCCGTGTCGGGGCAACGAATGATGTCGACCTACTTCCGCATCGGCGGATTAGCAGAGGACCTTCCGGAGAACTTCGATCACTTAGTGAGAACACTGTTAAAGAACATCACGGTTCGCTTACAGGAATACGAAAATATCCTAACCAACAACCGTATATGGCGCAATCGAACGATCGGCGTAGGGAAACTCACTGCCGAAGATGCAATTGATGCTGGAGTTACTGGTCCATTGTTGCGCGCATCCGGTGTCAACTACGATTTGCGCAAAGCACGCCCATATTCGGGCTATGAGAAATTCGATTTCGTCGTGCCGACCTCTAATCGAGGTGACTGCTTCGGGCGGTATGAAGTGCGTCTCGAAGAGATGCGCCAGAGCTTGCGCATTATACAGCAAGCGCTCGATGGTTTGCCGGAAGGGCGATTCCGTGCTCGCGCTCCGGGAATTGTCCTCCCGACCAAAGAAGAGACGCTCTATTCTATGGAAGCCTTGATTTATCACTTTAAATTGATAACCGAAGGATTTAGCCCGCCGGTTGGCGAGGTGTATCAAACTATCGAATCGCCCAAAGGCGAACTCGGTTTCTATTTTGTGTCGGACGGCACACCAAAACCTTATCGCATGCGTGTTCGTCCTCCGAGTTTCGTTAATATTGCGGCTTTGCCAAAGTTGGTTGTTGGCGGGCTACTGGCGGACGTCATCGCCTGTATCGGATCAATTGACATTGTGCTGGGTGAGGTGGATCGATGATCTTGTCTAATGATACCAAGTCCAAAATCGCCGAATATGCGAAGAAGTATCCGAAGGTGAAGTCAGCGATTCTCCCGGCGCTCCACTATGCCTATGAAGAACAGGGATACCTTGACGACCCGATGTATGAAGAGATTGCTCAAGTCCTTGGCGTCAAATTCATCGAAGTCGCCGAGGCGGCATCGTTCTATACCATGTTTCCGAAACAGAAGCGCGGCAAATACTATATCCAGGTTTGCCGGAATA
The DNA here is from genome assembly GCA_964370935.1 of uncultured Ignavibacteria bacterium. Lineage (GTDB taxonomy): Bacteria > Zixibacteria > MSB-5A5 > CAIYYT01 > CAIYYT01 > JADJGC01. The sequence goes on along the minus strand of CAYJKI010000012.1, from coordinate 62,445 downwards.
TCTCCTGTGCGTTAATGGGATCGCACCACCTGACACAGTATCTGCTACAGAAATTTGGCACAAAATTGGGCGAGACCACGAAAGACAATCTGTTTACAGTAGTTGAGGTTGAATGTTTGGGAAGTTGCTGTACGGCACCGATGATGCAAGTTAACGACAAATACTTCGAGAACTTGACGCAGGCCAAAGTTGATGAGCTGATAGACGAATGGCGGGCGGCGAAATAGGGATTATGCAAAAGCACGTTCTTTTCGAGAATATCAACGATCCCAAGTTGCAAGATATTGACCGGGCAATCGAACTGGGCGCATATAAGGCCTGGGAGAAGGTCCTCAAAAGCATCAAGCGCGAGGATCTCGTGCAAATGGTCAAGGACTCCGGCCTTCGCGGGCGCGGCGGCGCCGGATTCCCGACGGGTCTGAAATGGAGCTTTGTACCAGTCGCTTCTCCAAAGCCAAAGTACCTTTGCTGCAATGCCGACGAATCCGAACCCGGAACCTGCAAGGATCGTGTTCTGATGGAATGCGACCCTCACAGCGTTATCGAAGGTGTAATGATTGCGGCATTTGCAATCGATTGCCACACTTCATTCTTCTATATAAGAGGAGAGTACGACCTCTCGATGCGCCGGATAGAAAAGGCGATTGATGATGCGTATAAGAAGGGATTTCTCGGAAAGAATATCCTTGGCACCGGTTATGACTTGGAGATGGTCCTGCATCGCGGTGGCGGTGCCTATATCTGTGGAGAAGAGACCGCGCTTCTTTCATCGCTTGAGGGAGAGAAGGGCCTCTCACGGATCAAGCCGCCATTTCCGGCAGTGTCCGGACTGTATGCTTGTCCCACTGTAGTCAATAATGTCGAAACGCTCGCCAACCTACCACGCATCGTTATGAACGGCGGACAGTGGTATGCTTCGATGGGGACGGAGAAGTCAAAGGGCACGCGCATATTTTCCGTGTCGGGTCATGTCAAGAAACCCGGCAACTACGAGCTCGAATTAGGGACGCCTCTGCGAACTCTCGTTTACGATTATGCCGGCGGAATCCTTGATGACAAGAAGTTGAAGTGCGTGATTCCAGGCGGTTCGTCCGTTCCGGTGCTGATGCCCGATCAGCTTGACACACCGCTGGATTTCGAGTCAGTGCAAGCTGCCGGTTCGATGTTGGGATCCGGAGCGGTTATTGTCATGAACGAAGATACCTGCATGGTTTGGGTGGCCGAGATCCTCGCTCACTTTTACATGCACGAATCGTGCGGCAAGTGCACACCCTGTCGGCAAGGAACCGGATGGCTCTATGAGATTATCCATCGAATCGAGAACGGACATGGCAAACCAGAAGATTTGGATACTTTGTTGGACTTGGCGAAGAACATCGAAGGCAACACCATCTGTGCACTTGGCGATGCTGCTGCTACGCCGGTGATTTCGACGATCAAGCAATTCCGCAATGAATACGAATATCACATCGAGCACAAAAAGTGTTTGGTGAAATCAGATTTTAGGTTGAGATAATGGGCGACTTTAACATAACAGTCAATGGAAAGGCGGTCCCCACGGTTAGGGGACAGACGGTTCTCCAAGCTGCCTTAGCCGCAGGTATCGACATTCCTGTTTTCTGTTGGCACCCACAACTTGTTCCGGTCGGCGCCTGCCGCATTTGCCTGGTCGAAATTGAGAAGTTTCCGAAATTGCAGGTCGCTTGTGCAACTCCGGCGGCTGACGGTATGGTCGTCTTGACTGAATCACCGAAGGTTGTCAAAGCACGACAAGGGGTACTCGAATTCATACTCGCGCATCATCCGCTTGACTGTCCGACCTGCGACAAGGGCGGTGAGTGTGATCTGCAGAATGTCACGTTCAAGTATGGATTGGACTATAGCCGACTTCAAGAGCCGAAGCACCGAACTATTGTTGATGAAGACTCGACTTTTGATGATTTGCAGATCGGTCCGGAGATCATCCGCAATCAAAACCGCTGCATTCACTGTTATCGCTGTACGCGAATCGTAGATGAGGCCTGTTTCGAGGACGACCTTGGCGCATACCAGCGCGGTTATCACACCGAAATTTTACCGCCGCCGCATCGTGAAATTCGAAATCTCTACTCCGGGAACGTGGTCGAATATTGCCCGGTTGGTGCGCTAACGAACGACGATTGGCGCTATAAGGTCCGTGTCTGGTTGACAAAGCAGGCGAAAACTGTCTGTACACATTGCCCCGATGGCTGCAATCTGACTCAATGGACTTTCCACAACAAGATCTTCCGCGCTACCGCTCGACCAAATGAAGACATCGACCGCGGCTTCATCTGCGATATCGGGCGATATGGCTATCAGCAGGTTGCCAGCAGCGATCGACTAAAACAACCAATGATCAGGAAGAATGGCGAGTTGATCGAAGCAACATGGGAAGAAGCTTTAAATCTCATCAAGACACAAGTCAGTGAACTCAAGGCCAAACTTTCGGGCAACGCCTTTTTTGGCTTGATCGGCGAGACCTCCACTAACGAGGAAATGTATTCATTCCAGCGATTTCTCCGCCGTGTCATCGGGACAAGTCATATCGATAGTCGGATTAATCGAAAGCGCCGTCTCGCATTCGGAGAGGCAGTAACTTCTCGCGCAATTGCTCCAGATCAGGTCAGTTATCAGGATATTGACAAGGCGGATACATTTGTAGTATACGCCAGTGATCTGCATTCGGAGAATCCGATTACCGCGCTACGAATCAAACGAGGTGTCCGCCATCGTGAAGCCAAACTCATAATTATTAACTCGCGTCGCACTCATTTGGGCGCCCGGACTGGTGCCACAAATCTGGTGCACAGACCCGGGACGGGCCTCGCAGTGTTGACTGGAATTATTGATGCCGCCATTAGTTCTGGCACCTTCGATAAGAGTGCCGTTGGGTTGACCGATCAGCATATCAGCGAGTTTAGGCAGACACATACCGAGCTTTTGCTCACCAAGTCGGCAGCATTGTCGGGAGTCGGCGAGCCTGAACTTCGTTCAATTGCCGACACATTGGTGAAGTCCGGCAATGTTGTGATTTTCTGCGGTGCTGATTTCAATCGCTATCCGTATCGCGATGAAGAGCTGTTGGCGCTGGATAATCTCCGGCGGATCTGCAAGTCTGCGAAACTCGCAGTACTTCCAGAGAGCAGCAATTCCGTCGGCGCCGAGTTGCTGGGAGCATATCCCAATCAATATCCAGGCGAAGAGGGAAGCGAAGCCAAATCGAAGTTTGAAGATCTTTGGCGCGGACCTCTGCCGGAGTTTTCCGGCAAAGACACGATCGGTATTCTTGAAGCAATCAACGAGGATGAAATTGAATGCGGGTTCATTTTTAATGCCGACCCCGTACGTGTGTTTCCCGACGGCAACTATGCCGACGCCGTTCTGGAAAAGCTGAAGCTTCTTGTAGTCGTTGACAGTTTCATGACTGAAACGGCCAGACTGGCGGACGTGATTCTGCCTTTGTCGACATTTGCTGAAACGGAGGGGACGCGCACGAATTGGGAAGGCCGCATCCAATATTCGCAATCGGCAATTAAACCGATGTTCGACTCCAAGCACGGCTGCGAAATCCTCGAACTTCTCGCCGACCGACTCGGCGTCGCCTTTGGCCAAGGAAGACCGGGCGAAGTTTACAAGGAATTGAACATAGCTCTTGGCGAAGTTCTTCCGGCACGCTACGAGATGTTCAAGTCGCAAGGCGTAATCTATGATCGCTCCAAGCACCAGCCGAAGCCTGGATTCAACCGGGTTGCATACAATGCCATCCCAATCGACAGGGATTATCCGTATTTTCTAGCTGTCGGCAATGCAGATCATCACCGCGGTCCAAATACAGAGCGAAATCCTAGTCTATTGAAGTTTACTGGTGAGCCGTATGTCGGCTTGAGTGAAGGTGACGCCAAAGAACTCATGATTTCGGATGGTGATCTCGTCAAAGTTGAATCGCGGACCGGTAGGGTGGTTGGTAACGCTAGAGTAATCGCTGATCTTCCGGGCAAGGTAGTTTTTCTTCCGGAGAATTTCCGCGAATTACGGCCGAACTTGCTGATGGGTCTAAAGGAAAAATCTGATCACGTCAAAGTGACGAAGATGTAAGATGTTGGAATTTGCTGTCATAACCGGTGTTAAAGCCTTCATGGTGCTCAACGTACTGCTGTTGACGTGTGCGTGGACTACCTATCTTGAGCGTCGTTTCCTGGCGCGGATGCAGTCGCGCATCGGCCCCAACACCGCCGGCTATAGAGGTCTCCTCACGCCCATCGCTGATTTGGTTAAGCTGCTTTTCAAAGAAGATTTCATACCAGCCGCAGCGCATAAACCGCTCTACTTGCTCGCACCGCTGATGGCGTTTATTCCAGCCATGTTGCCTCTCGCTGTCATACCCTTTGGCAGTACCATCAATCTTTTTGGCCGCGAAATTAACCTGGTAGTTTCAGACTTCAACTTGGGAATCCTGTTCATCCTCGCAATGACTTCGCTCGGTATTTACGGCATCATAATGGCCGGCTGGTCGCCGAACAGTAAATTCTCGCTACTTGGCGGATTGCGCTCTTCGGCACAAATGATTTCCTATGAGATTGGTCTCGGTATGTCATTTATCGGCGTAATCATGCTAGCCGGTACGCTCAATTTGGTCGAACTTGTCGAACAGCAAAGTTCGATACTCGACTGGTACATCTTCAGGCAGCCGGTTGGGTTCGTACTCTATCTGATCTGCGCATTTGCGGAGACCAATCGCTCGCCGTTTGATCTTCCGGAAGCCGAATCCGAATTGGTCGGTGGATATCACACCGAATACTCCTCAATGCGCTTTGGGTTGTTCTTCGTTGGCGAATACGCAAATATGGTCACAGTGGCCGCGGTTGCAACTACGGTGTTCCTTGGCGGATGGCAAGGACCATTCCTGCCGCCTGTGCTCTGGTTCGTGATTAAGTGTTTTGCATTCATGTTTTTCTATATATGGGTTCGGGGATCGTTGCCGCGCTTCCGTTACGACCAATTGATGAAATTCGGCTGGTTTGTGTTGATCCCGATTGCGCTTGCCAACATCCTGATCACCGCGTTATTTGTCCTGCTTTAGGAGGTAGACGATGTTTCGCGTTTTTAAAGAAGTCTTCATCGCCATACCAAAGGGCATGTTAGTTGTTTTCAAGCAGATGTTCCACAAGCCGGTCACGGTAGATTATCCGTTTGTTAAGCCGCCGATGGCTCCGCGTTATCGTGGCCTGCATTTTCTTGAACGGTATGATGATGGCAGCGAGCGGTGTGTCTGCTGTGGGCTCTGTGCGGCTTCTTGTCCAGCGGATGCCATTTATATGGAACCGGCAGAGACGGAGCGCGGAGAGCGTTACGCGAAGATTTATGAGATTAACGAATTGCGATGCATATTTTGCGGTTTCTGCGAGGAGGCCTGCCCCGAAGAAGCAATCTTCCTGGGCAAGGAGTACGAATTCGCTTCCAGCCATCGCGACAACTTCATCTATACCAAAGACGACCTATTGGTCAAGTGGCCGCGAACAAAACCGTCGGAAGTCAAATTCCTTCGCCCCATGCGCAGAGTGTCTTGGCAGCAATCCGAGGAAGGCAGACCACAGCACTAAAGATGGAACTCGCAATTTTCTTAATGGCGTCTGCGCTATCAATCGCAGCCTCGATACTGGTGATTATCCAGCGCAATCCAATTGCGTCGGTGATGTATCTTCTCACGTCATTTGTGTCGCAAGTAATCCTGTTCATCATGTTGAATGCAGCTTTTCTGGCGATGCTGCAGATCATTGTATACGCCGGCGCTATTCTAGTGTTGTTCCTTTTCGTAATTATGCTGCTCAATTTGCGCCGCGAGGATTTTGGCAAAGATATCAAACTCAAGTTCAAGCCGCTGGCAGTCGCGTTCGCGGTCGTACTTCTGTTCGAGACAACGGTAGCCATCTCGTCATCCGCGATGTTGGAGCGAGCGCAGGCGCAACTACCGCCTGATTTCGGCTCGGTCCAGGCCGTCGGAATGGAACTATTCACAAAGTACCTGTACCCATTTGAACTGACTTCGATTCTGTTAATCGTCGCAGTGCTTGGCGCCGTGGTCATGGCGAAGAAGAGGCTTTAAGATGATACCGCTTGAATGGTTCTTAATAGTCGCCGGCATCATTTTTGTCATCGGAATGGTCGGCGTGATTATTGCCCGCAATGTGATGATTATCTTTATGTCGATTGAGTTGATGCTTAATGCAGCCAACCTGGCAATGGTCGCTTTCTCGCGTGAGATGGGGACTTTGGACGGGCACGTGATGGTATTTGTCATCATGACGGTTGCCGCTGCGGAAGCCGCGGTCGGGTTGGCAATTATCATTGCCTTGTTCCGAAATAGAGATACCGCCAACATTGATGAAGTGAATGTTCTGAAGTGGTAGATGAGGTAGAGAGGGAATGAACTTAATCTGGCTAATTCCGATGATGCCGCTGATCGGTTTTCTGATCAATGGGCTCTTCGGCAGCCGACTGTCCAAGCCGATTATCAATGCGGTTGCCTGTGGATCGGTGTTGACGGCGTTCCTTCTGTCTGCTAATGCAGTAATCCAATTAATCGGTTTGCCTGCCGAAAGCCGCACCGTTGAAGTTATTCTTTATTCCTGGATTCCGTCCGGAAGCTTCAACGCCGATATCGGGTTCCTGCTCGATCCGCTTTCTTCAATTATGATATTGGTCGTTAGCGGCGTCGGATTCTTGATTCACGTTTACTCGATCGGCTACATGTCGCATGACAAGGATTACTCGCGCTTCTTCACTTACTTGAATCTGTTCACCGGTTCGATGTTGATCCTCGTACTTGCCAACAACTTCGTGTTAATGTATGTCGGTTGGGAGGGCGTTGGTCTCTGTTCATATTTGTTAATCGGATTTTGGTACGAACGCAAGTCGGCGACAGACGCCGGGAAGAAGGCGTTCATTGTCAACCGAATCGGCGATTTCGGTTTTGCGCTCGGCATCATGTTGCTGTTCTGGCATCTGGGTTCCGTCAATTTTGCCGAAGTCATGCGACTTGCTCCCGAGCAGCTTGCTATTGGCGGAGGAATCGTCACCGCGGCAACTCTGCTCTTGTTCCTGGGTGCAACGGGCAAATCTGCTCAAGTGCCGCTTTATGTTTGGTTGCCGGACGCGATGGAAGGCCCGACGCCAGTGTCAGCACTCATCCACGCCGCGACCATGGTCACTGCCGGTGTCTACATGGTAGCTCGGTGCAATGTGTTATACATCATGGCGCCTACAACTCTGCTGGTTGTGGCTATCGTTGGGTTGTTCACAGCGATTTTTGCAGCAACTATCGGTCTTTTTCAAAATGATATCAAGCGTGTGCTTGCCTACTCGACAGTCAGTCAGCTGGGATATATGTTTCTCGCGTGTGGTGTGGCCGCATTCGGCGCAGGAATCTTCCATTTGATGACTCACGCATTCTTTAAAGCTCTGCTGTTTCTTGGCGCTGGTTCTGTAATCCACGCGATGAGCGGCGAACAAGACATGCGCAAAATGGGCGGACTCAAGGACAAATTGCCTAAGACTTTCTGGACAATGATGGTTGCAACGTTGGCGATTGCCGGCATTCCGCCGCTTGCAGGTTTCGTTTCCAAGGACGAAATCCTGTGGATGTCCTTCTCTTCGCCGTACGGTTCACCGGTTTTCTGGATAGTCGGTGTCATTACAGCCGGTCTGACAGCCTTCTACATGTTCCGACTGGTGTACATGACCTTCTACGGTAATCCGCGTTATGACAAACACACAGCCGAGCATCTGCATGAATCCCCTGCAACAATGACGACACCCCTGATAATTCTCGGCGTACTTTCGGTGGTCGGCGGATTGATCGGTTGGCCCGCAGTCCTCGGCGGCGGTGCTTGGCTTGAGCATTTTATGCATCCGGTGTTTGCGAAAGCGCAGGAAATTGGTATCCAACATGCCGGCGAACACTCGCACAGTCTGGAGTACTTGCTGATCGCACTGAGTATCGCACTTGTGGTAGTTGCCATATTGACGGCTCGTCGCCTTTACTTGAATCGTTCGGAAGATTCCGATTCGATGGAGAAGAGCTTGGGCGGAATTCACACTTTGATCTACAACAAGTATTACGTCGATGAGTTATATGACAAGGTGTTCATCACGCCGACGGTCAAAATCTCGGTGCTGCTTTGGAAGAAGTTCGACGTTCTCATCATTGATGGCTTCGTGAATGGCTCTGCCTGGCTGGTGGGTCAGTTGTCAGGAGCAGTGCGCAAATTGCAGACCGGAATGATTCGCAGTTATGCCTTCGTGTTCTTGACCGGCGTGATATTTGTAGTCGGGTACCTTTTACTGAATCGATGAATATGGATCAGATGATACTGACATTGGTGACTTTCTTCCCGCTTGTGGGCGCACTGCTGCTGCTTTTCCTTAAAGACGAGAACAAGCAGGCAATCAAGTTGATCACTATTGCCACAACTGTGTTCACCTTTGTCTTGTCGCTACACCTGTGGTTCTACTTTGATGGCGCCAGTTCCACAATGCAGTTTGCTGTAAAGACACCCTGGATTCCCGGATTAGGAATCAGCTATAATCTCGGTGTTGACGGCATAAGCGTGCTGTTGATTCTCCTCACGACTGTTCTGACACCAATCGCAGTGCTTTCTTCGTGGAATTCGGTGGAGAATCGCCTCAAAGGATTCATGATTTCGCTCCTGGTGCTCGAAACGGGAATGCTCGGGGTGTTTGTATCACTCGACCTCTTTCTCTTCTATCTGTTCTGGGAAGTCATGCTAATTCCGATGTACTTCCTGATCGGGATTTGGGGTGGCATTAACCGCATTTACGCCGCCATCAAGTTCGTTCTATTCACGATGTTCGGATCACTGCTGATGCTTGTTGCAATTGTTGCATTGGTGATTCTCAATTATCAGGCGACCGGTACCTACTCGTTCGACTTGGCGCAATATTATAATCTCGCTATCTCACCGACTGCACAATCGTGGCTGTTTGTCGCGTTTGCTTTGGCATTTTTGATCAAGGTTCCGGTTTTTCCATTTCATACATGGCTGCCGGACGCTCACGTTCAGGCGCCCACCGCCGGTTCGGTCATTCTTGCTGGCGTATTGCTGAAGATGGGCACATACGGTTTCCTGCGGTATTGCATCCCGATGTTCCCGAATGCCTTTGATAGTTACGTTCCGATCATCGCCGTGTTATCGCTGATCGGAATCATCTATGGCGCTTTGGTTGCCATGGTGCAGAAAGACGTGAAATCATTGGTAGCGTTTTCATCAGTAGCGCATATGGGCTTTGTCATGATCGGAATGGTGGCGCTTAACGACCAGGGAGTTCAAGGTTCGGTCCTGCAGATGTTGAACCACGGTATTTCGACCGGAGCATTGTTCCTTATTGTTGGGATGATCTACGAACGCCGACACACACGAATGATCGAAGACTTTGGCGGTCTGTTCAAAGTCATGCCGATCTACGCGACGTTCTTCATGATAGTTACTTTGTCATCGATCGGGCTGCCGGGGACCAACGGCTTTGTCGGTGAGTTCTTGATTCTTATCGGTACGTTTAAGTTCAATGTCACATATGCAGTGATTGCAACCTTTGGTATAGTTCTCGGAGCCGCTTACATGCTCTGGATGTTCCAGCGTGTCGTTTGGGGCAAGGTCGAAAACCCGGAGAATCAAAGACTCATTGATCTCAATGTCAGAGAGTGGGTCGTACTCACGCCTTTGGTGATTCTGATCTTCTGGATTGGCTTGTACCCCAAACCGTTTCTGAATATGATGGAGCCGTCAGTGACAAATCTCATCGAACAAGCGCAATTGCGCAAGACCCGTTTGGCACTCGAGTTTGAGACACCGGTCACTCCGGAATGGGTCATTAACACAACTATGAAAACTGCGGAGCGAACACGATGACGGCGAAGATATATACCAAGGTCGGTTGTCCTTATTGCGCTGCGGCGAAGGAAGACTTTCACAAGCGCGGCGTGGTGTTTGAAGAGATTGACGTTCATAACGTGCCCGGAGCTGCGGAAGAAGCACAGCGAATTCAAGGCGGCTCCAAACGGGTACCCGTGATTGTGGAAAACGATAAAGTTACTGTCGGTTTCGGCGGTTCTTGAGGATATTGATCGACGGCAGTTGCCGTCACGAGAGAGAACGGTAGAATTAGATGCAATTCGGAAATGTAGATTGGTGGTTGCTGGCGCCTTCGCTAAGCGTGTGTGTTGTTGCACTGCTGGCAATGCTGCTTGAGCCGTTCCTCTCCGAGAAAAAACAGGAAATTGTCGGACACTTCAGCTGGATCGGCTTGATAGTCGCCCTCTACTTCGCCTCGCAGCAGATAGGGGTGAAGTCGAGTACATTTGGCGGCATGTTCCTCGCTGACGATTTCAGCCAGTTCTTTAACTTGATTTTCATCCTCGGCGCAATTCTCACGATTTTCATGTCAATCGACTATCTCAAGAAGAAAGACAATAACCACGGCGAGTTTTACCCGTTAATCCTCTTCTCGACTTATGGCATGATGGTGATGGCGTCGACTTCGAATTTACTCGTCATGTTCCTCGGTTTGGAAATCATGTCGGTGGCGCTCTACGTACTGGCCGGATTTGCACGAACACAGCTGCGTTCAACCGAAGCATCAATAAAGTATTTCCTGCTCGGCGCGTTTGCCACCGGTTTCACAGTGTTTGGCATTGCATTTATCTACGGTACGACCGGTTCATTTGAAGCAATGGATGTCGTTAAACACTTCCAGCAGGGCGGTGGAATCGATTCCTTCTTGCTGATCGGCGCCGCACTGTTGATTGTTGGCCTCGGATTTAAAATTGCCGCTGTACCGTTTCATATGTGGGCGGCAGATGCCTACGAGGGGGCTCCCGCCCCTGTTACCGGATTTATGTCTGCTGGACCTAAGGCAGCCGCCTTTGCGGCTCTGCTGCGTATCTTCTGTTTCGGTTTCCAGGACATGCAGGCGGTACTTGAGCCGTTGTTCTGGATTCTTGCGGTGCTGACCATGACTGTCGGTAATATCATGGCGATTCGACAGAACAACATCAAGCGTATGTTGGCTTTCTCTTCGATTGCCCATGCTGGATATATCATGATCGCTCTAGTCGTCGGCACGGCAGAATCAGCGTCAGCTGCTGCACTTTATCTGCTGTGCTATGCACTAACCAATTTAGGCGCCTTTATGATCATCAGCCAGATCGATGCCAGCAGCACCAATGAAGAAATCACTTCAATCGACAACTACTCTGGTCTTGGGCGTACCAAACCGTTTCTGGCCATCCTCTTGACCGTGTTCTTGATTTCGCTTGCGGGATTTCCGCCGACTGCCGGGTTTATGGGCAAGTTCGTCTTGTTCAAGTCTGCGGTTATCGATGGCCAGTATGCCATTGTTATCATTGCAGTCATGAATTCATTGGTTTCGGTTTACTACTATCTACGAGTCGTCGTGAAGATGTTCATGTCGGACCCGGAAGCGAAGCCGGTCTTAGTACCTGCGCTACCTGCATTCCTTGTTATCGCTCTGCTGGTCGCAGTAATTGCAGTTTTCGCAATCGGCATCTATCCGCAACGTTGGTATCCGTTTGACGGACTGACGATCTTCTCTCTGAATTAAAGCACCAATGCAATAGCGCAGAGACCGCGACTACTTGCCACGCCTCTGAACTGTCCACTCTTAGGGGATAGAAATAAGATTAGGCCGTTACCTTGGCTTTGCGCGTACGCTTGACAAACTCCGCGCGTGGGCTCTCGGTGGACTTGCCGTTGCGCGCAGAAAGTAGTTTGCCATTCTTGTTGGCTATGGTGGTAGGGTATTTCCCAGAGAAACAAGCGACACAGAAATTCTCTTTTGGCAGTGAATGCATCGAAAGCATTGCGTCAATGGACAGATAGCCGATCGAATCCACCCCCAACCACTTGCCGATTTCCTCAACGGTCATGTTGGAAGCGACCAGTTCCTTTTTAGTCGGCATATCGATACCATAGAAACAAGGAGAGATGATCGGCGGCGACGAGATTCTTAAGTGGATCTCCTTGGCGCCGGCCTCGCGAATCATTTTGATTAGCTTCTTCATGGTTGTTCCACGAACGATTGAATCATCCACGACGACTACGCGCTTATCCTTGAGCACGCCCTTCACGGCATTGAACTTGACCTTGACATCGAGATCTCGGATTTCCTGTTTCGGATCAATGAATGTGCGTCCTACGTAGTGGTTGCGAATCAGACCGAATTCAAATGGAATCTTTGATTGTTCCGAGAAACCGAGCGTTGCCGTATTTGATGAGTCGGGTACAGAAATCACTATATCAGCGTCCGCAGGATGTTGGAGTGCCAAATAGCGGCCCAGGCGTCTGCGAACTTTGTCGACATTCTCACCGAAAATCTTGGAATCGGGTCGGGCAAAATAGATGAATTCGAAAATGCAGAACGCGTGCTTGTGCTTGCGGAAGGGAAGATAAGACTTCAAACCATCTTCCGTAATCTCGACAATTTCCCCCGGCAGAACGTCGCGAACATACTTGGCGCCGATGATGTCAAACGAACATGTCTCCGAGGCCACCACCCACTTATCACCAAGTTGTCCTAATGCCAAGGGCCGAAAACCATGGGGGTCGCGCGCTGCAATGAGAGCATCTTTGTGGAGGAATACGAGGGAATATGCGCCTTGAACTTTTTTCAGCGCGTGGGCGATCGCGTCAACTACTTTCGCCTTCTTACTCTTCGCAATCAGATGAAGAATCACTTCCGTGTCCGACGTGGTTTGAAAAATCGAGCCGCCCTGTTCCAGCTTCTGTTTCAGGACTTCATCATTTGTCAGGTTACCGTTGTGGCCAACAGCCAGTTTCTTGCCCTTGAACGTGATGACCAGGGGCTGGACATTGCGCATATTAGAAGCACCGGCGGTGGAGTAACGATTATGCCCGATTGCGCGGTCGCCCTTTAACTGTGAAAGCTTATCGCGCTGACTGAAGACTTGATTAACTTCCCCTTGCCCGCGAATTTCATTGCAGGTGTCGCCATCAAAACTGACAATGCCGGCAGCCTCTTGACCGCGGTGTTGAAGGGCATAGAGGCCGAAATAGGTTAGATCGGCGGCATTGTTTGCCCCGAGAATTCCGAATATCCCGCATTCACAACGAAGATCGTCTGACATTACCGCTCCGAAAGACGCTTAAAATACGTTTAGCCCTCCTGTTGTCAACAACAAATTAGACTGTCACTCGTTCCCGGTCATTGTGACACAATAAATTAGCGCGATGCACGTATTGTGAAGCAGATTGCACAAATAGGAATGGAGTTCTAATATTGCTCGATTCCGCCGGAAAATATCCATCTGGCACTACACGAGTAACGCGTTGTAACAAAACACGATACGGCGTCAAGTTGACTTGATACTTCAGCCTGTCGTTTGTTTGCTCATTCAACTTGACGGCACACTGTTTGCGAGATACACTTCCGAGGAACTATGGATAGCACTGAAGGCAAGAAATATCAGTCGTTGCGCAAAATACTCTTGGCGCCAACCGAACCCGAGGGAGCCGAGCAGTTCCTTAGAGAATCGCTTGTTGACGCCATCAGCGCTATGGGCATCGCCGCCGCGTCGATCTCCGTTGTTGATGATGCGGGGAATGCGGTAGTTGAGATTCGTGAGGGTGACCCCGCGCTGGTTGTCGGTCTGTCGGAGCTTGAAAGCCGAATGATCGCTTCGCTTAGAGCCAAATTCGGACTGGAGACAATCTACTCTACCTTGAATCACAACGGGCTCAAGTCGATTTTCTCATACATCATCAAGTCGGGGGATAGGGTGATTGGTGCCGTTTCAGGTATTTGCGATGGCGCACGAAACATTGCATTGGAGCAAGAATTCATTGAAGTAATGGCCGCAGCGCTGCGGAATTCGATGGGACAAGCCGGTCGGATTCGCTCCGCTCGACTTGACGCACTTCGAGAAACAACTGCAACAATCAATCACGAAATCAACAATCCGCTTACGGTTGTACTGGGGAATTGCCAGCTGCTGCTCATGAAGAGTGATCAACTACCGGATGATGTTGTGAAGCGCCTGCGCCTAATTGAACAGAGCAGCTTGCGAATTAGGGATGTGGTCAGCCAATTGATGAATCTCAATGAGGCGCGTTCAACGACTTATGTTGAAGGCACCCAGATGATAGACCTGCAGGAAAAAGAAGGCACCGAAGATTCCGAGAAGTAACCTCGCCGGATCTTCCTATTTGCCTCCCAAATTTCTACGAATAGCCAAATGAAATCCGATTAAACCCAGCCCGGTCAACAAAGGCACGAACGCAATTACTGTTTCGCCGCCTGGAGTATCGCCGTTCGAATGAGCCTCCAGTAGGAGACTAAAAAACAACCCCAGACCAACAGCGCACAAAACTATGCCGGCCTTGAGGCTGCCAAACCGCTCGGTTTCGGCGGGGAGGTCGCGGCCCTGTTTGATTAGCTCCAGTCGCATCTCGTGGTTCATCTGTATTCGCTTATAAACAAAAAGATAGACTAAATAAGCCACCAGCGCGAAGAACCCCAAGCCGAGGATTATCCCGGCAAACATACCGAACATATCAGAAGCATTAAATCGCCACATATACTTGACCTTTCTAACGTTAAGACCCGACTATTTCGTATTTGGTTTCAAAAAGTGCAACTTTCTCCCCGAAATGGAGTCTTTATATCTATGCAAGCTGTGATTGTAGACAATGACCGTGAATTGGTCGAAAGAGCCCGACAGGGAGAACGTATCGCCCTGACGAGACTGACTGACCTTTACAAAGATCGGGTCTTTATTCTGATCAATCGGATGCTGAATGACTCCGCCCGGGCGGAGGAACTGACTTATGAAGCGTTTATTCGTGCTTACAATAATCTCAAGAGCTTTCGCGGTGACGCCAAGTTTTCTAGCTGGCTCTATCGCATTGCACTGAACGTGGCCTTGGCCGAGCGAGCGAAGAAACGCTTGGAACAAGTGTCCTTGACCGAGATCGAGCACCTAGCAGCTGATCCTGCAGCTCAACCGGATCAGGTTTATCAGAGCCTGTTCTGCGGGCGCGTGTTGGACGATGCCTTGAAGCAGTTGCCGGTGCACTATGCTACTGCACTGCGAATGTTTTACCTGCGCGGAATCGGATATGTTGAGATTGCAGAATTGATGAAGATTCCGATTGGTACCGTCAAGACCTACCTGCATCGCGGCAAACGGGCGTTACGCGAGATAGTCGAGGGGAAGTTTAAGCCGGAGGAACTGATATGATGAAGTGCTCCGATGTCAGATGGCGGCTTACTGAATTCCTCAAGGGCGAAACCACCCCAACGCAAGATGATCTAATTCGTAACCACCTGGATGGCTGTACGGATTGCGCTTTGCGCTTAGTCTCCAACGGTAGGGTCGACGAGCTTGCAGAGCAGTCAGCGGCAGAATGGACCACCGACATTACTAAACGCGTGCTTTTGAATTATCCGGTTTCGGCTCCCGGAATGTTAATGGTGCGGCACTTGTCGTGGGTATTTGTTCTAAGCGCCGGCTTTGCCGTTGCCGTCTTCATGTTCGTTCGGCAGATGTTCGAAGCAGCCCCTGTAGCCAGTCTTAATCGCTTCTCCGGAGCTGGTGTCGAAAGGTTGGACGCTGTTGCCACACAATTAACTGCGAATCCCTTTTTGAATTATGTTGCACTGGCGGTATTGGCAACTGTCTTGTGTGTTGCGCTGATTGTTCTGGTCGATCGACCGACTAAGAATGAAAACAGCACGGCTCATCAAGGTCAATAATCCAGAAGCCCGAATTACCTCGTTACTCGCCGAGATATTTGCGAAGATCCTGAAGCAACCTTGCCCGCAAGGGTATGTTTGAGTTCACCAACCGGTTGCCGTGAAACATCGCGTCAATTTCCTCAATTTCAAGCACGCGCGGTACTAAATCCGAAATCAGACTAACGGATTCGCGAGAGTAAACATCTTTGTCGGCATAGGCGATAAAGACCGGACGGTCTCCGAATTCGCGCAAGACGGGGACAATGCGTAGTCCAAGGTATTCCAAACCCGGAGAAATCATCGCCACATATTTCACACGCGGTTCCTTTTGCGCATAGATTAGGCCGGCATTCCCACCTACCGATGCGCCAATCACCGCCAGCCGGGTCGTGTCGAATTTGCTGCCGTGCATTTCAAAGGCTTTGCCAAGCAGAAATGCGATATCGTCAGGAAATTTCATAGATTCGCCGACATAGAAAGTGTTCTTCGGACGAAGCTGGTTGGCTTTCAGGTCGAAAGTTGATAATCCATAACCGCGCAAATCCAAAGCAAAAGCGGCAAAACCAGACTGAAGCAATTCGTCTCGAAAAGTATTCCAACTCCCCGAAGATTCGTTTGCCTGGTGCAGCAATATCACCAAGGCGGGGAGGCGAGACTTCAATTTATCTGCTGGTGGAATCGAAAGATAACCAACTAATTCAACGCTTGTATCCGGCGCATCGAAGGCTACTTCAATAATCTCGAATTGCCCCATTTTGGCGGCCCGGCTTTCTACGCTCGACACAAGGGTCATCAATAACAGCAAGCAAAGATAGACCGATATTCGCGGGTAATAAGCAGATGTGTACTTAACCATGGCAGTCCTCAAAGTGTTCCTTACCTTAAATAACAGTGTTCTCTTCAACCAGCGTCGCCGCAGCAAAGCGGTGAGGCGAAAGTGCGGAAAGATCGATCGAAGGCGATTCGCCGCAGATTAACTCGGACATTACAATACCAACGGCCGGTGCATGCATGAAGCCGTGACCGGAAAAACCGTTGGCATGAAAGAACTTTGGATAAACACCGCTTGACCCGAGAATTGCGTGATGGTCGGGTGTGGTGTCATAAAGGCCGCCCCATTGTGCTTTGATCTCGGCTATCTCAAGCTGTGGAATTCTGTTCAATCCCTTCTCCAATATTGCATCGGTGTAATCCGGATGGGCTGACTCATCAAAACCTTCAGGCGTGTCCTTATCTGCCCAACCAAGCAGCAGGCCGCCAGATTCCTTGTGCGTGTACAGTCCAGAACTCATATCGACGACCATTGGAAACGACTCCGTGATGAAGTCAAGCGGCGCCGTTGTGACAATCTGTCTCTTATATGCACGAACCGGCAAATCGATCCCAAGCCAGCCGGCGACTTGGCGCGAGTGCGGTCCTGCTGCGTTTACGACGCAACTCGTCGAAAATTCGCCTTTGTTAGTAACCACGCCGGTAATCATATCGCCTGAATGGTTGATGCCGGTAGCCTCATGTTCTGTTAGGAATTTCACGCCAAGCCTGCGTGCTGCACTTACGTAACCCTGGGTGAATTGATGCGGGTCGCCGATGCCGTCTTTGCGTGAAAATGTACCGCCCAAAACATCGTCCACGAATAACGGCGGTACGAGTTTCTTGATTTGTTCGCGCGACAACCACTCGACTGGATGTCCGACACGCTGCCACATTGCAAACTGCTTGCGGAATGCTTCCAAGTGTTCATCAGTAGTCATTAAAAAGAGATAGCCGACCTGATCAAACTGAACCTCGGCACCGGTTTCCTCTTGAAAGACTTCAAATCTCTGCTCGGAAAGCATCGACAGGCGAACGTTGATCTCGGTGCCAAATTGAGCGCGGATACCTCCCGCGCACTTTGCCGTAGCGCCATTACCCAGGTATTGATCCTTCTCAAGTACGGCGATCTTTCCGAATTCTCTTTTGGCAAGATAGTAAGCGATTGAGCAACCAATGATTCCCCCGCCAATTATGACAACATCATACTTTTCAGACATGCAAAGACTCCTTGGTGACATAGCCCGTCAGGTAGCAATTAAGCGGGCAAAGGGGGCAAGTCAAGGGGGATTTGGAGCGTAATTGAAGCCGGGAATCAGCCCTGAACAACACGGTGGTGCAAATCGATATCTGTAATGAAGGGATGTTTTTGTTGATTTCACTGACGACATTCTTGAGTTTCGATTCATACGATGGAGACAGTGTTGATTGAAGGCATCTTGGCGATGATTGCATTTGGCGTCGTCGCCGGTGGACTTGTCCTGATAGCGACCGTAATCAGCTTGCGCAATCGTGTCGCGAAACTGGAGCGTTTGGTTCAGCAGCCTCCGGATGCTGCCGTACACCAGCGCCCAACTGGACCGGCAGTGCAGGAGACGTCTGTCGCATTGCCTCCTTCGGCACCAACAAGGCAACTGCCACCGAGTGTTCCGCTTGGTTCCGGGACAACTCCGGCCGACAGATTCGTTCGTTGGATCAGAGAGGATTGGCTGCTTAAGCTCGGGGCATTGCTTCTTCTGGTCGGATTTAGCTGGCTTACGACATATGCGTTTCTCAACAACTGGGTGGGACCAATGGGCCGAATTGCCATTGGATTGATTGCCGGAGCTGGCTTTATCACACTCGGCTGGGTGCGCATCAGGAAGTTTCTACACCAGGGAGGCGTTTTCCTTGTGCTCGGCTCGACGACCGTGTTGGTGACGACGTATGCTGCGCGGGAAATCTACGATTTCTTCACGCCCGCTTCCGCCTTGATTCTGATGTTTTTAAGTACTGCGTTTGTCGCCCTCGCCAGCGTGAAGTACAACAGCCGTGCGCTGGCTCTTTCCAGCATCATTCTTGCGGGCATTGCGCCGCTCTTGACGAATTCGCCGACGACCGACAATGTCGCGCTGTTTTCCTATCTCCTCGTTGTGACCCTAGGGGCGATTTGGATCGTCTTCTTGACGGGTCGACGCGAACTCACGATCGCGGCGCTCGCGGTTGTCACACTTTATAGCCTACCGTTTTTCTTCTCGCTGTTTCGCAGCGACAAAGACATTCTGTTGCTCTTCGCCTTCGCCTTTGCGACTGTGTTTTTCCTGACGAATGCTGCAGGAATCATAAAATCCAAGACCGGCGGAAGCACAGCGGATTTGATAACGGCTGCCGGCAACGGTATGTTCCTGTTGGCATGGATCATGACTGCCGCTCCGCAAGAGTGGAAAAGCCTGATTATTGCGGCCTGGATGATGGTCTTTGTATCTGGTGCGTTCCTAATCTCACGGGCAACGAAGCAAAGTTCGCCATTTTACGTTTACGCCGGGGTCGGAGTAATCATGCTCGCCGCCGCTACGGCAGCCGAGCTGAACGGTGCGACTCTGACAATTGCTTACACAGTCGAATGCGGTATCGTGACGATACTTTCGCATGTCCTTAGGCGTGATGTCAACCTGTCTCGACGGACATGTTTCTTGCTTCTGGTTCCAGTGAGTCGGTCAGTAAGTAGTCTTGAAGCGTTTAGTTGGAGCGATGCGGTCTTCAATCAGCACTTCTTTGTTCTCGCGGTTCTAGCGCTTGTCTTGGGCGGACTCGGTATTTTCTTCAAGTTTGTTGCAAGTACGGTCGAGAAAGTCTCGACAAGACTAAGTAATGCCCTGATCGTGTCAGGAACCGTCTACGTATACCTGTTGCTATGGCTTTCGTTACATACAGCATTCGAGCGCTCGGACATTGCAGTTGCGACATCTCTGCTTACCTATACAGTCATCGGATTGATCACGTATATTCGCGGCCGTGCGATCGACAAGAAGGGACTGATTGCGTATGGCGGCGTTCTGCTAGGTTTTGTAGTGTTAAGACTTCTGACCGTTGATGTCTGGAAGATGGAATTGACTGGCCGGATAATCACGTTTCTGTTAGTCGGAGCACTACTGATGAGCACCGCATTTCTGGTCAGAAAACGACAAGCTGCAAAAGAAGGTCAGAAGCAGGTATAATCTCTAATGAAGAAGTACGTCTACCTACTCCTCACGGTAACCCTATTGAATTTGCTATTCGGCTCCAGTACAATCAGCGCAATGGTCCAATCCGAGATTGACAGCATCACCAGTGCCTATCGCCAGATACTGGTTGTCTCGGATATTCCGATTACAGTCCCGAGAGTCGTTGAACTCTCCTTCAAAGAAGAAGTGCTTCAGCGATATGAATTCGCGGTCTTCGACTTGACCGACTCTGCTTTTGTGCCCTACCTCTTTCGCCAAGATCCATTGCTCGATTATACCATTGATTCGATTGGAGCCAATAATAGCGACGGCGCGGCGGCTTCACTTATCGATAGAAAAGTCGATACGTTTGCGGAATTTTACCTGTCTGATGAGGGATACGGAGAGGCAAGGATCGTTCTGCATAGCAAGGAGTCGTTTGCCGCCAATGGTATTTCATTGCTGCTTGATAAGCATGTTGCGCTCCCGAGATTAATTGACGTCTACGTTGGAGAAGAGAGCGGGGAGGACCGGGTGTTGGTTTCGCAACTCAAGCTGGAAGACGTTACAATTTACTTTCCGCTGACAACTTCGCGCCGTTGGACAATCATCTTGACGCACAGTCAGCCTCTGCGAATATCCGAATTGCGTCTGTTGACCGAATATGAATCCGCGGATACTACACGTTTGCTTAGATTCTTGGCACAGCCCGGTCGCAGCTACCGCGTATACTTCGATCCCGATCGCCATTCACAGCCTCCGTGGGCGGAGACGGGCGATTTGGCCTCTGATGAAGGCGTTTTCGCTGTCACACCGAGTGGATCAGAACTTAATGTCAGTTACATTATCGCCGATGTCGACGCCGACGGCGTGCCAGATATACATGACAACTGCGTCCTTGTCTCAAACCCGGATCAAACGGACGCGGACGGCAATGGCAGGGGTGATGCGTGCGACGACTTTGATAGAGACGGCATCATCAACAACCTTGACAACTGTCCTAACGATCCGAATTGGGACCAGGCTGATTCCGATGGGGACGGAATCGGGGATAGTTGCGATGACGAAGAGAACCGCTTAACTGAACGTTATAAGTGGATTCCCTGGGTAGGTTTGGGAATTGCCGCTGTTGTCCTCTTGGCGCTGTTCGCGATGACTGCAAAATCAATGCGTCGCGAAGCGGACCAGAAGTGATTGCCTATAGAGAGTCAACGGCTCAAGTAGAAATGGATTGGAAGCCCGCAAAAGCCTCGTCCGACTCAGGCAATTGACTCAAACCAAGTCCACCGTCAATCCACAGACTCTCCATAGCCGACCAGTGACGCAGCACAATGGGGTCGCTGTGTGCTCTCTCGATGGCGTCGTCACTCGACCACTCGAATATGTCTATCAAGAACTCGGGGTTCATGCCGGAACGCAGTAACAGCGGCTCACGTGAGGTCACGTATTTGGCTCTTACAAAGTACGCCCGTTTCTCGCACAGCACTCGCAGAAATTCCTTTTGCGACTTCTCGGCGACACGATAGACTGCCAACACTAAAATGGGAGAACTCATAAGATTGGATACGAGTCGCAATTTGCAGTAGTTGCACAATATTGCCGTAAGACGAAACGCTTAATAGGCAACGGAGAGAATCAGGGCAACTTCTTCAAGGAGTTTTCGATCAGTGTCGGTAAATGCAGAATGCTTGTGAGAGTCAATATCAATTTCGCCAACGACAACACCATTCTTGAAGATGGGCACAACAATTTCGGACTTTGTTTCTAGTGAACACGCAAGATAGCGCGGATCGGCATTAACATCGTCGATGACTATCGTCTGCTCTTCCCGTACAGCAGCTCCGCAAATTCCAGAATCTGTCTTTATGCGAGTATGAGGTGACGGTTTGCCCAGAAAGGGACCAAGGACCAGGACTTCGTCACTTTCAAGATTGTAAATGCCAACCCAGTCATACTTGGGATAATTGTGTTTTAAGATGTGAACAACTTCCAGCGGCAACCTAACCTTTGCATCCGGCGCAGAAGCGACCTCACGCAGGCGGGCTAAGACATCATCATCGGTCAGGTGATTCAGTTCCTGTGGAGTCATCTCGTTCCTCTTACCAGTACTTTTCAAGCTCTTGATACTTCTCTGGGAATTCAGCAGTAAACCTCATATACGAGGGAATTGGATAGCGAACACCACCCTTGTGTGTGCCTTCTAATCCATCAATCACTTCCCGGGCGTGAGCAGCCGGAAATGCGAAAGCTACTTCGTCATCCTGCGTCTGACCGAAGAGTCGATCGCCATAGCAGGGGAGAATCACTTGCGGCTTCTGCGTCTGCATCGTTTCAATACAAATGTCCGCGCAATCAAGGCGAGACGAAAACCGCGAGTGCAGGTAGCCGCCGGTTTTCCAAAGTGACGCCGCGAGGAGGCGCATCACTTGCGCCGAATTCCCGTAGACCAGAAACACATCGGGCTCGAAATTCGTTCGTTCAATCGGCGCGGTCAAGAAGTACTCATACTCTTTGAACGAAAACTTGGGCAATTCGTGTTCGGTGCGGGCGCCGGCTTTGGCGGTCTCGGTATACATACCTTCGCAGCAACAGCCGTCAGTGAAGTGATCGACCAGCGGTTCAAAGCCGAACGCTGACTTTGCCAGTGGGCAGGAGATGTCTTCGTGTCCAAGCGCGATGGCCCAGCCATATCTGCGGGCAAGTCCGATACCTTGGCAAATTGCCGACTTGATTCCCAAGTCCCGTAGCGGTCGTTTGACCCGGTCAGGAAGTGCTTGACCTGGCTTGACCATACGAATAGCCAGTGGATAGCACTGCGGCCGAACGTGTTTCTGAAGTGAATCATTCAATTGTTTCAAAATGTCAGTCATCTGCTTGTTCCTCGTGAGCACGAATATAGAACAAATTTAGTCGATGTCAATTGGCGTTGACACACCTGCACCAATCGGTAAACAAGTTCAGCAAAGTGCAATCTCTGCCGATTGAGGAGTGTATGACAAAAAACCCTAGAATTCTCGTCGTCGATGATGAAGAGTCGATGTGCAATTTCATGGAAATCATGCTCCGGAAAGAGGGTTACACGGTTTCGACCGCGCAATCCGGTAAGGCCGCCGTCGGCCTGATCGAACAGGAGAATCCTGACCTGGTCATCTCTGACATCATGATGCCGGAGATGTCCGGCATAGAGCTTCTGGTCGAGACCAAGAAGCGCCACGAGAATCTGCATTTTGTCGTGATGACGGCATTCGCCTCGGTTGATTCGGCAGTTGATGCCCTCAAGCGGGGAGCCGATGATTACATCACCAAGCCCTTCAAAGTTGACGAAATCAAACACGTCATCAAGAATCTGTTGGAAAATGATCAATTGCGTTCAGAGAATCAGAAGCTCAAAGACGAATTGGCTGGCCGTTTTACGCTCGACAAGTTCATTGGCAATTCGGAAGTCGTAGTCCGATTAAAGGAGTTGGTGAAGCAGATTGCTTCATCAGATTCCGCGGTGTTGATTCTTGGCGAGAGCGGCACGGGCAAGGACTTGATTGCCCGCGCCATTCACTCCCATTCGCGCAGATGCGATCAGCCATTTGTCGCGATTAACTGCGGAGCCATTCCGGAACTCTTACTCGAGTCTGAACTATTCGGTCACAAGAAAGGTTCATTTACCGGTGCTTTCAAGGACAAGGACGGGCTATTCCAGGCGGCCGACAAAGGCATTCTTTTTCTGGATGAAATCGGCAACCTGACGATCTCTTTGCAGGTCAAGTTGCTTCGTGTGCTCGAGTCGCAGGAGTTCACTCCGGTCGGCTCAACTGTTCCGGTGAAGGCTGATGTGCGACTCGTTGCCGCCACTAATGCCGATCTTGAACAAGACGTTAAGGCCGGTCGATTCCGTGCGGATTTGTATTATCGACTTAACGTCCTGCCAATAAATCTGCCCTCGCTCGCACAGCGTCGCGATGACACCATACTGTTGGCCAATCACTTCCTGGCAAAACTGGCTTTTAAGCACAACTGCGCGCCCAAGACTCTCGACGAAGACGCAGAATCACTCATCATAGCCGCAGATTGGCCGGGCAACGTCCGTGAACTCGAGAATACGATTACCCGTGCGTTCCTGCTCTCAAAAGGAAGCGTAATCAAGTCAGCC
The DNA here is from genome assembly GCA_964370935.1 of uncultured Ignavibacteria bacterium. GTDB lineage: Bacteria > Zixibacteria > MSB-5A5 > CAIYYT01 > CAIYYT01 > JADJGC01. Next base: position 38,499 of record CAYJKI010000012.1, on the reverse strand, counting down.
GATTTCCCAGAGAAACTTCGCTCTTCAGAGCCGGCCGAAATCTCGCCGGCACCGGACACAGGAAATCCGACTTTGGAATCTATTGAAAAGGCATACATTTTCTGGGTATTGAGCCAGACGAATTGGCAGAAGACAAAGGCGGCAAAGCTTCTGGGCATTGACGCCTCGACGCTATATCGCAAAATCGAGCGATATGGCTTAAAGAAGGAAGATTAAGTTCAAGGCCAGGTTGGAATCGCAGGATAAGGGCATTGCATTCTGCAATTGTCGTTAGCATAAACCAACGTCGATTTGTTGCGGAACGAAACGAGTGACTGCACGATGTGCCGTAGTCTGCAATATTGCAGCCACTTACGAACGGATGCCTGATCGGCACCACACTTGCATAGGTGCACTGCGGTTAGCAAGGAGAATAAAGATGATGAATAGAAAATACAGACAATCAGGTTTTACACTGATCGAACTGATGATTGTGGTAGTAATCATCGGAATTCTCGCGGCAATGGCAATTCCGCGATTCATCGCAGTTAGCACTAAAGCCAAGCAATCAGAAGCCAAACTACTTCTGAAGCAAATACATAACAATCAGCAGACCTATTTCCAGCAAAATCAGACCTATTGGATTCCCCCGGGCGGAACCATCTGTAACTCGATAACGCCGTTGGCATTTGCAGAAATCTGGGTCGATATCCAGTTGCCGGCGCGCTACTGCTATTCGATCGTCGGCACGCCAACCACTTTTGTGGCAACGGCCTGGAGCAGCATACTTGACGAGGATCCAACCATGGACCAGTGGACGATCGACAATTTCGGCACATTGAGCGTGACCGCAGGACTTAATGACGCCGACGACTAAAGAAAAAACTTCATTTTGAAACAATCAGTGTCGATAGAAAAAGGGTAGCAGAAATAACGACGCTTTTGAAGTGCGAATTCCCACACGGGTCTTCGCGTTTTCATGGCTGAACCTTGCGAATTTCGCATACTCTCGATCAGAGATGCGGATTCACATGTTCAGCAATAGCCAATTTGTAAAGCTCGAGATAAAAGGATTAATCCGCGAAATGCAGTCTGAATCAATCAATAATCAACCGCTTGAGTCTGGCTCGTCGAGCCGACTATTGCAGAATCCGGTTGCTAGCGGGAATCCATTCATCTCTTGCTTTTTGCAAGACTACTCTCGCGATGTGAGGCAAGAATTGGATGCTAGCGTGGATAGACCGAGGGAACTGAACACAGCGAGTGCGGGAAAGATGATGTTGGATAAGAGGTTTGGCGCTATCGCAATTTCAACTCCAGTTAAGCACGCCGGTTGCATATAGACAGGTCACTGAATCGAGAAACGACAAGAATGAATACAGAAGTCAAGTTAACCACTAACGTAGGAGGAGCAATGCTCACACAGATGAAGAGAAACCAGAGAGGTTTCACACTTATCGAACTTATGATCGTGGTCGTGATCATCGGCATTTTGGCCGCATTGGCAATTCCGAGATTTATGCGCGCGACAACCAAGTCGAAACAGTCTGAAGCCAAGCAGATTCTCAAGCAGATCTATACCATGCAGCAGACCTATCGTCAGCAGAATGACGCTTACTGGGATCCGGCTGGCGCCGTTGCCGGCAGCGCGACAGGTAATGCGTTTGCTGAACTGGGTGTCGAAGTTGGACCGACCGCCCGTTATTCCTACACCATCGGTGGTCTCACCGCGACGACCTTCCTGGCGACCGCGACCGTGGCCAACCCTGGCTTGGATGATGACGCTACGGCAGATACTTGGACCATCGATCAGGATGGTACACTGCTCTGTACGTCGGACGACTCTGTCCTCTAAGATCAACTGCTACACGCAGAGAGGCGGGGATTTCCCCCGCCTCTTTTTTTATGTCAATCAAGAGGTTAATCCCCGTCAAATCTTGCCGAAAATAGGGACATGACAATCAAAAGAACTCTCTTGTGGTTGTCCTTCCTAATTCCCCTGGGCATCTATATGTTCACCATGGCTCCGGGAATATTCTGGGAGGACTCTGCGGCATTTCAAGCGGCCGCGTACGAACTCGGGATAGTCCACAACCCCAGCTTTCCAGCATATGTCATGCTGGCACAACTCTTCACTCTGCTTCCCTTTGGAACACCGCAGTGGTTGGTTAACTTGTGCTCCGCTGTCTGCGCAGCACTCTCGGCATTGATGGTATTTCTGATCGCTATCCGACTACTGAGAGGCAACACTAATCCAGAATCAAGACTCGGGCATGTCTTCGCACTTGCCTGCGCGCTCGGGTTTGCTCTTGTCTATGGTGTCTGGGTGCAAGCGATTCGCGCCGAAGTCTATGCGTTTAATTTGCTGATCGTCCTCTTTTTGGTTTGGCTTGCCATGAAGTGCGCGGCAACGGAACTCTCTGAAAACAAATTCGCAACCTTTGCCGGATTAGCATTTGGCGTCGGATTATCAAATCACTACCTGATTCTTGGTGCTGTTGTCGTGCCGGCGCTTACAGTGCTATTCACCTTACATCGGTCTCGCCTTTTGCATTGGCGAGTTCTGGTAAGATTTGCGGCATTCACGGTACTCGGACTTGCCCTCTATCTGTACCTCCCGATTCGAGAAACAGCAAACCCGGTATTCAATTGGGGCGATTTCTCGAGTATTGGCGCCGCATTGAAATCGATACTTCGTCTCGACGAGACACTACCGATTGCCCAACTGACGACAACAACTCCGATTGTTGTGCGCCTGTTTTCAACGCTGGCGGAAATGTGGCGGTCCATCCCGCTAATGATCTGGGCATTGGCATGTGTTGGTTTCGTTTCGCTCGCATTGAGAGAGAAACTTTTCGCCAGCATCGTTGGTGCAATGACGTTTTTCGCGATTGTCGTCACAGCGTATGCCGCAGAGTTTTCTCGATACAATCTTGATCTGTATGGTTACTTGATGCCGGCGTATTCCGGAATCTTCATTGCTTCGGCAGTTGGGGCTGCATCCGTCGTGAAATTTGCGTACGCTCATATCCAAGTCGATCGGCGGGTCCTTCGCACAGCTGTCGTGACTACGCTTGTTCTCGCTGTGTTCGGCAAAGCAGGCTATCTCGCGGCGACGAACTTTGCCGATGCCAATAAGCGCGATCTTTGCACTCCGGACGAGTATGCAACAAGCATCCTTGAGACTTTGGAACCGAAAGCGATCTTTCTCGCAGGCGAAGACAATAGTTTCTCGCCATTACTGTGTAAGCAGGTGGTGGATAATCTGCGCCGTGATGTCGCAGTCGTCTCCGCCGGTGCACTGCTTAGGTCGGACTATCGTAAGAAAATGCAGGCACGATGGGGATGTTTTTGGTACCCAGCGAACTGGAACGATCAATCCTTTGCAGAAGACTTTCAGCCTAACCTGACTGAATGGATATCGCAAAATGCGCGAAATTATCAGGTCGCGATGACACTATCCCAATGGACTTCGCAGCTAATTCCGAATCTGCAACCAGTGGGTTTCTATTACATTTACTCTGACACCGGACAGCTTACTCAATCGGAAGCCGCAGCGTCGGTCCTGTTCTACCGTGATAATTCACAATTGTGGTCGAACAGTCCGGATATCACGACGCGGGAGCACTTTGGTCGGCTGTTGTACAACTTGTCGGTATTCTACAGCAAGCATCATCAATTGGTTTTGGCTGCAAAATACAACCGCGATGCCGCGGCAGCCGATCCCACAAATGTTGAGCTTCTGCTTGGCTGCTTGAAAATGGCGATACTGGCAAAACAGCCCGAGGATCAAAGTCGATTCGCTGCAGCAATTGAACAACTAGATCCAGGCAACGAACGGCTCGAACAAGTCCTTAAGTCGGCGCTCGCAGCCGCGCAGGATGACAACCATGGCACATAAGTTCGATGTTTCGGTCGTTGTCCCGATGCACAACGAATCAGCCAACATTCCTGATACACTAGAGCAGATTGCGACGGAGCTTCGTCAGGCAGAGCACCGTTTCCAGATCATAGCGGTGGACGACGGGTCCACTGATGATACTGCGCGCAAACTGCACTTACTTTCAGCAAGCAATGACTGGTTGAAGGTAATCAGCTACCAACCAAACCAGGGAAGGGGATACGCGATTCGCGCCGGGATTGAGGCAGCACAAGGCGAGATAATCTGCACAACCGATGCTGATCTTTCATATTCACCCGACCATCTGACGCGAATGATTGTGCTGCTGATGAAGTATGCCAAATTAGATTGCGTCGTTGGCTCGCCCTATACCGAAGGCGGTTCAACTGAAGATGTGCCGCCGCTTCGCCTCTTCATTTCGCGCCTTGGCAATCGAATCATCAGCCGCGCGATCGGAGGTAACATCAAGACATCGACCGGAGTTTTGCGCGCGTATCGCAAGAGCTGCATCAAGTCACTGGAGTTATTCTCATCAGGTAAAGAACTGCATCTGGAGATCATCTCCAAGTTGCTGGCAGCCGGCTACAGCATCATGGAAATGCCGGCAACACTGCGTTCACGCAAGAAGGGCGTCTCCAAATTCCGCTTCAGAGCGATTGCCGCTTCGCACCTAATATTCTCCATGCATGAGAAGCCAATTCTACTTTTTGGACTGATCGGTTTAGCACTAATCGGACTCGGGTTAGTCGGCGGAGGATACATCGTGTACCTCTGGCAAAGTGGCACGCTCAATCCCAGCCGACCGCTGATGACGCTAATTGTGTTGTTCGTATTGACCGGCATTCAGATCCTGATGTTCGGTTTTCTTGGCAGCGGTCTTGCCAAACTGCGCAAGGAAATTTTCGTTGTCCAGCGCGAGAACAAAATGCTGGAAATGAAATTGGATCAATGGAAGGAAAAACTTGAAACTGACGCGAAATCGCAGCCAGCGGTCGGTTCAGCCGCAGGCCATGAGCGGCCGGAGCATCAAAAAGCTCCTGTTGATTACGAATCGCCTGCCCGTCTCGGCTGAAGATACTGCCTCGCCTTTTGTCCTTGATTTCATCAAGGCGTTGAAGGCCGCCGGTGTGGAAACAGCGGTTTACACCTCCCACATCGGCGAAGTGAGTGCTGATTTGGGATTCCCCGTTCATCGATTTGACTGGGGCGAGACTCGCTGTACGCTCTCGGAGCTCCCGCTCATGAATTGGTCGAGTTGGCAAAAAATCAAGCGCCATTTCGTCTCCGGAAAAGAGAGCCTTCTGAAACACCTCGAGACCAACAGCTATGACCATATTCTGGCCCTTTGGGCACTACCGTCAGGCTGGTTTGCTCAGCAAGCTTACCTTGCTACCGGTACGCCATATTCTGTGTGGTGCCTCGGCTCGGACATCAATGTTTGGGCGCAGCGGCCGATTGCCGGACGAATGGTGCGCGACGCGCTTGCGGATGCAACGGCACTTTTTGCCGATGGCGACGAGCTTGCTGAAAAAGTCCATCGCATTGCCGGCAGAGAATGCCAATTTTTGCCGAGCTTGCGACAATTCAACTATCGCATGCTTCCGATCCCACGCGAAAAGTTCTTTCTCTATCTTGGGCGCATTGAAAAAAGCAAGGGAGTGTTCGATCTTCTGCGGGCGTTCGCAATGCTCAAGCAGGATATCTGGGACTACCGACTGCTTTACATCGGAGAAGGTTCTGCTATGGCGAAGTTGAAAAAGGAAATTGATCGACTCAAAGTTCGTGGAAAGGTGCATCTCTTAGGGCGCGCACCGGTCGAAGAGGTGATCAATTACTTACAGCGCGCCAGGGCACTCGTCATTCCAACTCACAGCGATTCTATCCCGCTCGTATTCGGAGAGGCCCTGCAAACAGCTACCCCGATGGTCGTGACGAATGTCGGCGATTTGGGGACTCTGGTCCGGGATAACAAGCTTGGATATGTGGTTCAGAAGAAGTCGATCAAGGCTCTTAACGATGCGTTGATCCGCTCAATGATCAACGATCTTGACATCAGTCAGGCGTCGCAACGTCTCCTTGACCGTTTTTCGCCACAAGTAGCAGTGAAGACCTTCTTGGAGGCTGCGAATGCTTCCGTCGAGTAAGCAACACTACTACGATCGCTATTGGCAAGAACAGGATCGCGTTCGAGTCTCGCGTCGGTCGGAGTGGCGGGCGCAACAACTGTTTTCACTAATTGGAATGCGCTATCACTCTTTGCTTGATATTGGAGCCGGGCAGGGCGAATTGATCACATACTTTCGAGCTGCCGGCTATCGGGTTGCCGGTTGGGACATCTCTCCGGAAGCCGTGAAACAGCTCCGGGAGGCAGGCTATCCAGCGGACGTCGTTGATTTGGAGGCGGACCATTTCGACGGATATTATGACGTGGTTGCTTGTTGTGAGGTGCTTCAGCAAATCGAGGACCCAGTTGCAGTGATGCGAAAAGTGTCGGATGTGCTGCTACCGAACGGCCGGATCTATTTCTCGGTGCCTAACGAATTTCACATTGTGCGGCGAATTGGCTTCGGTAGACCTGCGGAATCACACATTCAATTGTTTTCCCCACGAAAGGCGACGGAACTCGCTGAAGTTTCCGGCTTTGTGGTCGAAAGAAGACTGTATCAGCCGTTGGTACCGCCGCGCTGGGGCAAGTTCTGGTCGCGCGTCGGACAGCTTCTGGCAAACACCATTCCGTCACTATTTTCGCTATCGGTAATGATTCTTGCAAAGAGGCCAAATGAAGAGTGAAATTACTCGTCAGAACGAAGTATTCGGTACGTTTTCCGAGCGTTTTCCCATTCTTTACGACAAGTCTGGCCGCACGCAAAAGGCACTGAAGATTGTTGCCGTGATCAGCGACTTCTGGAAGGCTGATGTCTCGCAGCTGCGCGTTCTCGACGTGGGCGGCTCGGCCGGTGTCATGACCGAGGTTTTTGCCAAAAGTTTCCGCGAGGTCGTCGAACTCGATATCGACCACGTTGCCGTTGAAAAGGGAAAAGCCCAATGCCAGAGTCCGAACGTAGAGTGGATATGCGGCGATGGCGCCGACCTGCCTTTCGCGAATGAATCGTTTGACTGTGTGATCTGCAACCATGTATACGAGCACATGGACAATCAGGAGGGCCTCGCTCGCGAAATTCACCGCGTATTGAAACCAACCGGTTTCTGCTATTTCAGTGCCGGTTCCCGCTTTGTGTTTATTGAAGGACACTATAAACTGCCGTTTTTATCTTGGCTGCCCAACCGGCTTTCAAATATCTACATGAAGGTGTTCGGAAAGACCGGCGGTTACGATGTCACATTGCTCTCGTATCCAAAGTTGCGTAAGTTGCTTAAGAGTTTCCGTTTCCACGACTACACTATCCCCATTTTGAAGCACCCGGAGAAGTTCGCCGCTGATGATCTCAAACAAGCTAACGGTATTGCCTTTCGCGTTCCTGCCTTCATATACAAGGTTGCGTATCCGTTCCTGCCGATTTGGATTTGGATATTGACCAAGCGTTAATACGGTAACGCGATTACTTCACTCCGCCAAAAAACGATTGCGCTTTGTGATTGAAGTGCATTAGCTTAACTCTATGCGTGCACTTCTCATCCTCTTACTCACACTGGCATTTATCTCGCCGAATCTCGAAGCGGAAGATTTCAATTTTCCGATCGATACGATAAATCAATCTCTGAACATCATTGGTATCGACACCTCCGACATTGGTTTTCGCCCCGATTGGGTTGATCGCGATTCGTTTCGGCTCGCGCTTATTGACTCGCTAACGCGCAGGCCATTGGAGATCCCCGGATTTCTGAAGTCATGTGGTGATTCGTTGCTTGATTCGACACGGTCGTTGTTGGACCATTATTTTCTCCTGCAAAGCCGCTTGCTGAATTCGAACACCGTTAATGCGACGCCAACTCCAACTTGGCAACGCAAGACAACCGACTATTTTGAAGACTTTGTTAAGATCCGGCGTGGTTGTGACTCGCTTGCATTCTATGTGAGCCGGACTATACCTACAATGTCCATTTCGAATCAATCAAGCTATTTGAGAAGTCTGAATCTGGATGTACAACGATTTCTTATCGATACATTCACAGTATTCTTGCAGGAAGAGGAGAAAGATGTCGAACGACCGCTGGAAGAGCTTGATGAGATTCAGAAGCTCCACGAACAGCTGGCAATTCGCTTCAAGCGGTTAAGCGACATGCACAACCTTCGCGAATTTGCCGCACCCGACTTGACTATTATCACTGCCTACGAAGATCTTGTTAGCTGGCTCGAGCGCAACCCTGATCTCAGCGAAAAACTCTCGAAGTGCGACCTGTTATCACAGTTCAAAGACGTTCAAACCCCGCTGGGCCGTGTCGCCGTGCGCGGTAACGGTAACGATCGCTACGAAGGGTTCTTTGATCTAATTATTGACCTTGGTGGTGATGACGAATATTATTTGTCTCGGTCAGCTGACTTTCGGAACCAGATTATAATCGACCTGTCGGGGCACGACCGCTACTTCGGACGCTCGGCACACACTATGGGCGCGGGGTTTTTCAGCACGGGAATTCTCGACGACTGGAGCGGAAATGACTTTTATTTCTCCGGCGACTATTCGCAGGGCTGCGGAATCTTCGGCACAGGCATCTTGATAGACCGCGCTGGTGACGACACCTATAAGGGCAATATCGGCTGTCAAGCGGCTTCAGCTTTTGGTATTGGACTCCTGCTCGACGACGCCGGCAGAGACACGTACAACGCAGCGTTATATTCGCAAGGGTTTGGCTTCATCATGGGTGCATCTGCCCTGGTGGACCGTAGCGGCAATGACAGCTACGCTGCCGGTTGGAAATATGGTGATATTCTTCGCTATGAAGATCATTATGTCTCGTTATCGCAAGGATTCGGTTACGGGCTACGACCTTACTTTTCGGGAGGTATTGGACTGTTGATTGAAGGTGCAGGCAATGACCAATACGCGGCCGACATCTTCGGACAGGGAGCGTCCTATTGGTATGCTCTTGGCGGACTTCTCGACTACGGCGGGAATGACAACTACATCGCTTACCAATATGCCCAGGGCGCTGCCACCCATATGTGCTTGGCATCTTTGATTGATGTCAGTGGTGATGACCTGTACAGCTCGAAGGGTGTTTCGCAGGGTTGCGGACATGATGTTGCATTCGGGCTACTGCTTGATTGTGGCGGCAATGATCAATACAGCGCGACCGACTTGTCACAAGCGGCGGGATCCGCAAACGGCATCGGCATGCTGATCGATTTGCGCGGCGATGACGGTCATATCGCGCGCGCGCAAACGAACACTCACGGTTACGGCAACCCTCGCCGGGAATTTGGCTCAATTGGGCTGTTCCTTGACCTTCAGGGCATCGACACTTACCGGGGTTACGGTAAGGACAACACTTATTGGGTAACTCAATCCAAATGGGGCATTGGCGCCGACCTCAATTCCGAGGTGAAGAAGTGATGCGCGGACTAATCAGTATTCTGTGTCTCTCGCTGGCATCGATAGCTGCAGGGCAGGGTACTGGAGCCGAAGTTGATCGCCTCTTTCGCCAGGCATCGTCAGGCGAAATTCGTTTCCAAAGCGTCGTCAAGCCATCAAAAGACTCACTGATCGCAATGGCCGACTCGGCTTCAAAGTATCTTGTGGCAAGATTGAACACCACTGACGCACGGGAAAAAGTGACATTGGTCGAGATCTTTCGGGGAATTGGTAAGAGCGCGACTCCGTATTTGGTAACTGCCCTCAAGACCGACAACAAGGATCAGCTGCGAACAACCTCCCGCTGTTTAGCCGAAGTTAAGGACACTTCTGCAATCGTTTATCTTCTTCCTGCGACCAAACACGCTGATTTCACGGTGCGAGCAGAAGCCATAACGGCAATTGGAAAATCCGGGGGCGGAGAAACAACAGCGCGGCTCCTTGCATCAATGTTGGCTGACTCTGTGGATTTGGTTCGCAAAAGTGTTGTCTACGGTATGGGTGCGAACAAAGCGACCAGTTCGGTCCCAGTGTTGATCGCCTCGCTCAACGATGAATCATTTGCAGTAAGACTTAGCGCCTATGATGCGTTGGTTACACTGGACAGCTTGGCGCACGACAGTATTACTTCTGCACTTTCTGAAGTTTCAACAGAACGTCAATTCGTTCTATTGCTCCGGCTCGCAGGTCAACTTAAGATCTCGAAAGCAAAATCACAGGTAATCGACGCGTTAACGGACAAGTCCGCGTTGGTACGCGGCTGGGCTGTCTGGAGTTGTGCACGACTGGATGCAAAATCTGCCAAATCGAAACTTGAGAAGCTGACGAGGGTCGAGCCGGATCAGTTTGTGCAATCCCAAATCCAGGATGCGCTCGTCTACCTGTCTACTTCAAAACTTGATGAGTAAGTTTGATTTTTTAGATCGATTCAACAAAGCTCGCTCGCTCGATGTCGATATCGCAGCGATCGATTCCTTTGCAGCGGAAATTGGTGGTGAAATCATTTCCGGAGAACTCGGGCGCTTTCTTCTATTGTCGACATCATATCCACCGGGATTTGCCCACGGTACGCAATCACTATGTTCAGTATTCGAGCGAGAATATGTGGACCTTTCCAAATTCGACCATAGAGAGCCGGAACGTAGAGTTTCGTGGTCAGAAATAGTGTTCGTCGATGCCGAGACGACCGGCCTTTCGGCAGCCACCGGTACGGTTGCGTTCCTGTTTGGAGTTGGAGTCGTCCAGGACGGCAAGTTCATCGTGCACCAATTCTTCCTGCCTGATTATCCAGATGAACCGGCGATGCTCGATGCCATATCAGAAGTCGTTGAAGACCGAAGCGTTGTCGTATCGTTCAATGGCAAGTGCTTCGACCTGCCGCTGTTGGAAACCAGATTCACGATGCATAGGATGAAGACGCCGTTTCAGGGGATGTATCACATTGACCTCTTACACTGCTGCCGGAGATTCTGGAAAGGTAGATTCGAAGACAGCACTTTGCAGACGCTCGAGCGCGAATTGTTGAGCGTGTTCAGATATAATGACACTCCGGGGTATCTCATTCCGCAGCTTTACTTTGACTATCTGCGGCACGGCCGGTCCGACCCGATGGCGGGAGTGCTCCAGCATAATCGCCTGGATATTGTCACCCTCCTGTTTCTTGCTGACGTAGTCCAGAAGTATCTCGATCACGCTGAACAGTCGGCGTTTTATTCTCCGCTCGATGCCTTGCGCATCTCACGATTCTATCAGCGTCAGGGGAATACAACTCTCGCCTGTACCGCCGCCGCTCGACAACTTGATTCATACGACGGTAGTAACGAGTGCCTGGAGTTGTGCATACATTCCTTTCGTCTGCAAAAACAGCTGGGTCGCCACGACGACGCCTTGTCGACACTGGAAATGTTGTTGACCGCCAAAGGGGAAACCCGTCTGCTGGCCCTTAGTGAGGCTGCAAAAATACTTGAGCACAAGAAACGAGAATACGACCGCGCGACTTCTTTCGTGGTTCAGGCACTCGAATATCTCGACAGCCCGCTTGCGGAGATACCTTATGACCGCGTTGCGTTCTGGAATGAAACATTGCAGAAGCGCCGTCAGCGACTTCTTCGGCGGGCTAAGTAATTTCCGCTTTATCATTTCCGACTTCTGTCGATAATCTTCAATAGATGAATCGCCTGCAATTTGAAGCTAAACTATCGACCTTTAGGTCGCTATCAACACTTCCGGCTGTTATGGCCGAAGTTCTTCGTGTTTGCGATGATCCTGACGCCTCGCTTGCCGAACTCGGGGAAGTGATTATTCGCGACGTCGCGCTTTCAACCCGCATTCTGAAAATTGTCAATTCTCCATTCTATGGTAGGGCACAACAAGTGTCCTCCGTTCGCAACGCGGTCATGACCCTTGGTGCCTCCAAGGTCAAAGCGCTGGCCTTATCGCTTTCACTCTACGATCTGTCTACCAAAATCGGCACTCGTATCGATCTCAAAGATTTCTGGCGCCACTCGCTCAACGTTGCCTGTGTTGCCGAACTAATCGCCAACCGCGTCGCGCCAAATCTCGCCGAAGAAGCTTTTATCTGCGGCTCGATTCACGACATCGGAGTTTTGGTACTCGACAACTTCTATCCTCGGGAATACGGAAAAGTACTGCAGTCGATTGCTGGTGGGGAAGACATGATCAGCATCGAGAAGCAGATTCTCGAAATCGATCACGCTGCCGCCGGTGAGATGCTCGGTCGAGTTTGGAACTTCCCGGATCGCTATTGCATCGCCATGGCGCGGCATCACGATGTGTTTGATCTCAATGACAACACGGCAGAAAATCGACTTCCGCAGATCGTGAATCTCGCAGACAAGCTTGCTACCTTCACGATTGAGACCAATGCGGCACAACGGCACAGCGTCTTGAGCAATAAAGAAGTCCTTGCGAGCAATTTGGGACTGTCCAATACCGACCTGAAAGAGATTGAGTACTCGGCGCTAAGCCGATTGCTCGAGACCTCGCAATATCTTGACGTCGATGTGGGCACGACCGCAGAGCTTCTGCAACAGGCAACCAATCAGCTTTACGCGCTTTACAGTTACACAGAACAACTTTACCGTGAACTGATCCAAACGCGTCAGCAGCTGGACGAGGAGAAACTCCAACGGGTGGCACTGGAATCGTTGCAGGCGATCGTCGCAACTTTCTCCCACTATCTAAACAATGCCGTGGCCTCGATCTCCGGCCGAACTCAATTGCTTGAGATGTCGATGAACAATGGACAGGTGGACGATCCAGATGGCATCCTCGCCAAATCATTGGCAGTCTACGAAAAGAACGCCGAGCAGATAACTGCGGTCATCGAAAAACTGAAGAAGGTGACGGTCTTCAAGACCGCGATCTATCACGACAATACCAAGATCATTGACTTCGAGAAGGAAGCGCGACTCTCGACACTGGCTCTTGAAGAAGCCGCTCTCACCAAGGCGCCGACTCCAGCCGAATAGTCTATGGTTCCGCTCGACTAAGAAGAGCCTCGAAGACAACTGCATCTCACTTCAAATCCGCCAACTCGCCCGAACTCATTCCATATTACGTAGCTCTTTTCAGTCGATAAACCGGCTTGCCTGCCGGCGACGCTGGGCAAGAATTAGCTTGTTTTTTGCGGTCTTGACTCGCTATTTGAACCGGTCACGACACCACGGGAGGTATTGGATGACAGTAAGAATTGGTGAGAAACGACTCACGATATACGATATTTTGAACGTCGCCAGACACGGGCATAAGATCGAATTAACACCGGCAGCCGTAGAAAAGATCAACACTTGTCGCCGCTTTGTTGATAAGAAAGTGGCGCAGCAGGAGATCATGTACGGCATCAACACCGGTATCGGCGATCTCGCCAAAGTCGCTTTACCGGCCGAGCAGCTTGAGGTATTCCAGAAATTCCTCGTTTACTCGCATGCTGCGGGCTACGGCGATCCACTGGCCATCGAATACGCACGCGCAGCGCAAACATCTCGGGTCAACGTTCTGTCGCAGGGCCATTCCGGCTGCAATTTGAGAATTGTTGAAACGATGACGGCAATGCTGAATGCCGGAGTTACACCGCTGGCATGCGAGAAAGGCTCGGTTGGGGCGTGTGGAGATCTCTCTCCAATGTCGCAGATGGCGCTCGTTATGATTGGTGAGGGCGAAGCATTCTACAAGGGTGAACGGATGTCAGCTCGAGCAGCCATGGAAAAGGCCGGAGTTCCGATTATCAAATTCGAAGCCCGCGACGGCTTGGCTTCAATCAACGGTTCCAATGTCATCGCCGGGGCGGGTTCAATCCTGCTTTGCGATGCTATTATGCTCACCAAGACTGCCGAAATTGCCGCCGCGATGACCCTGGAAGCGCTCAATTCGAATGCCAAGGCATTCGAAGAACCAGTCCATAAGATTCGCGGATTCAGTGGCGCTGTGAAATGTGCTCAACATCTGCGTGAAATCATGAAGAATTCGCAAATCATGGAGCGAACCGGTAAGAATGTTCAAGATGCTTATTCAATTCGTTCGACACCGCAAGTGATTGGTGCCGTATGGGACGCCTTGGATTATGCCGTCGCGCAATTTGAGACGGAGCTAAACGGTGTTGGCGATAATCCCATATTCTTCCCCGAAGGCGATTCCGGATTTGTGCTTACCGGTGCGAATTTCCAGGGCACTCCTATGTCGTACCCGCTGGATCATATCGGGACCGGCATCACGATGATCAACGTCATGTCGGAACGCCGACTCAATCGCATTCTCAACAAGTCTTTGTCAATGGGCTTGCCCGCCTATTTGACCAAGGGCGCCGGAATGCACTCCGGCATGATGCTCATGCAGTATACTGCCGGTTCGTTGGTCTGCGAAAATCGAATTCTCTCGTCGCCGGCTTCTATTGGTTCAATTCCTGCCGCCGCGGATCAGGAAGACTTTGTCTCGATGGGCATGACTACCGTGCTGAAGACACGGGATATCATCAAGAATGGCTTTGCCGTCATCGCTATGGAGATAATAGCCGCCGCCCAAGCATTCGAGTTTCTCAAACCGGCAAAGGCAGGCAAGGGATCACAAGCCGCATACGATGTTGTCCGCAAGTATATCAAGGTACTGGAAGAAGACCGCCCGCTTCATGGCGATATCAATGCGATGGCGAAAGTCGTCGCTTCCGGCGAAATTGTCGAGGCGGTAGAGTCAGCGATCGGAGAACTCCAGTAAGCTGCGAAACATCCTAGGATCAAGCGTGATTAATGCTCGGCTGCCGAAACTGGCTGCCGGGCATGTTTTTGAGACTTTATTATTGACACAATCTCCACGCGACAATATTCTTCTTCTGATTACCAATAATTCGATAAGGAGTAAATGATGAGAACAAATTCGTGTCTCTGTGCTATTCTCTGCGCGCTCTTCCTGCTTTTCGGTTCTGTTGCTGACGCCGGTATCGGCGGGGCGCTCAAAGACAAGGTGAAAAAGAAAGTCGAAAAGAAGGCTGACGAAAAAACTGACAAGGCTATAGACAATGCCGTCGATAACGCTGCAGGTGAGGGTCAAACCGAGGGCTCAAATGAGTCCTCATCAGGTGGTGAAGCCGAATCCGGAGGCGGCGGTGGGGAAGGCATGAAGCCGGGGGAAGGTGTCTGGGTCAATTATGATTTTGTCCCGGGAGACCGCGTCATTTACTTTGAGGACTTCTCCAAGACTCCAGTGGGCGATTTCCCGCAACGACTCCAATTTGTCGAAGGTAATATGGAGGTTGCCGAATGGCGCGGACAGAAGTGGCTGCGCGCTGCGGATGATGCCAGATTTGAGATTCCATTGAGTGAAGCGCTTCCGCAACGGTTTACGCTGGAATTTGACTTCTATGGTCCAACCAGCGCCAATACTATCGAGATCAAGGATGGCTCTGATCTTCAGGACGAGCACCATTGGCTAAGACTCTTTTGGTACCTTGGTTGTGGCCTTTACGGACCGACTGGCGAAGTTGCACAATCGGATGTACCTGCACGCGCAAAAGAAAAAGTCGCGCATTGCAGAGTCATGGGAGATGGCAAGTACATTAAGGTCTATGTCAATGAGATCAGAGTAGCAAACGTTCCAAACTCCACCTTCGCGAGGTCTTCAAGTCTGCCTGTCCGCATCTGGGCAAGTGAAACCGATCCCGCTATGATCACAAATGTTCGCATCGCTGCCGGCGGAAAGAAAATACTCTATGATCAATTGATGGCCGACGGAAAGGTCGTGACGCAGGGAATTCTGTTTGCTTCGGGTAGCGACGAAATTCGTGCCGAGTCAACACCGACTCTGAAAGATATCGGTACGATGCTCAAAGATCATCCGGAACTAAAGATTTCGATTGAGGGCCATACCGACAGCATCGGCGACGACGCCGCCAATCAGGATTTGAGCCAGAGACGCGCAGCTTCTGTCAAGACCTACTTGATGGAGAAGTACTCTATTGAAGAAGCGCGTCTGCAATCTCAAGGCTTTGGCGAGACCAAGCCGGTTGACAGCAATGATACCCCGGAAGGGCGTCAGAATAACCGCAGAGTTGAATTGATTAAGTTGTAGACCAGACGTCACTTCAAAGACAAAAGAACGGCCGGAACGCGAATTCCGGCCGTTTTTTCTTGCCTAACACTTAATCATTGACAAAGTAGAGAAATATTGTATTATTATTATGACCTAGGAACACAATTCCAAAACGATTAGTGTAATTATTTAAATAAGTGCCGTAAGTGATTGTTGGACTGCACAATACAATTTATGTGCTGCCAATATTGCTAACGGAGAGTATTAGGCTGTTTACAAGGGAGAATAGGTGATTACTAAGCTAATGGCGAGTGTATTACTCACCACACTAGTTTTCTGTCCAGTGCTTTTCGGCCAGATTACGATTAATCAGAGTGATGCGCCCATCAACAATGGCGATGTCAGCCGCTCCACGACAATGTCAATTTTCCCGACCCTGACCTTAGATTGGGATGGGTTGTCATCAGGATCCGGTGGCGGACACACATGGGATTTCACGGACGTAACCTTCGATTTTGGTGCCTATGTTTCGACTGTCATTCCGGCAAATACTGCCCCAAGTAATTCGCGTTTCCCAGGAGCCACGAAAGCATGGCGCACGGACTTCGTATCGTCCTGGACCTACTTCAGTACACCACCCAATCAAATTGTCCAGCACGGAACGATTTCGACATACGGAGTTGCCCCGGACACAATTGCCATCGTCTTTGATGCGCCGTATGTCCAGACCCAATTCCCCGTAACCGGAAATAGTAACTGGATTTCGAAATGGCAGTTTTCACTGGATAACTTTGACAATAATGATTCACTCCTCTTTACGAGTACGACCAAAGACAGCGTTCGCTGGGTTTGCGACGCCTGGGGCACGATCAAGTATAAGTCGAAGCAATCTGCCGCACTTAGGCTTAAAGGTACGATGTTCATTACGTCAACTATCACTTACCCAATTCCAGGTGTGCCTCCAATTGTCACCACATCGACTGCCGACCATCTCCAATTCATGACTCTCGATTACGATGGCGGTGGAGTATATGTAACCAGAAATGTTACCCCAGGCGGGACTTTCTACAGCGGTTCGGCAGACTTCCGCTTTGTTCAGGCAACAACACCCGTGTACGAGATTTCGAGCACAGCGCTGCCTTCAGGCTTCACCGTCGGTCAGAATAGTCCTAATCCATTTAATCCGGAAACGTCGATTGATTACTCGATCGCCGCGAGCGTGCCGGTGAAGTTTGAGGTTTTCGATATTCTGGGACGAACCGTTTGGGAGGAGAACTTCGGCATCCAGGCTGCCGGAAACTACCAAATTCAATGGCGTGGCCGCGACTCATCCAATAATGCTCTGCCTTCCGGTGTATATCTCTATCGCCTGACGGCAGGTGAAAATGCAGAGACCAGAAAAATGATGCTGCTAAAGTAACCCCAGACTCCAGTTTGGCTGTCGAGGGTGTTTCGTAGAATTGAAGCACCCTCTTTTTGTTTGAAGGGCAGGGAAAGGACCGCGAATAATCCCATTCTATTTTCTTGCGTTTTGCACCCCAATTTCGTAAATCGTCTGCCGCGATAGCCTGACGGGTTCGCCACATTAGAAAGGCCGACGTGACTGGTTTCATCAATCTCTTAGCCAATAATCCGCTGCTGCTGCTTTTCACCGTGATTGGTCTTGGCTACCTAATCGGTAATATCAAAGTGTTCGGGTTCAATCTTGGCATTGCGGCGGTCTTGTTCGTCGGCATCGCCTTCGGTGCCATCGATCATCGCCTGAACTTGCCGGAATATATTTATGTCCTCGGCTTGGTCGTATTCGTGTATGCGCTCGGGCTCCAGGCTGGCCCAGGCTTTTTTTCTTCATTTCAGAAACGCGGTGTTCGCTTCAGCATCATTGCCGTGGCAGTGTTGACCGGCGCAGCTCTCTTGGCAGCACTTCTGGGAAACATCCTCGGGATGTCCGCGCCGAGTATAGCCGGCTTATTCTGCGGTTCGCTGACGAATACTCCGGCGCTCGCAGCAGCCGTTGAGGCTGTCAAGGGCTTGTCTGGATCAATTCCTGTCGAGATGAGAGAAACCTACATCAATAGCCCCGTCGTTACCTACGGACTGGCTTATCCCTTCGGCGTTTTTGGTGTTATTCTTTGGTTATTTGTTTTCTCAAAGTTCTTCAAAGTCGATTTTGCCAAGGAAGCCGCGGATCGCTCATCGTCCGAAGCCCCGGAAGAGATTATCAGCCAGACTTATAAAATCACCAATCCCGCAGTGAACGGCAAAACAGTTGACGAAGCGTTTCAGTTATTGGGTAATCCCGGGTTTGTTCTTAGCCGTATTAAGCGTGGAGAAGAGGTTTTCATTGTAGCGCCTGAAAGAGTACTGCAAATGAACGACCTTGTCGTCGCAGTCGGCACACAAACCTCTTTGGTACGCGCTCATGTGCTGTTCGGCGAAGTGTCCTCAGAACAAGTCGCTCAACGCCGCGACGATACGGCATACACACAATTATTCGTGTCCAACAAACAAGTAGTAGGGAAGTCGATCCGCGAGCTTCGCGCTGAACATCACTTTGAAGGCGCAATAACTCGATTGAATCGTTCTGGCGTCGAATTTATCACAACTCCCGACACAATTCTGGAAATGGGCGACCGCATTCTCGTCGTTGTCGCTCGCCAGCAGAAGGAACAAATCACCAAGCTTTTTGGCGATTCGGTTCAGTCGCTCTCCGAAACCGACTTTCTATCTCTTTCGCTCGGAATCGTGCTGGGTGTTTTTGCTGGTATGATTCCTTTTCCGCTGCCGGGTGGAGGCATTTTCCGACTTGGATTTGCCGGCGGTCCGCTCGTGGTCGGATTAATCCTCGGGCGTCTTGAACGCACCGGACCGATTCAATGGGGATTACCGCATGCGGCAAATCTTGTGTTGAGACAACTCGGGCTCGTCCTGTTCCTTGCAGCTATCGGAACCAAAGCTGGATTCGGCTTTGGTGCAACATTTCAGGCAGGTTCGTGGGGATTGTTCCTTGCGGGTGGATTGATTACAACATTTGCGACAATCTCAACCATCATCATCGGTTACAAGTACCTCAAATTGCCGATGCTCGGAGTGATGGGGATGATGTCGGGCATCCAGACCCAACCAGCGTGTTTGGCTTACGCAAACCAGCAAGCCAAGAGTGACCTACCGAATGTCTGGTATGCGACTGTTCAACCTGCTTCAATGATTGCCAAGATCATGCTCGCCCAGATCATTGTAACTACGCTCATTCTCTGATGACTCATTTCGCAGATTCGACAAATCAGTGATGGAATCGCCACTTCTGCTCGCCGCACTCTTCATTGCTGCAATGATTGCCGGTTGGATTGACTCGATCGCAGGCGGAGGAGGACTCATAACCTTGCCGGCGCTGCTGGCCGCAGGATTACCACCACACTTAGCTCTTGGGACCAACAAATTTCAGTCGTCCTTTGGTAGCTTTACTGCAACGATGAACCACTATCGTCGCGGGATCATCAATGTTCGGGAGGCCATTTGGGGTGTGGTTTGCACTGCCATTGGAGCGGCTGCCGGTGCCTATGTCGTGCAGATTCTCGATTCGCGACTGCTCGAAAGAGTCATACCGTTCCTGCTCTTGGCAATTCTCGTCTACTTCATATTTTCACCACGATTGGGCGATCTCGACACAAAGCAGAGAATTCATACGAAGTTGTTCTACGTAGTCGTCGGACTCGGACTTGGATTCTATGACGGCTTTTTTGGTCCCGGCACGGGCTCGTTTTGGACCTTCCTGTTCGTCTCACTAATGGGGCTGAATCTCTTGAAGGCAACCGGCTACACGAAGCTGATGAATTTCACCAGCAATATCGTCTCATTGGTGGCATTTGCGATCGGGGGGAACATTATGTTCACGGTCGGGCTTGTAATGGCGGTCGGCCAGACTCTCGGCGCGTATGTCGGATCCCACATGGCAATCAACCGAGGAGCGAAGTTCATTAGACCGGTTTTTGTGATTGTCGTCCTGGCCACAACAATTAAACTCTTCGCTGATTACTTCAAATAATCGCCGTTACTAACGGTATGGCAACGCGTTAACACATGCTCGATGCTGGTCGTTAGATCGACTAATTCCGCCTCCTTGATGATTTATAAAAAGATGAACTTTTTGGAGCCATGTTCTGTAAACCCCTACAGTATGAAGTCTTCACTTTGGTCAATAACGTTGGTTGTCGCGGTCATCGTTGGACTCGCTTCGACTGCCATTGGCGATCCTGTTCGTCGAGACCACGTCGAAGTTGATCTCGTGACCGATCGTGGTTCGGTTCGCCCCGGCGACACGATTACGGTTGGTCTGCTGATGAAGCTTGATCGCGATTGGCACGTCTATTGGACCAATCCGGGCGATGCCGGACTTGCGCCCCGAATCAAGTGGATTCTACCAGAAGGATACATCGCACTTCCGCCACAATTCCCAGTGCCAAAACGTATTCCGGCTGGGCCGCTAGTAAGTTTTGGCTACGACGAAGAATTGCTTCTGCTTTCCGATATCGTCCTCCCGAACAACGGACATATTGAGAGTCCTCTCGTGATCAGTGCAGAAGTCGACTGGCTGGTTTGCAAAGTCGAGTGTATTCCCGGAGAGGCGGTGCTTTCGCTGTCCTTGCCAGTGACAGAATCAGGTGGGGTTTACGACTCATACTGGGTCGGTCGCTTCAACAAAACACGCTTGAGCCTGCCTGCAATCGACTCTGATTGGCACGTCGCAGCGGCGGCGTCAAAGAGCCAACTGAAGATCATGCTCACCCGTAATCCTGCGTCGACAAACACCACTCCCGCTGAAGCGTTCTTCTTTCCCGACAAGAAGGGGGTTATTGAAAATGCATACCCGCAACAGCTCTCCCAAACTGCGGAAGGCTTTGAAGTACTGATTACTAAGAATCCGTTAAGCACTGATATCGTCACAGAGATTTCTGGAATGCTGGTTTCAGCCAAGCCCTGGGTGGATGGAAACACACGGCTTGGTCTTCGCTTCAGCGCACCGGTGGAGCCGATGGCGGAACCGCAGCCTCTTGCCGTCGCCGCCACCGACATCACATGGTGGCAGGCGATTTTGTTTGCGTTTGCTGGCGGAATAATCCTGAACTTGATGCCGTGCGTCTTGCCCGTGTTGTCTATCAAGGTACTTGGTTTCGTTCAACAAGCCGGAGAAGGGCAGCGTCGAATACTCAAACACAATTTGGCCTTCGCCTTTGGCGTAATACTTTCATTCTGGATTCTTGCTGTTGGGCTGTTATTGCTGCGTGCCGGCGGTGAGCAACTCGGCTGGGGATTTCAACTACAGTCACCGACATTTATCATCATACTGACTTCTTTCATGTTTCTCATGGCGCTGAACTTGCTGGGGGTCTTTGAGGTTGGCGCCTCGTTAACCGGAATTGGCGGCGGATCAAGGCGTTCGGGCCTGATCGGATCCTTCATTGCAGGAGTCACGGCCACTGTTGTTGCGACACCTTGCACGGCGCCATTCATGGGCAGTGCATTAGGTTTTTCCCTGACCCAACCGGCGTGGATTTCGTTGGCAATCTTCACGTCGCTCGGACTGGGAATGGCGGCACCATATGTCATCCTCACCAGTTCCCCGTGGTTGCTCCGTTTTGTGCCCAAGCCTGGCCGTTGGATGGAGACACTTAAACACGCGATGGGATTTTTGCTCCTGGCAACAGTTGTGTGGTTGATTTGGGTGCTATCGATCCAAGCCGGAACTGATTCAATTCTCTTGTTGCTCGGCACTTTGCTTTGCCTTGCCGTATCGGCTTGGATCCTTGGCAGGTGGGGAGGGTATGCAATCGATCAAGGCAAACGCTTCGTAGCGTATGCAATGGCTTTGTCGTTAGCGATATCGTCGGTAGCATTGGCGGCCGCTTACATAGTTCCAGTTGGTACTGCGATGGCCTCGGAATCCGTGATTAATGGACTCGCTTGGGAGCAGTATTCACCAGAGCGTGTCACAGAGCTGCATGGTCAGGGGCGACCTCTCTTGATTGACTTCACAGCTGCCTGGTGCCTAAGCTGCAAGGTCAACGAACGCGTGGCATTCGGGTCGGTTGACGTCCGGGGAAGACTCAATGAACTCTCGGTGGTTACCATGAAAGCCGATTGGACCTCACGCGATGAGCGCATTACGCGGGCACTCGCCTCTTTTGGCCGGAACAGCGTTCCACTCTACGTGTTGTATACCGGCAAAAGCGGTGAAGCACCAATCGTCCTGCCGGAAATCTTGACTCCCGGCATTGTAATCGAAGCCTTGAACAAAATAGATGGATAGTTCGATGTCCCACTCATCGGACGCAATTCGGAACAGTGGGAAACGAAAGGATTGACAACATGAACAGACTGACCAAAACTATCTCAATGAGCTTGATGCTACTCGCAGGCATTGCAGCGTTTGCCCTCTCTCAAGAGGCGAGCAAGGAAGCCGCGACCGCGTCAGTCGCGATCGATCAGCCTGCTCCGGATTTTGTGCTTAAGGATATCAACGGCAAAGAGCACAAACTCTCTGACTTCAAGGGAAAGTATGTTGTACTCGAGTGGGTCAACTACGACTGCCCGTTTGTGAAGAAACATTACTCATCCGGAAACATGCAGAAACTGCAGGCCGCGTACGTGAAGAAGGACGTTATTTGGCTGTCGATTTGCTCGTCAGCTCCTGGCAAACAGGGACATTTTCCAATTGCCGATCTCAAGAAGCGCATGGAGTCTGAAAAGGCAATCCCGACCGCATACTTGCTGGATGAGTCCGGGGCTGCTGGAAAGCTCTATAACGCGAAGACCACTCCACATATGTTTGTAGTGGATCCAAAAGGCATTCTCCGCTATGCCGGCGCGATTGACGATACACCGTCAACAAAGACTTCAGACATCGCCACGTCAACCAACTATGTGTCATCCTCGCTCGACGCACTAATGGCGGGAAAATCAGTTGCGACGAAATCTTCGACGCCTTATGGTTGCTCAGTAAAGTACTAAGAGAGGCGATAGCTGATCGATTAGGTAATTGTTCAGTGTCCGTTCGGTCTTGCGAGCGATCGGACACTCTTGGATTATTGGCAATCCGAGTTTAGCTGAAGGACCTTAGTCACAAGGAGTGAGCAATGTACAAAACACTCGTAATACTCATAGTCGCTTTGACCGTGGCGACGAGTTCATTGGCAGCTGCACCAAGGACCTTTGGATTGCATGGAGCGGGACCGCGCGTCGGAGTCTCTATCGATCCTGACCAGGTCCACTTTGGCGGCCATCTCGATCTCGGTGACTTCGCCACGCGCCTCATGATTTTCCCTTCTATTGAAGTTGGCGTCGGCGATGATCTGACTGTAGTTGCACCAATGTTTGATATCGCTTATCGATTCCGTGAGGACTGGGGAAGTTGGAATCCGTATCTCGGCGGCGGTGTTGGACCGGTTTTCGTGTCGTCAGATCGCGGCGGCAGCGATAGCGAATTGGGGCTTACAGTGCAAGGTGGAATCCAGAAGCGACTGACCTCACAATCCGGATTCATGTTCTTGGAGTTTAAGATCGGTCTGGCCGACTACACGGACTTTAAGTTCACTGTCGGTTGGTGTTTTGGCAGTAAGTAGTAACTGAATCTACGCGTGTGATCGTCGCAGAGAAGTAGGCGGCCCTATTCGACTTGGTTCTGCCGGTATGCCAGCACCCGAACCTTCTCGACTGTAATCAGTCCCTCCGTGATAATCGCGTCAAGCTTTTGCAGGAAGGGATTTAGCTTCTCGGTCGTGTCGACGATTTCGACCACCATCGGTAAGTCTTCGGATAAACGCAGAACTTTTGCCGTGTGGATTCGGCTATTGGCTCCAAAACCTAATGTCCCGCGCAAGACTGTTGCTCCAGCCAACCCTTCGGACCTTGCCATCTCAACAATGACTTCATAGAGCGGTCGACCGTGATGGCGATCGCTTTCGCCGATAAATACCCTTAATAATTCTACTTCTCCGGAGAGTTTCATATGCTTCTCCTAAATTGATCTGCCGATTGCCATCCCCGCCATTAAACCAATTAATCCGAGCATGATCTGGCCACCCATGTTCACCAAGGCTAACGTCCATTCGGAGTCTCGCAGCAGTTCTCCGGTTTCGAAGACAAGGGTTGAGAACGTAGTGAATGAACCAACGAAGCCTACCAAGATTATTGTGCGAATCTCACTATTAATCAGAAGCCGCTCTTCTGCCAAAGGCCAAACCAGTCCAAACAGGAAACAGCCGACGAGATTTACAACGAAAGTGCCGGCCGGAAAAGTTCCCCCATAGATTCGTGCGACCAACCCGCCCAAACCAAAACGCGCCAGTGCCCCAGCGGCTCCAGAAAAAGCGATCAATGCAAGTTTCGTCAACATTAGGACCTTTTACTGATGAATTCTCTCTTGTTGAATAGAATAATGGAAAGTGAGAGCAACAAGACACTCCAAGCGAAGTAGTAGCCTATTCCCGAAAGAATTGGTGATACACTCGAGATGTCTGACTTCAAGATAGCATCAAGGGAGTAGGTGCGGTTGTTGTCAATCGAAAGAAACTTCAGGGTATCTCCAAATACCTGCATTGTCTGAAAGGGCAGCTTTTGGAAGATATCGCCCATGATGCTCAAGAGCCAGTATAGTGCCGCCAGGAATGTTGCCAAGAGCGGGTTGCCAAAATTGGAGAAAAGCAGTCCAAGTCCAAAGGTCGATAACCACGCAGTCAACAATTGCAGCAAATAGAGCGGCGCGACTCCCGGGATGGAAAATCGAAAGAAGACAAGATGTATTACCGCATACAGGGCAACGGCAATAAGAAGATAGATTAACAATCCATAAAGCGAGCCGATTATCTTTCCGACAAGTAGTTCAATTCGCGCAACTGGCCGTGCAGCGAAGGTCAATAATGTACCGTCGCGATAATCAACGCGCCACGTTGTAATTCCCAGGATCAGCGCTGCAATATGCCCCATGAAGTTCACCAACATAAAAAACGGTGCAGCGGCGCTTTCGGCGCCAACGCTGCCTGGGGCCATTCGATCGATGAAAATAATCGGGAGGATGGTAGGAAGCGCCAGAAAGATACAGGCTCCAATGAACACCCAAATGATCCTTGAAGACCGCAATTTACTCAGTCGATGTAGAGCAAGCTCATTTATCATCGCTTAACTCCTCGTGCTCCACCAGTTTCAGGAACTTATTCAGTAAGCTCACACCAGTCTGCTTCACGCTGATAATGTCACCGCCGTGACGAAGTATGGTCTCCAGCGCGAAATCCTTGTCAATGCGGTTCTGACTTGTCACGATGGCGATATCTCCTTCGACAGAGACGAATAATCGCGTCTGAAGAAGGGTTATCATTTCCGCGCTATGAGACTGAAATGCAATCCGGTAGGCACACTGCTCCGAATTCAATAGAACGCCCAACTTTTCGACCGCCAACAACTCCCCGTTGTTGATAATAGCGACGCGATCCGCAATGTCCTCGATGTCCGTAAGAATATGCGTGGACAGAAAGATAGTCTTACCTTGCGACCGCAGTCTTTGCAGGAGTTGCTTGACCCTTGCCTTGGCAATTGGATCCATACCTGATGTCGGCTCGTCAAGAATCAGAACCTGCGGGTCAGCAATTAAGGCTTGCGCCAGTCCGATTTTCTGGGTCATCCCTTTGGAATAATTCCGGATCTTGATCCCGCCTGCTGTCGGCATATCCAGGATTTCCAGCAGTTCGGCAATTCGCGATGTTACTTGCGACTGTTCAGCGCCGCCCAAGCGCGCAAAAAGACGGAGAAACTCTTCGCCCTTGAGGAATCCGTCAAAGTTGAATATCTCCGGTAGAAAACCAATTTGTTCGCGAGACCTTGGATTACGGGAATCAACTCCTAATATTTCAGCTCGACCTTCGTTCGCTTGGATGAAATCCAGTAAAATGTGCATTGCGGTGGTTTTGCCTGCACCGTTAGGGCCGAGAAATCCAACGATTTCTCCCGAAGGAACTTCAAAAGACAATCCTTTCAGGGCTTCCTTGCGATTACCTCGTTCGCGGTACGTCTTGCGAATATTGTCGAATCGGATAGCTACTGTCATTGCTTCTTCTATTCCACTCTGAATTTGAACTCGCCGGACGATCCGAGTAGTTTTCTTGCACTGGCAACCATCTGCAATTTAGCAGTTAGCTCGCCGGGGGAATAACCTTCGTATCCCGCAAAGACCGAACCGGTCGATGAAAACACTACCGTTAAGGGTAACGTACGCACTGGAGACTTCGAAAGGAATTGCCCAGAGGGCTCAAAACCGAATGGTAACTGCGGATTGTCAAAGTCTATCTCCTGCCGCATTTCCTCTGGTGAGTCTTCGATGTTCACGACGTAGAAGTCGAAAACGGAATCAAGCTCTGGAGACTGCCGAGCCTCAACGACCTCTTGAATCATGGAAATACTGCGCTCCGACGACGTGCTCCAGAACATCACCACGCTGAATTTACTGGTGTCCTCCGGTACAACTACAGTACGTCCATCATTCATCCGAAATTGCAGTTCAACTGGTGCCATCGTCTTCGTCGTTGGTTTGACTCTATTGGCAACTAAGTCGTATTGCCAAAACGCCAACCCAACAGCTAGGGCAATGCAAAGTACTTTAAGAAACGAAATAGGAATTCTCCGCAGGACGCTCATCGCAGGCTCATTCTTTTCAGTCGAGAGAGTATTACACCAATGCCATACGATAGCAGACCGAAACAGAAGCCCAGCAAGGATATGGCAACGCCGATAACGAACTTGCCCTTCTCCGACAACTGGTAGACCGACTCTGAATGCAGCATCGCTGTTATGAAATCGTTTTCGGTGCTCACGCTGCGAAGATCAAAGCTCGTGATCAACAAGTACGCTATGCCAGTAGCGGCAAGGGGAATTACGAATCCCATTACCTTGTAGAATCGATCCATGCCAAATTCCTTCTCTTCGTAAACCAAGCTTTGGATATGTAAAACCTGCTCAAGGATTCACAATTTGAATCCAATGGGCAATTGTTTTTGACAAGTTGAGTGTGCGAGCCATCACCAAAAACTGCCGTTAGAAGAACTGGGACGTTGACAAGTACAGGGAGATCGAACCGTCGCGCGGATTCAAGGCGACATCAAGCCGGCCGATTCGGCCGAGGAATTGCTTGATTGAACCGCGAATACCGACACCGAATGTGTAGTACGGGTCAGCAAACGCATCGTCAATTTCACGACCTCGTCCCCAAATAGCTCCATAGTCCACAAAGGTTACCAGTTGACCATACAACACGCGGGTGTCAAGTGTCCGCCATCGGGCTTCAAAGTTGCCAATTAGGGCATGATCGCCGCGCTCTATTTTCTCGGGTGTTCCACGTACGTTACTTTCACCGGAGATTGCATAGGGACGAACCCTTTCGTCGGCTGAAGAAGTCTGGGCACGCACCCGAGCCGCGAAATTAAAAGGATCCCGAATAATGTATTTTCGGCCGGTTATTGAGAATCGCCATTTGTTGAACCGGCTCTCTGTTAATTCGTTGATCGCTGTGGCATCGAATGACACGTCATCACCGATATAGAAATATCGATCAAAGTATACTCTCCCGACAATTGCTCCTGCGCCAATGGAGTAGCGGGGGTAATCAATTGACCTCAAAGCCAAACCAAGTGTGTCCGCAGAAATCAGTTGCCAATTTTCGCGATCATAGCCGCCATAGCCTTGAATATACAACTTCTCTTTGAGTCGATGCCCCAGCGAACCAGACACGGCTTTGCGAAGATATTCGTAATCATAACGGGTACTGTGAAATTGCAGCGGATCAATTTCTCGTTGTTGTGCTACCGCAAAGCCAACCGCCAAATCTTTTCCCAGGAATCGCGGAAATGTTGCTGCAATATGACCGGAGTTTCTTCCTTCAAAACGCCTGTAAAGGATTACGGTCTGGAGGTAGAAGCCCAACAGGTTACGTTCATGTACACCCACCGACCAGTCGAGCTTACCATCGGTCCGCCCCAATGCAACCAGCGGCAAGAGCGTCCAGACCTCTCGCAATTCGAATTCAATGTCGACGGAATCTCCATCAGGTATCAAGTAGGTATCAACCCGAGAGAAAATGCCAAAGCCATCGACCTTTCGACGATCTCGCTCAAGTATCTCCAGATCCAACAACTGTCCGGGTTCGGAATCTATTTCTCGATAGAGAATATACCGGCGCAACTTAAATTTTCCCGTGAAGTCGATGTGTCGAATGGTCTTTGCACTGATACCGACTGTATCCTGAAGCTCGACCTCGAACGACGGATCACTTGCGGCGGCTACCGGGCACCAATGCCAAACAGCCAACAATAGAAGCAGGAACGGCCAATACCTAATATTAGTAACAATCTGAAACATCAATCAATATAGTCTATTTTGGTTATTCTGACCACGGACATATAAACCGACTAAGTATCGAGTATAAAAGAATTTAGTTCTTGAGCGAGTGAATTTTCGTTCCAATAAGTGTAAGGAGGTACTCGGTGTTGTCCGATAATAATTGGTAGGGAGGACATAACCCAACTATGGCAAAGCAGGATTCTAAAATACTGATCGTCGATGACTTCGGCGACACTGGGAAAATACTTGGACAGATGTTCGATCATCTGAACGTGGCTACGGAGAGCACCAATAGCCCAGAGCAAGCATTTTCGAAGATTAGCGAAAATCACTATAAGCTCGTCATTGCTGACTCGAGAATGCCGAAGCTCGACGGGGTCAGTCTGCTCAAACAAATTCGGCAATGCAGTCCTGACACCAAAGTTGTGATCATGTCCACATTTGACTCGCGTCACACTCAAAAGGTTGTCGTCGCAGACGGTATTGACTACTACTTGCCCAAGCCGGTGAAACTCGAGCATCTTCGGCAGATGCTGACTGAACTTGCACTCAAGCTCTAAGACGTCGTCGGATTCAACCATTTATCCTTTGTTTCAGCCAAAGTGGCAAGCCACCGTCCACACAGAATTTCGTTGCATTTTTCACGCATTTGAGTATAATTCCCTGTACCCTCAAACCACAATAGAGAGGCTCGACCCAACGACTATTTGCTAAAGACCGATAAGACAATCCGGAGTTCAAACTCGCGACCGGTCATTTGACCGCAAAATGAAAGGTCTTGGCATGTTCTCGCATCTTCGTCAGCTTGCAATCTTCGCAATAATCATTTCTATCGCGATCCCGGTTGTACTTGAAGCACAACCAATAACGGCCAAGATACACGCGCCACGCGGTGTTGAACCAGGATCGATCATTAATGTGTCAATCTTGATGCAATCGGCACGGCAGGTAGGCGGAATCGATTTCACCATTCGATACAACGACAGCATATTCTCATTCTTGGGAGTCGCGCAGGACACCGGACTTAGCAACTGGGAATACTTCACAACGCTTCACAATACGGATTCTCATACCGTCAATATCTTCACGATTGCCGACATTCAAAATGGTCCGGTTCACCCCGATTCTTTCGAATTGTTTCCCAAGGGTTCGATTGCTCGATACTCATTCTTCGTTGCCCCAAATTGGATCGCCGACTCGGCACAGGAGCAGTTTTCATTCTTCTGGCACACATGTGGCGACAACGCCGTTTCCAACACCAGGGGTGATACACTGATACTCTTGAATCGCGTTTTTGGACCGAATGGCGCACTCATTTGGAATGAACCTGATAGCGTCAATTATCCGGAGAGCATTCGGATTCCGAATTTGGGTACTCCAGATAGCTGTCTGGTAGCTGCGGACAAAGTGCTTTTCAGCATCGACTTTCACAACGATATAGCGACGAACTACTTTATCTGCGGAGATTCCGATGGAAGCAAAAATATCACCGTGTCGGATGCTGTTCTCGTCATCACCTATATATTTTCAAGCGGCGCACCGCCGAACCCGCTTGAAGCTGCGGATGTTGACTGCAGCGGCATGGTCACAATCTCTGATGCTGTCTACCTCATAAACTATATTTTTGCCGGTGGAACGACTCCATGCGCTGCCTGCCCATAGCCAATTCACGGACTAAGGTTTCTTTTTATAGCCGTACTTTGGTGTCCAACCGTTTATTCCGCGCGGTAGCAGCTCAAAGAAGTGCCAGGTTGGACAGAAGTCATCACACGGTCCAAAAAACGCTCTCGAAACTCGAAGAATCTTTCCATCAGGGTTTCTGAATAACGTGGACACACCAGGCTGCGCGCCGCCACCGGCAGACTCAAATCCCAACACCTTGCCGAAGTCAGTCCCAATGTGAGAGTAGATAGGGAATTTCCACCCGCGACCCTTGGCAAATTCCCCCATGATCTTCGGTTGATCGGGAGATACAACGACAAAACCGGCACGGTCAGACAGATGCTCCCGCAAGCCGTTGAAACCATCAGCCCACATTGTGCAGTACGCACAGCGTACACCCATGTTGTGAACGATGATAAGCTCGTCATGGGAGCCAAACATTTGTGATAATCTTACTTTCTTGCCTCCCTGTGTTGTGAATACATAATCCACCAGCTCCAACGGCGGTGAATCACGACGCATCTTCGCGAGTCTCTGCTTGTCCTTGAGGATCTGTTTCTCCAGCCGCTCGATATCCCGCTCAAGTTTCCGGGACGGTTTCTTTGGCATAATGCACTCCCTCGACGTTCTTCAAGGTCGATATAAATATGTGACTATATAGAGATATGGATCTATTGCGAGAAGAATAACGTTCGAAAGGAATCTTGGCAATCCGGAATACTCAAGACGGATAGCTTAAAGTGATTGATTCTGCTCTCTTGACCGTACATATTCGACCACCGATGAAACACAGCAATCATCAGATAGATCGACGGCCATGTTAAAGTCACGCGAAGAGCATAGTTCACTCGAGCTTATCTCCGGTGTTATTCTCATTAGCTTTTCCGCCGTATTTGTAAAACTTGCCGACGTTGGCCCTTCAACAGCGGCATTCTATCGAATGTTTTTTGGCGGTGTCCTGCTGTTGTTGATTGCAGTTGTCACCCGGACGAAGCTATGGTTTGGCTGGAAGTCGTTTTCGTTAGCCGCTCTTGCCGGTGCTCTCTTTGCCGGTGATCTTACTTTTTGGCATCGCAGTATCCATTTTGTCGGACCTGGACTGGCGACTATCCTTGCGAGTTTCCAAGTCTTTTTTGTTACTGCCTATGCCATCTTTATTCTCAAAGAGCGTGCGCAACTTCGGATCATCTTGGCAATTCCACTCGCACTGATTGGGCTGTTTCTGCTGGTGGGAACCCAATGGAGCCAAATGGGCAATGATTACCAAACTGGAGTCATATTCGGTCTCATCACCGCCATGTTCTACGCGTCCTTCGTTCTAACGTTACGAACACTCCAATCAATGCCCAAGGCACCTGCTCCTTTCGCGAGCATAACGGTTTCGACTTTGACGACGTCGGCTTGTTCGGCAATTATCGCGCTTATCGTGGGCGAGAGCTTCACAATTCCCAACACACCGTCAATTTTATGGCTCTTACTATATGGCATCTGCGGACAGGTGTTAGGATGGGTGCTGATCACTCGGAGTATTAAGCATCTTCCGGCAGCTCGAGTCAGTCTCACGCTTTTGCTTCAGCCAGTCTTGTCTTTTATCTGGGATGTTCTTTTTTTCCATCGCCCGACGATTTTGGTCGAAGTAGCCGGGGCAGTGATCGCCATTATTGCGATCTACCTTGGGACCTGGAAAGGGGAAGTGAAGATTGAGTCCAGACAGGTCTGAACGCTAATGATTATTCGTCGTCAGATGTTTATGAGCGTTTACGACAATATCGTATTGAGGACTTTGCCTCTGCTAGCCGCCGCATTGTGCCAGGTTGCCTGCTCGGACAAGTCGAATGGTACATCCGAAAACCAGCCGCCTTCAACACCGATACTCGTGCAGCCACTCGATGGCGCTGTTGCGATCCCGACAAGTGTGACGCTCGCATGGGAGGCGTCTGACCCGGATGGCGATTTGTTGTCATTTGAGATTCTTCTGGACGACAAGAATCCGCCAACGGCGCAGGATGTCGCCCAGTGGCCGGCCCATAGTCGAATTCTCGCACTACTTAGCCAGGGGGTGACATACTTCTGGCGTGTTACTGCCACGGATGAGAAAGGTGCTTCCAGCCCCCAAAGTGTTGTGAGTCGATTCACTGTCGGAACGTTTCGCTTCGGTTGGCGGGACCGGTTGTCGATGCCGACCTCGCGCACCAGCGTGGCGTCGGTCGTATCGACCAACCGGCTATATGTTCTGGGAGGCATTTCTGATCTCGGCTTTTTGGACATTTGCGAAGTTTATGATCCTGCCGGAGACAACTGGACGCAGATCGCTTCCTTGCCTTCTCCACGTGCTTATGCCAGCGCTGTCGAACATCAAGGCAAGGTCATTGTGCTTGGCGGCGAAACATCGCAGGATCAACTTGCAATAGTTGAGTCCTACAATCCATCGACTAACACCTGGACACAATTGACGCCGCTGCCTTCGCCGCGTTCGCGGTTTGGGACTGCTGTTTTCAACGATAAGATTTATGTTTTTGGTGGGTACCGTGCGGATGGCAATATCTATGCGTATGATATTTCCAGTGACGATTGGCGACTGGTTGGGACTCTACCCAAACCACGGGATGGCATGAGCGTGACAGTTCATGACGGACTCGTTTATGTCGTCGGCGGTTCTCACCCCGATGATTTTTGGTTGACCGATGTCACCGTTTACGATCCCAACAATGGCGCTTTTTCTTCGCGCGCACCCATGCCTTCTGCTCGCCGCGATCATCGCGCATCGCTTGTGGGCGATAAGATTTACATTTCTGGTGGCATGAACGCGATTGGCCTGCACATATTTTTCTCGAGCATCGAAGTTTATGATATCTCCGAAGACTCGTGGTTAACACGCAGCCAAATGAAGTTCCCCCGTCACGATCACGCCGCCGGTGCAATTGGCGGCAAGCTCTACACTGCCGGAGGACTGACCAACGACACTCCGGGCATTTTGAACAGCCTTGAAGAATATGACCCGCTACTCGATCCATAAATGGCAGAGAAGACATGACAACAAATTCAGATTCACCTGACTGGAGAAGAGCGGTAACGCACTTGAAGCGCATGGACCCAAAACTCGCCCGCGCGATAGAATTGATCGGACCATGCAAACTCGACAAAGGGGAAGGCGGATTCAATGTGCTTGCCCGCACAATCGTCTACCAACAGCTTTCGTTGAAAGCTGCCGGCACAATTTTCGGGCGAATCAAGCATCTGGCGTGCAAAAACAAGCTGACACCACCGTCCGTTGCCAATCTTTCCGATGAGCAACTCCGCTCGGCCGGAGTGTCGCGTCCAAAAATTTCTTATCTGCGCGATCTTTGCACAAAAGTGACTGCCGGAGAGATCTCGTTCCGCAATTTCCCCAGAATGAAGGATGAGGAAGTTCGCACCGCTCTGACCTCGGTTAAAGGACTTGGCGTATGGAGCGCCGATATGTATCTGATCTTTGTTATGAACCGGACTAATGTGCTTCCCACTAAGGATCAAGGACTCGTGAATGGCATTTGTCTGGTCTATGGTTGTAAAAGTGATGATATCGACTGGGATGAACTACGCGAGCGCTGGTCGCCCTATTGTTCAATCGCGTCGTGGTATCTTTGGGCGTACAAGAATCGAATGATGGAATCAAGAAAGAAGTGATGAAAAAAGCAATCGTTACTGGTGCAACTTCCGGCATTGGCCGCGCACTCGCGCTTAAGTTAGCGCGCGAAGACTATCTGGTTGGCATAATTGGACGCCGCAGCGAGAGACTCGAGGAATTGAGGCGTCTTGCCCCGGGGCAATTTGTCATCAGGTCGTTTGATTTGCGCGACTACGACAAAGCTGAAACGATGCTCGACGACCTGACGAGAGAATTGGGCGGGCTCGACTTAATGATTGCCAATGCCGGCGTTGACCGGCGCAACCCGACTTTGAGCCTGGAGCCCGAATTAGAAACCATCGAAGTTAATGTTGCGGCCTTTGTTGTGTGTGTCGATTGGGCTGCCGCTTACTTCAAACGGCAAGGGAGAGGGCATATTGTTGGCGTATCATCGGTAGCCGCATTTTGGGCTAACGCTCGCACGCTGGCATATAATGCATCCAAGGCATTTGAGGCAAAGTATCTCGCCGGGTTATATGCCAACCTCAAGCCCAAAGGCATTTATGTGACCGACATCTGTCCCGGCTTCGTCGCCACCGAGATGACGCAGGGTCGCACCGACATGTTTTGGGTTGCCACGCCGGAAAAAGTAGCTGATCAGATTTACGAGTCTATTCTCAAGAAAAAGCGCATTGCTTATGTCTCTCGGCGCTGGCGCTACCTCGGTTGGATCATGCGCACTCTGCCATTCCGGCTTTACTCGCGGCTGACCATGCAGAGTTGAACCTTTCGCGCGCCGATACACTTGCAGTTCGTCTTATCCACTCGTATATTTCTTGTGAATCATTGACTGTTTCAAACCACAATAGGAGATTTCAAAATGGCAACGTACATCATCCTAAGCAAACTCGGACCACACGCCTTTGAAACGCCGGACGGACTTAAGGGCATTGCAACATTGGTAAGGGAGAAGCTTCGCAAGGAATGCCCAAAGGCGAAGTGGGTACAAAGCTACGGCTGTATGGGAAGCTACGATGTCGTCGATATTGTCGAATCAGATGATCCACAACAGATTGAGAAAGCAGTCATGATCATTCGAGCGCTCGGGCGCTCGACGACAGAAACGCTTCTGGCGACACCGTGGGACGAGTTCCTCAAAGCCCTGTAATAAACTAGGCCCCGGCTTTGGGCCGAGGCCTGTTGGGTGAGTGGAGGGATTATGACCAAACCCGCATAGGGGGTAATCAGGGTAGAAAAAGTCTCGCAGCTGCATAGACTCAAGGAGCAGAACGGAAGTGATCTGCAAGATTTCCTCTACATGATTTGAGACGTAAACAATTCCAATTTGTTTAATTGCTTACCAAAAATACTGCCGATTCCGGCACAAAATTGTGGATTCCTCTGGATTCAAAAAACAATTGACTTTAGCGATGCAATTAATACTTTGCGGTTCTCATCTGGGGCTCGTAGCTCAGATGGTTAGAGCGCGCGCCTGATAAGCGCGAGGTCGGCAGTTCGATTCTGCCCGAGCCCATTTCTTTTCGTCCATTCATTTCCGAAGTCGGCAGATTCGACCGCAGGTGCCCGAGCCTAGTCACTCTTTCCCATCCATCTCCGAGGTCGGCAGATTCGACCGCAGGTGCCCGAGCCCATTTTCGCTCAACAAAATCCGTTACAATCATCCGACCAAGTTACTCCCGTAATGCGGCAATCTGAATTGCTCGCCCATAGGTTGCTGCGGGTCCAAGACGTCGGCATTCCGACCACAACAAAAACTGCCCGAAACGAATTCCTTCGTTTCGGGCGAAATTTCGTGCGCCGTCCCGACTTGCGGGACGGCGTCTTAGCGGGGCGCGCCAGATGGAATGATCTAGATTATCTTCCAAGTACTCGAATTTACTCGTCGCCAATCGGCTTTACTTCGATGGAGTCTCGCCTGGTACAACGCTGGATCGGACCGGCGTCTTTTCGAGTGTAGCTTTTGCCCACATCGTTGTGGTTGGCTGCTTCTCCGACGTAATCTTGACCGTAGCGTCAAGAACTTCGCCTCGAATTATTCCCTCCCACTCGTGTCGATTCTTGGCCCCGTCTTCCAACGTAGCTTTGAATCTGGTCAAATCGCCTTCCGAAGAGGTCGTATAGGCGGCCATTCGAAAACCCATCTTCTCACAATGGGAGGAATAAAACATGCCGGCAATGAACTTGATTGTCTCTTCTGAGCCCGTGGCCACACCCTGGGCGCCAATTTCACCGACATAAATTTTACCGTCGAGAATGCCTTTCTTGGCTGCAATCTTGACAGAGTCTGCTGGAAGTTTTTCGCTCGCCCCCATCGCTGGCGTATCTCCACCCGCCGTCACGCTACCCCAGATTACCAACGTCATCGCTAACGCAAGCACCGATATTGGTGCCGAGATTGTGAAGATCTTCTTCATCGGATCTCTCCTTGCTGATGTTGTTGTTCTGGTCATCCAAAGGTCTAGAGGATGATCGTTCGATAAGGTTCTTGGTGAGCATTGTGATGCGCATCTGGTCAGCTCTGTTCCGTCAATCTGTTTACCGACTTATGGCAAATATGGTTCCATAAAGTCACAGTT
This sequence comes from uncultured Ignavibacteria bacterium, assembly GCA_964370935.1. GTDB lineage: Bacteria > Zixibacteria > MSB-5A5 > CAIYYT01 > CAIYYT01 > JADJGC01. The sequence continues at coordinate 2,298 of CAYJKI010000012.1, read as the reverse complement.
GAATTGCGATTTTATTTACCGGACAAAGTCGTTCTAGAGGTTCGTGTCGAGTATCTTCTTCAAGTGAAACTTCTTACACCAGGTTCAGAGCGAACCAATAAACTACTTGACCGCAACTGGCAACTGGATATACTTATCTCTGATTGTGAAAACTGTGAATTCGAGGCTACTAATGCTGAATCGCATAGTCTTCGCGTTGCTGATTGTTCTTGTAAACTCGGCGGTACTTTGCTCCGCCGATGCAACTACCGTTGTATTGGCCAGCATGAGACAACTATGCGACTCCCTTGAAATCAGAGGCACACTGAAACTACCGTTACTCCCAGAAGATCAACACTTCGTCGTTCTGATAAGTAACCGAGTTACAATTCGAGATCTCATGATTTCAGATGGTAACGTCACTGCCGTCGTACGTCCTGACAGATCAGGTTCCGATTCAATTACCATTGAGATACCGACAACCTTGCGCCGGACCTCCCAGTTGACTTTCATTTTCGAGTTGTCGGTGCCTCTTCAATTTGCGAATGATGTGATTGTGATTCTCGACCGAGGCGACCGTTGGTATCCCGTCCTTCCGCACGGATTGACGAATGCACAACTGCGCGTGGAAGTCCCTATAGAATTCGAGACTTTCAGTACGGGAAATATCTCGCATAGAACTGTCGATTCAACGACCAATCTTTCGAACTTCACTACAGCTATCCCGGTGTACAAGATCCCTTTGCTTATTGCGCGCAATGACTATTATCGCAGTTGCAGTAGGGCAGTAGACGAGCACGAGATCTCTTTGAACTACTACTCGATTGCTGATTCGAGTGCCCAGGTCATCCTCGCCGAAGCTGCCAACGCGTTCGAGTTCTATCAAGATATGCTGGGAAACTATCACCACAAAAGGCTGACGATTCTTGAGGTCCCGGGTTTCGAAGGCACAAACATCGGCACTGGTATCCTCATGATTGGCACTCCAACAATGCAGGCTCTTGCTGCCGGACACTATGAATCACTCTCGCTGACTATAGCCGCGCAGTGGTTCGGCGCCGGCGTCTTCTGCGACTTTCCCTCCAAGGGTTTTTGGTTCATGTCCTTATCGTTCTCCCACTATCTGCGTATGCTCTACGAAGGCCGACGGCTGGATTCCGTAGCGCTCACCGCCAAGATCAACGACAACCTTTCCGAGTACCGCAAAATCGCCGGCAATAAGACAGACACGCCAATTATCGATATCGTACGTCCAGATAGTCGCGAAAAGGGAATTGTGATCTACTCCAAGGGACCATGGCTCTTCCATCAGTTCGCGCTCTGCGTGGGAACGGAGCGAATGACCATGTTTTCCAGGGAACTCTATTCCGAGTTTATTGGCAAAGTCATTTCCATTGAACAACTTATCGCGACTATGTCCACTATTGACAAAGACTGTGCTAATCGTCTGGAGGCGGCTCTCGGGGAAGTTGGACTTTGATCGAAACACGAGTCGCGAGAATTGTTCAACAAACATCTGGTTGCCCAATAACGAGTTAGCAGTATTCTAACACTTATCTGAAAAAATCTTCACAAATATCCGAAATTGCTATTGACATCGGTAAGCTCATGCATATATTGGGCGTCGCTGTTTGAAGGCGCTCGATAAACATCGACTCCGGGACGCTCGGAGCGATTTTTTTTCGGAGGTCGCCGACAAAATGAAGCCGGAAAAGCTTCAGCAGTAAACTTGAATCTGTCCAACGTTAACGGCGTTGACACTGTATAAATTCAGAAGGCGCGAACTTGCGGGGGCGCGGCAGAATCAAGACACGATCTTTGATTACGAGGGGATGTAGCTCAGCTGGGAGAGCGGCGGCTTTGCAAGCCGTAGGTCGTCGGTTCGATCCCGATCATCTCCAAGACGGTAAAGGCTACAAGCCTGCAGATAAATTATCACGCAACTAGCGTGGATGTGACAAGCCAAGTCTCTCGCTTCGGCGGGAGAGTCACGATCTTTGACAACCAAATATCAGAGCCAATGCGGAATCTAAAACGCATGGCTACAGAAATCGAGCTTTTAGGATTTCGATCAAGTTACTAAGAGCATACGGTGGATGCCTTGGCACGGAGAGGCGATGAAGGACGTGGTAAGCTGCGATAAGCCTCGATTAGGAGCAAACATCCTTTGAGTCGGGGATTTCCGAATGGGGCAACCCAGCAGGGTAATACCTGTCTATTGCATAGTAAATTCATAGCTATGCAAGGCGAACGGGGGGAACTGAAACATCTAAGTACCCCCAGGAAGAGAAAACAACCGTGATTTCCCAAGTAGCGGCG
>CAYJKI010000011.1:63530-129903 GCA_964370935.1 uncultured Ignavibacteria bacterium | reverse complement strand
ACCCGCGACCAACAGCTTGGAAGGCTGTGACTCTACCAACTGAGTTACTCCCGCGTAGGTACTATTCAGATTTTCGAATCGACTGTCGCCCTGCCCCGCGACCAATCCCGTTTGAAGCGGGATGACTCTACATCCAGAGTTACTCCCGCAAATCGTAGTCGCCATTTATAATAGATTAGTGGGTTGAAAATCAAGGGAATTCTTCTAAGCCACTCCCCGCCTCGGCGTCCAAGCATGTAGTGCCGTTTAATCAATCCGATGCCTCCAGCCCATAGCGTATCGCCGCTTCAAGTACTTCAATGTTTATATCCTTCAGCGTTTTGAATTTAATGCAGTATCCACTCACACTCGCCTTGCCGAGTTTTTTCCCATATGTCTCCGCCAAGTATTTCTTATCCTTAATACCAAAGATATAGACCGAGATTCCGGTTGTGTTTGCACTTATGCCTACCTGATAAAACTCTTTGGTCTTTCCATCAGCATATTTTATGGTGTGAAGTCCATACCCTATATTGGGATTAGAGACTGTTTTACCTTCACTGTCTTTGCCATCCAGGAACCATAATTTACATGCCGGCACTACTTGCAGAATGATGCGGTGCAACACTTGCATGTCGTTGCGTTTTGCTTCAGGTTGGCTGGCAATGTACTTTTTGACTTGTTCTTGAATGTTCATATGAATTCTGGTTGTGCTTACTCTACTCGGTTTCAGCAACCTCGTCCGATTTTACTTCGTTAGTTTCCTGTCGCTGGTTCAACGCTCGTGAGCCACTCCCCGCTTCGGACAAACCTCCCCCAACACACACTCCCCACACTTAGGCTTCCTCGCGTCGCACACCGCTCGCCCGTGAAGAATCAACAAGTGCGAAAACGTCACCCACTCGCCCCGATCTATCCACTTCTGCAAATCCCGCTCAATCTTCTTTGGATCAGTATGCTTCGTCAACCCCAGCCGAAACGATAACCGCGTGACATGCGTATCCACCGCAATCCCCTCCGCCTTGCCGTCGCCGTGAAGCACCCCCTGTATCACATTCGCCGTCTTACGTCCCACACCCGGCAAAGTCTGAAGTTCCTCAATCGAATCCGGCAACTCGCCCCCGAAATCATCCCGCAGCTTCTTCGCAAATGCGATTATGTTTTTCGCCTTGGCGCGATAAAGACCAATAGTCTTGATTGCATCTTCCAACGCAGGCGGCTTCGCTTGGGCGAAATCTTCGACACTGCGATACTTCTTGAATAGCGCCGGCGTCGTCATGTTCACCCGCTCGTCCGTCGACTGCGCCGACAAGATCGTCGCCACCGCAAGCTGCAACGGCGTCTCGTACTCCAGCGAGCATTTCGCATCCGGATACTCCCGCTTGAGAATCTCGACGTACTTCGACGCTACGGCCTTATTCAAGTTTAATTCCCCTCTTGTCGAAGATCCCGCTTGCGGGAAGAGGGGTGGCTTGATCGCGCGAGGAACGAGCGCGATCAAGACGGGGTGTGTTGTCCATAACGATGTGTACCATTCCAATCAAACACAACCCCCTAACCCCCTTTGCTAAGGGGGAATAACCAATCTATGTCTGTTCGCGGCGAGTCGCCCTATTCTCCCCTATCAATTCAGTTTCCCTCTCCCGCCGGGAGAGGGGTAGGGGTGAGGGCGCTACGCCCCGCCCTGCTTGTACTCCTCCGCCTTCCTGATCAAACTATTCCGCGTCCCCTCAAACACAGTGAACAATTCCTGAAGCGTCGAGAACTTGATGTAATAATCCTGCGAGCCTTCTGCCTTCTTTCGCAACGATAGTGTCAACTGCTCGCCGCCTCTCGTCTGAACAACGACTTGATCACTCACCTCGCTCATGTTGATCGTATCGCGCTCCGCGTCGCTGACGAAATCCGCCACGCGCAAGTTCCCCAACAGTCCCACCAACTGCAGCGCCTTCATGTGATCCGCCACAAATGTCGGCTCTGCTCCGGACATCACCGTCCAAATCGAATCGACCTTGACCATCGAATATTTGAAATCCTTGGTCGAAACCTCGACCATCACAATCGTTGACGTATCCAGCGGTGAAACGATCTTGTCGCGGAATCCGCGCGCCGGTCGTTCGAGCAATCGCGCCAACGAGGCCTGCGCCAGATACACATCGTTCGATTCCGGCTTGCGCACGTATGTTGACCGCATGTCGCTCCCCGCCTTGCCGACAATCAGGTTCCCCAACATCTGTCCGTCGCGGTAAAACTCCACTGTATGTCCCAGCAATGTGTCCACCTGGAACAACATCTGCTTCTCGGCATTCGAAGAGATGATCTCTCCAACTGTCAAGTTGTGCGCCAGATTCGCGATTTGGTCCACCACCATCTTGTCCGCACGCCTCGGCGTTCCGGCATCCATCACATTCCAGCCGTCGCCGGTGCGTTCAAGCTGTGCATCGTTGCCCATTCTCTTCACGACGATCTTGTTCACCGCGCCTGAATCGGCGCCGACAAAGTTGGTCGCCTGATACGGCGACAGTGCGCGCCGCTCGCTCTGATTGAGCAGCACCAGGATCAGAATTAACGCCGCCGCCGCCACTCCGAGTATTGTCAGCGATCTGTTCATATCAACTGCCTCCGCCGATTCTGTTTCCGAATCTGCCAGCGTGCCACACCGAACACGATCACCACCGCCGGCATCAGGAAGATATTGACAAACTTCACCAGCGTGCGCGTCGAGTCCTCGGTCTGCTTAAGCGGACGCGCGGTCACATCCTTCGAGCGGATTGAAATCAATCCCTGATCCTGCGAGAGCCAGTCGGTCATGTTTTGGAACATGATCAAGTTCGACTGATCCCGCAGCACCTGGTCGCTGACGAAATCCGCATCTGCCCAAACAACCAATCTACCCTGATCGCCCGAATCAAGCCGCGTCTCCGGCATCGCCGCCAGATTGTCCGCCATGATCGTATCCATCTCCGGTTTCGGTTTGCCCGCGAAGTAACTCGTGAAGTTGCCCGTGATCGCCACACCCACTGGCTGTGGCGGCGTGACAAAATCCGCCTTAGTCCATTGGCGCATTGGATCGATATTATATGGAGGCACCAAGATACCGCTATTCTTCGAGGTCCGCGCCAACACCTCAAAGGTCAACGGCGTCGACTGGAATCGCGTTGTGTCCAGCGTCGAGGCAAAAATCAAGTTGATGCTCTCGAGTTGCTTGACGATGAGATTCTCTTGCGAGAATTCCGTCACGCGCGGAAACAACGGATACTCCTTCAGGCTCTGGAAGCGGAACGGCCCTTGCTGTTGTTGAACTGCGATCTGTGCGCACTGCGCGTCAATCACCATGTTGGAATTGACATTGACACCAAAGTGAGACAAGAAGTCGTCGAATCCCGGATTCATCGGTTGGGCAAATCCCTGCTGAATCTCCGCCTGAATCCGATCGATCAATAACCCCAGTTTGCCGCCGCGCATCAGAAACTGATCAAGCTGATACAATTCCCACGGGCTGAACGGCGTTTGCGGTCCGACAACATAGATCGTCTGAACATCTGCCGGAATTACTTTTGTCGATTTGAGATTTATCGTCTGAACTTCGAACTCCTCACCCAGCACCTTGTCGACATAAGTGAGGTTTTCTTTCAGATTCAACTCGCCGTGCCCTTCAGTGAAAGCGACCTTGGGCGTGATCGGGCTCGTCAGCTTGCGGATGGCGCGCGTGATTTCATATTCCAGCGTCGCGGTGTTCTGCACTACCGGAATCACTTCCTGCTTATCCTCATAAAGAATCACCATCCCCATGAAGACCTGCTTGATCTCCATCTTGTCGCGCCTAAGCGTCTGCATTGGCACCGCCGGAATCCGGTATGATTGCGCCTCTTGCTCCTTCTTCTCCTTGATCGGATCGATAAACGAAAAACTCAAATTCCCGCCTGAATACGAGCGGTACTCATCGAGCTGATCCTTCACATACCGCGCGTTCGCGTTGTATGGCGGATCAAGGTCCTCCGAGAAATAGCACTTCACTGTGATGCGGTCATCGAGACTCCGCACCAGCTCCTTCGAGGATTCACTCAACGAATAGATGTCGCCCTCGGTGAGGTCCAGTCGCCCGAACACATTCACCGAAATCAAGTTGATCACAACCAATATCACGGCAACGATGACAATCGCCGAGACCCCTGTGGCTGCAAGTTTCGTTTTCATCGCTTACCTCCACTTCCTTGATTCAGTGACCCTGACTGCCAGATACAGGAACAAGAAAATCATCGACGCATAATAGATGATGTCACGGCTATCAATCACTCCGCGCGAAATGTTGCGGAAATGATAATCGACCGAAAGAAACTCAAACGTCGAGGCCAACACCGTCGGCAAAAACGGCAACACCTTGTCGAGCATGAACAATGCGAACACAATCACAAACCCGACGATGAACGCCACAATTTGGTTCAGCGACATCGACGAGGTAAAGACACCGATCGCGACATACACTCCGCTCATCAATATCAACCCGAGATATCCGCCCAGTGACGCGCCGAAATCGGGATCGCCCAACATCGACACCGAGATATAAGCAACGAAAGTCAGCAAAATCGACAACGTCGTCAGCCCGAACGCCGCCAGGAATTTGCCGATAACGATCTCGCTATCTTTTACCGGCAATGTCACCAGAATTTCGATCGTACCCGACCGGCGCTCCTCTGCCAACAAGCGCATTGTGATCGCCGGCGTGAAGAACATCAATATGAATGAAGAAATCCCGAACAGCCCGCGTAGGTCAGCGTTCCCTCTGACAAAAAAGTCGCTCCAGAAGAACAGCCCATTCGCGATCAAGAGAAACAGCACGATGACGATGTACGCCACCGGTGAATTGAAATACGATCGCATCTCCCGGCGGAAGATCGTTAAAATATTATTCACGGGCGCCTCCCTTCGTCATCTCGCGGAATACATCTTCAAGACTCGACGCCTCTTGCGACATCTCCAGCAGTACCCAGCTTGCTCCGACTGCCTTGCGGAAGATCGCCTCGCGCGGGTCGCTCCCCTGCCGGCAAACGACTTCGCACTTGGAGGTCCCGTCTTGATGCGTCGTCTTGACGGCTTCAATCCCTTCAATTTCCATCAGCACCGGACGAATCGTCTCCGGCGACTGATTGATCTCAAGTCGAATCACTGCCTTCCCCGCCAGCGAACGTTGCAGCGAGTCCGGAGTCCCGTTGGCGACGATCTTACCCTTGTTGATAATCATCACGTGATCGCAGGTCGCCTCGACTTCGGGCAGAATGTGCGTGCATAGCACCACCGTCTTTTCTCGGCCCAGCATCTTGATCAGGTTTCTGATTTCGACAATTTGATTCGGATCAAGCCCCACCGTTGGTTCGTCGAGCACCAGAATTTCCGGATCGTGAATCATCGCCTGCGCCAGACCGACGCGCTGCTTGTACCCCTTCGACAGCTCGCTGATATTCTTGGCAATCACATCGCCGAGCCCGCACATCTCCACAACGTGGCGGATTCGTTTACTGCGATCGCCGTTTCCGCCTCCGCGCAACGCCAGCACAAACTCGAGATACTCGATGACATCCATCTCGGTGTACAATGGCGCCGATTCCGGCAAATAGCCGATCTTGCGGCGGACCTCCATCGATTGTTCGACGACATCGTTGCCGTCGATTGTTACTGTGCCGCTCGTCGGTGGCATGTAACACGTAAGAATGCGAACCGTCGTCGTCTTACCGGCGCCGTTGGGTCCCAAAAAGCCCAGGACCTGACCCGTCGGCACGGAAAACGAAATGTCATCGACCGCGACAAATTCGCCGTACTTTTTGGTGAGATTTCTGACTTCTATCACCGCAATTTCTCTCCCTGTTTTGACCTATCTTAAGAATCGAGAATGTAACATCACCTTATCACAAATCAAGTGATTTCCCACATTTGCACTTTCAATCGTGTATTTACAAAATTCGATGCCGCAGGTTCCCTCCGGATTCATCCTGCCGTAATAGCCCGTTTTGTCTCCGTCTTCCCAGCGAAGGGGACTGTTGAAAAAGTTACTATGCATAGGGAGTGATTTCATTTATATCAGCTCCTTCCCTGCAAGTCATCCCCGCGAAAGTTGAGCGAAGCGAAATCCCGCTTTTGCGGGGCGGGAATCCAGCTTAGGCTTTTAACGGATTTGCCACCGAATCCAAAGTCGCGAACTTTTTCAACGGTCCCAAAGGCGGGGATTCAGCAACCGTCTTGCTATAATGCGCGGCAGACGTCCTCGTCCCCCCGCGCCCTACTCCCTTCCGACACTGAGAGGTTCTCCCCTCTCCCTCTGGGAGAGGGGTAGGGGTGAGGGCTAAAAGAACTCTCCCCTGCTCACCGTAAATGCCTCATCATATACATCATCAAACCCGACATCCCCAAGCGCCTTCCACATGAAGACATCAAATCCGCCCCGATCCGACCGATACCCAGCCTTGTCAAGCGCCGCCGCAACAACCGGATCAAAAACGTAACGATAGTACACGCCGTTATCTGCTTGATTCTCCACCCACTTGATCATCTCCGTAGCATGCGTCTTGTTGTCGGCGATCATCTCATTCACCATCACCGCCCCCATCTGTGGCGAAGCAATCACGTGGCCGTGCTCATTCACCATGGAAAACGCCGGATGCAGATTCCCCACCGTCTCCATGTAGTCGAACCTGTGCGGCGCCCGATAGACGAATCCACTTCGATCCTTCATGAACCTCGTGAAATTGGCAATACACTGCAACCGGTCAAACTCTTCCGCCATAGTCGCCCTCTTCGCTTTGCGCACCGCCGACGGTTTCAGGACTTTATAATAATGTGGCAACTGATTTACATTTTCGACTTCGCGATAGCCGACATTTGAATACCACTGATAGGCCACGATCGCCCGGCTAGTCGTTAGCATGGCAATACGAATTCCCCGCCTGTGGAAACAACTCTCGGCGGCTTCCAACAATTGCCTGCCAATCCCCTGCCGCGCCATCGATGGCCGCGTCGCAATCGCCCAGATTCCCCCCACCATTTCCACTTCACCATTCTTGTTGCGAGTCGGCAACTCTAACATCCCGACAAATCCTGCCAGTTTACCGTCGATCAAACCGCACGTGCCAATCGGCGTATCTTTGAGCGAATGTCCCACCTTCGCCCAGTTGTCGATCACCGTCGGTGTTGCCAGCCAGACAAATGACTGCGCCCACAAGTGCATTAAGTCGTTCTTCTCCTTCAAATCCGTGTAATAAACAATCTCAAGTTTGCTAGACATATCACCGCCTCTGCCGAAGACTAATATCAAGTAATCAGCACGAAATTAAGTATTCAGGTTCTCGAATTGCCACCGAATTCTGAACGTCGACTAAACCAGCCTTACGATCGCGTCTGTGATCAGAGACATGACCGAATTCTGTTGACTTTGCGGCAAATCTCCATATCATGAAGATATACAAGCCAGCTTTCACACTTCAAGCATCATCGGAAGACTCAAGCACCCTTGCGTGCTTTGAAAGTTACGTCGGCACCAGTTGATTCTGGAAATTCTGCTGTCAATAGTAGAGGTAATATGAGAACACTTTTCGCGCTCTTCTGCTTTCTTCTTGTTTCAGCCCCACTCTCCGCGACACAATCGGACACCGCCTGGGTCAGGGTTTATGGCGGAACTGCTCCCGACATTCTACTGGACATGGCTCTCGACCAATTCGGCGCGTCTTATGTAACCGGGTACGTCTGGGGCGGCAGTTCCCTGGATGATATCGTGACGATCAAATATCTCCCCAACGGCGACACCGCGTGGGTGCGGACCTACAATGGCTCCGCAAATGGATTTGATCGGGGCAACGGCATAACCGTGGATGAATCCGGCAACGTTTATGTCTGCGGCATGTCCGACACCACCAGCAGTATCGCGGACTGGATAGTACTGAAGTATTCCCCGGAAGGACAATTGGAGTGGCGAGACCGGTTGGGCGTTCTGAATCTGCGGGAAGAAGCACAGTCCGTCACACTTGATGACTCCGGGTTCGTTTACGTCACCGGAGTCAAGCTAACTGTTGCTGCTGGCTACGATATTCTGACAGTCAAGTATTCTCCGGATGGAGACATTCTCTGGCAGGATCAATACGATGGCGAGTTTCATTCTTCCGAAAACTGCCGCAACATCGTGTTCGACGGCGAAAACTCGGTGATCGTCTGCGGACTGACGCACTCCGCTTCGGGATTCCCCATTTACTTGGCGTTGAAGTACACAAACACTGGAACCCGGCAATGGGACCGAACCTACGATTCTCCCGACCCAATTGACGTTTCGCTCCGGGTCGGAGTTGATGCCGCGCGAAATGTTTATGTGTCAGGATATAATCAGCCGAGTTCCGGAATCCAAATCGGCATAACAACCATCAAATATTCGCCGACTGGCGACACACTCTGGACGAAGATCTACGATGACCCGTTTGAGGCGGAAGACTATTTCTCGGATCTGGTAGTTGACAGCATCGGCAACGCCTACGTTGCCGGCAACACCAACGGCGGATTTCTCGGTCAGCAGTTAACAGTGATTAAGTACGATCCCAACGGCGACACCGCGTGGGTCCGAACGATTCCCGGTGCGCAGACGCAAGGCAGCGACGCCCGCGCGGTTGCGGTCGATGGCGCCGGTCGCGTCTATGTCACTGGATTCATCAACCAGCCGACTCCTAATGACTATGATCTAATCGCCGCCAGCTATAACAGTGACGGAAGCCTTCGGTGGATCGAGACCTTCAGTGGACCCGGCGCCAACCCGGATGTCGGAACCGAAATCGCTGTCGATCAAACGGGAAATGTTCTTGTAGCCGGTAGTTTCGACGGCGGTAATAGCACATTCGAAGACTATCTTTTGATCAAGTACCTGCAGTATGAATGCGGCGACGCCGACGGCTCCGGACTCATCACGATCTCCGACGCAGTTTTCTTGATTAACTTCATCTTCTCCGGCGGTCCAATGCCCAACCCATTGTCGTCCGGAGATGCTGATTGCAGCGGCAATGTCAACATTTCCGATGCTGTCTACTTGATCAACTACATCTTCTCCGGTGGACCCGCGCCCTGCGCGGCCTGCGCGTAGAGGAGTAAAATGTACTTGTTGCAACATGCCATCAGATCTCTGTATAATCCAAGCGACCACCAGACTCAACGTTAGGACTGCCTCTCGGTAAAAATCAAACCATGTTCGTTACAATCCATTCCGAGTAGGAGCATTCTGTGAATGCCATCTCCACAGCGAAGCCCTTTGCGTCTTACAGAACAAGATTCTGCCTGTGCATACTTGGCCTCATATCATTGAGTTGTTCGCCGAAGCTCATTGGCATGTGGCAAGATCCCGATTTTAATCAATCTCGACTTAAGTCAGCGCAGATTGTCATAGGTGGAATCGGATCATCCATTGGCGACGAGCAGGATTCTGTTAGGCTGCGAATCGTGCTCGACAGCCTTGCCTGGAGTGCGTTCGAAAGCGAACTTCCTGAACTTGATTTGACACCGCTCGAATTCGGACGCCGCACTCTCGCCAGTGGTCTGCAAGATTCGCTAATGCGATCTTTCCAGAGTAAAGGCTCTCTCGATTCACTTGAACTTACGAGGCTATCCGAAGCTTTCGACCGTAAGCAGGTCTTTGTGATTTTTGGTCGTATTACTGAAAACAGAGTCGATGTAAAGACCGTTACCGGAAGCTCAAGCACCTGGGACGAATATACCCGCAGGATGACAATCCACTTTGTTGTTTATGACGCGGCTACTGGACGATTGATGTGGAATGGCGGTATCTCGGACAAGAGAACTCAAAGTGTTGACCAAATATCAGGAAACACTGTTAGCTCTCTGGAGGACTTCATCGGTGCAATCGTACTGGACCTACTCATACCGTCACCGACTGGCGCTCCAAGCAGCACGGAAGCCGCGATTGCGATTTTTAAGGAGTTCGCTCAAATTCTTGCCGGAAAGAACTAGTCTCGACCAGACCGCCTGCCAAAGACAACGGACGCGACCCTCAAGAATCCGGCACAGACAGCGATTCATCAACGCCAACCACTCCTTAGCCCCATCATTACAAACTTGTTCAGGATTTTCTCTCGCAATTGATCGACTTTTCAATTTAGAGCGAATTGAGAGTCAGTGTGAGGCCCCTCCAAGCACCGCTCATTGCAGTTTGTTGAATCACAAGAATGAAGTACCAATTCATCCGCTAACAAGGACAGAACAGACTAATATTGTTGACTTTTGGCGCGACCCGCTTATCTTGTGTCTACAAGACTGAAGAATCGAAGTAAACCAAATCCTTGAGGAGCGTCATCGTGTATCGCAAGCTTCCTATGCGGTATTTGTTCACATTATCGATGCTAACGGGATGCGCCTCAATTTTCGTTATGTCTCCCTCGACGTCGCAACTTGTGGAAAGGAGATAGCACTTTGGGTCGCCTCTTCTTGCCGGCAACTATGCTGTTCCTCACTTTGTCGTCAGCGTATGCGCACACCGTGTTCGGCGGCGAGAGCTTTGACAACAGCTGGCGCTCTCTGTTAGGTCGGGCCGAGCGGTTGTCGTGCGAAATCTCCTATACCAAGATGAAAGCCGTCTGGCCGAGCGATTCAGCAAAACAACTAGCGCGAGAAGCACTCTCTTTGGTAGACTCGTTGTCGCCGCAAGCCGACAGCGCCAATGCTGCGATCTTGATCTGCCTCGGTGACTACTGCATGAGAGACAGTTCCATAGCAGAAGCTGATTCATTTTGGTCAGCGGCAGCTAATATCTCGGCGAAAATGCAGCCTCCAGATCTGACTTTAGGGCGAGCAATCGCGTGGCGATTGATGATCCTCGAGCGAGATCGCGGAAACTATGTAACAGCTGACTCACTCGAATCACTCGCTCTTGCTGATACTTCAACCGAAACCACTGTGGCGAATCGCGCTGCGCATCTCCACGAACTGGCACAAATCTACACAAAGTTACTGCGTCTCAATGACAATTGGCGGACGCACGAACGGATCGTAAACGAGTGGCGCGAGAATCCAAGGGGAGATGCTCGGATCGTCGTGGTGGCGCTGATGGATCTCGCGGAGGGCGCTTCCAAGATACTCTTCACAAATGTCCAGAGCCGCTACGTGGCTCAAGACTCTGCAATTCAACTTGGTGAGGAAGCGCTGAACATCTCCCGACACTACTTGGGAGCCAGAGACGCGAATGTCGGCTATGTACTGAATCGCCTCGGTGACTATTATGGCCGAAGAGGAATTGAAAGTACGGCGATAAAGTATTGGGAAGAAGCCTATGAGATCAATCTTGCTGCCCTGCCTAAAGAACACATCGAATGCCAGGGGAGTATTCAGAGGATCGGGAGCGTTGCCGCATCAAATGGAGAATTCTCGCGAGCCGAAGAATTACTCACACTGGGAGTAGAACTGCGAAAACAGACCCAGGGAGAATGGCATCAAGAAGTCGCTTCATTAATATCAAGCCTGGCCGGACTCTACCGCCAAATGGGCCAATTTGCGCGGGCAGAATCGCTGTTCGCAGTGACTCTCGATATTCGCCGGAAGGCGCTGCCTGCTAATCATCCCGATATCGCCACGAGTTTGAACTCCCTCGCCCGCGTCTGCCTCGACCAGGGCAAAGCTGCCGACGCGGAAACGTATTGGCGCAATGCCCTCACCATCCGGCAAATTGGACTCGGCTCTGATAACGCCGCAACGGTCAGCATCATGCAAAATCTCGCAGCACTTTATCAGTACTGGGGACGACATGAAGAAGCAGAAGCAATGTTGAACAAGTCGCTCTACGCGAAAAAACAGTACCTCGGAGAAAACCATCCGGAAATCGCTTCTGGACTTCTCAACCTGGCCAGACTGCATATTGACTTACAGAACCATTTGCAAGCCCGGGCTGAAGCAAGTGAAGCACTGGGCATCCTGCACCTTCATGGCGACAGCCTCAATATTGATGCTCTGATGACGCTCGCTGATATCAACTGGGCAGAGGGTCGACTCGATCAAGCCGATAGCCTGGTGTGCATCGTAATTAACATGATTGAACGCAAGCAGGGAACCGATAATTTCCGTGTGATTTCACCCCTGACCAAACGCGCGGAATTTTGTCGAGATCGTGGGGACGATGCCCGGGCTGACTCCCTCTACCGTAAGGCAATTGCCGTCGCCGAAGCCAACGAGATAACCAACAGCACGACAATGGCCGACCTCTTGTCCGGTTATGCTGAATTGAAGCAGAGGAGTAATGGAGCAGATGATGCGCAGGCTCTCTATGCTCGAGCATATAAAATAGCGCTGATCGGTTTTCAGGATGCAGTTCAGGTTCTGCCGGAATTGAAAGCGGTCCGCTACGCTCAACAAATCCACAGACTTCGTGACAAGTACATTTCTTCTATTCTTAGCGAAGGCAAGCCGACTGCGGTCGCAGGCGGTGAAGCCCACTTTAGCCGCACATCCGCATCGATCCCGTTCGATGTTGCTTCAATCATTTTCAGCGACAAAGCTGTCATCTCGGAAACAGTGATTAGGCGAAGAGGAGAATTGTTGCGGTCAGATGACCGTGCAGTATCACAGCTTCTTGACTCTCTGCAGGATGCTTCCGTGCAATTGTCACGGATTTACCTCGACAACGATTCAGACTCGTCGTTTGCCAAGTTCGATCGCCGTTTGCGGAACTCGTCTGCACGTAAGCAGCGGCTCGAAGAGTCACTCGCCCATTTGAATTACAAGATCGGTACCGCCTCAAACAATCTGATTCCGGATATGAACCAATCACAAAGTTTGGTCAATGTCGGCGTCCCGTTCATCCAATACGTCAAATATGTAAATTCTGCCGACGACCGACCCAGTTACGCGGCATTCGTCGCGCACAACGAATTCCTGCACGCTTTCGATCTCGGCCCCGCGCATCTGGTTGATAACTTGATCGCCAAATATCGCCGGCAGATGCAAACCATCTCGGAACTGGCATTAGCATCCGATTCAAGTGCCTATCAAGAATACCTTGAAAACGGCGACAACCTGATTGCGGCCGTCTGGCATCCCCTGGAATCGGTTCTGCCCGATTCCGGAAAAGTTTTCATCATCCCCGATGGCGCCATAAACTTCTTGGCCTTTAGCTCGCTGCCGCATCCGAGCGGTTCCTTTCTCGTGGAACAGTTCGAATTCACATACTTGAACAGCGTCCGTGACTTGGAGACAAAATCGCGAAACTCAAGCAAACGATCAGGTCTCCTCGCATTGGGCGATCCCGACTTTGCCGCCAATCCGGCACAGCGACTCGCCCGTCTGCATCGGCTGGACTCGGCGGTCGTCGCATCACACAACTCCCGAAATACCGTCACCCGTAGCGCGCTTACAAATTGTCAAATTCAGCGTGACTCACTGGTGCCGCTGGTTGCATCACGAGGTGAAGTTGAAAGCGCCGGTCGACTCTGGAAGTCGACGCACATTCAGCCTGCAACGATTCTCGTCGGAGACGCTGCATCCGAAGAGAATTTCAAACGTCTGGCAGACGGCAATGAGGTCATTCATCTTGCCACTCATGCCTACTTCCTCTCCAATGATTGCTTCACAAAAACGCTCGAGGAAGTTGCTTCAGCTAATCCCTTGTTGTTGTCCGGTCTGCTCCTGGCTGGAGCGACAACTGCGACTCATGATAATTCGAAACTCTCCCAAGAAGACGGCATCCTCACCAGTGAAGAGATCGCAGGCTTGGATCTGCGAGGGACAAAGTGTGTTGTCCTATCCGCTTGTGAATCCGGGCTTGGAACAGTTGGAGATGGCGAGGGTGTTTACGGATTGCGTCGCGCGTTCCAATTAGCAGGTGCCGAGACCATCGTCAGCACTCTTTGGAATGTTCCGGATCAGTCAACTGCACGGCTAATGTATCGTCTATACAAGAGCCTCGGCGATGGGATAGCCGCGGCGGTACGATCAGCACAGCTTGCCGCCATAGGCGAACTGCGCGCCGCCGGATTACCGCCTCACCCCTATTCTTGGGGCGCCTTCATTGTGGTTGGGAAGTAGTGCCGCCCGAGCAAAAAAATCGTGAACTGCATGGCGTCTAATCGCGAATCTCCAGATTGAAAACGAAAGTTGTGACTAAGGTGTCGATCGGCGTTTCACTACCGATATCCAATACCTTTAACTTGTACCGCCCGGCCGCAAGGCTATCTGCTTCTACGAGGGCGTCGATCTTCCCTGCTTGCGAGTACCGTAGCCACACTGACGACAATGCCGACTGCGAATCCTCTTCGCGACTAATCGTTACGAGATAGCGATGTGTGTCGACTTGATGGGGATAAGGAATTTTCAAGTGTAGGTAATTGTCTGTTGCGAATATTGCGACTGTCTGTATCACACCGGCGGATCGGCTGGATTCCTTCAGTTCAATCGCTTGAGGAATGCCCGGAATTGCCGGTGTCGATTGTTCCTTCCCACCCTGCCACTGCATCATTACTGGCACTGCAACGATAATTAATACTGCGGCGGCAAAGACCGGATGAAGCAGGACTGACCTGACCCGATCCCAAGTTGATTCGACGCCTGCCGTTGCGTGTCGTTGAGCTGCCGCACCGGTTACGAGCTCTCGCTCGACTTGTTCGAGCAATCGCAGTTCGCCGCTACACAGCGTGCAAACCTCCAGATGAGATTCAATGGCGTCCAGTTGCGATTGTTTCAACTGCTCGCGATCTGCATAATAATCTGCGAGTTCCTCGTCCGAAATGTGCTCGCCGAATTCGCGCAGCAATGCTTCGTAATCCTTTCCTGCCAGAATCGCCCCCGCCTTGAAAGCGTCCCGGCAACTCGCGCAGCTTCGTAAATGGCTTTGCACTTGAAACATCTCACCCGCCGACAGTCTGCCGAGAACGGCATCGGCAAGCAGGTGTTGATAACGCGGATCACTGCAGGCCATGAACTAACTCCACACCCTCAACATAATGGTACAGTTGCCGGCAATATTGTTACAGCAGTCCATTGTTTCTCATTATCTCCTGGGCGCTTTCAGTACAACGATGAATACGAACTCTAACGGTCCCCTCTTTAATCCCAAGTTTATCGGCTATTTCGGAATTGTTGAGATCTTGTAGGTACTTCAGTGTCAGCAGTTCGCGGCAATTCGCATTGAGTTTTCCGAGTACGAATTCTACCAGGTTCTTGTCCGCAAACTGATTGAATTCATTGGCGATCCCAACCTCCGGCATTTGCGTCTCGGGAATCACTTTGATTCGACCTTCAACCGCGGCTTCTCGCAGGACTGTATTCAAGACGATCGATCGCAGATACGCGTTGAATTGTTTGAAATTCTCGCCCCGAAACGCGCCGCGCTGCAAATTCTGCACCAGTGCGGCAAGTGCCTCGGCTTTGAGATTCTCCGGATCCCGCAAACGCTGCCCGCCGAAACGGCGCAAATAGCGATTAATCGCCAGTGAAGTGTTGGCCAGTATCTCTCGATTTCCCTCGAGAAGCTGCCTTAGGTAACAGCGAAAAAGTTCAAGCTCGTCGGTCATGGTTTTTTGCGCACGGTGATTAACAAATCGTCCTCTTTGGCCATGCTCTCGATCATTGCTGCAGACTGCTCAATCTCTGAAGCAATGCTTCGTTCTTAGATTTCATTTGGGCAACCGTAATTTGCTCGGTGGACGAACTATTCGCAAGTATTTATTCATTCGCTTCGCCCCTGCCCGGCCTCGTCGCAAAAATTTTCAAAGTGCCTGTAACAATTCCCCGCCCATCGGTACTAACCAGATAACAATATCGACTAAAGCCACCTAAAATATCGCGACAATCGAAGTTCGGCACTTTCAGAGCCGAATACGTTGCAGGATAGGCTGACAGCCCGGGCAGAGCTGTCAGCCTAAGGGGGGCATGGCAGAGGTAATCACTGCATTCTGGCACGCATTAAAGAAGAAAGCTAATCGATAACATCGGAGGAATCTATGAGCAGAATCGGAGCGATCATCATCAGCCTTTTGCTATTGATGAGTTTACTCAACAGTATTCACGGTGCGGCGATCGCACCGAGTATCGTCGGTTATCAAGGGCGTCTCACCGACGCGTCAGATGTGCCACTGACTGGTACCTACAGCGTAACGTTCAGACTTTACGATGCCCCCACTGGCGGGACGATGATTTGGCAGGAAACTCACAGTGCCGTCAATGTCCAGAATGGGTTGTTTACTGCGGTTCTGGGTCAGGGTACCACACCGGTCCCGCTTAATGAGACGCACTTCACGCAGTCGAATCGCTGGTTAGCCATTTCGATCGGCGCTGTTGAGGTCTCCCCCCGAACCCAAATGACTTCGGTTCCTTTCTCGACGCGTGTCCTGACCGTCGACCTTGCGCGCGGCGGCATTATCTCCGGTCAGATTGAACTTCAGGCAGATGCCTCCAAGGAAGGCGAAGCAATCTCGGCCGCTCTGATAGTCCGGGGGACTAATCTCTCCCGCTTGGTCAGCATCAATCCGGATCTTGAAGTGGCTCTGTCCGCAACCTCGAACGACGGTGATGAAGTCTTCCGTGTCGACGCTCTGGAAACCGGCAGTTCCTTGAAAATCAAAGGGGCGGCCAACAATGTGGTCGCCTCAATAAATGCAACCCCCAATGGCGGTGATGTTTCAGTCGCGGCAGTGAACGGCGATGTCGCGGCGCAGTTAAGTTCCTCGCCAAGTGGCGGAACCGTCGCTGTCTTCGAACCCTCCGCCAAGGGTAATCGGCTCTCGCAGAAGGCGTGGGAGTTATCTCCGGAGGCACTTGTTGGATTCGGGTCTACTTCAAGCGAAAGTTTAATAGTCATGAGCGAGGCATCAGCAGATGTCGGCGCACTGCTGATTCGCAATTTATCAGCCGGGTCATTGTCGGCGGTCACTCTCGGCGGTGCTGTTGACCAAGCTCTGCAATTCACTGACCAAGCGGGCGCCGTTGCCGCAAGGATCACCGCTAATAGCATCTCCGGAACAGGCCGATTCTCGATGGAATGGCCGCTAAGTAAAGCTCCTTGCGATGGATCTACTTGGGTTGACTATGGCAACGGTAATACTTTCAATTGCTTCACTAGTGGCGGGGACCCCGCTCATGCGGAGAATGCATTCGTTGTGGGAGAAAATAACACAGTCGACTCAAAGAATGTCTTCGTTCTTGGGCAAGGCAACCTCATCGACGACGATGGCTCCGATCCGAATCTCAACGGCGATAATTCCGCAGTTATCGGAAGTAATAACGTCTTGAAAGGCGACTACTCCTTCTGTTTCGGTCGCAATAATGACGTTCGCGCTAATGGGTCGGCATCGTTTGGACGGCTGAACTATGTGGACGGCGGCGGCAACTGTTTCGCCTTCGGCGACAGCAACTACGTTACCGCAACCGGTAACTCGAGTATTCTGGGCGGCAATTACAATCTGCTCACTTGGTCGCCAAATTCAGTGATTGCGGGAGGGTTTTCCCAAACCCTCAATTTGAGCGGCTACAGCTTTATCGGAGCAGGCTATGACAACAACATTGTCGGCACCGATGAGCCTACTGATCGCTACAACGTGATTGGAGGCGGCTTCAGCAATGATATCACATCGGCGGGCTATGCGACAGTCGCCGGTGGTCGTGAAAACATTGCAAGTGGTGACAATTCAACAGTATCTGGTGGATTTCAAAATCAGACGTCAGGAAGTGGCTCAAGTGTTGCAGGAGGAGCGTTGAACCAAGCCTCCGGAAATTCTTCCCATGTGGCGGGAGGGGTTAATAACCGAGCCATTGGGGATTATTCTCTAGCGGCGGGGGGTGGCTCGAGTGCCCGAGGAGTTAGATCGACTGCCATAGGTAACAAGGCAGTGGCAATTGACGATGGATCTATGGTTTTTTCCGCGTCTCCCTCAACCCTGATTGCAGATTCGATTAAATCTGGCGGTTCCGGTCAGATGGTTTTGCGGGCAACAGGCGGAATATACATAACAAATGCTTCCTCTGAACAAGCACCGTATGATGTGACAAAGCTCATTAACACGTCGGTAGCAGGATGTTATCTCACAGCGGCGGGAGTCTGGACAAGCACTTCTGACAAAAACGCCAAAGAAAATTTCCAATCCGTCGATGGGTTCGAGATACTCGAGAAATTGTCTCAGCTTCCCATCACTGAATGGAACTACAAGGTCGATCCAGATGGCGTCAAGCACATTGGCCCCATGGCTCAAGACTTCTACAAACTCTTTGAAGTTGGTTATGATGACAGGAGTATCACTACGATTGATCCCTCCGGCGTAGCCTTCGCCGCAATCCAGGCGCTCTACAAAAAAACCGAAGAGCTGAAGGCCACCACCTCCAAACTCAAGAATCAGGAAGATGAACTGGCCAGGATGAAAGAGCAACTGGCTCAAATGCAGGCAGTGCTTAACAAACTCGCCGAATCAAAGAATTAGCACCGAGGAGTTGAAAGGAGAATCTTCTCATGAATAAGCAATTTCTCCGTGCTGCAGGTGTCTTCGCGAGCGTGATCTTACTATGCGAGTTACTCACTGCCGGTAACGAAGCCGGCAAGACAACCGTAGTTAGTAATCTTGAGGTGCGGGAGCAGGCGGCGACTTCGGTCGCCACTGCTCCGGCCGCGGGAGAACAGGTCAAGTGGCGGGTCATCGGTTCAGGTGGCACTGCAGCAACAGGAGCGGGCTTCAAGCTCACCGGCACAGTAGGACAAACCGCCAGCGGTCAAGCATCATCCGCGGTTCACCGTCTCACTAACGGTTTCTGGCAAGTCTTCTCTGACAGTCCGTCCCCATGTCTCTGCGGTGACGCGAACGGCAGCGGATCAATCAATATCTCCGACGCCGTATTCATCATCAACTATATCTTCGCCGGCGGCGCTGCGCCAAACCCGATTTGCCTCGGCGACGCCAATGGCACAGGCGGCGTCAACATCTCCGATGCCGTGCATGTCATCAACTTCATCTTTGCCGGGGGACCGGCGCCACATTGTCCGTAACGAGACGCGTTTCACACGCAGGAGTCGCAACCCTGCGACTCCTGTGTGTCGCGTTGAACTTGATCCCCGGCACACGCCGTCATTTTGTCTCGAATGCAAACTAATACAACGATAGGAATCAATATGAAGCAAAATCTCTTTCTCGCGCTAACGTCACTTGCCTTGGTTTCAATGCTTGCCGGCAGTGCCAACGCGCAATCGATTGACGTCTCGGTCCGCCTCAACGGCGGTAGCGTGGATAGCAACAAAGTCTTTATCGGCAAAACCAATCGGTTGGAAATCTTGGTCAGGAATAGTGTGGCCGTTGAAGGCCTCGGAATGTGTTTCAGAGTGAATTCGAGTGCGCCATATACTTGGTCCCGACCTTATGGCAACAAACCGAACGGCAATTCGGCGATTATTCAAGAGCACGGGCCGGCTGTGGGTCTCTTTGCGAGCATAAACGGTCTCAACGTCTTTGACCACATCAACAGCACATCACCCGATACATTTGGCGTTGGTGGTGTCGGCACGCCGACTCTGGTAAGCTCTGCCACTAATCAATTATGTTACAGCCTCAAATTTACGGTTTCAGGAGCGGCAACACCGCAAACGGGGGGCTTCTGTATTGACAATGTCTGGAACTCGTCAATCCCGACAGGATATCAGTGGCTCTGGATCGCAAACGGTTCGGGGGTTACTCCGACTTATCAGGGCAATGCCAATGCCAGTGCTGCCAATCCATCCGCCCCTGCAGTGTGTTTTGATATTGTCAATCCGCCCGCAATCCAAGGTGACGTCAACTGCGATGGTATGATTAGCATCTCCGATGCGACGTACTTGATCAACTATATCTTTGCGGGAGGCCCAGCACCCTGTGCGAACTAAAACAAAGCAATTCAGGATTCTCAATTAAAATGGAGAGGGGAGGATTCGAACCTCCGAAGGCATCGCCGACAGATTTACAGTCTGTTCCATTTGACCGCTCTGGAACCTCTCCAAAAAGCAGGCGGTGAATATATTCATAATTTCTGTGGAAGCAAGATTTTTTTGACGCCGTTATCGGGTCGAAATAGGCGAGATTTCCAGTTTCACCCGCGAACTCGCCGGTACCGCAATCTCGACATGCACCGTATCACCTGACGCATAAGCGTTCGTATCCAGATCCGCCCCGAAAAACTCCGGCGGGTCCTTGGCAATCTTGTCAAGCGGATAGATCGTCTTCGTCGCCGTGTCGCAACACTGCGGCGGCTGCCGCCTGATTACTGCCGAATTAATCTCGAATATGTACTCGTTGTCGAACTCCCCTGCCACCATCCGCAACTTGTAACTCCCGGCCGTCGCCTTGGTCTCGCCGTAGTACTGATCCCAGCAGATGCAGTAATAACCCGTCGTAAGATCCCCATCGAAGAAGTTCGCGTTAATCGGCTCGACAGTCTCCGAAGGTTTATCCGAATCCGAACAGGACATGATGACGACCATCGCCGCCATCAGTCCAATTACCAGTGTCAAAACTTCATTCAGTCGCATTTCTTTCACCTCTGTCTCTCTCACCAACAAAGATAACTCTCCCTTTCCCAAAATCAATGCAAAGATTCCCTGCTCTCACCCGGAGGGTACGACGTCAATTCGATCATCTTGTCTTCTTCTAAAATAAAAAGGCTGCCTCGTCAAGGCAGCCTTCTTCATACGTTTAGATCGGAGTTCACTCAATCTTGATTATTCTCAATTACAAATCGTAGTTCCTGACCATCACCGAGGTCGTCAACGAATCATAGCGCCAGTCATTGAGAAACAAATCGCTCTTCGGCGTGCGAGCCACTACCGTCATTTGCACTTCGCGAACAAATCGGTCTAGTCCGATCGTATCCGAAATCGAACCGTTGGCCATGCGGTAGCTTAACTGCATATCAATGATATCATCGGCGTAGATCACCGCCGGCTCGCCGTTGGCTTCCTTCATGAACGTCGGATGAAGCGGATCCGTCGTGTTGTCCACATAATATTTGAAAAAGTCCAGCACATAAATCAGCGACCCCGCCGGATATTTCTTTGACAAGTTGGCGGAATTGTGCTGGAGATGCCCCGCCTGTTCCTGCACCTGTGTAATGTAGAAATACTCGCCCTCTTGAGCGAACGGATCCCAGATGTATGCCCACGTATCCGACGCAAAACATGCCAGCTCCGAACCGGTACACTTTAATTCTGCCGAAGGCTGCGGCATATCGTCCGAAACTGTCGCCGTACAAGCCGGCTCGCGTAGGTATACGATCGCGATCGTGTCCGGATCGGCGTTCCAGCTAAACAAGCTCTTTACTCCCAGCGGAACCTTGTATCCGGCGCTGCGGACCTTGTCGACCAATTCATCGACCGTGGCGCGGCCATTTTGCTGCATGTGCACCACACCGTCTTGGATGATGTGATTCTTGTTGGTGTTGACGAACGTGTTCAATCCTGCTGTAATCGCAAACGAAGCGATCAGCGCGGCAATCAAAACCTCGATGATCGAAATACCTGCTTGACTGTTGATCTTGTTGCCGAAGCGCGACCCTGACTCCGTGCTCTGCTGATGGATGCGTGTAACCTTCATTGACAGTACTCCTCTCTATTCGTGAAAGGAGTAACCGCAATAACCGGGCAAAACCGGTGTGCAATTTTTGCGAATCTAAATTGCCGTTAATAAGCAGGTTACGACGCTGTTCAGTTTTCGCACAATCCAAATCCAAGAAACTCCTTGCATCCGACTGCACTGATTGGAGTGCGGCACAAGAGTGCCCCTTCATTATATAAGCGGTAGTGGTCCCCTTCTCGCGGCTGGTGCGTCGCGGATGTCCGCATCCCCGACCATCATAAACCGTACGGTGCTAAATGTTGTACATCCCGATTTGGCGGAGCAAAGCGTCCTCTTTCTCCCCTCTCCCTGTGGGAGAGGGGCAGGGGTGAGGGCTTCGTGCGCGGCAGTCGTCCACGCCTGCCGCGTTGATACCCGGCTTCTGTTGATTCGACTCTAGTTGAACACCATGTAGTGGCACGATCCCCTGGCACCGTGTTTTCACAATTCGAGCCTAACCGGCGTCATTCCCGCGAAGGCGGGAATCCAGGTTTGCATTTCGCTGATGTCCACGGCCACTACCCTGAAAAACTGGGGCGCATTAAAATTGCGTCAGAAGGTAGGTCAGACATTCTTGTCTGACATCGCGCTGCAGGTAGCTCGCAGGTCGGTGCTCACAGCGACCTGTCCCGCGCTTTAGAGGGAAGCACTGAACCCGACACCACTACCCCTCCGCCTCCGCGAGCATCTTCCTAATGATCACCACCTGCCCCAAATGGTAATGACAGTGTTCTATAATCCCCTGCAGATTCCTGTAGTAGTTGCCATATTTCGCATCCGCAAAGTCGTCCCAAAGCTTGCTCTCCGGCATCTGCTCAATCAATAGCGCCAAGTTTTCGGCATCCGCCCAAGTCTTCGCCAACAATTTGTCCCAGTCCTCCTGCGACTGAATTGGTGGAAGATCAAAGCTGTACTTGTCGTGCGCATCAAGCGGCTCTCCCTGCATGACCTTTAAGACCGCATCGACAAAATAATTCATGTGATAAACCAAAGCTGCGATCGTATTGAGCGAACCGACTCGTATCGTAGCTTGTTGCCAACTTACGTCCGCCAAATTGTCTCTAAGACTTGACGAAGTCCAGTTTCCCCCAAAATGAACCTCTCTCAAGTGCTGCGCGATCTGCGCATTCAAATTCATACCATCGTTACCTTTTCCAGTCGTCGCAATTCAACTTAGGCGTCATTTACGCTCGTCATCTGCACACCAAATTCCCCTCCGACGGAGGGGTGGCTCGAAACCGCACATCAAATCACTCACCTATTCGAATCACCCGCCTGCGGTTTCGAGACGGGGTGGGTCATTTATTTTTGTTCGCGCCGTGCCACCTCGTCTGCTCTCTGCTCGACACAAAAGTTGGCCTAACGTCCCAAAAATGTCAAACCAGAAAATAATTGTCATCGAACTAATTGGGGAGCACTCTCCAAGAGACGTTACGCCTTGATTCAGACTTGCCGATTCGCACGACAGGAGACGCGTGCACGGCAGATTATGCAGCCGCCATCTCGACATTCATTTATAGACTGGCGGCGTCACTGTCAGATCGGTTCACCATTCCCCTGAGATGATATCGCGGTGCAAGTAGCTACCTCACATAACTATGCGGTTGCGTTGATCGAAGTCTGAGGTTCCACATTTTCGTTTGACATTTCTAGTCTTTGTGGTATACTTTGACCAGTTTCCTTTAGGCAGAGAAAATTAGTGAGGCATATGAGACCTCTTCTGAGTCTATCGATCGCTGTTCAGATCTTCTGTTCAGTAATTCTAGCATCTTCGCCGTCTGGTGGGTTGAACATTGCCGATTCTACTCAGGAATCCGAAAGTGCTGGTTGTTTCATTAATCTTCAGTATTGTAGCATAAATGATCTCTATGACTCTACTTCATTCGGACAGTCGATGATGTGGTTTAATGATGTTTCATGTACACTCATAACAATAAGTCTGGTGATATATGAACCAGCCAGTGTGACACCAAACCAAGGTGGGGTATACGGCTACGTGTGGTCAGATGACGGTTTTGGACGTCCCGGAGAAGTGATATTCTCAAGGTTTGTTCCTCATGACGCAATCGTGTACTATCCGTACACGACGGATATTACCTTTTACCAATGTGGTCAATCCCTCTTACAGTACGGAAATTACCACACTGGTTTCATACCGGCCCAATCAGGTGATATATATGCGGGACTTGTCGATTCGGAGTCTTGCGGAGGTCTATCGTCATCAAACATTTTCATTGACGGAACTTGGCGCGATATCGCGTCGGTTTTTGGAGGTAGTGACAGGAATTGGGTGCACGAGGTTAAGATTTGTTATCGAAACACCAGCTGTGGCTATCTCCTGTCAACATGGGGTGATTGCAAACAATGCTATCATCAGGCAACGACAGCCAACGCGAAGGCTATGAGGATAACAATTCCGGAGATTGGTCCATGCAACGCCTGGGGACCAGTGTCGGGTTTCTGGCTCGAAAGTGTTCAACTAATGTTGGACAGCAGTCAATCGGGAAGCCAGATCGGTACGGGGGGAATTGACGTCAAAGTGTGGGCAGATAGTCTGGGATTGCCCGGTGCCGAGCTTGCGTCCGTTTATGTCCCTCATGAGCAATGTAGGTTCGACCCCCAATTAACTACAGTAAGCTTTGCTGGAATGTGTCATCTCAATTTTAGAAGGTCTTCAGACATTCATATTGGCTTCGAGGTATCCGTCCCGGAAAGTGACATATATCCAATTTGCTCGGATGACGGCACGCATGGAGTCTTCCGCGCATCCGAACGAATCGCAGGTACTTGGGTCAGTAGTAAGGACCTGTACAGTCCTCTTGAGCCTAACTGGATGATTATGGCTGACATTGGTGCAATGAAATGCGGCAATGCAAATCAGGAGTATGCAGGTATGATCAATGTTTCGGATGTGGTATCCCTCGTTGGATACATTTTCAACAGTTCCAGCGCGATATGCCACTGGTACTACCTTGATGCCGATTGCAACGGGTTTGTAACTATTTCGGATGTTGTATACTTGATTAATTTCATATTCGGCGGTGGACCGGCACCTTGCGAAGTTTGTCAGTAAAATAGGTTGAAACTTTCGTGGTTTCGGCATTTCTTATGAGTTTGTCGAACATGACTAACCTTCGCCGTTCACTTCGCGACGGTCCGACTGTAAATCTGCACTACAGGAATTTGGACGATTGGTTGAATTGTCGTCGGTGCCATACATAGCCGTCATAGTGAACATTGCTGAATGACCTGTAGATCAATGATGTCGAAACCACGAGGGTTTGACCCACGAACTAAAACAAGTCCTAGATAGTGATTGACGAACATTCTCCAATCGCTCATATTGGGCACACTGTCCCGAAAAAAAGAGTGCTCTTATTATGACTAACATGAGTGAAATCTGGCAATTATTGGAAGGTCTGAGCGATCACCTGTTGGATGCGCTCGAACCAAGGTGTGTCGAGTTGGGCTTCGACCCCAATGGCGGTATTACGTCCCTACAGGAAGCCGTCACAAATGTCAGAGAAATTCGAAATCTCCTTCGCGACGCAGTTACAAAACAGAAGTTAATTCAATTACCAATCTCTATCCAGAATCGCATTTCTACACATGTCGATGAAGTCGCGAAATACGCGACCGCAATAGAATCCGGCAACAACGAGGTTGCGAACTTTGCAGCCGCCGCCGAATCACTGTTGGCCACTGCTTGGCAGTTCAACCTGCATAATCTTTCCGAAGAGGTGGTCGGATACCTTGAAAAACAGAATCAGCTAAAGCAGCTAGAACTCGAAACTAAGGAGCTACGACGCCAGTTGCTCGCGGCCCTGAAAGCAAAGAAACGAATTGAAGAGTTAGTAAAGCAAGCCAATTCCGTTGAAGCAGCGACCACAGAGACTCTTACAAGACTGACCAGTAAAACAGCTGAAGCCGGCGAGATCGTCAAACAGATTACAGAATCGTCACAGAAGGCAGGCGCTGTACTCGCCACAGCACAACAGACGGATACAACTCTCGCTCAACTCCAAGCTAATGCGAAATCACGAGAGGCTGAAATTGCTGCTGTTCAGACCAGGATTCTCGATTTCTCAAAGAAAATCGAAAGCTTTACGCAAGAGGTTAATAAGACTTCAACCCTAGCAAAAACTACTATCGAGGAGAATCGAACGAAAACTGATTCCCTCATAGCCGAATTGGGGGAGCTCGAAAGCCAAATCAAAGACGCAATTGAGAGGGCCACGGGCTACTCTCTTTTTAACTCCTTTGCCGTTCGTAAAGGCGAACTGGCGAAACAAAAGAATCAATGGCGCTGGATATTGCTGGGATTGGTCGGCCTCTCCGTATTTGCTACTCTCCTGATTGGCTTCACCACTACCGAGTTCAACGTAGCTTTTTACATAAAGCTCGCTATTTCAATCCCATTGGCGTACTCAATTGCGTTTTGCACACTACAGTACTCTCGCGAGCGCAAGTTGGAGGAAGAGTACGCCTTTAAGGGCAACATCTCCATATCACTAGTGCCTTATAAAGACCTAGTCGAAAAGATGATTGACCCAAAGAGTCCCGACGAGCGACTGAAATACACGTCATTCCTGATTGACGCTATCAAGGAGGTCTACACATCGCCTACCGGAAAGGTTTTGGACGCTGAACCAGACGCCGCGGCTGACCCGGAGAAGAGTCTGAAGCTGCTTAGTAAAACTATCGAGACATTTGTGAAACCACTAGAGCCTCTAATCAACGCCCTAAAGAAGTGACGAAGACATCCACTACTTCTCCCCCGCCGCAATCATCTTTTTCACCACCACCACCTGACCCAACTGGTAGTGACAGTCTTCAATCTCGTGCGTTGTGCCGTCTTCCCACAGTGCCGCCCCCCTACCTCCTGTGATTATGTATCCTGTGCCCCAGCCCGCTATACACCAAGTCGCTGATCGGTTTGTTCATCAGGAAATCATGCGGAAATCCCAACTCGATCTCGCTCACTTGATCAAGCCGCTCCATCTGCTCCGGCGTTAACTCGAACCCCACACAATCCAGCGACTCACCCAATTGCTCCGCCGTTCGCGCACCGATGATTGGCACCATCACCTGATTGCGCTGCCGCACCCAGTTCAACGCCACCTGCGAAGACTTCTTGCCGATTTCATCCGCAATCTGATCGACCACCGCGGCAATCTTCATCGCCCGCTCCGACCGCCGTGCGCTCTCCGGCGCGACACGTCCCTTGACGTCAGTCGAATTGTTGGCACGGCTGTACTTGCCCGTCAACGCCCCGCCACCCAGTGCACCCCACGGCGTCACCGCCAAATCAAGCGCCTTCGCCATCGGCAGCAGGTCACGCTCCGGCGTCCGCTGAAGCAGACTGTATTCAATCTGCAGCGCCGCAAACGCCGTCCATCCGCGAAAATCGGCCAGCGTATTCGCCATCGACACAATCCACGCCGGCGTGTCCGAGATGCCGATATACAGCACCTTCCCGGCGCTCACCATATCATCCAGCGAACGCATCACTTCATCGACCTGTGTCGTAAAATCCCACGCATGCAGCCAGTACAAATCCAGGTAATCGGTGTCCAGCCGCTTGAGACTCGCCTCCAGCGACTGCACCATGTTCTTCCGGCTGTTCCCGGAAAACGACACATCCCCCTTGCGCATACTTAACGTGTACTTCGTCGCCAGCACGAACTTCTCGCGATCCGACTTGATGAATTCGCCGACCAGCTTCTCGCTCGTGCCTTCGGTGTAGCGATTAGCAGTGTCGATGAAATTCCCGCCCCGCTCGACAAACAAATCAAACTGCCGCTTGCTCTCTTCCTTGGAAGCTCCCCATCCCCACTCTTCGCCAAAAGTCATCGTCCCGAGCGAAATCTCGGAAACACGCAGCCCGCTTCGTCCCAACAAATGGTATTTCATATTCATATCCTCTATTCCTTGCGTTTACTCTCTCCATCAGAAACAGCTTGCTTAAGTTTCTCGTTCCGTTTGTCACGAAATTGAAACAGCAATCCGAATTACGTTGTCTAATTGAAAACAACGTCGTCAATTGGGTCGTAATATATGAATCTCGATATCAAAAACCTTAGCAAACAATATTCAGGGTCGGTCTGGGGTCTGCGCGAGTTTTCCCTTCAAGCGCAAAGCGGCATCATCGGCCTGCTTGGCCCCAACGGCGCCGGCAAATCTACCCTGATGCGCATCCTCGCCACCATCACGCGGCCGACATCCGGAACCGTGTCTTGGAATGGCGCCGACATTCTCGCTCATCCGAAATCATTGCGCGCCGAACTCGGCTATCTCCCGCAGGAATTCGGCGTCTATCCCAATCTCAACGCCGTCGAGTTCCTCAATTATATGGCCGCACTCAAAGGCCTTGATGTCACTGCCATCAAGAGACGCATCGAAGAGCTTCTGGTCATGACCAACCTCCTCGATGCCCGCAAACGCCCGCTCGGCGGCTTCTCCGGCGGCATGAAACAGCGCATCGGCATCGCCCAGGCCTTGCTCAACGATCCACGCCTGCTCATCGTCGATGAGCCGACCGTCGGTCTCGATCCTGAAGAACGCGTCCGCTTCCGCAACCTGCTCACCGATCTCTCCGGCGACCGGCTGGTGATTCTATCGACGCACATCGTCTCCGATGTCGAATCCACCGCCGACAAGATCGCCGTCATGGCGGGGGGAAGGCTTCTTTCCTACGCGACTCCGGAAGAACTGGTTGCCTCTGTTCGCGGCAAAGTCTGGTCGTGGATTGTCGCAAGCGAATCAGTTGCGCCAATCCGAAGCCAGTTTCTGGTCAGTTCTATGAACCGAACTCCCGGCGGACTCGCAGTACGCATCGTTTCCGAAGCACGGCCGTCTGACGATGCCGGTTTGGTCGAGCCGGGTCTCGAAGATGCCTACCTCTTCGCCATCTCCGCCGACCGTTCAGCCGCCGCATGATCGGGAACCTCTCTACAATTTGGGCCATCGCATTGGCCGACTTCCGCGAACGTTCGCGTCGCTATTCATTCTGGGTGTTCCTCGTGCTCATCGCCTATGCTACCTACCTCTTCATCCCCGCCCCCGGCGCACCCTATACGACGGTCCGATTCGGTGACTATCGCGGCATTTACAATTCGGCTTGGATTTCCAGTCAGGTTACACTGCTCACTGTGACTATCCTTTCGCTCGTCGGATTCTACTTTATCAAAGGCGCAGTAAATCGCGAACGTCGTCTAAGGACCCACGAACTGCTTGCATCATCGCCCATTAACAATTTCACATATCTGGCCGGCAAGTTCGGCGGTAATGTGCTTGTATTGTTGTCGATGATTCTCACTCTTGCGCTGACTTCCGCTATATTGCAGTTCGCCCGCAACGAAGACCGCACCATTATGATCTTCGACCTGCTCGCACCGTACCTCCTCATCATCGCACCGGTAATGATCTTCATCGCAGCGCTCGCCATTCTCTTCGATTGCGTGAAGTTCCTCCGTGGCGGCATCGGCAACGTGATCTTCTATATCTTCTGGGTGTTCGCGATCGTCACTGGCGGTATGAACAAAAGCGAGGTCACCCCGCTTCTCGATTTTTTCGGCATCAGTTTTCTCTGGAATGAGATGATGAAAGGCTGCGCCGCCGCCGTCAGCAGTTACGTCCCTTGGGAAGGAATTCATTCGCTGGGATTTAATTTCACTCTCTCTGGTCCTCCGCAACTGGAAACCTTCCTTTGGAATGGTCCCCATTGGTCGCCGGCAATTCTCATTGGTCGACTGGCATTATTGGTCGTGTCCGTTGCGGTCGTTTCCGTGAGTGCCTCATTGTTTCGTCGCTTCGATGAAGCACCCGGAATAATCAAACAGCGATTCTGGAGCAAAAAGCAGACTTCAACTCCAAACGGTCAATCAGCAGCCTCATTGGCGTCTGCGGATAGCCCGAAGGTCACGTCACTGACCCCGCTCATTGCTCGTTCACGAAAAATTACACTGGTTCGTTTATTGACCGCCGAACTGCGCATCGCCCTCAATGGCGTCTCAAAATGGTGGTATCTGATAGCCGCCGGAATTTTCGTTGCAGGAATGCTGACTCCGTTCGCGATCTCGCACAAATTCCTCCTTGCCGCCGCATGGTTCTGGCCGTTGCTCATATGGTCGGCAATGGGCTGTCGCGATCAACTTTTCGACACGCGCCAGATGGTCCAGTCCACTCCCGGAGGCGTTTGGGCGCAATTGTCGATGCAATGGCTCGCGGGATTTCTCATTGCTGTCGCTATCGGCGGATTTATCGGCGTCCGCACTCTTTTCACCGGCGACTTTGACCTGCTCGCCCACTGGCTGATCGGCGCAATGTTCATTCCCTCGTTGGCAATTGCCGGCGGCGTCATCACCGGAGGCCGGAAACTCTTCGAAGTCCTCTACACGCTGATTTTCTATGTCGGTCCGCTCAACAAGACACCAATGTGCGATTTCACCGGAAGCATGATCTACGGCAACATCCAATCGAGCTTAATCCTCTGGGCGACCATTACATTGCTTCTGATGGTTGCCGCAATCGCCTTGCGGAAATGGCAAGTCATTCGCAGTTGAGCCCGTCACCGCCATCCTAACTCAATTCTCACTTTGCATTAATCTCTGAATTTGCTTAATTTCTCCCCGATGAATGACATCAAGCGAATTCTTCTGGTAGTCTCGCTGCTTATGGCAGCAACATTAATAAACTCCGCAACGGCACAGACGCCCGCAACCACCTCCGGCGGCAAGCTTGTCGTACTGATCGTCGTCGACCAGATGCGCACCGATTATCTGACCCGTTTCGACAGCCTTTTAACAGGTGGCCTCGCCCGTTTGTCGCACAAGGGCTTCGTTTTCTCCAACGCCTTCCATAATCACGCCCACACCGAGACTGCCGTCGGTCACGCGACGATTACCACCGGCTCTTTCCCCAGTCGCCACGGCATTGTCGCCAACAGCTGGTTCTCTGATTCGCTCGGAAGATTGGTTTATTGTGTGGAAGATTCCACGGCATCAATTCCCGGCAATCCGCTGCTTGATGGCCGCTCTCCGGTCAATCTTCGGTCCGGCGGCATCGCCGACTGGCTCAATCGCAACCAACCCGAATCCAAGGTCTACTCGCTGGCGCTCAAAGACCGCGCCGCGATTGCCATGGGCAGCTACAGCACTGACGGCGCCTACTGGTACAATTCTGAAGACGGCACAATGGTCACCTCGCTCTTCTACAGCGCTGTCTACCCCCAGTGGCTTGCGGACCTCAATGACTATCGCGCTGCCGACGATTACTACTCCGGAATTTGGGACAGATTCGCACCCCCGACCGACTATCGCTTTTCCGGACCTGATAGCGTTATCAACGAAGCCGACGGCAAGGACATTGTCTTTCCCCACAGTTTTGCGCCGCGCGAAAATGATGAACGAAAAATCTTCTACGACAACTTGCTCGCGACTCCATTCGCTGATCATCTCCTGCTGCGCTACGCCCGCGAACTGGTTCGAGCCGAAAGTCTCGGACAGGACGGATTTGTCGATCTGCTGATGATTGGTTGCTCGGCTGCAGACTACATCGGCCACTACTATGGTTCGCGCAGTCAGGAGGTTCAGGACTATTATCTGCGCCTGGACTACTATCTCGGTGAATTCTTCGCCGAACTCGATTCAACAGTCGGTGTCGACCAATACTCCGTTGTGCTCGCGTCCGATCACGGTGCAATGGATTTCCCTGAATATCTCCAAGCGCAAGGCATCGACGCCGGCCGCATTCACCCCGACGCGCTCAAAGCCGCCATCATGAACGCCGGCATGGAAGCCGCCAAATCACTCGGTCTCAAAAACAACCCCATTCGACGCGTTGACCGCGGCGTTTATCTCGACTACACCGAAGCCGCCACCATCGGAAAAAGCGAACCAGCAGTGCAGGATGCCGTCGCCGCGGAACTGAAGAAGGTTCCCTACATCGTCGACACCTATACAACTGCCGAACTCACCGCCTCCGGCGGGACACCGCGAGACTATTTACAGTTGTTCCGAAATAACTACTTTTCAGGACGCACAGCGCATGTCATGTACCGGCTTAAAGAAAACTACATCGTCGATCGCAATACCACAGGTTCGACTCACGGAAGCTGTTATTGCTACGACACCGACGTGCCGATAATCTTTTACGGACCTGCCATCAAGGCTTCATCATCCGAACTCCGCACCCAGACCGTCGACATCGCGCCAACCCTGATTGACTTGATGGGCATAGCCTCTCCCGGCGAACTCGACGGGCAAAGTCTCTACCAACTGATCAAGAAGTGATTCAATCCACGCGAAGTCCATTTTTGTGGGGTGTTTCTACCTCCGCCTTCCAAATTGAAGGCCATGTCAGAAACGACATCACTCATTGGGAGTCGCTTGGCCGGTTCCGCACCAAAAGTGATGATCCTGTGTACAACATAGCCGCCGATCACTGGAATCGTTGGGAGGATGACTTCGCCCTCCTCAAGGAACTGCAGATCAACTCCTATCGCTTCTCGGTCGAATGGGCGCGCATCGAACCCGAGCGCGGTCGCTTCGATCAATCTGCTCTCGACCAGTACTCGCGGATGGTTGACCGTCTGCTCGAACTTGGGATCAAGCCGATGCTCACTCTGCATCACTTCACACATCCGACCTGGTTTCATGAGCAATCACCCTGGCACACGCCGGAATCCGTTGAAGCCTTTACCCGTTTTGCCGAAAAAGTTGTCGATCGAATCGGCGATCGCGTACCGCTGTTTGTCACAATCAATGAACCGATGGTGTGGTTGTTGGCCGGTTATCTCGACGCCAAGTTCCCTCCCGGTCTCCGCGATGTTCACCTCCTTGCCGAAGCGCTCTACAATATGCTCGCGGCACACGTTCGCGCCTATGACATCATCAAGGCAAGAAATCCCCATTGCGAGGTCGGCATCGCCAACAACTTCATCGTCTTCAAATCTGCGCACAAATGGAACCCGCTCGACAAAAAGATCAAACGGCTGATTCACAGTTTCTACAACATGTGCATCGTCGATGCTTTTCGCGTTAACGCCGTCCGTATCAAGTTTCCGTTTATCATGGATTATCACATACCAATCGCTCTCGATGACAAGATCGATTTCTGGGGCGTGAATTACTATTACCGCATGCACGTGCGCTTCAAGCTTAGCCTGAAGTATCCCTTCGAGTTGTTTTTTCGCGACCGCTCCGGCTCGGGATTCACCGACCTCGGCTGGGAGATCTATGCTCGCGGGCTCGGCAAGGTGCTTCAGTGGTTAGCTCCAACCGGTAAACCGCTCTACGTGACCGAGAACGGCATCGCCACGCAGGACGATGCAAAACGCCTGCAGTACATGACCCAGCATCTCTCAATACTTGAAGAGTCAATTCGTACCAATCCCCAGCTACGTGGCTATTACTATTGGTCGTTCATCGACAATTACGAATGGCTGGTTGGTTACAAAGCTCGTTTCGGACTTTATGAAGTCGACTATGAAAACGGCCTGCGCCGCACGCTTCGCCCGAGCGGAAAGTTCTTTTCAGACTACATCCGCAATCTAAACAACACGCGTGCAGAGACTTAATTGGTCGATATTATTCACACAAATTGAACATAATCATAAGCGGGGCTGAACGGTTCAAGTCGTTAATCATACTGAATGATTAGAGGTATTCGGCAATGATTAACTCAATTCTGGAAATCACACTCCTCTCGGCCGTCATCTTCAGCGGCGCGTATGCCGTCGTTTCAACGCTGATCTTGGCTTACGAACTCTACTTCAACTCCCGTCGCAAAAGACAACCGAAGAGTCTGCCGCCGATCTCGATTCTCAAACCGCTCAAAGGACTCGACGACCAACTGGAGGCTAACCTCCGCTCCTTTTTCCACCTCGACTATCCCGAATACGAAATCATCTTTGGCGTCGCAGCCGCCGACGATCCGGCCGTCGCCGTCGTGCGCCGCCTGCAGTCGTCATATCCGCAGGTCAAGGCCACCCTCGTCATCGACCAGCGAAGTCGGTCACTCAACCCCAAGATTGACAACTTGCGCAACATGGTCCCGGCAGCCCGTTATGACTACCTCTTGATCTCTGACAGCAATATTCGCGTGGGCGCAGACTATCTGATCGATATGATGCGGCATATGGAGCGAACTAACGTCGCGTTGGTTACCTCGACTATCCGCGGTATCGCCGCAGCGACGACTGCCGGCGTGATGGAGAATCTTCATCTCAATACCTTTGTGGCCTCCAGCGTCTTCGCCGTTCGTCGCCTTTTCAAGGTCCCGGTCGTCATCGGAAAATCGATGCTCTTCAAGCGCAGTACGCTGCAACGTCTCGGCGGCTTTGAGTCGTTTGGTGATTTCCTCGCCGAAGACCAACTGATTGGTCTGGCTATTCGCGAAATGGGCTACAAGATTCGCACTTCCACTTACTTCGTCGATAATGTCAACGAAAGCTGGAACTGGGAAAAGTTCCTAAACCGTCACGTTCGCTGGGCAAAGATGCGCCGCAATCTCGACCTTCCCAACTACTTGTCGGAAATCCTCGGCCATCCTCTTGCCTTGTCGCTCGCGTATGCCGCTATGCGCAGCGATTCCCAGGGCGCTTTCGTTCTTGCCGTCGTATTGACTGCCAAGTATCTCTCCGACATGATAGCGCTCTATCTCATGCGTTCCGACTTGCGGATCTGGCACTGTCTGCTCCTGCCGATCAAAGACGCCGTCATCTTCGGTGTTTGGTTCGTACCGTTCTTCTCGCGTAGCATTTCCTGGCGCGGAAACCTCTATCGTATTGAGAAGAACACCCAGCTTACCCGGCAGCCCGCCATCGCCGACTAACTCGCAGTCTCGACCCGCATACCGTTTCCAATTAAATCATTGACACCGCGCGCTCAATTGGACATTTTGCATCGATAGCTGATTCGCATTGCCAATTGTCGCCTGTCGTCTGCCTCCCGCACTCGAAGGCGTAAATCTGTCGGTACAACGCACCAATAAGTTGTTTCCGGCAAATATGATATGATGAGGAGAATTTGAGAATGATTCGCAAACTGCTTCTGCTTCTGTCCATTATGACCATGTTAATCGCGAGTTGCGGACAATCCGGTCCACAGGTCGTCAAGGTCGCTCTTGTCGCGCCGCTCACCGGCGATATTTCCGCCCACGGCCAGGGAATGAAACGCGCCGCGCAAATGGCGGTAGATGAAGCCAATGCCGCGAATCTCTTCCCGCAATATCAGTTGCAGTTTGCCGCCTTCGATGATCGCGGCGACCCCAAGGAAGCCGTCACTGTCGCCAATCAGATCATCTCCGACCCGACCATCATTGGAATCGTTGGGCATCTTAATAGCGGCTGCTCAATTCCCGCAAGTCAGGTCTATGCCAAGAAAAATGTCCTAATGATCACGCCCGCATCAACGAATCCCAAACTGACCCAGCAAGGTCTCAAGAATGTCTTCCGCCTTTGCACGACCGATGACGTTCAGGGACCATTCGCCGCCAACTTTGTTGTCGATTCACTGGGATACAAGAAAGTCGCTGTCATTCACGACAAAACCGCCTATGGTCTCGGACTCGCCGAGCAGTTTCGAACCCAGTTCGAGTCGCGTGTCGAACCCGTGCTTAGCTTCGATGGCATCGACGTTGGCGAGAAAGACTACAAAGCCCTCATCACCAAGATCAAATCAACTGGTCCCGAGATCATCTACTTCGGCGGCATGCACCCCGAATGCGGTTTAATCACCAAGCAGGCCAAGGAACTCGGCCTCGCCATCCCGGTCTTTTCCGGCGACGGCGTCTTGACTCCCGAATACATCACCATCGGCGGACCTGCTACCGAAGGCGACCTTTCCTCGATGACCGGACTGCCGCCGGAGAAACTTCCTGCCGCACGGAAATTCATCGACGACTACGCGCGTCTTTACCCTAACGATGACATGCAGCCGTACGATCCCTACACCTATGAAGCAGTCAAAATTATCCTCGAAGCCTTGAAGCAGGTTGGTACCAACCGCGATTCGCTGATAACGACGGTAGCCGGAATCAACTTCACCGGCATTCTTGGCGAATCCAGCTTCGATGAAATCGGCGACACGCGAAATAAGACGATCACCATCTATCGTGTCACCAATGGCAAGTTTGTCTATGTCGATTAATCCCGGTTGTTGAGCAGACCAGTCGATGTTCTTTCAACAGCTCATTAACGGCATCACGCTCGGCAGTATCTACGCGCTGTTCGCGCTTGGCTATACGATGGTCTACGGCATCCTGCTGATGATCAATTTCGCCCACAGCGAAATCTTCATGGTCGGCGCTTACATCGGATTCTGGGCGCTCACTTTCCTGCCGCTGTCAATCCAAAATGTCGTTCCCCTGCATCTGTCGCTGGTCTTCGTTTCGTCGATTGTTGGCGCCGGACTGCTGGCAGTCCTCGTCGAACGCATCGCTTATCGCCGCCTCTACGGCGCGTCGCGCTTGACTCCGCTCATCTCCGCGATCGGCGTTTCCATTTTCCTGCAAAACATCATGCAGGTCGGCGTCAGCGCGCAATCGCAACCCTACCCGTATCCGCAATCATCGGATATCATGCACTTCGATTTCTTTGGCATTCAGGTCAACTCACTGCAGATTTCTATCTTCCTGCTCGCTATCGGCGCAATGTTTGCCCTGCAGTTATTCGTCAACCGCACAAAACTTGGCAAAGCAATGCGCGCCACGGCACAGAATCACACCGTCTCGCAGTTGATGGGCATCAATGTTAATCTGATCATCACGATGACCTTTCTCATCGGCGGCGCTTTGGGTGGCCTTGCGGGCGTGCTCAACGGCATGTATTACGGCAGTATCAAGTTCAACATGGGATTCTTCCCCGGCCTGAAAGCTTTCACCGCCGCCGTCGTCGGCGGAATCGGCAATATTA
The DNA here is from genome assembly GCA_964370935.1 of uncultured Ignavibacteria bacterium. Taxonomy (GTDB): domain Bacteria; phylum Zixibacteria; class MSB-5A5; order CAIYYT01; family CAIYYT01; genus JADJGC01. The sequence goes on along the minus strand of CAYJKI010000011.1, from coordinate 93,429 downwards.
AAGGCGCCATGATCGGCGGCTTCCTGCTTGGTATTATCGAAGCTATGTCCGTCGGCTATATCTCGTCAGCCTATAAAGACGTAATCTTGTTTCTCGTCTTGATCTTTGTTTTGATCTTTAGACCAACCGGAATAATGGGCGAAGCCGTCACCGAAAAGATATGAAGATTACCCGCAAATCAATTCTCTACGCTATCGGTATCATCGGTGTTCTCATTCTGCCGATTCTCATGAATCAAGCCGGCAACTTCTACGCCGTTCGCGTCGCCGGATTGGTCGGCATCTACTGCATTCTCGGCGTTGGATTAAATATCACCATCGGTTACACCGGACTGCTCGACCTCGGCTACATCGCATTTTATGCCATCGGTGCATACACCGCCGCCTTGGCAAGCATCGCCGGCATCCCCTTCTGGTTCGGACTTCCTATCGTTATCATTGTCGGCGGCCTCATCCGCCTTGGCCTCGGTGCACCGCTGCTTCGATTGCGCGGTGACTACCTCGCAATCGTCACGCTGGGCTTCGGTGAAATTGTTCGTCTGGTCTTGGTCAACCTCGAGCCAATTACCAACGGCCCCAAAGGACTTCCGCGCGTCGAAGAAAAACTCCTCGACATCAGCATCTTCGGTTTCAAATTTACCGAGAACATTCACTTCTATTATTTGATTCTCGCCTTCTTGCTGGTTGCCATTCTCATCAGCTATCGCATGGAACACTCTCGTCTCGGACGTGCACTGGTCGCCATCCGCGAGGATGAACTCGCCGCCACTCTGACCGGAGTCAATGTCGCCCGGGTCAAAGCCGTCGCCTTTACCATTTCCGGCATCATCGGTGCCGTCGCTGGCGCAATCTACACGCACTGGAACGGATTTGTCTCTCCCGAGCAGTTCACTTTCTGGGAATCAATCCTGATCGTCGCCATGCTCGTCATTGGCGGGATGGGAAATATCGCCGGCGTTATTCTCGGCGTCGTTCTGCTTGTCGCAGTCCCCGAAGTACTCCGCGCCTCGCTCGGCACTGCCTTCGTCGACTACCGCATGCTTCTCTTCGGTATTATCATGATCGTTGCCATCATTTACCGCCCCGAAGGATTGCTGCCTTCAAAAAGACGCGCCCTTGAACTCAAACCGGTCGAGGCAGAATAGACAATGATTCTCGAAGTCCGCAGCGTCTCCAAAAGTTTTGGCGGGTTGAAGGCCCTTTGCGATTTGAGCGTCACCGTCGAAGAGAATCAAGTCATTGGCTTGATCGGACCCAACGGAGCCGGCAAGTCAACCTTCTTTAATGTTGTGACCGGCGTCTATCAGCCCGACCACGGCCAGATCTTCTTCAAGCAACGACCCATCGCCGGACTAATGTCGCATCAAATCGTCAAACTCGGAATCGCGCGAACATTCCAGAACATCCGCCTCTTCTCCGACATGACTTCCCTCGAAAATGTCATGGTCGGTCGTCATTGCCGGACCAACTCGGAACTCTTCGCAGCGCTCCTGCGTACGCCGGCCTTCAAAAAAGAAGAAAAGGAAATCGAAGACTCTGCCTGCAAGTGGCTGGACTTTGTTGGATTGATGAAACACTGCAATGACATCGTTCGCAATCTTCCCTATGGCGCCCAACGTCGCCTCGAAATCGCCCGCGCCCTCGCTACCGATCCATCACTGCTCTTGCTCGATGAACCCACGGCCGGCATGAACCCCAGCGAATGCAATGATCTGGTGGAATTGGTGCGGAAGATTAGAGCCAGCGGCATCGCTGTCGTAATCATCGAGCATCGCATGAACGTCGTCATGTCGCTTTCCGATAACGTCGTCGTACTTGACTACGGCGTCAAACTTGCCGAAGGACTTCCTTCCGAAGTCACTGCCAACCCCAAGGTCATTGAGGCTTATCTCGGATCGTGATGACGTATGCTTCTTGAAGTCGACAACATTCAGGTCTTCCATGGCCAGATCGCCGCGCTCAAAGGCATCTCCCTGCAAATGGACAAAGGTGAGATTCTCGCCATCATCGGCGCCAACGGCGCCGGCAAGACTACGCTCATCAACACCATCTCCGGTGTTCTGCATCCGCGCGAAGGTCAAATCCGCTTCGCCGGTGAGCGCATTGACAAACTCCCGGCCTGGAAGATCGCCCGCAAAAAAATCCTGCAGATCCCCGAGGGACGCAAAGTTTTCGCCAAACAATCAGTGCTGGAAAATCTCGAACTCGGTGCTTACGCCGAAGACGACAACAATGTAATCAAAGACCGCGTCTCCGAAATGTATCGCCTCTTCCCGATCCTCGGTGAACGCCATACCCAATTGGCTGGTACTCTGTCAGGAGGCGAACAACAGATGCTCGCCATTGCGCGCGGCCTCATGGCCGGACCGGAACTGCTGCTCTTCGATGAACCCTCGATGGGACTTGCTCCCGTCGTAGTGGAAAAAGTCTTCCAGACTATTACTGAAATCAATCGGCGCGGTATCAGCGTTTTACTGGTAGAACAAAACGCGCGCAAATCGCTGCAGATCGCCAAACGCGCTTATGTTCTGGAAACTGGAAAGATCGTGATGAGTGATACTGCGGCAAACCTGCTCGAAAACGAGCAGGTCAAACGGGCATACCTCGGCGGCTAAACGCCACTCCCCTTAATTCTCCACGACAATTGACGGTGTAATCAGAATACTCAAATCCGTCTTTTCATCATGCGTCGTCCGATGCTGGAAGATTCGGCCTATCCCCGGTATCGAGCCGAGCAACGGAAACTTCTTGATCGTCTCAAATTTCGAATTCTTGATCAGCCCACCGATCACCAGCGTCTCGCCGTCCTTCACGCGAACATTGGTATTCACCGACCGGTTTGAAGTAATCGGGCGCAGATTGTCCGCCGGTCCCGTGTACCCGGTAATCTCTTCAATCACCGGATTCACATCGAGTGAAATGTACCCGCCGTCCGTAACGCGTCCGTTAACTTTCAGGGTAATTCCAACATCCAGATCCTGGAACGATACGATATCCTGAATCACGGCGCCTTCCGTGAACCGATTCAATGTCTGAATCGGAATCGTCGTCGTGATCGCAATCTCCGCCGGACGATTCGAGGCAGTAGTCAGATTCGGATCAGACAACAGCTTTGAATGTCCCGATTTGATCATCAAATCCAGCGCGGCCGATACACTCGATGCCGCGAATGTCCCCCACGTCCAACGTCCGCCGTCAAGCGGATGTGATGCCAGCGGCGTTGCGCCTTCACCCTCGACGTCAGGCAGACCGCCGAATATCATCGGATACGATTCCGGCCAGTTCAGACCGATCTTGTCGTCCAGCGACAAATTCGTTTCGACCAGCTTTACCGAAATATTCAGCATCGGCTGCGGCCGGTCGAGTTCGGCAATCACTGATTGAATTTGCGCGACGATATCGCCGCGGTCCGATACGCTCAACACCGATGGTGTTGCGCGACGCGTCGACATGTCGGCGCCTTCCGCTAGTATTTCGATCTTCCCACCGGTCGACAGTAGATGACCGGTAGCCAATTTTGCTTCTTCGCAGGTAACATGCTTGAGGCGTACAAGTGCCGTGACTCGCTCGTCGCTCGCCAAAAAATCCGAAGGCTTAACGACCATCATGTTCTCTTTCATGTACCACGACAAGTTATTCGAAAGTAGTATCGCATCGAGAGCTTCATGAAGCGGCACGTTATTGAGAATCATCGAAGCCTCGCCGGTCACTTCTCCGGCGATGGCGACATTGAATCCGTGTTGCTTTGCCAGCATGCGAACGACGGCTTCGACGTCCGTGCGATCGAGAGTCAAGGAGACACGATTGTACAAGAACGCGTGAGCTGTGTTGTCCGCCATTGCCTGCCCGCCAATTATTGCAAGCGACAGGAGTATGACGACGAGTGAAATCCGTTTCATATATTGTCCTTCCCTCAATTTCCCATTTCCAGCAGGATTTCCCTGCCACTCTGCTCAAGCGTCGCTGTGGACTTGGTTAGTTGCACGACAGTCCAGCCTTCAGTCGTTTCGCCCCGGCTAAGTGGTCTACCATTGATGATTGCCATCAGGTGGCCGTTCGCCTCTGATATGGCCTCAAGATGAAATCGAGTGACCCGCGTTTCGGTATTTTCGTTGGGCGAAACCGACCGACCGTAGGCAAATGGATCCCGTCTCCATTCGTATGATTCCCCCGCGATTGTATCAACCGAATTGAGACTGCCAACGCTCGCAGCCGCCAACGGTTCGATCGTCGGCGCCGATGTATCGGCTCCCTTATTCCCGCCTCGTCCGGTAAAATTAACCGCGCCATATATCACAGCACCGATGAAGACTACGTATACGATTCGCTTGCGCGTGCTTTCAGCCACCATTAGCGCCCCCTGTTCGGAAATGAGCCTGAAGCACAAAGTTCCACGCTACTTCAGGTGCAGCTCCGTCATCACCTGCTATCGACAGTGTTGGCACCGCAACATAGTAGCGCAGTTTCTCGATCTCTTCCAGCGCCATTCCGCCGTCGATAAAACCACCGCTGGCTTCAACCGCAAACTTGAGTTGCGCCAGTTTCACCCCGTCCAACTCAACCATCGGAGGCGCCAGCAGATCATCGATCACCGGCACAATATGTACATTGGACATACCCATCGCTTCAAGTCCCGCCGTAAAATCGTCAATGAACGATTCAAGTGAGTCAATCGCGTAAATCTCGTTGAGAGTAGCCGTACGCTCGCCTCCCAAAGATGCTGCAAAGAGATTGGTCGTCTCGGCCGAGCGAAGGAAGTTCGTCAGTCCGTCTATCTCTTGGAACAGCGCGGCGTTCTCGCTCTGCCGTAGTATTAGTTGTTCCCGGCCGGGCAAGAACAGAAAATAAATAATGCCAGTCGTCACTGCACCCGCCAGCAGCAACACAATGACTGTTCGATTCTTGAGGAGTTCATTAATCATCTTGCCGCCTCCAGCACAATCGTGAAGCGCAACCGGCGATCATTATCGACAACTTCGTAAGCTTGATTCTGCAAATGGATTCGCTTCACCAGCGCCTGATCTTGAAGTGTCTTGATATAGCGGCTCAAAGCAACTTCGGGATACTGCTCGGCCCGGCCAATAAAACCGTTTAGCGAGACCGCGGCAACCTGTATGCCCTGTTCATTCTGTACCATCTGCAATTGCAAGTCGTAAAGAAAGATTCCTTCTGACGTGAGCTGGCTTATTGCACGAAGAAATTCCGAGTGGGCAAAGCATGTTCCACGCACTTGCGCCAATTGCGTCTGCCAAGTCGCACTTTGCGTCTGCATCATGACGACACCCTGATAGGCGTCGGAGTTCTGCAGTTGTGACATCGTCTGGGCCAGGTCGGACTTTGCATCGTCGGCTTTGTGCAATTGCACATATTGTAGTGCCACCATCAGCACTGCGATCAATACCGCCAGACCGCCGACTAACGATGCCCCGCGGAACACCCGCCGCTCATTTACCGTCTTCCGGTACTCTTTCGGGAGCAACTCCAGCGGCTTGGACCGCAAGGGCGACTCCAATGCCGACGGTGCGAGTAAGTGCGCGCTCTCCGCCGGCAAGACACCCTGTACAATGCTCTCGCTCGTGAGTGACCGTACCGGAATGCCGAGCATCTGATTCAAGGCCTCACTGGCTGGCGCTTCAAGTTCGCTTGGCAGCGCAAGCAGGATCAGATCGACTGACCGCTGTGAAAATCGCCCGTAATAGTAATCGAGTTCTTCTGCAACCAGCCGGGCCATCGCTTCACAGTCAAAACCACGATACGTGTTGAAATCCCGGCGATGTACCTCCCCGTCCTGGAGGAGGTTCAGACTACTCTCAAATTCGTCCCCGGTTACCGAACCGTCGAGTTCATTCTCGCGAATGAACTCCAATGCCATCTTATGGAAGCAAAGTGCGCTCAAACGATTGCCAAACAATCGTACCACCACCACACTCTTATCTGCGACGGCGGGAAGAATCTTCTTGAGTTTGACCAACTGCGGCTCCCACGCCAGGGAGGTCAGTGTCAGCGTCTTCAATTCAAAGTGATTGGTCAAAAAGTCCGTGACTGGTTGGATTCGCGCGGGCGGAATTGCCGCTGCCTGTATTTGATGCTTCTTGGCGCCTCCCCATTCGACCGTATCCACTACCCGCCACTCAAAGAATTCCGCCTCGGGTTGGAATGGAAACACCTTGCTCGCTTCCCACATCACCACTTGTTGAAGCTCATTCTTTGGCACCGCCGGCACAAAAAAGCTTCTTAGAATCGCATCTGACAGCGATAGATATAGGCTGACAACACAGCTATGGCCGCAGTTCTGCGAAGTAAGACGTTCGAGGTACTTCAGCGCCGTCACCGGCTCGTACATCCTGGGATCGATCAATACTCCACAGTGTGGTTGTTTTTGCCCGTGCGCGTCCGCATAGCTCCAAATCAAGTAATCATTGGCAAGTTCGATCGTAATCTCCGAAGTGCGCGGTATAGCTCCAATCCGCTCTTCCAGCACCGATTGTGCTGCTGCCGCCGCATTAGTCGGACTTGCCGTGTGACTGACTATCGATTCTGCCAACTCGTGATCCTCGTTATGGTGTCGTTATGGTTAAGGTCGTGCCATCGGAGAACAGAACATCAAACGTCCGGTTCCTCATGTTCACGCGGCTGCCGCCGTTGGGTGAAGCCCGGAAGTATTCCAACTTAATTGTCGCCTGTTCAGTTGGCATCAGCGTCATGATCGTTGAGAAGCTTACTGCTTGATTGCTTCCCGGCCACGGATTGCTCGAATCAACTACTCTGGTCGTGTTCCAAAATACGCGATCATAATAGGCTGTGAAGGCATAAGTCAGCCGGACGGAAGACATCAGCACCGCAGCCGTACCGGTGTTCTTAATGTCGAAGCGCACAAACGAATTTTGTGCCCCGTATGTCGACGCGCTGCCGGCTACATAAGTTACCGAAGCACTGCCGCCGCCACCGCCTCCTCCTCCACCCGATGCCGCCCAAACCGCACCCGGAAAGCGCAGACTCGTTTGCATCGATGACTTTGGATACACGCTCACAAATGTCTGTACCGTGTCTGCAGTCGATTGGTAAATCGCGCGCAAACGATGATTGCCGATCGGCAGGCAACTGGAGTAAGTGAAAACGCCGCCGGAATTCGGTATCAGCGTCGAATCTTTGTAACTGCCACTGCCGTTTGGATAGGTGATCACCACGCGTACCCTCGAAGCCGAATCACCAGGCGGATTACCCGCCGCGTCGGTGATCGTCCCCGCCAGTGTATTCGCAGTCAGATCAGACGTCAATTGCGCGAAACTGCGTGTTAGCGTGTCGCCGCCGCCCGTCGACTCAATGCTGACGCTGCCGGTATACGCATAAAGCGTTCCCCAGGCATCCTTCTTGAAATCATCCGCATAACCGGAAAAGTCGGTGCGCACATACGGCCCTCGCCATGTTCCATAACCCGGATTGGTTACTAATGCATCAAGGCTCGACGGTAAACTGCCGACGTCGCCGACATAACCGTAATTGGTTCGCATTCCGTTGGAATACAGGCTGGGATTTCCGGCGATTGCCTCGGCCAGTTGATTGAGCTCATTGCGGGTTTCTTCAATCCGCGCCGTCTCCAATCCCTTGTCGATCGAACGCATCGCCACTGCCGCAATGATCGCCATGATGATAATCACCATCACGACTTCCACCAGCGTGAATCCATTCTGCGATTTGATTCTGTTCATGGCCTTAGAAATTGATGACAATATTGGTTCCTGAACCGGTCGAGGTGATTGACCGCGAGGCCGCATTGTAAACGTAGCTTACACCCCACGCATCCTTGAGATAGTCGCCGCCGCTGGAATCGATGTAGGGTCCATGCCATCCCAGACGCGCAATGGCATTGTATGCCGCAATTGTGTCCGGCTTACGTACCAGATCAACCAGCGCCGCCGGCGGATGTCCGACGTCGCCCTCAAAACCAACATCGCTGTAACGGCCGCCGGCCACTGCCGATGGGTTCCCGACAATGGCTTTTTTCAACTCTGCCATTTCCGCCTTGGCTGCTTGTATCTTGGACTCGTTTAAGAAGTCCGAATACTTTGCCACGGCGACGGTGGAGATGATGCCCAGTACGACAATGATGATGATGAGCTCGATCAGCGTGAAACCGCGGTCTCCGCTTTTCTTGTTGCTCATCTGGTCTACCAGTTATTTTCGCCGGCGACGTTCGTGTTTGGCCAAAGTTCACCGGTCGAAGGCTTGTAAGCCCAACCACCGCGCGTACCGACAATGACGCCCTTGGTCACGCCCGTGACAATCGAGTCCGGTGCATTTGTCGAGGCCTGGAACGGATTGGCCGGCATCGACTGTGACATTACGACATTCACGGTACGTAAACTGTCAATCGGCGGCCAGGTCGCCGAGCCGGTCTTCACTGCCGCGTTGGCGTAATAAATCGAAATCCCGGATCTCATGCTCCCAAGAGCGCCTTTGGCGGCTGACGCCTTGGCTTCAGCTGTGATGTCCTGGTACTTCGGAATCGCCACCGCGGCGAGAATTCCAAGAACGACAATGATGATGACCAGTTCGATCAATGTGAAGCCCTGTTGGTTCTGCATTTTGCGGAACATTTGCAAACTACCTCCAATACACGGTTATGTGGAATACTCAACCCACGTTTATACATAGTTATTTTCGGCTGTGTTCTGATAAGCTTTATCACCGCGGGCGGAATACTTCCACTAAGTTCCACATAGGCAGGAATATAGCCAGCGCCATCACTAACACGACGCACCCGAGGAACAGAATCAGCAGCGGCTCGATCATCGTCATCAGTCGCTTGGTGGTGTAATCCACTTCCCGGTCGTAGAAACTCGCTACCTGCTGCAGCATGAAGTCCAGCGAACCTGATTCCAGTCCAATTTGAATCAGCGATAGCGCCAAACTGGGAAAATGTGGCAACTGGTTGCGTATTGATCCCAGACTGTTGCCCTGCTGTACCTGCTGGCGAATCTTGTCAATCTCCCCTTCAATAACGCGGTTGCCAATTGCCGAGCGAATCGTGTCCAGCCCCTTGAGCAACGGTGCGCCCGAGGTAAACGTCACTTCGAGCAGATGTGAAAACCGCGCGATATAAATCTTATTAAACAACGGTCCAAAGATCGGCAGCTTCAGAATCAGACCGTCAAATTTCTCCCGTACTTGTTTCAATCTGAACAGCCTAATCGCTACCGGAATACCGATCACGATTCCACCGACCAGTAACGGCCAGTAATGTCTGATAATCAAGTTCAAGTCGATGAGAATCTGCGTCGGTAACGGCAGTTGCGCATTGTTCTTCGCGTAGAATTCCGCAAATCTCGGCACCACAAAAGTGACCAGCGCAAAAAACGCCGCGATCACTAAAATCACAACAATCACCGGATAGCGCACGGCTGTCTTGATCTGTTCGCGCGTTTCCAAATCACGCTCCAGCGTAGTTGCCAACTTCTCCATCACGACATCGAGACGGCCGGTCTCTTCAGCGACGCGAATCGCATTGATATATGTATCCGGGAAAACGTCGAGATGCTGCGCAATCGCCTCCGAAAACGAATAGCCCTGTTCAAGATCATTGCGCAAGCGTCCGGCAATCGCCGAGAAGTGCTTGTTCGCATCCTGATCCGCAATCACGCCCAGACTATTGGTGATCGGAACGCCCGCCTTGTAGAGCGCATTGAGCTTGCGAGTGAAAAGAATCAGATCCTCGCGCGTAGAACGATTGCGAAAACCGTCGATAATTTTGTGCCAAATCGACTTACTGCGCGGTTTGATGCTGATCGGAATCAGATTGCGTTCAGCCAGTAAATCCTTGACTGCTTCAGCGGTCTCCATCCGCGCCGAACCCAGCACTGCCGTGCCGGAATTGTCGTACGCCTTATAGACAAATTCAGTTGGCATTGAGTATTGCTGCCGGTGATTCGTCCTGTTGCGTCACTCGGATGATTTCGCGGTAGGTCGTTATTCCCTGGATTCCCTTGTCGATGACCTGCTCGCGCATCGTGCGCATCCCCAGCGACTGCGCCGACTGCTTGATCGCCGCGCTCGAAGTGTTGCTCAAGATCATTTCGCGCAGACGGCCAGTGAGCTTGAGCAGTTCGTAGATGCCGATTCGACCTTGATATCCGGTGCCGCCGCATTCTTCACAGCCGGCGCCGGTTTTAAACGATTCTTCCCGTCCGTGCAATTCCGCTCCAAACATCTCAATTACACTTGCCGGCAAGCTGTCCTTCGCCTTGCAGCGTGGGCAAATCGTTCGCACCAGTCTCTGCGCCAATACACCGAGCAGGCAACTGGCAACCAGATAATCCTCGACGCCCATATCGAGAAGTCTCGCCACTGCACCTGCCGCGTCATTCGTATGGATTGTGCTCAACACCAGATGCCCCGTCAACGCTGCCCTTACGGCCATCTGTGCGGTTTCCGCGTCGCGAATTTCACCGACCATAATGATGTCGGGATTTTGCCGCAAAATCGAACGCAGCGCCGATGCAAAGCTAAGCCCCGCCTTGTCGTTGATCTGCACCTGATTTACCAGCGGAATGCTGTACTCCACCGGATCTTCAATGGTAATGATGTTTTTTTCCAGGCTCTTGATTTCGTTCAATGCTGCATACAGCGTCGTGGTCTTGCCCGAGCCGGTCGGACCGGTAATTAGAATCAGCCCCTCCGGCTTGCGGATCATCGCCTCAAAATCGCGCTTCGTTTGATCGTCGAATCCGAGATTGGGTAATCCGACTACAAGGTTTCTGCGGTCGAGTACGCGCAACACGACCTTTTCGCCGTGAATTGTCGGCAACGTGGATGCACGCACATCGACGTCCATATTGCCCACCTTTACCACAAACCGCCCGTCCTGCGGCACGCGCTTCTCCGACACATCCATCTGCGCCATAACCTTGATGCGCGAGACAATGCTGGCATGCAGATTTCGCGGCGGCGAGTTCTGCTCTTTGAGAATTCCATTGACGCGGTAACGGACGCGCAATTTGCTTTCTTCCGGTTCGATATGAATATCCGACGACCGCTCCTTGATGGCCTGTACAATAAGCAGATTTACCAACTTGATCAGCGGCGCCTCTGATGACGACCCTTCCGCCTCGCTGATCGTCGCCGCCAGCTCCGAGTTTGAAGCCAGGTCCTCTTCCCCGATATCCTTGATAACTTCCGCCATCGTATCGCGCAGGGAATAGTATTGCTCAATCGCGCGATTGATAGCTTCTCCAGTGGCGACGACGCGATTGATCTTGAGATTGGAGATGTACTTCAATTCGTCGAGGGCAATGATATCGAGCGGATCCGACATCGCTACCGTCAATGTCGTACCGATCCGGAAGACCGGAATCAGATTGTGCTTCTTGGCGATCGCCAGCGGAACCAGCTCGACAATCTTTGGATCGATGACAATATTCTCGAGGGAAATTTTCGGTATGCCCAGACGATTATGGATAACGTCAACCAGATCATCCTCGGAAATCCAGTTCTTCGCCAGAAGGATTTGTCCAAGGCGCTGACCGGTCTTGGTTTGCTCCTCCAGCACCGCATGCAGCTGCGCCGGTGTGAGCAATCCTTTTTCAACCAGAAGGTCGCCGATTCGCTTGTTTGTGCTCATAATACCGCTATAGATACTTGTCGGGCATCGTAATCGTCCCCTTGAGGATCCGGCTGCAAATATCACGCAAGTGTGCACAGTATCTGCCGACACTGTTCCACTCTGGAATCATTGAGCCCCCTTGTCCTGTTCAGATTCTCATCTTCATTAGTGGACTCTTCTCTCCGATATCAACAGTGAACCAGATTGGCCAACCACCCGCTACCTGTAACAGGAGAACCTATGAGTTTTATTGAATGGACAGACCGCCTAAGCATTCGCGTTCCCGAAATGGATCAACAGCACCAGAAACTGGTTATCATGCTCAACGAGTATTACGATGCAATAAAAGTTGGCAAGGATCGTGACATTTTAGGCAAGACATTGAACCGCGTAATCGATTATACCAAGACACATCTAAATGCAGAAGAGCGATTCATGGAGAGCATTGACTACGCATTCGTCAATTCTCATAAAACTGAACACCGCAGATTCACCGATCAGATTCTACAATTGAAGACGCAATACGATGCCGGAGATGCGGCCGTCGGGCACAAATTGCTTTCCGTCTTACGCGACTGGCTGGTCAACCACATTCAAAAAGTCGATCGTATGTACGGCGACTACTATCTCAAACAGGTTGCCGCGCGTTCAAAGACCAAGACTACTGTTTAGAGCTACATACCAATTGCAGTACAAGACGGGCCGCTCACAACTGGTGTGACGGCCCGTTCTCGTGTGACGTATCTCGTTGTTAATATTCGCGTTGTAATGATCTGTTGAGGCGATACTCTAATACTATGGTGCGGCTTTGTGATCACAGCAAGACGACTTGACGGCGCCTGTCGCCACATCCTGTGTCATTTTCGGACTAAGAATCGGGATACCCAACGATAACCCGCGCAATATAAACACCAGCGCCAGAGCAATCGCCAGCACCGGGACAGCGTGGCTAAATGCCCGGCGGAACTTGTGCCCGATAACGTTGCCGATCAGGGAAAAGGCCAACAGGATCGGAATCGTGCCGACTCCAAACAGCGCCATATATGCCGATCCCTTAAGCGCTCCACCTGTCGCGACCGCGCCCGCCAGTGCGACATAGACAAACCCGCACGGCAGAAAGCCATTCAGAATTCCGATGGCAAACAGCGATGACTTCTTGCTCGAGCGAAACAGCCGACCCCACATCTTGCTGATGCGGGCGTAAAGCCTGCTTAGCCCCATCGCAGATATTAACCCCTGCGAATAGCGCGATGGCGTTATTACTGCCAGGATGATCACCACTCCAATGGCAATCGATAGACCTTGTTGATATCCCGCCATGAAGATCGTCTTGCCGATCAGCCCAAACAACAGCCCGATCAGCGCATAAGTGACGACTCTCCCGGAGTTGTAAAGTAGCCGCCCGTAAAGAAAAGATAACTTGCCGCCCTCACCCTGCGGTAATGCCGCAACTATCGGTCCGCACATGCCAATGCAGTGCAGCGACCCTAATAACCCGACAACGAATCCCGTCCAGACTTCCATAACATCCGATTCCTAATTGACGTACAGCTCTTCTTCGTGATAATATTGCGCCGTATTGACTTGCCAGTCCACTTTTATTTTCCATAATCCCCGCGCCAATTTGCCGCACTCGAACTGCTGCGTCAAGGCGTCGGCAAGCTTGATTTCAAAATTTCGATCCAGCGCCGCACTTGAAGGCCGGAACAACTTCAACTTTCCTGTTACCGCTGATGATTCGACGCCCGCCGGGAACTCCACCGTCAATAAGTCGTCCTTGACGTTGTGCTTGATCGAAAGAAGCATCCCTTCCGTCTGACTGCGTTGCATCCGGTCGATTTGATCCTGGTACTTGATTTCTTTGTCATAGTAGTCGCGGGAGACTAAATCCACCGGCTGGAATCGCGAGGCAATGACGATCCCGATCATGATCAACATAAAGCCGCCGTAAACCACTGCGATCCCGATTCCCCAACGGCTCTTCTTCTTGACTTCAGTCATGATCTTCTTCCTTCTTATGCTCGTCATCTGAATCATGTGATTCGACTCTTGGTCCGAGAAACTTCGTCTCGACCTCTTCCATTACGGTACTGCCAGCCAGTACCTGAATCGTCAGTTCTTCGTGCGCCGAGTGTAGCGCCGCTCTGGGAATGTCCACGAAGAACGCTTGCTCCGCTAGTCCCTGCTCTGGCAAGTTGATGTCCCCGCCCACCATCGTAATCGACCCGGGATGATCCTTCAGCACCAACGTGATCGGTATCGACTCGAATGTCTTATTGATGATCTTCAGTGAATACAGATTGCGTATCAGATCGCCGTCGATTTCCTGGTACATCACTCCCGGTGTCCGAAAGACGCTCGTTTCGATATCCGCCCGCCCAGCCATCAGGGTCACCAGCGCCGCGAGCAAAACCACCAGCACAGTCGAGTAACCGATGATGCGTGGTGTGATTGTCAAACGGGAGCCATCGACGATGCCCTTGTGCGAAGCATACCTGATCAATCCCTGCGGAAATCCGACCTTGTTCATCACAGCGTTGCAGGCGTCGATGCACGCCGTGCAGTTGACGCACTCCAATTGCGTGCCGTTGCGAATATCGATACCGGTCGGGCATACCTCGACGCACTGGTTACACATGATACAATCGCCCGCCGTGCGTTCCTTGCCCTTCATCGCCATCGGCGCCCGTGGTTCGCCGCGCTTGAAATCGTACGCCACCGCGATCGAGCGCGCATCGAGCAGAACCGACTGAAGCCGACCATACGGACAGACTATCAGACAGACTTGCTCGCGGAAGCGAGCAAACACGCCGTAGGTCACCAGGCTGAAAGCCACCACGGCGATAAACGAAGCCAGGTGCGGACCCGGACCGTCGGCAATCAATTGATAAAGTTTGTCGACTCCGACAAGATATGCGACCACGATGTTCCCAACCGCAAACGAGATCGCAAGAAAGATTGCGTGCTTTGACAGCTTCTTGAATGTTTTTTTGCCGTTCCAGGGACCGCGGTCTAACGCCCGCTGTTTGCCGGAGTTGCCTTCGATCCAATACTCGATTTTGCGAAACACCATTTCCATGAAAATCGTTTGCGGGCACGCCCAACCGCACCACAACCGGCCGAAAATGACGGTGAACAACACGATGAAGACAACAAATGTGATCGTGGCAAGGACGAAGAGATGGAAGTCCTGCGGCCAGAACGCCAACCCGAAAATCACAAACTTGCGCTCGAAGAAATTGAACAACAACAACGGCCGACCACCGATCTTGATGAACGGCGCCAGAAACATGAAAGCCAACAGCACCCAGCTAACGACCAGTCGCGCCCGATGCAATTTCCCCTTCGGCTTCGACGGATAGATAATGACGCGCTTACCCTGCGCGTCCACCGTCGCGATATGATCCCGAAACGAATCGTCTTTGTTCTTAATCACAATCGCTTTCCATATTTGTTTCTCCCCTCTCCCCTTGGGAGAGGGGCTGGGTCGAAGATCCCGATTCTAGCGGGAGGTGAGGCCCCTACTTCGACACCTTGTCACCCTGCGGCGCCTTTGGATTTGGCGGATTCGTTCCCTCAAGCGTCAACACAAAACTGGACACCTGCAGAATCTCCTCTTGCTTGAGAAACCCGCGCCAAGCAATCATTCCCTTCGCAGGAACACCGTATTTTACGGTCTTGAGCACATTGTTGATTCCCGCGCCGTGAAGCCAGTATTCGTCGGTCAAATTCGGCCCAATGCCGCCCTCGCCGGCGACACCGTGACACTGGACGCACTTTTGTTTGAAAATCGTTGCACCTGATGAAATCTCCGCCGGTTCCGTCAGAGCCAGATACTCTGGCTCATCCTCCGGGCGCTCCTCTACAAACGCCACCCTCGGCCCGGCTGTCGCGAGCGTATACGGTGTCTCATCCCCGCCCGGCTTGTACCAGACTGACCGGTACGGCGTCAACACCGAAGACGGCTTGTAACTCGGATTCACTTCCTTGGTATACTTCGGATTAAGTTCCTTCTGGTATTCATCAATACTCGAGTATCCGAAATCCAGCACGTGGTACCAGGCGAAATACAGAATCGCCCAGGCAATCGTGATATAGAACATGTACAGCCACCAAGGTGGCAAATCATTGTCCAATTCCTGAATGCCGTCATAGTCGTGATCGAGCAGTTCGTCTTTATGTTCAGCCATTGTGATGCTCTCCTTCAAGATCAGAGCCAGTAGTATCTTCCAACGGCAGTCGGCTCATCCGAACAACCTCGCTCTTCTGTAGGCGAAAAGTCCATACAACCACTCCGAGGAATGCCGTAAAGAAAATCAGCAGGGTCACGATCGGGTAAATCGCGACATCTTTGATTGAACTCAATACTTCGCTAATCATAGTCCCGCCTGCTCTTTCACCTTGATGTCAGTTCCCAGTCGCTGTAAGTATGCGATCAGCGCAACAATCTCGCTGTCCCAGTCGGTCACGATCTTCGCTTCTTCTAAGCGCTTGGCGATTGCATTGCCCTGCATGCGCAAGTCATCCACGGCGCGCACCTCATAACCTTCGTCGTATGGTACGCCCAGACTGCGCATCACCGATATTTTCTTCGCGGTGTTGGAAACATCCAGCTTGTCGGTGATCAGCCACGGATAGGGCGGCATCACCGAACCCGGTGACATTGTGGTCGGGTCTTCCATATGTTGGTAATGCCACGCATCGGGATATTTGCCGCCGACGCGATGTAAATCCGGACCCGTGCGTTTTGATCCCCACAGGAACGGATGATCGTAAACGAATTCGCCGACCTTCGAGTATTCGCCGTAGCGCTCCGTCTCGGAACGGAATGGCCGCACCATCTGCGAATGGCAGTTGTTACAGCCTTCGCGGATATAAATGTCGCGCCCTTCCAATTCCAGCGGCGTGTACGGCTTCACACTGGCAATCGTCGGAATGTTCGACTTGACCAGAAACGTCGGAATGAACTCCACCAGCCCGCCAATCGCAACCGCGATCAACGCCAACACCATGAAGCGGATCGGCTTGGACTCCAGCCAGCGATGTCCCCAGCCTTCCTTGATGTTGAATTTCTCGGTGAATCCCGCCGCCAATGCCGGCGCCTGCGCCTCTTCGTTATCGACAGCAGTTCCCGCCTTGGCCGTCTTGTACAAATTGTAGCCCATGACGAATACACCGATCAGGAACAATGTTCCGCCGAAAGCGCGAATATGGTACATCGGCGTGATTTGCGTGACAATCTCGAGGAAATTCGGATATTGCAGCAGACCTTCAGCGGTGAACTGCTTCCATAACAGCCCCTCTGTCCATCCGGCGAAGTAAATCGGCACCGCATAAAACACAATGCCCAGCGTCGATATCCAAAAATGAAAATTCGCAAGCTTCTTTGAATAAAGCTGTGTATTGAACAACTTCGGCACCAACCAGTACATCATTCCAAATGTCAGAAGTCCGTTCCATCCCAGAGCGCCGACATGCACGTGCGCGATGGTCCAGCTTGTATAGTGCGACAGCGCATTGACGCTCTTGATCGACAACATCGGACCCTCGAATGTCGCCATACCGTATGCCGTCACCGCCACCACCATAAACTTCAACACGGGTTCTTCGCGTACCTTGTCCCACGCCCCGCGCAAAGTCAGCAATCCATTGATCATTCCGCCCCACGATGGTGCAATCAACATAATCGAGAACACCGTCCCCAGTGACTGCGCCCAGTCTGGCAGCGAGGTGTACAGCAGATGATGTGGACCGGCCCAGATATAGAGGAAAATGAGCGCCCAGAAGTGAATGATCGACAACCGGTAGGAGAATACCGGACGTCCCGATGCTTTCGGAATGAAGTAGTACATCAAGCCGAGATATGGTGTCGTCAAAAAGAACGCGACCGCATTATGGCCGTACCACCACTGCACCAACGCATCCTGAACTCCGGCATAAATCGGATAGCTCTTGAAGAGATCAACCGGGATGTTAATGGAGTTGACGATGTGTAGCAATGCCACCGTCACGACCGTCGCAATGTAAAACCAGATCGCGACATACATATGCCGTTCGCGCCGCCTTATAATCGTGCCGAACATGTTGATCGCAAAGATCACCCACACGGCAGCAATCAGAATGTCAATCGGCCATTCCAGCTCGGCGTATTCCTTGCTCGTCGTTATGCCTAACGGCAGCGTAATCGCCGCCAGCACGATAATCAACTGCCAGCCCCAGAAATGCAGCCGACTCAACATGTCGCTGAACATCCGCGCTTTGCACAGTCGCTGGAGCGAATAGTAAATGCCCATGAAGATACCGTTGCCGACAAACGCAAAAATCACCGCGTTGGTATGCAGCGGTCGCAGCCGGCCATAGGTCAGCCACGATATGCCGAAATTCATCGCGGGCAGAAATATCTGGAGAGCGATGATAACGCCCACCAGCATACCCACCGCGCCCCAGATGATTGTGGCATACGTGAAGTATCTGACAATCTTGTTGTCATAACTAAACGTCTCAAGTTGCATGCGTCAGTTCTCCCTCATTTATCCTTAGTATCATTTGAATTCTCATTACTCCGCGGCTTGATGTCCTCGTGCAACACCCGCACGCTCGGCGTATAGGTATCCTCGTACTGCCCGTTGCGAACCGCCCAGATGAACATCACCAAGAATCCGATCGCAGCCAGAAGACTCGCTCCGATTAACACTATCAACGCCGACATTACTTCAGCTCCAGTTGGCGCGCGGCCAGACGCGTCATCACCACCGCAAACCCGACGACACTCACCGAACTCACCGGCATCAAGATCGCCGCAATCAACGGCGACAATTGACCGCTGACGGCGAAGTAACCGCCGGCAACATTATAAATCAACGAAATCACAAAACTGATTTGAACTATTCGCAAAGCGCGGCGACTCAAGTTGAGATAGCGCGGCAATTCTCCGAGGTGTTCTGCCGACAAGATCGCATCACTGGCTGGCGAGAACGTGGCGATATCTTCAGTCAGCGCCACACCAACATCCGCCGCCGCCAAAGCGCCGGAATCGTTGAGTCCGTCGCCGACCATCAATACCCGCTTCCCGGCGGACTTCAGACCATCGACGTAGTTAAGCTTGTCATGCGGCGACTGATTGAAACGCAAGTTTTCTTCGCCGCCAAACATCGTGACAAATTCGCCCGACTGTGATGCATTGTCACCGCTGATCAACGACACCCCATATCGTTCGCGCAACACCGGAACAATCTCTGATGTCGACTCACGGAATCCACCGCCAAACTCGAAGCGTCCGAGCATGGCGCCATTGAGTGCAACAGCAACGACAGTTGTCGATTGGTCGGCGTAAGAATCGTTGGCCTCCACCCACCGGCTCGAGCCCAATTTCATCTCGGCGGCATCAAAGTGACCGATGGTCCCTTGACCGGGGAATTCCTGGACTTTTTCCGGCTCATTTTCTTCAATCCCGCTCGCCCACTGCGCTATCCGCCTGCTCAACGGATGCGTCGATGCCAGCGCCAATCCCTTCAGCATCGCCATCTGCTCACCAGTCAATTCATCACCGACAAATCGCATAGTCGTTTCAGAGGTCGAGGTCAACGTCCCGGTCTTGTCAAACACGACGGCGTCGATCTGCGCGAGATTCTCGACAACATTCGGCTCGCGCAAAAACAACCCGCGACGCCCGAAAATCTGCATCACCGTCCCGAACGTAAATGGGATCGACAATGCCAATGCGCATGGACATGCGACAATGAGCACCGCTGTCGTATTGGTGATCGCACCGTCCAGCCCAAACCTGAACCAATAGACAAAAGTCGCTAGCGACACCGCGATCACCGCCACAGTAAATCGCGCTCCAACTTTCTGCGATATTCGCGTGGCCCTGCCTTCGCGACGACTGGAGAATTTATTCGAACTCCACAGACTCACCAGGTATCCCTGCGAAACATCCTTGATCACTTCCATCTCCGCCGGCGCTCCGAGGATCCTGCCTCCGGCATAGAGAACATCCCCGGCATTCTTATTGACCGGCCGCGACTCCCCGGTCACGAAGCTGTAGTCAATCGAAGCCTCACGAGTCCGCAAGATCGAGTCGGCAACGATCAATTCGCCGTTGCGCGCGATAACGACATCGCCCAGTTTCAGTTTTGACAGCACCAATTGACGTTCGCCCGATTTCGTTTTGACCGTGACCGATAACGGAAAGTACGACTTATAATCGCGATCAAACGACAGCGTCTGAAATGTCTTCGATTGAAACACCCTGCCGATCAGCAGGAAAAACACCAATCCCGTAAACGAATCAAAGTAACCGGTGCCGCTCTGGGTGACCACCTCATAGAGACTGCGCAGGAACAGCGCAACGATGCCAATCGACAGCGGCAGATCCAAATGCACCTGCTTGACCCGCAGACCCTGATACGCCGCACGGAAAAAATCAACGGCGCTATAGAAAAACACCGGCAGTGCCAACAGCAGACTCAAAAAACCAAAATACTGCTGATACTGCGCGCCAACACCCATCCCCCCGGCAAGGTAATCGGGGAAACTGAACAGCATGATATTGGCGAAGGCGAATCCTGCGATGCCCGTCTGTAGAATCAAACGCCTGTTGTCGCGAACGAAGGACCGCTTTTCGATGGTCTGAAGCGTGATCTTTGGCGTGTATCCCAACTGCGCGAGCAACTCGGTCAACCCGCGTAATGAGAGTTCCTTTTCGCGAAATGTCACTGCCAGAGTACGCTTGGGGAAATTGACCCGAGCCTCGAGCACGGCGGCATTAAGTCGGTGAAGATTCTCCAGAAGCCAGATACAAGAGGAACAAAACATCTGCGGAATGTGAAACGTCACCCGGCTCGTCGTGCCGTCGGTGAAGTCCAGCAGCTTCTGCTTCACCGAATCGTCATCGAGATACTCGAATTGGGCCGCATTCTCTTTCCCTTTGAGGGAGATTCCTGTCGCGCCATGAATCTGATAGAAACTATCGAGGTTGTTATCGCGCAGTAAATGATAAACCGTCAAACACCCGCGGCAACAAAACGCCAAATCGCCCTCGCAAACCGAGTCGCGACGGCATACTTCACCGCAGTGAGCGCACAGTATATCCTGTTCTACTTTAATAGCGGGCATCAGCTTACCGTGAATGGACAAATTTCGACATTGTGAATCTTAGCACAATCTCATTTACAAAAACAACAGCTAATTTGGTGCGCCACAACGACGTTGTCAAGCCAATTCTGCGATAAAATAGGGTGTTTGGACTTCTTTTGTCTCTTATTCCTATTGACTATATGCGGCATTTCTAAAGATGAATTTACAGATGTTACCGGCAGCCCGGCGGGAGCACAAGTCTGCCCGTGTTCCAACACAAGTGAAACTTGGCACAAATAGCTAATCAAGCTATCATTCTGGACTTTTTGGAGAAGTGAGAGGGTAAGCGATTGAGCAATAATTCCACACCGGAAAAAAAGATCGCACGGCGTACTCTTGCTATCGCGGAGATCGTGGTTCGTTGGAAAGGCCGCTGCCGCCAAGAACCCGCGTCAAGGTAATCTTGCTGACTCGTCCCGCGTAGCTGTACTCTACCTTGTTCATCATCTGCTTAACGATATGAATCCCGAGCCCGCCCGGCTTGCGCTCATGAAGTGGCATCTCAAGTCTTGCTGGAGGCGCCTCCCGCGGGTCAAAGTGGTGCGAGTCGAAGTCGATCAGCACGACGACGACGCGGTCAGGATGGCAGACTATCTCAATTTCAACCTCTTCACTGCCGTCGGGATTGTATTTTACGAAGTTGGTGTAGATTTCTTCGATACCGAGGAGAATCGCAAAGATATCATCATCCGGGACATGATTCTGTTTGAGAAAATCTTCGGCGCTGTCGTGCAGGATCGCTGTCGTTTCCATGCTCCGTCCGAGGATAATCTTGTGTGAATTGCTCATTATCTGTAAATGTCCGTCGTCTGCAAAAGTTCAATGTCGGCAAAAAATCCACTGAAGTCTAACCAAAACCGCTGCCGTTCGGATCTGCTCTGTTATACGGGAAAGTCATGGAAATGTTAATGCCGGAGGGGTAATCGAACCCCCACGGGTTTATGGCCCGCCGGATTTTGACTTTGAATCTATCATTTTACGAACAGATTGCAAGAGAAAAGCCTATTACGGATCCCTTTGTACGCCATGCATTTGGATCTGTGCTATAATAGTTTACTTTATCCTCGATCATTACCCCTTTGACTGGGTCTGTGGCACACTTTTTGACACACTGTGTCACACTTCATAATAGTAAGCACCTGGAGCCGTTTCCGACCCCAGGTGCACAGACGATGCTCGCTCTTGGCCAATAGCAAGACCATCAATCTGATGACTACTTCAACAACATCATCTACTTTTTTGCGGTGCAGTTCTCTTGCCGGCGATCAGCAAAAGTTCGGCCTCCGAAAGGACTTGATTTTTATTCAAAAGCGGTTAACTTGGAGTTGTTACACGACAATTGTCCGGATTGAGTGAGAGATGTCTCAACGTTCCAAGGATTAAATATGCGAATTAACAGCAGAAAATCATCAGATCTGCTGCATCGTTCGCAATACCGCTGTTGTTACTCGACTTTGCTTGCTGTGATTCTTCTTACAGCTCTATTGTACGGTGCCGTGGATGAAGCTGCTCTTAGCGGCGGCACTGCGCAATTGGCAAGTCTGCCTAAATTGGAGCAGACGCAGATGAGCCCCCTGCGAATCGACACCCTCTTGTACGATTTTACTTCCAGCCTGGAGGGATGGGGATTTCTGAACTCGCCCGACAGCGTCCAGGAATACTATCCGGACGCGTCCTGCATCGAGCGCTGGAGAATGATAACCGTTTCTCCTGTCTTTAGCATCCAGTGGAGTAGCTTTAGCTCGACTGGCGCAGCACAAGTGTATTGCCCCTTCCGAGGTTACTACACCAGCTCGTGCAACTACCGCTGGTGGGTCAAATCAGTCCAGACTCCAGTCTCCACACAGTGGAGCGGTGTACGTCGCATCGAAGCACGCGTCTACCGATCTACAAGTGGCTCGGTGTATGCGATGATTGGGTATAAACGGCCCGGCGATGACTTTTACCAATATCACAGCTGGTCCGGAATCTTACCCGGCAATTCCTGGACTACGATCTATCTCGACGAGCCATTCACCGGAGCCTTCAGCAACTTGACCGGCGTTTCAGTGCTCTTCGGCGCGTATTCAGCTGACGGGAACGTGTATGTTGATCTGGTCAGGGGTCTCAAACTCGTGGCCGTTGCACCAACGCTGGTATCTCCCGGAGATTCCGTCACTATACAAGACAATACTCCGAATCTCGTCTGGTCAGGTGACGGTGACTCGTACACATTACAGATCGACACCGACCCGACCTTTGCAACACCCACTATCTACACTGGCATAACTGCCAAAAATTATACCGTTCCTGACCCGCTGCCAAACTCTGGCGGCTATTCAGGATTCCGATACTACTGGCGGGTACAGGCCAACTATTCTAACGGGCAGAACTCTGCATTTTCATCTGCATACCGTCTTGAGATCAATGGCCCTCACGAGGTACCTTCCGAGTTTCCCGATATTCGATCGGCTTACAATGCATTCCAGAGATTTTCTGGAGGGACCATCTTGGTGGCACCTGGCACTTACACCGGACCTAACAACTGCAATCTCGGCGGATTTGGAGAAAAACCTGTTCACGTGACATCTTCAGGCGGTGCCGGCGTAACGATCATTGATTGTCAGGGTCTTTACCGCGGATTCTATTACGATCTGTATTCAGTTGGTGGCACGCGGCTGGATGGATTCACAATTCGCAATGCAATTGGTATCGGAGATAATGCGGCTGTCGTTTGCTGGACCGGCTCTCCCGACATACGCAATTGCGTAATCGAGACTACCAAGGGAAAAGGCATCTATTGCCGCAGCGGCGCACAACCGAAGATTACCAATTGCAGAATCACAGGCAGCGACAGTGCCGGCGTTGTCCTTGAATCGGGTACCAACGCAACGATCACCGGCTGTAACTTCGCAAACAACAGAACCTATGGCTTGGAAATGCGAGACGGCACAACGGCACAGCTCAACGATTGCGATTTTCTCGATGTACTTCCAGGCTCTGGTGGCACGAGCCATGGTATCTCTGCCTCCGGTGCAACTCTCACCGTGAGCAATAGCAATTTTTCCAACTCCCGTGGTACCGGAGTGGCCGGATGGAACAGTGCGTTGGCAATCCGTAACTGCATTTTTTCGGGCAACAAAGAGTCATTCGCGGGCGGCGGAATTGGAATCTGGATGGCGCGAGACAAAAGTGTTACAATCGATTCCTGTCTTTTCGAGAATAACAGCGCACCCAACGGCGGAGGCATCTTCCTTTCAGAGGTCGCCGCGCTAAATATCGCCCGTAGTACATTTGTTTCAAACAGCATTGGTATCGACGTGAGCTCCGAAGGGTCGGTCGCCAAACCAATCAGCATCAACAACAGCATTATCGCATTTAGCTCCATCGGCGCAGGTGTGAGGTCGACAAACACTTCGATTGCCTTGAGTCTTGCCTGTTGTGACATCTTCGGCAATACAGGCGGAGATTGGGTCGGTACGATTGCCGGCCAACTGGGAGTAAACAACAATATTCGCCTAGATCCGCTGTTCTGTGATACAGCCAATCACGATTACACCATCGCTACCATTTCGCCGTGTGCGGCTTCTGATACCCCGTGTGGCCAAATCGGAAGGTATGCGACGAATTGTACTTTGAATCAACCCCCGGTTTTCGCTTTGACTCGCGATACCGTAATCGCTGAAGGTACTTCCCTGTCCCTGACAGTCTCCGCGACCGATCCGGACGGAACGGTGCCTTCTCTTTCTGCCGAGAACCTGCCTGCGAACTCGACATTCTCCAGTCCTGCGGGTGGCTCTGGTACATTGCTATTTAGTCCGAACTACGTTCAGGCTGGCGTCTTCCCGATCAGGTTCATTGCGACGGACGGCGAGTTGTCGGATACATTGTTGGTGACGATCACCGTCAGCGACGTAAATCGCCCGCCGGTGCTTGACGCGGTGAGAGACACTGCCATCGCGGAAGGCGCAACATTGTCGCTCGTAATTCGAGCTAGCGACCCGGACGGGACAACTCCGGTCTTGACTGCAACCGGTCTCCCGTTGCACGCAACCTTCTCGGATAACAGGAATGGCACTGGCACTTTTACCTTCTCTCCCCAATCAGGTCAGTCCGGCAACTACATTGTCGGATTCATCGCAAGTGATGGTGAATTGGCCGACAGCGCGACGACCAGCATTCGGGTCTATCATCAGAATCAAATTCCAGAGATTTTCGTCCCTAACGATACCACCGTGAACGAAGGTCGACATCTGGTGTTGACGATTTATGCAAGCGACCCTGATGAGACCATTCCTCTGCTAACTGCAAGTAATCTGCCATCCGGCGCAGCATTCACCGACAATCATGACGGCTCTGGTACATTCAGTTGGACGCCTTCACTTACTCAAGCCGGAAACTATGTTGTGACTTTCCGTGCGAGTGACGGTGAACTTAGCGCTTCCGGTTCTGTGAGTATCCATGTAACAGATGTCAATCAGGCGCCGAAATGGGCGGACGCCCGCGATACATTGATCTCTACTAATGACAGCTTATCGTTAGTCGTCTCTGCCGTCGATCCCGACGGCACACACCCGTATCTGTCCGCTGAAAATCTCCCGTCGCACTCGCAGTTTATGAATCGCGCAGACGGTAGCGGCGTCATGACTTTCTACCCCGACGTTAGCCAAGAAGGCGCGCATCTGATCAGGTTCATTGCTTCCGATGGAATCTTGACGGACACAATGTACGTTACGGTGACGGTTACGCTTGGGCCGATACTTGCCGTGCAACCGGATACTCTCGTTTTTCAGAATGACCAAGTAACCGCCTCCATTAGCATTTCCAATGCCGGCGCGGGAATCCTTGACTGGACGGCGACGACCGTCGATGCCGCTTGGATGAGTCTCGATCAGACGTCGGGAAGTCTAGCTGAATCAGAAGCTGTGACGGTGACTGTTTCGGCAGATACTTCGGGCATGAGTTGCGGCTCGCACTCTGGACAGGTGGTAATAGATTCCAACGAGGGTGAAGATACTGTCACGACTACCATCTACAGGTTGTTGTCGCTCATGATGCCGCCGATTTTGACCAGCGTACACGTTGTCGACTCGATTCGAATTCCCTTTAATGGCCTCATCGACTCGGATTTATTGCTCGCCGCTGTCGTGGTAGAAACGGAATCACATCATGCCAGCAAGAAGATGATTCTCCAGCAGGGTGAGCGGACGATTCTTTTCGTCACACCTCTCGATGGACAGGAATTTGCAGAACTCGATCTCGTTAAAGTCCGTATCGGCCCTAACCTCCACGATGCCCACGGCGTTCCGCTTAGAACCAGCGACACTCTGCGCGTCTTTCTTACCGGTGCGGTAGTCTGGCCCGGTGACACTAATGCGGATGGCGTTGTAGATGAACGCGACATTCTGCCGATCGGTGTCTATTTCGATCAACAGGGACCACCGCGTCAGGAAGCGGACTTGGGTTGGTACCGTCAATTTGGATATGCCGTTGTTGCCGGCAGCGCCTGGGAACCGTATCAATCGACATATGCCGACGCCGATGGCAATGGCCGCATTGCGTACGAAGACATTTGTGCGGTTAGCGACAATTGGATGAAGAGCGTTCCGAACGAATCACTCACATTGAGATCTATCGACTCCCGCGCTTCACTGCAGAATCTGGGGCCGGAGACAATCCGAGGGCTGTACACAGCACTGCTTGACTGCGGAGAATCGCAGGGTCGCGTAGAAATCAAAGAAATGCTTCAGGCCATGTTGATCGAGCGAAAGGAAATACTTCCTGATCGCGTGACCTTGTACCAGAACTATCCGAACCCGCTCAATCCCACGACCACAATCGAATTCTACCTGCCCGATGCGGCTCAAGTCATAGTGACAATCTTGAACGTGCTCGGACAGGAGGTGAGGACGTTGTGCTCCGGTGATTACAGTGCCGGTTTTGGTCATGTAGAGTGGAATGGCACCGACGACCTCGGCCGGGAGGTCGCTTCCGGGGTCTACTACTATCGCCTGCAAATTGGTGATTTCACAGTGACGCGGGCAATGCTGTTGAGCAAGTAGTCAAGCGGCGACCGCGTTGACGGCCACTGCTCTCATTCTCAATTGCGCATAAGACTCGGCCGCCTTTCGACGAGACGGTCATCGACTCGTTGTTTTATGGAAAGTCAAAGAAGAGCAGTACCGAAACGACACACCAAGAGCCTTTGGACTCCGGGCCGTATCTCGAAGATTTTTTTGAAGCGTCAACAATCAAATGCCGGAGGGGTAATCGAACCCCCACGGGGTTATGGCCCGCCGGATTTTGACTTTGAATCTATCATTTTACGAACAGATTGCAAGAGAAAAGCCTATTACGGATCCCTTTGTACGCCATGCATTTGGATCTGTGCTATAATAGTTTACTTTATCCTCGATCATTACCCCTTTGACTGGGTCTGTGGCACACTTTTTGACACACTGTGTCACACTTCATAATAGTAAGCACCTGGAGCCGTTTCCGACCCCAGGTGCACAGACGATGCTCGCTCTTGGCCAATAGCAAGACCATCAATCTGATGACTACTTCAACAGCATCATCTTCCTCGTCGATACAAAGTCTCCCGCCGTCATGCGATACAGGTAAACTCCCGAGGCAACATCGCGACCATTGTCATCGCGGCTGTTCCAGGCAACCGAGTATCTTCCCGCTTGATGCGGCGCATTGACCAATGTCGCCACATGTTGTCCGAGAACGTTAAAGACTTCGACCCGTACATGCTCGCTCCGCGGGACCGCATAAACGATCTCGGTTGAAGGATTGAACGGGTTGGGATAATTCTGGTCAATCGCGAACACTGTCGGCAAGACAGCTCCGCGCTTCGCCCCAAGAATCTTCACATCAACCGGCTCCGCACTGCGATTAGCTGCAAGCGCATTCGACAGAACGGGCTCACTGCCACTGCTCTTTTCCCAGCGAAGCAATTCGTGCTCCCCTGCCGGAATTCCCGCAGCTGCAGTAAGATCAACCAAACCAACCTTGGCCTTGCCATTCGTGAAGGAGGAGAACAACGACACTTGTTCCTTCATAGCGGCCGCTTCAAGATTGGGGTCTTGATCCGTGGTCATTTCAAACTGCAGACCAGCAATCGAAATGTCTGTCTTCACTTTGAGAACATAGCTGGCAGTCGGACCGTCGATTTCCTCAATCCACAGTTCGATCGACCCAGTCGCCGATTTCTCTATGCCACCCCTGTATGGGCAGTTGGCACACGGCGCTGGTCCACTGATGAAGATGTAGTTCACGAGGTAGACGACATCGGAAATATCGCATCTGCCGCTGCAGTCTACGTCTCCGCCACTGACATCTTGAGGCGCCGGGCCGCCAGCGAATATATAATTGACAAGATAGACAACATCAGTTATGACAATCTGACCATTGCAGTCAAAGTCACCACAAACACATGGATTCCCCTCAATCGTCACACTACCCGGCACGAACAGCGGCACAATGGTATCTCCCACTGCCGTGATGAACTGATACGAGTAGGTAACCGCGTTGTAGATTCCTGTAGTCGTGTCGATAGGAATGATCTCTGGTGCTGCACCATTGCTGATCCTGAAGTAGGCGTAACCAACTTCCATTAAGCCGGTAGAATCGGGCATTGGAATCGGTTGGACCGGCCGATGCACGATAAATACCGAGTCGTTCACAATGTACACCGAATCACCGACCCACGGCACAACCGACACCGAGTCAAGAGTGACATTTCCCGGCTGTGTTGTCGAGTACTTCAACGGAATCGTGAAGCCCGACAAGGGCTGATCCGTGAACAACGTAATCGGCACCCTCACCGTGCCCCCCGGCAGCACCGTTTCATCCCCGACCTTGACGCCGGAGACGTTGACGGTGAAATCGCAGTCTACACTGTCTGCACCATTTTTCGCTGTAACGTGGAAGTCGTATACACCAAATGTATCGGCGGCAAAGCAGAGCTGATTGTTCGACCAAGAACCGTTGTTGACATTCACTTCCGTGTAGTTCCAAATCTGCAGCGGGAAGCAAAGCTGACCGGGGCCGTCAGAGCTGAGCTTGACTGGTTCAGTTGGGCAATAGATGTAGGGACCCGTTAGGACGATCTTAATGTCATCTACGTACCAGCCAGCACTAACATGCGTCACACACCCATTCGGCCATTCATCAGTACAGGTTGAATAGAAGTAGAAGGCTAGTTGAACATCCAAACCAGCGAATTGCTCGAGTGAATCGACCAAGGGATACTGGCAAGTTGAGCCGCTGTTGCCGGTGTAGTTGGCGAGTACTCGCCAATTTGATTCCCCAACGACTCTCAGTTGCACCTGCCCGTAATCAGACGTAGAGAAACTGTACCAATGGCGATATCGCAAGACTGGCGCAAATGACACGTCGGGTACTCTGAATACGGGACTGATTAGTCTGCTTGGAGTCCCCTCCTGGTAGTTTGCATCGATGATAGTTGCTGCGCACTTCTCTCCTTGGCAGGCTGCCACCGGACCCACATTCTTTGGCGTACCGATTTCCCAGACACCAAAATCGGTGTACCAATCACCAATACCCAACTCCCATCCTTCTGGGTTCTGGAAACTCCTTATTCCGGTCTCAACCAATATCTCATCGATGTACCAGCCCGGCGCGACATGAGTAACACAGCCGTTAGGCCATTCGTCGGTACAAGAGGAATAAAAGTAGAAACACAACTCGATTGTCTGACCGGCATACGCCGACAGATCCAGCGATGGTCTGGTCCAGCGTGATGAACTGTGATAGCCAACCGAACCGTGACCGTACCGGCCCGACGAGAGAGCGGTCCAGTTACTCTGGCCTGCAATGCGCACCTGCACCTGTCCATAATCACTCGTCGAAAAACTGTACCAGTGCCAGAACCGCAAACGCGGATTCTCGGAAGCTGACGGTACGGTAAAGGGCGAGCTAATTAGTCTGCTCGGGCTTCCCTCCTGATAGTTGCCGTTCAGTATCGTCGATGCGCATTGCGACCCCGAGTGTGCGGTCGAAGGACCTGCTACAGTTGGCGTACCGATTTCCCAAACACCAAAGTCGGTATACCAGTCACCGATGCCGGACTCCCAGTCTTCCGGATCGGGCTGAATTCGCATTCCGGTCTCAACCAATATCTCATCGATGTACCAGCCCGGCGCGACATGAGTAA
>CAYJKI010000011.1:0-63430 GCA_964370935.1 uncultured Ignavibacteria bacterium | reverse complement strand
AAAAACTGTACCAGTGCCAGAACCGCAAACGCGGATTCTCGGAAGCTGACGGTACTTCGAACGGTGCGATTTTGATTAATCTTGTGCTTTGGGCCTCGGGATAGTTGCCCGCCAATATTGTCGCTGCACACATATCACCATCGTGTGTAGTATCGGGGCCACTGGTCGGCATACCGACTTCCCATGTACCAAAGTCGACGTACCAGCGGTCTTCCCAAGAGGCATCCCAGTTCTCCTCCCACAGCACCGTCTGTGCCGACAGATTAATCGGCATGACCAATATCGCAAGCACGAATAGAGCGATTAAGCTCCGCGCCCCCACCAGAATTGCATTAGCAACCTGATGCATATTCACCCTCCCTGACCTCATTTTAAGGTCTGCGTTTTCGATTGGTTCGCAATGAAATGCGTTTATGATTTGTTGATTGATTCTGATCGAGACTCGTTGTCGAGATATTCCGCTGCCCTCCCGAGATGAATTCGACTGAAGTACACTTGACTGCGCCGGCTCGACCACATTTGCAGTTGTCAAACTCGCGCCTGCAAGGCAATCCCAACCAGAATTACCACCGTGCCTGACTTGGCGGCTATCTGTGGAACTATCTGACTGATTGACCTTGCTTCGAAAAGATAGCTTTTCCTGCAATCCCGTCAAGCATAAACTGGACTTTTTCATCACTGTTCGACTCCTTTCGGTTCGGTTAACCGAACATCTACAAAACCTGAGTCATTGCCTCCGAGTGGCGACTGCGACAATCTTTCCGTGAGCAGGTTTACAGCATCCCGCAAACTTGCAACGGCAACCTCATGTTTCCGCTTTGAAGACTTGAGCCCGGGCATCGACGTATGAACTTTGTCGCTGACGCTTACCGAGTCCGACCATAGGAGATTCCCGGTGGTTAGGTCGGTGAGGTTCATCGACAGCGCCGTCTGCCAGGCGATATCGCGGCTGGAGCTGCTTTCGACGTAATTGCAGACAATTGATGTCAGCGATGTTGCCACGGCAGGCATAACCGGATCGATCTTGGTTTCTGTGTACGACATGGGAAACATGCCGCCCATCGACTTTTCCTCGGTCTTGACGCTCATGAATCCCGTCACCAGAGCGACCGACCCGGGAATGGCTGTAGTGAGAAGAAACTCCCTGCTGGAGTTGCGATCATAGTAGCCGTAGAAACTGCGCAACGACCCGGTGAGTACTGCATCGTACCCAAGTTCACGCAACTGGACGTTCTCGGTCAGCGATGGTTTTTTCGAGTCGGCCGCAACAAATTCGACGCTTTCAAAACACTGTCCGTATTGCAGATGCTTGGCAAGCATCTTGCTAATCTCAACGCTGACATTGCCCTTGAAGTCCTTGTCATAGGTATAGTCGCCGGCGTCGGCGTCGCCACGCAGTTTGCGCGCATCTTTCAATCTTTCTGCTTCATCACGTTGATCAGCGATTACGACGACTGCGACACGAAGCTTTTGAGGCGCTTTTGCCCGAACGATATCCCGCTGGTTCAGTCCGTAATTGATCTGGTAGCTGCAACCGGTTACTGCTAGAGTAAAGATTGTAAGTGTAGCCAGTACCGTTATTCTGATTTGATCGATTGTGTTTGTCATATCTCACCTCTTCGAATTGAGTTGCTAGTTCATTTATCCAATTAGTTTGAAGTTCAGATTCAGCGTGGTCAGGAATCCATTGCCGCTCAAGCCATCTTCAATAATCGTGGAATTTCCCAACGCACCTTCACAGCTGAAATACCTAAGCAGCCGATAGCCGACACCGAATGACAGCCCGAGCCTTCCGGCAATCGCGGTTTCGATGCCTCCTCCGAGAGTAAATCCGACGCCTGTAAAGTTGGCGTCACCAAAGACGTATTCGTCGTTCACCACAGCGACTGCAGCATCCTTGGCTTTCAGCGGGACGACGCTAAAACCAGTCTGCACGAATGCCTGGGCTGGACGCGACGCAATGAGGAAGGATTTCGAGTATCCTCGATAGTCGAAGCTGAAGGTTCGAGTCTCCGCAGCGACTTCTGATCCCAGCCACTTCGCCTTGTAACTGGTCTTGGAATAGGAGAACTCGATGGCGCTTCTCTCCCATCGATATCCGATAGCGAACGCAGTCGCGAACTTAGTATTCAGTTTTGGGACTGCCATGACCTCATTGTCCGAAACCAGCATGTTTGTCCCGTCAAAGTCACCGCCTACGCTGTTTCGCGGCAAGTTGAGAGCCACAAAAACGCCCGTGTTGGCAGTGGGCAGTACGGTCAGACGCTCCGTCGCTTCGAGCTGCGAAATAAAAAGCAGAATGAGCACTGTGCCGATTCTGATTGACTGTGTAAGTGTTCCTGACATTTTCTACCTCCCGCGTGATTCGGACTAATTCCGACTGTGTATATTTGTTTCTTCACTGCTAATGGCGGGCGGTGTCGAAAAAGGTTGGTGGATTTTTACGCAACCTTCCCACGAAGTCTTCGTTCTTCCAGTGCCAGCGACCTGAAACAAAGAAGCCGGGACACGTTTGCGTATCCCGGCTTCGATGGTAGGGGAATCGAGTTAGAAACCGATGCTGAATCCGACTTTGAAAGTGAGATCGGAAAATCGCGGCTTGGTGTTGAGCACTGTGGGCGGGAGATCCGGGCTATCCACATCGAAGTACAGGCCAAGCTTGGATCCGGACTGATTCGAGTCAGTATTCAGTAGCGAGCTGGTCACCGCCGGGTCAGAGGTCGAAGTCTGCGTGGAGTCTGTCGTGGCTCCAGACGTTTCTTCGGCATCTTCCTTGGTCGAGTTTTCCGTCGGAAGTTCTTTGTCGTTCTTGTTCTTCTTGGCAACCATGTAAACGATCGCTCCGACGGCCACCACTCCGGTCAATACAGCCAGCCCGGTCGGAAATTCATGCATGCCCGGAAGATTGTCCGAGCCGTCGCGCCACCGCGCTTCAGCAGTCGATGGTGTAAAAATGCTCGAAAGACCAAAGATGAAGATGACCATCATGCTGACAAACATCAGATTAAGTGGGCTTTTCATTGGGTTCTCCTTTCCTCAAGTACAATCGACTTGGGATTCGGTTAATTGGGTTAATGTTGATTCTGCCATTGAGGAGGGCTGGCCCCAAAAAGGTTTGCGAATTTCTGCAGAAAAGTTATCCTTGAATTATGGGCAGTACAGACTCTGATCGGCAACTGGTCGCTCAGTACCTAAAAGGAGACCGGGACGCAACCCGGCTGATCGAAAAGTACATTAATCTTGCCCTCATCCCTTTTCGTAATCGCCTTCAGACGCATTTCTCCGACATTCAGCAAGACGTCCACATTTCTCTGCTCGGGATTCTCCGTGGCGGCGAATTTAGATTTGAAAGCAGCCTGAAGCACTTTGTGGGACGGGTGGTCGTCCACCGGGCTCTGACTTTGATAAATTACCAGCGCATTCGCCAAAGCGAGGAACTTGATGAGGAGAGCAATCTTGAGTCTAAAGAAGAAGACCCCGAGACAATTCTCCTAAAACGCGAGCGCTGGGCTAAGGTCGTGTCGGTCATCCGGATGGCGTCCAAAGAATGTCGCCGGCTCTGGAGACTCGTCTTGAGAGAAGGGCTGACGTATGCGGAAATCGCCTCCCGCGAGCAAAAAGCCGAGGAGACAATTAAATGGCGACTTTTCACCTGCCGTGAACAAGCGAAGAAAAACTTGGAGAAACTTCAGAAATATACCAACCTTTCTCCGCTTCGCATGCCCAAGAGTACGTGATGAATGGAGAAGAGACCTGATATGCGTACACTTGAAGAACTATTAAACCTCGTACCCAAATACCTTAACGGGCTTCTCTCGAAGGGCGAGATGCAAGACTTCGAACAGGGCATTCGAATCCACCCGATTCTCAAGCGCGAAATTGAAGAGATGAAAGAACTCCAGGCAGCGATCGCAATTGCAGACCGTTACGATGACGGGCACATCGATCAGGATATCCTAATTCAATCCGTGTTTTCACCTCAATTGCTTTCGGAAGTCGAGAGATCGAAGATCGCGGAACATACGGCCGCGTGTTCGCGTTGTCGCGAGAACGAAGAACTTGCCAAATCATCCTTTCGAGCTGTCAATACCCGAGAATCACATTTTCTTTCGACCATAGTATCCGATTTGAAAAGCTGGCTGGAACGGTATACGACATTTGCGAGCCCGGTATTGACTCCGGCGATTGCTGCAGTCGTGATTCTGCTCTTGGCGATCCCAGCATTCTATGGCGCTCAAAGTTTCTGGCAGAGCGGAGACGGAATGAAGATTCAGCAGATCCAACAACTCGGCACACGGGCCGGATCTGAAGTCGAGACCGTAAGAATCTCCAGTTCGGAGAAGATATTGCGGCTCGATGTTCTTGTGCCGGTGCAAGATGACGGTGTGTATGACTTCTACTTTAAGACCACTGCTGAAAAGACGGTTGTCAGCCTCCACGGGCTCCAGCCCAAAGAGCCGATGAGTATTGAGATTCCGACAGCGTATTTGGAGTCTGCTGAATATGTTGTCTCGTTCGAAGAGTTGTTGCCTGGACAACAAGTTGCATCGGTGGTGACGAAGTTCCCGATTAAGATTCTCATATCAAAGTGATCCTGCGTCAAACTAAAAAATCGTTTGAGGTCCTCCTAAAGCTTTCTCTCTGTCTGATCATCTATACTTTCAGCGGCTGCACATCAGAACCGCGTGCAACCAAAATGCTCCTGACGCAGATTGCTGTCGCATCCGACTCACTTCAAATGGAGCGATGGGTAAGCACCCATCACCATGCAGTTCGGTCCGTGCTGGACTCCCTGCTTAGAGAAACCATCAGCAATCGCGCGTTAGCTTCAGGCACTTCACCTGATTCGACACCTGTACACTTGACGTGGTTGGTTCAACAGTATCAGAGAATCACATCAATCCAAGACATGACGCATCGTCTCCGCTGGAGTTCCGCCCTCGATGTGCGTGGAGCAACCGCAAAAGTGCGCCTCGACTCAAGTCTCATAAGGTTGAGCAACCGCACAGCACAAAGGTCCGGACAGAGCCAAATCGAGGTGTTGGAGGCGTTAGCCAGGGATTACTGGAGCATCGGTGATTCGGCTGCTTTCACGTCGGTTCTGCTGACGTTGGCGGACAAGACGCTCTACAGGGTTCCAGTCGATAGCAGCATGCAACTGCTCGATGTGGCCGAGCGGATCTGCCGGGCAATTGACCTTGGTGAAATTCTTGGCGATGTCTCTTTTGTTAAGTCAAAAATTCTCGCCGAAATGAAAGGTGATTACTTTGCGTCGCTCGCCGGCTCTTATGAAGGCATTGCCAGCTTCGAACGCTTCAGCTACAGGGTCCGGATACCCCGGCTACGCCTATTGGCTGGCCGCAACTATCTTCTGCTGGGGTTAAGTACCCAGGCTGTCAGCCAGCTTCGCACTGTGGAATCGGAATATGCCACCTCGCGAGTCAAACCGGCTGACTACTTGGAGATGTCTGATCTTGCCTTAGCTGGAAATTACCTCGCGGAGGCATTTTACGACCTCGGCGTGCCCGATTCGGCTTTGTGGCGTGCCAATCAATCGATCCTGCTGTGTAGACAGCTTGCTGCAACAAGACAACCTAATTACTTGCCGTCGCTGGCTTGGGCGCATTCGACGCGTGGCATCATCCATCAGGCGATGCATAACTATCGTGATGCTGGTGCTGATCTCGAAGTCGCCCAGCGGATATTTGCCGAGTCGAAAGACAGCGAGAGTCTTGCCTCGAACTACTTTCGACGAGCGGCTCTACTGATCGACCAATCATCATTGACTCAAGCTGAAATCCTTCTCGATTCTGTCGTCATATTGAGCAACGATCCTCAAAACAGACTCTTCTGCCAATACGGTAAGGCATTGGTTAAATACTTGCAGGACGACAAGCACTCCGCGAAACAACTTGCCCTCGGATGTATCGACACGCTTGAAAGCAACAGGGATTTGGTATTGGAGCCCGACCTGGCGGTCGGCTATCTATCCGACAAGATTGGAATGTATGATCTGTTGGTGAAAATCTACCTCGAGCAATTCGAAACACTCTCAAATCAAGCGCATCTCGACTCCGCGTTGTGGGCTCTGGAGCGAAGCAAGTCGCAATCTCTCGTCAGAGTCATTAATCGCGCCGAATCTGAATCAAAGACCACGCCGAGTCTTGCTCTCAAGCACCCTAACGAGACTGTCGACGACCGCGAAATTCGTAGTCTAAAAGCTGTGTTCCGCAATTCTCCCGCCGATTCACTGCGGATTGTGCAACTAAACTCGAATCACGGTCCCGGGCACAAACTGGACTCGGACCGTGAGTCGGCCGACTCGGGAGTTTCACCGCGCTCGACAACTTCGCCAGGGCACGTCTTCCTTGAGTATTATGTCAGCGAATTCGGAGCCGGCGTTTTTGTCGTCGCGACGGACACGGTGTTCTTCATGCCATTTTCCATCTCTCCTGATTCGCTCCGGTTACTGTGCGAGTCGTTTGCATTAGCAGTTTCGAACTACCCTCTCGGCAGCACTCCGTCAAACACAATTATGGAGTGCGGCGCGGAGCTTGGCCGAACTATGATTCCCTTTTACTTCCTGAAACAAGAGAACATCCGGCAACTGACGATAGTACCGACCTTTCCGCTCAACAGTATTCCCTTCTGTGCCCTGCTGACAGAAAGCGGCAAATACTTAGTTGAAGAGTTCGACTTGTCAACAGTGCCGTCAATTGAGGTTTCCCGGCTCCTCGCACCGAGTAGCGCTTCCAGCAGTTCCGCAGTGAAGGTTCTTGCGGTTGGCGACCCTATCATTGATTCACTGACTCAGCAGACAGCAGCACTTTACTTCGGACATTTCTCGGAGCTTCGACCGTTGAATTTCGCCCGCGAGGAAATGCTCACCATAAAATCGATCTTCGGGTCAGATGACATAACGACCCTGTCAGGGTCCGGAGCTGACAAACAATCGCTTACGTCCAGAGTCGCAGACGACTATTCGTTAATTCACTTCGCAACTCACGGTCTTGTCAATTCCGAGAATCCTGAATTTTCCACGCTGCTGTTGACTGCGAATCCGGCATTGAACCAGGACGGACTGCTCAAAGCCGCGGAGATTGCGAAATTACGGCTGGATGGAGCAACAGTGTTTCTGTCTGCCTGCGAAACTGCATCGGGAACCCAATATCGCGGTGAGGGCGTCTACAGTCTCGCGCGTTCCTTCCTGGCAGCAGGAGCCAAAGAAGTCATCGCTACCTTATGGAATGTTGATGATCGCAGTACTGTGGACATGACTCGCGCATTCTACGAAGTTCTGCACAACCAATCGTCTGCGACTAATGCACTGGCGCAGGCGCAACGCGCAATGATCCAGTCGCCGCGTCGACTCTATCGCCACCCCTATTTCTGGTCACCGTATGTTCACATTGGCGGCGACACCGGGTCGGTTGAGTGAGAGTCCGAAGTAGAAGATTCAACCGTTTGCCTCTCTGCAGATGATTATCATGTGCTTAATGGTCTCCGCGCCGGCAGTGTGCGTACACGTATGACGGTGCATCACTTGCCGGATCCCCAGCGCTTCCGATTCTTTCCTAAAGCATTCACTAGGTTTGTGACTTGAACCCGAGAGTTTTCGCCTCCAAGAAAACTTGATCAGAACTGTCCAAACCCACTCAATCTCACGACCACAATCGAATTCCACCTGCTCGACGCGGCTACGGTAAGAGTGACAATCTTGAACGTTCTCGGAAAGGAGGTCAGGACGTTGTGTTCCGGCAATTACAACGCCAACTTTTGTCATGTGGAATGGAATGGTACTGACGACCTGCGCCGGGATGTTGCTTCCGGGGTCTACTACTATCGCCTGCAAATTGGTGATTTCACAACGACGTGGGCAATGTTGCTGAGCAAGTAGTCAGGCTGTGGGCCGCGTTGACGGTCGTCACCTTTTCCAATGTATTAGAGCCGGTCGTCTTTCGTCGAGACGGCAAGCAATATAATACCGAATCAACCCATCCAGACTTTCGATCAAGTGCCGGTACGCGAAGACTTTTAATGCCAAGATGACACTGCCAAACCATACTCTGCCAACGAATTCCCTTTCTTAGCTGATCTTGACATTTGTTAAGTCCTGCGGTAATTTGTAGTTTGCCTCCACAATCAAGTAGACCGGTTAGTTCACTTGTGCAGAATATGACTCGTGAATATGCTGCACCAAAATGGGATCTTTTGCTGCATTGCCGTCGAGAAATGACCGCCTCAACTCATTGAGACAGATCACAAGATCAAATCGGGTGACATTATTGACGTCACGCACATTGATGACTTCAAATCATAGTTGAGGAAAGCACTAGTCGACTTCGTTGTGTTAAATCATAGTCATGCCACTTTGGCAGTCGCATTTCCTTCCTTTTTTGGTCAAGAATCAACCCCTTAAAGTGCCAATAAAATGGGCTACTTAGTAGTGCGGCGCAATAACTAAGTTAGGTGGTACTATTGCGTAAAACACTCTGAACACCACAAATTTCCCGAGATCTGGATCAAAATGAGACCGCAAGCCACTGCTGACTCGCGGTCCAAATTGTATTGATCATTATTCCAATCTTACGGACACGCTGAGCATGGTGCTGCACCGCCTGCAAAAATGTAGTTTACGAGAAGTACTACATCGGCAATTGTGACGACTCCGTCACAATCTGTATCACCAGAATTCAACGGATTGGGCGCTGGCCCGCTTGCGAAGATGTAGTTTACTAGGTAAACAACATCGGCTATCGTTGCGTCGCCGTCGACATCGGCATCGCCGCAGACATAAGATCTCTTGAGCCATTGTGCGAGGCGTACAGAGACCCTACGACCTGCCGTGGTGAAAGCGCCACCTACAATCAATTGTCCATGATAAGCACCAAGCGCATTGACGAAGACGTATTCACCCCCTATTCCTGACCCCAACGGCGACCATGCCGCGCCATCCCAAATGGCGACGCTGTTAGCAGGTGACCCACCGGCTGCTGTGAACCAACCTCCCGCTATTAGATTCCCGTCGTAAACGGTCAGAGCATAGACAGAAGCCAATTCCCCGTCCACTCCTGACGCTAACTCCGACCAATGGCTCCCATTCCACGCAGCAATACAGCTAGCCTGAATATTCCCCGCCTCGCTGAACGAACCTCCAGCGATTAGCTCGTTATTAAAGACGTCTAAGGACGAAACTACGCCATTCGTACCAGCACCCAAGGCCGACCAACTACTGCCGTCCCAGGACGCTATATAGTTCGCAGCACCGCTACCGGCCGTCAGGAAATCACCCCCAGCAATCAGCTTCCCGTCGTAAACGGTGAGGGACAGGACGGTGCCATAACCTATCCCAGAATCAAGGGGTGACCAACTGGAACCGTTCCAAGCCGCAATCCTATTCGCAGGTACGCCGCCTGCAGTGACAAAACTGCCACCTGCCACCAGTTTCCCGTCATATACTGCCAGGGCATAGACCCTATTCATACCCGATCCCAACGACGACCAATTGCTGCCATCCCAGGAAGCTATGGAGTAGGTCGGAACACCACCTGCTCTGGTGAACCACCCTCCGGCTATCAACTTTCCATCATATACGACAAGGTCAAGGACAAGGGGACTCGAATAGTACGGTCGACTGTCCATACCAGAACCCAACGTTGACCAGCTACTCCCATCCCAGGCCGCAACACAATTCGCCACTGTACCACCTGCCGTTGTGAAGTCGCCACCTACCACTAGCTTCTCGCCATATACAGCTGTGGCACCAATACCGCCATTTATTCCTGATCCCAACGATGACCAGCTGGACCCATTCCATAACGCCGTGTTGTCTACCCCAACGATTCCTGCCGTGTGAAATTCACCGCCGGCCACCAAATAGCTGCCGTACACTGTGAGGGCGTACAGAGTGCCATAAAAGCTAATTCCAGAATCCAATTGCGTCCAGTTGCTGCCATCCCATGAAGCTATGTGTCTCGCTTCCGTACCACCTGCTGAATTAAACCAACCTCCAGCTATTAGTTTACCATCATACACGGTTAGGGCTTCCGCATGGTCATACAAACCCGAACCCAAAGGCGACCAGCTGAAACCGTCCCACGATGCAATGAAATTGGCATCAACGCTGCCAGCCGTTGTGAATACGCCACCCGCTATCAGCTTTCCGCTGTAGACTGTCAAGCACTGAACTGGCGTTCCAAAAAAACCCTCGGCTCCCATCCCTGAACTCAGCGGGGACCAATTGCTGCCATCCCATGAGGCAATGGAATTTGCCTCTACCGTGCCCGCTGACGTGAAAGCACCAGCCGCTATCAGCTTCCCGTCGAATACAGTCAAAGCTTCTACAGTGTTATTCACTCCTGACTCCAAAGGTGACCAACTGATGCCGTCCCAAGCTGCTATGCAACTCGTATGCACACCTCCTGTAGTGCCGAATGAACCACCTGAGATCAGTTTCCCTTCGTATTCGGTCAGAGCATAAACGAAAGCAAATTCTTCTTCCATTCCTGACCCCAATGTTGACCAACTGCTTCCGTCCCATGATGCAATTCGGCCAGCTGGCGCACCGCCCGCAGTCGTAAATGAGCCTCCCGCAACTAGTTTCCCGTTGTACACAGTGAGTGCGTGGATGGAGCCATTCACTCCCGATCCCAACTGCGACCACGAAGTGCCATCCCATGAGGCGATATTGTTCGCCAGTCCACAACCTGCGACCGAAAAATCTCCACCAACCACGAGCAAGCCATTGAAGGTCGCAGCAGCGTATACCGGACCGTCACAACCTGCCATGCAAGGAGACATGCTGTTGTCCCAATATGCGTCATCCATGCTGTCGGCTGGCAAAGCTGGCAGAGTGTGGGGATGTGCTAACCTCAGCTTGGCAGGATCAATGGGAGCATTGGAACTCGTCAAATTTACTGAATCCCGATGCCCCAGCCGCCTTTCCAGCCTCGACTCGAGACAGCTTTTTGGTGTGAAGGGGGCTACAGCGTCCATTTTGATTGATGACAATGAGTTGTTTGCGGTGCTGGCATTCAAGACTCCCGCGATGAGTCCGAGCATCATCATTAGTGAAAACAAGAAACGATTCAAATTGTCTCCCAGAATCGTAGAATCCGTATCATTGAGAAAATAACTATCATGGACTCTTTTGTCAATTGCTGTGTTTCCCCTTCCGATCAGTTCGTGAAACTTGTTCCGCATGTTCTTCGCACATCGATTCACTCTCCATGGTCCGATTGGTCACAAGTCGTCCGACTTACCATCGAAAATAGGTTCTAGAGCACCCTGGGCGTTGCTCAGATGTCAGGTGAAAGAACACCAGGAGCAAAGCCTGTCGCCTCAGCGCCGCTCGTAGACACTCCCAGAGCTATTTCTAACGGACCACCGGCCTCAGGTCAGCGATGCCCCAGGAGGAGTGACGTCCACGAAGGCAATCCGTGACTGTCAGGTTTTGCCAACAGCAGCCGAGTAGCTAAACCGTCGTTGAGTTCAAAGGTTGCACAGACGAGAGCAAGCGATCTTCATTCACAGTTGCGACTAACCGCCCTAATTACTGCACCATGCATCTCTTGACGATTTCAGAGTGATGCAAGTTTGGATGAATAAGGGATTCTCACCGTGCATGGTGCGAACATCGGACTCAGCGAATGACCCAAAAGAAGCAGAAAATCTACTACAGTTTATATAGGAGGAAGAGAGAGTGTGATCATGGTCTTCGAACATGTGGTTTGGAGATAGAAGTTTGCTTGAGACCAGCGGAGCTTCTCGGTATTCCCCATGTTTCCTAGTTGGTATGCAAACCTTGACATTAACTTCTGATTCTTTTCAGGATCATGAATTGGACACAAGAACCGGAATGGTGACGTCAGGTCTTGTAAATTCGCATTTTCGTTCCCGAAGTGTAGTCAATTGCAAAGAAACTTCCAGTGAATCAGTCTTTCCGTGAAAGTAAATCAAGGTAAGTGCACGATATATATAGTAGAAAGTAAGAAGTGCTTACTCTCTCAGGAGACTATTCGATATACAAATGTTGGTTGACGAAGCAGTTCAGAGCAAACCACCACAAATGGGGGCAACATGGGAAGTTTGAGAAAAGACTCAAGAGAACTTTTGGCAAGATTAGGGATTAGTGAGGCTCAATTTGAGTACTGCAGAGAAATGTTTACTCACGACAAGTGCGACTTCGGCTATTTTAAGATGAGATGTTTCTCAAATTCAGGCAAGCTCGAGTGGATGTCTGCCCCATACGCGTGGTCCCCGAAAGTTGTCCTCCAACATTTAGCTGGCGAAGAGACTATTGCCCTGAAACCTAAGTTCTACCTGAGATACTTGATGATTGACATAGACAATCACAATAATCCAGCGACTTCTGTTGAAGCTCGCGCCAGTCTTGTTCTGGAAGCCTTCGACGGCAATCCGTTGGTCTACACAAGTTCAAAGTCGGGAGGGTTTAGAATCGTGTACTTCCTGGACAAGTCGTATCGTGTTGATCAAATAGAGAGATTTGCGCAGGATACACTAGGTAGCAAAGGCATTAATGTTGTGGGCGGTCAAATTGAAATCCTCGTCAATGTTCAGAGTGATAGGCTTCCGTTCGGTGATGGAAGTTTCATAGTCGACCCGGTAACCCTGAGCCCTGACTACAGACTCTCGAAGGGCGGTCAAATCGATTGCGCTTATCGCATCTTCATGACTGAAAGACTCGCGCTTCCAGCTGTCTATTCGACGACACAACTGAACAACGACAAAGCAATTGAATTTCACAATTCGGTAAACCGACTACTCCGCGATGGATTGTATGCTGAGATTAGCACTGATGATGCGCTTTGGCAAGTGATCTACTATTTGTCCAAGAATTACTCTTTCGGTCCAACAAAAGTCGACGTGTTCACCCAGCATTGGCTTCACGAAATGCACAATGGATGCTCGAATTCAATCAATGAAGGCGATTTCACAAAAAATGAGAGGAGAATCTTGGAGAAGATCGGGAAATACGATCCCACGAGGTCCAAGGGACGCGGGGCCTTCAGTTGCCTACCGATGCAGTTATCGATCGGTGATGTCACTGAAATTGCTTCAATGTCCTCCGATTATAAGACTCAGAAGAGGCTATTCGGACTTCTTGCCTACGCGAAAACAAACGGGGTGAAACTGCCATCCATCGACTGCGCCAGGGAGTTTCTCGAAGGATCTCCAGCCAGCGCAATCGTCCATGAGGAGGAAAAAGACGATAAGGCTGACATTTGGATCTGTAGCATTCCGAGCCGAGCTTGGAGTTTGCATCTGGGTTTTGCGGCATCTGCCTACGTTAGGCAACGGAAAGACCTCCTTGATCTTGGGGTGTTGGGCACAATCTATGAAGGTAGTAAAGCTGAGCATCGTTGCGGTTGTTTCGCTGTCAAGATCTCGGATACCAATTCGCAGGAGCTAGTCTCAAACTTTGATGAGGGTCTGAGGCAGTTATATAGCCGGAGCGAGTTGAAAGCTCTTTACGGACCGTACAGGGCGAAAAAGCTAATGAAAGTCAGCCATGGGGCACCATCAAAGGTCAATACAGCAGCTTGACTTTCGTTACTCGCTTGGTGCATCTAAGTGCTGACCGGATCTCTGGAGCGTGTATCTACTCCCTTCACTTGTGCAGATTGCTCAACACAATTCTAACGCAAGCCAACCACCGATTCAGCATCTGTCACTCAGCAAATACAGTTTGATTTTTATCCTCTTTCGCAGGAACACGAAAAGAAATCTCGAAACTCCCTCCTTGTCCCGCAACGACTTAAGAATTTTCCGAAAAAATCTGCGGAGTAAATCGGTAGAAATAGCTTCGTCATGTCTTCTTCATATAACAGGGGTTGCGAAGGTGTGGGGGGGTATTCGGGGCTGTTCATGGGAAGCCAATTTTGAAGGAGACAAGTATGGGACAAGAATAAGGGCTTTTCTCGGACTTGCGGGAATAGAAGCGAGACATTTTGTAACGTGTCAACTGCTTGTAGGGCGAGACTAATAATCACACGACTGCGAGCAGAAGCTTCACGCGCCACGATCGCATCGAAGCCGTTGGCAACAGCCTTATCCGAGGTCAGTTCGAGTTCAAGAGGACAACAAAACAATGTCAGGGCTTTTTAATCAAGCCTGAAAATTCGCTGTCAAATTTTAGTGGAGAAAGCAATTGCCGTATAAGCCAAGAGTCATTCCAACCTATGAGAGTTTGAAGAGTAACGAGGTTGTCATCGTAGCACAGACTCTCAAGTTGCGCGGTCAACTCGATTTCAAATGGGGTTACTGCTGGGTTACGAAAGATAAAATGTCAGAGTTTGTTCCGACAGAGGCAGTCGATTTCTGGATGGAGAAGCTCACTGCTATCGACGAAGTGTCCCGCAAATTTGATCGGCCGATGGTCTACTACATCCGCGGCGTCCGCTATCCGATGAGCGTCTACTGCGCCGTGAACTACAAGCGCCGGCCTGAACTGGATGAGCTCTGTCTGAAGATTCGCAAACGCTTGGTTGAATCCGGATCAGTGCTCTATCCAGTCATGCGCGGTTCGAAACAATGGTACATCAGCAACAAGGCAACCACTGAAATTTTCGACTATCTGAACCCTAATGGATGGGAGCTAGTAAAGGAGATTGATAATGAGTTCGAGACGACAAAGTAAACAAGTACAGATTGATGGACCACAAAAGGAAAGCGAGAATTAGCATGTCCAAGCAGATAAGTTTGCCTAACGGAAGTTTCACAATCGTCGACGATGAACATTTTGAGTATTTGAACCAGTGGAAATGGTGCCATGACGAGATGC
Source organism: uncultured Ignavibacteria bacterium (assembly GCA_964370935.1). Taxonomy (GTDB): domain Bacteria; phylum Zixibacteria; class MSB-5A5; order CAIYYT01; family CAIYYT01; genus JADJGC01. Next base: position 48,627 of record CAYJKI010000011.1, on the reverse strand, counting down.
AGGAGGTCGTGAGGTTTGAGTACGATGCGAATGGCGCGGTGCAACTCCCGCGTTTATCCTCAAACCCGACAAGCACTTCGGAACCGATTTTGAGTACCATGTTCTTAGCGTAAACTATCGATCACCGAAGAACCTCCTTGATCGATCACAACGGCTCATTCGGCATAATCATAACCGTGTTGCAAAGAATGTCACATCGCTTCGGCAGGAAAATGTGACCATTAGTATCAGGCGCTTTGCCAATCACATTTCGAGCCTGAATCACTTATTGGAGCTCTGCAGGAAGGCTCATGCTTCCAAGAAACCGAAAGCATTGGCCCTCATCGGACGCAAGAAGAGTCAACTGATTCCGTTGCAAATCATGTTAACGTCGGAAGAAATAACCTTCTACGCTAAGGAGGATCTCAATGTTCTTCTAAGTCGAGCTTTCGAAGAATTGAAAAACCTGCTACTGGCAATTGCGACAAAGGATCAACGTCGAACTTCAAAGGAGATCGCCGACCTCCTTGTCGGGTGCTGCAACAAGATCAAAACCTACCCACTGAAGAAGTCGGAAGCCGACAATCTATTCAAGCATCTAGTATCCCGACGCCCGAGTACTCTAGTGGATGGAGTCAAGGAACTCTATTCGTACGACGGGACACTCAAGGGTTCAACCTCCGAAGCCACTAAATCCGCGTTTTCTTCCGCTATTTTGCACGTCCTCGAATCCGCGACCGTAAGCGAAGCGATCGACGAAGTCAGCCAAAACTTCCTGGGGTTGCAGCAGAATTACTCAAAGGCCGATGACGATGTCTTCTACAAAGATCCGCCATTTTTGTATATGTCCGAATACGCTGCCAAATATGATGACGACTTCATGGGATTTGTCGACCACATCGAAGCGGCGGTGGACAATCTGACAATTAGTTCGTCTGGCAGCGAAGATGAGATCGATCCAGAACTCTCGCAACCAGTCCACCTCATGACGGCGCTAAGAGCTAAGGGCAAGGAATTTGACGATGTCGTTATGCTCGAGGTGAACGACGGGATTTGGCCAAGCAAGCTAGCGGAGACGGACGATGAGTTGGAACAAGAGCGACGAGTCTTCTATGTAGGTATTACGCGTTGCAGATACAAACTTGAACTATTGACTGTCGACTCAATCCTGAGCAAGCAAATGCAGCCCAGCCCCTATCTACGCGAACTCGGCTTTGATCTTCCGACTCGAGAGAACGTGAGAAACGGCAATTGAGAGCCCTCCTTGGCGCAGCTGGTGTGCTCTCGCCGGAATCGACAACTGTAAGTCGACTAAGTTTGGGAACAAACTTTAGATGTTTGGGTGAGAAAGGCTATGGCAAATCTTGATCAATTGATTGTTGAAATCCTTAAGAAGTCGGACGAGCCAATCAAAGCGAGGGAAATTGCTCGACTACTGAAAATGAAAGGTCTACGTGATATTGACCGCAAGCAAGTCAACAGTAGGCTGTATACAATGCTGGGACAGGGTGTGGCAGCTAGAGACGACGATTTTTGCTGGTCCCTTCCAAAATCCAAGTCCAAGTCTTCCTCTCGCGCACGGCCGGAGCCCGACGACGAGGAGGATAACGAAGAAGATTACAGCCAGAATAGTGACGAAGACGATGAAGAAATCGACGAACGCACCCAAGCTCTCCGCACCCTAGAGCTTCCAGCAGATGCCACTGCCGCTCAAATCAAAGCGAAACATCGCGATTTGTCCCTGCTCTATCACCCAGACAGACTTGGCCACATATCAGCTGATACAAGGCGTATTTGCGAAGAACAATTGAAGAAAATCAACGAGGCGTTTGATTTGTTGAGGCAGAAATAGGATCTGAGCTATTAGACCAGATCGACTGTGCTTGACTACAAAAACATTATCTCTCGCTCCAACAGTTTTCTTGTTGATGTCTTTCACTTCCAAGTCAATCCCCACGAGTTTGCCGGCGACAGCATGAGAGAAGCTGGTCTTAATGTAATGGATTGTAGATGATAATGATGCAATCATAGAAGGAGCCCTCTTACCTTAACTTGATTTCACCTCACAGGAGATTACAGGCATTTGGCCCAGTTAGTTGTTCGCCCGAACAAGTAACTACTTGCACCCATTGACACCAAAATGGAAGCAGGCCCGGCGTGTGCCGGACCTGCTCGTTTCCCACTCCCCTCTTTTGAGTAATCTTCTACTTCAGCAGCAGCATCTTCTTTGTTGCCGCAAAATCGCCGGCAGTCAGGCGGTAGAGATAGATACCTGATGCGACTTGCTGTCCTGAACTGTTGACGCCATTCCAAGTAACGCGATGGACTCCGGCCGAGCGCACTTCATCGACAAGTGTGGCCACTTCGGCACCAAGGATGTTGTAAACGACCAGCTTCACCTGACCAGATTTCGGAAGGCTGAAGCTGATGTCGGTCGAAGGATTGAACGGGTTGGGGTAGTTGGCAAGAGTGCTAGAGACTGATTCGTCCACCATCGCATTCGATCCGCCATTTCCGGCTATGATCACTACACAATCCGTGCCAGTAAGTGGTCGTCCGTCCGTTAATGTACCGGAGATTGTAAGCGGAATGATGTCACCATCATAGACTTCGCCCAGTGCCTCTATAATAGCCGATCGGTCAAACTTGAGCGTGAGGTCGAGTAATCCATCCATGCCAATCTCGGTACACTCACATACATCCGCACCAACAGCTACCGGAGAGGAGACGTCTTCCAATCCCCAGCGGAGTGCTGGAACACCTTCAAGGCGAAGGGACGACACGGCGATGTTAGAAACATCGAAATCTTCCGTTCCTAGAATTGCTACAGGCAGAACGGCTTTGCTAGGCTGAGGCTGATCAGGTTTTTGCTTCTCAAATACTATTTCGTTCTCACCTGCTTCTTCAACTTGAGAGTTTGACCCCTGTGAACGCGAGTTAATAGGATTCGGGCAAGAGCCGGGCTTGATATCAACAAAGACGCTGGTAAGCATATCACACTCATTGCCGACGCCATCCCCATCCCAATCCGTCTGATCAGCGTTCTGAGCAAGTGGACAGTTATCTAAAGTGTCGGCAACGCCGTCATTGTCGTCATCGATATCACAGATGTCTCCAATCCCGTCACCATCGTAGTCTGTTTGTGAGGCGTTAGCAATGAGCGGACAGTTGTCTTCTTCGTCGGGAATGCCATCCCCGTCCGCATCCGGAACAAATGCGCTCGCGCGAAAATAGTCATATTCACAGATAGCATCCCAATGTTGAACAAGTCGAAATCTCACAATTTCACTTGGTATTGACCATGCCTTGGTCACAATCGGGGTAAACATGGAATCACCGTCAGCTTTCGCGGACAGCTCGCCACCATCACTACGTATTATCGCCTTGACCGTTAACCACTGGTTTTCGCTGGTTGGGCCCAAAGTATGTATATCGGTCCACTCATTTCCGAATCTCCATCCATATCTATTTCCATCTATGATGTTGGGGAGATATGTAATGTAATCAGCTTGCTCGTTCGTTGGCCCCCAGAAGAAGCCCATGTTTGGTAGTGTATAGTTTTGCCCTCCGCTCACAAGCCTCTCGCGCCATTCTATAACAAGCGGCAACGGAAATGAGCCGCACCTTTCGGCAAAGTCATCAACTGCTCCATCGGGCCCAATCCGAAGCCAGCCGTTTTCGGCATCCACGGAAACAGAGGCATCACTGACGCTCCAGCTTCCCGACCCAATGACATCTGAAGAGAAGTGTTCCTCCAATGGGAGAGTGGCACAATCCTGTGTAGTCACTTGCAAATAGTCGAAGTCACTCACATCATCCGAGGTCTGGCCGAGCCGAAATCGTTGGATCACATCTGGTATTGTCCAAGTTGCCGAGAAAATATGCGTAAAGTTAAGCTGGCCATCTTCTTTTGCGAATAGTTCTCCACCGTCACTTCGAATGACCGCCTTGACTGTCCTCCACTGGTTCCAATTTGTGGGTCCCAGTTCAAGGACATTAGTCCAACCGCCAAAGAGCCAGCCGCCGAGGCCAGTGTTGTCGACACCAGAGTACATTATGTGATAACTATCGTTACTGGACGTCCCAAACCAGAACTCAAGCCTTGGTAATGTGTAGTAAGGGCCGGTACCCGGATCACCAACATATGTTCTCTCTCGCCACTCAATCACAAGTGGCAACGGGTAAGAGCCAGTTTTGTCGGCAAAGTCATCAACTTCACCATCGGAGCCAATGCGGAGCCAACCGTTAGCGACATCCACGGCAATAGAAGCATCACTGACAATCCAGTCTCCGGATGCAATTACATCGGCGTTGAATTGCTCATCAAGAAGCACTGCTCCTTGAGCAGAAGATCCGGGGAGACAAATCAGTACTCCCATCAGTACAAGTAGAATTGTACATGTTACCGTACACCGTTGTGCCGTTGGCAACGTTTGCATACTTTCCTCCGATTATTGTGAGAACGATTGCGACAGAAAGGGTCTTCCTGCCTGGTGATTTGCCAGTTCACTCGCAATCACCAGATATTGAGTAGCCGGAGAAGTGGCTATTTGTCGAAATTAATTGGCGGTTTCCGAAGATTTGTTGGCTCGACTTTTTGACTGACGCAGTTGCCCTTCGGTGATGTACTCACCGTTGCGGTAGTAGGTAACCCGGTTAATTGCTGTATCTAGATATGTCTCTTTGGGTATGTTCGGAAGCAGATTCGCACGGATCATTTGCATGAGTCGATTGCTCGCAATATCATCGAAAATCGCACTCTGCAGAGTGAGCGACTCGTCGAATTTATATACAATTCCGGCGGTGGCACTGCTACTGGCAAACACTTCTCGAGTGTAGACAGCCAAAACGGCACCGGTTAGTACTTTGATATTGACGATGGCGGAGTATGCGGCAGCATCCGAGAACTTGTTGAGATCCGATGGATACAACATTACATAGTGTTCTTGAGTTCCTCTTTCGACACTTGAGAGGTCGAGGCCATCATAGAATCCGTAAGGTGGCGAAACACCTCGGGCTGTTGCAGGATCGATGACGAAGACTACTGGACAATTCAATCGATTGTTAATACCGGCAAAAACTGCTTCTTCACTTCCATCTCCATCGATATCGTCCAGGATATATGGACTCGCATAGCCCGAATTGATGTATCGCCCAATCAGTTGCCCACTACGGCTCCAAAAGGAGATGTAGGCGCGAGCTGGGCTTTGTGCAGTTTGGCATGAGATGATAATGTTCTCGCCCTGATACTTGCCGACTTGGACCAAACCTGATTCCAGCGGCATCGGCAATCCTACATCAACCGTGCCCACAGGATATCCCTTACGAATTGTGCAATCCACGGCAAATAGCGAATCGCCATTGTCGTTGAAGACAAACAGGTATCCGCTAATAGCTGATGGTCGACTTAAATTAGGTAATATGATGACCTCGTTTCTAATGTCATCATCAATATTTGTTACCTTCCACGTACCAGCTTCGTCTGCAATGGCACTGGGGAAATTGTACTCCCAAAGCAGATTCTGGTTCATATTTAGAGCCCGGATCCGAGAGCCTTCGACTTTCAACATATTTGGGTTCCAGTCAAACAATATCCACGCCTTTGGAACAACGAGACACAACAACAAATATGACACTACCATCAGCATCGGCGCCTGCACTTTGGTCATACGCGAATATTTTACTACTTGCTTCGCAACGAACTCGCCAATGCATACTCTCTCCGGACGAACGATGTTGTGGTCATTGACCGCGGCGCTAAGCGAGGCTATCGGGAGTAATATCAGCTGTCGCGCGTGATAGCGCGATTGCAGTGCATCCAGATGTTGTCGCGCCGCTGCGACGTTGCCGGAAGGCAGGGCGAGATACTTGATGTGCGTGAAGAATGCCCGCTCGACTTTGGCAGAGATGCTTCCGCCATTGACAGGCGTAATCGTACCGGCTTCGTCAATGCCGCCCGTACAAGCCACATCGCCGGGCAACAGGTGGTCGTGACGCAACGCTTCGGTATGCAGGAGCTGGGCATAGGCTAACAAGGCTGTCGCGACGCCGATCGAATCGCCGGTGTAGACCGCACGCTTGTCGTTTATTGCGAAGTGAGCGTGATAGTAAGATGAGCCGAGGCGCGAGTATCCAGTCGACCTTAAGTACCGCCGAGTTGCCGCTAATGCCTGATAAGCGACGCCGACAATCGGATCATCGGAAGAACGAAGCTGATTGTCAAATGTCACTTCATCATTCTGCGCGCTGCGTCCGCGCTCTTCCACTGTACCGGTCAACGCGCGTAGTTTTCCTCTTGATCTTTCTCCTATGCCATTGTTCTGAACGAGTAAGCAATAGACTCTGTCGGTGGAAACATATTCGCGTTCTGCTTGCCACTCCTCGGCAAGTTCCTGAAGCAGCTTCTTTGTCGCCTGCCACTTTTCATTGAATGCCGTGATGAATGCGTGAAATGTCTCAAACTCGCTTAGTCCGCCAGTCGAATCCTCACCCTTCTCATTTGTCACGTCCTCCCGCGTAATTCTCATGCACGCGGCAAGGCCTTCGTCCAATTTGCCGACAAAAAAGCACTGCCGAGCAGTCTGCTTTCTTATCAGTTGAAGCAGCGCCTCGCGTGCTCCGACATCTTTGCCGAGAGACTCAAGACTAGCAAGCTCTGCTAACGACAGGTCGCGGAGATTATCGTCTGTGAGTGCCGCCTCGAGAAAAGTAAGATACTCGGCGACATAACTGGAGTATGCAGGATTCTTGGTTAAGGGCGCGACCTTCGGCCAGAAGTCAAGTAATTGGAGAAGTGAGCTGTCGTCGGTATAGGCTGCACCTACGTGTGTGCGCAATCGTTCAAATGCCGCAGCAAATTCGACCGGTGAGAGTGCCATATTATTGGAAAATCCGAATTCCGATCTCGGTGTTAGCATCGACAAGAGCGAATTTCAGTGTATCACTCGGTGTGACGGGCTTGACCTCGGTCCCGCTCTTGGACGTGATTGCCACACGAGCGTGCTGATACGCTGCATTACCATCGAGCGCAAGCACGCGCACGATGATCTCCTTACCTTCTGTCTTCTCCTGCAACTTGATGCTGACCGTATCACCGCCGGGAGATTCGAGAATCGTGTCAGTCTCGCTTTTGACACGATTTGGGTCATAGGTCAGTGCGTCCAACCGGAAGACGGCTTCAGGGAGTCGGATTTGCCATTTGATTGAGGCAATGTCCTCGACTTGTCGCATTTTAAATTCGACCTTGCCTTGCCCATCAGTGACATAGGTAAGGTGTGCATCGGCCGACTCGATGAGAACATGCGACATCAGCGATTCGTCCGGAGCAATTACTTGCAGAAAATCGACCGCGTGTTCGGTATCGCGCATTACGCGAACGACGATGTCCTGCTCCTGCGAGAACCAGGTCGCGAGATTCTGCAAAACCGGTTCGTTGGTGCGTTCGCCATCGGCTGCCAATAGGCGTTGGCCAGGCAAAGGACTGCGATGAAATGGCGAAAGATGAATGATATTCGGTGACGATTTTCCAGTAAATATACTTGAGGCAATCTCCGAAAGGTCTTCGCGGTTGACAATCTCGGCGGAGTCGATTTCGGAGAGCAATAATTCGTAACGCTCGCAGTAAAGGCCGCAGAACTCGCAATCGCGAATATGGGCAAGTATCGACTGGGCGGTCTCTTGCCCTTCGACAAACCGGTTAAGTTCTTCGCGCAACGGATGCATAATGAGTCCTTTGACCCTCCTCTTATCGAGAGTAGTATTTCAATCGCCGATTTATCGAAACTTTTTTTTAATTCGATCGATAAATTCTTCTTCGGCCCGGCTCATGATTGTCTCAAAGACGTACTTGTAGCGCTTCAAGTAGTGTTTATGCTCCGACTGGGGCATCGTTTCGCGGAAGTAGCTGGGCAATAAGTCAACTTGATCACCATTGGACTTGTCCTCCAAGAAAAGGTCGACGGCTCTTTCAAAGCAAGCGCCCGTGTCTTTGCTAATTCTCCCCTGCTTGATGAACCTACTGATGACCTCCACGGTCACGAATTCAACGACTTCTTCACGCAATTTCGCTAAGTCTGAAGAGAGTAACAGCTGCTCCGGTCCGGGCAATGCAGAAGGCGGCATCGCATCGATTTCAAGATGAGTGCCCGATATCTTGACGGCTGCCGCAAGTAACTGATGGCGCGGAATAGCAGGGAGATATTCTTCGCGCAAGGCCAGCAATGCGAAAATCTTGGCGCACCACTCTTCAATTGACCGCGATGTGACGTACGCTTCTTCTGCGATGAATTCCAACTTTTCCTGCGGGATGATGGGTTTGTCTCGCATCTCGACATCGCGAATCACGGCCAAGCAGATCAAGTCGGAACAGCCGTTGAACGATATGGAGGCATACTTCTCTCCCGATAGAATCGTGTTCAATCGCGTTTTCAGATCGGCGGCTTCGGGGTACTCCTGCTGGTTGATGCGAAAGAGCTCTTTCCTGATATAGCCGAGAAGCAGCGCCCGAAATTTGGACATCGCCAATGCCGGATCTACATCGACAAAATCCGAAATGTCTTCCTTTGCGAAGTAATTGAAGATTACTCCAAACTTCACGCTCTTCTCGAAACGCAGGAATGTGCCGAGGATGTCAATGGCGAGATCGGAAATGCTGGAAAATGAATTGTGCGGACCTACGGGCAGGCGATAGCCGCGCCTTTGGAGATAGCCCAAGCTTCCGACCGCGAGCTTGTGGCACATATGGAAGAACGGCATGAACGCGTCCCGGTCATCGGGATGCTGAAGAAACAGGATCAAGACCCGTTCGTCTTCCGCTCCTTTGTCGCTCTTGTCTCTTCCCATTGGTGCTCGTCCGCCTACCTGCCGTGTGAGAACGTCCGCAAAGATGATTGTCTATGATGTAGTCGTTGTTTGAGTCCAATTATAGCAATCGAAAGGTCGATTGGCAATTGTTATTGTCGCCTTTGTTGACGTTTGGTGCATTCGTTGGAGGAGCCGGACCGTTTCCGTGGGAACACAAGATGGAGGAAGCTATGAGACAAAAAAAGTGGGAAGAGGTCAGTATTGAGAGAGGGGGCTAGGAAACTCCCAATACACTTGACCTATTCCCAGATACAATATAGAGTCTCTAATCCAGAACGCAAGTGGTTTTAGTTTGCGCAGTGAGATTCCGTCAAAGCTGACAGAGGAAGAGAGGAACCAAAAATTGATTGCCACCGCTCAAAGCGGATGTTAGCTTCCAAGACCTCGCCCCCAGACTGGTTTGACGATATACAGCATTGCTGTAACTACGAAGAGAGAATTGATGCAGCAACTCAAATCTAATGATCCGAAATCTACTTCCAGAAGTTGGATATTGGTCATCTTGTTTGCTGCCATGTTAGTATTCTGGTACAACTGCTTCACTTATGATTTCACACAGGATGATGCCTTCATTTCATTTCGCTATGCTGCCAATCTTCTGTCTGGAGATGGCCTGGTATACAATCACGGCGAGAAAGTGGAGGGCTACACAAACTTTCTCTGGGTAATCTTGCTGGCTTTGTTTAAAGATATGCTCGGCATGGACTACCTGATGACTTCACGTCTGTTTGGTATAGTCGCTGGCGGAACCATTTTCTATTTGATTTTACTGCTGCTCAAGCGGCACACTGATCAGCCAGCGATCCCTCTTTTTCTGGCCCTGGCCATCTTGGTTTTGAGCAATCCGTCCTTACCCTACTGGTCAATCGCGAGTCTCGAGACTTCAGCCTTTGCATGTATGGCGCTCGCGGCAGTAGTTGCAGAATATCGAAAGCCAAAGCTAACGCCCTCGCTCTTGGTTGTCGCCTCCTTGTTGCGTCCAGAGGGAGTTATTTTCTTCGGCGTCATCGCCTTCAGTCGTACTGTTCACGAAAAGAAGTTTCCTCTTCTATTCTCGTTATTCTATGCGATACCGCTACTTCCCTTTTTAGCGTTTAAGTTGATTTATTATGGTTCCATTTTCCCCAACCCTTACTTTGCGAAGAGCGGTCTTGGACTATACTATATTCGGAGTGGACTCGAATACGTTTGGCATTTCGTCCGCACGATCGGTGTGTACGGAGTCATCGTTCTGGTTCCCATGTTAATGGTTAGGAGACTCTGGCGCCGGTACTCCTTGTTGTACTTGTGCGTGACAATGTACATTGTCTACATTGTCGTTGTTGGGGGCGATGTGCTCAAGGTCTATCGCTTTTTCCTTCCGGTTGTTCCGCTGCTTTATACCCTCTTTGTTGTTTCAGTTATCGAATTGTATTCGGCTGTTTTCAAGAACCGCAGATTTGTCTATTCCCTGACGCTATTATGCGTCACGGCTGTCTCCCTAAGCTCGTACATGCTCTCTCGTGAACATGTGACCACCTACCTTGAGTCGGAAAAGAATCTTACGGACAAGATGGCGCAGATCGGAAAGAAGCTGAATCAGTATATGGCTCCAGGTGCCTCTCTTGCTGCATCTACAATTGGGATGATCGGCTACCAGTTATTAGGACATAGAGTCATCGATGTACTGGGTTTAACGGATGCTTTTATTGCCAGGAATCCTGAAGTGCTGGATGGTATCTCGTCATCGTGGAAGGAGCGGCGATTCAACATTGAGTATCTCCTTGCACAAGAACCCGACTATATTCTCTTTTCAACCAACTACAAGCCATCGGCTCCTGCGGAGCAGGCATTAATGTTGCATTCCGAATTCAGGCACAAATACAATACCATTGGAATATTTAATGGGGATGATCTTACAGTCGTCTGGCGAAAGAAGATGAAGATTGAAATGTCGCACGACGTGATACACAGTGACGTCAAGTTTGTTAGTGAATTGAGCGCCGGGATGTACTTTCTAAATCGTCTGCAACCGAGTGAGGCATTGCCACATTTTCGGGAAGCGCAGGATCGTTTGGGCGAAGAGTACCCGGTCCTGCTCTTCCACATGGGAATGTGTTACCTGAAGTTAAATGATGACGTTTCGGCAATGAGCTTGTTCCACAGGGCCGTGGCGGCTGACAGCCTATGTTGGGAAGCCCGAATGAAGATCTTGCAGAAGGCCTCCGAAGAAGGAGACTCGAATACGGCCTTGACGCACAAATCCTTCCTGCTTCGCACAGCACCCTGGCTGTTCGATAAGCAGAGATAAATCAGGAAACGGCGCCAATCCTAGTGTCAGACCTCATCACTGTTCGCCGTCAACTAAATCTGGACACAAGAGGTGCTTGAGCTAGGGTACGGTTTGGGTTAATTGTTTAGGGCTTGGCGCCGGCTCGCTGGAGGGAGTGCGAGCCAGCTCTTAACGACGATATTCACAAGAGAGGATTAGGTCATGGTATCGTCCAAACAAAACCCGGAAGCCGTTGTCAAAGAGATCCGTCGCCAGATACGGCGGAGGTTCTCGACGGAGGAAAAGATCAGAATTGTCATAGAGGGTCTCCGCGGCGAGGTCAACATCGCCGAACTCTACCGCCGGGAAGGGATTGTCGCCAATCTCGATTACCGTTGGAGCAAGGAGTACCTGGAGGCGGGCAAGAAGCGATTTCAGGGGGACACGGTTCGGGAAGCGACCAGCACCAAGGTAGTAGAGCTGCTTTAGGAAAACGAGCAGTTGAAACAACTGGTGGCCGAATCTTCCGTACGTTTCGGTGGAAGTACGATTCGCGGTCATGCACAGAAACGTGGACAAGCTTCGACCGAGAGTATCAGTGTGGTGCCCAATGAAGAGCTTATTTCTGTCGACGATCATTCCCTGGTTTGAATTGCGCGAGTCCAACTGACATCACGTGATGGAGAGGATTATGCAGTTCGCCTGGCTGACCGATATTCATCTCGATTTTGTCACTGACGCAGAGATCAACTCACTTGTCAAGTCAATCAATGATTCCAGCGGTGACGGCGTGCTGATTGGCGGCGACATCGGCACTGCGGCGACCTTAGAATCTAATCTTACCACACTTGACCAAGGCCTGAATCGCCCGATCTACTTCGTTTTGGGAAACCACGACTATTATGGCAGTTCGGTTGCGGAAGTTCGCAGGCGCGTCGCGAAGTTGGTTCGGACGTCGGAGCATCTACATTATCTGTCAGATGAAGGGATCGTCGAACTAAGTGCAAAGACCTGCCTGATCGGGCACGACGGCTGGGCGGATGGAAGATTCGGCGACTTTGCGCATTCGTCTGTAATTCTTAACGACTATGTTGCTATTACCGATTTTCAGCTAGCGGGCGGTAGCGGGCTTTCGGAGACCGACAAGGCTCGCCGACTTGAGACAATGCAATTCTTAGCTGGACAAGCTTCGGATCATATCGAAGAACTCCTTCCTCTTGCGCATGAGCGTTACTCCGATGTGATCGTCTTGACTCACGTGCCGCCCTTTATCGAGGCAAGCTGGCATGAGGGCAAGACTTCAAACCCTGACTTTCTCCCCCATTTTGCTTCGTTTGCCTCTGGCGATCCATTGATAAGATTCATGAGAAAACATCCGAACAAGAACATGATCGTGCTCTGCGGACATACCCACAGTGAGGGCGAGGCGACGATACTTCCAAACCTTACGGTACTGACTGGACGAGCCGAGTATGGTCTTCCAGAAATTCAACGGATGCTCGACATTACTTAGTGTCGCCTGACGACAGAACACTCACTGCTTGTGCCATGCGCGAACTCGCGTACTTACTCCGAGATGACGACCTTCGTACCGATTCGAGTGTGGTCGAATAAATAGTCGATTCCGGAGTTGTTGATTGCTACGCATCCTCTCGTCCAATCGAAGCCGACTCCACCGCGGCCGTGAATTTCGATGAGACCGCCCAGTCCGGTGTATTGGTCAGGTATCTCCCCCGCTTCGTGCGAGGCCATAATCCGCCGGTAATCGGAACTTTCGATGATACCATCCCGAAGGCCGCGTTCGGCATCTTCGGGAAGCGGATAATCAAGCAAGAGAGCTTTGTAGAATCGGCTTCTGGAGTTGCGGTAGCAGACCTGAAACTCGCCCTCTGGTGTCCGCCAATCACCCTCCTTGACCTTATCCCCATCAGTTCGCCCTCGCCCAAATTCTGCGGAGAATGTGGTGTCCAATATTCCTGAACGGAAGAACGAGAGCTTTCGATCCGACTTGTCAATGACAACCAGCGGAGTTCCGTCCGCACGAGACCTCACGATAGCGAGCCGCACGGTTAAAGACGAGTCTCGAGCACTGACAACCTGAGCAGAATTGCCGACAGGTCGATCCTCTGCAGTAGCGACGATCGAGGGCAACAGTACGGAAACAAATATTAGAACCAATTGCTTTGCTACCTTGCCGGCCAATCGGAATCTCACTTGAGTGTCCAACTCTGTCCAATGCCTCCCAGCTGTCTTTGTGTTGCTTCGGTCATTGCAATTCGTGTTCTCGTCTTGGCGGTCCTAAGAATTCTACACCTGTGGTCAAAGCCGTCGAAATAAAATTCCTAATCGCATCTCAAAAGATAATATACACATGTGTCATTTTTTTTGCTTGACAACGCCGATAACCATCATTATCATCGCGTAATCCTTTCACAGAACTATTCGCGCACTTTTGTCGTAGTTCAATTTTTTGTCCAAAACTTCAACTGCTAGGAGTCAGTCATATGCGAAAACGCAAGATGAGCCGAAGGTCGTTTACGGCCGGGAAATGGCTTATATGACGCGTCTGCCCGATTTCCCTTGGTATCCAAGGGTTAGGCGGATAGGCATGGCTGGCTGTCGCGGTTGGAGCAGCGGCGAGGAATCTTGAACAACAATCAGTTGTAGTTGACTGATTCAAGCACCTCACTTCTCTCCCCTTAGACTAATCCAGACAGTTTAGCCACCAGCACATTCGTGCGTCTTGGCGAATCTCTTTCGGGTTTTGCCGTGCCCGGAAAACGTCGCCGGTTGTCGGCTGTGCTCTGAACTTTTGATCGCAGTGGTTGACCCATTCGATTTTGCGATTGGGGTCTGGCTTGAAGTGCGCCCGGTGCGAAGGACTCTTCTAAAGAAGCAAGGGGGTGCAATAGCAGCGCGGGGCGGGTACGCCCGCTCCGTCTGCGTAGAAACTTTTGAATGTGAGGTGTGATTATGAAATTAACATTGCGGTCTGTTTTCAGCGTTTCAACAGCCTATCAGATAGCCTCGAAATTCCGTCAGTTCTGGCAACTTCGTTTGCGCCAGCACACGTACCGGAACGTAATCGGTTGGGAGCATCTGGGGTTCAGTGTCGACGAGAAAATCAGAACCGAGGAGCTGACAAAAATGCTCGAGCAGAGTCCATGGTCACAGTCGTGGCAGGGAAACAACTCCTCCTATCACAAGTACCTGGATTCGGCGGGCGCAGTTGGCATTTTGCACGGCTACGACGATTGCCGCGTACGCGCTCTCTTGCTGCCATTCTATGCCGCGCACAACCGCAACTTCGTGTCGCCGGCAGGATTTGCGTCGAGCCCCGACTCGTATCTCTGCGGTGTCGGTCGCTTTGTGGCGCCACAAGATCCCGGCAAGTCCCTGCTCGTTGCGGAGATGTTGGGTTACCGCTGGGCAAGATCCACCTTTAATCGGCAGGTGGTCCCGGTAGCCGTCTCGTTCTATCCGTCGAAGCTCCGCGTGTTTCCGCAGGGACAACGTCCCGAGTCGTTCGATTTCAAGATTGATCGCGGTGAGCTGGTGGAGGCGGAGACCGAATTAAGCTTCAGTGAGCAGGCTCTGTTTCAGATCGCTGATCCGCAGACACATGCGCTGAAGCACTTGCCGCTTGCCATTGTTGTTGGAAACGTCATTGCCAGCGGCGAACACCTCAACTCTTTCAGTGGACGTCGGTTCTTCTATGCAACGGTCAACACCGGTTCGATTGTCGTCGACCTTGTACTGGATTCCAGCCGGATTAACTCGCCGCTGGAAATCGGTTCGTTTATCGCCGGCGACGGCCGGCTGGTGGCCGAGATCATTGAATAGGGTTGCTGCAAGACGCCCGGAGATCAATCATCTCCGGGCGGTATATCATTCGAGTCAGTTCCCCTTTTCTTTATCCCAATGACATTGGGCAATGGCCAGAATCTTTCGTTGGTATCGAATGGCATGAAAGAAGTCTCAAAACTTCCCATGCGCTCGATGAGATGCCCGTTGTGCGATAGATAGAGCGACGCCTCCGGACCGCCTTCGAGATGTTGCGCGGCTACCAGGTCGATTGGCAATTTCAGCAAGATGTGATTGAGGTCATACATCGAGTATGGCGAGCGAGAGAAGATAAAGAGAATGTTGCCTTGCTTGTCTTCACCCAATGCCGCCTCGCTCCACATCTTGTCCTGCTGTGACCATGTGTTGCGACCAGGGTGCTTGATTAAACGCAAATTCTGAATGACGGTACAATATCGCTCCTTCACCTCGTCGAGTGGGGTAACATCGAGATCGAAGATGCGAAATGGCGGTTGTGTCGTATCGACTGGATTGAAGGCGGCTGCCGACAGATACTTCGGTGTGCCTTTTGCGCAGTTGACGTGTCCATCGTGCCGAAGGTATCCGACGTGGGTAGAAAAGTCTTGCTGAAACATGCCCGCGTTGATCGCAACCAGCAGATCATACTTCCGGCACCATTCTTGCGCGGTCAGACTGTAATCCTCTGTCTGTGAGATCATCTTGACCTCGACTTGATACAATCTCGGGTCAATGCGAAAGACGTCGATATGCGAGTCTCCCACGGTCGATGCCGGTACACCCGTGAACTGGGCGTGGTGCAGACCTTCGTCGATCTTGACCCAGAGGGAGTCGGCCGAAAATGCAGTGGAGGATACTGATGTTGCGATTAGTGTTAATGCCATCAGTAGGCCATGTATCACAACCGGATTTCTCGTCGACGCTCTATTGCGCAATATGTGCCGTTACTAACAGGCCGCACATGGTGCTGCACCTCCAGAGAAGATATAATTGATCAAATACACGGCATCGGAGATGTTGGTGCTTCCGCTACAATTGAAGTCACCAGCGGACGGATCGAGGGGTGATGGGCCAGACGCAAATATGTAATTGACCAAGTAGATAACGTCAGAAACTGTCACGCTGCCACTGCCATCGGCGTCACCGCATATGAAGCCAAGTATAACACGGTCGATCAACGTGTCGTAGCCTTGAGGCACCCCTTCAGCTGTAAAGACGAGTGTGTACGTGCCCGGCGAAAGGTCGAGCGAGACCACTCGATGTTGCCAAACTCCACCATGGGCAGCGTCGAAACTTGTGTCGATGACTGTCTGCAGGGAATTGTCAATAATACTCGCCGACTATGGAGATGTAAGACCATTGGAATGAGCATTGTCGTACCACGTGAATTGATAAGCGCCTGCAAGAGTGACGATAAATGTCTGAGACAAAGAGAGTATCGAGGTATTGCCGATATCGACAAACTGCTGCCCATCCATTGGTGAGGGCCAGTTGCTACCCTCAACTGGATTGAAAACGGTACCGTTAAAGACAACACCGCTGGGGCCATCCCAAGTCCATGAAGTGGGAGTAACAGGTTCATACGTGTTCAGAGGAACTGCAGGCTCTTCAAAGCTCCCATTGAGGAGATTCAGCGCCAAGGCATCTTTGGTAAACGCACCAATCATAATCAGGGCAGTCACAATTCCAATAAGGAGCTTGGTTTTCATTACAATCCTTTCTATTGCTATGTTAACCACTTCAGACATCGGCATTCGTCAACGAGTATCGCTCATCGCGGTCGGGCAGAATTCAGATCCGCCCACCCAAAGTGAATATTGCGGTCACTCTAACACGGCGCCGGTCCTCCGGCGAAGATGTAGTTGATAAGGTAGACGGCATCGGAAATAGTTACCGCGCCGCTACAGTCAGCATCGCCGTTGCGTAATGGGCATGGTGCCGGTCCGCCACTGAAGATGTAATTGATAAGCAAAACCGCATCTGAGATTGTGATTGCGCCGCTGTTGTCGGCATCACCTGACAGGAAGTCGCAGGCATCACCGATACCGTCGTTGTCGCAATCGAATTGGGAGGGGTTGGCGACGAGGTCGCAGTTGTCGCATTGATTCCTTATGCCGTCAGAATCATCGTCAATGAATGGAAAAGCGTTATGCCGCACGTAGAGCCACTCGGAGGTGCAGTAAGCATGGTAGGTGTCATCGCCAAAGGCAATCGATGGAGTCACACCCCAAGACGAGTTCTCAGGTGTTAGTGCTCCTTGAAGAACGAGAACGTCGTCGTAATAAACTTCAATTGCATGGCTTGCATGAATCACCATTCGGTAAGAGTGGAATGTATCGTCCGTATCCACAGATATCGTTGGACCTTGTATGTAATACTCAGACAGAAGGAATATCTCGTCCTGCTTAATGAACAGAATGTTCCCAGTATTCAGACCATACGAGCAAACCAAACTCGCCGGAGCTCTTGCGGGGATTGAATTTCCCGCAACAAAGCGCATTTTCGCTTCGATGACAAGGGGGTCAGGTATCACAATGTCTGGTGCTGATTGGAAGTACTCGAGAGTGCCGGCTGTATCTGTTGTTACCAATACAAGCGTATCACCTCGTAAGTAGTGGGACTCCGGACTTGCACTGAAGTTTTCCGACCATGGTGGGCAAGTGGCATTTGGAAGTCGATGTTCCAGGCCGTTCCATATTGAGTTTAGGCAAACACTTCCTGGAAAGTCGGGGCACTCATCACAACTATCGCCGACACCATCGCTATCAGCGTCGTCTTGTCCAGTATTTGGTACACTGGGACAATTATCGCAGGAATCGGAAATTGCGTCCGAGTCAGAATCTTGGTCATAGGCGTATGCATTGTGCTTGAAATCCACCCAATACTGAATAGAATAAGCACTTCCGGTCAAATCACCCCAATAAAGTCCGAGGACATTGCCCCAGTACGATCCATTTGAAAAGGTTGTTCCGGTTAGAACGTTAGTGCCATCATAGTACACACTTATGCTGCCGTTTGATAACACGACAATTCGATAAATGTGAGCGCTTTGATCGGTATCAACAGAGACGCTCATGCCCTTGACGTCGATATTGGACCAAAGGAAGATTTCGTCAGACCCGATCCATAATGTATTGCCAAGCTGTGGATTGGTGACGAACAGTACACCAACCCCGGCTCTCGTCGATGTGCTTGAAGATTGCGAAACGACTCGTAACCGAAACTCAATGACCAGAGAATCCTGCGGCAAAAAGAGTGGCATCGATTGAGAGTAGGAGAGGTTCTCGGCGCTATTTATCGTAGTCAGTATTAGTGAGTCACCCAGAAATGCAGGATTGGAAGACGCCGATTCATCTAACAGCATCCATCGAGGGCATACTTGGTTGGGAAATGTTTGACTCGAGCCATCCCAAATCGAATTGTACGTCTGTCCGAAAACACATGCGTTGAAGATTGTCAAGAAGAGATATGCACCAATCACCGAGGCGCGTGCTTGCTTCGCTCTACGCTCTTGGTAGCCTTGCAGTTCGCTGATTCTAATTTGCCCTAACATGGTGCCGGTCCCCCTGCGAAGATGTAGTTGATAAGATAGACTGCATCGGAAATCGTCACCGCGCCGCTGCAGTCGGCGTCGCCGTTGCGGAGCGGGCACGGTGCCGGTCCGCCGCTGAAGATATAGTTGATTAGAAGGACTGCATCAGAGATTGTAATGACGCCGCTGTTGTCGGCATCACCTGACAAGAAGTCGCAGGCATCGCCGATGCCATCATTGTCGCAATCGGCTTGGGAGGGATTTGCGACAAGATCGCAGTTGTCGCACAGGTCCGGAATCGTATCGGAGTCGCTGTTAACAGAACCAGCAGGCCGCACGCGGTAGATTGTGCTGTCGGCCGCTGAAATGAGAAACATGTCATACCCAAAAGCTCCCGAGTAATCCTGAGCCATGCAGTTCAAAGTGATACCTAGCCCGTTCGCACGCCATGCTTCTTCTCCTGCGCTATCGAATGCAATGATCTTGCCGTTCGCGTAATTAACAAACAAATTGCCGTCAAAACCGCCCAAGGCGTCCACTCGAACAGCAATCGGAATACCCTGCCCCTGGTCAGGGATCAACAACGACTTCGTCCCATTGGGTGCAAGTCTGTAGATTGCGTTGTCTCCCTGCCACCATTGGCTGAACTGAATATTCGCGACCAAAATATCGTTGCCGAACGACCCAAAGTGATCTTGTTCCATCGTGTACGCACCCCCCAGAATCGTATTGTTCCAAGAGCTAACACCGCCATTCGGCGCTACGGCGAAGATGTTGGACAGAAAGCCGTAGTCTTCTGCTTCAAAATCGTTGAGAATCATTTGATTTCCGAACTGTCCAATATCGTCTATCACGGCACACGATGTTCCGAGAAGTCCAGGAGAGGGTGATACGAGTGGGCCATTCATCAGAAGTTCAGAACTTCCGTCGGGATAGATTCGGTAGACTCCGCCTTGATTGGGAGGGATTAGACCGGAGTTGTCACCAATTGCGTAAAGGTAGCCACCATACTTCTTGTTCGGAGTGTTGTCGAACACAAGATCAGCGATGTTGGCGGATCCCGGCGGAATCTTGCCGAAGTACGACCAAACGCCTAAAGTATCGACCCGAAAGATACTGTCACAGTTCCCAGTATTGTAGCTGCTCCAATTTCCCGTGCAATAGATGTAGTTGCCGTAGGCTCCTCCCCTGCTCACCTCGATTCCCGCAACCGCGGGGATGTGATTGGCAAAGACTTCCAGTACCATACCTTGGCATGTTGTACTGTTTCCGCAGAAATAAGGATCATCAATCGCCAAGTCGCAGTTATTGTCGAGGCCATCGCATTTCTCAATCGCGTTGGGGTTAATGGCTGCGTTTGCGTCGTTACAGTCGCATGCTTCGCCCCACAGATCACCGTCGACATCGACTTGTGCCGGATTTGCTACCAAAGGACAATTGTCCCGGCAGTCTCGAATGCCGTCTAGGTCCGAATCCGTGTATGCTATCTCCTTGCACTTGCCCTCACTCCCTGCGTTTGCAATGGACATGATCTCTGCACTCGTGAGATTTCGATCATAGATAGTGACTTCATCAAGAATGCCGTTCATTTCTTCGGAGCCGGGAAAGCTGAGCCAGACGGCGTTACCACTCCCAACCGTACCGATAACTGACAGACTGCCAACTTCAGTACCGTCGTAGTATAATCGCATAGTTGCGCCGTCGTAGGTGCCGGCAACATGGTGGTAAGACCCAGTCTGAAGAGTGTTGTTTACTCTAATCGACTGCAATGTGCCGCCGATATTCATATAGAAATGTAGCTGTCCAGGTCCGTTTGCGCCGTCGTAACGAATCACTGCCTTCTCCGGCTGAAGAGTGACGAATCGGCCAACTTGCCCCGCGGGCATTGCGTTAAGATTCACCCAGAATTCAATTGTCAGATTCTGGAGACCATTGACTTCTTCGTCCGCAAGATACGCATAGTCATCAATACCGTCGAATGCAATTGCCGAGTCGACATAACCAGCGACCAAAGATGCACCATTGAAGAGTGTAGCATCGTTGCAACCAACCGTGTCATTGGCATTGCGATCTCCGGTCAACCAGTTGACCATACCTGATGGTGGCGCCAGACACGCACTTGGAGAAGCGGCCGATTGATTTGTCCCAGCAGGCTCATTAGAGTTATTGACACCAAGGCGAGTGTCTGACCAGCCTGAAGAAGTGAGACCGGCACACAAGGTTATCACTGCCAATAAGGACTTGACTAAACATGACATAACAACCTCCCTCGGAGGATTTGATTTCTTCTTGCCGACATTCTCTGTGTATTTGCGAGATCCGTTTGTAGTACTAGCATGGCGCCGGTCCTCCGGCGAAGATGTAGTTGATAAGATAGACTGCGTCGGAGATTGTAACTGATCCGCTGCAATCGGCATCGCCGTTGCGCAGTGGACAAGGTGCTGGTCCGCCACTGAAGATGTAATTGATCAAATAGACGGCATCCGAGATCGTGATTGCGCCGCTGTTGTCGGCATCGCCTGATAAGAAATCACAGGCGTCGCCGATGCCGTCGTTGTCGCAGTCAACTTGGGATGGGTTGGCGATCAGGGCACAGTTGTCACAGAGATTGTCAACGCCATCACTATCTGAATCCGCGGCAACTGGAGCAATAAGCCGGTAGATCGTGTTATTGTCCGGAGATGTGATAAATATATCATATGCAAAGTGTCCCCATCGGTCCTGATCCATCCGATCTCCTGTGGTTGTCTGACCGCCGGGTACATGAAACCGCCGTGTCAATTGTCCTGAACCATCAAATGTCAGGATCCGATTATGATTGCTGTAGTGAACGAGTGCATCGCCACCAAAAGTCCCCACTGCGTCAATTAGAATTCCGTTGGGATAATCCAATCCTTGGTCTGGGATAAGCAGCGAGTAGGCGCCGTTCTGGAGCACCTTGTACACACTATTATCTCCCTGACGCCATTGGAGGCCACCAGTATTGCAGGCAAGCAAATTGTGTCCAAAATTCCCAAAGCGGTCTATATCGAGTCCAGTAATTCCCTGCAACATGACTGAATTGAATGGAAGTCCATTGCCGGCCGGAGCGACCTGAATTACGGTTGAGGGTGAACGTCCGAATTCGTCGGCTTCAAAATCAGCCAACAGCATTCGATGACCAAAGAAGCCCTGATCATCAATTGTCAGATGACTCTCGCCAATTAGCAACGGTGAGTTCTGACAGCCGTCGAGAAATATCTCTGCAGTGCCATCCGGCAAGAATCGCTCAACACCTGCCAAGCAAGTACCGCCAAAGTAATCAACGGAGGCATACAAATAACCTCCATATGCCTTGTTTGAGGTGTTGTCAAATGCTAGTGAAATCATCCAGCCATCACCTGATAGTCCTTGAGCAAACAAAGAAGCGTTGCCAAGCGAATCGACTCGGTAGATTTGAGTCGTTCCGCTAAGGACATACATATAGTTGCCATATGCGCCACCAGGGCTGACGGCAATCGATGTAGGCACGGGGACGTTTGTAGTAAAAACCTCCAGCAGTACTGTGTCGCAGTCAGATACCGAGCAGTTTACTACGTCATCGATTAGTAAATCACAGTTATCGTCAACACTATTACATGCCTCGGTGGCGCCCGGGTTCACTAACACGTTTGCGTCATTACAGTCGCAGGCGGCTCCCCAGAGATCCCCGTCACCATCTACTTGCGTAGGGTTAGCTATCTGTGGGCAGTTGTCGCAATGATCGGCGATGCTGTCGCCATCTGCATCGGCGAAGGGCACGAAGTATCCATTGTGCCGAAACGCTGCCCACTTAGTTGTAGAGTATCCTGAACTCGAACCCTCACCAAGCGCCAAGCAGGTGGGATTGCTTCCAGTCCAAAGGGCCATAGTGAGGACTTGGACGTTGTCGTGATAAACCCGGGTTTGTCCGAGTGCGCTGTCGACTTCAATTCGATAAGTATGAAATGAATTGTCAGTATCTACAAACGCTGATGGACCACGCACTTGATCAGCCGACCAGAGAAACAACTCGTCAGTCCCAATCCACAGGACGTTTTGAAATACCCCTTGCTTAGCAAAGAATATCTGAGCTGGAGCTTGATTCGAGGCGGTAGTTGATCCCGAAACATATCGCATTGTGAACTCAATTACCCATAGGCTGGGGATCGTGAGCGCAAAGTCGAACTGACCATAGTGAATATTATCAAGAAGTTGCGCAGAGCTTATGGTAAGGGTATCTCCAAGCAGTGACTGGGAAGGCGAACCAATCGAAGTCAGTGTCCACGGCGGACAAGCCGCGCTTGGTAGGACTTGCGACGAGCCGTTCCATGAGGCGTTGTAGCATTGATTGCCAGCGACTGTCGGACAACCGTCGCAGACATCACCGATGCCGTCGTTATCGATATCTATTTGTTCCGGATTTGCTAACTGTGGGCAGTTGTCGCAAAGATCAGGAATTGTGTCTCCATCGGAATCACTTGCCGGAGGCGCAACGTTGTGCTTTAGGTACATCCATTCTGTTGTCGCTGCGGCACCTGAACTCGCATCGCCAAAGAACACCTGGTTTGATGGAACAAACTGGGGGGTATGAGTTGGTCCTAAAAGTATCAGGGTATTGTCGTGAAAGACAAAGATGGTGTCACTGTAGATCTTCAACTCATAATCATGAAATGCGGCATCCGTATCAACGCCGATTGATGCACCTACGATACCGAGCCCCAACCAAAGATACACGATGTCATTGCCTATGATGACTTCCGTTCCCCAGGTATCGCTATTGTAACCGATAACGGCACCCGTGACGTTTGGTGCATCAGCACCTGAGACATACTTCATCCGGGCCTGAATTATTACGGTGTCAGTCTCAGAGGTCGTTATTGCGTTTTGGCGATAGTTGCATTCCTCATTTGCGGAAGTGGTGGAAATGACAAGGCTATCACCCTGTAATACCGGAACAGAATTGCTGTTTTGACGAAATAGTGTCCACGGCGGACACGACTCGCTCGGTAACAATTGTGACGCGCCATCCCAAATTGAATTGAATGCCGGCTGCGCAGAAAGCGATGTCGACAAGAGGACTAATATCGCCAGTAGCGATAGAATTTTCGAAAGCATACTTTGTCTCCTGTATTCTGAATCAATGTGAGTATGTCTTAACATGGCGCCGGTCCTCCGGCGAAGATGTAGTTGATTAGATAGACTGCGTCGGAGATGGTCACCGCGCCGCTGCAGTCGGCATCGCCGTTGAGAAGCGGACATGGAGCGGGGCCTCCGCTGAAGATGTAATTGATCAGATAGACAGCATCCGAAATCGTGATTACGCCACTATTGTCGGCGTCACCTGATAAGAAGTCGCAGGCATCGCCGATGCCGTCGTTGTCGCAGTCGGACTGGGATGGATTGACGATGGAAGGACAGTTGTCGCAAGAATCACCGACAGTATCAAAATCACCATCGGACTGATTCAAATTTTCAATTGTGGGGCAGTTGTCGCATACATCGGTAATACCGTCTCCGTCAGTATCCGCCGGAGATGCATTGCCATTGTGCCGGAAGTAAAGCCATTTGGAGACTCCCCTACTGTCAGCATTGATGTCTCCCCAATCGACACGAGCGTACGGCTCCCAGTATGCTCCATTTGTGAATGCCGATCCACTCAACGTAAGTGCACCATCATAAAAGACGGCAATTGCACCGGATTGGCTGACTTCGATGCGATAGGTATGAAACGAGTTGTCAGTGTCAACGGTAGCAGTCGCGGCGACATCCTGAATGTTCGAAAGCAAGTGGATCTCGTCGATATCGATCCACAAGAAGTTGCCGTATAGAGGTTTTGCAACAAATCCTATTCCAATCGGCGCAGCATAAGTCACATTTGACACGCCTGAATCCAGCCGCATCCGAAATTCCATTACCCAAGGGTCCGGAACGGATATAATGGGTTCTCGCGTGAGGAAGAACAAGTCCTGGATATTTAATGTCGTCTGCAATACGAGCGAATCACCTTGGAAGAAAGGGATTTGATTGGTTGCATCAAATCGTTCCCAGGCCGGGCAGGCAGAATCCGGAAACACATGGGAGGATGCATCCCAATTGGAATTGTAGATCTGTGCCATCGCCGAATTAACGATGATAACAGCGAGACATATTGGGGCTATGACTCTAAACATAGGAACACTCCTCCTTGGTTGATTGGATTCGCAAGACAGCGCCCTAACATGGTGCCGGTCCTCCGGCGAAGATGTAGTTGATTAGATAGACTGCATCGGAGATGGTCACTGCGCCGCTGCAGTCAGCGTCGCCGTTGCGGAGCGGGCACGGCGCCGGTCCGCCACTGAAGATGTAATTGATAAGCAAAACCGCATCTGAGATTGTGATTGCGCCGCTGTTGTCGGCATCACCTGATAGGAAATCGCAAGCGTCGCCGATGCCGTCGTTGTCGCAGTCGGATTGGGAGGGGTTGGCGATAGATATGCAATTGTCGCTGCAATCCGCCACTCCGTCGCTGTCGACATCGGTAGGGGCGGCGCTCTGAATCACCAAGTTGTCCATCCGAACCTGATGACTACCGGCATCGTTACTTCCCGAATACATTGTCAAATACATCGGACCAGTTTCAACTGGTGCGCTACGCGCAAAAGTCCAGCCCGATCCGTTCCAGAAGAAGGAAGATATTGTCGAGCCGACTCTTTGAATTCGAAATTTCCCAGACATGTCTGACGTCGGTATCATCGTCGAGGCACAGTTGCTGGAGTTGACATCCCACGCTTTATACTGCTCCAAGTAAGGAGTGCACGGCTCTGTAAACGCATTCTGAAATCGTTCAATCGACATACCGTACCCGTCGGCGATGGATCGCGCTGAAAACGTGACGAACCTTGCGATTACTGGTGCTGGCCAATCAATGAGGGCAAAGTCGATTTGCACGTCAAAGTCGCCGCATAACTGGTAACGACTAGGATCGGAGTAGACTTGTACGAACGAGGTTCCCGCGCAACCAGCTTGCTTGTCCAATACCAGCTGGCCACTTTGCTCCTTGGCTGTGCCACATGTCGAAAGGTCGACCCAAATTGGTCCAAGACTCCCGTCGTTGAAATCGTCTGTGATATTCCCAAAACAGCAAGCCGCATTCGGCGATTTGTCACTACTATCTACCAATGGCAAGGGAATCTCGGGGGCGGCCGATGCCAAAGGGCAAGTCAAGCTCAGGCAGACTGCGATGGCCAGACTCGCGATGACAAAGAGCCCTTTCGAGGCAATTGCGAGTTGATTCTTCCGGCGTAATCTATTGTGCATAGACGCTCCTGAAAATTGAGGATTTTGTTGTTTTCGTTCGTTACTAATGACCCAAACGCCAGGACACGGCGATTTCGGAATTTTGGACAGTATTTTATTGCAATAGGGAGCGGTGGCGAGATGAAATAGCACGATGACAAGACAACGCCTCGTAATCGATCCGGTCGAACGATCTGCCCGTTCCCTGAATTGAAACTATGTCTTTGCTTGGAGTGCTGTTGCAAGCGACACCAAGATACTCTTCTATGTCCATTTTGTCAATTCAAATTGCGCTTCGCCAAATAATCAATTGAAGAACTAAAGGCCAGCTGCTATTCCAACGACTCGACGGTATTATAAGCATGAGAACACGGTTGTTGGTAACATCGCTATTTACGGCCTATACATCTTACACGATGGAAGCGTTCTGGAACATCGCGGACAATAAGGCCATCGCTCCCTCTGAAGATACTTGCTCGATTCGGCTCTTTGTCCCATGTCCATGGCTGCACTCGGGGCGGAATATAATAGGATGTCTCTGTCCAAAATTCATCGGAGATGTTGGGAAGGACCTCCCGAATTCCGTACTTGTTCGCTCGCTCGTAATCGTCGGAAGTCGGCAAGTTCCATGTCATGGACCAGAGTTGACCATTTTCATCGAGATCACAACTGCAGGCCGTTAGCGATCGAGTGTATGGCATTTGCCCTTTCATCGCAGGTTCGACTGTCGAAATTGCGTCACCCCACAGGATCGTATCTTCGGGTTCCATCCAGACTTCGTTGCCGCTGTTCGCGCGGGTAACAAGGCGCCAAGTCCAGCCACCGTGAGTGACTCTGGTCTCATTACAGTCAGCTATTCGCTCTCTTACACTTCCAGTAAGGCCACATGGATGTACCTTCCGGCCATATCGCTGTTCAACATGGTCGGAGACAGGAGTCGAATCGGGGTTTATAATATCCGAAGATTGGGTTGGCATACCAACGATCATTCCCAACATTGCTAACGCAGCTATGGCGGCATAAGCAACGAATTTCATCCTTCGATCAATTTTATCTTCACTGCTTGACCACAAGTTTCTTGTCATTGTATTTTTCTCCAACACACAAAATTCTACAGTAGATGGCTTGATCGTCTTACCCACATAAACGGTACTATGGAGTGAAATTCGGAATTCGACCGAGAAAATCTCGCAGTGAAGATGAGAGATTACGCTTTGCCACACAATTCAATTCTCTGCTCGAGTCACATTCTTCTCGACACGTTGTTGAGGCTCAATTTCAAAGACCGAATCGCTTCTACCAAATAATCACCCGGCGGTGCCAGCACTCGGACCTCCGCCGGGTTTTTGGTCGTCCTGCCTTGCGACGGGACGCCTGCCCACCCTTTCGACTCTGAAAGGATTTTGCCGTTGGGCGGGCCTTTGCCTTAGTCCATCATGACATCGACCCGCTCCAGCTTCGCGATGTAGCGCTTCCACGCCTCGGCGACGCGGCGTCCGAGCACGGCCGGGATCAACGCCGGCGCATCAGCCATAAATTGCCGGTACTCTTCGCCGAA
Organism: uncultured Ignavibacteria bacterium; assembly: GCA_964370935.1. GTDB lineage: Bacteria > Zixibacteria > MSB-5A5 > CAIYYT01 > CAIYYT01 > JADJGC01. The sequence continues at coordinate 21,348 of CAYJKI010000011.1, read as the reverse complement.
TTCACGCACCAGAAGTTGTTCTTCGAAGCGAATGCGGTATTGGTAGACCAGCCAGATTGCGACTGCGCCGATCACGACGCTGAAGTACGCCTCCAGCAAGACCGCGCTGCCGAGCATCGCGACATAGGCGCCGAGGTAGCTGGGGTGGCGGACGATGGCATACGGTCCGTGTTTGATCACTCGATGCCCCTCGACGCGCTGAACTGTCGCCGTGAAGAATTTGCCCAATGTGCGAATTGACCAGATCCGAAACGCGAGCCCGCCGATCAGCATCGAAAGTCCAATGGCAACTGCGAATGTACTGGGCATACCTTGCGACAGTTGGCGAACATATGCCCACTCAAGCACCGGAAGGATCTGGCAGACGACTCCGGCGCCGAGGATCAGTATCACCGACAGGCGGTCGTCGACCTTGTGCGCCGATGCATCCTTGAAATTGAACGCTGGCTGTGTCAGAAGCATGACGGCGCCGGCAAGCATGAGCGTGACAATCCGCCAGTCGAGGATGAGCCCGGGGCTGCCAATCAACGGCAGTGCGTATGCGGCGGTGATGAAAACCAGCGTCGTAATCAGCTTCTTCATCTTATCTTCCCTCCTCATCATTTTGGGCTGCCATTAAGCGCACACGACCGTCGGTCGTGTATTTGCTTTTCAGCCGCGCAATTTGCTCTTGCATCGAGGCTGCAGTCGCTTCAAAGCTCCACACAAGTACCGAGCCTTCCGACTGCGCCTGCTCGATGAAGCGGTCTGGAAGACTTTCTTTGGTATCAAATCCGTATCTGTGATAATAGCGTTTGCGATTCGAGTTGATCGCCGTGACACCTCTACTTACACCGTTTGCCAAGGCACTTGCTACCGTCGCCTGGAAGATGAAGTTCACAACGGCCAGCAAGTTTATTGAAGGGTCAAGCGCCAGGCGGCTGGCTTCGATCATTAGCTCGCCGCGATTCGTGGCTTCGCGATACAGCTCGAAGATCGGCTCCTTGTCGGGCCAGTAGTTGAGCACTGGAAACGGGTGCTCCGGTTTTGTCAATGCGCGCTGTTGCAGTTCGGGTTTAGTCGCGACGATTTTGCGAATAGCGGCCGCTGCCGGCTGCTGCCGGTCGGTGACATGTCGATGATTGCCGACAAGGCGCTCACCCGATCCGTTGTTTTCGTACAGCCCGAAATGACGGGCACGCAGATCGTAGCAATCTATGTCCAGTCCGTGTTCGTTCTCCGGCACGAAGCCTTCGAGTTTGCTTTTGCGGAAGCAGCGATAGCGCAGGCGAAAGAGCTCTTCCAAACCGGCGGAGTCGGTGACTTCGCGGAATTCGTAGTACGGTGCCGTTGTTGCGGCAGGCGTGGGCTCAACTTCGACAGGGGCTGCCTTCTCGACAGAGATCTCAATCTTGCCGGTTGTGCGCAGGTCGTGAGCATAGTGGTCGATTACGATTCTATCTGAAGGGGGTGCACTTTCACGAGTTGCTACAAAACAACAGCAATGCTTCTCCCCTGCACCCTCGAGAGTAAATGACTCGGTACCAGAAATCTGATCGAAACCGGCGCGACGATAGAATCGAGACGCACTGCGATACGTGTATGCGATAACACGAGCATATCCGTTTATTCCGAATACCGTAGCGGCGGCAGATTGAATCAGAAAAACACCAAGGCTTCTAAACTGATGGTGTGGGTCAACGACCATGCGGCTGGCCTCGACCACTTCTTCCCCGTGCTTCTGCAGATCATAGTACAAACCAAGGATTTCTTTGCGATATGGCACATAGCTGAGCATTGGAAACACTTCGCGAGGCGCTTCGGTGGAGATATGTTGGAATTTTTCGTAGCTTTCGGTGATTAGTCTAACTGCCGGCGATGTTGCCGTTTCGTGGTCGGTAACCACGCGGACACAGCCGACGAGTTCTTGTCTGCCATTGTCACAATTGAATAGTCCGTAGTGAAGTGCGCGGATATCATAGATGTCGATATCCAGCTCGTGCGGATTCTCTGCGATGAAGTGTTTTAATTCACACGAACGATAGACCCGATAGCGTAGACGGAAGGCTTGCTCCAGTTCTTGCGGCGAGTGAATCTCGCGGAATTCATAATGAAGCGATGTGCTGGTCTCATTCATGGGCTGGGTCAACCTGATGATGTTCGCTCGTGTCTGATTTTGAGCGTCGATGCGACGCGCGGCGAGTGCTGTTTGCGCGTTCATGGTGGTTACTCCCGTGTTTCACTGGCGGTTAACGGATTGTTGGTCGATGCGATCACCTGTTTGCTGCCGAACAGCTCGACCGGGTCGATTGAGTCGAGGATCGCCATAATGCGCTCATGGCTGCGATCTTCATCGGTCTGGGTTGTGAACCATTTCATGACTGTTTCCTTTCAGAGTGCGTTTGTGTTCTGCCCTACCCAACGACCGCGCCGGAGCGATTTCGGAAAGAGGCCGGAAGTTTTTGTGACTTTTTTCGGGTAGATGGTGCGGTGAATGCCTAGGCGGCAAATAATAAGGCGCGACAGACCCCTCTATCTGCCGCGCCGTAAAGCACCCGCCCTTTGACTATACAGCCTTACTTCGATGTCGCCTCCTGCCCTGACATCATGTATTCGACCATGGCATCGAGCATTTCGCCGTCAAACGGCTCCTGGCGGACTTGATAAAGATCTTCGGGATTCATGATTTCTTCCTCCGGTTAGTTCGTTCTCATCCTACCCAACGACTCCAGGCCGGCGTTTTCGGAATTGACGAGCGGAATTTCGTATCAAAGTGTCCGAAAACTGCTTTAGATTGGCGTTGAGTAGGTAGTACGAATTAGCTGGGAGCAACCTATGTCAACACACCGGAAACCGTGGGCTATGGTCTCCATGGCCGTAATTAGCGTTGTCTTATTCGCATCGCACCATTGCGATGGCGGAATAAGACTTGCACTGTCCAACCAATCAATCGTGTGGATTCAAGACGAAGCGGGAGAGTGGGTTCAAGTCCGCTCAGCAACACCGATCGCATCTATTGAAGGGGAGCTACAGCGACTCGCTCGAACAGGTGATTCCTATTCGGTCCGTAACGTCGCGCTATGGTCCGGCCAGAGCAGCTACGAGGCAGTCACAGACGAGTGGAAGGCAATGCGTCGATCCACGCGAGTCTTATCAACCGGCAGATACTGGGACAATCGGTTTCGGGATGAACTACGAAATCGATTGGAAGAAATGGAGCGCGCGCGAGGCCTGCGCCTTCTTGACTAAGGCAATCGAGCGTGAACCGACGAAGGGCTATCGCCAGTCGCCGGTGGCAATGAATGCACCCCAAGTGTAAGGATGAACCGGACGATTCTCGGCACGCTGTTTCGCTATTTGGGCCAGCTGCAAAGAGCGAATCCGCTCCGGCAGGTTGACAGAGTCAGACGAGAACAATTGACTCATCATCTCCGCAGTCGATTCATCATCGATCTTCCACAGTGCACTCAATACTGTTCTCGCTCCCGCAAGCAGGAACGCACGACGTAAACCGTAAACCCCCTCGCCGCTTCTGATCCTGCCCAAGGCCGATTCGCACGCAGAAAGCACAACAAGCGGCGAGCGCGAGAAGTTCATCTCGGCGATCTCTGCTGCCGAGACAACACCATCTTCGACTCCAGCTTCATCCGACTCCTTGCCAAATCGGTTAGCACCCGAGAGAAGAAATCCGGATTGCGCAAGCATCTTCTCCGATCTGCTCCTTTTGCGCTCTTTGCCATCGGCGTCGGTAACTTGGGAAGCGCAGAGGCTGTCCACGTAGAAGCCGTGTGTAGCGACATAGACGACGGAAGCGGCGGTCGTCTTGCTCTTGAAATTATCCTCGCTGGCGATTGCGCCGAAGTACTGAAAGCTCTTCTTCTTTGTGATCGACTCCCATTTCGCGCAGACGGCGGCGGCTTCAGGACGCGTACTAGTTAGTCTGTCCGCCGTTATGCCGCGAGTATAGAGACAATCATCGAGGGCTCGCCGCGGGCTGGTCTTACCGGATGCCAGTGCAGTCCCGACCGCGGCCAGCTCAGGGCGATTGATTCTCTGGTCCGGTGGCGCGTTAAAGTCCGGATCGGCAAAGGCCACCAAACTCTCTTCACCCTTGCGGCCGTTGTTTGGTCTCACAATGTCGCGGGCCGCACTCAAATAGTGAAGAGAGTGCGACTCTACCAGGAACTTTCCCGATTCGTCCGCCAGTGTACCGAATGCAATGTTGTTGAGAGATCCGTCTGGCGAAATCAGCAACGCCGGGGTTTTGAGCGCAGGCACTACCGGTGCGATCACCAGCCGGTAAATGTTGCCGGTCAGCTTCGCAAACTCTTCTGTTTGCGCAGCGGTCGGCAAGTGCCCCTGTCCGGAGACTGCCGAAAGGTGTTGTTGATAGACTACTACTAGACTGTCCGTCTCGTCGCTCGTGCCCAGAAACGCAATGGTCGGACTCGAATTGCCGACGAGAACAAGTACGGCAAAGGCAAATCTGGAGCTGTCGGAAGTGGCGCCTTCGGAGAAGTCACTGTGTCCGTAACGGAAGTATTCGAGAAGCGTGGTCGAATTTGGGATCTTCCTCTTGACAGATGCCAAGAGTCTGGCGCCGCGGCTATCGTCCGGCTTGCCTCCTTCGAAGTCCATGCGAAACACGTGGTCGGACACGAATCCTTTTGTGCGGAGAATGACTTCGGCGATCTGATTAGCGCGACTCTTTCTCACTGACTCATTGGCGGCGGCAATCGAAAGGCATTGATTGGCCGCTTCGCGAATCTGGTTGGAATAATCCAGCAGGTCGGTCTCCGACAATACCGCTGCCTGGCGATCAATTATGTCGGCGCGCATCAGACACGCGGCAAATGTAGTGTCAAAGGCTTCGTCAACTCGCCCTTGAATGACATAAAGCCGGCCAAGCGAGTAAAGGCTGTAGGCAATATCGCGATGCGAGTCGCCGAGAATTTCTCTGCGTTTCTTGAGGACCTCAACATAGAGTGATTCGGCAGCGGCTAGCTTCCGCGAGTCGCGATAAAGATTGGCGAGAGTGTATTGAATGCGCAGTATTTCGCCTTTGTCGGCACTGGCAATTTTAGATTGCTTGATTTTCAGGGCATTGACAAAACTGGATTCTGCCTGTTCAAATTTCTTGGACTGCCATAACGCCAATCCTCGGCTGTTATGAAGTTCGGAGATAGCTGCCCAACGCGTCCTGTCCTGTGACGTCGAATCCAAATTTCCTAAATATTCTAACCCTGCTCGGCATATCGAATCTGCTGACTCGTATCGCTTGGTGCTGGCGAAAACTGCTGCAAGTTTCGACATGTAAATCGCCACCCAACTTGAATCGTTAGCCTCGATTGAAATGTCCAGTGCGCTTCGATAAGACAGTTCTGCACGGTCAAACTGACCCATCATCAAGAAAGACATGCCGGCAATGTTGTGGGGCTCTCTCTTCTGCAGCGGCGTCGCATTTGGAACGTTTTCGACAATCTTGGTGGCGTCATCGCAATAGGCTATTGCTTCTCCCGGTCGCCCCGCGTTCACAAGCGCCTGCGCGAGCTTTATCTCCGTTCGCGCAATATCAACGTTGTCAGGAGGGAGCAGCCGTTTCCTGATTGCCAGACACTCGTTGAGAATCGGAATTCCATTGAGATAAGGCGGTGTAGTAGCTAAACTTCCACCATAATTACTCAAAGTCTTTGCACGTTCCAGTTGGTTGGCGTTTTCAACTTTGTTCCAGGCCGTAAGGGCAAGCCTGAAGAGCGAGTCTGTTTCGGGAAGATACAGCTGCCAGGCAATCGCCGAGACTTTGTGCAGCGACATTGCCACACTCGAATCTCTGTCGCCATTGGCTGTGCGAGCGGCTTCCACAGCTTTCTTGGCCAGAACGAATGCTGAATCGACATTTCTGGCTTTGTTAAGGGCGTCAGATTGCTTAAGCAGAGCTGCCCAGTCAGCGGGGGAGTCAACTTGAGCGGAGGCAGACAAACAGACAGCGATAGCAAAGAATAGAAAAAGAGATGTGGCCATAGCTTTGGTGAACATAAGGCTCCTGAAAACGCTTTTGGTTAATTGGAACTTGCGATTGTGCTGTAGTGAAGATCGGAGATTTGCCACGTTAGCGCAACAACGAATTGTTGGCTCGGTGAGCTTTCAAGTTTCACGCCGACTGCATCGCTGGTCATTGGAACTCGGTAAAGAGCGCGATCTGGGAGGATTAGAATCCATGCTTCGAGGTTGGCTGCTGAAGCTGTAGTCCCTGCACCAAGCATTGCTCCAAATACTGTTTCAGTATTCTCGCGTCCGGTAATTCTTAGAGATACCTGCCGGTCGCCGTCAGTGCGAACAAGACGGTCGTTCGGTTGAACAGTGAACTGCCCGCTTTGGTACTCCAATATGCCACGGAATGCGTCCATTGCTGCGTCGCTTGATGTTGGGAATCCTTGAGACTGTGTTTGGTTCGTACTGCGCGGTTTGATGCTGCGCAAGACTTCTGTTTCGACGGAGTTCGAGACCAAGTATGGTTGCACGTCGATATAATCTCCTCCGCGCATAAGGTACGTTAAGGAGACCGTAAGCAAGACCACAGCGGCGGCTCCGGCCGTTGCCCATTGAGGTGAGCTAAGTGGCGCCAGAAATCGGTTTAGCCACCCTAATATTTTGTCGACAAACGAGCCCTCTAGTTTGGCTCGCCGCTTCATGGCGAGTGGACTGCTTTGTACTTCCGGCGACGTCGATTCGGTGAATAGTCCGGCGGGAAATTTTTCAAGTTCTTCCGCAAGTTGGGCGATTTCATTTCTGAACTCCGAGGACGCGATCAGTGCTGCTCTAACTTCGTGCTTTTGATTTGCAGTGGCGTTACCGAGAAGATATGCGCGAACCGTATCGTCTGAAGGCCGTTGGTAGGTCGTATCTCCGACCAGACCGGCCTCACGAATGAGCCGAGTCAATTCGTCGCCATCGCCAATCGGCTGGCGCCTCTTTTCACCGGGCACGTTCTGTCTCCAATAAAGAACGCAACTTGATACCTTTCATCTTTGCCGACACCCGGCAAATACACCTTTCGACATAAGTCATAACGTCAGCGCAATGAGATTTCGGAAACCCGGCATCGAAATTTATTTGTATCACGCATCCTCCTGGATAGCCAAATCCTGGCCATTCAACATTTTGAGGAGTTTTTCGCGGCAGTAACTTAAATCGTCGGAAATCTTCTTAGCCCTTTCTTTGGGCCAGCGGAGAATCCTCGCCATCTCGGCCGGTTTGAATTCGTCTCCGCTCATTCTGATGAGAAGTTGGCAGTATTTGTCCATGGACTGAACGAGCTTGTTTACTGTCTGCAATAGGTCGCGAGCTTCATGGGTCGAATCGGGGTTTGCCGTCTTTGCCATTGTGCCGGCGTTTGATACTTCCCGTTCATCATTTGTCAACTCCAATGTCGAGACTTGTCGTTTTCTCTTTCGGAGAATATCTCGAACCTTGTTGTGCGCAGAGACATAGAACCAGGCGCCGAAGTCACGGTCCTTGGGCTGGTACTGCCGTAGGACGCGTAGATTATTGTCGATGAAGTGAAGGCAAATTTCTTGCTTGATATCTTCTTGCTCTTGAGGATGGAAGTAGCGCAAAAACTGCGGCTTAAACTGGTTCATGTAACCCATCGCCTGACGGCAGAATTCGTTTCCGGCGCTGGTGGGATCGGAGTCGAGCTTTTCGAAAAACGACGGCCAGAAATCTTTGAGCATTCGCGTTCAGAATCAGTTGCAAGTTTGTTGATATCTTCCGATGGTCGGGTAAATATATCAACTCGAGCCATGTAGGCAACTTGTTTTGCAGCAAAAGTCCGATTGCTTTAAAAATTGCGGCGAAAAAAAGTTCACAAGCTTCCTTGTTGGTCCTGACCGTTTGCGCCTATTAACAAATGGACGCAGTTGAAGTAACATCTGGTCCAAGATGCTGGGTCACAGGTCATCAAGGCACAAACGGACAACAGCTGAAAAGAAGGAAAGCAGCTAACAGCCGTTTGAAACAAAGATCCTAGTCTTAAGCGCTTCGGACCCAAGAAGCGCAGACGCGAATCAAGAACATTATCTCGTCCTCCATAGGAGGAGGGCCAGATATTTGACAGACTTAATTCATGTCACCCGAGGAGTATAGCCTTGAAACCGAATTTTAACTCAGTAGAACAACTCATGAACGTTCACGAACTTGCTCACCGCTTGGGCGTGAGCGAAAGCTTCATTTACAAGCGAATACAGAGACACAAAATACCATTCATCAAGATTGGCATTCTGATCAGATTTGACAGCGAACAAATTCAGGACTGGCTGCAGTCAAACTGTTCAAAATCCACTAAACGAATAACAGAAAATTAATGATCAGAATCTATAAGCGAAAAGGCAGCAAGAATTATTATGGTGACTTCAGAATAGACGGACGAAGAAAACGTAAGCCGCTCGGAGTAACGACGCTGGAGGAAGCTCGGGCAGTCGTAAAACGACTTGAAGTCCAAATCGCCCTAAATGGATTCGGGATCTTCGACAGGCCCAAGATTACCTTCGGCGATTTCTGCACAGAGTACCTCGAGATCACAAAGTCTAAACACACCGAGAGAACTCATGAAGGCTATTGGTACACCTGCAATGCGGTTCTTCTTCCCCTCTGGGGCGACCGGCTACTCCATTCCATAACAACCGTTGATGTCGAGATATTCATGAACTCGCGGCGCGAGACCGTCAGGCCAGCGACCGTGAATAAGGATCTCAGGCACCTCCGCGCAATCTTTAGCAGAGCGGTTGTCTGGAAGTACCTGTCGGAAAATCCAGCAAAGGGCGTCAGCGCATTCAAGCAGAATGAACAGCATGAAACATTTCTCGATGCTGACGAAATAGATCGTGTGATTAGGGCTTCCGGTAGGTTGCGCCCGCTGATCGTGACTGCAATCAACACTGGACTTAGGAGCGGCGAACTTTACAATCTGCGCTGGCAGGATGTAGACTTCGATGGTGAATGCATCAATGTAACTAACCGGGTGGATTGGAATACTAAGAACCATCGAAACAGGTCGATCCCCATGTCACACGCCGTGCAGGAGACCCTCGTTGAGCACCGAGATTCAAGAGTAAGTGGTCCCGAGTTTGTCTTTCGCAATATCGATGGCGGTCAGTTGAAGGATGTGCGCAAGGCATTAAAGAAGATCGAACAGGAGGCGGGCGTGAATCACTTTACCCTGCATGATCTCCGGCGGACATTCGCCAGTCATCTGGTGTTTAGCAACACTCCGATAAGTAGCGTCAAGGAGCTGATGGGTCACCGCGATATATCGACGACCGCGCAGTACACCCGCACCGCCCAGGCGCATCTGAGATCGGCAATCAATTCGTTGTCTTATGGGAAAGTCAAACAGGAAGGCACAAAAATGGCACACCCGGAGCCTTTGGACTCCGGGCCGTATCTCGAAAATTCTTTTGAGATGTTTCCAATCAAATGCCGGAGGGGGGAATCGAACCCCCACGGGTTTATGGCCCGCCGGATTTTGAGTCGGTCGGAACCGTTACGCAACACAACCTTACGAATTGTGTAACTGCGAATCTGTAACTTCCACCATATCTTGGGTCCGCAACCAGCAACGAAGATAATCACCGAGGAACAAAATATCCAGCACAAAAAACCCTTCCTGTTTCCAGGAAGGGTGATATTCTATAATTCTAAAGATCAGATGTGTCAGTCGATCGGTCTGCGCCCGCTTTGAGTTACTCTGCTTATCGCGTCGGGACGGCTTACCACATCGCGGCTACTTCCCGTTTGTGGGGGCTGCGAATTCGACCTCTTGTGTCGAAGCAAGTTCGACAGTTTTTTGGCCTTCTCCCTCTCCAACTCTCGTATCTGATCCTGGTCGGTCCTGGTTGACATTGGTTACTCCCTCCGGTTTTCCATCAACTTTATCGGTAACTGCTGCACATTCTTGACTCAGACACCTCACTTGGATTGTACGCTCGTCCAGTGCGACATGTTGCACCGAACTCCCGAGTGCCAAAATCAGCTCCTCAAGACTTGGGGTGAGTAAATTAATTTGGTGAAAAAGGCCCTGCGCCTCCTCAAAGTCAATCACAAAATCGTGTGATGGATAGCCGTGAACCAAACTTAATAGGGCTCTGTCTTTTAAGTTCATCGAGTATCGATTCAATCGCTCTCCGTATTCACTGGCAATCAGTAGCGAACGGGCTATTTCCCCTATTCTCACAGGATCAAGCTGTCCGTATATCGGAGCATAAAGTCCGATCGCCAACTTCTCTGCGGTCTCAAGAGCACTTGGGGTTGAAATCTGGAACCCACTTCTCGCCCTCAAAGTAAGTAGCACATGCTCAAGCAATTGGAACGATTTTTCCTGAAGCGCGTCTAATGCTCCGCTGACGGCCAAGCCACTTTCCTGCTCGAATATCTCATCTCGCTTTCCGAGTTGGACGTCAAGTGGTCCCAATTCTGCAAATGCAGACATGAATATTTTGTGCGCACCAATAGCAATCAGCGTCCCAGCGCTCTTGCACTGTGTTGGAACGACAACATTTACCTCCTTATAGCACTTCTGAAAGGCACGAGCCATCCTGTAGGCGCTCGAAGCACTTCCGCCGTACGTCACAAGAATTAAAATTGCATTCTCATGTGCTCGGCTACATGCACATTTCGCTCTCAAGGCATCGTCGAACGGCTGATCGATTGGACCATTATGTAGGTAAATGTCGGCATTAAACTCTGCCTCAACCTTTTTGATCGTCTGCGATAGTTCCATATCCCTCCAAAAGTCGGTACTGCAATATATAGAGAATTGGAGAGAGCGCAACAAAAAACCCCGGCCGTTTCCGACCGGGGTCACCGTGAGTAGAAGAAGCAACAGCCACTTTCGTGGGTGTTCTTGTTAGGCAACTTTGATCAAGGTTGGTGCTGCCACCTTCTTGAGCCAGTCGGCGCCTTTGAATTTGTTCAGCCATGCGATGGCCGCGTCGACGCCCTTGCCGATGATCCAGCCTTCGATAGATTCCGGAATGTACGGAATGTCAAAGGCGCGGTTGATAATCTCGACCAGCGCGTCCCGCTTCTCCTTGCTGATCAGCACAGCACCGGTGTCTTTGGCGATCTTTTCGATCAGCCAACCGGCTGTGCGAGTGATTTCCGCGACAGCGAGAATGTTGCCGGTCACGGCCTTGTCAAACCCGATGATCTTGCCGGTCTCATCCAGCTCAAACGGATTCCAGCCATCGTCGCCGACCTTGCCGACCAGTTCTTTGATTTTGTCAACGTCGAGGTATTTGACCAGTTCGGTCTTGAGAAATGTTGCATCAATAGTTGGCATGTGAGCTTCTCCTGTGAAATTGGTTTGGAATTGTATTGGTGGAAATTGCGGAATGGATCGGGGACTATCGACGCGGTGCGCCGCCGAATGTCCAGGATCCGAACATGTAAACGAGGGTCGCGGCCACGGCTCCCTGAAGCCCGAATCGAATGGTAGCTATGAACCCGAAATCGAGCGGAACGATGAGCGCGAGGAATACCCCGACGACAAATGGCAATGGGATTGACCGGTTGTCGACAAAGAACAGCTCGCCTCCGCGCTTCACGTTCCTCTTAAAGAACTCGGTGAGACCAAAGATCATGCCGATGAAAATGAGAAACGGAACTGGCTCGACTCCGAACAGCCGCGCCATCGCTTCGGGAGTCACTAACTTGTCAAAATCAAAAGGCGATGGTGTGACCACCGTGGTGTCGATCACCATCGAATCAGTCTGCGCCAGCGCGATCGCCGGCAGCGCCAGAATGGCGATGATTAGAATCAGCTTCAAGAATTTCATTCGTCCTCCTATCAGAGTTCCAGCCGGGCTATCCAGCCTCGGGCATACTTTTCCTTTTCATTGTTTGCCTTCATGCGGCCGATGAAGTAGTTCGCGCGCAGAATCTTCTGCACCTTCGCAACCAGATCGGACTCGCCGGCAGCTGCTTTGATATTGCTCAAGGTCTTCGGCCCGACTTCCCCGTCGACCGGAAGGTCCGGCCAGAGTTTGCGATTCTTGTTGAGCGCGTTGAGCGCGTTCTGCAGGAATGCGCCGGCGAGCTTCTCACCCGGATTGACAGCCGCATCGAAGAGTTCTTCGGCAATTGCCTGACTTTCGATCTCGTCGCAACTCAACCGTTTCCAAATCGCGCGGTAGAAGGTCTCGACCGACAATTCCAAAGCGTGATCCGACTTGAGTGTCTCCGGAAAGCCGGGCTTCTCCTTCCACTCATCGATGATGCTCCAGCCGGACCAGGCCGGATGATAGCGACGCGAGATCCCGCAATAGGTCTCGCGGCCGGGATCGACCGGATCGTTGACCCAGCCCCCTTCGGACTTGAGCACTCGCGCGAGTGCCGGTTTGATGTCGGCCATATTATGTCGTGGTCCCCGCTACCTGCAGCTCGTAGAAGCTGTTCTGCGCGGCGTCGCCGTCATTGAGCGTGAGTTTGCACCAGATGCCGATGGCGTCAGCCGGTTCGAGGTTGCCGCCCGGCACCGACTTGGCTGCAGAATCAAACGTGCCGGTCGGAGCAACGTTACGGTTGTTGCCCGCGCCGTTGGTCGTCGAGCCGTTGACAGCGGCGTCGAGCGCGAAGGTTTCCTTGGTAGAGATCCCGGAGACGACCTCGCTGACCGAGGCATTCGACAAGGCCAGCGTCGCATGGGTATTCTTGACGAAGATCTTGTCATACGAGTCCTTGTCGGCTCCGCCCAGGGCGTTGGCCGCTTCGTCAAAATGAATCCGGCGGCACTGCATGATCTCGGTGGGCGTCTTCTCGAAAAACATTCCCTTGGCCACTTCGAAGCCGCTGCCGCTGGCCGGAGCCGTGCCCCAGTCATTGCGCACGTACATGCGCTTGGCTGTGCCGTCATAGCGGACGCATTCATTGAGACCGTTGGCACCAGTCCCTGATGTGATCCGCACGACTTCGCCCTTGTAGATGTCGTCTGTCGCCGAAGCGCCGGCGTCGAGATCGATGTAGGGGTTACCGTCGGCATCGACACCGCCGCTCAGTGCCGTGTTTGACCTGGTCGCGGTGTTGGACATGAGGGCGACGTGGCCAGCGCAGGTGGCCGATTTGATCGCTTTCATCAGTCGGGCAAAGGTCTTGGGTACACCAGCCTGCGCCGGTGTCACACCATTGAGAGTAATGACTTCCGTCACCTTGGCGCCGGAGGCGGTCCGGCCGGTGATGGTCACCGTTTGCGATGTGTCGGCGGCATTGCCGGAGACCGCTTTGAGTTCGACCGCGGAGCTGAGTTCGCCCCAGGTCACTTTCTTGGCGGTGTCAATGGCACCACCGATGTTCTGTGTCGCGTCGTCATCGGGCATGGTGGCAGACCCGTAGAAGCGCATGTCGCGTCGAAGCACGCTCATGGTTTACCTCGCTATTCGAAAATGTTGGGAGTGATCGATTTGTTAGACTGTAGCCAGATTCGTGATCGTGAATTTGAGTTCGTCGACGAATGTCTTCGGTTGCGCCCCTGCGAGCACGACGGTCAAGGTTGCGACGTGCACCTCTTCGCAGATGTCACCGCTGGCATAGAGGATGACGGCATCCTCCGGATCCAGCTCGAGGAGAAACTCGCCCTGCTCATTGAAGTTGTCCACAACGTCGAGATCCTCACGTGCGTTGACGATTTGTCCCGAGTGGCCCAGCACGGTGATTGTCAATGTCGCCGTGGCGATCATCGAGCGCACGACGATCGTGCCGTCGGATGTCGTCAACTCCTGATCGAAATACAGGTCAAATGAGTTGCCCTCGCGTACCGAGCCGTTGACTGTGATCGGCATCTATTGCCTCCGAATTTCTGCTTTGAATAATTCCACGATTCTCGCCGCCGCCGCGGACAGCTCTGCCGACCTGATCGTCGCATTGGACAATTGAGCGCAGCGCAGGATCGCCTCGGTGAGTTCCGGAGTGCGTAAGAGAGCGCCGCCCAGCTCCGGAACCCGCAGGCGTGCATTGGCGATCGCAAGTACCGCAAGGAAAACCCCGATCCATTCCACCGGCAAACCGCTGCGGGCAATGACCGCGCGCAACTGTTCGACATTGAGCTGCGATTGTATCGCGACGTGCTTGTTGAATTCGACTGACGTTGTCAGCGTGCCTGACACCGGGCTGACGTAATCGATTGACATCCGTCCGGATGCTCCGATCGCGCCGACCCATTCGGCAAGAATATCCTGCGCCGCGATGAGAGCCTGGCCGTACTCGAGTGCAAACTGGTTGGACGATGCAAACGCGCGTCCGGATTCGACCAGGAGCCTGCCGCCGATAACCTGAATCGTCGAGCGTGATTCAACCGGCATCGACAAGGTGTGCGAGATCGCAGCTCGCCATTCAATTGGGAGAGCCTGATTCATCGAGAACGCGATGGCACCGGCAAACTCAACCGGCAATTCTGCTTTCGCTAAGAGCGTCGTCGTGAATTCGATTGCGGTCGTTAACTCTGTAGTTGTGAGCTTACCGAACTCGATGGGAAATTTTGTCTGTTCGGAAATCTTGCGGCCGACATCGATGCTCATGGTGCCGATCACGCCGGCCAGTGCTCGAGCAAATTCGACTGGAGCCTTCTGGTTGCCCGAAATCACTCGCAGACTTTCGGCCGGAAGTAAGCTGCTCACCGTCCGCACCGACAGTTCTTCGACCGCCATTTGTCCGCTTGCGTTGATCGTCGAGCGCCACTCGAGCGGGATCTGCGCCGACATCGTAAAGCTCTGCCCTCCCAGCCATTCAACGGCAAGCTGTTCCGCCGCCAACATCGTCGCCACAAACTCGGCAGGCATGGCAGAAGCACCTTCGCGCTTCATTAGGATTTCCACGAGCGCCGCGCTGGCCGACTGCAGCACATGCAGCGATTCGACTTCGAGCCGGGCAATTGCCCCGGTCTGGTAAAGCCATTCGACGGCAGCTACCGAATTGACGGCGAGCGTGCCGCTGAATTCCAGAATCAGCTTTTCATTGCCAGTTGCACGGAGGTTGGCCTCGGTGGGCACCATGGCCGATACTTGCAACGATCCCAGAAACTCCACCGGCAATTTCGCCGAGGCGCTCATCTCGACAGTGCCTGTCCATTCGACCGGGATGATCATTTCATGCGCGATGTTGCGCAGTGACTCGACCGGTAGGATCGCGCCGGAGTTGATCAGTCGATTGAATTCCACCGGCGACGAAACTGAATTGATGACCTCGGCCTTCCACTCGGCCGGCATGATCAGCAGGGTCGAGAAGGTCGCGCGATTCTCCACCGGCATTTGAATCGCCACAAGCAAATGCCCGGCAAATTCCACGAACGCGGCCAGTGGCGCGATCGTCGTGCGCAGATGCTCGGTCGGCATGGTCGATATCGCCGACAACGCCTGCAGGTATTCGGACGGCAGTGACATCGCAATCACGGACGTTCCCTTGTACTCGAGCGGCAACAGCGAGCGAATCTCTGCGGCCGCCAGCGAGTCAACCGGCAGCGGTGCAGCTATTGCGATCGAAGATTGCCAATCGACATAAGCTTTCTGTGAAGTGGCAAGCGTCGCGGTGAACTCGGTTGGGAGCACCGAAGTACCGGAGACTGCCGCGGTCGTATCCACCGGCAGTTGTTGCTGCGCGCGGACACCTGCGAGGAATTCGATCTGCGCCTTGATTGCCGCAGCAAACGCCTGGCTGAATTCGCAATTCATTTTTGAGCTCGTCTGCAGAGATCCGCGATATTCGCTATTCATCGCCGAGCGAACTTGATAGGCTGCAATATTCTCCACCGGAACTAATGAGGACGCAAGCACAAAGAAGTTGGCCAGCTTGGAGTTGACATAGAACAGATCGCTGCCACTGCCGAGCAGTGATGAGTTGATTGAGAATCCGGAGACCTCTTCCGCCTGCAGTTCGATGACCGGCGCGGTTGTATACCAGCGCGAGATTTTCACCATATCGAAATAGGCAATATTGTCTGACCGCAGTTTGATCTTGGTTATCGAGGTGATCGCCGAAATCTCACTGGCTACCAGTTGCCCATTGAACCATGCTGAGCAACCAGACGCACTCACCTTCAAACTCACGCGGCACATAGTCTGCTGGGTACCCTTAATCGTCGCGTGGTCATGCCAGCCTGTGCCGTCTTCATAAGTTGCAAAGTCTGTCCAGGCATTCAGCCCGATAGAAAAGACTGCGCCCAATGAGTCAACCGCCTGCAGGTATATTCTGTTGCCGACATCCTCAAGCCAGATTGTGGCTTCAATGAGCACATCGGTCAGTGCAGGCGAAAAAGATTTCTCGGCGGCGAAGACACCGTAGTTCGTTTCAAGTGAATTAGCCCCGGCAAACACCTTATTGTTGTGACTCGGCGGTGAGGCATAGATAGTCCCAGTACCCGTAGTCACGGTCCACCCCCGTACGCCGTTGATGTTGTCGTTATCCGCAAATGTTTCAAAGTTTTCGAACATCAGCGGGTAGACGTCATTCGGATCCGATAGCGGGCTGGATGTCACATCGAGATTTCCCCAATAGACATAAATGTCCTTGGTCCCGGCTACCTTGCCGGAAGAGATTGCCTCGGGAACGTTGAACTCCACCAGCGTATTTGTCAAATTCGCGTAGTCGATGATGCGGTGCAGCTCCGTGCTCGAACCGTTGCCCTGCCAGACAAGGCGCAGATCCCGTGCGTCGCGGCGCATTGTGCCAAACGGCCGGTTGTCCAAGTAGAACACATCATTGCCGGAGATCCACACCAGTTCGATTTGCCGGTTCGTATAGTGATGCTTGATGCTAAGAATCGGCACGCCGATCGCGGAGTTGTCGGTCAATCGTTTCATGCTCCAGGTCGCCCCGGAGTCGGACGAAGTTAGCTCGGCAACTTCGGTGGCGTAGTTCTCTTCATTCGTCGAATATCGGACTTTGATCAGCCGATTGATGCGAGTGCACTTCCATGACTTGTCAGCGACGGTCTGCTTGATACCAAACTCGACGCCCTCTGCTTCGGACTTCGTCCAGGCTGCACTTGTAGCCGGGTTGAGCGCCCACCAAGCTCGCTTCGCAACATATCCAGATGCGACCGGCACGCCGGTGATTGCGGTCGCTGTGTAGTCAGTTCCGCCGATGCGCAGGAACGGCGTAAATGACGCAGATCCGGTCAAGTCCCTAATGATCAGGTCGATGCCGACTGCGAGAATGGCCACACCGGTGGGCAACGTTGCGCTCGATGTGAAAGAGGCTTCGCCGGCTGCGGTCGTCTTGCCGATCGTTGTTGTGTCGGCGTCATACATTTCCACGCCATCGTCGACCGCCTGATAGGCCGAAGCCGCACCGGTGACATCGACATTTGTGTGAAAGCCGTTAGCGGTCGGCTTGTGGTGCTTGTCGATCACCGAGTCGACGGCGAGGAAGGTGTGGATGATATCATCTTGGTCGACCAAGGTGGGTAGGCCGCAGCGGTCGGTACGCATCTTGATGTCGTAATCTTCGGTGATTGTCGAATGCACCCAGGCCGAGCCGTTCCAGCGTGACATGCCAAATGCGTTCTCTTGCCCCCAGCCATCAAGCATCCAATTGACATAATTCCAGAACAGCAGAGGTTCGCCCGCACGGTTAAGCGAGATGTTTCGGCAAAAGTAAGCGACGATGTTTCCAGTTTCGTTCAACTTGACCGGGTCGGCGGTGCTCTTCACAATCGGTGCCGTCTGCGTGATGCCGCAATTGGTGCCGTTGGCTTTTTTCCAAAGGGAGAATCCATCGGCGTTACCGGAATCGAAATTGGAGTAGGCGTACCAAGCGCCCTCGGTCATGTTCAGCGGCGAGAGAGCGATGAACGAAAAGCCGATATGAAGCCGCTCAGTGTTCAGATCAAGGCGGCAGCCATAACTATACAAGCGGTAGGAACTGGAGGCCGAACCGTTTACGATCACACGCTCGGAACTCCAGTTGACGCCTCCATCGGTTGAGTAGAACATCACTAACTGGTTTTCGTAACCGCTGGCAGTGCCGCGCATCATCAGAACAATCCGATTAGTTGACGGAACCACAAACGCCTGGGGATAGGTTAGTCCACTGCCGATCGTCGCCGCCGAGGTCCAGACATTGCCGCCGTCGCCATCACCTTCAAAAGCACCAGATTCGTTGGCGACAACGCTGCGCCGGTAATAACATGGGGAGCTGTGGCAGCCGTAGAATACGTGGATATAGCCGTTGTTGTCGATGCAAAGCGTCGGATAGTTGTGGGTGTCGAAAGACGTCTTGGCGTCATCGATCTTGTACGGGGTGCCCCATAACTTCGTGATCTTATTATAGCTTTGAATGTAGATGCCATACTTGGCATCGGTGCCGGTATTGGACAGATAGACGACATGCGTTTTGTCGCCGTGCTCTGCGACCATATAGCCGGCTTCCTGAATCGCTTCATTAAAACAGCCGTTGGTGGCGATCTTGGCGCGGTTGCCGGTTTTGAAATTGAAGCGCAGCGTCGTATCCGCCGGCAAGTCGCCGTGGCTCGAATTCAGCAGCAGCTTCTGCCGAAATGCGTAGCTGCGGTTCCACCATGCCCGAGTGACGCCCTTGAACTGCGCATACGAGCTGTAAGTCGATTCGACGGCAGAGGCGTCCTTAAACTTGATTCGCCAATAGTACCAGCTGTTCGGCGGATGAGACGATAACTCGGTGCCGCCGTAATCGATCAGGGCGCAGCGCGTTCCATGGGTGATATCGGCAATGTCAATCCAGCCGGAGTCCCACTCGGTCGTCGAGAAGTCGCTGGCCTCGCTAACCTGTACATAAGCATGCGTGGCGGTGCCGCTGCTGCCGGTCGCATTCCAGATTGCCGAGAAGACAGGGTCGTCTGAGGCATTCGTCGGCGTGGTTTGGCGTTCGCACTCGAGCGAAGTCGGCGCCGGATGGGTGCCCACCGTGTAATCAACGACGATCCAAACCTGAGTAACCTGCGCTGACTCACCGCCAACACCGCGGGCGCGGCATTTGACACCGGCCTGCAGCGAGTCGATATCCGAAGCCGTCCAGCTGCCGCCGCCGGGCCTGCTGATCTCTTGAGAATAATCCGCCCAGGACGTCGTGATGGCGAACGCTGTCCCATCCAATGTTGTCCCGCCAAGGCGCAGGCAAGGGATGACGATGTTGTTGGTGGACGTCCCGACCTTCTTGGCTCGCACGTGGACGGTGACGGAGTTGACAGCTCCGTAGTTGCCGGTATGAGCCGGAAGATTATAGGTGTCGTACCAATAATTGACCGATGTCGCGCGAACGTAGGTTGTGTCGTCGTCCGGTGTTTCTTCGGCGACGCACTCCCAATTCGTCAGCATAAAATCGGGATCTTGCGGCGTCAACTCGGTAAGATCACCCGCGGCGTTCGGTCGGAAGAGTTCTGTTGCCATTAGTCTTTGCTTAAGAGTCCGACAACTTCTTTGGTCTTGAGGTTGACCGATATCATGCTGCGGATATTGTCGAGGCGCCAGCCGATGCGCTGGCAGACATAACCGGAGACGCCATCGGATGCCTGGATGATCAGGCGATGGCAAACCGGCTTGGCATTGAGTGGGACGACGATTGTCACCGGCGGAAATGATTCATCCTGCGGAATGAGCCGCACGAAGCGTGCGGGTCCGAGATCTGCCGGTGGATTCTGCGGATCAATGCGGCGTTCCCTTGGCAAGAGTTTCTGCTCGAGCTCGTTGATCTTGACGCAGTCGAATTCAATTTCCCAGTAGTAGGGATTCAACTAAACCTCTTCCCATCCCCAGTAGTAGACCTGCGTCGGCAAATCACCCTGGGCGGCACCAAGTTCAACCTTCTCCTGTAAGACCAGATAATTCGTTTTCTCGCCGACGGCGTCGATCTTCGAATCACCCGGCACGACACCGACCGTCAGGGCGGTGCCTTCGCTGTAGTAATTATTGTGCTGGCTGGTGGTGGACGCCGACGACGCGCTCGATGTCGGAGTTGCGCCGGTACCGGTGGTTCCGGCCATGATCGTGACTTTGTTCGGCGGGCTGGCTTCGTAATCCGGTCGGTTGGCCGGCCCCCACCACTTGAAATTCTGGCAGTAGTTATCCGGCGCGGCCGTGCAGACGAGAATGATCCACAGCTCCATCGAATATGACGGACTGGATCCGACGTCTTTGGGGACCGATACCGGGTAAGCCGCCGTGTCGGTCGAAACACTGTCGACGTTTTTGAAAGCGGCGACCTTGCCGGACAGAGTTGTCTCTGTCGCGGCATTCGTGCCGGTGCATTGCTTCAAATCAAATGCGGCGTTGGCCATGGCTTACGAGTAGACCCCTTCAATCACCAGTTTTCGCATACCGGAATTCCCGGTAAAGGGCGAAGCTGTGATCATCTTGATCAGGATATCAAGTGCCCCGTCTTCAGCGACCGAGGTCACATCAACCTCAAGCTCGACAAATTCCCAGTTGCCGCTTGAGGACGATCGCGTAAACACTGCCGGTGAAAGAGCGTTGACCGTTAAGGTCGCCTGGTTTCCACTGGTTGTGTTATCCTGGAGAAATTCAAACCGGGCGCGAATCTTCTTATAGTTGCGCCGCCGGTATGCCACGATCTTGAGTACGGTGCCCGACACAGCCGAACCGGCACTGGCCGAGCGGAAACAGTTTTCGAAGGCGCTGCCATAATCAGTAATGACTGCGCCCGCAGAGTACGCCGCGGCCAAAGCCTGACAGTACAGAACGTCGGTCGACTCGCTCAAATCAGCGCCGTCAATCGTGATGCCGGCATCGACCGCGATGTTTCCTTTGATCGATACCTCGCCATACGACAGCAACGGTTGAAATATCCGCAGCTTGTTCGTGATGTTGCCGTCGCTGATAGTGGCCACTCCTGATGTGCGCGCAATTTCCGCCAGCGCAATGTAGTAATGGCCGGTTGGCGCAGTCGGAATCGAAGGCAACCCGCCGCCAATGGATCCCTGCAGGACGACAAAGGAGAGTGACAATCGTTGGTCGACGCAAGCCTCGGTGCCGACAGCCGGATTGACCAAGGTCGCATCATCGGCGACATCGTAAATTGGGAAGGAAATGTCGAGGTAGATGACGTCATTGCGGTTTCCGCCCGATGGCGTCGTGAAACCGGAAACTGTTTGGTTTGCCGCCAGGGTAACAACATAGGATTGGCTCGAACTGATATTCAGCACCGCTTGCCCCGCTGCCACCGTGATCTGGTTTGTGCCGCCGGTCAGAGCCCAGCCGCTACCGGAGCGGGCCTGCGCCCCGTCGGTCGACAGTCGCGCGAGTTCATTTAACCGGAAGTCGGCCACCTGTCCAGCCTCATTGAAGTCGGCGTCGACGATGTAGGTGTCGCGCTGCGCGATTTTGCGAATGA
>CAYJKI010000010.1:0-134948 GCA_964370935.1 uncultured Ignavibacteria bacterium | reverse complement strand
GTGGTGTGAACATCTCGGATGCGGTGTACTTGATCGCTTACGTCTTCTCGGGCGGACCCGCTCCTTGTTCAGCTTGTAAGTAGGCCTCACCCGCTCAAATCATTAGACCCCACAGGGGCATCCTTAATCCGGATGCCCCTTTTGATTGGTGAGCGCAAATCGGTCGTCATGACGTAATTCCGTTGTGCGAGTAGTATTCGTTTATGTAATTGGTATCCGTTACTTTGTATTCGTGCCGTAGAATCTATTCTTACTGGAGTTAGAATGACTGAACCGATAATCGCCGACAAAAAGTCCGTAAAGCTTGAACTCGAGCCTGGCACCTATTTTTGGTGTCGATGCGGTCGCTCAATCAATCAGCCGTTTTGCGATGGATCGCATTCCGTCACCGACATTCAGCCGATGGAGTTCACCATAACAGAGAAGAAGCTGCGATCCTATTGTCAGTGCAAGCACACAAAGACCTCGCCGTTCTGCGATGGAACGCACAAAGAATTACCGTAATATTTCCTTCCATTCGCGAAATAAGCGTCGGAACCCTTCCACAGAAGAGGTCTTAATACGTGACCCTTGCAAAAACTTTTCTAACGGGAGGAACAATATGAAGAAGCTTACACTACTGCAGTTACTTGTGCCGCTCACTTTCATCTGGTTGTGCATGCTCTTGCCTTTGGCTCCGGCAGCCGCTCAAGATGACGCACCGCCCCCCTGCTCGCGACCAGAGGCATCGCAATTCGACTTCTGGCTGGGCGAATGGAACCTCACCTGGAATGACACAGTTACCGGCACAAATCGCGTTGCCAAGGACTACGATGGCTGTGTCATTCGCGAAGACTTTTCGACCAACGATAGCATTCCGTTTCGCGGGATGTCGGTGTCGGTCTTCAATGCTATCATCGGGAAATGGCAGCAGACATGGGTCGACAACAACGGCAGTTATCTTGACTTCATTGGCGAATTCGCCGACGGGAAAATGGTTCTTTCGCGCGAGGCGCACCCTAAAGACAAACCAGCGTTTCTGCAGCGGATGGTCTGGTCCGACATTAGTTCCAACTCGCTAACTTGGAGCTGGGAGCGTTCGGATGATAAGGGCAAGACCTGGAAGTCGTTGTGGCTTATAAACTACCGCAGGGCAGTGAAATACTAATAGGGATCGTCGGCAAACGGCCCCGATTGCGGCCGAATCAAAAACCTACAATCACGCTTGACAGCAATTGTGTGGCAGCGTATATTAGACCTAATAACTCGATTTAGTCCAAATATGCGGTCTTCATGATAAGCGGTGCCGATGTGGCGTCCTTTAATTGCACCGGCGCTTTGACTGGAAACATTTCTCTTCGAGAGGTTGACCTATGACGAGCCGTTACCGAAAAATCTTTCTGCCACTGACACTATCATTCTTCTCATTGGTGCTTCTATCAAAGCTGTCGGCCGAAAATCAGTCTCCGAATGCCGGAGAGACAATCAAGTGGCAGGTTGTTTCTGGTGGTGGCACCACAAACGGCACGTCGGCAGGTTTTAAGCTTTCCAGCACAGTCGGTCAAACAGCAGCCGGCCCCGGCACATCTCCCGGTTATAAGCTTAATCAGGGATTCCAACAGAGTTTTACGTCAGCAGCTCCCTGTTTGTGTGGCGACGCCAACGGCAGTGGCAGCATCAATATTTCCGACGCCGTGTTTATTATCAACTATATCTTTGGAGGTGGTGCGGCGCCAAATCCAATCTGTCTCGGTGATGCTAACGGATCTGGAAATGTCAACATCTCCGATGCGGTGTTCATCATCAATTATGTCTTTGGCGGTGGACAAACCCCATTCTGTCCCTGATCCAGTTGAATATTGATTAAGAAAAAGGTCGATGCTAGATAGCATCGACCTTTTGCATTTGTGTCGTCGGTTGATAGAAACGTTACAGGTCGCCGTTGGCCCAGGTTATCAATCCGAATTCATGGGGATGTACTGAACTGCGGTGGCCGGGCAACACGCGAATTGAGTAACCGAAACGGCCGCTGGCTGTGATCGGTGCGCTGCACGTGTACGTATAGATACCGGCTTGCGGATTCCCTACCGGCTGCATTTCGATGCTGCGCGCGTCGGCAATTTCGCCTCGCTGCGAAATTCTTCCCAAGTATAGTTCAACCTGCAGATCTTCAGCTTTGAATTCACCAACGAACACCCGGGCATTAACCTTGATTTCCTGGGTCACATCCACCTTGGGCGGATTGACCGACTCAATTTCAAGGATGCGAATGTCTGCCCACTTATCGCGCAAGTGTCGATACCACTTGGCTAGCGAGCGCAATTCTTCGTAGTTGTTGTTCTTCAAAATCTGGTACTGACGGAAGGCGCACGTATACGAACGGTCGACGTACTCCTGAACCATTCGGTTGGAGTTGAATGCCGGACTCAAGAGCTTGATCGAACGCTTCATCTTGGCAACCCACTCACGCGGGATACCATCGCGACCGCGATCATAGAAAGTCGGTGCAATCTCTTTTTCCAAGAGGTCGTAGATTGCATTAGCTTCGACTTCATCCTGATAGTCGTGATTGTCGTATTCTTCGCCGGATCCAATGGCCCAGCCGACGTCGGGACGGTAGCCTTCGACCCACCACCCGTCGAGGACGCTTAAATTCAAACCGCCGTTGAAAATGACCTTCATTCCACTCGTGCCAGAAGCTTCCATCGGTCGGCGTGGGGTATTGAGCCAGATATCGACTCCCTGGACAAGGTACCTTGCCATCGACAAGTCGTAATTCTCAAGAAAGACTATACGGTCGCGTAACTGCGGGTCGCGGATGCTGTGAATAATCGACTTGATGAGTTCCTTGCCGATATTGTCGCGCGGATGAGCTTTGCCGGCAAAGACGATTTGCACCGGAAATTGCGAATTGTTGACAATACGCTTGAGACGATCGATATCCCTGAAGAGCAGCGCCCCACGCTTGTAAGACGCGAATCGGCGGGCAAAACCAATGGTCAGATACTCTGAATGCAAGACTTCGCTGACCAGCTTCAACTCGCGCGGTGTCGCACCACGTCGCTGATATTGCTCCTTGAGCCGCTGGCGGATCAGTGAAATCATCTTCTCACGGCGCAACTCATGGGTCCGCCAGAGTTCGCTGTCAAGTATATCATCGACGTTCGACCAGCAGTTGTGGTTGGCCGGCTGTTCCATCCAGTCGAGTCCCAGATAACGGCTGTACAGATCGGAGATTTCTTGAGAAATCCAAGACCGTGCATGAATGCCGTTTGTAATTGAATTGATCGGAACTTCATCCAGAGGTACGCCAACCCAGGAACCTTGCCACATCTTGCGTGAGACTTCCGCGTGAAGCTTGCTAACTCCGTTGATGTAGGACGAAAAATTCATGGCCAAATATGCCATGTTGAATTCGGTGGCTCCGTAAGCACCGTTCTGGCTTCCCAAGGCAAAGAAGTCATTGGCGTTAATACCCAGAATAGAGTAGTAGGGCCGCAAATAGCGATCGACCAAATCTCGCGGGAAACGGTCAATGCCTGCGGGAACAGGAGTATGCGTCGTGAATATTGTCGTCTGCTTGACCAGCATTGAGGCTTCGTTGAATGTCAGCCCTTCGTTCTGCATCCGGCGTCGCACCCGGTCGATCGCCAGAAACGCGCTGTGTCCCTCGTTCATGTGATAAACAGACGGCGCATATCCGAGGTCGTCCAAGGCGCGGACTCCGCCGATACCAAGTACAAGCTCCTGGCGAATGCGCATATCAATGTCGCCGCCATAAAGTTCACTCGTGATGTCGCGGTCCTCAACAGCGTTATGCGGAAGATTTGTATCCAGCAGATAAAGAGGCACTCGGCCAACTTGAAGCTTCCAGACTTTAATAAGCACCCGCCGACCCGCAAGATCAATCGACACCATCAGCGGCTCGCCCTTTTGATCTAATGCCTCTGTAAGGGGTAACATCGAGAAATCAAGTTCGGGATAGTATTCGCCTTGCCAGCCGTCAGCATTGAGGTATTGCTGGAAATAACCACGCTGATAAAGCAGTCCCACGCCAACCAGTGGCACACCTAAGTCGCTGGCCGACTTGAGATGATCGCCCGCAAGAACACCCAGACCGCCGGAATAAATCGGCAAAGATTCAGTAAATCCGTATTCTGCCGAAAAGTACGCGATCTCGCGCTGATCCGTTTTGAAGTGCTGCTCACCGAACCACGTCTCGCCTTCCATGTACACATGCAGGTCGCGATAGACTGTTTCCAAATGGGCTCGGAACGAGGCATCTTTTTCAAGTTTGTCGAGTTTGGCCTGCGGAATCATAGAGAGCAAGCGTACCGGATTATGGCCGGAATCTTCCCACAACTTGTTGTCGATTCTGCGCAGCAACTGTATGGCGGGTTGATTCCAACACCAATAGAGATTGTAGGCAATTTCGCGCAGGGGCTTGAGTCCGGCCGGCAGCACGGGCTCTACCTGAATGTATCTTAATGCTTTAACCATCTGCATTCCCTGTCTTTATCGACCGCAGAATCATAATCATTACCTTCAAGGTACGAACAAACTTCGTTGTTTGTAAGATAATGCAAGAAGATGCCGCCGCCAAGTCGTTCCTTGCCGCCAAACACGTTAAATTCGACCGAATCAGTTGTGTACCAGAAAATTAAATAGCCTAAGTCGGTCTATACTTAATATGAAGAGCGAAGTTTTGCGTATTATCTCTAATGAATGTTCGCCAGTAGGAAAGGAAATATGCAGTTACCAAAGACATTAGGCGCGCTCAAGGCTTCCGGATACATATCGCGCAGCACCAAGGACGAATTACGCGAGAACCTTCTCGAACAGATCCGCTGCGGGCGCAAACGCTGGCCCGGCATTATCGGTTACGACCGCACAGTATTGCCGCAGCTCGAGAATGCGATTCTCTCTAAGCACGACATCCTTTTGCTGGGATTGCGTGGTCAAGCAAAGACGCGCATTCTTCGCCAACTTGTGAACTTTCTCGATGAGTTCGTTCCAACGATCAAAGGCAGTGCCCTTAATGAAGATCCACTGAATCCAATTACCAAAGCATCGAAAGAACTGGCTGCACAAGCCGGAGACGATCTGGAAATCGCCTGGCTTCCCCGTGCCGATCGATACCATGAGAAGCTCGCGACTCCTGATGTTTCGGTCGCTGACTTAATCGGCGATCTGGATCCCATCAAGGCAGTCAAGGAGCGACTTGACCTTTCGGACGAAAACGTGATCAACTGGGGTATCATCCCGCGAACCAATCGCGGAATCTTTGCTATTAATGAACTGCCCGACTTACAGCCGCGCATCCAAGTGGCACTATTGAATATCTTGGAAGAAAACGATTTCCAGATTCGCGGGTTTCCCATTCGCCTGCCTCTCGACATGATGTTGGCGTTCACGGCCAATCCGGAAGATTACACTAATCGCGGCAATATCATTACGCCGCTGAAAGATCGCATTGCCTCGCAGATCAATACGCACTATCCAAATGATGCTGAGACTTCCAAGAAGATTACACTACAAGAGGCTTGGCATGATCGCTCCAATAAGGTCGAAGTGCCAGAACTGATTCACGATATCATCGAACAGATTTCGTTCGAGGCTCGCAAGAGCGAGCACGTTGATCAGACTTCCGGTGTCTCTGCACGGCTTACGATTTCAGCATACGAAAACCTGATCTCCAACATTGAACGTCGTGCCGCATTGAATAACGAGAAAGACTTCTTTCCCCGCGTGTGCGATCTCTATTCCGTCATTGCTTCGATAGTCGGCAAGGTCGAGCTGGTCTATGAAGGCGAGTTGGAAGGACCGAATATTGTCGCCATCAACTTGATCGGCGAAGCAACCAAGAAAGTCTTCAACCAGCACTTCCCGCAACCGCGCAAGGTCAAGACAGGAGCCGACCAGCGCCCGCAGGAGAATGTATACGAAGCAGTAACCGATTTCTTCTCAACCGGGAAGCGATTGGAACTGTCTGATGAACTTCCGTACAAGGAATATAAGCAGGCGCTCCTGCAGATTGCCGGATTAAAGGAAATCGCCAAAAAACACTATGCCACTGAAGATGAGCGCGGTGTTATTCTTGCGATGGAGTTAATCCTCGAAGGGTTACATCGTCATAATTTGATTGCCAAGGAATCACCGGACAACAAGTTCGTCTACGTGGACATGCTTGAGAACATGCTGAAGGACTAATAGTGCGATTCATTTATTCCCAGTGGGATGATTCGATGATCGACCAATTGCGCCAAATGCGCGATTTGATGTCGATCTTCAACTATCTCCTCTTGCAGGTCAACGGCAACGTTAAAAAGGCGCTTCAAATTATGGAGCAGCTCAAGCGGATGGGCTATCTGCCCAAAGATGCCGACTTGGAAGAGTTCAAGCGGAATCTCGAAGATAATCAGATCGTCTCCGTGAGTCCGAGCGGAACGAATCTAACTCGCAAGGGCGAGCGCAGTTTGCGTAAGGATTCATTCGACAAAATCTTTGAGCAACTCAAGTCCTCGACCGGCGGCCGCCACCCGATTCCAAAAGAGGGTGGTAACTCGGAAGAGATTCTCCCCGAGCGGAAGAAATATTCCTATGGCGACAATTTGCGCAATATTGATTTCCGCAATTCACTGCTCAATAACATCTCTCGTACGGCAGATCTTGGCCTCAACATGGAAGAGGAAGATCTAGAAGTCTACGAAACCGAACAGGCCACCAATTGTTCGACTGTAATGCTAATCGACATTTCACACTCGATGATACTTTACGGCGAGGACCGAATCACCCCCGCTAAACAGGTGGCGATGGCTTTTACCGAGATGATATTAACGCGTTTCCCGAAAGATACGCTAAGCATTGTGCTATTCGGTGATTTTGCGCAGGAGATAAAGATCAAGGACTTGCCTTATGTCGGCGTCGGCCCCTATCACACCAATACTAAGGCTGGCCTTCAACTGGCGCGGCAAATTCTGCTTCGTCGAAAGAGCGCCAACAAACAGATTTTCATGATTACCGACGGAAAGCCTTCAATGATCAACCGCAGCGATGGCAGTATCTATAAGAATCCGTTCGGATTGGATCCTGTGGTTGTAAATCGTACACTGGACGAGGCGATCATTTGCCGCAAGAAGAAGATTCCGATTACTACCTTCATGATCGCCGAAGACCCCTATTTGCAGCAATTTGTGCAGAAGCTAACGGAATTGAATCACGGTCGCGCCTATTTTGCGTCGGCGCAGAATCTGGGCGACTACGTCTTTTGGGATTTCCTCAAGCATCGCCGCAAGGCAGGCTAAGTTACCTTATCTGACGGTAATCTTACCATCACCCTTGCCCGTAATCTCGCCAACAATCTTTGCGTCTCCCACACCCTTTTGAATCAGCTCTCGAATCATTGCTTCCGCTTGATCGGGCTTGACCGCCATTAGTAGACCACCCGATGTCTGCGCATCGGCGAGCACGATTCGCATGACTTTGGATACACTATCGCCCCAAGTTACAAATGGCGACACATAGTCCAGGTTATTCTCTGTCCCACCCGGCACAACGCCGGCCGACGCGAGGGCGATCGCCTCATTAATGATCGGAACTTGGTTAGCATCAACTCGCGCGGTGACTCCGCTTCCCACTGTCATCTCTTTTAAATGCCCCAGTAGTCCGAAGCCGGTGACATCCGTGCATGCGGAAACGTCGTAGCGAGACATGACATCCGCCGCCGCCGCATTAAGCGTGCTCATGATCTTGATTACCAAATCGCGCAACTTGTCGTCTGCTAACTGACGTTTGATTGCTGTCGAGATGATTCCTGTGCCAATCGGCTTGGTCAGGATCAGCTTGTCGCCGACGCGCGCAGTGTTATTGGCACGAATCTTCGCAGGATGCACCACACCGGTGACGGCAAGGCCGTACTTGGGTTCGGTATCATCAATCGTGTGACCGCCAATAATACTGATTCCGGCTTCACTGGCTTTGTCGGCTGCACCCTGAAGTATGCGCTGTAAGACTGACATCGGCAGTCGATTGGAAGGAAACCCGACAATACTCAAACCGAACAGCGGTTTGCCGCCCATGGCATAAATGTCGCTAAGAGAATTCGTCGCAGCAATTGCGCCGAAGTGGTAGGGATCATCAACAATCGGTGTGAAGAAGTCGACGGTTTGCACAACAGCGATCTCATCGCTTAAACGATAGACAGCGGCATCATCCGAAGATTCGGCTCCAACCAGCACATTCGCATCGTTCGGACGCGGCAATTGCGCGAGAATCTTCTCAAGAGCTTGCGGACGCAGCTTGCAGGCGCAGCCAAGGCCGTGAGTGTACTTCGTGAGCCGAATTTCCTCGCCGTCGCCCATTACTTCAATTGTTGCAGTGCCCGAGGGTGCGAGCCGATTGATCGCCGCTTCGATAGCTTCAACAGCGGATTCAATCTCTGATTCAGTCGTCATGTATCCGGTTGAAAACCGTATCGTCCCCATCGCATACTCGACCGGTACATGCATGGCTTCAAGGACATGCGACATCATCACCTTGTCGGAATGACAGGCCGCACCAGGTGAACAGGCAACCTGCTCCAACTCCGAGATGATTGTATTGGCTTCGATGCCCGGAAAAGATACCGACAGCGTATTCGGCAGACGCAACTCGCGGTCTCCATTGACCCGGCATTGCGGCAGTCGCTCAGTCAGTTCTGATTCAAGCCGGTCGCGCAGCTCTCGCATGAGTGGCGCTTGTCTTGGGAGTTCGCGAGATACCACTTCGCAGGCTTTGCCAAGCCCGACGATTTCGAGAACATTTTCTGTGCCTGCCCGAAGATTCTGCTCATGTGCAGCGCCATAGATCATCTTTTGCAGTTCGATTCCGCGTCGAACATAAAGTGCACCAACTCCCTTCGGTGCATAGAGCTTGTGCCCGGCAATGGTGATCATATCCGCGCCGGTAGCTTCGACCGTGACCGGAATCTTGCCTACCGCCTGCGCCGCATCCGTATGGACAGCGATATTGTGCTCGTGACAAATAGCTGCAATAGCTTTGATCGGCTGGATTGTGCCCACTTCATTGTTTGCCTGCATGATCGACAACAAAACAGTTGTCGGCCTGATAGCGCGACGGACTTCATCGGCATTCACCATACCAAAGGAATCAACCGGGAGATAAGTGACTTCGAAACCTTGTCCCTCCAGATAACGACATATCTCTAAAACCGCCGGATGCTCGATCTGCGAAGTTATAATGTGGTTGCCGCGCGAACGGTTCTTCAGAGCGTAACCAGCAACGGCAAAGTTGTCGGACTCGCTGCCGCCGGAAGTAAAAATAATCTCGTCTGTCTCGCATCCCAGCAGCACTGCCACTTGCGCTCGCGCCGTTTCTACGGCTTTTCGCGTTTGAACACCGAACCAATGCGCACTCGAGGGGTTACCGAAATGACCGCGCAAGAACGGAATCATCACCTCGGCAACTTCAGGATGAATCGGAGTTGTGGCGTTATAGTCGAGGTAAATGTGATCCACTGAGCTTCTCCTAAGCTAATGCAACCAAGTCGAGCCAATTCGGTTTCGTCTAAATCTCGGCAAGCGCCGGTTTGGCTATCCACTGGCGGTACCACAGCGCTAAATTGAGCAGATTCCAAATTCGCATGCCCTGGTTTTCGCCGCAGTGGTGGCGGGCAAAGACTCTTTCGACGTAGTTGCGGTTGACAATTTCGCCAAGGAAATCAGATTGCGACGTTAGCAGATCATACGCGAACGCATCAACCCGCGGCGAAACCATGTTCTTTGCCGATCCGCAGAATCCCACCTTGGGACGATTCAATATCTCATCCGGAACGATGCCTGTCACGGCTTTTTTCAAGAGATACTTCAGAGTGTTGTCCTTGTAGTGCATCGCTGACGGTATGCGCAGTACATACTCGACCAGAAGGTGGTCCAGAAACGGTACCCGGGTCTCGATCGAGTGCGCCATCGCCATCTTATCAACTCTCATTAACAGAAGTTCCGGCAGACGTTGTTTTAGCTCCAGGTAAGTCATCCGCGCGAAGTAGTCGCCTTCACCATCGAATGTCTCGTACAGGTTCTGGATTTGATCCGAAGTGTGGAAGTTGCGGCACCGTTCACGCATCGCTGGAGAGAGCAACCTCTCTTTTTCATACTCAAGAAACGCGATGGCACCTCCCCAGAAAAGCTCTTCCTGTCCGCCCAACCGTCGCAAATGCTCCCTCTCGAGATACCGGCCAGTCGACTCCAACATTCGTCCAGCCATGCGATAACTTGCTCGCCAAAGCGACTTTGGCACAGCCTGCAGTTTCTCCCATTTGCCGATTAGTTGCAAGGCGAGCAGGAATTTCGGATAACCGCAGAACAGCTCATCAGCGCCTTCGCCTACCTGAATGACCGGCACTCCGTGTTGGCGCGCCAATTGTGAAACATAATAGAGTGGCACGCAAACTGGATCTGCTAACGGCTCATCCTGCAAGTAGGCAAGTTGTTCGAACATAGTGATAAAGTGCTTGTCGTTGATCTCAACCTCATGATGGTCGCAATGAAAGTGCTTGGCCATGCTACGCGCATATTCGAATTCGTTAAACTGATCCTGCCCGGCGACACTGACGGAGAAGGACTGAACCGGCCGGTCCATCAGCTCCGACATCAGTGCAACATTCGTCGTCGAATCGATTCCACCCGACAGGAACACTCCAAATGGCACATCGGAAATCATGTGCGATTTCACGGCATCGCGAAGGTGAGTGAGTATCCCTTGGGCAATAGTTGTCTCATCGCCATCGAGTGTTGGCTGATTGCGAATCGCATCCCACCAACGGGTATAGGTGACCTTGCCATTGCCGTCGATGCGCATCCAATAACCTGCCGGCAACTTCTTGATTCCGGCAAACATTGTCAGCGGCGCCGGAGCAGCCGCTAAGGTCAAGTAGTGATACAGTGCCTCGGGATCGAGTGCTGGTGACACGAGCGGGTGCGCGAGGATAGCTTTGATTTCCGAAGCGAAAATCAGTATGCCATTTTGAATAGTATAGTAGAGCGGTTTAATACCGATACGGTCGCGCGCCAAGGTCAACTCGCGACGATTTTCATCCCAAATTGCCAGGGCGAACATTCCCCGCAATTGCTTAAGCGCTTCAATCCCGTACTCGCGAAAGATATGAAGCACAGTCTCCGTATCAGAGTGCGATCGGTAGGAGTATCCCTTCTGTTCAAGGGCGCGGCGCAAGTCCAGGTGATTATAGATTTCACCATTAAAAACGATCTGCAGTGTCCCCGAAGGGTCGGCCATCGGCTGATGACCGGACGAGGTGAGATCGATAATCGAAAGTCGGCGATGGGCCAGACCCAGCTTGCGATCAGGAGATACATAGTTGCCGGCATCGTCTGGACCGCGATGCGCCAAGCGATTACTCATGCGCTCAAGGACTTCCACTTCGATCGCGCTGCTACTATGAAAATTATATACGCCGCAGATTCCGCACATCTTATGACTTACCTTTGCCCCGTTGTAGACTAATCGGTTAATAACGGATTTGCAAACACTACCTGCCCGCCTGCAATTTGGGAGAATTCTCCTCGGCTCAAAGTGAAACAACTGACGTCCCGGCCGGCAACTGACTTTGTAACAGCCGAAGCGCAATCAACACGCTAAATTGGACCTATATAGTCAATAAACTTACCGCTCTTCCGACAACAAATATAGAGGACGACCAATGCTAAAATGTTTCATCGCGATTCTTCTGATAACCGCCTTGGACAATCCCGTATCGGCCGGTACGGTTGTCGGACAGATTACATTGACCACTTTTCGGCAGCCAAACACGCCCGTCAATCGTTATACCGGACGCGATGCCGTGGATAAGGCTAGCAAGAATGGTGACGGGGACGGAACGGCAGCGGTGGTCTACTTGATCGGTGGACCAAAGGCTACCGCAACACCTCCGCAGGAACATCCGCAGATGGTGCAGAAAGGTCAATCCTTCGAGCCGGAGGTTCTCCCGGTTTTGGTCGGAACGACCGTGGATTTTCCGAATCTCGACCCGGTGTTTCACAATGTCTTCTCATATTCCAAAGCGAAAAAATTCGATCTGGGACGCTATCCAAAGGGCCACTCTAAGGCCGTGACTTTCGACACGCCCGGCCTGGTAAAAGTCTTCTGCGAGATTCATTCGTCGATGCGCGCCCATATTCTCGTACTCGATCAACCCTACTTTGCGTCAGTCACCGCTGACGGCAGGTTTCGTATACCCAACGTTCCGGCGGGTGAATACACGCTGAAGATTTGGCAGGAACAAGCGCCGGAATCGGAGCTACCAATAACGGTTCCGGCCGCGGACTCGATCGTCGTGAATGTGAAGTAACGATGCGGATTTCAATCGGCAGGAAATTTCAATACTATGTGACCGGCATCATCGTTGTCGGTGCGATCTTGGTGTTTCTAATTGTCCGCAATGTCATCAAGCAGCAGTATACATACCACTTTTCGCAGGAAATCGAAACCGCCCAGCTGGTGCTTGACAACTACCTGCAGAGCCGATTCGAGCTGCTCAAATCTGGAATCGATATCATGCTCTCCGATCCGCGCTTCATGGCGGCAATTGCCGAGGGTGATCCGACTACCGCCCAACATGAAGTTGCCAATTTTCGCAGTTTGGTGCAGGCTGACATCTTTGTCATTGCCGACACTGCCGGACGCGTCTTTGCCGAAGACAATGCAGTTTCGATCTTGCGGCACGATGAACTCGCCCTGAACGCCAACAAGTATGAACACGCTCATAAGGAGCAGTATCGCTATTTGGGCAGCAACGTGTACCAGACTTTGACCACACCGCTTAGTTTCGGACAACAGTATCAGGTGGGAAAATTGCTGGTCGGTTATCAGATTAATCTGGAACTGCTGCGCCGGCTGAAGATTCTTACCGGAAGCGATATTCTGCTTCTGGCCAATGATGAAATCATTTCAGCGACCGATCCAACCTTGCAGAAATCGCCGGAAATCTCGGACTTTCTGCGATCAAGCACCAATAGCAGCGCCAGCGCAGTGTACACAATCAGCATCGGCGGAGAGGATCACCTCTTGCGCGACTATCGTCTCGGTGGAACGCCCGGCCTGTCAATGATCTTGGTGCGCTCTCTCGATGCCCAGTTGGAGCCTGCTATCGCCAACATCTCTCTCTACTTGATTCTCTTGACAGTCTCCGCCTCGATAGTATCACTGTTGCTCATCTACCGGTTTACCGCAACCAAGCTGACGGCTGCTGTCGAGCGACTTGTCGAAGCGGCCGGCAAGATTTCCTCCGGACAACTTGAAAGTCCGATTCAACCGCTCAATAACGACGAATTGGGTTATCTGGCTTCATGCTTTGACAATATGCGCCAGACCCTGATCACCAACCGTGAGACAATCGCGCGCGTGCAAGTAGAGCGGATCAATGCCGAACGACTGGCGACAATCGGTCAACTGGCAGCAGGCATCATTCACGATTTCAAGAGCCCGATGACCGCGATTGCCTTGTCGGTCGAGGCCATCATTCACGGACTCGGCGGCGAAGCCAAGCGCGAAAGCTACTGCCTTGGTATCAAGGGCCAGGTACAACGCATGGTCAACATGACGCAGGATCTTCTTGATTACGCTCACGGCAACAAGTCGCTCAACCTCGAGACCGTTCGGTTCATGCAGACAATTCGCCAACAGGTCGAATTTCATCGCGAGCGCTTCGAAAAACAACGCATCGGACTGGCTCTCGCCGATCATGCAGAATTCGGCGCCTCTATTGACCCTCACAAGTTTCGGCGCGTCATTGACAATTTGCTGAACAACGCTTTCGAAGCTCTGGCGCCCGGAAACAATGTGTCCGTTAAGGTAGAGACAAACTCTGCCGGGTTCTTTATCAACGTGCAGGACGATGGACCGGGAATTCCAGAACAAATCGTGGCAGACATCTTCAAGCCTTTTACTACGCATGGCAAATCAAGTGGAACTGGACTTGGGCTGGCGATTAGTCACAAGATCATTGCTGACCATGGCGGTGAACTGTCGGTCGTTCCGCAGGCAGAGCGTGGCGCACATTTCGTGATCCGACTCCCGGCGTCGCTGATCAACGAGCAGCTGCCTCAAGAGACATCCTTACAAGGAATAACGGCATGAAAATCGGACGTTCCATAAACGCTGCGTGTCTGGTGATCCTGGCAACAACGGCAATGGCTTCAGCACAGTACCAAGTTAGCGGTCAACTCGATCTGGTGGTCCGCAATAATTCCGCCGGTGATGGCAGTAACAAGACATTTAAGAACTTCTCTAACTTTGATTTCGTCCGCGCGCGAATCTTCTTCGACGCACAGCCGACGGAAAAGGTGAGCGTGTTTACCCAGGTATTGGTTAATAACTCCTCATTCCAGCTTTACGGTGCCTATGTTCGACTTTCAAAGGTCGGCGGACGCGACATAAATATTCATGCCGGACTGATTCCAAATCCGGTGGGGCTTTGGGGACCGCGAACGTATTCGGACAAAAATCCGCTTATCGGCTCGCCTTTGATGTACCTCTATCATACAGCGTTGAGTCCGGGCGCAGATCAGAATGACAATCAAGAGCTCCTTGACTCGCGTGGCAAGGGCTTTAAGCATTACGGGCTTCCTATGATGTATGATCCGTGCTGGAATACCGGCATTGAGGTCTTTGGCGCTATCGGCATGGTTGATTGGTCAATCGGTGCATTGAGCGGATCTATCTCGGCGCCGAGGACTCAACGTGAAAAGGACCTGCCGCAAATGACGACCAGGCTGGGGCTCTACATATCACCGGTGTTTAGTCTGCAATTTTCTGGATTCGCCGGACCTTACCTTTCCGATGTATCGGATTTTTATACTCCCTTCCAACAAAAGGATGCCGAAGAGTATCACAACCTTGGCGGTGGCATCGGAGTCCATTACGATTATGGAATTCTGGAGATATTTAGCGAAGCCTTCGTTGCTCACTGGGAACATCCGGTATACAACAACCTCGATGCCTACAGCGCCTATGTTGATGCTCGATATAAACTCGCGCCACAGTGGTATGTGGCTGGCCGGGCCGAAGGGATCCGTTTCTCTGAACACGATTTCGGCGGCGATGTCGGCAAGCAAGACTGGGATTACCCATTGAATCGCTTTGAGTTAGGTGTTGGGCACAGGATCAACGAAGCAGTCACTCTCAAAATAGTAACCCAGATCGTACGGTCAAACGACTACTCCCTACTCGACGACGAAATGGTCGCGATTCAGCTATCTACGTCAATCCACTAATTGTCTAAGTCGGCTTGCCTTTTTCAACTTATCCTCGTATATAAGGTGATTATGTCCGGTTAGTTATTGACCGAAGATAGCTTTGCGGCTTTTGAGACGCCGGTTGCATTTTTGATACGAGGTGTGAATCATGGATAATAAAGAATATGTGTTGAAGGTCGGCTTGGCAGAAATGCTCAAGGGCGGCGTCATCATGGATGTCACCAACGCCGAGCAGGCAAAAATTGCCGAAGATGCCGGCGCCGTCGCCGTCATGGCTCTCGAACGCGTCCCCGCCGATATTCGCAAAGCTGGCGGTGTTGCCAGAATGTCGCCTGTTGAGAAAATCGAAGAAATTCAGGCAACCGTTCAAATTCCGGTAATGGCCAAGTGCCGCATTGGTCACTTTGCCGAAGCCGAATTACTTCAGGAGCTCAAAGTTGATTATATCGACGAGTCGGAAGTTCTCACACCGGCTGACGAAGAACACCACATTGACAAGCACCCGTTCAAGATCCCGTTTGTTTGCGGATGCCGCAATCTCGGAGAGGCTCTCCGCCGCATCCACGAAGGTGCTGCGATGATTCGCACCAAAGGTGAAGCCGGTTCCGGCAATATCGTTGAAGCAGTTCGCCACTTGCGCCAGATTTACGGCGAAATTCACGCGCTCAAGAAGATGGACAAAGAAAAACTCAAGAAGATGGCCAAGGAATATCGTGTGCCGGTCGACCTGGTCAAAAGGACAGCCGATCTGCAAAATCTCACCGTTCCCAACTTCGCGGCTGGCGGAATCGCCACACCGGCGGATGCCGTGCTTTGCATGAAGCTTGGAGCGCAGGCGGTGTTTGTTGGTTCGGGTATCTTCAAGTCGTCCGATCCGGCACGATTAGCGCGAGCTGTTGTGACGGCAACCACACACTATGACGACCCGGCAATTGTCCTTGAAGCGTCCCGCGCTTTGGGCGACGCGATGCCCGGACTTGAGATCAGCAAACTTCCCAAGGAAGAATTGCTCCAGTACAGATGATCGCCAAGCCGATAGTCGGAATACTCGCATTTCAGGGGGACTTCGCCAAGCACCAGCAGGCTTTTGCCAAACTCAAGTGCGAGACGCAATTGGTAAAATCATCTACCCAGCTTGAAGCCTGCGACTATCTCATCATCCCCGGTGGTGAGTCTTCCGTCATTGACCGCTTCGTTAAGTCGACGCAACTAGTTGAACCAATCAAGAGATTTGCAGCGAAAAGACCGGTCTGGGGAACTTGCGCTGGAATGATTCTGCTGGCAACTCACGTCGTCAACGACAAGGTGATAACGCCCCTCTTGCTCCTGGACGTGACCATCGAGCGCAACGGCTATGGCCGGCAATTCGAGTCGTTTATCGATGTCGGTCAAGTTACATTCGGCGCTGAACCAGAACCTCTGGAAATGGTGTTTATTCGAGCACCCAAGATTACGAATATCGGCGCTGAAGTTGAGAGACTGGGAAGTTGTCGAAATGACACGGTAATTGTGCGCCAGGGCAATGTAATCGCGACCTCATGCCACCCCGAGTTGACTGCCTCAACACGTTTTCAGCAGTATTTTTTGTCGCTTAAGCACTAGTACTGCAAACCGGGTGAAATACGACCAGATCAATTAGCCCAGTGCCGCCGCAAAATTTTCCTTGGATACAATGGTCAACATCGATTGTTTAATAGGGGAAAAGTGAAGGAGATACAAATGCATCGTTTTATCATCACACTCGCGATAGTTTTATTGCCGCTGTCCCAGCTCTTGGCCGGACGGATATTCGGCGACATTAAAACGGGCGACAAGCCGGTTGCCGAAGGCGTCAAAATTACGATATCTGCTCCGCTCAAGGCGGCCGAAGCCGGAAAACCTACTCCGACGCCAGTCGTGGTCGACTCTTCCGCCGCCGACAAGTTCGGTGCCTACCGACTGAATGTCAAGGAAGAGGGCAAGTGCATTCTGACTGTGCACATTGACAAGCAAGCACCGACCCTTGAGGTCTTTTCCTACGCCAATGCGACACGCTATGACCTTGTTTTGGAAAAGGACAAGGACGGCAAGTACGCCTTGAAGAGGAAGTAGTCGGTGGAGAACAAGAAGCGCGATTTCTGGGATAAACTCACCATTATCTTACAGCCCCTCGGCGGGCTGTTCACGGCCATTGCTATAACGCTTCTTGGCTTCTTTACCTCGCAGTACCTTGAGCGCCAACAATCGCTCGATGCCAATACGCGGCTCTATTCAGAATTGATGAGCAACCGCGAGCAGTCCGAAAGTGCTCTGCGCAAGGACATGTTCGTGTCGATCATTGGAACGTTTCTGCGCCCGCAGGAATCAACAATCGGAGCGGCAGTTCTGAATCTGGAATTACTAGCCTATAATTTCCATGAGTCGCTCAATCTGAAGCCGCTCTTCACCGATTTAAGACAGAGCATTTCCGAGCGCCTGAAGCACGAGGCACGACCCGATTCAATTGAGCGGTATCAAGCGTTCCAGCGCCGACTCGAGAGGGTCGCAAGGGAAATCACCAAGAAGCAAATGGTGGTGCTCGAAGGTGTCGGTGTCAAAAAGGACTGGGCGGTGAATCTGGAAGGCGAATTCGAAGGTGTTGCACTTGAGCCGGCAGAATTCGATCTCGACAGCGTTTCCACAACTCTGGTTGTTGACGTTACCGATGTCGATCGCGAGGCTAAAGAGTTGCGCCTCGACGTCACGATTCGCAGTCAAAACGGACAGGGCGACCCTGTTTCGAAAAATGTATCTTTCAGCACCGGTTTTTACGACTTCCCGATGATTGACAATACGCGTCTCCCCAATGGTCAGCGCTTTTCTGTCATCATGAACAACTTTTCCGAGATGGGTGCGGAAATCACGATTGTCCTCTTCCCCGGCGCCTATGCCAGTCTCAAGGAGAAGCCGTACTATGGAGAGGTGATCGAGAATATCCGCAAGTCTTCGGAAGGATTCGGCAACTGAGTTTTCATCTGACCTCTTGATTGGCAGTCAACCACCGCAGCATAAGACATAAGGGAAACAACATCTCTCACATGTCTTTTGCACCAACATAATGTAGACCTTAGTTTCTTTTTTCGTAAGAAAAATCTCCTCAAATATCGCTATTAACCTCCGGGTTGCCGATATATTATTCGGATTACACATCTTCGGAGGTTACCTGTGAAACGTCTTCTCTGCGCACTCTTTACCGCCTCACTTACATGCACAATAATTAGCTGTTCCGGTGGGGACAAAGGCTCGGATAACAACAATAATGATCAGCAGCAGGAGCTTGCACGCATCGAAAACATCCTCACAATTCAGGAGTCCCTTGGTAACGACTTGGAGGAAATGTTTGCGTTACTGGATACAACAGCTGTCAAGGATTCATTGGTCAAGCTGTTCGAGTCTGATACGGCAAACGTCTTGAGCGCAGTCGCGAACGAACAGGGCGTGGTTGTCGAATATAAGAATGGAATGCGAGGCGGTGTGTTACTGGATCCGCTCGACATAGGCGGAACAGCCCCGTCGGCGCCGACTTCCAAGCGAAGCGCGACAACTCCGACTTCAGCATCGTATGCGAATCATCGCCCTGTCTCCAATAAGACGATTTTTCTTAATCCGCATTACTTTGAACGCCAGGCCCACGCAAATCCCTTGATCGCCCAGGCAAATGCCGGTTTCGCCAAGACTGGATACTCAAACTTCGAGGTCTTTACCAACAACCAATGCACAGTGGAGAAGTTTGCCTCACTCACGGGATACGGAGTCGTCCATATCTACTCGCATGGTATGGCTTGGCCCAATTCTGCCAATATCAAGGAAGTGTACCTCATGACTGGAGAAGTCGCTACCGCGGCGACCACTACTAAGTACTTCAGCAACATCAAGGCGGGTCGAATTCCGATCGTCGTGTATAACGCAGCAAATAGATATTTTGTCAGCCCTTCCTTTGTGGCACACAATAACTCATTTCACGATGATACTACCTTTGTCTACCTCGGATTCTGCTACAGCTGGCTGGGCAACTGGCAAGACACACTGATTAACGTCGCCGGCGCTGGAGCCTGCGTCGGCTTTGATTGGTCTGTTTACACATCGTGGAACGCGATGTGGGCTCAACACCTCTATCACGATCTCTGCGACACTACGGAACTTAGCCCAATGGAACTCTCTTATTGGCGGGACCATGCGCCCCGCATCGACAATACCTATTGGGACCCGGAAGACAACCGCTGGGTGTCGATTTGGAATCAGGGACACTCCGACCTTGTGATGTGGAATGCATTGCGAATTACGTCCATTACTCCACCGGAGGCGACAGTGGGCAGTGCTGTCACAGTACGTGGTGTTGGCTTCGGCGCACTGCAATCAACGAGCACAATCAATTTCGGTGGAATTCCCGCAACGGTAAACTCATGGAGCGATTCAGTTATAACAGCAACAGTCCCCACCGGATACACATCGGGTGGCGTCGTGGTGACCGTCGGTACTGAAAGCACAAATTCCTTCCCGTTTCGAACGGCAACCATTCGCGTAGTGCTCGACCAGGATAGCCTGTTTCGCTACATCGGTGATACGGTCCTCGTCTATGCACAGGTCACTGGCACACTTGACTCCTCTGTCTATTGGCGAGTGCTGCCATACGGCGAGTCAATTAGTCCCGGATGGGTATCCCAAATTCGAAACAACTACGTCCGCGTTATCGGTGGATCCTGGTTTGCCGGACTGTGCCGAGTCGAATGCGTCGCCCGCGCCGATACTACGGCACGCGATACCGTTACCGTTGCCTATTCAGTCATGCAGAAACTAAAGTCTGGCGTATATTTCTTTCTTCGCTTCGATGCCGCAATGTCGTATGCCATTACTTGTTCGGAGATCACATATGACCCGACAACTACCTTCGTCGTTCATAATTGGAGTGGAGATGCGACTTCGCCCAAACCGGTTTGGAGTGGCGATATTGTTACCATCAACGGATCCTGGGAGTACGGTGAATGGCCGTATCATGACAGCATTTACGTGAGGGCACACTTCAGTCCGCTCGGAGACTCGTTGCGCAGCCTTCAGATGATCAACTATCGGTACGGACGTGACTTGAATTACCGTCAGTGGGAACACCGGATAGATGTCAGCAATATTCGGCTCGATTATTATGTATGGACAGAAAGTGCTCGAATCATTGGCTACCAGATTGACCATCAGGAAGTCCAACCGCGAGTGAATTCGTTTTTGGATTACTACTTGGAGCGTGATATGCAGGAAAACTGCGCTTATGAACGCATTGCTACGACAGTGAATTGGAATAGCACCAGCGTCACGCCGCGTTTTGAGTTTAAACTAAGTCCGTTCAGATTCTGAGATCGAGACCCGGACAACCGCAAATCAAACGGTCCCTGCTCTCGCCAAGGAGCAGGGACCGATGTTCTTCTGAAGCCCTCGTTCGCTAACTAGATCGACAGTATCACCCGCAGAATACCCTCATACGGCAGTTTCTGCTGTTCAGTCGTTGTCATGTTCTTGATCGTGTAATGCTTATCCTTTAAGTCATCAGAGAATACGAAGATCGCAAATCGCGAGTTCTGTCTCGAAGCTTCCTTCATTTGCGATTTCTGCGATCGGTCCAGGTAATCCAAATCGACTGATAATCCGGTATCGCGCAGTCTGCCGGCCAGAGATGCAGCTTCGACGCGCTCGTCTGCATTTACAGCAACGATAAAGATGTCGAGCGGCTTCTCGGTGAAACCCTTGTTGCCCGATGCCTCCATTGCAAGAAGCGTCCGCTCCATCCCCGCGGCAAATCCAACTGCCGGCGTAGGGTCGCCGCCAAGTTCCTGCACCAGGAGATCATAACGCCCGCCGCCGGAAAGCGCATCTTGTGCGCCCAATAGATTTGATCGGACTTCAAAAGCTGTGCGAGTATAGTAATCCAGACCCCTGACCAGACGAGGATCGACAGTGTATGGGATATCGAGCTTTTCCAAGCTCATCATAACCTGCCCAAAATCCCGCCGAACATCATCGTCGTAAAATTGCTCCAACAGCGGAGCATCTGTCATGAGCGATCGAGTAAGCTGCTCCTTGCTATCAAACAATCGCAGTGGATTGCGCTCGATCTTTTCGCGATCGACTGTCGGAAACTTCTCCGCCTTTGGCTGAACGAATTTCAGCAGTTCAAGACGATGCTTAGCTCGAATCTCCGGTGTTGCGACCGAGTTGATCGCAACCTCGAATTGACTTACACCGCAATCCCTTAAGATCTGGACGCTGATGGCAATAATCTCGGCGTCTACCTTGGGATCACTTGAACCAATCGCCTCGGCTCCAAACTGGTGAAACTGTCGCTGGCGCCCCTTCTGCGGTTTCTCCTGCCGGAACATCGGTCCCACGTAGTACACCTTATTGAGTGGTGATTTCTTGCCAAGTGATTCCTCGATAAATGCCCGCACCACCGAAGCGGTAGCTTCCGGGCGCAGAGTGAGGTTTCGCCCGCCCATGTCGGTGAAACTGAACATCTCTTTTGAGACGATATCCGTGCCTTCACCGATTCCGCGCGCAAACAGCTCTGTCATTTCGAATGCCGGCGGGCGGATTTCTCTGTAATTGAAGCGTCGCATGGCATCGCGAACGATTTCCTCGAGATAAACCCACTTCGCCGATTCGTCGGGAAGAATATCGAAGGTGCCTTTAATCCGTTGGTATTTCATAGCGCATTCAAGATAGAAATCGGTCAGGTAATGTCAACGCAATCTAACTGTAGGATCGAATCCGCGTCAGGCTATTTGCGACTTCGGTAGAGAATCATCGACAAGCCAGCGATGCTGTAGCCGATTACGTCCGCCAGCCAATCCCCGACCGACGAGTCGCGATTCGGCACAAACCACTGTACAGTTTCGTCAATAGCTGCATAAGCAAATCCGAAGGCAAAGAGCAGCAGATAGAGAACAACCCGTCTGTGAGAAACATGGAGATCTGGGAAAGCCCTGAATATCAGCAATCCGAACACAAAGTACTCCAAACCATGATAGAATTTATCGATATTGCGAATATCAAAGGAGGGGGCATGGGCATTCGGGAGCGAGGAAAGCAACAGAATCAGGCCGGCAAAGAGAATAGGCGGCAACTTATAATACAACAGCTTCTTATCTATCCCAATCATAGGGGGGTATATATAATGAGAGGATGGGGCGGAAACAAGCCGCATTCTTGCAAACGGGAAGAGTCCTGCCTCAAGGCTTGACTTCAGAACCGCCAGTCATATATTCCAGCCAACCCTAATGCGGAGATGATGATGCGCGCATTAATTACCGGTGTTACCGGTCAAGACGGATCGTACCTCGCCGAATTGCTCTTGGAAAAGGGCTACGAAGTTTACGGCATGGTACGTCGGTCGTCGACAGAAAATTTTGAGAGAATCAATCATATCAAGGACCGGATACGCCTGATTCAAGCTGACCTTTATGATCAAGGTTCGCTGCTCGACATGATTGAAGATGTTCGACCGAATGAAGTTTACAATCTGGCTGCCCAGTCTTTTGTGCCAACCTCCTGGACCCAGCCGGTGTTGACTGGAGAGTTCGATGCTATTGGTGTCACCAAACTACTTGAAGCCATCCGCAAGGTTGACACAAAGATCAGATTCTACCAGGCCTCCTCGTCAGAAATGTTCGGCAAAGTCCAGCAGGTACCGCAAACCGAGAATACGCCCTTTTACCCGCGTTCTCCCTACGGCGTTGCCAAAGTCTACGGCCATTTCATTACCGTCAACTATCGTGAATCGTATGATATCCACGCCTCCTCCGGCATCTTGTTCAATCACGAATCGCCGCGGCGAGGGCTGGAATTCGTAACCCGCAAGATTTCCGACGGCGCCGCACGAATTAAGCTCGGTTTGGCGAGTACCCTTTTTCTGGGTAACTTGGATGCCAAACGCGACTGGGGATTTGCTGGAGACTATGTTGTCGCCATGTGGTTGATGCTTCAGCAGGACAAACCGGAAAATTTCGTCATTTCTTCGAACGAGAATCACACAGTGAGAGAGTTCGCTGATATTGCTTTCTCGCGTCTCGATCTCGACTATAAACAGTATGTCAAGATCGACCAACGCTTTGTACGTCCGGCTGAAGTTGATATTCTCTTAGGCGATTCCACACAAGCGCGCAAGAAACTCGGTTGGGAGCCAAAGGTCTCATTCAAACAGCTGGTCGTAATGATGGTTGACTCGGATATGGCGGTATTGAAGAAAAAAAACAACCTATGAGAGCATTCATCACCGGCATCACCGGATTTGCC
The DNA here is from genome assembly GCA_964370935.1 of uncultured Ignavibacteria bacterium. Taxonomy (GTDB): domain Bacteria; phylum Zixibacteria; class MSB-5A5; order CAIYYT01; family CAIYYT01; genus JADJGC01. The sequence goes on along the minus strand of CAYJKI010000010.1, from coordinate 111,405 downwards.
GGTTCGCACTTAGCCGAAAACCTCCTTAAGCATAATATTGAAGTTTTCGGGACGTCCTTAAAGGGTGAGCGACGCGACAATATCGGAAACTTCAAGAAAGATATCACGGTGGTAACCGCAGCGCTTAGTGACGGTCGTGCGCTCAAACGGGCGGTCGAGACCGCGAAGCCACACTGGGTGTTTCATCTTGCAGCACTGGCCGCCGTGGGAAAGTCGTTTTCGGCACCAGTTGATACAATGAACGTCAATTTGATGGGTACTCAAAACCTGTACGAAGTATTGCGTAACACGAAGACTATTCAGAAAATCGTCTTCGTGTCATCCGCAGATATATTCGGACCACTGCCACCATCCAAAATGCCAATAACGCCTGATTACCCGCTGCATCCCGTCTCGCCGTATGGCGCATCTAAGGCAGCCGCCGACATCCTCTCCTACCAATATTTCCGCGCATATGGTCTACCAATCGTCCGGATTCGCGCGTTTAATCACACCGGCCCTCGGCAGGCAACCGGCTATGTCATACCAGATTTTTGCTCACAGATTACCACAATCGAGCGGTCAGGGAAGCCCGGGATAATCAAGGTCGGTAACGTATCGGCACGGCGCGACATTAGCGATGTGCGTGACATTGTCAATGGCTACCGCTTGGCGGCTGCTAAGGGCAGAATTGGCGAGGCCTATATTCTCGCCAGCGGAAAAGCTGACAGTATTCGCCATTATTTGAAGCTATTGACTAATCTGTCAATTGCCGAAATAGATATCAAGATAGTAAAGGAACTGCTTCGCCCGGTTGAAGTGCCGCTGTTGATCGGCAGCATCGCGAAGTCGAAGAAGGAATTAGGATATAATCCCAAGTATAAGATCGAGCAAACTCTACTCGACACGTTGGATTTCTGGAGGATGATTTGAAGAATCAATTGGCGCAAAAATTGAAAGACCGTTCCGCCGTTATCGGCATCATTGGTCTGGGATATGTTGGTCTGCCGCTGGCAATCGAGTATGTGCATGCCGGATATCGCGTCGTCGGCTTTGAAATCTCTGACCGCAAGATCAAGCTGATCAACTCCGGAGGCTCGGATATCGGTGATGTTCCGCCTAAAGAGGTTAAGAAAGCCGTCACCGCCAAGAAACTCCGTGCGACACGTGACTTCACGCAAATGAAGGATTGTGATGTCTGTGCCATCTGCGTTCCGACACCGCTTTCCAAAACCAAGGACCCGGACGTTTCCTACATTCTGACAGCAGTCATGGAGTTGAAGAAGTACCTTCACAAAGAGATGCTTGTCATTCTCGAATCGACTACCTATCCAGGTACAACTGAAGAACTAATTCTTCCCGAACTCGAGGAAACTGGCCTTAAGTGCGGCAAGGATTTCTATCTGGCATTCAGCCCGGAACGCGTCGATCCAGGAAATGCAATCTATCAAACAAAGAACACACCGCGCGTCGTCGGCGGACACACACCGCGCTGTCAACAAATGGCCAAGATATTCTACGAGGCTGCAATCAACCACGTACATATGGTCAGTTCGACACAGGCTGCGGAAATGGTGAAGCTGCTGGAGAATACGTTTCGCTCTGTGAATATCGGACTGGTCAATGAAGTTGCCCTGATGTGCGATCGATTGAAACTCAACGTCTGGGAAATCATTGATGCAGCATCTTCAAAGCCGTTCGGATTTATGCCCTTCTTCCCTGGTCCGGGACTTGGTGGTCACTGTATTCCGATCGACCCGCACTATCTTTCCTGGAAGCTCAAGAGCCTGAACTACTATTCACGCTTCATCGAGCTCGCGGGAGACGTCAATTCGCACATGCCGGAATATGTACTCGACCGAATTGCGCGCAACCTCAATCGCCGCAAGAAGTCGATCAATGGCTCCAAGGTCGTGGTACTCGGCGTAGCATATAAGCGCGACATCTCCGATGTTCGCGAATCCCCGGCGCTTGATTGCATTAATCTGCTGCAAAGAGCCGGAGCCAAGGTCTTTTACAACGACCCGTTTGTCCCGGAGATCCGCTTCGATGAGCATCACAAAATTGACATGAAGTCGACGAAGTTGACGATGCCGTTGATTAAGTCCGCGGACTTGATTGTCGTTGTCACAGATCACTCCGCTTATGACTATCAGTGGATTGTCGACAACGCTGCAGCCGTGTTCGATACGCGTAACGCTACCAAGAAAGTCAAGCGCAACCGCAAGAAAATCGAACGGCTGTAAAATGTTCAAGTTTCTCAGTCGATAGACGAGCTTGGCCCCGATTTCCTGGTTCGGGGCCGTCTTTTTCTTTACACAATTTGGACCATATATTCAGCAAAATTTGCGCAACTTCAGATTGTTTAGTTGCGTAACCACTTTCATAATGAGATTACCATTCCCCAAATGGCTTATCGCCCTCGCACTTTTTCTGCATTCAGCCTCGCTGTGTGCGCAGGATTCATTCACTCCAAATGAGAAGCCTGTTCTCAATGTCACACGCTCCGACGCAACGATCAAAGTCGACGGCGAAATTGACGACGCTGGCTGGCAAGGTGCCGCCAAGGCGGACAAATTTGCCGAAAATACGCCGCGAGATCGAGTCAAACCTCCAGTTGAAACCGAAGTGCTCGTGACCTATGATAGCGACAACTTCTATCTTGCTTTCATCTGTTACGACGATCCAAAATCGGTGCGCGCCTCAATGCGCGACCGAGACGAAATATTCAATGACGACTACGTCGGAATTCTCCTGGACACTTACGGTGACGCCGCCTGGGCTTATGAGATCTTTGTTAATCCACTAGGACTCCAGGGCGACTTGCGCTGGATTCCCGACGGCGAAGAAGACATACGCTTTGACATCGTCTTCTACTCGCAAGGCAAAATCACCGACAAAGGCTGGCAGGTCGAAGTCGCCATACCGTTCAGCAGTCTGCGCTTTCCGGTCAAGCCGACACAAGAATGGCGGGCGACATTTTGGCGTAATCGACCACGATCCGATCGTGAGCGTTCAACCTGGGCTGCCATCGATCGCGACCAGCCGTGCTTCCCTTGTCAGTTCGGCACGCTAATCGGATTTGAAAACGCCAAGCCCGGCAGCCGTCTGGAAGTTCTCCCTGCTGTCATTGGATTTCAGTCAGCCACTCTGCGCAATCCTGACAATCCGCATTCGGCACTGGAGAACAAAGACCCGGATGGTGAGGCATCGCTTAATCTGCGCTATTTGTTGAGTTCCGACCTCACGGCCGACGTCACCTACAATCCTGATTTCAGTCAAATCGAATCAGATGCGGCACAAGTCGATGTAAACAATAATTTCGCACTGTTCTATCCAGAGAAGCGTCCTTTCTTTCAAGAAGGCTCCGACCTCTTTAACACATTTTCGGATGTCGTGTACACGCGATCCATCAACGACCCGCTGTTCGCGGCCAAACTGACCGGGCGGCTAGCCAGTCGTACCGCCGTCGGCTACATCGCTGCCCGCGATGAACATTCTCCCCTGCTGCTTCCCTTTGATGAGCATACTGATCTTGCCGAGGTCGGTAAAAGCATTAGCAACATCGTGCGCATTAAGCAAACCATCGGCGAAGACTCGTATATCGGTGCGATTGCAACAGATCGCCGGCTTGATGACGGCGGCTCGGGATCAGTTTTTGGCGGAGACTTGAGTCTTCGACTCAACAAGAACTATCGAGTCGGCGCCCAATTGCTGGCAAGTCATACTGACGAACCTGATAACCTCTCCCTCTTTGGTGATCCCTCCAGATTCGATAACGGACAACACACCGCTGCCTTCGACGGTGAAAACTACTGGGGTAACACAGTCTATGCCGGAGTGGCCCGCGAAGCGCGACTTTGGAATTGGGAACTCGAATATCGGCAGGTCAGTCCCACATTTCGGGCCGATAACGGCTTCATCTTTCGCAACAACCAACGCGAAGGCAGTTTCGAAACCGCGCTATTCTTCAGACCTAAGTCGAAGACCTTTATTGAAGTAACTCCGTCCCTGGCAGTTGGGAGAATTTGGAACTTCTCTGGGGCACGCAAGGATGAATGGGTGTCGCCGGAACTACATGTCCTCTTGCCGGCACAGACCTACATTCAGGGTGGTTGGCTCTACAGCCGCGAAACCTTCCAAGGTATATTCTTCCCCGGAATTCGCCATTACCGATTGTATGTTGAAAGTCGTTTTTCGGAACCGTTGAGCCTCGGCGGACAGATCATGCGAATCAAGTACATAGCCCGCCGCCTCGAAACTCCGGTGCTCGGTCATGGCTGGGAGCTCAATGCATTCTGCACATTAAAGCTATTTCAGAGGCTCATACTAAGGCCCGAATACAGCTACGAAGAACTAAACAACCCCGAAACCGAAGAATCAATCTATGCCGGCTACATTCTCCGCACACAGATAAACTACCAGTTTACTCGCGAGTGGTTCCTGCGCCTGATCGTCCAATACGACAACTTTGACCGGGTGATGGCAATTGAGCCCCTGCTTAGTTACAAGCTCAATCCATTCACGATCTTCTATCTTGGATCGACTCATTCCTACCAAAATCTGCGCGATACTCGCGAAATGATCCAAGGCAGTCGCCAGTTTTTCTTCAAGTTCCAGTATCTCCTGCGCGCGTAGTCGTTCCAGATTCATTTTTCCGAGTCTCAAATCTCCCGGTTGCTTCTATGGACACTTGAACCTATATTGCAGAGTATTCAGGTGATCCAATTCGCTTCCCACTGATCCGCGCCCTTGAAAGGCAGGCACAGGCACGTTTGTGGACTCGGCGTTGAAGAAAATCATCCTCAACTTCCTGCAACAGCGACCGTACGGAGTTGCCGCTACTACGTTTATTCGCTGGTGCCTCGCAGAAATTCAATACCATTTGATCGCCCTCCGCGGCGCACGACATCGACTTCCACTTGATCTTACGAATCCTGAACGATCACTGGAGAATCTCGCGATTGATGTTGCCGGGTTCTACTTCGGTGAAGAGCGAGCAGAAAGATATCACAAGATCTTCCATAATCTGGAAGCGCACGGATACTGCGAGTTTCGCGAGGAAGATCTGACAGAGGTCATTAGACTTCTGCGAGCCCAAATTGTGCAGTTCACCAATCAACGTATCTTCAAATTTACGCGACAGGAACAGCCGGAGTCCGGTAAGTGCAAAAAGGCAATTGAGGCTGCTCTTACCACACTGGAATCGCGATCGGAAATTATTGTGACGACTTGTGATGGAGACCGAAACAAGTTAATCGCGGATGCAACTGCAGTCGAAGCAATTCCCCAACTACCGTTCGTCACGTTTGTTGAACTAATCGAAGTCATAGATGACATCTATGTCCAGTCACTCAATAAGGTGCAACTCTGCCGACTGGTCTTGAAGTCGATGGCGGCACAGAGCCAATATCAGAAACACGTTTTTAGGCACGAGTTCATCGCGGCAGTAGCAGCAGTTCTGGCACGAAGAGCGCTCTTTGAAGCGCCGCTTCCCTCCTCACTTGATAGTCCGATTCAGATTATTCTTCGCAAGGAGATGGAAAATGAAGTTCAAGATACGCTTGTTGAGTCCACGGCTAAAGACCTCGAGGAACAGGTTTCAAAGTCTCGGATACGCGATGACGAGATGGAGCCGCTGCTGAAGGCTGTCGAGTGTTTCCTGCGTGACTGCATCAATGGTGGGCCGGACAAAGTTACCAAGTATTTCTATGCGGCAATGCCAGGGAACGTGCACTCGCAATATCGCACGCAATACAAATATGCCTTTGAGACAGTGGTCACTCGCTCACGAGACGATCTCCATCGGCGCATAAAAAGAAATCCGACAATTCGGAAACTCTGGGACTATCTGTAGTGGTGAAAGGACTTATGGAATTGATATGACCCATCCGGCTCGTAAGCTGCTGGAGGCTTTGGCAGACAACAACTTGAAAGCCGCCGACGGTGGTAAGGAAATCCGCACCCATCTCGAGGTCTGCGAGTTTTGTCGAGAGTATCTCGAGGACTATCTCACTCACGGCGAGGTTATTGGAGAATTAATGGCAGCGCCGTTGTCGGGTCAAATCACGAGTTTCCTTGACCGCCTGTCCCGGCATGATCGCCGCGGACTAGTCATCGATTTGACTCTACTGCCGGTCGTGACGGTAGCTCCACAGAAGTATCTTGCCGCCGACAGTCCAACACCTGATCGTGCGGGAAGTCTAAGCATCGCGACACTTTATTCTGAAAATCCCGAAATCGTCCTTAGGATGATGCGTGACCAAGGCGATGATTCGAGGTATCTGCAGTTGATTGCGGAGTCGATAGACTTGACTGCCAATGTCTTGGTCTGTGCACCGGAAATCGGAGCTGAAATTGCCACAGATTCTGACGGTCGCGCAACCCTGCCCGAATCTATTACCGATAACCCGGCAGACCTGCATTGGCAAGTTCGACTTCCCGAAGCAAGTTTTGATCTTCAGCCCCTGGTCTATGCCCCGGACAAGATTGAGTATTCGCGGGATACGGTACTTGAGACGGATCGGGGAGATCGAATTAGGGTCACCTTGCTCGGAAAAACTGTAGGTAAACAGCTCGAGATTGAACTTCTGCAGTTGGACGGCCATGATGACTTCGAAAAGGTCAAAATACTTCTGATTGAAGATCGTCACCTTGAGTTGCAGTCTCTCGGCAGCGGTCAGCGAGTACTATTCATGTTACCGGAACATACTTCAAACATCAACCTCCGGATATTCCAGTAACCTTATGACATTGTCCCCGCTTCAATTTGCCAAGGAATGGGAAAAGCACAAATCCAGCGTGGTCGATTCCGCCTCCGGTGACCGAGGATTACTGCAACTCTGCAGCTTCTGGCAGCACCTAAGTGCACAAGTCGACGAGCCGGCGTACAGGTCATATTTCGAGGAGTACTACTCAATAGTGCTACTGTTGTTGCGCGAAACTGCTCTTTCTGACCTGACTCCTGTCGAACTGGAAAGCTTGATCAGTATTCTCGAATCGCTGGCAAATTCCAATCAGGCAATGCCCGATATTGCGACTGCCTTGAACAGAGTTTTTCAATCTGCCGCTCGCGTGAATTTCTATGTGGGCAACCTAAAGACTGGTCTACAATACTTGGCGAAGTCCTTGGCGACCGAGGCGCCTGACCTTTCTGAATCGGAATTTAACGAACTCACTGAATTTGTCGCATTGCAGCATTTGGCTGATCTGATTTCAACTCGGCATGAATCACTGGCCAAGGCGTTACGAGACCAGCTTTCTGAATGGCAAGCCGAGCGCCGTGTCGTTTCAAACGAATGTGCTTACTGTCTCTTGGTCGATTCTGGCAATCCACCATCAGAACCACGCGGGAGACTTAAGCTTCTGCAAGGCGATGTCGAGGTCGCTGGCAACCATTCGGCGACCGATAAGGTGACCTTTGCAGATATCGTTGTTGCTCCTGATGATCCATTGATTGGCGGCGCCTATCGTTCACTCGAGTCTGTCCGACTACTTTTGCAGCGCGAGGGGATGAGCCATTTAGCCAAGAAGCGCTTTAATGCCAATTTCCGGATATCGGGCACTGACCACCGTCTGACTGGCGAATCTATGGGACTGGCATTCGCGCTGGTGGCATACACCCAACTCCTCAAATCAGAAGCTCATCGGGTGGAACGATTCAATTCGGCTGAAGTGGCAGTTACGGGCATTTTGGACGACAAAGGCACACTTCAGCCGGTCAATGACGCAACTCTGGCAGTCAAGGTTTCGCGCACCTTCTTTTCACACATTCGCTATCTGGTTGTCCCGGAGAGTAATCTCGAAACAGCTCGGCAGGAGATCTCTCGCCTCCAAGCTGAGTACCCACGTCGTCAGTTGCTCCTTGTCGGAGTTCGATCCCTTGCCGATGTCGTTACCGATTTGAACATCATTCGCTCCGAACGCGTGTGTATCGGGCAATGGGTCGGCAAGCAAGCTGCCAAATATAGCCGCATGACCAAGGTCCAGGTTCCGATGTTGGCGGTGTTGGCCTACTTGATGTTGTGCCTTATCTATCCAAATGCATGGATCTTCTTTGATGACAATCCGGCATTCGTACGACCGGTCATCGAATCTGGAACGATTGAAGTGTTCAACGCAGATTCGACACGGCTGTGGAAGTATCAGTTTCCCAATGTATTTAATGGGAATTTCGCTGAAACGCAGATTCAGACAATGATGATGGCAACTGATATGGACCGCGACGGGGATAACGAGGTACTTGCGATTGCCCTGAATGAGAATGATGTCGAGGAAAATGCTTGGCTCTACGTCTTCGGCAAGGAAGGGAATTTCCTGTTCCGCAGATATTTGGCATTTCCCAACGAATACCCCGGCGATACCGACAGCACAACCTACCATGGCTTCGCGATTTGTCCAGTCAGGCTGAAGGACACAACCTACATACTGACGATAGCGACGCAAATTCTGCCGGCACGCTGTCACATACGCCTCTGGGATGCCAATGGCGATTCCCTTTTCTGGTATATTCAGGCGGGCGGAGCCCAATTCAGAATGACAAGAGATATTGACCTCGACGGCTCGGAAGAGATGATCTTCTCCGCCTTCAATAATCGTCTTGGATGCGCTACTTTCTTTGCGCTCAATCTTTCGACCAAGAGCGGCTGTTCACCCCCATACGAAGACGATTACTACGATCTAAGTGTATTGAAACGGGCTTCCAACTTCTTCTATGCAGCCTTCCCACCGACCGACCTTTGCGGACGCGATTGTTCAGCCCGTTACAATCAGCCGGGCCTCATTGGACTGCGTGACCGCAATGGCGGATTTATCGACGTGTATACATCCGAATCTCAAGTTCCGAACTGTGACGTTATCTACTCTCTCGATCGCGGATTCCGTGCACGTAACGTAGCATTCACCGACGGCTATGTCGAACGACGGAAGGACCTGATCGAGGCGGGCGAGCTGCCCAATACGCCCGACTCTGCCTATTCTGCCAATATTCTAAATGCCGTCCGATACTGGACTGCCAATGGCTGGATCACTGAAGGCGAGCTGCTCGATCGCGAGGCTGGCACTCCGATTCCTTAAGCAACCGTTCTACACAGACTATTCGTACGATTTCAGGCACATTTCTTATCTGCAGAAGCACAATTTTCGACAAATTTGCCAGTTCGGCACTATTCATTTCATTGTGGGAGATGTGAATCACATTGGTTGGCAATTCCACGTTTCTTGCCGATTGACATTGGCCCGGCCGGATGGTCTGCTGAATGGCGAACCTCCGAAAAAATGTCAAAAGGCGGGGTAACTTCTTCGCCTCTCGGGGGGCGGTGAGAAGCTTGAACCTAGACGGCCGACAGCTCAACTCGAGTTGTCGGCCATTTCTATATTAATTGACAATTAGACGAAATCCCTTGCCGTGAATCCCCATGATTTCGATGCTGTCGTCTTCACGAAGATACTTGCGAAGTTTGGAGATAAACACATCCATACTGCGGCCGGAAAAATAGCTCTCGTCACCCCAAATCTCTCGTAACGCGACTTCTCGTTCCAAAGTCTGATTCTTGTGAATACATAGCAACCGCAATAGGTCCGCTTCTTTTGGAGTCAATTTGAACTGTTCGCCATCTTTCGAGAGCAGCTGGCGATTGTAGTCAAACGTAAACTTGCCAATTTCAAACATTACCGGCAGTTCTGCCGGTTGAGGTGCAACTTTAGACCGGCGCAAAACTGCCGTGATGCGAAGCATCAGCTCTTCCATACTAAAAGGTTTGGTAAGATAATCATCACAACCAATCTTAAATCCTTCAATCTTATCTTCTTTCAGTGACTTTGCCGTCAGGAATATGAGCGGAACGTTCTGGTCACGTTCACGCACTTTGCGGGCGAATGTAAATCCATCGAGTTTCGGCATCATGACATCGACCAGACACAAGTCAAACTTGCCCTCCCGGTACGAGCTTAGCCCTTCTTCTCCATTCACGCAAAGCTGAACTTCGAAACCCTGCATCTGGAGATGTTCCTGAAGGATGAATCCAAGATTTGGGTCGTCTTCTAAGAGTAACACTCTTTTTTTTGTCATGACTCACGCTCCGCAACTCCTGCCATCGGAAACCGCAGTTCAATGTTAGTCCCGATTCCGGGTTTGCTCTCAAGATGAATCGACCCGTGATGCGCTTCGACCATCATTTTCACGTAGCTCAATCCCAACCCAAATCCTTTGACATTATGAATATTCCCAGAGGGAACGCGATAGTACTTCTCGAAGATGGACTTCTGGTCAGCTTCCGCGATTCCCAAACCCTTATCGGAAATCATGACGACAAGCGCGCTGCCATCATTTCTTGTGCCGACTTCAATTTCCGGTGCATCTGGAGAGTACTTTATGGCGTTGTCGAGCAGATTATTAATGATGTTGGTGAGGTGTAGACTATCCCCCAGGACAATGGAATCTGTCGCCGCCAGATTGCTTACCAGCCTGCCTTTTCGATTCTCGATTTGCAGGCTGATTCCCTCAACGGCTTTCCGAATGATTTGATGAAGGTCGATTTCGGATAGCTTGAGATCATAGTCACCTTCTTCGATGACAGCCATTTGTAATATCTTCTCAACTTGATGGCGCATTCGCTGGTTTTCGTCGAGGATCATCCGGCCATATTTGCCGATTCGGTCCGGCTGATGAATGACATCTGGACGCATTATCGCTTCACACGCCAGTGCCACCGTTGAAATCGGCGTCTTGAATTCATGGGTCATGTTATTGATAAAATCGACGATGCGCACAGCAAAGCGTTTTTGTGACAACATGACTCTCAAAGTATAGCTGAACACAGCAACAATCACCGCGATAAACAGCAGATTGGTCAACACCAACACGCTCATCTGTTTCCACAGGTAAACACTGTGTTCGGGGAAGAACACCGCCAAATCGCTGCGTGCTGATAGCCTATCGCTGGGGAATAAGCGGGTACGAAAATCGGTTTTCACCAGATTCTCACGCGACTCTGTGGTTGAAGCGACTCGCACGGAGTCGTTTTCCCCGGAAAAGACGGCATATTCAAAGTCGAGATGTATTCCCGATTCGTCCAGCGCCGCGCGGAGCAAAGTATCGAGCTCCTCCGTCGTAATGCGCTGTTCAATCGGTTCCAACTCGGCAACTGTCATGTCTGTAACTATTCGCTTGAGATAATCTTCTTTGCGCGTCGTCCCGATCATCGGACCTAACGGCATCAGCTGTGAACCGTTGTGCATTTGGAAGATTGCCGACGCCGAATCCGTCCGGAACATGTACATCATTTTGCTGCCGGGTCGCGGCAAGTCACTGACATCAATGGCGTACTTCCCGGCCGTTCGGAAAGTGTCTACTACGATTCGGTCTGTGCCTTGAGTTTGGTCATAAATCTTAATCAGAACGTGCTGGGGCGAGGCGACCTCGTAATGCAGCACGCCGTCCGCAAAAGTCAAGGGACAGTCTGCAATTGCAGCACCTAGCATGGTGCCTTCTTCAATAAACATGCCATTCACTTCAATTGAGTCGCCACCAATTGCGGTCGATCGTGCGACATTGACCTGCCACATTGCTTGAGTCGGAGCCGCAGTACCAAGGGCAATAGTGAATGTCTCACTATTCTCCAGGCGCTGTGAAACTGTGTTGAGTGCCATCAGCACATTGCGGCGGAATACCTGTTCCTTTTGCTCAAGGGCCAACTGCAACAAATATACCTGCAGTGCGACCAAGCCGCCAAGCGAGATCACCATCAGCGTGATCACGATTCCAACTGAACGACGCGACAAGTTCATTGCTACAATATACGCATGCTGACGCTCGACACCACAGCTCTTAACATTTCTTAACAGCCGGTAACAAGCCTTAACTATGCCGTTGGCAACCCGCAAGTTATCCTTGCCGTACGAAGACTATCGACACTAACCAATCTTTCGAAGAGGTTTGACATGCTGAAAGTTCTATTCGAAATCGCGTTGACCTTCCTGATCAGCAGCGCCAGTTCCCTGCTGGGTCAACAAGTATTTGCCGCTACCGAAGGCAAGCCGCAGATGCGGATGTTCACCTCCGGTGACGTGGTATTCCTCCCCGAAACCGGAGCCGTGATCCTGCTTAAGGACAAAGCACTAATCGTTGACATGGTCAGCCCTGCAGACCAACGTTCCAAAGAGTATCAATCAATCGACTTGAAACAGAATGACGAAGTTCTGATGATCAATGGCAAGAAGGTCATGGTATTATCCGAGCTGAAAGCAGTATACGACTCTCTCGCTGCAGGTTCTGATGTAAAACTCGGTATTCGTCGCGGCAAGGACATGATGATCGTCTCATTTCCCAAGACTGACCAGGCAAAATCGACACAACACCGAGTAATGACATTCGAGACAAGCGGTGACGGCGACGATGTGAAGGCGGTCGAAAACGGCAAGCAAATCACAACACTTCGCGCGAGCGATGGGGATATCGCCGTCGTGATGGAGCTTGGCCTGATTGTTGGTGAGCTGGATTCCAAGGTCAAGGTCGCCGGACTGATTGAAAGTAAGGAGAGCGATGTCAAAAACGCCGGTGTTTTAGAAGGCGATATCATCACTGCAATCAACTCCCAGAAAATCACGAGTGTCAGCGAACTCACTTCTGCTTACGAAAAGGTCGTGGTCGGCACTGAATTCACTGTTTCCATGGACCGAAATGGCAAAACCGTAACAGTAAAAGCCGTTAAGGCTGCCAAAGAAGATGGCCCCAAAATGATCAAGACTATAAAGAACAATTAACTTATGTCACGATTGGCAATACTTCTTTTGGCGATTTGCCTATGCATTGGCTTTAGCGGGCTATCCGCCTACGGACAGAGCAACAACTTCAATCAGCGCGATGATAAGTATCGTTTGCTTGGCTTAAAACGCGCAAAGGAAGCCTACGAGGTTGCCCGGGCGGAGTACCAGCGTCAAGAGGAGATGTTCAACCGACAGCTCATTACCAAGTCAGAGCTTGAGAGAGCCCGGAACATTTTCTCCGACGCCGAGGTCAACTACCAGCAGTCGCTGTTGGCGGTATTGTTTGAAGAGCAATATGTGACCGTCGAAGGTGCCGTCAAATACCAGGACAAAAACGGCCGAAAGCATGTTCGGCTGACCTTGGTAAACGCTTCCGGCGGCAGCGCTGAATTCTACAAGTTGATTGAAATGGAAGATGAGCTCTTTCGTTCCCTCCAACCGGACGTAATCAATAACATCTATGTCTCTTTGCTCAACGAAAATGGAGCGACGATCAGTCAGCCTTACGAGGCGAAGATTGAACAGCTCAAATTCGGCTCGCCGGCCATAATCGACTTCGCTCTCCTGCAGGATCTCGATGCAGTCACGGTTTACCTCATTTACGGCAGCGGTACACAGCGCAACATGAAGATCCTCCTCCAGAAAGACGCCACTGTCAATAAGGTCGCCGTGCAGTCGGAGCAGTTTTCGCAGGAAGTGGAACTCGGCAAATCTGCCTCCTTCGACTTGACGCTGGAGCTGTACAGCGGGACCGAAAATACTTTCAGCCTTGAAGTCGTGAATCTCCCCGAGCAGATCAGTCGCTTCTTCAAAGAACCGTCCGGATCAGCCCGCTTGAGCCAGTTGAAATTTACGGAAAGCACGCATACCAAGAAGGCTTCTTTAGAGGTTACGCTTCCTGATCGCCCGACAGCCGCAGTCGAAATGGACAAACCGGTTGCATTCTACGTATTGGTCATTCCGCGCGACCGTCTCAATGACCTGCCTGACTTGCGCACAAAAGAGTGGACGCAAAACGAAATCGAAGCACTGGGTGTGGGATTTGCGCGAATGGAAATACTCCCTCGCGGCAAGGGCAAGCTGCTGGTGCGCGCAACGCAGCTCTATCATGCCATCAAGTCGGACGGTTCTGTTACAATGAGCATCGATTTAGTTAATGAGGGTAGCCATCGACTCGATAACATTGAAGTCAAGGCTGACATGCCGCTCAATTGGACAAAACTGATAGAACCGACGATCGTCTCAAAACTGGAAATTGGCGGTGAAACGCGCATCAACTTGACTTTCACGCCATCAGACGACGTCTCGACAGGAAAATATGAAGTCCGACTGCGAACGACCGCGATGTCCAATTCACAGCCGATCGTCAGTGAGGATAAGAGCGTTACAGTCGAGGTACTTCCCGATTCCAACATTCTCGGAACACTTTTGATTCTGGTGCTGATCATTGGACTGGTGGCTGGCATCGTGGTTTTCGGAATCAAACTTTCACGCCGATAAATTCGAATTTGAACAAATATGCGAGGCCTAAATGAGTGAAAATCCGTTGCAGACAACCCAGCCGATGCTCGAAGCTGTCAATTTGACGAAACGCTATGAGGACGGCGTGCTTGCACTCGACCACGTGTCGTTTCAGGTGCGCGCCGGTGAGATTTTCGCAATGCTCGGCGGCAATGGTGCCGGCAAAACCACGACGATTAATCTGTTCTTGAATTTCATTGAGCCAACCGAGGGCGAGGCCCGCATCAATGGCATTGTCACGCATCTCGAACCGCTTAAGGCGAAGGAGCAAATTGCCTTTGTGTCCGAAAATGTAATGCTCTATGCCAACTTTACCGCTATTCAGAATCTCGATTTCTTTGCCCGTCTGGGCGGCCAAACTCATTACACACGAGATGACTATCACAATGTGCTCTTGCGAGTTGGTCTTGCAAAGGAGGCACATCACAAGCGCTTGCGTGGATATTCCAAGGGCATGAGACAGAAGTGCGGTATCGCGATTGCCATTCTAAAAAATGCACCGGCGATTCTGCTCGACGAGCCAACTTCCGGGCTCGACCCCAAGGCCGGGCACGACTTTATCGAGTTGCTGGATTCACTGCGCGCTGAAGGCAAAGCAATCCTGATGTCAACTCACGACATCTTCCGCGCCAAGGAAATTGCCGATACCGTGGCAATCATGAACGACGGGAAAATCATCATGCAGCGTCGGGCCGCAGCCCTGGTCGATCTCGATCTTGAACAACTCTACATGCAATACATGGCCGGGCGGTCATCTGAACGTGTCGGTTAGGCGGAGGACAATATGCTGAAGATCTTGATAGAGAAAGAGATTCGCGAAATCATCGGCTCCGCTAAATTCGCTGTGATTTTTGGCGCCTGCGCGATCCTGATTCTGACCTCATTTTATGTAGGCGCACGTACTTACCAGGCGAACAGGGCACAGTATGAAGCCGCCAAGGCCGAGAATCTACGCCAGTTTGAGGGTATGACCGACTGGTTCAATATCCAGCAACATCGCATTTTTCTGCCGCCGCAACCGTTAGCCTCTTTGGTCAACGGTGTGTCAAACGATATCGGACGCACTACCGAAGTCTGGGGACGCGGCGAGTTGTCCGCACAAGACAGCAAGTTCGGTGATGAACCGATTTACGCCGTATTTCGCTTTCTTGATCTGGAATTCATGTTCCAAGTCGTGCTTTCGCTCTTCGCCGTGCTGCTGGGCTATGACGCTATCAGCGGCGAAAAGGAACGCGGAACGCTTAAACTCTCGTTTGCCAATGCCGTTCCCCGCGACAAGTATATCCTCGGCAAGATTATCGGTAGTCTGACTGCGCTCACCGTTCCGCTCGTGGTGGCGCTGGGCATCGGAAGTCTCCTTCTGCCTTTGTTGGGAGTCCCCCTATCCGGCAACGATTGGCTGCGGCTATTTCTCGTTATCTTGACCGGTCTGCTGTACTTTGCCGCGTTCTTGACCCTGTCGATATTTGTCTCTGCCCGCACCGAGCGATCGTCAAACTCGTTCCTCGTATTGTTGGTAGTCTGGATTCTGTGTGTATTAATCGTACCACGCGCATCGGTGCTGTTGGCTGGTCGCGCCGTTGATGTGCCGTCGGTCGATGAAATCGCATCCCAGAAAGCTCGCTTCCAGCAGCAACAATGGCATGAGGATCGCGCCAGCTGGTCGAACTTCAAACCCACCAAGAGCGATGACCCGAGTGCTATGATGGACGAACTGAATCGCTACATGGAAGAGCAAGCCGACATTCGCGACAAAAAGATGCAAGAGCTCACTGCACGGTTAAACGAACAGCGATACAACAAACAGGTCGAACAACAGAATCTGGCATTCAGTCTGGCACGTGTCTCACCTGCCGCTACGCTCTCGTTGGGAGTGACAAGCCTGGCTGGAACCTCGATCACTCTCAAAGACCATTACAATGACGAAGCCAAGGCTTACCAATCACTGTACGCGAATTTCATGAAAGAGAAAACCGGCACAAATCCCGGGGGACGAATGTTCATGTTTCGCACCAAAATCGAAGACGGCGAAGAGGTCAAACCGGAACCAATCAACCCGCAGGAGCTTCCGGAATTTGAATATCACCAGCCCGATTTGGCGCAGTCGATCTCGGCGGCCGCGCTTGACATGGGGCTTCTGGCTTTTTTCAACCTGTTATTTTTCGCTGGAGCATTTGTTTCGTTCCTGCGATATGACGTCCGTTGACGGACCCGTAAGGAGAATGAAGCGATGCTATCAGTATTGATACAGAAAGAACTTAAGGCAATCATCTTGAGTCCCAAGTTCACCGCCACATTTGTTATCTGCTCGCTGTTGATGCTGTTGAGCGTTTTCATCGGAATCCAGGAGTACCAGAATTCGGTCAAGCAATATGACGCCGGCAAGCAGTTGATCGATGAAGGCATCCGCGAGGCAACTTCCTGGCATTCGGTTCGCTACCGGGCATACCGTGCTCCCGATCCAATGCAGATATTTGTTTCCGGACTCAATTATGACATTGGTCGTTGGTCGGCGATCAACTCGCAGAGTATGATCAAACTGCGAAACAGTTCCTACACCGACGACCCGATCTTTGCTGTGTTCCGATTTATTGACTTCACCTTCATCGTTCTCGTCGTGCTGTCGTTGTTTGCCATCATGTTCACCTACGATGCAGTCAACGGCGAACGCGAGGATGGCACACTGAAATTGGTCTTCGCCAATTCAGTACCTCGAGCCAGATACATTCTGGCGAAGTGCATCGGCGGATGGCTTGGACTGGTCGTCCCGATATGTCTGCCGATTCTCTTGAGCATTCTGCTGGTGCAGTTATTTGGCATTCCACTTTCTGCCGACAATTGGTTGCGGCTGGCGACATTGATTGCTGCGGCAATTGCGTTCTTCACATTCTTCATCATCCTGGGTGTGCTGATTTCAGCGATGACCAAGCGCTCAAGCGTGTCGTTCTTGTTGGCTTTGGTTGCCTGGATTGTCTTTGTACTGATCATTCCTCGAGCCGGCGTTATCGTAGCCGGGCAGATTCTCCCGGTTCCAAGCACGGCAGAAGTCGAAGGCCAGGTACAGAGTTTCTCGAAGGATCGTTGGGCAACATTTTACACAGCACAAGAAGAGCGTTGGCGCGAGAGAAGCCTGCACAATAGTCAGTCTGAAGGTGATTTGTCTGGAGTGGAAGAAGAAAAACTATGGAAGTATATGGAAGAGGACGATGCCGCTCGCAAAGCGGTCCAACAGGAAATCGATGAGTTCGATCGCAAACTTAATGATGACCTCCGGCATCGCCGCGCTGCGCAAGAACGTCTGGCCTTCTCATTGTCGCGCATCTCACCGGCATCCGCATTCCAGCTCGCAGCAATGGACTTGGCCGGTTCTGACATTGCCCTCAAAGCCCGGAATGAACAAGCCATGGACGTCTATCGGACAGAATACACACAGTTTGTTCAGGCAAAGCAGGCGGAGGCAGGCCCCGGCGGTGGCGCCTTTACGATTCAGATCGATTCCGAGAAGGGCGTATCGATTGGAACGCCGCGCGATCAGGCCGCTGTGGACGCAACACAGCTGCCGGTGTTCGTACCACCGCCATTCCGTTTTTCCGATGCAGCGGCTACGTTTCTTCTCGATCTTGGATTGCTATTGATCTTTTCGATTGTCGCATTTGGCGGAGCGTTTGCAGCATTTCTGCGCTACGATGTGAGATAGAATAAAAAGGGGCAGACTGATTGGTCTGCCCTCTTTGTTCTTCTGTCTGTTTATCTTCGCTCGATCAGGAGATGGGAATCCAATACGCAATCTTGAATGCGATGAAGTCCTCACCCTGTGCGCCGAACGAATCAAAGAGCGACCCCGGACTTACGGTTTTCCCGATATCTCTGTGTTCCCCCAGATTTCTCTGCCAGACGAGATATAGAGTGCTTCCCGGACGAAACTCCCAGCGCATTACGACATTGCTTCTGAACGAACGCGCACCAAAATCAAGGAATGGCAGTGTGAATGACTCGACACCATCGGTGACTTCGTAATACTGGTCTCCGTTTTCCTCGTCCGTGATAAGCTCGATGGACGTACCGTCAGAATGCTCGTAATACCGCAGATCATGGCCTCGCGCCTTGATAAGCTCGCCATGCTGGTGAAACTTGCCGTTGGCGGCATAAGGTTCGGCGTAGACCTCCAGGCTGAAATTCGAAGTGAAGTAATAGTTCATTCGCACTGTCGTCGAAATCGTTGTGCGGGCAATTCTCGAAAACACGTAGCGCACACCGTAGGTACCTTCTCCGCCGCCATGACCCGCCACCGAGGCCACGTATTGCCTCGGCTGGTCCTCGCGAGTGTAACGAGGATTGAGAGAGAACTCCATGCGGTTGCCAACCCGCGTCGACAAGGAAGTACTGACCGTCCAGAGCCAACCATCGAGTTCATCTACGCCATAGTTGAAAGACGTACTGAACTGTGTCGTCCCGGTGTAATTCGTATTAAATCCAAAATTCGTAGAGTAGCCGGCTTCGTTCTGCATCGAAGGTCCACCACGGGTCCGTGCATCGTCCTGTCCGGGAAATTGACGCCTTACACCCCAATAGAAGTTCAGGTAGTTGGGTAAAGTGAATTCGGAATAGATTCCGCCTTCGCTGAACTGGCGGTTCCCGCCATAATTCCAATTGGCAAAGCCATAAGCTTCCAGATAATAGTTGCGAAAGATCCTGCCAGGCTTATTCTCGCGATAACCAACATACATATTAGCATCGAGATCGTCTGCCTGCCCGAGTATACCGGCATCATTCAGCTCAAAATTCGGCGACTCGGCATTGAATGACATATCCCAGATCCAGTGCTTCCCTCCGGATTTGCGTAGTCCAAGCCGCGACGAGTAACCGGTCATCGTTGTGCGCGTCGAATCATACTCAAGGTAATCGGCATCCGGCCGCTGGAAATACCTGGCGCTCGATCGCTGAGCTCGAGCGATGGCCGACTGCGAACCACGGATGTGGGAGAAACCACTATGTCCGTAGAGCTCGTAGATACCCTGCTTGAATTTCAGTCGCCAGTCGGCGCCGCCTGTAATGGCACTCTTACGCAGCCTGTCTTTAAGCCGGCCAACGTCATTGAGATTTCTCCCAATTCCAGTCAACGAAATTCCGACCGTTGAGCGTTCCTTGCCGAATTGTTGTTCGACGCGAGCAACTGAATACAACGTCATTGGCTCAATCTGGGTCTTGTATGTCGAGTCGTTCTCGCGATCATAATTCTGCGCAAACTCGCGTTGAGTCAGTGCTGTTAGCAATCCGATCGATGTGCCGGATTTCAACTTCCCGGTGATCTTGGATGCACCCAAGATTGTCGAATTCGAGGGCTGGTGAACGATTTCGCCGACGCCATTATCACGCGGCGGACCGCCAACTCGGCGAGAATAGAAGTAGCTCGGACCGTTACCCTCGAGAAGAAGGCCGCCTTCCGTGAAAAATGGGCGCTTTTCGCTATAGACTGTCTCGAAAGCGCTAAGATTGATGACGGCGGGATCGGCTTCAACCTGACCAAAGTCGGGATTGAATGTCGCATCCAAAGTCAAATTCGGCCCAAGTCCCATCTTCAAGTCGCCGCCAAAGCGCGGATCCAGCTCCTTGCCGTCTTCGAAAGGATTGCCGGTGAAGTCACCATCAACAAAGCTCGCATCAGATGCAAAGTACGGAAGCGCCTCGATACGACGCGAGGGCTTTATGCCGGCGATACCCGTCAAGTCGCCAAAGCGTGATACAAATCCGGCCTCTTCGCGCGGCGTGTAAACCCAGTAGGTGTCTTCGTTGCGCTCGGGTATCCAACGATTGAAATTGATGCCCCAGACCTGCTCCGGTTTGGCGGTAAAGCGCAACTGCGAAAACGGGATGGCAATTTCGGCAATCCAGCCCTTGTCATCGACACTCGTGTGAGCATGCCAGACCGGACTGAACGAATAATCCGCACCCCCTTCAGAATCTTGGGGATAATACCGGTCAAATCTCACTCCCGATGTGTTCACGCCAAACCCGAATCCCGTGCGGCGATCATAATAGGAGTCAATCGACACGATAAACTGCTCAGCTGGTCCCTGATTGTCGCGGCGTTCAAGATGCATTCGCAATTTGTCAGGTGAATCGCAGTATAGCCGTGCCCCGACATAGAGTGTATTCTCGTCATAGACGATGGCAACCTCGGTCTTTTCGAGCGGCTCGGCCCCTTCATCAGGAAGTCTCTGCAGGAAGTCCGAATGAAATTCAGCCTGCTGCCAGATCGGGTCATCAAGCCTTCCATCAATCTTTGGTGCATGTGGATTGGCTTTGATTGCCCTGATCGTCTTTCTTATCGAATTTGGATTGGTCTGCGCATTACCTTGGTCGACATTGCCGAAGAGAAAGACTCCCAGCAAGATGAGTAGCATGCAATTCCCTACCGAATGCATAGGTACAGTTCCTCAATTTCAGTAAAAGTGCACACTCGGCTCTCAATCAATCGGGTAGCCGGTGTTGGTCTTTTCCATTCTGGACTACAATTAATGAAAGAATACGGGATGTCTCTGCGATAGTTTCGCAATTTTTCTTGTTGCTCCACAAGAACTTCCATTGCTTAGTGGAGCAGAACGAGTAACCAGGCAAGTATGAACGCCAAGAAACCATCAAATCGCATTTCTAACAAACTCGGAAAAATGCCGGGGGCATTAATCTATGTC
Source organism: uncultured Ignavibacteria bacterium (assembly GCA_964370935.1). GTDB lineage: Bacteria > Zixibacteria > MSB-5A5 > CAIYYT01 > CAIYYT01 > JADJGC01. The sequence goes on along the minus strand of CAYJKI010000010.1, from coordinate 90,448 downwards.
GGTGTCGAACGAAAAGATCCTGTCACAATCGATGTTCTTCTCTATTCGAACGACCAGCACGGTGAATTCCGTGTGGCAAATGTTGCAGATATTATCATGCCCGCCGATCAATTGCAGGTGGCTTGGATCAACGTCGAAGGTGTGCATGATGTCAACATCATTGAAGCGGTTGGCCAGAAATTCGGCATTCATCCATTGATGCTTGAAGATATTGTCAATACTAATAAACGCCCGAAATTCGAAGACATGGGCGAATATATCGTCACTATGTTCAAAATGCTCTACATCAAGCCGGGCGGCGACGAAATACTCGCTGAACAGGTGAGTCTGGTCATCGGCAAAAACTACGTCATCTCCTTCCAGGAGGTTGAAGGCGATGTCTTTGAACCGATACGCGACCGCATCCGCAAAACAATTCCGCGCCAAAAATTCCTCGGTGCAGACTATCTTGCTCACGCTTTGATTGACGCTGTCGTCGATCACTATTTTATCGTAATGGAAAGTATCGGAGACAAAATTGAAACCGCGCAAGACCATCTGATTCGAAATCCGCGACCTGACAATCTGAACTCCATCTACGCGCTCAAACGCAAGCTGATTGAACTACGCCGCTCGATTTGGCCGCTACGAGAAGTCCTTGGCGCCTTTGAGCGCACTGACTCGCCGTTGATTCACGACTATACCCGACTCTACATGCGCGATCTGTATGAACACGTCGTTCAGGTCGCTGATACTGTCGAGACCAACCGCGAAATGGTCTCTGGGCTCTTGGAGATCTACTTGACCAGCATTAGCAACCGCACAAATGATATCATGCGATTGTTGACCGTGATTTCAACAATCTTCATCCCCCTGACCTTTCTTGCCGGTGTCTACGGCATGAACTTTAATACGCAAGCAGGACCGTTAAGCATGCCGGAACTGGAACTTCCACTTGGTTACATTGGCTTTTGGCTTGTTTCTGTTCTGATTGTCATCAGTCTCCTCTGGTTCTTCCGTAGGCGTAAGTGGCTATGATACCCAGTTTGACCATCGGACCTTCTCGTAATCTCTGATATGTCTTCCTTCTTCCTGCTCTTTGCTGTCGTCGTCTGGGGATGGTCTTTCGTCGCCACCAAGATCTGTCTTGAATCTTTGTCTCCCGTCGAGCTATTGGGTCTGCGCGTTTTTATCGCTCTGCCTATTCTATTTGTCTTGGCCCGTTTCAAGAGCGCAAAGTTAACTCGTAACCCTCATGTCTTCAGGCAACTTGCCATTGGGTCCACCATTATTACAGCGCACTTCCTGATACAAATCACCGGCCTGCAGTACACTTCGGCTACCAATACCGGCTGGATTATCTCGGTTACACCGCTCGTAACCCTGGCGTTATCATATGTCTTCCTTAAAGAGCAAATCAGCCGGTTCACCATTATCGGCATTGTCATCGCCACAGCCGGAATCTTGCTCCTGGTCTCTCACGGCAATTTAATGAACTTCGATTGGCTCAAAAGCTTCGGCGACTGGATGATCTTAATTTCGGCGCACACCTGGGCAATCTACACCGTTGCAACCCGCGACTTGACCCGCTCACAATCGCCGGTGATAGTGACGATTGGCGTGCTGATTCCGACCGCAATTTTAATGCTCACTTACATGCTATTCACCTCCGACTGGGGTAGTTTTTTGCACCTGCCGGCAAAGGTCTACTTAGCGTTGGGAGTGCTGGCGATCTTGGCGACCGCTCTCGCCCACTGGTTCTGGCAGGAAGGAGTTCGCGGGCTTGGAGCGGCGCGTGCGGGAATCTTTCTATATCTGGAGCCGATCGCCACAACCACGCTGGCCGTACCTATGCTCAATGAGGAATTCGGTGTCTTCACCGCTGTGGGCGGATTGTTGGTGCTGGCTGGTGTTTTCATTGCTCAAAGAAAGAGTGAGAAGGCTCCATGAGTCAGTTTGTCGTTAGAGAGATTGCCCCGGAAGATGCGCGTTGGGTAACAAACATCCTTGTCGAACATTGGAGCGCCACAGTAATTGCAAGTCGTGGCAAACTAGTCAATGCTTCAGAGCTGCCGGGATTTGTGGCAATAAGTAATGGCGAGCCTATTGGACTCCTTACCTACCGGATCGACAACGATCAATGTGAAGTTGTTACGGTCAACTCGCTTCGGGAAGGTATCGGAGTTGGGACCACATTATTGGAATGCGCTGTTCAGGCCGCTCGCAAGAACGGTTGCCGCCGACTTTGGTTGATCACGACTAATGACAACCTTGATGCCATCCGATTCTACTTCAAGCGCGGAATGCGCCTCGTCGCCGTTCATCTGGATGCACTGGATGAATCGCGCAGATTGAAGCCCTCAATTCCGCTGCGCGGAAATCACGATCTTCCCCTTCAGGATGAGCTCGAATTCGAAACTATCTTAGGATAGCCTCCCTGCGCTGCGTCGGTTCTGCCACACGCAGTTGCTTGACATCATATTCATTGAGCGATACAACTCCGGAACGCGAAATCGTGACGTAAGTTGGCGCTTGGCGGCCGGTCCAGCATCCGGTATTGAAATACTTGACCTTGGTCTCGGGAAACTGGATTTCTTCAGCGATATGCGTGTGCCCGCAAAACGCGGCATCAATGTCAAGACCTTTGCGCTGTGCGTAATTGACAATGCCTCTGGCAACTTCGCCGTTAATCCTAAGCCAGGTTTTGCTCTTCTCCTTCACGAATCGACTGATGCGCTGTTTTGATCCGTCGAGTGCCTGTATTGCATCATACATCCAGGAAGGCACCTTGGAAATGTTGGGATAATTGATGATCCACTTGTCGAACTGCTGACCGTGCATTGCGAAGAAGCGTTTATTCCCGACACTCCATTCTATCTCTTCATGTACGCGAATCCCGACTAGATGCGCCATTAGCGGCACCAGCAACTCATCGTGATTGCCCAGTATCCAGACAACTTTGGCGCTGCTCTCTTCATCAGTAATCTCGCGGAATAAGCTGACTAACTTCCAGGCATACTTGTCGAGGCGATTGAAATTCATGTCATCAAAGATGTCGCCAAGCAGGATCAATTGCTGGAATCTCCAACGCCGCTTGTCGATACGATACGACTCGATAAGCTGCAGACATTCCTTGGCCCGGCTAACCCGCGAACCCAGATGGACATCGGAGACTATCAACGTGTGAATAGGCTCCGGTGGCTTTTCGTGTTCTTCTTCTGAATAATTCATGATATCCTCCCATTATCAGTCGAAAACATTTGTTACACTGATAACGGGGGAATGCTAAGGATATGGTCAGTTCTTGATTAGAAATCGGTTAGTTTGCGCGAAGTGCTGTAACGCGCCACGGCGCTGTCCGCCAGTAACTTACAGTTCAGAATTCACAAACAATTCCGGCGCCACCTTCTGGGTACAGTGAATAATCTCGCGATCCTGCTCGGTGAGAGCGCCGCGCTCAATCAATCCCTGGACTGATTTTTGCAGCAGCACCATTTTGTCGTGGATCGGAATTAGTGCCGGGTAATACTCGTTATTGAAGAAGATCAAATACCGTTCGCGCGTGCGCTGGTCATTCAGCATCCCGCCGATTTTTTGCTCCAGCTCAATGCCGGACAGATTCTCGAGCTCTGATTTGGGGGATCTCATAAGCGCACCCGTCTGCTCAAGGTTATTCAGGCAACGAAACACCATTTGCCAGACATCAACCATTCCAATCGAATTGACGACCAGAATATTGACACTGATCCGCCCGTTCTCGTGATTGGCACGAACGCCCTGAAGATAAGGAATGAAAAAGTTATCGGTGATGGCGCCAAATGCGCTGATTCCTCCCGCCATCGGGTCGTCGAGGATGTCGCTGATCGTGAAGTATGGCTTGCGCTGGAAACGAGCATCCTGAATCAGCATGAATTCTTCTTCAGTGAAGTGGAACCGCTCTTTCCACAGTTCCTCCGGCGCCAGATCCTTGCGTGTCAGTGAGGATTGGCTGGTGAGCATACCTATCGCCTGTCCGCCGCGCCAGACCAGTGGAAGAACTCCGACCGCCCACTCGGCGGAGCCGCCGATCTCGCCAATCATAGTCGACAAAGAACGACTGTCGGGAAAACTCAAGCCTTCCAAGCCGAGCACGATACCAGGCATCAAATCGCCGTCTTTGTCAAATGGAGTTGCGACTCCGGCCTTGTTGAGCGTCTCCATCGCAAATGAGTGCCTCGGTCGATCAAGAAAGAAGGTGCTCAATTTGTCAACGGACGAATACCCATGTGCCGCCGACATGATCTCCGCAATCTCAACCAACTTGGTCTCGCGCGGATTGAATTCCTCAAAGTGAACTCCCGCCATCCAGCGCTGTACGTATGTGTCGGGTAGGTGGCGCTTCACCCCGGACTCGGTTATCACCATCGCCGTAAAACTCGAATGCGATCCTTCGATTGACTTAGTTGTGCCATCGATGACATCATTTCCCAACGACAAAAGCGACACGTTTTGAGGCAGTTTCAGGCCGTACTTGGCACGGTGCTCTGGCTTCCCGAAGACGGCGCCCACCGCGATCGTCGGATTGCCGCCAACTTCAATTCCCGGCTTGATGCGAACACCTTCGGTGATTGCCGACTCGATTATGATCTCTTCACCGACTGGAAGTGTCTCGGTAGTCGTCTGCAGGACTTCGGCCATAACTTGAGCCGCCGTGCGGTCATTGGCGCGCTTGAGGTTATTCTTGAGTTCATTGGTAACCAGGTGCTTGGGGACGGCATTCAGGCTACCCCTGCCATGGAGGCCGACCGAAATCGCTGACAAAGCCGCCGATACAATCACGGATTGACGAACTTGCCTGTTTCGCAGCGCTCCCAAGTTCGATTTTGGATTAACACGATTGGACAGATTGAGAATCGCACACGACTCCAGTTCCAAATCATAGTTGGCCAGCACCGCACGATGGCGGTGATTGAACTCGATGACCCGGTCCTTTTCAAACCCGAATTCAGCCATCGGCCCGGTATATTTGAGTCTCTGATCCGCTACATCATAACGCAGGTTGTTACCCATCTTAACCTGTCCTTCTTAATTGCCTGTCAGAATTGGGAGAAGAAATATCAACATCGAGCTTATGATACAGCTTAATTTTGGGCAATCAAGCATTATCTATTTTGGGCGGTCGTATCATGTTTTCCGGGGTCAGTAATCGGTCCAATTGCTCGGTCGAAAGCAACCCTTTCTCGAGCACCAGATCATAAACACTGCGGTTTGTCCGTAACGCCTCTTTCGCCAGTTCGGTCGAAGCCTCGTAACCAAGCACTGGATTGAGCGCCGTTACCAGCCCGATTGAATTGAGTACCATCTGGCGGCAATTCTCAACGTTTGCAGTAATTCCATCGATGCAGCGGTGTTTGAGCGTGAACATGCCGTTCTTGAGAACTTCAATCGACTCGAAAATGCTGTGCGCAATGATCGGTTCCATGACATTGAGCTGTAGTTGCCCGGCCTCGGCCGCGAGCGTTACCGTGAGATCATTGCCAATCACCAGAAATGCAATCTGATTGACTACCTCGGGAATCACCGGATTCACCTTTCCCGGCATAATGGTCGAACCCGGCTGCATCGGCGGCAAATTTATTTCATTAAGGCCGGCACGCGGTCCGGACGACAGAAGACGAAGGTCATTCGCAATCTTCGAGAGTTTGATGGCAAGACGCTTAATTGCCGAAGAGTACATCACAAACGCTCCGGTGTCCTGCGTCGCTTCAACAAGATTCTTCGCCAGTTTGATATCGAGACCGGTGATTTCACGCAAGTGGGTGATCACCAATTTCGAGTAGCGTGGATCGGCATTGATTCCAGTTCCAATCGCCGTACCACCCATGTTGACCTCGAGGAATAACGACACGTTCTGCTCAAGTCGATCGATTTCTTCTTCAAGCATGACAGCGTACGCTTCGAACTCCTGACCTAACGTCATCGGCACAGCGTCTTGAAGCTGCGTCCGCCCCATCTTGATGACACCTCTGAATTCCTCCGCCTTGCCATAGAACGACGAAATCAACTGCTTCAATACCGCGATCAGCTTACCGTTGGAATTTATTAGTGCGATCTTCAGGGCTGTTGGATATGCATCATTCGTCGACTGCGACAAGTTGACGTGATTGTTGGGGTGGCAATACTTGTACTCTCCGCGCTCATAACCGAGTATCTCCAGCGCACGATTCGCTATGACCTCGTTGGCGTTCATGTTTGTTGACGTCCCGGCGCCGCCCTGAATCATGTCGACGACGAACTGCGTATGCCAACGGCCGTTTGTGATCTCCAGGCAGGCTTGAATTATCGCTTCCCCAACTGGGCGGGGTAACAGCCCCAGCTCCATATTTGCCCGCGCAGCGCCCATTTTGACAACTGCCAGCGCCTTGATGAAATCCGGATAATATGCCAGCGAGATTCCGCTTATATTGAAGTTCTCCAAAGCGCGCATTGTCTGAATGCCATAGAGATATTCCGAAGGTACCTCGCGATCACCCAGCAGGTCGTGTTCGGTTCGTGTTCTTCCGGAAACGTATTGAGCCGCCACATTGACCACTCTGGTACTCGCCTGTCTCATCCGGCGCGAAATCACTCTGGCAATCCGGGAAATCAGTTTGAATCCGATCGTTGGCCGCTCATTGGACAACCGGTAAAACTGCTCGCGGCTTATGGTCAACAGCGTTGACTTGGCCAAGGCACGGGCGGAAGTATTATGCGGATAATCTTCCATCAGTGCGCCTTCACCGAGAAAATCGTGCTTCGCGAATATCGTGAGCCTGGTCTCTTCATCATAGGGAGTGCGCTTGAACAACTCAATTTCGCCTTCAAAAATGATAAACAGCCGTTCGCGGGTCGTATTCTCTTCGAACAGCAGCGCACCGCTTTCAACCGTCAATTCGGTGATTTCGACGAGAAGTAGTTCGTGCTCAACGTCATCGAGATCTTTGAACAGCTCGATATGTGATAAGAATTCTTTGATTATTGCCCGATCCATGATTTCTCTCCTTGTGGCAGCGCTCGCAATTGCGATGCAACGCTATGTCGACGGGAAAGGTACATCTTAGCCCTTCCGGAGACCAACGAAATTGTGTTGGTCGCCGGGACAAAAGCAGGCATATTGGCTGTGAGAACTTATGCTTGAATGGCACCAATATCTTGAGATACTGACGGCAATCCTCGTCATTGTCGATCCGTTCGGGGCGATCCCGATCTTCATCAGTATCACTTCCGACGAGACTCCGAAACAGCGTGCCAACACGGCACGAATCGCCTCTTTCACCCTGGCTGTCGTATTGATCGCGGCTGCTCTGGCTGGCGAACCGATGCTGAAACTTCTCGGGATCCGGCTCGCTTCTTTTCAAGTCGGCGGCGGAATCTTAATATTGCTATTGTCTCTTTCGATGATCAATGCCAAGGTCAGCCCAACAAAACAGACGCCGGAGGAAGAGATCGAAGCTGTTGCCAAAGAAAACGTCGCCGTAGTGCCGCTTGCGATTCCCCTTCTGGCCGGCCCGGCTGCGATCAGCACTGTGATTGTATTCGCTCACCGCAGCGATGACTGGTCAGCCAAAGGCTTTGTGATCTTCTCGGTCATTTTGGTCGCGCTGCTGACCTGGCTGCTCCTGCGACTCTCGATCCCTTTAAGTCACAAATTGGGGCGAACGGGAATCAACACATTCACCCGCGCCATGGGAATGGTGCTTTCGGCAATCGCAATTGAGTTTATTGCTACCGGGCTTTTACAACTCTTCCCCGGGTTGGGCTAACTCAACTCCGGCGCAAAGAAAAAGACCCCGATTAATCGGGGTCTTTTAAGTTTACGGAATAACATTATTAGTGAATTAGCTTACGGCTTACCATTGATCGACATGAACAGCACTATATCAGTGACATCGATATCGAACGGGGTTTCTGCCGCGATGAAGTAATAGTGGAATTGCTCGCCGAAGACGACTTCTTTCACCTGCTCGAAATTCTTCAGGTAGTCGTATGACTCCTGCCATTTAATCTCGCGCGTCTGACCCGCCGGCACAACGATTCCATCGAGTACCAGGATTCCGTTGGCACGGATGGCCGCTTCGGTCGTGTAATCCTTGTCATTCGGTGAGACATAGAGCTGGCCCGAGGCTGACGCGTCGGAATTGTTGGTTATCCGACAAGCAAACCCCAGGTCGTCAATTCCGTTGATATCTTCTTTATGTTCCTGCCAGTCGTCATTTTCTTCGAGATTAACATCACCGGAAGTGATCGTCTGGCCGGTTGCCGCGCTCAAGTCGTCAAGATACTCTACAACCATCACATTGCCGGTCGTAATGCAGCTTGCCCCCATGGCAAAAAACGCTATGAGTGCGACAGCAAGTGTCCTAAGTCCTATTAGCATTATTTTTTTCATCGTCGCTTACTCCGTGAAACCAAAGTAATAGTTCAGTCCGACCGTAACTAGACCATTCTTGCGTGATCCCTTGTCATCGGTATTCGGATTGGATTCATCTTTGTAAGGAAAGATGAACGCCTTGCCGCGAATATCCAGCGAGATCTGATCGGTGAATCCGTACTCGAATCCCAAGCCAAACCAATATGTACCCTTGGTCAGGTCGGGGATTCCTTTCTTTTCGAATTTTGAGGATGATAACCCCAGAATGCCATAAGCGCCAAGACCTTTGTAGCCCATGATTCCCCCGAAAACCAGATCAACGCCGAAACTCGTGTACTTGCCGCCCTCGTGCGTCATTGTCTCGTTCCAGCCGCCTTCGACATCGTATGAAGCATCACCGTTCTCGGCGAAAATAATGTTCGGCTCAATCGCAAACGAACCCATGAGCGGAATGCGTGCCTTCGCGCCAAACGCTGTTCCAGATTCGGTGTCTTCCTGCGCAATTGGGATGTTCAGACCACCAAAACCGCCAACCGAGAAGCGGAAAGCATAGCCGGACGTGCTCAACATCATTACACACATCAACGCTACCAACACTTTAGCCTTTAGGTTCATCGTACCTCCAATTGGTTTGAAACCTTCGACTCCTACACTTGTAAACTGTTGATAGAAAATAGAGACGGAAATCGTCCTTGGCAAGAAAAATCGCGGATCAGTTGTCCCGAAACTTGTTGCGCACAAGATATCGTTTCTATAAAATCACGGTGAATGGCCAGTTATGCTTGACGAAACCAAGGAGTAATTCTAATGAAGAAGATTTTTGCCTTAACCCTCGCCCTGATGATTGCAGCCGCGATTCCGGCTATGGCCGAGATGACCGGTGACGAAATCATTGCCAAACACATCGAAGCCTATGGCGGAGCGAAAGCCATGAGCGACGTGAAGACCATGACCATGAAAGGCAGCATGTTTGCCCAGGGAATGCCGCTTGACCTGGCAGCGTTTATGATCCTCCCCGACAAGAGCTACATGCAAGTCTCGACCAATAATATGGTGCTGTACGCTGGCGGGACCAACGGCAAAGAAGCGTGGGCAACCCAGATGGGCCAGACGTTCATACTTGAAGGCAAAGAGAAGGCCGACCTTGAGACCCAAGCGGAGCAGTTTACGCTGTTAGACTATAAAAAGAAGGGCGGAACGGCTAAGTTTCTCGGCGAGGACCTGGTCAAGGGAGCCAAAGCCTATAAGGTCGAATATGTGTCCGCTGAACATGACACCACGACCTATTTCTTCGATGCCGCTAACTTCTATATTGTTCGCGAAAAGAGTGCTCGTTCGAACACCAGCTACTCAAGTCACAAGGCAGTTAATGGTATCGTTTTCCCGTTCAAAATCAATTCGCAGGTAGAAATGGGTGGTCAATCCGCGCAGCAGATGCTCACAATTGACTCAATTGAGATCAATGTGCCGATCGCGGATTCGCTGTTTGTAATGCCCAAGAATGCCCAGCCGATGCCAAAAGCCCCTGCTCCCGCAGACACCGGTGCAGCACCGGCCGAAGGTACCGGTAAGTAGTGAATTAATTACCTGATATAGGTTTGATTTCCGGCCGTCTGCGAAGCAGGCGGCCTTTTTTTGAACGCTGCGACTCCAAAAAAGGGGCTTGAATGATCATCAAAATTGCTCCACGTTACGTACATTTCTTGATATTTCTATTATCCACGACCTGGTTTTTCGTTGATTTCGACTGACGATTCTTGAAATAGGTCAATACAACATTACTTCATAGTTGTCTTTTGGAGGATTCTAATGGTGTCCCGAATTTCACGCGCGTTCATGTACATTGCCTTCCTGTTGCTCCTGCTTTTCGGCTCAACTCTGCTGAAAGCCCAGACTCCGATTCGATCGGACTTGATCGTCAGTGGACTATCGCGCCCGGTCTTTGCCACCTCACCGACAGGAGATTTTGAACGGCTCTTCATTGCCGAACAACGCGGCTCGGCAGGGACGGCAAATCGCGCCGACATCCGAATCATGGATTTGAATACACAAGTAATGCGCACCAATCCGTTTTTGACGATCAGTCCGGTTAGAACCTCCAGTGAAGAAGGGCTGCTTGGACTGGCGTTCCACCCCAACTATTCTAACAATGGCTATTTCTTCACCTATCATACCAATACCAGTGGTGACAATGTCATCACTCGCTGGCAGGTCTCGGGCACCAATCCTGACAGCGCTAATCCGGCGAGCGCCTTGATCGTACTGACCCTTAGCCACCCGGTTGAGACGAATCACAACGGCGGCTGGATCGGATTCGGCCCGGATGGATTCCTGTATATTGCCGTCGGCGACGGCGGCAGCGGCGGGGATCCAAATAACAACGGACAAACCCTCACGACCTTGCTCGGTAAAATGTTGCGAATCGATGTCGACTCGGGCATTCCCTACGGCATTCCTCCTTCGAACCCGTTTGCCGGTGGTCCGCAGAGGGAAGAAATATTCTATTGGGGGTTGCGCAACCCTTGGCGCAACAGCTTTGATCGCCTCACCGGAAATCTCTTCATTGCCGACGTCGGCCAATCACAGTACGAAGAAATCAACTGGCGTCCCGCAAGCGATACCGGAAATGTCAATTTTGGCTGGCGGCTTCGTGAAGGGGCTCATTGTTACAATCCGTCCGTAAACTGCGACCCGCTGGGAATCACCACTGATCCAATTCACGAGTACACGCATAGCTTCGGCTGTTCAGTGACGGGCGGCTACAGCTACAGCGGCTGCGCTATTCCTGACCTTCAAGGCACCTACTTCTTCGGCGACTATTGCGATGGCACGGTTTGGTCATTTAGATACGATGGCGTCTCCAAAACTGACTTCCAGGATAGAACCGTCGAACTCGGCCTTGCCGGTATCTCATCACTGTTTTCATTTGGCGAGGACAACTACGGCGAGATCTACCTACTGTATCAGAGTGGACAGATTCGCAAAATCGTCCCGGACCTGACGATCACCGACTGTAACGGCAATGAAATTCCCGATAGCTGCGAAATCTTTTTTGGAGTGGTGCCGGACAATAATTTCAACGGCATCCCTGACAGCTGCGATCCGCCCGGCTACATTTGCGGCGACGCCGACGGTAGCAGCACTGTGACCATCTCCGATGCGGTCTTCTTGATCAATTACATCTTTGCCGGCGGACCTGCGCCCAATCCGCTTGAATCCGGTGACGCTGATTGCAGTGGTCTGCTCACTATCTCAGACGCAGTATTGCTGATTAACTATATCTTCGCCGGAGGAGTCGCCCCCTGCTCGGCTTGCCCTTAAGAATTTCGCAGCATTTTGGATCAATAAGGCAGAGGTCGAGTTAACGAACCCTGCCTTTCTTCTGCAGTGCATCATCGAGCGGCATCTTTTGATTCCATCTCACGGAAGTGATTTCTAAGAACGACCCTTGTCATCAGCACAACGATAATCATGATAATAAGGTAGGAAAAGACCTGGGCAAAAGCAGCGCCTTGGAGGCCGTATTGAAGAATCAACGTGTAGCTTATGGCGGTCGAAATCACCAGAGAAACCAGCACACTGTAAAAGCTGAATTTCATCTTGCCGATGCCCAAGATGGCTACGCCCAACAAAGCGTAACAGCTCCAGAAGAAGTATTTGATGGCAAGAATCTGAAAATACTCACCCGATGGCGCATAGCTTTCCCCATAGAGCATGACAATCAGCCTCGGGACGATTAGTATTGCGACCACAGTCAGTATCAAGGCGAGGACGATGAGCAATTTTTGGTACTTCCCAAGCACCTGCATGAACTTCGACTTGTCACTGCTGTACTCGGAAAAGTACGGCGTGGCAATGGCCTGCACGGTCGTGGTGACCTGGTTCAGTCCGAGTACAAAGATCGTAGCGATGCTGTAGTACCCAAGTCCGACGCGGTCATCAATGAAGTAGTTGAGCATCAAGATATCGAGAAAGCTGATGATTGTCGCTACTAAATTTCCCGCCAGACTCCAGCGAGCGTAATACCAAATCTCCGGATGCTTCCTTTCAATTCGTGATTTCAATCCAGTCAGGTCGCCGCGAACAATCTTGATGAGAGGCAGGAGCGCCGCGAATGCGACAATTGTGCTGGAGATTACGAATCCGCCAAACCCATACAGCCATGCCGACACGACAATGACCGCCAATCCGCCAATGCGAATCGTTGTCTGCACGATTGCCATAAGTTTGATTCGCTTCCGCGCCTGCAGGTAGACCATCAAAATCGAACCTAAGGCAGTCGCCGGAACTGAGAACATAAATATAAACATCCAGCGATTCACTAACGGCGCAGGCGAGAAAAGACCGAGCTTAGCTGCGAAAGCCATTGCAGCAAGAACCAACACAATCGGCAAGATAGCATACCGCAAGCTTTGCCGGAGTATCTCCGAGCGCTCGGTATCAGATCGTTGTTCCGAGCACATCTTGAGCACCGCTGTGTTCAACCCGAAACCGGCAATCACCGCCGCAATTCCAATAAAAGACTGCATAGTTTTGATGTCCGCCATTTCGGACGGCGAAAGGAACTTGATCACGAGAAGCTGCGAACCGAACGCCAACAGTCCGATCGCCAGGTTGGCCGTCAACAAGTGAAAAAAACCTTTGGCGGATGCATTGCGAATGGCCGCTCTAACCGTCGCGGATAACGGCATCACCTTAGAACTCCGGTCTCTGATTTGGCGAGTTGACTTGCGCCGGCAAGTCTGTGATACAGCCCTATCAACTGCCCCGCGTTGTCTGGAAGCTTCAAATCGACAAGTTTTTGGCGATTGAGATCTAACTCGTCAAGCACCGACCTGCAAACAAGCGCGAGGCTATCCGAGTCACGATTGGCAAAGAGGTGCGCCGCGGCGTTTCGCTTCACGCAGTCGCTAGCAATTGCCGGTGTCCCGCCGGCAAGCGCTTCCAGTACCGTCAAAGAATCACCAGCGTCCGTGTTGGTAGCGCGAATGACAATGTCCGCCCTCTGCCACAGCACCGCTGTTTCCGGCACCGGTTCACAATAGAAGATGCAGCGCTCTATTAGGTTGAGTTCCTCTACGCGGGCACGAAGACGGCCAAGGTATTCCAAATCCCCGGCGTCTGGAAGTAGAATTACTGTTGCGACATCCAAGCCATACTCATTGACCAACCGGCCGGTTGCCTCGATAACCAAGTCAATACCGTAAAGATCTTCCCCGTGGTGAAATGCAAGTCGATAGGCATTGGTGGCAAGCAGGTACCGATGCTTTTCTCGTAGCACCCGAATCGTCGCCGGAAGGCTCTGTCCGACTAAGTCTGCTTTAGCAGGCGGGATGAATGGCGGAATTATGTGCAACTTCTGCTCCGCGATACCAACTTTCAGTGCGCGATCGTGGGAAGTCTCGCTGTGGATGATGATTGCCGCAACGGAATCAAACAGCCGCACCATTATTGGCCTTTCAATTGGCGAATACCGCTGCAGGTCGTCGTCAAAACGCTCATTATGAAGAGAAAGCACGGTCAAGTGCCTTGTGCTCAAGAGGGAGTACAGGTAAAGATTTCGTGGAACGAAATTGTGGAAGTGGACGATACTTGGTTTGCAGCGAAGCAGATGAAGAAATGCCCTTCGCCAGCTTAGCGAACGGACATTGTGGCCGGATTTGGCGACGCCACTGATATCGATGATCTCGCACAACAACCCATCAGACAGCAACCGCGCTATTAGTCTCTTGGTATGTACCGAAACTCCGCCAAAAGGCGGCGGAACAGCTCCGACTTCAATGATCTTTAGTGCACTACCAGATTTCATCTCATCGGCATGATGCGATGTTGAGGCGAGTTTCGCGACAGAAAATCAGGCGCTACAACTTGGCTGCGACTTGCTGAAGCAGATCGCGAACCTGTTGTGCCTGCTGCGTTAACTCCTTGTTGCCGGTTAAACCCAGCGCCGCTAGCGGATCCATAAACGAAACATTAGTTCCGCCCTTGTCGTTTTCGTAGACGATAACGTTGCATGGAAGTAACGAGCCGATCTCCAACTCCCGCTGAAACGCTTCATAAGCAATTTTCGGGTTGCAGGCGCCAAGAATGACATAGGGTCTGAAGTCAGCGTCGAGTTTCTTCTTCATTGTAGCTTTGACGTCAATTTCAGTCAAGATGCCGAAGCCAACTTCCTTGAGCAGTGCCTCAACTCGCGCTCGAGCATCCAAGAAAGTCATCGATGTTTCGACGCCGAATGTGTAAATGGTCGTGTACATGGGAATTTCCTTTACTTGATCAGAATTAGGGGCAGGTCCGGATTCAAACCTGCCCCACAAATCTAGACGTGGCTGAAGCCAGTGTCAAGCGCGCGCTTGAGGTCTTCATAAGCCTCAATACCAGCCGAGACCCGGATAAGGCCGTCGGAGATGCCGTTGGCGTCACGGACTTCCTTGGGCACCGAAGCGTGCGTCATCAGGGCAGGATGTTGAATAAGCGACTCAACACCGCCAAGTGACTCCGCTAATCCGAATACCGGAGTATTGGCAAGCATCTTCTTCGCTGACTCGAGCCCACCCTTGATCACAAACGAAATCATCCCGCCGAAAAGTCGCATCTGCCTCTCGGCTATCTTGTGCTGGGGAAATGATTCCAAACCGGGATAGATGACCTTTTCGACCTTGGGATGAGTTTCGAGATATACCGCTAAATTCATCGCATTGTCGCATTGGCGCTCCATGCGCAATGCCAAAGTCTTTACGCCGCGCATTGTCAAGAATGCATCGAAAGGTCCCATGATTCCGCCGGCGGCATTTTGACAGTATTTCATTCTTTCATGGTACTTTTCGTTCGAAGTCAGGACCGCACCGCCTACCGAATCGGCATGGCCGTTGATGTATTTGGTTGTGGAATGCACTACGATGTCGGCGCCGAGATCGAGCGGACGCTGCAGAAACGGCGAAGCAAAGGTGTTGTCTACTACCAGAATCAGATTTTTGCGCTTGGTAAGCGTCGCAACGGCGCGAATCTCTGTGATCTTGAGCATTGGATTCGTTGGCGTTTCGATGAAGACCATCTTGGTGTTCGGCTTAATGGCCGCTTCGATGCGATCGGTAAACGAAGTATCAACGTAAGTGAACTCAATACCATAATCAGCGTACACACGATTAAAGACTCGCGGTGTTCCGCCATAAAGATCATCGGAACAGACAACATGGTCGCCAGCCTTCAATAAGGTCATGACATTTGACGTAGCGGCCATGCCGGAGGCAAAACAAAGACCGTATTTGGCGCCTTCAAGGGATGCCAGACACTCTTCGAGCGCACAACGGGTCGGGTTGGCTGTACGCGAATATTCAAATCCCTTATGTCCGCCGATTCCTTCCTGTACATAGGTTGAAGTCTGGTAAATCGGAAAGGCGATGGCTCCGGTTGCCGGATCGGGCGGTTGGCCGGCATGAATCGCATTGGTTTCGAATTGATGTTTGGTCGGATCGTAATCTTTCAAAATCAAGCTCCTGCAAGAAAGTCAATTAAATCAATTTTGGTCAAGATACCGACCAGCTTGCGGTTATCAACCGCAAAAACGACATCGGCATTGGATTTAGAAAACAGCTCGGCCAGCCTCGAAATCGGCATTTCGCGCGCAGCCGTATGATATTCGTGAACAACTGCACCTCTAATGGTCTGTGACGGCGAGTAACGGCCCGAAACCATCAGACTCAAGAGATCCGATTCACGAATCAGACCGGTTAGTTCACCATTCTCAATAACAGGCAGCTGCGAAATATCATATTTCTTCATCTTTTCGATCACATTATGTAGCGACTCGTCGGCACTTGCAGAAATGATTTCTTTGCCGTTCTTGCGTTCCAGGATTCGCTGAACTGATCCAAGCTCGGGGCGTTCTTCAAGGAATCCATAGTCGCGCATCCATGTCTCATTGAACATTTTCGATAGATAACGAGTGCCACTGTCCGGCAGGACGACAACGATGCGCTTCCCCGGTCCGACCTTCTTGGCTACCTGTATTGCACCCCAAACGGCCGCTCCTGAAGATCCACCGGCAAAAATCCCTTCCTTCGTCGTCAAATCGCGACCAGTGAGGAAACAGTCGCGGTCATTCACCTGAAGCATATCATCCACAACGGAGAAGTCCATTGCCTGCGTGATCATATCTTCGCCAATGCCTTCGACTTTGTAGACCTCCGGCTTGCCCGGCTTGCCGGTCTTGAAGAAGTCGTAGAAAACCGAACCGTAGGGGTCGACAGCAATAATCTTAATGTTCTTATCCTGCTCCTTGAGGTACTTACCTGCTCCAGAGAGTGTTCCGCCTGTTCCTATACCGGCGACGAAATAGTCAATCTTGCCATCCATGTCTTTCCAGATTTCCGGACCGGTTAGATTGTAGTGCGCCTCAATATTCTTAGGATTGTGATACTGGTTGAGGTAAAACGAGCCGGGATTCTCGCGATGAATCCGTTTAGCC
The DNA here is from genome assembly GCA_964370935.1 of uncultured Ignavibacteria bacterium. Classification (GTDB taxonomy): domain Bacteria; phylum Zixibacteria; class MSB-5A5; order CAIYYT01; family CAIYYT01; genus JADJGC01. The sequence goes on along the minus strand of CAYJKI010000010.1, from coordinate 73,613 downwards.
GTTTCGTAATACGATTCCGGACTGTCGGCCGGGACATTGGTCTTGGTCACCACCACTTTGGCGCCGAATGCCTTGAGTAAGTTGATTTTCTCATCGGACATCTTATCAGGTATCGTGAAAATGGCTTTGTAACCCTTAACCGCGGCGACAATCGCCACACCGACGCCGGTATTGCCCGACGTGTTTTCAACGATCATGCCAGACTTGAGTTCGCCCCGGCGCTCGGCGTCCTCGATTATATACCTAGCCATCCGGTCTTTAATCGAACCACCGGGGTTCATGAACTCGAGCTTGGCATACACCTCGCCGGCGCCCTCCGGCACCATCCGCTTCAATTGGACGAGCGGCGTATTACCGATAGCGTCGAGAATGTTATTGAGCTTGGGCATTGTTATCCTCTTATTTGAGTAAATGTCACTATTCCAAACAAGTAATCGAGCAAGATTGTTTTCAACTGAAGCCGCTAAACGCCGTCAGAACATAAACAAAACCGTTCCACATTGCAACCGTGTCGCAACATTTCTGTTCCGGCCAAAAAGGATAAGAGCCATTGCCAAATGAGGACGATTTTCGTTATTTGTGGCAGATGGAAACCACAAAATTGCTTGGTGGGAAAACTGCCTTGATTTCCGGAGCAGGTCGCGGAGTCGGTCGTGCCATTGCCGAGTCGTTGGCGGCGGCGGGCGCAGACTTGGTGTTAATCGCCCGTTCAAAAGACGAACTAAGCACAACTGCACTTGAATGTGCAAAAGCAGGCGCCAAGGTGCTTGCCGAAACAGTCGACCTGGCAGACTCCAGACAGATAGACGGTTTGTTTTCGTTGCTTGTCAGCCGGGGAATCAAGCTTGACATACTCATCAACAACGCAGCTATCCTGATCAAAAACCTCCTCGAAGAATATGAGCTGCCTGATTTTGAGAAGATGATTGCTGTCAATGTCACGGCCCCCCTCATGCTTAGTCAGCGAGCAATTCCCATGATGAAGGAACGAGGCGGCGGAACTATTGTAAACATCTCCTCGCTCTCCGGCTGTTTTGGCGTACAGAAATTTCCCGGCTTCGGAGCTTATGACATTACCAAATACGCTCTTTGGGGGTTAACCGAAATGTTGGCAATCGAAAACATGAAGTACAATATCCGCGTCAACCAACTTTCGCTGTCGGCGGTCGATACGGCAATGTTTCGTTCGGCGGCTCCGCCAGGGCTCAAAGCCGCTCTCAAGGCCGAGGAGGTAGGCAAACATGTTCTCTACCTGGCGTCAGCTGAATCCGCGCCGTTGACAGGAGAAAATGTAATCTTAACCGGAATGGCTCCAGCGAGATAATTGATGAAGACTACCATCACCAAGAGAGTGACGTTCTGCGCCGGACATCGCTTGTTCAAACCCGGGCTTTCAGACGAAGAGAACCTTAAGATCTTTGGCGAATGCTCCAATCCAAACGGTCACGGCCACAATTATGTGCTTGAGGTCAGCGTGTCCGGAGAAATCGATCAGACAACCGGCATGATTATAAATCTCAAGACGCTGAAACAGGTCATTGAGCGTGAGGTAATAGCCAAAGTCGATCATAAGAATCTCAACGTTGATGTGGAATTCATGCAGGGTCAAATTCCGACCACCGAAGTCTTTGCCGGAAAAATCTTCGATATCCTCGACAAAGCACTGGGAAAGGGATTGTTGTCAAGGGTGGTTCTGTGGGAGTCCGAAAACAACCGATTTGAAGTCTCGCGCTGACCTTGTTGGCGAGAATGTACTTATAACAGTAAGGCCGGAGGAATAGTCTTGGAAAGAGTAGCTCTGATCACTGGCGGTTCAAGGGGACTCGGATTAGCCACCGCAAAAGAATTGCAGGCACGCGGATTCAGACTTGTTCTGGTTGGTCTGGAAACTCAATTGACCCAGAACGCGCTCCGAATTCTCACGGATCGCCCGGTAGTCAAGTACATCTCGGGCGATATCACCAAATCCGGCACATGTATCGAAGCAATACGTATTTGCCGGGAGGTTTTTGGCCGCCTCGATGTCCTCGTCAATAATGCTGGCATGTACTTGGGAGGCGCCATTGAGGAATTTCCCGAAACCTCGTGGGATCAGATCATTGGAGTCAACCTGACCTCGCATTTTCTGATGACCAAGGCCGCGACACCACTGCTAAAAGAGTCTCAAGGTCAGATCATTTTCATTAATTCGGTCGGCGGCAAACAGGGACAGGCGAACAATTCGGCTTACTGCGCTTCGAAATTCGGGCTCCAGGGATTGGCCGACTCGGTACGGATCGAACTGAAGCCATTCAGAATTCGCGTGACCAGTGTCTTTCCGAACAATATGAATTCCGTCGGCGAGATCATATCGTCGGGCGATCCGAAAAGGCTTCAACTGCTGGAAACGGCCGACGTTGCCCGACTAATCGGTGATGTGGCCGACGCCCCGGCTTATGCACAGATCCCGGAGATTCAAATCTACCCGCTTTCCACGGAAATATCGAAGAGCGAGCGCAACAAGTTCCAGTAGAACGGAGCCGGGCTCGCGCCTACTATCTTACGGCCCAACTCGCGTGCTGTCGCCGACCCAGCCACATGAAATCGTATCGCTTATTCGCGTGATAAAGAGCGGCTCGGCAATCGGCAGCGGAACGCGAATTGCCACTGTTGGCTGCAGTGCAGCTCCGTTCCCCACCTCCGGGCATGTATCGCCCGGCGTCATGACAGTATACTGAACAACCGTCCCGCTGGCTCCCGGCTCAAACTTGTCAAGCCAGATTCCTCCGCCCCACGACGTTTGAACGTCTGCTCGCAGTATCAACACCGCGTGAGTAGTGAAATCTACCATATTATCGAATGTCGGAATCGGACGGTCAACGACGACCGTCGAATCAGCACCCCACAGCGTATCGACCGGTGTACCCCAACGGCTGATGTCACATTCCCAAGCCGCTTCAACCCAGGCAATAAACTCTTCAGATGTCCGGATCAACTGTTCAGTCTCTCCCAGAGCCGGACATATGGCGTCTGTATAGTATAGAGTAAGCGGTAACGACGGATCAGGCGCCCAGGAACAGCTATAGGTAACATCGCTGCGATTCCAGGCGAAGGTTAACTGCTCGGGACGCTGTACAATAAACGCTGCAACAGGGTCGGTGAAGATATTCGGATCGATTAGCGGACCGAAGCAATCATCCGCCGGTGAAGATACCTCGTAGGCGACGTAAGTCTCACTTTCGACTTCTTGCAGACTCCTGATCCAGACATACCTGCCGGAAAGTCCCTGTTCAAGTTTGATGATCAGGACGATGTGCGTTCCAAAATCGACAATAGGCGCTTCTCCCGGCCACAAGCTGTCCGGACCCACTACCCCGGAATCGGAAACAGTCGAGTCTGGAATCGGAATGAAATTGCGCTTGAAATTGCCATCGGCGCAATCAACTGCCCCCGCCCACCATTCTTCCCAGTTGGTCTGGTCGACAAATATCTGAAATTGCAGTTGCTGCGGACAACCGTTATCGGAAAAGAATACCGGGAAATACTGAATGCTGGTGTCGAATCCCGGAATTCCCGGCAGTGTGTCATTCGGTCCGGAAACACCGGGTCCGCCGACAAACGGGTCGTTATCACTTTCGCGCCCGCCGCCGGCAAGATGCGTGGATTCGGGTTTATCCGGCTCGTTCGGTTTATCGCTCCCGCAACCGGCAAATAGACCGAATGCGACAACCAAGCAGAGCAGAGTGACGATTCTGGTCATATAATTCAACCTCCAAGGATGTTCTTGTTCGCTCTGTAGACGATTTATGAACAATATCTGTGCAGAATTATCGGGAAGATGCGCATATTCCAAAGAAAAAATACGCCCAGGAGGATTTGAACCCCCAACCTTCTGATCCGTAGTCAGACGCTCTATCCAGTTGAGCTATGGGCGCATTGGCAACCCCAAGAAATTCCTCCGGCAGGTGATTGTCAAGGGATTTCTTGACGTGGCCGCAGGGTTGCCGGACGTCTTCATCTCATCTGTGACAATTCGCGCCGCGATATCGGGGATAATTGTTCGGCGGCTTGCCGGAGTTCTTCAATAGCTCCGTCGCGGCGGACAAATTGGTCGCAATACATTTCAAAATGAGTCATCTGGTCGCTTCGAGATGCTCAAGAAAGTCAATCTGCGTCGGCGCAACGCTGTCATTTTTGACAATTCAAATTGTTGTCAAGTGTTCTAAATCAAAAAACATAAAATATTTTTCGCGTGACGAAGATGCGGATGCATGATGAATTTACCGCTCTTCGCGACCGCCGCATTCATCGCACAACATATCCACATTAAAGCGTTATCCGCAAATTTACAGCACAAAATCACTCAAGTTGATTAAGTTGATTTCAAAAATTCCGATTAAGAAATGGAGAGGTTGAATTTTGGAATGAACGAGTCGATGTCCAGACAGATGATTTTCGCGGAAGAACAAAAAGTTTTTGTTGATTTAGTTTGCTCTGACATTCACTCTTACATGCAATTGATTTAAAAACCGGCAGAGATGCTGAAGACACGAGTTCAAAAATGAGCAACAGAGAAAATTTCCAGGTCAACATGACAACAGATGCTCGCACCGAGATCGTCTCTTCGGCATTGGCACGGACCCCCGCGGCTAATGTTGACTCCTTGCAATCAGAAATGGGTAGATCATTTGATCGTCCCGGTTTGAAGATATATCCGAATGATCAGCCATTCAATAATTGTGAGAGGAGATCGTAGTGGCAGCTAAGAAAGCTACAGCGAAGAAGAAGGCTACTAAGAAGGCAACGAAGAAAGCAACGAATAAAAAGTCAACAAAGAAGGGTGCGAACGAGTGGTCGGCTGTCAGTGTCGCTTATCTGAAGGCGAACTACAAATCGAAAACCGCACGCGAGATCGCCAAGCGATTGGGCAGATCGATCGACGCCGTTCGTGCTAAAGCCGCAACCTTAAACCTAAAGAAGGGTCCCGTGAAGAAAAAAGCAGCAGCTAAGAAGAGCACGGCCAAGAAGTCGCCAGCTAAGAAGACGACTGCCAAGAAGGGTACCAAGAAAGCCGGCAAGAAGTAATCTTGCCACCCTTATACTTCGCGCGGGCGAACAGCCTGGTAGCGGGGTAGAATTCTTGCAACCCGTGTCTGCAAAGACACGGGTTGATTTTTTATGTCCGATTTGCCAAATTGTTTGTGCCGGTTAGGCGATTCAAACAAGCGGGCATTCGAAAATGGGCGTCGTAATCAATCTCGAAGAGTTTCAATCGGCAGTTTCACGAGACAAGACCTGTCTCATTCTTAACTCTCGTCAGTCGAAACGACCATGCCGTGCGGATGAGTGGGTGACAGCGACCAAACGCGCTATCAGCCATTATTGCTCGCAAGACTGCCTCTTTCTTACTTCGATTGGTATGAACAGCTGGGAATTGGCCTTGCACCTCGTGAATATCCTTGGCGGCCGGCAGATCATTGTCATTCCTCCGGAAATAACTGAATACGGCTGCGCTTCGATCAGTGATTTTCTGCGAAGCTTCAGACTCGATGAACAGCGTATTTCCCTCCTGATCTTGGACAATTTCAAAAACCAGACTTCCCGGGAACGGGTGCAGGCACGCGATGAATTTCTTATTTCTAGTGCCCGCATTCTAGTGCCAGTATCAGTTCGGCCCTCTGGTCGCCTCAATTCGCTCATTGAGCAGTCTGGAGCGACAATTGACAGCTCGTTTCGTACTCCCTATCGCAAACCGATCGACCGGGCGCACTATGATTGGAACCACATAAACCTCAATCCACGGATCGGTGATGGTTGGGATGGTCTGACTCATTGGACAAGATCCTCCTTTCGCCCCCTTGAAACGGAAGATCATTACGATTTCTACAATGCAATACTGGACTCGGACAACTATCCGTTGTCTGCTTTACATGTCCTCGAGCGAATCCTGCAGGACGGCAGAATCCTCGCCTCCAGTCGGTTCATTCGCAGAGGATACCAGGTCGTATCTTTCACCGCGCAAGACCCAACCGAAGCCATCAGACTAATGCGTTGGCGAAAGCGATACGCCTATTACAGCTTCGAACCTTACGGAATTAGCATTGATGCCTCCTTTGCCCACCGGCTCGGCATCCAGCCCGTATCGTATGGCACCGTTACGGATTTCGACTCGCTCCCCGATCCTGACCGGCCATTCTTCCAGAGCGCAGGTTCAGAAGTTGCCGAGTGGCGGCCGGAAGCCGAATGGCGACACGTCGGGGATCTGAACTTGCAGGACATCCCTCCTGAAATGATGCGGGTATATACTTACCGGGAAAGTGAGATTGAAGGATTGCGGGCGTTGTCGCCTTGCGAAGTGGTATCCCTGACGATCGGAGACTAGCGCTTGCCGTGAATATCAGGACGGGCGAACTTGTCGCCGTCTTTCGGCATTAATGGAGAGCTCTGCTGGTAATCTGACTTGCCCACCTGGGAATTGTAGATTCGCATACGAACGGTAAAATCCTGACAGGACTGACATCGGCTGATATTGTTGGCTTTGTCTTTTGGAACCCGCCGAGTCTTGGTGTGATTGGGAGCGAAAATTTGCTTACCTATGACCTCGTAGCCCTTGGCATGATCGCGGTCGTCGTTCCACTTAACTCCCTGGACCACGCGTTGGTTGCTTTCGTCATAGATCGTCACACCCGGGCAGTCAATGATGACGTATTCCTTTTCTTCGTGATAGTCGCGCGAGGCCGAGTTGAAAAAACCGTAGAAATCGCCATACCTCTCGTTACACGGCAAACACAGGTAAACCCCTTTGTATTCGCGCATGACCTTGCCACAGATATGGCAGCGCTGGGACTTGTCGTCCATATCGCCTATCTCTTGCCGCCGTCGGCGACGCCATGGACTGATGAAGGCAGGTTGAGGAATCGGCAAGAGTCGCCGACGACCTCGATACGACATGCCGGACAGCGCATCGTCCCGCGTGCCTTGATCAACTTTCCGCTGCAGAGCGGACAGTTCGTTCTTTTACGGCGCTTGAATGGCCTCATACTCTCTCCCCGTCGGGCGGTGCGCCCGCCTCAAAGTTCTTTGACTCAAGCGATCTGCCAGAACGTGCTTATCCCCGGAACATCATCACACCGGCAAACAGCGCTGCTGCCACCGGCAGGATGTGCATGAAGCTAAGTGGCGATAACCACGCCCCTACCAGGGCAACTGCCACTGATGGTATGGCCACGCAGCGTACAATGTCGAACGAGAGCGTAACCAGCCGCCAGAGCACGAGCACCGTTAACGCGGCCATGGCCAGATACACCGCCCAGGCCGTCACCGGCCCGTACTGTGCGGTCAGGTAACCGTGGAACGTCACTGCCATCTCCGACAGCCGCCCAGGCATATCGACTACTAATTGCGAGAACTGCGCTTTCAACCCTGCGAACATTCCAACTTCCCCTATTCGTAATCTGATGAAATCGTCTCGTCCATCGGCTCGATCGTCAGAGAGGACTCCCCAACTCGCTGCAACCCGATCATGCGTCGGGTAAGAAAGTTCTGCGATGTAATCCACTTCTGCGATAAGTCGAGAACCTCTTGCTGCTCGACCTCGGTAATCCAGTCAATCACGACAGAATCGTAATGCTGGTCGTCAACCGTCAGGTCGTCCATCGTCAGTGTGAACTTCACGCGCATCGAGCTTCCTCCTTCGGCACTTTATCTGGCATCTCTCTGTGCAGATACATTGCCGAGCTGTTCTGAAGTTTTTGACGGGGGTTATACCGTTGGCAGATTTGGGCTTGAGTGCCTGTTCAAAAGGAAACAGCACTTGCGCGACTATTTTGCATGGGTGTTTTTGTGGGGAGTTCCCCATATCGTGGGGAGAAAGTCCTTATGTCACTTTCGGATATCGCGTATATACTCTTGTTATGCAGACCGAATGGCGCAATCTCTACAAGCGGTCCGACATCTTCTTCTGTCCGCATCGACTGCACAAGCACCGCGAAAGCGGCACTTCCGCATGGCACATTCTCAAGAACAAAGGCTGCTTTCCAGAAGGATGCATGTTATTTCGCTGGCGTTGCCAGAAATTCGAGAACGGACAGAAATGCCACCGCGACAAGAAGCACGTTGGCAAGGACTGCTTCTCTTGCCCCTTTTTCTTCGATCTCAAGGAAGCGCATCAGCCGGAACTACAGATCGAACGGACCGAGTACGACAAATTTGTGCGCCAATTCGAGGAGTTCGAGGATTGGGTAAATGACATCAAGGGAAAACGAATCGAAGTGCGCGGCACCGTTAAATCGATCATTCCACTCCTTGTCAACCACGGCGAAAATGGGAATCTGCGCATCGCCGGTCGCGGTGTCCTACTCTATTTCCGCAATGGGATCTTCGGTTATGACAAATTCCTTGATCCGTTCTATGCACGGCTGTCATTTGACGTTTACGAGCGCTCCGAGGTCGCTGTGGGCGATGAAATCGATATGAAGGGACAATTGGAGATCGATCGTGGCAGATTCGTATTCGAACGGGTAGGCTCAATCGAGAAATTGCACGACGCCGGTAACGACCCGGTCGAAACCAGTCACTTTCGCCAAGCGAAATTCACCGGCACATTGATTGATGGTCAACCGGCAAAGTGCCTGCGCTGTCAGCACGGGCTCTTGATTGATTCTGTTAATGGAGATGGTCGTTCCCAGCCGCGGAGACTGATGTACTGTACCAAAGGTGTGGCTGACTACCGCTATTGCCCCTACAACGTATAGCTTCAGACTCTACGCCAGCGGCAAGTACGGCACCGCAACTAACGAATGATCCGATTGCTCGCCCCGCGCTAACCTGAAGAAACCCGCAGAAGCAATCATTGCTGCATTGTCGGTGCAATACTTGAATGCGGGGAACAGCACTCGGATACCCTTCTGGGTCGCTCGCTCGACAAATGCTTCCCGCAATCTCGAATTGGCGGCTACCCCTCCACCGACAGCAACCAGGTCGATTCCGTGGTCAAGCGCCGCATTGAGCGACGGCGTCACCAGCATATCGATGACCCGCTCCTGAAACGAGGCGCAAATGTCATTCAGGTACTGACTGCGAAAGTCATCCGATTTATCGCGCAAATAAACGGCGACTGATGTTTTCAGGCCCGAAAACGAAAATTGATACTCGCCCTTCTTGAAATGAGATCTGGGGAAACGATGAAACTCGCGATCACCGACCTTCGCCAACTGGTCGATCATATAACCACCCGGATATCCTAGTCCAAGCAATTTGGCAACCTTGTCGAATGCTTCCCCGGCGGCATCGTCGCGAGTCGAACCAAGGATTGTGTAGTGGCACCAATCTTCGACCTTCACAAGTAACGTGTGCCCGCCAGACACGATCAGCGTGATGAACGGCGGTTTCAGCGAGTTATCCGCAAGCAAATTGGCGAAGATATGCCCTTCCAAGTGATTGACTCCGATAAGCGGCAGATTCCACCCGAAGGACAGCGCCTTAGCGAAGTTCAGTCCAACCATCAGCGAACCGATCAAACCCGGACCTCGCGTTACGGCAATAGCATCGATTGTCGACGGCGAAATATCGTAGGCTTTCTTGCAGGTTTCAAACACCGGCGTAATCTTGCGCAATTGCTGGCGCGAGGCAATTTCCGGTACAATGCCGCCAAACTCCGAGTGCTCGACCTGCGAATAAACAAAGTCGGCCAGGACGAGCTTGCCGTTTTCTACAACGGCAACCGCCGTTTCGTCGCACGAGGTTTCGATGCCAAGAATTTTCATCAGCGGTGGTGGATTTGTACCGAGTCTAATGGAGTGCCGACCAGTACCACGTTAACCGGGAGAGTATATTTGATGGCAACACGGGTGGAGTCACGATAGCCGTCATCAGCCTCGAAACTGGCGCGGATCTGCCGCCAGTCCACCGAATCGCGCATCGACGATGGGAATCCAACCCGCACCGAGGTCAGCCTGGGGTAATAGGTTAATCGCGAAGCGTCAAAATCAAGCGGTGCACGGATTGCCAGACTATCCAGAAGCCTTTCTGCCATCGGCTCGACGTTGAGTGATATGGTAACCGAAGAGTCGCTCAAAGAGAGATGGAGCGAGTCAGGAACCATCAGCCTCACCTTGTGTGACGTGGATGTCGTTAGGCCATTCAGTTCAACGGCTGCTGTCGAGATCTTCTTGAGATTCCGTATGATGGTCGCCGGACCCGAGACACGAATCATCTCCGGCTCAATCCTCGGCCTGCCGGCAATCAAGAATCCTTCCGCCGGCTTCGCTTTGACTTCGCTCTCAATCAGCACATTCTTCTCGGACACGCGTTCAAACCGGAGGAAGAGTTTTCTCGGAAACGCGATTTCCACGCGCTCATAGACTTGGTCGAAAGCCGCTGCCGCAATGCGATCGGTCAAGTCGTGTTCAATCGAACCTTCGCGAAATTCGGATGCGTCGACATAAACCACAATATCCTTGGCCGCAAGCGCGATCAATTGTTTGCCGGTCGCTTTTACACGAAGTGTCACTGTCGAGGGGAAATCGCTGACCAGGACTAATCCGGCGGGAACATTGCTTAGGCTCAACGTCCCCTCAAGCTGGTATTCATATGCCTTGTTAGTCGCCACGTGTACCCATAGCAACAGGGCAAGCAAAACAGCCCCGATTTTCAAGGTCAGATTGTTGAAAGGGTTAAAGCGCATGTCACCTCACGCGCGGCGGAAACGACTACTTGTTGGACGGCAGAATCGTCTTGCCGAATGAAATTTCACCGTTATCAATCCGCAGATTAAAGCCACACTCCGGGTTTGAACAGGCCCAGGCTTTGAAGCGAATCGCGGCGCCTTCACGCCCGTAATCGGAAAGCGGGAGCAGGCGGCCGACCTTGCATTTGAGACATTCGGGAAGTTGAGTGTCCATAACGCTACATTCCTTTGGCGGTTGCAGTTGCTCTTCTTTGAGTCACAGGGCAAATTAACTGCAGCCGACGATGAAGTCAAATGAATTGATTATTTTGACCAGAGCAAGGTCGCAACATCACGGCCGGTCTCGTCGACCGAGTGCAGAATCAAGTCGGATTTGCCATCGAGATTCAGGTCAGTCGCGTCCAGCCAGTTGCAGCGTCCGGCTTGCCGTGACGAGACGGGCTTGTCGGAGAAATGAGGATTCTGGGCACCCTTGAAGACTTCGATCTCATCGTCATCATTCAAACTGATCAGGTCATTGATACGGTCTTTGTCAAAGTCGCCATGAAGACAGCCAATCAATCGAGTTGGAACTCCGCTGCCAAAGTAGTCGATGGCACAGCTGATCTTCTTGACCGAAGTCGGCTGCTCCGACAGCACTCCCCCTTGAGGCTGGAATATATTCAAATCTACCTGCATTCTCTTTACCAAAAGCGACTTCATCAGACTCGTCGGACTAACGTTTACAGTCGCTAAAACCGCCGAGGCGACACCATCGCCATCCAGATCTGTAACCACTAATCCGAGGCAATATTGATCGAGGACGATTCTCTTCGACGGTCTCTGTGCAAAACCAGCCTGCCCGCCGGCAAGATAAATCTCCAGCACTGTCTTAAACTCGTCCTGCTCGCCTTGCGTGAAGACACGGCAGTAGTCAACGATCTTATCATTGTTCAAATCGCCAAATCCCCAAGACATGAACTTGAGATTGTCGAGAAATGCTGCGCGTACCTCCAAAAGCTGACTCGGAACCTCGGAAAACTGAAAATCGCCAATCTGATAACAAACGGCCAATCCACTCCCCGATGCCACGAGAACGTCCGGAGTCCTGTCGGTATTCAAGTCAGAGACAGCGATTGTCGGAAGAGTTATCGCCAGACCGCACGTTGCTCCGGCCGAAAGAAGATTCTTGCCCAGATTGGCTATCGATCCATGCTCAATCTTAACAAGTCGCACGAGCGTGAATCCGGTTCGGTCGCGCTTGAGAACGCGCACTCCGTCCCAGCATGGCAAAACTGCGTCATAGCTGCGGTCATTGTTGAGATCAAAGAGAAACTCATACTCAACGACAAAATCTGGCCGGGGAACGGCGAAAAGGCGCTCGAAGCGAACAAGCTCTTTGGCCCGCGCGGCGAATCCGCCCTCGTCAAAGTCGACGACATACAGCGCTTCCAGCCCAAGTAACGCAATTTCAACACGATTGTCGCCGTCGAGATCGACCGCCTGAATGGCAAAGACCGACGCCGGCAAATCCATCGACAATGCAGGAACGGCGTCATAGATTTTGGCGGCCGATTCCCTGTGCACCAGCAGCCGCAATCCGCGCTGCTCACTGCTAACAACTATTGCCAGTTCCCGAGCGCCAACGCCATCAAATTGGAAAGGAATTGTCGCGAGAATCTTCCCTTCGGGGACTATCGTCTGTGCGGAAAAATTATCGGTGTCTGCTGCATTGACATTTGCAAATATCAACAGACCCAGAAACACAGCCGTTGCCGCTATGGTTCTTATGAATCCTGCAATTTTGGTCACTTTGTGGAGTCCGCCCTGTAACTCAACGTTCACTTATCCTGCCTTCAGGTGTTTACCCGCGGACAGTGGGATTTTTTCCACTCGCCCTGTTAGGTTATAATTTACTCAAAAGCGAGTGAAGAGGTTGCTTATTTTTTTGCATGATCTGATGCGCAGCACTTGCACTATTCAGACTTCTGCCTATTGCAGCCAATCGCTGCGATCAAAATCGTTCCAACGAAATCTGCTAACGCCGCGGTCGGTGCCGATCCACACGAAGTCGCCGTCGGCGATGATCGACCTGACGCGGATTCCAATCAGGCCATCACTCGGCGTATAACGATACCAGTTATCCTTACGGCTATTGTAGCGATAGAGTCCGCTTACTCCACCAGCCCAGATGACGTTGTCGTGGACTAACAGCGCTGTCAAATCAGCGTTCTTGAACACGGTGCTCCGATCAAATATTGTGTTTGCCGCACTCTTGAGGTCAACGACGACTACTCCGTCGTCGCCGACAGTGTACAGCAGCGAGTCAACGACCTGAATCTGGTAGACGCCAGAACGCAAATGCGGAGAATCGAGCAGAAATCGCCGCCATTCGCTTCCTCCCCAAACCAGCGAGAACACTCCAATGTCAGTCGCCGCATAAATGATCGAATCACCCTTGGCAAAATCGTAGATCACTCGAGGCAGCATGATGTCGGTATTGGCATCGTAAATTGAGTCGCGGCGGATATCAAACACCGATACGCCACGATCAGTGCCGATGATCAGATTGTTCTTTACAGCCAATAGCGCCGTTACTCGTTCGCCGGAAATGCCGTCGAACTGGCCGTACGATCGAAAAGTCCGCGATTTGCGGTCCATTCGGACCAGTCCCCTCTCGGTCCCGATCCAAACACTTTTGGCATCATGCGCAATGGCGTAGTACTGATCTGAATTAATCCCGCGATCAAGACGTGAATCGAAATACTCCCATTCACTTTGGGATCGATTGTAGGCTGTTATTGTCCCCGGCAAACCGTCCCCGCCGCCGAGAAACCAGAATTCGTCGCCATCGGAGTCCATTGTGGCAACGTCATCGTCGTAGATTCCCTGTGGCATTACTGCCAGATCATTAATTGCCAGGTCGCCTTTGGCCGGACCAATACCCCAAATCCCCATCCAGGCGATATCGTTGTCATCCTCGAGAATTTGCGTGATGCGAAATTGTGCCAACTCACGGTCGGTGAGTATTCCCGGCGCAAAGTAGGAGTAGCCCGGTGGAACGAAGAACTGGGGCAATTGTGCTGCAGAAATGCTGGATTGCTGCAATTTCTCGGTTGGGAAGTTGGCAATCGTAGACCAGTCCTGAAAACCCGGATTGTAATAACTCGCTCCGCTCGGCGTATCAACCCAGATATCGTCCGTCAATCGATCGACGGCAATCCGCCTGACGCGGTTGTCGGGCATTCCGTCCGAAACGGTCAGCGGATCGAGCCATTCCTCAAACGCCTTGTCGTAGCGCAGTATTCCCCCGGTGGTGGCAAAATAGATCGTGTTGAAACCGCGGGCGATTCCGGTCACATAGCGGGTGTTGGTGAAGCTTACCCAGTCACCGGGGCGATAATAATTATAAACCCGCTGTCCGCTGGCGGAAACGGTCGGGCCAAACAGGAAGACTATTAGCAGCAGCTTACTCATTCAAAAAATCAATCGCTGACTTGGTCAAAACGGCAGCTCCCATCGGTATCGCCTTCTCGTCGGCTTTGAACTTCGGATGGTGCCAGGCGTGGACCGCTCCGAGCTTGGCATTGCCGACACCCAGGAAGAACATCGCACCGGGAACAGCCTGCACATAACGTGCGAAGTCCTCGCCACCCATCGATGGATGGAGTATCTTCTTGATGCTTTTGGCGCCAAACAGCGTACTTGCCGAGCCGGTTATCAATCTATTTGCCGATAAATGATTGATGAGCGGAGGATAGCTGGCAATCCAGCTGATTGTGGCTTTGCATCTGTGGCTGCGTGCGATTCCGCTCACGATCATTGCGATTCTTTTCTTTAGCAGTTGCAGTGTTACCGCGCTTTGCGCCCGCGCTGTGCCTTGAATTCGGCAGGTCGGCGGGATAATGTTCCGCGCAGTACCCCCTTCAATTCTACCAATGGTGACCACAGCCGGTTCAAACGGATCGATGTTTCGTGCGACAATCGTCTGAAGCGCTGTTACGATTGCAGAAGTGCAGATGATCGGATCGGCTGTTCGATGCGGAATCGCTCCGTGCCCGCCAATTCCAATGACCGTAACGTCGAAATCCAGCACACCTGCAAAAAACGCCCCATCGCGGACTGCAATCGTCCCGGTTGGATAGGCTGAATTCACGTGCATGCCGAAAATCATATCTACCCGAGGACGTGAAAGCACTCCTTCTTTGATAAGTTGCAGCGCACCACCCGGAGGTTCCTCTTCGGAAGGTTGATACAAGATCTTGACCGAACCGTGGAAATGTGCTTTTAGTCGCGATAGCATGATGGCCGTCGTCGTTACGGTCGCCATGTGCATATCATGGCCACAGGCGTGCATCCGACCCAGGTGAATCGATTTGAACGAATAGCCGGTTTGTTCCTCTATCGGCAGCGCATCAATATCGGTGCGGATGGCTACGCATTTACCCTTGCCCGAGGAGATTTCCGCCAAAATACCGGTACCTGCGACAGATTTGAACTTGATGCCACTGTCGGCCAGCGCTTTCTTTAGGTACGCCGATGTCTTGTGTTCTTGCCAAGCCGTTTCCGGAATACGATGCAAATCACGGCGGATTGTGACCGAACGCCTATGCAGTGCATGCGCCAATGAGTGGATTTTTTGGTCAAGAGGGCTCTGCATTTCCATCCTTTAATATAACGGCGGGCGGGAACCCCAGCCATTCTCAAATAGAATTCCCTCGATTATAACGAAACTTATACGTCTATAGGTTGTTGAACTTTGGAGCCGATAATTGTAGTGATATTATAGTTCTTTCCCCGGAGGATGATTGAGAATTCTTGTCCCCTTTCTCGCAGTATTCGTTGTCGTAGCCTACATTCTTGGCTGCAGCGATCCGGTTGAACCCGAGAAGAAGGTTGAAATGGTCGATGCCGCCGCCTACTTCCCAATGCACAACGGCGATACTTGGTATTATAATAGCGGTAACATTATCCGCAAAGTCGACGGCGACACAACCGTGAATGGTGTTCTTTGCAAGCGAATCCTCAAGGGACCAGACACTGATCAGGCTTGGTCGATCAATGCGCAGAGCTTTTCCCAGCATCTATTCGAGGGTTTCCTCTGGTTTGACCCACCGCTTCAGATACCGCTGAATATGGTCAAAGAAACTCCTCTCCAATTCTCTTCCCTCGGACGAATCAGTGATGCGTTTGTTTCCGACGCTGACTCGATCCGGACATATGGAACTCTCTCGTTTGACGGCTATATCACTCGCACACTCAATCAAGTCACGCTTGATAGTTGTTTCAAGCTCGATTACAACTACGTCAGCAAGGTTTATCTCAAAAACGGCACTGTCGCAGAGGATACTACTGTTTACTCGGAGATCTGGGCAAAGGGAATCGGCATGATTGACGACGGCGATTTGTTTCTCAATCTCGCAATTATCGATGGTATTGAGACTCCGAAATTGCCCGAATAATGGTGCTCGGCCAGATTTTTGTTGAGCCGTGTAACCACAGAGGATATCATGTTTCAGAATGGCGCAGGTTTTGCCGATAAGTATATAATGAGAGTCGCTTGACCTGTTTGCCAACTCTAAGCCTAAAAGAATTGCGAGATAACAATGAGAAAGACGCTGCTTTTGCTGACTATTGCGGGTATGACACTCGTTTCTGCTCTTGTATTGACATCCTGTGGCGACACCAGCACTGACGGAAACACCAAGAGCAACTGGATAATCAACATCTTACTTGCTCGAAACGGTGAAACCGGATCCGTCAATGTCTATGCCGAGATATTTAAGGACTCCGCTGCTTTCGTGTCCGCCGTCCTCAAGGTAGACGATCAAGGCGTGCAATCGCTTGGAAACGGCAGGTATACCGCCAATCTCGATCCGGCCCTGCTATCCGACACTTCGCTGATCTCAATCACGACCCCGCTGGATCCGTTCCAGTTTCAGCAGTTGATCGTTGTTCCCGATACGTTTTCATTCGACTTTGAACAACTGCCGAACAATCAGGTATTCAGTTCAACCAATATTGTAAATGTCCGCTGGACGGCTTCAGATTTTGAAAACGTCGCTGGCGGCTACTTCATCGTGACTGAACCAAGTTCATCGTTGAATGATGCTGTCGGTTCATTCAACTTGTTTTCCGGGACACAAGGGACGATCCCCCTCGATGCCTTCCGCGATTCGCAAGGCAACTACAAGACTGGCACCTACAATGTCTGGGTCGTCTCCCGCATCGAACAGCCGATTTCGTCGCCATACATTCCGTTTACGATTCCCGGCGATGTATTCATCGAGAACATTGATCGGGTCGGCGTTACTGGCAAGTTCGGAGCAATCTATATCTCGCCGCGCAAAACGATTACGGCAGTAGCCGGCTCATAGGAATGGGCAAGAAACTATACGAACAACTTCGAACCTTAACGACCGAGTCGCGAAACAAGTTTTCGCAGAGCCTCGATCGCCTTGACACACGTGCCGTCCTCAACCTTATGAACCGCGAAGACCGTGCTGTTCCAGTCGCTGTCTCCAAAGTTATTCCCGAAATCTCGCGCGTCGTCGACATCGTCGCTAACTCCTTCCGCAGTGGCGGTCGGCTGATCTATGCAGGTGCAGGCACTTCCGGGCGCTTGGGGGTTCTCGATGCCGCCGAATGTCCACCCACTTTTGGAGTTTCCCCACGAATGGTTCAGGCGGTTATCGCCGGTGGACGGCAAACACTGGTGCGTTCTCGTGAAGGTGTTGAAGATGACGAGGCGGCGGCGGTCAAGGACATCGCGAAACTCAAACCGACACGTCGCGACACGGTCATTGGAATCGCAGCTTCCGGTCGAACTCCCTATCCTCTGGCGGTATTGAAATACGCCAAAGCCAACAGGGCAAAAACGGCGCTCATCGTCTGCAACAACCTGCCTCGGAAACCTCGCTATGTTGACTGTCTGATTGCTCCCGTGCTTGGCCCGGAAATTCTCACTGGTTCTACCCGCCTCAAGGCCGGTACAGCGACGAAGTTGATTCTTAACATGATTACTACAACCGCCATGGTGCAGGTCGGAAAGACCTACGGCAATCTGATGGTGGACCTGCGCGCGACGTCGCGAAAACTCGCCGAACGCTCACGCCGAATTCTGGTCGAAACACTGGGAATCAGCTACATCGCGGCCGGTATGCTCCTCAAACGGTCACATGGTGAAGTCAAGACCGCCATTGCGATGCATTTACTGCCGGCTAACTATGAAACCGCCAAGCGTCAATTAGAGCGCGCCGGCGGCAAACTCTCGCGCGCGTTGGATCCTCATTTCTAGATATTCCTCGTTACCAGTTCCTTCGCGGTCCTGTTTCGTAATGAATCATCCCGTTTTCGTTTCACGAAAAGCCTCGATCGATTGTGACTTCTTCAGGCGCTGCTAAAGCGTAATCACGTCTTTGACGAACAAGGATGTAAACATCAGCGAAAAGGATATCGATCTGGAGAATCTGCATCAGCCGTCCAACATCTCCTACGGCGTCGGTGAGATAGCCGAACTGCGCGACTTGATAATAAGTCTCGGCAAGGGATTGCGGGCTTCGCGACAATATCCGTCCGAACATCCAATTCCCCAGCAGTTCAAACGAATTTTCCGCGATCAATTGGCTCGGTATTTCGAACACTCGGAGCGCATTTCACTGTCGGTTTCGATTGATGGATTTGATGCCGGGGACGAAAGCGTGTTTCGCGGTCCCACCAGCAATGACAACATCGCGCATATCTTACACCGTAGCGGCATCCGCCTGCTGGAAATTCAGCCCTCGGTCAGCGCGAGCGAAATTGACTCTCTTTTCGACGCCTTCGTTGCCTGCTCGGAGCAAAATGATGAACCACAAGACATCGTGAATTACTTCTGGAAGGCGGCCTTCGAGAATATCCATTACCAGGTCATCGACTCGTTTGAGTCTGGCGAGGTTACCGGAATGTTTCCCGAGTTCGCCAACGAACAATCACAGCATACTTTTGCCGGAACCCGTGCATCATATATTCCCGGCAGCAAGATCTCCTGGCCTATGAGTGGCCAAACTCTGCAGGCTCAAGCCGAAGAAACCCGGCAATTCATGATCGACTCGTTTGGCGGAATTGAAACTGTTAGCCAACAGGAGCAGCAAGGTCTCGAGGCTCTGATCAGTGAAGACCGCGCCAAAGATACCAAGCGGGAAGTTGTCGATCTCCTGCTCCAGCTCTGTTCGGAAAATTCCGGACCGCAGGATATGCGTCTGACCGCCGAAGCTCTGCAATCAACGTTTGACCGGCTCATCGACGATGGCAACTTCATGACATTGTGCGATATCGTGATCAGCGTTCGCCGGATCCTGGAACAAGATCAGTTTGAATCGCACATTGTCAAGAAACGAGTCAAAGAATTCGAAACTCGCTGCGGTGACGGTGTTCGTATAAAAATGATCACCACAATCCTCAACAAGGATCAGGAGATCGACCTGACTTCCGTCGAAGCCTACCTTTCCTTGCTTGGCTGGGAATCACTCAACAACCTCCTGTGGATGCTTGGCGAACTTTCTCATTATCCGGCGCGCAAGATGGTCTGTGATCTGTTGGTGAAGAAAGGATTCGAAAAGATCGACATCCTCGGCGGCGCCGTTTACGACAGCCGATGGTTTGTCGCCCGCAATGTTGTTTGGGTGTTGGGAGAGATGAAGACTCTTCAGGCAATACCGTTTCTAACCAAGGCGGCCAAACACAATGAACCCCGGGTCAAAACCGAGGTCATCAAGGCACTCGGAAAACTTGGCGGAGATAAAGCGGCCGGTGTTCTGCAAACCATGCTCCGCGACGAATCGGAGAAAATCCGGATGCAAGCTGCACGGGAACTGGGGCAAAACCATACTCGCGCTGCCTGCCAGGGTCTAACTGATGTCGTCCGTGAAAAGGATTTTCCCGATGCCCCGGCGACAGAGATGCGGCAAATCCTCGAGTCTCTGGTTACCTGCGGAGGTGAAGAGTCTCTGGCAGTTTGTGGTGAAATCATCGCGAAAACCGCGTTGTTCAACAAAGCGCGCCTGCATCGTCTTCAGGAAGCAACCGTTCTTGCTTTGGCCGTATCGCCGGTGGAGCAAGTCACAAGGATGCTCGATCACCTGTCAAATGACAGTCGCAGCCACATCGCCGCTGCCGCCCGGCGAGCGAAGTCACAGATCAATAAGCGCCGGGAGGAAGTCTGATGTCCGCAGCCAACGATCCCGTTACCAACGGTCTTCTCACTCCCGCCCAGGAAGCCGCCTATTCGAAGCACGGCACTGCGCTGGTCAATCAACTGCGAATCTTCCTCAAGACGTCCCGCCTTTATGAGCGCGACAACAACAATTTCGTACACCAGAAAGAGTCGCTTAATCGGCTCCTGAACGAACTGCTGGAAGAATATGGCGACCTCACCATCCAGGTCCAGTCCGGCTACTTGTTCTTTTGCGGCATTCGCATCAAGACCGAGTATGACATCGAGTCCAATTCCGGATACCTCCTTTACCTGTTCCAGAAACTGCATATCTCCGGACTGATGATTGACGTCGGCGTCAGCGAGGAGCATCTGGTTACCTTGGCCAAACTACTTAACGACGCCGAAGACGCCGGAATCGCTGACTACGACCGGTTGAACCAGCAATTCGCCCGGCAACGGTTGGACTATATCGAAGTCCTCCCGCCCGTACACGAGACTTCGGAAAACATGGATGAGTCACGTTTGCGGCGCCAGTTCGCCAAACGAACCTTCTTCTCGGCAATCAACAATCTCAAGTCCGTAGTCGGAAACATCAGCGCCAATCGCACTATCGACCTCGCACGTACCAACCGCATTGTTCACTCCCTGGTTGACCAGGTTGTTTCTGATGATCGCTACCTGCTCGAATTGACTGCGTTGCGTGCTCACGACGAATACACCTACCTCCACTCTACCAATGTCTGCGTATACTCAATCTGCCTGGGATCAGCTCTCCAGCTGACTAAGACTGAATTGGCGAATCTGGGCTTTGCCGCGTTGTTTCATGACATCGGCAAGACCCGCCTGCCTCTTCAAATACTCAATAAACCGACCGAATTCGACGATGCCGAGTGGGAATTGATGCGTAAGCACCCGACTTATGGCGTCCTGGCTCTCGCCAAGACAATGCCCTTTGATGAGAACAGCTGCCGTGCCATGTTGGTGGCATTTGAACATCACTTCAATCTTGACGGCACCGGTTACCCGCTGGTTCGTTTCCGTCGAAATCTCAATCTCTACAGCAAGATTGTCGCAATCTGCGATGTATTCGATGCGCTCACGTCCGGTCGCGTATATCGCCGCGATCCAATGTCACCCGAACACGTTCTGCGAAACATGCTCGAGCAGGCAGGCCACAAGTTTGACTCGCTATTGCTGAAGATGTTTGTCAAGACCGTCTCCGTCTATCCGCCCGGGTCGCTGCTGCTGCTCGACGATCAGAGTCTGGGACTCGTAATTGCCCGCAATGCAGATGATCTCTTCCACCCGATCGTGAAAGTCATCGGCAACCTCGATCACCTATATGAAATCGCTGAAGAAGTTGACTTGAGCCGTCGAAACGAGGTGGGAGAGTTCGGCCGACAAATCGTCCGCGCCGTCGAGCCGCAGGAACTGCCGGTCAATCTGTCCAACTACATACTTCAGTCTTTCGCTTGATTCTACCCACGACCGCCGCTTCCGTGACAAAACCGTGACAGTTAGCCCAACTGTCAGACTGCAATGATTGCTGCCAATCAATGAACTCAGCTTGACAATCATGTCGCAATTGTAGAAAATTGACCCATTCAGTGTACGATAGCGAGACACCCACGTCTCTATCTATGTAGGCTATTTTATTTGTACCACAGCAGCCCCCGCTGCGGGTTGAGGATCTATGACTTCGAAACTGCGCATTTTTGCATTCTTTTTGTTCTCGTTCCTGATTATGACTTCGATTACGATATACAGTATTCCCAGGTTGTCGCTCGAACATGCCACACCATGCGTTACCTGCCATGTCAGCCCCAATGGCGGCGGGATGCGCAACGAATTCGGGAATTTTGCTGTGTCCTTTAACGAGCTTTGTCTGCAAAGTACCAAGAAACTGGTCGAACCGTATCGCTTGAAGCCGCGAATTTCCGACAACTTGACCTACGGCATCGACTATCGGATGTTATATCTCGAACAGGGCAGATTCTTCCGAATGCAAACCGACCTTTACCTCAATATCGAACTGCTCAAGAATGTCAGCTATAACTTGACCTTCGGACAAACCTACGTCAAAGACAGCTACTTGCTGCTGAAGTTCAAGGATGAACACTATTGGCTTAAGGCGGGCCGCTTCTATCCCGCTTATGGCCTGCGCGACTCCGACCACAATGCCTATGTTCGTACCGTGCCCCTCCTTGGTCCCGAACTGAATGTCGACGGTCTTTCCGTTGGCGGAAATTTCTTCGAGGGCTCCAACGTTTCTCTCGAATTTTACGAACCGGACGGACAGCGCGTTGCCGTGCTTCACTCGTTCCGTGCCGGTGCCTTCGGTTCAGTCGGCTTTTTGACCGGCCTCTCGTGGCGTCAATCAGAAGCGATCAACGGCAGCTATCGCGGCTATCCGATTTCCAAGTCACTGTTCGGGGGATTATCTTATGACCGCTTCACTCTCATGGGTGAGGTCGGTTCAGTTGGTAAAGGCAACGAACAACGTACACTCTACGCACAAATGGCTTCGCGAATCATCTACGGACTCTACTTCATCAGCGAATACAATTTCCACGACCCGGATTGGAGCGCCAAGACCGGCACCAACGAGTTCTGGCGGTTTTCCTTTGAATTCTTCCCGATTCCGTTTGTCGAGCTGCGCCCGGCAATGACCTACATTGGTGAAGGTCAACGCAAAAACCAAGTCGATTTCTTTGTTCAACTTCATGTGAGTTACTAAATGAAAATTCTACCGTCGAATCAGAAATTGAATTGGCTCTCGTTCGCGCTCAAGCTTGCTGTCATGTGCTTGCTTGCAGCGTCTCTCTCGGCCTGTAGCGACCACGGCGCCGTCCTGAAGGACGACAACGGCGGCGGTCCTCCGCCTCCCGATCCGACCGTATTCTTTAGCACCGACGTTCATCCGATCTTGCTGCGTTCCTGCGCATTCAACAGTTGCCATGGGGACGTCAACCCCCAACACGATCTCAAGGTCACCAGCTATGATGACATCACGAGAGTCAGCCCGCTGCACGGTCGCATCGTCGTCCCCGGCGATGCGGGAGTCAGCGCACTGTACATTTCCATCAGCCCCCGCTATCGGGAGCTGGGCCTCGATTTTCGCATGCCGCGTTTTTCAGATTCACTGACCACTGCCGAGCAAGACACGATTCGCATCTGGATCAATGAAGGCGCACTTGACAATTAGTCCAGAGAGGACATGATGAGACATAACACCACGATTTTAATTCTTGCCGCTTCGGCATTACTTTTGACGACTTCTCCCAAAGTCCATTCTGCAACATATTATATCATCGGTGCGCCAGAAAGTGACAGCGTCGTCTTTGCTTCGGACGCCAAATTGGAGTTCATCGAGGGCAAGACCAATTCGATTATCGGCATGATTACTTTCGATCCGGCAAATACTCAAAGTCCTGCCAGTGGCCGTCTACGCGTCGATGCCGCGTCGCTGAAGACAGGAATCGAACTGCGTGATGAACACATGCGCGAACGCCATCTCCATACGGCGCAGTTTCCTTACATCGAATTTGTGCTCAAATCTGTCACCGGGCTCCCGCCGCAGCTTGCCATAGCGACCAGGGACAGTTTTTCGATCTCCGGCGACTTCACCGTCCATGGAAAGACTCTGCCTATCACCGCGCCCGCGACTGTTGAGTTGTTGCCGGGAAAAAGTGAAGACAGTCAGGATATGACTGTTACCGCTTCATTCGAAATCAAACTGGACGACTATGGCGTTCCTCGCCCCAAGATGCTCTTGCTGAAGCTTGCCGAAACGATTAAGATTCGTGTACGATTCATTGCTTCGACTGCCAACCCAGCCGTGACATTCTGATTCTGCTGCCTAAATTGTTGATTTTAAGTAGCTTCCCGTAACCCCCCTATATTGACCAAATTCTCCCGATTCTTGCACTTTCATTTGATTGTCCCGGACAATTTCGCTATATTCGCGATATGTTGGCTACGACGCCACAATAAGGAGTTGCTATGAATGTCTTCGAATTTGCGATGAAAATGGAAAAAGATGGGCAGCACTTCTATGAGAGTGAAGCTGAAAAAACCAATAACCCGGCCCTCAAGAAGATCTGGCTGCAATTAGCCAGCGACGAAGTGAAGCACTATGAAATCTTCAAGCGCTTCCGCGATGGCGACGTTCACGAAGCCAAAGCCATGTCCGAACTCGGTACCCAGATTCTAAGTACGGCCAAAACGGTCTTCGAGTTATTGCCGAAAACCGGGACTGACTTCAACTTTGGCGATGATGTCATTGCCGCCTGGACCAAGGCGCAGCATTTGGAGACCGACACGGAAAAATTCTACCGCGAAAAGTCCGGCGAAGAAAAAGTTCAGGAAGTCAAGCGCGCCTTCAGTCTTCTTGCCGACGAAGAGCACAAGCACGTCGTATTAATAGAGCATGTGCTTGAATTCCTGCACCAGCCCAAGAGCTGGCTCGATGATGCCGAATGGAGCAATATCGCC
This sequence comes from uncultured Ignavibacteria bacterium, assembly GCA_964370935.1. Classification (GTDB taxonomy): domain Bacteria; phylum Zixibacteria; class MSB-5A5; order CAIYYT01; family CAIYYT01; genus JADJGC01. The sequence continues at coordinate 49,278 of CAYJKI010000010.1, read as the reverse complement.
CAGTAACCGGCGGCAAGGCTCTGACGATCTGAATAATCTGTACAGGGACATGCTTCCACCAATGGCGGCGTGTCCCTGTTTTCTCACTATGAATTCACAAATATTCTGCAATACATACACGGAGGGAATTTAATGGGCAACTTTCGCATGGCTCATCCCGCTAACGAGCCGATTTATAGCTATGGACCTGGGACACCCGAGCGGGCAAAACTGCAGGCCGCTATCGTCGAACTCAAGTCCAAACAGATCGATATACCGCTGATCATCGACGGCAAGGAAGTCCGCGTCGGCGAGAAGTTCAAACTCACGGCGCCGCACGACCATTCGCTGGTGCTTGGATATACTTACAAAGGCACCAAGAAAGAAACCCAGGATGCCATCGCCGCCGCTTTGGCAGCACAGCAGGCATGGTCTGAAGTTCCAATGCATCACCGCATCGCCATTTTCCTCAAAGCCGCCGACCTGCTCGCTGGCCCCTATCGCTATATCGTCAATGCCGCAACCATGCTGGCTCACTCCAAGAATCCGTTCCAGGCGGAAATCGATGCCGTCTGCGAACTGGTCGACTTTTTCCGCTTCAACGCGTATTTCATGCAGCAAATCGCCGATATCCAGCCGATCAATCCTGATCCGACCATTTGGAATCGCATCGATTACCGCCCCTTGGAGGGCTTCATCTTCGCCGTTTCGCCCTTCAACTTTGTCTCAATCAACGGCAATCTCCCCAGCGCTCCGGCAATGTGGGGTAATGTTGCGGTCTGGAAACCTGCCTCAAGCGTGATGTACACTTCTCACTTCCTAATGAAGATCTTCATAGAAGCCGGGCTCCCTGCTGGCGTTATCAACATGGTCACTGGCAAAGCCTCCGAGATCTCTGACGTTGTTCTGAACCACGAATACCTCGCCGGAATTCATTTCACCGGCTCAACACCGGTGTTCCAAACCATGTGGAAGACCGTAGGCGAGAACATTGCGAAAAACAAGTACAAGGGTTATCCGCGCCTCGTCGGCGAAACCGGCGGCAAGGATTTCATATTCGTTCATAAGTCGGCTATGCCCGATCAAGTCGCTACCGCCATCACCCGCGGTGCATTCGAGTACCAAGGCCAAAAATGTTCGGCCGCTTCGCGAGCCTATATTCCCAAGTCGCTTTGGCCCTCGATCAAGAAGACGGTTCTCAAGCAACTCTCCGAAATCAAGCTCGGCGACCCTACCGACTTCTCCAACTTCATGAATGCCGTCATCGATCGCGGAGCTTATGACAGCATCAAGAAGTATGTCGACTTCGCAAAGAAAGCCACCGATGCCGAAATCATCTCCGGCGGCAACTGCGACGATTCGAAGGGCTACTACATCGACGCCACATTGATCGAGACTTCCAATCCCAAGTTCAAGACCATGGAAGAGGAAATCTTCGGACCTGTCATGACCGTCTATGTCTACAAAGACAGCGACTATGAGAAGACGCTCAAACTCTGCGACGAAACATCACCCTATGCCCTGACCGGCGCAGTCTTTGCCACGGATCGCGATGCCATTTTGCTCGCCGAGAAAACCCTGCGTCAGGCGGCCGGCAATTTCTACATCAACGACAAACCGACCGGCGCCGTTGTGGGACAACAACCGTTTGGCGGTGCCAGAGCTTCCGGCACTAATGACAAAGCTGGTGCTTTGCACAATATGATTCGCTGGACATCGCCCCGAACCATCAAAGAGAACTTCGTCCCGCCGGCGGACTACAAGTATCCGTTCTTGCGGGAGAAATAGATTGCTCGTCCAAGGCCCCTCTCTTCCTTCGGAGAGGGGCTTTTTCATATCCGCAAGCTTTCTCCGGAACGATTCCTTCCCTCCAATGTTAAAAACTTGTAGCCGATTTATAGTCGAGCTTTAAAGTCGAATTTAGATACTTGAAACATACAGGAGTACATCGTGTCCACAAAGAGTCCCATCGCCAATGATTCAGGGATGAATCGCCGGGAATTCATCGAAAACGCCGCCATCATCAGCACTGCCGCTATAATCTTGCCCGGTATGCTCGGCGAGCAGTTGGCACAAGCCCAAACGGCTGACGCCTATACCTTACCGCCGTTGCCTTACGCCTATGACGCCCTCGAACCGCACATCGACAAAATGACCATGGAAATCCACCACGACAAACACCACGCCGCTTATGTCAACAATTTGAACAAAGCTTTAGAGAAATTCCCCGAGCTTAAGAAGCAATCGCCCGAAGATCTCGTGCGCAAACTCGGAACTATGCCCGATGCCATTCACTCGGCCGTCCGCGATCACGGCGGCGGACATGTGAACCATACCTTTTTCTGGAATATCATGGGACCGAATGCCGGCGGAGATCCGGGCGGCGAGGTCGCCGCCGCGATCATTGCCAAATTCGGTGATGTCGCCAAATTTCGTGAGGAGTTCGGTAAATTCGCTGCGGGTCGTTTTGGTTCCGGCTGGGCTTGGCTGGTCGTCAGCGACGGCAATCTGAAAATCACTTCGACCGCCAATCAGGATTGCCCGTTAACTTACGGACAAACCCCGATTATCGGTATCGACGTCTGGGAACACGCTTACTACCTGAAGTACCAAAATCGCCGCGCAGATTACCTCGGCGCCTGGTGGAACGTCGTGAATTGGGACGCTGTCAATAAGCTTTACGTAGCCGCGTTGAAGTAGTCAGCTACCAGTCGTAGATACAGCCCGGACAACACTGTGGCGGCGGCTGTCCGCCACCGAAAATATAAATGATCGAATAGACAGCGTCGGAAATTGAAACAACGCAGTCACAGTTGTTGTCGCCCTCACATTCACTCACCGGGGCCGGACCACCGACAAAGATGTAGTTAATTAAGTAAACTACGTCGGAAATGTTCAGAAACCCGCTATTATCGGCATCGCCGTGAAGGCAGCAGTTTGTCGGCACAATTGAGCCTATTCCATGGTTGTTAACGAAGCTTATTGCCTTGTCGACTGTGTGCTTCAAGTCGGTCAATGGCCCCGAATTCTCCGCCGCCAGAATAACGACAAACTTCAATGTGTCATGAGTTGCCCCATTGATGCTCGCATCGCGGTAAATCGTCAGAACACTACTAAGGTCATCGACCAACCCATATGTCGTGTACTCGCCGGTTGACAAAGACTCCATTTGATTCCAAAGATCGGCCGCCACATAGTCAGCCGTAGGGTAAACATGCGTCGGACTGTCCCAGATAAATCCGCCGACAATCGGCACTCCGTCGTCGCGGTAAGCCGCAACAGCTCCATAATTCTCTTCCGTCGGACCAAATTCCAACCCGCGCTGGTACAGCATTTGTCTTCCCGCATCAAATCCGCCGGTATTGTCTGAACCGGTGTCAGCCGGCGCATCCCAATCACAGGCAAACCCGACCGTGAGGTTGCTGACAACACCCAAGGAATCGTTGGCACCCTTGTAAATCTTGAAACTCGCTACGAAAAAATCACAGCTATCCGGGTGCTTCGGAGCGTAGAAATCCACCGAGTATCCTAGCGTAGAGTCATCGTTCCTTCCGTAAGCCGACCCTTTGCAGTAGCTGGGATAATCGTTCTCGTTAGTTATCACATAGAACCCACTGAGTCCGAATAGATGTCCCGCTGGAAACGTCGGGCGGCAATAGTTCTCATAATCCTTGTATATCGACCAGCAAAGTTTGCTGGGGCCGTTTCCCAGGATCAGCGAAGCGTCGTACAAATACTCATTGCTGTCGCTATAGTCATAAAAGTCTCTGGCACGAGCCGTGCGCAAGATTTCAAGCCGGTTACAGGTGGTCCTAAACGTTGAAAAATCATCGATAAATGGACAGAAATCCCACAGCCGAAACGACAGTGTCGCCGTGTCAAGGGCGGCGCCATTGTCATAGATGAAATGGACGTTGACATCGTAGTTGCCTTCATCATGTGGAGCTGTGACAACCATCGTCATCGACTGCGCATTTGCGCATCCTGCAGGTACGACGAAGACGCTATCCAAGTCCGGAAATGACAGCCAGCCATTCCCGTCGAGGTACTCGACCTTGCGGGTCACAACCGTATTAAAGTTGCCCGCATTGGTCAGCGTCAGCGTCTTGCTGGTGACGCTATCAGGCATCAGATAGATCTCGGGATAAACTATCTGAGCCGGGTTGATTGAGATTGATGCGTATGGAGCAGCTGCCACACACGGTACCGCCATGTTCATGATCGGATTATTGGTCCAAGAGCCCTCGGCACCGCTGACACGACCGGCGTCAAGGTCTAGAAGATACTGAAGACGCAACGAGTCGGTTACGTACATGGCACTCGATGACCAATTTTCGGAGGCGCAATCGCCGTTACAGCCTGGAGAGGCTGTATTCGTCAGGTTGATCTGCGGACCCCAGGTCAGTCCATCGGTCGAAGAAACCTGCATGAATAGTTCGCCATTTGCATATCCCTTCATCGAGCAGTCTGACGGTCCGGGAATTCCCGTATCCGAGCCGAGAAAATAAGTGTAAGTAGCATAGAGATTCTTCTGAGACGCTGCTTCGCATTCAGTGAGATTGACGCGAGCAATATTATTCTGCCAGGATCCGCGATCACAGGATACTTCGGCGTGTTGTGCATTCAGGATCGTCGAAATGCACTGACCGCAATCATCCCAGTGGCGCAATTTACATGCGTCGTCTGCCGAGGACCCTGTAGACGAATCGAAATTTGCAGCGACCCAGGCGATGTGCAGACAACCGTCCGAAGTATACATTGCGCTGACGTCTGAATAGGCGCGCTCTGGATCTGCACCAGTGTAGTTGCTGACATTAATCACCGGCCCCCAGCTTTCGCCCAGATCAATCGACTCGCGGTACACGACATCCTGATTGTGTTGCTGAAGACCGGCGTTGAATGCATAGTCTGCCGGTACTAAATACACGATGGCAACATTGTCCGAATTCGGATCAGCCACTACCGTAGCCGCAATATTGTCAACCGAGTCAATCCAGATGCCGCAAGTCGCGCCAACTCCGGTAATTCCGCTGTTCGACCTGTAATAGATGATCGACATCACATCACTCGCAGTTGCCGGGCTTTCCGTTGAGACTGCATGCACAACGCCATTACCGGAGCCATCGACATCCGTTGCGATGACCGGCCAATAATAGAGTCCTTCTGTTGCATCTGAACCACTTACGATCCCCTGACAATTCGCCGCTGGAAACGTGTACCGCAGCGAAAACGCACCAACCCCGACTCCTGTATCTCGTGAAAATCTTGTTCCTCCCGAAGCAACATGATGATACCCGACCACCGCTGCTCCAACGTTCGTCGGATCAAAGTCAATGGCACTGTATCCTGCGCCAATGCTCGAATCAACATTGGCGTTAAATACCACTCCCGGACCGCCAATCTGCCAGGCGTAGTACTGAACAGCGCGGTTGGCTGTGCTCGGCCCCGGCAGATGTGTCCAGATATTATGCACCCACCCGCCGCCGACCACGATCTGTCTGGCCATGCGGGCGTTATGTTGTAGATCCTGATAGGTCGAACCAATCTGGAATCCGGGCGAGGAGTTGTATCCGAAATTTGCAGCAGATACGCCGCAAAAGCCCAAAAATACCAGCGTGGCGAATATTAACACAATTGCTCGTGGATTCACTTTGCCCTCCAGGGCGAGGTTGGGTTTAGCCGCCAATAATATACCGACTTATCGAGGTTTTAGCAATCGGGAATGGGGATTCCCGCCCTGTCTGCCAACCTCATTTACTTTTTTTTGCATTTCGGGAATAAGCACCTATACCGCCTGTATTGAAGACAAAGGTACTTAGTTAAACCTCAATCCAATCGGAGGATCTATGAAACGCCTTCTCTTAAGCGGAATCGTGCTGGTGATCTATGTGCTGGTCGTCGTGACCACGCAGGTCTTCTCCACCAACACCGGCAGAATCAAAGGCAAAGTCACTGACGCCAAAACCAAAGACCCCATCGCCTTTGCTGTCATCCAGATTTCAGGCACAACCATGGGAGCCCAGGCTGACCAGAACGGCGAGTACATGATCATCAACGTACCGCCCGGCAAGTACGAACTTTGCGCCATGCTCACTGGCTGGACTTCGAGCTGCGTCAAAGAACTCACCGTGACGGCTAATGTGACCACGACCCAGGACTTCGCGCTCACAGAGAGTATCGTTCAGACCGACGCTCAACTCTGTATAGCTGAACGCGATCTACTCAAGAAGACCGAGACCACCCATCTCCGCCAGATCAGTCCCGCCGACATCAAGACTATGCCAGTTGCTACGGTCGCTGACCTCCTCAAAGCACAGGTCGGTGTGGTCGAACGATTCGGAGAAGTGAAGCTGCGCGGAGGTAGGTCGAACGAGATGAGCAGCTATACTGACGGCTCGGTCCCCCCCGCCCACGGCGGCAATACTCCTCCCAACGGCGAACCGGTCGATGCCATGTTCTTCAAGAACTACGGCACCAACCCTTTCATCTCAACTGATGACGACCACCTGTCAACCTTCGCCATCGATTGCGACAACGCCTCCTACACGATGACGCGTGCCTATCTCAATGACGGCAACCTGCCGCCGGAAGAAGCTGTTCGTGTTGAGGAGTTCATTAATAATTTCAAGTACACATATAATCATCCCAGCGACCGGGCTTTCGATGTCGAGATGGAAGGCGCGCCCTCCCGCTTCGGCAAGGGTTACGAACTCCTCAAGATTGGTGTCGTCGGTAAGAAGATTCGTGCCGAGAATCGCAAAGACGCCAATCTTACCTTCGTCGTCGATGTCTCTGGCTCGATGGCGCGTGAGGACCGTCTTGGTCTCGTCCGCCGCAGTCTGCGCATGTTGGTTGACCAACTCACCCCGCGCGACAATGTCGGCATCGTCGTCTACGGATCCGTCGCGTGGGTTGTGCTTGAACCGACGTCAATTCGCAACAAAGACAAAATCATCCGGGCAATTGAGCAGCTTGTATCCGAAGGTTCGACCAATGCCGAAGAAGGAATCCGCTTGGGCTACGATATGGCTAATCGCCATTTCAATCCGAGTTCTATCAACCGCATCATCCTTTGCTCCGATGGCGTCGCCAATGTTGGGCGCACTTCGGCAGAGGAATTCATGAAGTTCATTAAGGGCTATGCAGACAAGGGTATTACTCTTTCCGCCATCGGATTCGGCATGGGCAATTACAACGACATCCTGATGGAGAAGCTCGGCGACAAAGGCAATGGCCACTATGCCTACGTCGACAGCTGGGAAGAGTCACAGCGGGTGTTCATGGAGAATCTCACCGGGATGCTGCAGGTCATTGCCCGCGATGTCAAGATACAGGTCGATTTCGACCCGAACGTCGTCGAGCGTTACCGCCTGCTGGGTTATGAAAACCGCGACGTCGCCGATGACAAGTTCCGCGACGACAAGGAAGATGGCGGCGAGATCGGATCTGGTCATACCGTGACCGCACTTTATGAAATCAAGTTCAAGGACGGCGCCCGTGGCGATGTTGGAACCGTCTTTATCCGCCACAAAAATCCCGATTCCTTCGAAGTCTCGGAAATCGCTGTGAAAATCAGCCCCAGCATTTTCAAGACGAGCTTTGAACTTTCGTCAATGGACTTCCGTCTGGCAGCTGCCGGCGCGGAATTTGCTGAGATCTTGCGCGCCAGCTTCTGGGCCAAGGACAGCAATCTGGCGGACGTGCTCTCCGTAGTTCGCAATATCGATCAGGAAGAACAGAACGATCAGGTCATCGAACTGATGAATCTCATCGCCAAGGCGGATAAATTGCGTTCGGAAAAGGAAAAGAGTCTTATTCCCGAACCGCTTGGTATGGGTGAATAATGAGTATTTAAGAGATGACTGGCTCCTTCCAGCGGTGAACAAAGGGGCAGACAATGAGGGCAAGCGCAAGCTTGCCCTTTTAGCATTGCGCTTGCACTTAGTCTTCACGATTCCAATATTGCTCCCGCATGAGCGAATACCCGAAACGCAGAACTGATCTCCAAGTTCAGGTAGAGAAAGTCGAAGGCGTCGACTACTACACTGTCAAGTCGCCCGATACCGGCAAGTTCATCCGCCTGCGCGAACCGGAATACTACCTTGTCAATCTACTCGACGGCACCCGTACACCGGACGACGCCGCAGAAGACTTCGTTCGTACTTTCAACACCACGATCACCGGCGAAGCTATCGCCCAATTCGCTAAACAACTCGGCCAACTGGGATTCCTTGAAGGAGTCGAGGCGACCCGCAAAGACGGCGGGAAATCGGTTCTATTCATCAAACTGAAGGCCTTTGATCCCGACAGATTCCTTAACCGCTGGTATCCGCGTATCGGCTGGCTCTTCTCTCCTCCGGCGGTGACTTTGCTCATAATATTCACCGTAGTCGGCATGGCGGTGTTCTTCGCCAATATCAGCAAGTTTCCGTTCAACCTGATGACAATCTTTTCGGCGGCTGACGTTGTCTCCATTATTGCCGGAATCTTCATCATCACCACAATTCACGAGTATGCTCACGCATTCGCTTGCAAGCGCTACGGCGGGGCAGTCCACGAAATGGGATTCCTGTTGATCTACTTCCAGCCGGCGTTCTACTGCAATCTATCCGATGCCTATCTCTTCCCGAATAAGCGCCAGCGCTTCGTCGTGATGTTCGCCGGAATATTCTTCCAGCTGTTTCTCTGGGCGTTGTTCACAGTGCTCTGGCGAATGACCATGGAAGGCTACCCGCTCAACCGCATCTTCTATTGGACCTCTGCCGTTTGCTTCGCCACCCTGGTATTTAACCTGAATCCGGCAATCAAGCTGGACGGCTACTATCTGCTCGCTGACTACCTACAGATTCCTAACTTGCGCCAAAAAGCTTTCTCCTATATGTGGACCCGCACCAAGGTGATCTTCTTCGGGTGCCTCGACGATACCCTGGTCAAGCCTTCTGCGCGCGAGCGGAAAATCTATCGCCGCTATGGCGCCTTCGCTCTGCTCTACTCGGCCCTGCTGATAATCTTCATCGTTTATCGCGGCGGCCAGTTCTTTGTCGAACATTGGGCAGGCATTGGATTTCTGTTGTTCCTGGCACTGGTATTCCTTATTTTTAAAAGACTGTTTAAAACGAGTGGGAGCCGCATCATGGAAGTGTGGCGTGAAAGGAAAGTGGATTGGATGAAGCCAAAGCGCATCGTGTTTTATGGCGTGGCGCTGGTCATTATCCTTGCGCTCGCTATTTTGGTCAAGGTTGAGCAGACATCGGGCGGTGAAGCGCGTTTAATCGCCACCGAATCGTTTGTCGTCACCCGCATCGGACCCAGCTCGCTCGAAAGTTCTTATTTTCGCGGCGGCGTCATAGAAGAGAGCATCTCCAAGCTCTTCCAGCTCTCGCAGTCGGATAATGCCGTCACCCAGATTCGCCCCAGCGTTTCCGTCGGCGAGACCGTTGCCGCCGGAGATACGCTGCTGGTAATTAACTCGACTCTTAACCGCGGCCTTCTGGCTGAAGCTGCTTCTGATCTCAAGAAGGCCGAGGCCGATCGCCGCCTGCTGCTTTCCGATCCCAAAGTCGAAGCCGTTGCCACCAAACGGTCTGAAATCAAAGAGGCCGAAGCCGTCTACGAGGCCGCACGCAAAGAACTCAATCGTGTCAAGGAACTTCACAAACAGCAGCTGATTTCTGAAGATGAGTTTGAAAGAGCTTCTGCTGCCTTTAACGTCGCAACGTCAGTGTGGAACTCGCGCAAATCAGAACTAAAGCTGTTGCGCTCTGCGCCTAAAGCCGAAGAAGTTGAGAAAATCGACGCCGAAATCGAAAAGCTACGATCCCGCGTCGCCTACTTGGATGAGCAACTCAATGCGTCGGTAATTGTGAGTCCGTTTGCCGGAACAATGGTCGGAACATCCAACCCCAACGACATTCTCCATCTGGCTCGCACCGATTCACTGGTTGTCGAAGTCAAGCTCGATGAGTCTGATCTGGACATCCTGTCGCCCGGGTCGGACATGCAGTTGCGCGTCCATGCCTTTCCTTCGATCAAGAATTTCGGCAAAGTCATCAAACTCAAGCTGTCTCCGAGTTTGATGGCGGTCGCAACCGTCCCTAATGCCAACAACTTCCTCTTGCCCGAAATGACGGGGTATGCCAAGGTTGACTGCGGCAAAGTCTCACTTGCGGGTTTGTCCTTGCGAAAAGTCACCCGATTCTTCCGTCTCGAGTTTTGGTCCTGGTTTTAGACAAAATCTGTCAGCAGACACAATATCTCGTGGAGGAACCTCGAACTGGCACACTACATATAGTATCAGAGTTTGTCCTGGTGCAAGTTTGCACCCAAGAAATAGCCAATCCTGTCCAAAATTAATTTGACTTATATGGACTTTGAACGTATACTTTAACAGTTAACTTAAAGCTATTGATGAGATAAAAGTTGAACACTACACGGATGTAGGTTTTTGGGTCACGGCAGAAATGTTAGCCGATGTTGTCGGCTTAACTGATAGAAGGTCACCGGCGTTGCCGGTGTCGTGGTAACCGGTTACCTTAACTTCATAGGAGGAGGTGACGCTATGTATAATCTCATCATCGAAGTGCTCGAGGAGAAAGTCGCCCCAGCAGGTTTCAGCCAGGGTGGTCAATAACTCGACCTCTTAACCGGTTTGCATGGAGGACCGCCGCAACGCGGTCCTTCTGCTTTTTAGGCAACCAGTGACGACATCTCCTCGAGACGTTTTCCCAACAGTGCTTTGCGTCTGTCCGACAGGTAAAGTTTCCGCAGGCGCTTGTCGGTGATTTCTCCAGCAAGCTGCTTCACGGTATTGAAGGCCTCAATGTACGACTTCAGCGACTGCTCCAACTGACTCTGCTGACGTTGACAGTCTCCCAGCGCCAAAAGGCCAAACCACAACATCTCCATCATTCGCGAAGATTTGGCTGCCAGAACGGCGTCATTGAGCAACGGAATTGCCCGTCCGTAATTCTCCCGCTGCATTTCAAATTGTCCGCGGATCAAGTATAACCTCGCCCGGAAAGTCACAATACCGTCAAATTCTGGATAGTCGATGGCCTGCGCCAGGCGGTTCTCGGCTCCACGAATATCGCCCGTCACTAAAGCTAGTTCGGCCCGGTCGAGAATCAACTCGTGCTTTTCACGCTTGCCGGGAAGCGGCGCCAGAAAGCGCTCCGCTTCATCCAGCGTTGCCTGAACTTCCGCCAATGGACGAGAGATGGCGCGTTCGATTCGCGCCCGCCTGATCAGGAAAATGGCATTGCCTTTGGTTTCACCGATTTTCTGCGCGTACTCGATGGCGGTTTGGATATAGTCATACGCATGCCCATAATCCTGCAGACAATAGAAGTAGTCAGCGTACGTGGCCGCTAGTCTCATCGAAAATTGGCGATCCGTAACCTTCTCTTCTCGCGCCCGCGCTGCGGCAAGTAATGCCCCCGCCTTGGAATAACGGCCTTCGAGAATCGAGAGTGCGGCTAACGATGTAATAAAACCGCCGCGAGCGGAATGCGCCTCACGCGCCGAATTCTTGAGCCCCTCAATCAACCACTCCCGCGCCTTGCTGTAGTTGCCGCGGCGAATCTCAATTTCGTGGAAATTATCGTAGTTGTAGTGCAATTCTGAATTTGCCCCGATCTTCTGATTGATCTCAAATGACTGTTTCAAGTACTCATGCGCAGTGGCAAGTTCATCCAACTCGAAGTAAGCTACCGCCAGATTATTATAGGTGCGCGCCAATTCCGGAAGATCATTGAGCTTCTTCTTGATCTCGATCGACTCTTTGAATAGCGGTATACCATTATCATATCCATGCAGGATGCAGCGAATCGAACCCAGATTACTCAATGTCGAAGCGATGTCGCGCATGACACCCAGTTCTCGTTGAATTGTCAATGCCTTCTCATAGTTAGTCGCTGCATTGACGAGGTCGCCGTTGATCCAACAGATATTGCCAATATTGTTATAGCAGTGCGAAAGCTCCAGCTCGTTGCCTTTTTCACCGTAGAACTTCACCGCCCGGTCCAGAGCCCGATTGCCGCGCCGGTAATCCCGCTTACCTTTGTAGACATCGCCAAGTCGCTTGTAGGCCGCCGCCACCATCTCGGTGAAATCGATGCGGCGTCCAAATCTGACCACACGCGAGTAGGCTGACAACGCAGCAGTGAAGTCGCCGAGCTTGTTCAGCAAATCGGCCTGCTTCATTAGCATCGTCACATACAAACGCAAATCTGCGCGGTTGCCCTCCATACTGCAGGCGAAGTCCAGCACCGAGGCGGCCTCCTCTAAGTTCTGTTCATCCTGCCGAAGATCCGCCAGCCTCATGGCCGCCTCAATTGCTTCTCGGGTCGCCCCTGCCCGATAGTGGTGATGGAGCAAAAGCCTTTCGCGCGTTGCAGGCGGCAGCTCGTCAGTTTCGTCGATGACCTTGGTCCAGCCAAAGTGATAACGCTGTACAGTTGAACGGTCTAGCGAGTGATATAGGCAACTCCGATAGTAACCGCGAGCGAATGACCCGGTTTGAGCCTGCAGCAACCCGCTTGTAACCAGGTCATCAAACTCTGTCTGCGACAGGCGACCCATCGCCAGAAGTTCCGGTATTGGAAACTCGCCGGTGTCGGCTGCCAGGAATCCGGCAACCTCGACCAATTGCGGCGGCAGTTGCGGTAACAACTTCGCAGCAAGTTGAAAGTAAGAATCTGCGGGTTGGAAATGTGACCGCTCCAATGGCGACAACTTGAGCTTACCGCTGCTGACGTCGAATCGATTCTCTTGTTCAAGTTGATTCAACAGTATAGTCACCAATGCCAGGTTGCCCGACGAAAGTCCGTAGATTAAATCTGCTGTCGAAGTGTCGATTTCTCTGGTAATGATTTTGCCGAGTATCGCGTCAAAGGCGAAACGATCTAACTCGGCGTAACGGATCTGTCGCCCATCATTCAACTGCGGAGTTAGAAGTACCGTCCCCGGATTGGGTTCTCCCTCTCGAGAGAACTGCAGTCCTTCGGCCGATTCCAGTACTACGAAACCACTTTGCTTGAGAAAGTCCGAAACTGATTCGCGTAGTTCTCCCGCTTCGTCCTGATATTCGTGCGAAATCTCAAGATGATTGGATGGAGACTTCAATTCCTGCTTACAGAAACCGGCATTATAACTGAAGATGTAATGATGAAAGAGATCGGCGAACTTGTGCTCGCCAAAATCTGACGAATTGACTAGCTTGTCAATTATTAGTTGCTCTGCGACATCCTTCGCGCTCTTCGGGCGCTCGGCAGGGTCAGGGTCAATACATTGACGGACCAACTTCGCAAAACGCGGTGACACCAAAGTCGCCAACGAATCCAGTGGCAGTGCATCCGGCTGTTGTTTCCGCGAAATGACCTGCACCGGATCGGATGACTCAAATGGCAAGGTCCCGGTCGCAAGCCGATAGAGCATGATTCCCAACGAGTAGATATCGGATTCGATTGTTGCACCTTTGTTCGCGATCACCTCTGGCGCCATATACTCAAGCGTACCCCCTCGCTCGCGGCTGTCGTCGCTCTTTGCAGCCGCTAATCCCAAATCAGAAAGCTGCGCGCCGGTGCTCGTGCTGATTAGTACATTCTCCCCCTTGAGATCTCGATGGATAAGGCCAAGCAAATGCAGATACTGGATCGCCGACAGCACCTGGCCGAGACAGCGAAATCGTTCGCGTACCGGCAGCGGATCAGTCGACTGATACAAGTCACCGCCGTCGCATAATTGCATGACTATTGCCGGGCGCTGGTCATCAAGAAAGAAAAGATCGTGGGCTTTGAGAATGGCTCGGTGGCGAAAACTGCGCAGACGTGAGTACTCCGCCAGAAAAAGACGTCGCGTTTCCTCATCCGGACTGAAGGCTACTTTTACTGCAACTTTGCCCCACCTGGCGTGACTGGCGAAAAAGACCTCTCCGCATCCGCCGGCTCCGATACGTTGCGCCCCGTCGAGGAGTGACGATGCGGGAAACCTGGGCTCCATATCGGCGTACTATCGCTTTATCGGCAGTATGATCTTAAATTCAGTGTACTCTCCCGATCTGCTCTGGACTGAAATCTCTCCGCCGTGATTCTCGATGATGCGTTTGCAGTTCGACAGGCCCAGCCCGTGCCCGTGCGGTTTGGTTGAGAAATGCGGTTCAAAGATTTTCTCAAGATGCTCTGCCGGTATGCCGGAGCCGGAATCGCGAACTGTCGCCACAACTTTTTCACCTTCACGGCGTGTTGTCAGCAGAATCTCGCTCTTACCAGAACATCCTTCCAATGCGTCTGCCGCATTGTACAGCAGATTTAAGAATACCTGTTGAATCTGGCCGACATCAATTTCCAGATCCGGAATCTCGGGGCTCATCCGCACTACGAAGCCGACCTTTTTGAAGCGCTGCTGCGACTTGATGTTGAACAGCAGATCGTCGATCAAGTGATTAATATTGTAATTGACCAGTTCCTGGTCAAGTTTCGAGAGATCCATCAGGTTGTCGGTGAAGCGTTTGATCTTGCTGATATTATCCAAAATCGCCTGCACTGACTTATCGAGTTTGTCGTACTCATTCTTCTTAACGCGAATTTGCAGTAGTTCGGCATTGTTCGAAATGATTGCCAGGAAGTTGTTCAGTTCGTGCCCGATCGAAGCCGCCATTTCTCCCTTGGCGATGAGCTTCTCCGATATCGTCACATAGTTTTCCAGGATCGTCTTTTCGGTAATGTCTTCAAGCACGACAATCAGTCCGCGGCCATGTTGGTCGGCATCTTCAAGCGGCGATATCTTTGACGACACGACTTTCTCTTCGTCGCCAAACGTGAGATAACAACGCGGCAGATTCTCCGCCACGCCGGTTGCAAGCACGTTCTTCAGGCTCTGCTCCCAGCGTTCGACGTTGTTGTTTTCGAACAACGAGGCAAAGGAAGCTCCGACTTGACCGCTCTTCTTGAATATCCGTTCGGCTGATGCATTCATGGTAATGACGCTGAACTCGCCATTGACCACGACTAGTCCGACCGGAGTATTGGTCACGATGTTTTCATTGAACCGCTTGAGCCGCAGGATACGCTCATACAGCCGCGAGTTGTTGATGGCAATTGCCGCCTGGGTCGCGAATAACTCGAAAAGGTAAAGGTCGCTTTCAAAAAAGAGACGGCCTTCACTGGAACTGTCGAGATATATGACACCAATGACTTTTTCCTGAATCTTCAAAGGCACACAGACGATCGAGCGCAAATTCAAGCTGCGGATCGACTCCTGCTTGGAAAACCTCTCATCATTCTGGGCATCCGAGGTATATTCGGGAACACCGGACGCCGCGACGCGATTGGCGACCGTGCCGGAATACTTGAAGTCCTCCTGCATGAGTTCTTCTTTGCAAAGATTATAGACTGTGCGGAATTGAAGCTTGTTGTTTTCGTCCAGCAGCATCAGGAATCCGCGTTCTGCCTTCAATAACTCAATCGCGCGTTTCATCACATTCTGAAGAATCTGATCCGTCACCAGTGAACTGTTGACAAACGCTGCAATCTCAAGCAGTGTCTTGTAATTGTTGATTTCCGTCGAATTCGCTTTCGCCGGTTCCAGATGCGGTCGGGCGGCGTGAATTGCCGCAATTGAACTGGCCCCACTCTCCAACAAGTCTTCGAAACTCGACAACGCGTCTTCGCTATCGACTTCTTCGCTTACCGGAATGATAAACTTGTCGGTTCGTTCCAGTCCTTTGGAATCTTTTGAATTAAACGGCATAGTCTATACCTCGGTGACGCAAAATATTATCTGTCCAAGTCGTCATGTTAGGTATCGGATGATTCGGCAATTAGTTAACTGCCCAAACGCGGGAATGGGTATGAAAGAAGTCACAGGAAAGATATATGTGGAAAGGAATTGCGCAGACAATGCGCCAATTTGGTGATGCAATTTGAAACAAATAACTGGTACGGCAATTACAGGCAGACGAAAACCGTGCTCGATTCCCTAAAACGACCTTCCAATTAAGACGCTGGGCTGCAGTTCACTCGTGTCGCCATTAAACGGCCGTGTGAGCTCAATGCGAATCAACTCACCGATAATGACCGCCACTCCGACGTCACCGCGCCAGCGAGACTCCGATAAGGAACGGTCGCTGGATCCGACTCCGCCGATATCAGCAACCGCCGCAAAATCGAGGATCGTCCGGTCAGGATTAACCACATACTCGACATTAATAAGCCCCATTTCGGTGCCATAGTATTGTTTGATCTCGTGTCCCCGCAAAGAGCGAATACCGCCCAAGTAGAACAACCGGTGGATCGGTACAACTCCGGTGACTTCTCCGTAAATCGCGCGTACGTTGACATTGAGATACTCGTTCACCCGTTGATAACGCCGGGCTTCAAAAGTGAAGCGATCATAATTGAAATCAGATGCAATCGCACCGGACGAGTGTTCATATTGAAACGCCAGCCACCAGCCTTGCGGAGCGCCGCGTTCAGGATCCAGTACACTCTGGTACTTGTAATTGAGCTTCAATGCAGCCTCGTGATCTGTAAATGCCTGCAGACCGATGCCGCGCTCATTCTCTGCTATTGAGGAGAAGTTCGAACGGAAGTCCTTACTGCCACCGAACAATGCCCACAATCGCGGATGCGCCGGCATGGAGTCGAGCACTTCGACAAAGTAGTCTGCGCGAATTGTGTGACGGCCATTGATCTGCTGTTCGACAAATAGCTCGGCACCCTCGCCCTGATAGTAGTCGCGAAAATCCTCACGACGCAATAAGGCATAAACGGTATTTTCTCCGCTGGTGCAGATCCAATCGTCGGCGGTCTTGGTCTGGCGATAGACAGCCCCGCCATATGAAAGTTGGTGATAGTCAAAGAATCGATGATCGAAACCCAGCCGATACTTCCATATATTCGATGACGCGCCGTAACCCACTTCGGCAAAGAATCGTGGCACGAAGTTCTCTTCCGATTGGAATGCCACTCCGGCATTGAGCGTCAAACCATCCACTCGATTGTACGACATCCCCTTCGACCACGTTATCGGCTGATAACCATAATTACGTTGTCTTCGTCTGAATATATCCGACCGTTTCCACGACTCCGTGGATTGAAATGCCCCATAAATCCGTGCCTTGCGATCGCGCTGAATCCTGCCACCGACCGCAAGTACATCCCTGTGACAGGTCGCCGCCGAACCCAACTTGATGTCACCAAATAGGGCAATGACATAGCCGTTGACCTCGGCATTCGATTCCAATTCCCCGCCAACAATTAACGCACTACCTCGAACGAATTCCCCGGTTGCGAGTTTGAGCTGGGAGAATGATCCATATCGATTGGCGTCCGCACGGCCCCGTCGCGATGTCGACGCCGCATCACCCAGTGATATGTCGTAGTATCCTTCTCGCTGAACTACGCCCTGAATCGCAACCTTCGAGAGATCCACTACCGATTCGCCGACAAATAAACTATCTCCCGCTATCAGTCGGTGTGACCCGACTGAAACCGAGTTCCCGCTTATCCGCACTTCCGAGAATTCGAATGAGATATTGGTCGCTGTAGATCCGGTGTCAACCGCAATACTGCACTGCTTCTTATCAAATGAGATTTTTACGTCAGGCTGTGTTTGCGCGACCGCCGATACAGAAGTTCCTAACAATGCAATTGCGATAATCAGAAATCTCGGTATAAACATCTTCATCCTATTTCAGTAGTCCTGGAAAACAGTCCTGCAAGTCGCGCAAAGCCTGCCGATGCGCCTCAAAGGCAATATTGCCGGGAATCTCTGCCAGACTAAAAAACCGCAGTTCGGCGGCATCATCTCCCGCAACAGCTTCTCCTCCGACTTCATCGCAGAAGTAAAGAATCAATACTGCATTCGTGCGCGGGTCATCTGTGCCGGAGTATACCTCGAATATCGACTTGGCGCGAATCTCCAGACCGGTCTCTTCTTTCAGTTCCCTCTCGGCACAATGGCTGGGAGATTCGTCCCATTCCATATATCCAGCCGGTATGCACCAGTCTCCTTTATAAGGATTCTCAGCGCGTTTCACGAGCAGTAGTTTACCGTCGCGCACCACAATCGCTCCGGCTGCCGGTACCGGGTTGTGATAATCGACAAAACCGCAGGAGGGACAGATTTTGCGCTGCCTGTGATCATAGTGTTCCAGAACCAGCTCTGCCCGGCATTTGGGACAGAAAGTAAAACTCGATATCGGATCCTTAATCTGCATTCTAATGAACCTTCAACAATACCAGCGTCATATCGTCCTGCAGCGCCATCGGTGCCGCGAACTCATGAACGTCATCAATTATCCGTTGCTGTATCTCCGGCGCCGTCAGGGCATGATGAAGCTTGATCAGGTCCACTGCTCGCCCTTCGCCATACTGCTCGTCTTTGCTGTTTATACACTCGTTCAATCCATCCGTGTATAGGAAAAGTATGTCATTGCTCTGCAGCTGGACTTCTCCCTCGTCATAGGCGACATCACGGAATGCTCCCAACAGCAGCCCGCCGCGGTCAAGTTCGACATCTCCGTTGCGCGAGATCAATATTGGATAGTTGTGGCCGGCATTGGCATAATGCAGAATTTTGGTGCGTGGATCATAATCGGCAACAAACAGAGTCGCAAATTTGTCGGTGATCTCTTCCTTCTGCAAGAGTTCGTTGACATTGACCAGAATCTGCCCCAACGGCAAATCGTGGCGGATTTCAGTACGAATCGCCGCGTGAATCTGGCTGATGAGCAACGCCGCCGGAACACCCTTGCCCGAAGCATCCGCTATAACCATAGCGATTGTTCCGCGCCGCGTCTTAATGAAATCGAAATAGTCTCCCCCGACTTCCAGCGATGGATCGGAGAATGCCGAGAAATGAAAGTCGTCACCCGACGGAAAGACCTTCGGCAAGAGGTCGATCTGAATCGTGCGGGCAATGTTCATCTCTTCTTCGAGACGCTGTTTTTCAATCGACTCTCGATAAAGGCGCGACGTGTTAATCGCCAGCGAGAGCTGATCGGCGATAATCGAAATCGTTGTCACGTCTTCGTAGTTCAGCCGATACCCGGAAACCTTATCCGAGACTGCCAGACACCCTAGAATCTCGTCTCCCGAAATCATCGGCGCCACAAAACGTGCCCGTCGCGACGCCAGTTGCTTAAGGAAAATCGACTGCGGAAACGCACCCGATAACTCATCAATGTTGTTCACGCCGCTGCGCCGGGCCAATTCCGCCATCAACGGCGCTTCAATGTCCATCGCCTCCCATTCTTCTTCATCAGCGGAAGCGGTCACATTGGTGACTCCGTTGTGGCTCGCCGTTCGCGCGAATATATAGACTCTTTCCAAGAGAAGTTGCCGCGAAAGTACTTCGTGCGCCAGCGCGAACACCTCGTCGAGCTTGAATACCGAGGCTACCTTGCGGCTGAAGGTTTGCGAGATATTGCGATAATCCGACTTGTCGCGAATGAAAAATTTCCGGATCAGTTCATCGACTTGGCTCATTACCGACGGGAAAAGTATCAACGCAATAATGATAAAGACAATATCCAGACCGGGAACATCAAAACCGAACAGGTACTTTACGATATCTTCGAATTGCCGGATGATCAGCACGTAGGCGCCGACCACCATCGCGGAAGACACCGTATACACCAGCGACTGCCGTACAATCAGGCGCACATCCATAAACCGGTAGCGTACGATCGCAAACACGATCGATCCGCAACCAATCACCAACGCGAGTATCGTGATGAAATTCTGCCACTCGTTGCTCAAAGTCAGAACGCCGATCGCCGGCATGATGAATGCTATGACATACATCGCCAGAGCTGTGATGATTCCGTAAATGACGATCTGCACCTGCTTGCGCAGCTGCACCGCCATCACCCGTTTGGTGGCATAGTAAAGAATCACTGCGGCGATAATGACATAGACAAAGTTCACGATCGAGAACAGCTTGATATGGCTGTCGAGCAAGATCGAGAAACCGGTGGCGATCAGTGTGAACACCGTCTCCAACGGCTCAAAAATTGCCTTACCGAAAGCACCCATCTTCTTGGGATCCACAAGACGTACCAACTCGTCGGGATCGCTCAAGATCGTCGTCAAGGCCAGATGGAATAAGTGTGGTACGAAGATAAGGTACTTCAAACGCGCGAAGCGGTTGTAGAAACGCAACGTCGAAGGAAATACCAGTGCGAAGAACACTAACTGCGGAAAGAACAATTCCCAGACGTAAACTAGATTGTAAATCGGTCCGCGGCTGGTGATGGCATCACCGATGAAAATCCCGAATCCGTAGAACAACGGGCCGAACGCCGCAAAGCCGAACATCAATGCCGTCACACGGTTGATGCGCTTGCGTGGGTCTTCCCGGAATATCAATACGGATATTATGAACAACAGGGTCGCACACGCGAGGTAGACGACCGCTATGATCAATTCGAGATTCACATCCCCTCCCGAAACCGGGATTAGGTGATCTTCTTCACGAGTGTCACTGTCGTGCCGCCGCCGTTCGCGGGTGTGATTTCGAGGCGGTCCATCAGGCTACGCACAATGAATATGCCGCGCCCGACCTCGCGCAAAAGGTTCTTCTCATCGAGAGGATTTTCGATCGTCTCCGGATTGAAGTAGCTTCCCTGATCGCTAATGACAATCACAACTTCCCCGTTCGAGAAGCTCATTGTCAGTGTGACGGTTTTGTCAGGGTCTTCTTTGTTGCCGTGGATGATGCCATTGTTGGCAATCTCCGTGGCACAAATCGCTATGTCGGCAATGATCGAGTCGTCGATATTGCGTGAACGCAATCGCGACTCGACAAACTCATCAATCTCCCCAATTAAACTGGGGTCGGACGGCACGACAATCGTGTCGCCCTTGATCTCCGGCTTCAGCATAAACGCTATGCGCTAACGCTACTTGGCGGCGTTGACTGCTTCTTCAGCCGAATCGTAGGAATCAAACACAGTGACCAGCTTGGTGATCGTCAACAGCGACTTAATCTTGTCGGTAACGTTGGCAAGCTTCAGATCGCCGCCGGCTTCTTTTACTGTCTTCAGGCAGGAAATCATGATTCCCAAACCGGTCGAGTTCATCCAATCAACTTCGGCAAGATCGATGACAACCTTCTTCTTGTTGGCATTAACGTAGTCACGGATCGATTCTTTCAGAGCGGTGGCGTCAGGTCCGCCCATAATTTTGCCTTTCGGCTCAAGTACAACGACACCATCCTGTTCGCGACTGTTCAGCTTCATATTATCCTTTCAATTGTGGAAATCTGGAACCGACCGGGTTGAAACCGACCGGGCGCACTTTACTGCCTGTAAGATTAAGATATTTGAGGGTTTGTGTCAATCAAATTGGGGGAAACAAGGGCTAAGCCAGTAGACTTAATGTTGTCGGCTAAAAGAGTGCGAGCAAGTCATCCAAAACCGAACTCGAACCAAAACGTGGCTCTCGCTGATGGTTCTCCCCCCATTTGCTATTTCCCCCCGAACTCGTTATCCTTACCGCCGACAATAGACTTGTACTCGTACACTGGAGAATCATTCCTTGAAAACGGCCAATTGGACTTTCGACTCATCAAGCGAATTCGACTTTATGCTCTTCTACCAGAGCCTCGTCGACTATTGGCTCTCTCCCTCGGTGAACCGCACTGTCGCATCGACGGCGATCCGCAACATCGCACTACAAAGCCGCGCGGGCAAGAAGTTGCTCGAGAAGTGTCTGCCCGTTTTGATGCGCGAAGTCCACTCCAGCTCCGACGCCGAGCGCTCCGGCGGCCGCCGCGCCCTCGCGATGCTCTACAACGAAATCGAGCAAGCCGTCAAAGGCCGCACCATCTCCAAAGTCTATGTCTCACTGCCGGAACGCGGCAATTTCCGCTCGACAACCAAGTCGCCCCTTAAAGAAGTCGGTGCGCCAAGCGACCACGACCGCCGCCACGTCTTTGCCGATTTCTTCTCAAAGAATTTCATCCAAGACCTGCTCAACAGCCTTCGCGATGGCGATCAGCAGTGTGACTACCTATGCGAAGTCGGCTGTGATCCTGACAATTTTGGCGGAAGTATCCAGCAGGCAGCCCGCAAATGGCAACTGAATATGTTCAATCATCTTGATAACTTGTTCATGGGTCCAGCGCAGGAAAACCGCTCACTCGGGTCTCGCGGCGTCGCTATCGATCCCGCGCCCTGGCAAATCGGCTTGCGCGATATCATCCGTCGCGATCTGACCGACATCCTCGGTACCCGCCAGAAAATCAACCCCCTTATCGCTCTCGACATCGAACAGCGGGCGATTCAAGCCTTGACGAAAGCCCCCATTCGCTAAATTTCGACAATCGCCAACTTGGCGGAAGCATCCGCAACCGTGCGACCTGATCCCAAATATCCCACCGGGCGCGATACATACCGAATACCATCTAATGTGGCATCCTTCGCGACATGCGAATGTCCAAAGAACACATTGGATATGTTGCTCTGTCCGCCAATTAAGCGCTCGACTCCCACGCTGCCGTGATAGGCATTGAAGTAATCATGCGGTATCGAATCGCGATATTCCAGCAACCCACGATTCGGGACGAAATGCGTAACCACCACAATTTGGCGTACCGATTCTCCCGCCAGTTGATCAAGTTGTTGCGAAAGCGACTTGGCCATCAAATTCGCAATTTCGCTGTCAGACAAACACAAGTCGTTGCGCGTAAATCCGCTCATTTTCGCCGACAGATCTTTCAACCACCACACGTATTGCATGTCATTCCAAAGGAAGTTCTTCCCGCTGCTTGGGCTTTGCCATTTACCGATACGATACTGCTCCAATGGTGTCGAATCGTCGAATTTGTGATTTCGAAACGAGTAGTCAAACCACCCCATACAACCCGCGAATCCGACATCATCAATCACAACTGCCTTTTCGAAGAGAAACTCAAATCCGTTATCAGCAGCAACCTTCGGCAGCATCTGCTGGTACTTGGCGCCCGAGTCTTTGCCGTTGAGAATATCTGACTTCGATTCAATCCAAATGTCATGATTTCCAGCAACTACCAACTTCCGGCATTTCACTTCCGCAAAGCTTCCCAATGCCCATCCGAAATCGGTCGGCGACGCCGCAATATCTCCGCCGATGATCAGCACATCCGGCTTTGCAGCGACCGCTGACTCCGTCAAACGCGCGACCAGTTCGCGATTCTCGTTTGAGTAATCAACGTGAAGATCCGAGGTGTAGGCAATTTTGATCATTGAACGGCGCTGATACCTTCGTGCTACGCCTTTTGCGCGTGAAGTATGTAGCTTAATGGCAGCATCTTACCCGTCTTTTCGATATGCTCCCACATCGAGGAAATGTCATGCGGATACTCTCTGAACGACTTAATCTGGATGCCGCTCTTTATCAATTCGGTGATGATCGTCCCCATCGTGTGAAAAAACCAGTAGGAGACTTCCCCGCGATAGCTCTTGCCGCCCCAGTAGTCAAATCCGGTGTCGTCCGCCATCGGCTCATCATTGAAGTACCGATTAACGATCTTCAACGGGTCAATGCGATTTTCGGCATCGAAAATCTCCGCAATTGGATGTTGCTCGTAGATCAGAACCTCACCGCCGGGCGCAGGCAGCCGCGCCACAACCGTGAAAAATGACGACAAATCCGGCATCCAACCGAAAACTCCGATTGAAATGTAGATGAAGTCGAAAGACCCGTTGTATGAATCTGGAATCTCGTAAACATCGCTTCGAACAAACTCGCACTTGACCCCGGTTGATTCACTCAAGCGAATCGCTTCCGCTATCGCCGCGTCGGAAATATCAAAGCCGGTCGCCGTCTCCGCCCCGAGATTTTTCAACGACAACGTCTCCCGACCATCGTTACAGCCCAGTTGAGCGACCCGTTTCCCAGTCAGTCCAATTTCCCGGATTTTGTTCGCGATGAGTCGGTCGCAGGAGACATATCCCGCGTTCTTGAACGCCTTGAAGAACTTCTCCTGTTTTGCTTCCTGGTGCATCGGAGTAACTTCGTTCCAGGCGCGCCGATTCGATTCAGTATATTTGCTAACTTCCATTCCATGCTCCTGTGTCTGTTGCTAAAGAAGTATCCTTATACGGTATCCTTGCACGGGCGACAAGCGGAGATTGCTTGAATTCGCATTGCTTGTCTCGATTCGAGACATTTCCTCGGCACCCAACCATCAACAGAGACCAAGTTAGTAGATGATGTCGTATTCGTGAACACTGAGCCTCCAGTCATATCATGTTATCCAACAACACATTACGTCAAGACCCCTGTCTGTGACTGTCGGAATTCCGTACAAATGACTATGTACGCAATTCTAGTTATCTTACTTCATAACAACGACTTAACGATTTTCGGCAAGGTTGTTGCTTAATTTGTGTTTGGTTAATAGTATGTGCGTCAAATGACGAGGAGGTCATCTCTACCGATGAGAAAATTTCTGATAATCGCGGCGGTGCTGGCAGGGATCTCTAGCCAGGCCTTTGCTGCTCCCAATTTGTTCGTCAATGGTTCGTTGGTGTCGGAAACCCCGGTTGCCAACAACTATCAGGACCTCTATCTGTCAGCCTACAACGAGATTCAATTCACGCTTTTGGCTGAAGCGACTTCGTACGCAAACCGTAACACACTGTTTCTCCATAACTGGGAAAGTCCGTCAATCTATCAAACGATCTTTGACGACAACGACGGCGCCGGTACAACTCGCAGCTTCAATTTAAACGGTAACTATGGATTTTCGCTTTTTAGCGACCAGAACGACAATGGACGCTATCGCTCTTACGAAGGCGATCGCTGGCTTTTCTCCGACCGTTCATTAACCGCTCCTTACAACGGTTACCAGTTCTTCCGCGGCTACAATACGCCGTTCGGAAATGCCAACTACTTCTTTGAAGAAGGCAATATTTCCTTCTCTGGCGACTATGATTTCCTTCTCTTCATCGATGATTATCGCGGCGGTTACGGCAACTACGACCACAATGATATGGTAGTTGGCGGTAAAATTGCCAGCAGTGATGAAGTGCCGGAACCGGCCACAATCGTTCTTCTGGGAATGGGCCTTGTAGGCGCCGGGATCGCTCGCAGATTCCGCAAGTAATTGATTCCGATATCTTTGAATTTCCGAAAGGCAGCCAACCGGCTGCTTTTTTGTTTGCCGCACTACAACTCCCATTAATTAAGTCTTCATTTTGTCCGAAACAGGATATAGTGAAATAATTCACAAAATTTGCCGTGCATTGCTCGCAAATCCTTGACAAACCGCTCTCGTTTGTCTAATTTGCGGCGATATGAGGGGAGAGGTACTCCCCTTTAAGTTACAGGAGTGACACAGAGAGCCCGGCATGTACATTCACCTTCGAAACGATGTTGCGGCTCTTTTTTGTGAAGGGGGATTTTCCCCTACTGCACATCCGTTGCAGCGAGCCTCCAATGATCAAGATACCGATTTTCCGTTTGGTTACGGGAAGGGAGAACTTTCATGAAGAGCGATTCGTTTAACCCCTTTGCGATGGCGCAGCAGCAGTTTGACAAAGCTGCGGAGTTCCTGAATCTCGACAGCGGCACTCGCGAACTACTGCGCTGGCCGTTGCGCGAATATCAATTCAGCATCCCCGTCCGCATGGACGACGGCAAGACAAAGATATTTCGCGGATTCCGGGTCCAGCACAATGACGCCAGAGGCCCGAGCAAAGGCGGTATTCGATTCCACCCGCAAGAAACCGTGGACACGGTTCGTGCGCTTTCAATGTGGATGACTTGGAAATGCTCCGTCGTCAATATTCCGCTCGGTGGCGGCAAGGGCGGCGTCATTTGCGATCCGCACAATCTTAGCCAGCACGAACAGCAGCAAATCTGCCGCGGTTGGATCCGCCAGCTCTGGCGCAATGTCGGTCCATTGGCCGACGTCCCCGCTCCCGATGTTATGACCAATGCCCAGCATATGCTTTGGATGCTCGATGAATACGAAGCTATCGTCGGCGAAAAGAGCCCGGGACTGATCACCGGCAAACCGGTCGGCATGGGCGGTTCACTGGGCCGCACTGAAGCCACCGGTTATGGCGTAATGTACACCGTTCGCGAAGCCCTCAAGCTCATGAATATCAAGCCCGAAAACACCACCGCGGCGTTTCAGGGATTCGGAAACGTATCGCAATACGCACTCCAACTGTACCAACGCATGGGTGGCCACGCGATCTGCGTTTCCTGCTGGGACCAAAAGGACCAGGTCTCTTACACCTATCGCAAGATGTCGGGTATCAGCTTCGACGAACTCATGGGCATCGTCGATCGCTTCGGCGGCATCGACAAGACGAAAGCCAAAGACCTCGGCTACGAAATCCTTCCGGGCGGTGCCTGGATTGAGCAGGATGTCGATATCCTGGTTCCGGCAGCGATCGAAAACCAGGTAACTGCTGAAACAGTGCAGAAGATCTCCAAGAAGGTTCGCATTGTCGCCGAAGGCGCCAACGGACCGACTACTCCGGAAGCTGACAAGGTTTTTGAAGATCGCGGAATCTTCATGATCCCTGATTTCCTT
This sequence comes from uncultured Ignavibacteria bacterium, assembly GCA_964370935.1. Lineage (GTDB taxonomy): Bacteria > Zixibacteria > MSB-5A5 > CAIYYT01 > CAIYYT01 > JADJGC01. The sequence continues at coordinate 22,767 of CAYJKI010000010.1, read as the reverse complement.
GCCAACGCCGGCGGAGTGACTTGCAGCTACTTCGAACAGGTTCAGAGCAACATGAACTACTTCTGGGAAAAAGATGAAGTTCTTGGAAAGCTCGATATAAAGATGACGTCGGCATTCTCCGATGTCAGCGATCTTGCTAAAAAGAAGAAACTGTACATGCGGGATGCGGCGTATATGATCGCCGTCAGCCGCGTGGCACAGGCCTGTCGCGATCGCGGCTGGGTCTAATTCTATAGTCAGATAGCAATTCGGGTTTCGCGCCGGACAATCAGTCTTTGCGCGGAACCCGATTGTTTTTGTTGGCGAGCGAGTCAATTCGCACCTCTTTGGATTAAGCCCGACGCGCTACAAGAGGTTTTGATGCAACAGCACAAACTAACTCCTTTCGATCGACAGACTTTCGAATCTACCGGCACCATTTCCTTCATCGGGTCTGGCTCTATCGGTGGCAAAGCTCAAGGTCTTGCGCTTGTGAAAGACTTGGTCATTCCCAAGATTGACCAATCGCTGCTGCCCTCGTTAAGCGTCAACATGCCGACAATGACCGTACTGGCGACCGAACTCTTTGATGAGTTCATGGCTGAAAATCGCCTTTATGATGTTGTTCATGATGAAAGTTTGCGCGATGACCAAATCGCCCACTACTTTCTTGAGGCCAGCCTACCCGCCAAAGTTGTCGGCGATCTTCGCGCCCTCTCGAACAAAGTTCGCAACCCTCTGGCCATTCGCTCTTCGAGCCTGTTCGAAGATGCCTTGCGCGAGCCGTTTGCCGGCGTCTACGCCACGAAAATGATTCCGCATCACAGTGAGGATCCCGACTACCGTTTCCGCGCTTTGACCGAAGCCATCAAATACGTCTATGCTTCAACCTTCTTCCGCGACGCGCGGAATTATATTAGAACGACGCACCAATCGCCCGATCAGGAGAAGATGGCCGTCATCATCCAAAAGGTCGTTGGCTTCGGCAGGAATTATCGCTTTTACCCTGTCATATCCGGTGTCGTGCGCTCTTACAACTTCTACCGTTCCGGAAACGCCAAGCCGGAAGACGGAATTGTCAGCCTCGCACTTGGATTAGGGAAGACTGTCGTTGAAGGCGGCAAGTGTTGGACGTATTCCCCGACATTTCCTCTGGCGAATCCTCCTTACAAATCGACTAAAGCCATGTTGTCTGATACACAGACCTCGTTTTGGGCCGTGAATCTTGGTCATGTCCCCTATGATCCGTTAAACGAAACCGAGTACCTGATTCAGTGTCCTCTTGAAGCTGCCGAGCAGGATGGTTCTCTTCAATTTGTTGCTTCCACATACATTTCCGACAATGACCGCGTCGTTACCGGCATCAACGCCAATGGTCCCCGGTTGGTGAACTTCGCGCCAATGCTCAAGTCAAATCAGCTTGGCCTCAACGATGCGATTCGTTATCTGCTCAAATTATCCGAGGCGGCCGAGGGCCACGAAATCGAAATGGAGTTTGCCGTAACCATCAATACCGAAGGCGATCCGCAGGCCAAGTTCTGGATTCTTCAGATACGCCCCATGTTCGTTTCCCACTCTCGCGTTGATGTCTCCGTTGATGAGCTGCTTGAAACTGACAATATCGCCGCATCGGAAAGGGTACTCGGCAACGGCGCAATCGACACGATTCGCGATGTTGTCTTTCAAAAACCGCTGTCATTTACCGACAAAGAGTCATGGAGGATCGCCGCCGAACTGGAGGAACTGAATCACAAACTTGTCGCTATGGGACACCCGTATCTCATGATAACTTTTGGCCGGCTGGGAACGACCGATCCTCCTGCCGGGATTCCCGTCAGTTGGTGGCAGGTTTCAGGAGCAAAGGTCATCATCGAAACTTCGCTGCCGGGAATGGACGTCGAACTCTCCCAGGGATCACATTTCTTCCACAATGTGATAAGTTCGCAGGTTGGGTATTTTTCGATACCACATAGCAGTCGGTTTAGTATAGATTGGGACTGGCTTAATCGCCAGACAACCGTCAGCGAAACCGAATTTGTACGTTATGTCAAACTTAGTATGCCATTGCGCATCAAAATCGATGGCCGCAATGGGCGAGGATTGATCAAGGCATGAGCGATCACACACCGCCGACCGACAAACTGCTCTGGTTTCTGCGCGAGCGTGCCAAAGAACTCAACTGCCTCTATCGGATTGAAGAATGGCTCAACAAGTCGGATGCCTCTCTCGAACAGGTTTGCATGGCAATTATCGAGGCGATCCCGGCGGGCTGGCAACACCCCGAGTGCTGTCAGGCGCGCATTGTCCTTGAGGACGCCACCTACACAACTTCCGGTCTTCGAGAGTCTCCGTGGGTTATGACGGCGCCGTTAAAGGTCTTTGATCAAGTCCTCGGCACACTAAGCGTCTATTATACCCAACAAATGCCGACTGAAGACGACGGACCATTCCTCAAGGAAGAACGCAAACTCCTCACCACCATCGCGGAACGACTGGCAAGCCACATTGCCTTCCAGAAAATGCGATCGGTCTACAATCAGTATAATACCGCGGAAAAAGAACTGGTTGAGCATGCCCGGCCCGAATGGCGCGTCGTGCTTGATTTGCTTAGGCGAACCGATCGCAATCTTTTTCTGACGATTTCGAGCAAGATGTTGAACTACCTTTGTTGGAGCGGCGTCGAAGAGGCTAAAGTCCTGACGCAATACTATGACCCTGAACAGTCGTCCGAAGCAGCTTCACTCTTGTCGGACTCCAATGTCCCGCATCGCAAACGCGTTGCGCTTCAGGGCAATGATTTTATCAGCGACGAAACTTTCAAGATTGCCTCCGATAATCTGACGCCCGCCGAGATCCTTTCCTTCATTCAGAGATGGATCCAGCAGGACAAACTAAGCTTTCTGATCAAGACTCTGGCGAATATCAATACGCCGCTTTCGGAACTGAACGAAGCCATCCGCCGTTTTCATCGTATGGCGCCGGAAGGAATCGATATTCCGATTAACACCAAGCGCGGACTCCTGGTATCGCTCATCCGGCGCATCTTTTCCGAAGATCTGCAGTATATCAACATTGCGAAAAACTACACTGATGTCTACGACATCTTCGAGTTGCTGCAAAATGTGATCTATCTTCCGGGCTCTCACGGAAAGTTGGGTGGAAAAGCCGCAGGTATTTTCCTCGCCGGACAAATCTTAAAGAAATCTGTTGAGAGCGACCCATTGCTCGCACATATCAAGACACCGAAAGCCTGGTACATCAGCTCCGATGTTGTCTTGCACTTCATGAGCTACAACAATTTCGATGAAGTAATCGAGCAAAAGTACAAGGATGTCGAACAGATCCGCCTGGAATATCCCAACGTCGTTCAGACTTTCAAGAATGCTGTATTTCCAACGGAAATTGTGAAAGCCCTCTCCGTCGTGCTGGATGACTTCAGCGATCACCCCCTGATCGTTCGCAGTTCAAGCCTTCTCGAAGATCGCGCCGCCGCGTCATTTTCGGGAAAATACAAAAGTCTCTTTCTGGCCAATCAAGGGACAAAGGAAGAACGCCTCGAAGCTCTGTTGGATGCGATTGCTGAAGTGTATGCCTCTATCTTTGGACCTGACCCGATCGAGTACCGCGCCGAGCGCGGCCTGCTCGACTTCCATGAAGAGATGGGCATCATCATCCAACAAGTGATCGGAACCAAGGCCGGCAAATACTTCCTCCCCACCTTTGCCGGAGTGGCGTTTAGTCACAATGAATTGCGCTGGTCGCCGCGCATTCACCGCGATGATGGTCTGATCCGAATCGTGCCCGGACTAGGTACCCGCGCCGTTGACCGCACCAGCGACGACTATCCCATCTTGATTTCACCTGGACAGCCGGGGCTGCGGGTTAATGTCACAGTCGATGAAATGGTGCGCTATTCGCCGAAGATGATTGATGTCATAAATCTAGAAACCAACACTTTTGAAACACATCATATTGATGAACTTCTGCATGAATTCGGCGATGAAATCCCGTTGATCGACCAGATCGTGTCGATCGATAAAGGCGATCACATTCAACGTCCGCTCGGCCATATCGACTTCAAGAGTGAACGCTTAGTCGTCACATTTGAAGGGTTGTTAACCAAGACGGATTTCATTGCGCAGGTTCGATCAATACTCAAAACTCTGGAAGAAAAGCTCGGTACGCCGGTGGATCTTGAATTTGCTCACGACGGTACCGACTTTTACCTGCTCCAATGTCGTCCGCAAAGCCACTCCGACGACAGCGCTCCCGCGTCGATCCCAAAAGATGTTTCACCGGAGAAGATCATCTTCACGGCTAATCGCTATGTCACCAACGGAAGAGTGCCTGACATCACGCATTTGGTGTACGTTGACCCGCAAAAGTATGGCGCAATTAAGGATCGGCAACAACTATTGTCGGTGGGTCGCTGTATCAGTCGACTGAATCAAATTCTGCCAAAACGACAGTTCGTTCTCATGGGACCCGGCCGATGGGGTAGTCGCGGAGATATCAAACTTGGCGTCAGCGTTACTTATTCGGATATTAATAATACCGCAATGCTGATCGAGATTGCCCGTCAAAGTGGACACTATGTTCCCGACCTGTCCTTTGGAACTCACTTCTTCCAGGACCTTGTGGAAGCGAAGATTCGTTATCTGCCGTTATATCCCGATGACGGTGCAAATATTCTCAATGAAACTTTCCTGCAACAGTCCCGAAATATCCTGCTGGAGGTTCTGCCTGAATTCGAACAGCTCGCCGGTGTGGTGCGGCTGATCGACGTGCCGCAAACTGCTTCCGGACAGGTTGTCCACGTACTGATGAACTCCGATCTGGATCAGGCAATGGCCATACTCGCTGCCCCGCGTTCTGTGGTCCAAGGTCAGTGGGAAGAGCCCCTCTTGACCGGATCATCGGGTGAACACTACTGGCGCTGGCGCTTCAATATCGCCGAACAGATTGCGGCGATGCTCAATCCGGTAAAATTCGGCGTCAAGGGTTTCTATGTCTTCGGTTCAACCAAGAACGCTACTGCCGGGCCGGGAAGCGACATCGATCTGCTTATTCACTTTGCCGGAACGCCTGAACAGAGGCGGGAATTAGAAAGTTGGCTGGACGGTTGGAGCCTCTGTTTGTCGGAGATTAATTATGAACGGACCGGTATGAAGAGTGAACGAATGCTCGATATCCACATCGTTACCGACCAGGACATCGCTAACCAGGACAGCTACGCACTCAAGATAAGTGCAGTCACCGATGCCGCTCGCCCCCTGCCGATGGGGAGAATTGCTAAATAGCATCGGATACTCTCATCTAACTTCGCCCATAAGCTCGCGGCGGACCAAGTCGATCCTGCCCGGATCAAAATAAACCACCGCCAATTCAGGACCGTCATGAGCTGCTGAAAACATTCGCGTGCGGCCGATTTCGTCCTGCCATGACCCGGTTAGTCGGGCTGACTCGTGAACATGTCCATGCAGTGTCAAAAATGGCTGCCGACGCTCTATGAACCGCCTTACCGCTATCGAGCCAACAAATAAGTCGAGACTGACGCCGTCTATGCATTTGCCATCCAAAGCGGCACGGTCAAGCTTCGTCTGATATGGCGGAGTGTGAAAGAGAAATATCGATTGGGTCATATCCATTCCATTGCTTAGGCTCTTGAGATCCTTTTCAATCGTCGCGTACAGAACTTCTTCAACCGTGAAGGAAGACGAGTGAATACCTTCTTCGGGAGCAATGCAGCCTGCTTCGAGAAACCGCGATACATCATATCGCTCCCAATCTTTAAGCATGAACGGCGTTGGCGGGACAAATGAATAACCAAATATCTTGTATCCTGCGAATTCAACCATCCGGTTGTGCATATAATGCCACAATCCCAAATGGTCGAGATCATGCATGACTTGCTCCAATGAAGCGCCGTCATCGTTTCCCAAAATGACAAATATCTCCGGATAATCTTCGCCGAGGTTCTTGCGCACTTGCTCCAGCCGCGGCGCAACAAACTGTGTCAAAAAGTCCCGACTTCCCGGCTGCTTCGAAACCAGCGTGCCAATTCCCGACGGAAGTACATCACCCCCGACAAAGACTGCCATTGGCTTTTCGCGTTCGATTGCAGCAAAAAGTCGATGATATTTGTCAACGCTGCCATGCAGGTCAGACACGAACATGCACTCGGAGCTCTTCAATTGCATACGATTCGTAATATACTCTCAATCGCAGCAAGCGCGATGCAACAATGTAGAAATCCTTCTAAGGAAAACCGAAGCAGCTTTTCAGGAAAATCGAAAGGCATTAGTCTTGACCATCCTTGCGATTACGAGTTACTTGTTTGTGAAATCAATAACAAGCTTTGATCGACACCTCGGTAGATTTTCGACACAAATATAGAGTGTTTGTTCTATTTTTGTGTCGCGACAAAAACATTCCAACGAAGGAGACCTCGATGTCGAGCAACGTTGCTGCCTTTATGGAGCAGGTCAAAGCCAAGAATTCTGGCGAGAAAGAGTTCCACCAAGCGGTACAAGAAGTCGTGGAGTCGTTAATGCCGTTCCTCGATCGGCACCCGGTTTATCGCGAAGCGAAAATCCTTGAGCGCGTCGTCGAACCGGAGCGCGTCCTGATGTTCCGCGTCCCCTGGGTCGATGATTCCGGCGAAATCAGAGTCAACCGCGGCTTTCGGATTGAAATGAATTCTGCCATCGGGCCATATAAAGGCGGCCTGCGTTTCCATCCTACCGTTAATCTTGGCATTCTGAAATTTCTCGCCTTCGAACAAGTATTTAAGAACAGTCTGACTACTCTGCCGATGGGTGGTGGCAAGGGCGGATCCGACTTTGACCCCAAAGGCAAATCGGATATGGAAGTAATGCGCTTCTGCCAAGCCTTCATGAGCGAACTCTGCCGTCATATCGGGCCCGACACGGACGTACCTGCAGGCGATATCGGCGTGGGCGGTCGCGAAATCGGTTTCTTGTTCGGCCAATACAAGAAACTCCGTAATGAGTTCACCGGTGTCCTCACCGGCAAGGGATTGGGTTGGGGCGGCAGTCTCATCCGGCCCGAAGCCACTGGTTACGGAGCGGTATACTTCGCCGCCGAAATGTTGGGTACTCGGAATGAATCGCTGCAAGGGAAGAGTTGTCTCGTGTCAGGCTCGGGCAATGTCGCGCAATACACGATCGAGAAACTTCTTGACCTCGGCGCCAAACCGATGACCCTCTCGGATTCTTCCGGTTACATCTATGACGAGGCCGGAATTGACCGCGACAAACTCGCATTCGTGCTTGATCTCAAGAACAATCGCCGCGGCCGCATCAAAGAGTATGCGGACAAATACAAGACCGCCGTCTATTCGCCGCTCCAGTCGGGAAGCGATCACAATCCGCTCTGGAATCACAAAGCCCAGTGTGCCTTCCCATCCGCAACACAGAATGAGATCAGCGGCAAAGACGCCCAAAACCTCATCAACAATGGTATCTACGTTGTCAGCGAAGGCGCGAATATGCCATCCTCGCCCGAGGCCATTAAGCACTTCATCGACAACAAGATTCTCTATGGTCCCGGAAAGGCTGCAAACGCCGGTGGTGTTGCCACCTCTGGATTGGAAATGTCGCAGAACAGTCTCCGACTTTCCTGGTCGCGCGAAGAGGTCGACAAGAGATTGCATGGCATCATGAAAGCAATCCACACGACTTGCGTGACTTACGGCCGCGAAGGCAATTATATTAACTACGTCAATGGTGCAAATATCGGCGGATTTGTAAAAGTCGCCGATGCTATGCTCGACCAAGGTGTAGTTTAGTCTCTTCGGGTACCGACAGGGTATCCATGTTCTTACTTGCAAAGGCGACCCGATCCCGGGCCGCCTTTTTAGTTTTGGTTGCGTGCAACGATCAACGCTGCAATCTTGTTACGATGTCTGTTGAGTATCTTATATTGTGAGCAGAAATGCCGGGCAAACGGTAACTAATATCGGCGTAGCTGAATGCCGCAAACGCGAGCGCATTTCGGTCACTGCATTCGCATTGACGGTATTGATATTCGTCGCTCTGCGGGCTGCGGGCTGCAGCCGTTGAGCGCAGTTGGTACCTCTTATTATTGGTTCCGGCATGGATCGCTGTGCTTGGACTACTACAAGCACGAGAGAAGACGTGAGTCGCCTTGGCGGTGCGTGGTCGGCGCAAACAGGACAAGATCGAAGAACAAATCACCGACGAAAATCAAGCTTCTGAATTACGTCAGAAAGCCTTGGGAATCTTTACTAAGTCGTTTGCTGTCGCGCTGGCTTTTACTATTATCGTCTACCTGACTGTCTGACCGCTTTCTGCCGCCACAGTAAGTGAGATTTGGGAACACCTTTTAACTCGATCATAGGAATCCAATGCAGGAAATATTCGAGTTGCTGCAATCACACAAGTCAATCCGTCGCTACACCAATCGCCCGGTCGAAGAAGAGTTGCTTGTTAAAATTCTCGGGTGTGCTCGCCAAGCTCCAACTTCGTCAAACCTTCAGCCGTATTCGATTATCGTCGTCCGCGACGCAGCAAAAAAACAACTGCTTGCACAATATTGCGGCAATCAGGCTCAAATCGAACAATGCCCGGTTTTCCTCGTGATGTGTCCGGATCTTCGTCGTCTAAACGAAATCTGCAAGTTACGCTGCTACCAATTCAAGGATCGCCATATCGAAATCTCCATCGTGTCAATCGTCGATACCGCACTTGTCGCCCAGAACATCGCCGTCGCGGCAGAAGCGGCGGGTCTGGGAATCTGTATGATCGGCGGCATTCGTAACAATCCCGACAAGGTCTGCGAGTTGCTTAAGCTGCCTCAAAGAGTCTTCCCCTTAATGGGAATCTGCCTCGGCTATCCAGATCAGCAGCCGATGATCAAACCCCGTCTACCTCAACAGGCGGTGGTGCATTTGGAGGAATACAACGATGCGACATTGGCTCGACTCTTGCAGGAATACGATAATACCGTTCGCGCGACCGGGCTCTACGAAGGTGCTCACCGCAAGCTCACGACTCCCGATGGCCGCGACGTCCCAGCCGACTACTCCTGGACCGAACACTCCGCCCGCCGGGCAGCAACCAACAATCCCGCGACTTTGCGAATACATATGAAGAATTTCCTTGAGGAGCGTAAGTTCGGATTGGAGTAAGTAGTTTCGACTCTATACAGAAGCTATGAAATCAGCCCCGCCACTTTGTGCGACTGCTTCACACAATCATTGAGACCGATGCCATAATAAGCGTTTCCGGCAATGTGAGTCCCGCCAATCGAAGTTAGTTCCCGCTCGATGGTATCAAGCAACTTCCGATGTCCGACCCGATACTGCGGGATGCCATATTTCCAGCGATACATCTTGACCATTTCCGGCTCACCCGTGATGTGCATAATCTCGCCTAAATCCTGCTTGACTGCTGTCAACAGCTCCTCGTCGGTCAAGTCAACTGACTCATGAAATCCGTCGCCGCCAACCATTGTTCGAAACTGAACCATACCCTGCGGGGTGCGATCCGCAAATATCGACGAGGTCCAGATTGATCCGAGAATCTTCCGATTCTCCTTCTTCGGCACTAGAAATCCAAATCCATTCACCGGATCTTTGACTTGTTTGGCGTGATACCCTGCACACACGACCGCAATTGGCGCATACGGAATCGATCCCAGTGCCTGCGATAACTCTGGCGACAATTTCGCCGTCATCTTCGCAGTTTCGTATGAAGGCGTCGCCATGATGACATTTCGTGTCGTCTCACTGAAACCGTCCTTAAACTTAACGACGAACCCGCCATCTGATCGCATGATCGACTCCGCGCTCTTTCCTGTTGAAATGAACGGTGCATACGTTTCCTGAAACCGCACGACAATTCTGTCCAGCCCGCCCTTGAATGATGTTAACCATCCGCCCGGACCTGATGGTCCACCGCTCTTCTTGCCCTTTGCCTTTGCCGCTTTGGCTTTGGCGATCATTGCCTTGAATAGCGAGCCGTGCTCGTCCTCCATCTCACGCATGATGGGAAAGCACGACTGCAGTGACATCTTCTGCGCGACACCGCCGTAGACACCGGAGACCATCGGCTGTACCAGATAATCTGCAGCTTCACGGCCAATTCGCCGACAGGCAAAGTCGTAAATCGATTCATCAATTCCATCCGGACGTTTCTTGGAAAAGGGCTCCAGAGCAATTCGCATCTTCCCAGGCCAGCTAATGATATCCGCCATCAGAAACTTCGGCGGCGACATCGGCACCGAGCGCAGTCGTCCCCCCTTGAGAATGTAACGGTTGTTGACGCTCTCGTTGGCGCGTTCAAGTTGTTCCTTGAGCCCCAATTCATCGCAAAGCTGAAGCGTTAACGGCTCGCGATCAAGAAACCCATTTGGCCCCGAGTCAAAGCTGTAACCGTCAATCCGGTCGGTCCCAATGGTTCCGCCTAATCGCGGTTCCGCTTCGAACAATTTTACTTTAAGATTTGGCTTGTCCTGGCGAAGATAATGCAATGCCGCCAATCCGGATATTCCGCCGCCGATGATTATGACATCATTTTCCGGCATACTCGCCCACTTTCGTACACACGAGTTCTGCCAGCAGTCGGCCAAAACTCAGATCGTCGTTGAACATCGGCATCCTTCGAATCCGCGCTCCCTTTTCTGCGCCGACCAATTCCTTCAATTGAATATCCAGTTCATAGAGCGTCTCGATATGATCGCAAACAAAACTGATTGGAACTATGAAGAGTCTGCACATGGGGTCCTCCAACAGCCGCTTGACTTCGACTACCGTATCCGGCCCGACCCACTTCACCGGCCCGGTACGGCTCTGAAACGCGAGATGATAATCCCGCTTCCCAGCCGACATCGCTGCAGTCTTCTTGACCTGCTCAACATACGGATCGCCTTCATCGACAAATCTCTGCGGCAGCGAATGTGCCGAAAACAATAGCGTTTCGCCGGGTTGTATATTGCGCTCGATGTATGCCCCCAGCAGGCGTGTGTATTCCGGATAATCGTGGAAGTCTCGGATAAAGGTCGCTTCAATTTGTGGGTATGCCTTCAATGCTTCGCGTGCCACGGCAAACGATGACCCCGTCGTCGCCGTCGCGAACTGCGGATAGAGCGGCAAGACACAAAGTTGCTCGTAACCATCATCGACCGCAGCCTTGATCGCCGATTCAATACTCGGTCGAAAATAACGCATTCCGATATAGCACGTTACCTCGTCGAACTCTTTCTGCAGATTTTCGCCAATCAGTCGCGCCTGCGACTGTGTCCACTTGAGCAGCGGTGATCCACCGCCTATGTGGCTATAATGTGCGGCAACGTTCTTTGAGCGCAGCCGCGAGATCAGCCGGGCAAATGGTTTCTGCAAAACGGCTCCGCCCGGCAGCCGAATGATCGCGCGATCAGAGAAGATGTTGTAGAGAAATTCGGGAATATCGGCGGTTGAATCGGGACCGCCCATCGCGAGCAGGATGACGGCGATCTTGTTTCTCATGACTTCGCCTATATCGTACGGGAGAAGCGGACACCTTTGGATTCGCCATTGCCGTCGAGATACGCGTCGAACGTCATGGCTATATTGCGGACAAAAGTGCGGCCTATCGGTGTAATCTGCAGTCCGCTCTCGTCGGCGGTCATCAGATGATCATTAAGAAAGATATTGAGACTCTGGTGTTCGTTTCGGAAGTACTCATCATACTTTACTGCAAACATCTGCTCGATAGCCTGATAATGCAGACGGAAATTGCACATCAACTGACTGATCACATACTGACGGATCAGGTCATCCTTGGTCAGGTTCATGCCTCGGTAAATTGCGAAGCGCTTCTCGCGAATCGCATTTTCGTAGCTGTCGAGCTTGGAATAATTCTGGAAGAACGTATCATTGACGTAGCCAATTGCCGACATGCCGAATCCAATCATCTCCGGTGCTGTCTGCACCGTGTAACCCATGAAATTGCGATGTAGCCGCCCGTCCTGTTGCGCCAGAGCGAGCTCGTCGTCGGGCAGCGCGAAGTGGTCCATCCCGATCTGCCGATATCCTGCCTTAGTAAATTCTTCCACCGCGGTTGCAAAGAGCTGATACTTGACTTCTGTCATTGGCAGCTCCTCCGATTTGATCGCCATCTGGTTAGCCATATTCTGCGGAAGATAGGCAAATGAGTAAAGTGCCACGCGATCGGGTCGCAAGGAAATCGATTTCGCCAGTGTCGCTTTAAAGCTCTCGACTGACTGACGCGGGAGACCATAAATCAAATCAATATTGATTCCGCGGAAGTGCATCGTGCGCACCTTTTCAATAATGTGCTGCACCCGCTCATACGATTGAATTCTGCCGATCGCCTCCTGCACAGCCGGATCAAAGTCCTGCGTGCCAATCGAAATGCGATTGAATCCCACCGATGCCAAAAACTCCAACTGCTCGTCCGTCGTTACGCGCGGATCGACTTCGATCGATTTCTCCGCACCCGCGATGAACTTGAAACGGTCATCAATTACCTTCAGCACAATCTCGAGACCGCGACAATCGACAAAGGTCGGAGTTCCGCCGCCGAGATGGAGTTGACTAACGTTACGGCGCTCGCCCAGATGCTCGGACGTGTTGATTATCTCCAGGGCGAGATCCGCAACATACTTGTTTACTCGATCAGGATTGTTCGTAATGACGGTATTGCACCCGCAGTAATAACACCGTTTGCGGCAAAACGGAATGTGACAATACAGCGCCAACGGCAAGTCCCGCTTGACGCTCGTCGCCTGTAATGCCGCGACATATTGCTCTGGTCCGATTTCGTTGCTCCAAACCGGCACCGTTGGATAGCTCGTGTAGCGCGGTCCGGGTCGATCGTACTTGCGTAGCAGCTCGATCGGCACTTGTGTATATGAAGCTTCTGCAGACATCTTTACGTACGGAATTTCTTTACGGTTGCGATCATCGTCTCCACTGAAACCAGCGGCGTCTCCGGCAGAATGCCATGACCAAGGTTGAATATCAAATTGCTGTACTTCGGCAAACTCGCAAGAATCGCGTTTGTCTTCTCTGCGATCTTTGCCGGAGTATTGAACAATACAGTTGGGTCGAGATTCCCCTGCACAGACTTACCATCAAAGTTGGCAGCAGCAGCCGCCAGGTCGATGCGATAGTCTACCCCGATTACCTCGCAATCAAATGCCGCCACGGTATTCAGATATGGCGCGACGTTATTGACGAATACAATCCGCGGCACATTCTTTGCCTTCAATTTTGCCAGGATTGCCGCGACCGGTCTGGCCGACCACTCGCGATAATCATCGTGCGCCAGAATCCCGCCCCAGCTATCGAATATCTGCACGGCATCGGCTCCAGCATCAACTTGTGCGCACAGGTAATCCCCGACAGAATCTGCCAGCAAGTCAATTAGTTGACGTGCGGCGTCGGGATATCGATTGATAAACTTCTTGGCCTTATCAAATGTCTTCGAGCCCTTGCCTTCTGCAAGGTAACAGAACAGCGTAAATGGTGATCCGGCAAAACCAATGAGCGGCGTGTTGGGAAGTATCTTCTTGATCTCAACGAGTCCTTCTAAAACAAAATGCAAGTCGCGCTCAATATTGCAGTGCTTGATTGTCGCCACATCCGCCGGTTTGCAGATCGGCGATCCAATAATCGGTCCGCCATCCGGAAAACTGACCGCCACTCCCATCGGTTCGAGAATTGTCAGGATATCGGAGAACAGGATTGCAGCATCAAGATTAAATCGCTCCACCGGTTGACGGACAACCTCCGCAATCAATTTCGGCGATCGGCACAAGTCCTGAAATGACACATTGGATCGCACGGCCTGATAGTCCGGAAGATACCTCCCCGCTTGTCGCATGATCCAGACCGGAATCGGGCCGTCATTCTTGCCATAGCATGCTTTAATAAACGGGCTGTTAGCTATGCCCATACGTGCGCTTCTTTCTTAATCGCGGTCGCAAGTATCGAAGCCGCCTGCTCGAGAAGCTCATCCGTATGCGCCGCTGACAGGAAACATACTTCGTATCCCGACGGCGGAAGATAAATCCCCTGATCCAATATTTTCGAGTGCATGCGATTATAGTGCGAAATTCCGTCGGTGCTGATCGTGTGCGCCGCGCGCGGAAGATCATTTTGAAAGACAATCCAATAAATCGAACCAACACCTGCCACATTCACGAGGTTATCACGCAATTGCTCCATCAGCAGCGTGACAAATCGGCGATTCTTTTCTTCCAGATCTTTGTAGATTTTTCCGTCGGCAAGTTTCTTCAAAGTCGCTAATCCCGCCGTCATCGCCACAGGATTGCCGGAAAGCGTTCCTGCCTGATACACCGGACCCAGTGGCGACAGCATATTCATTATGTCTGCGCGTCCACCAAAAGCTCCAACCGGCATTCCGCCACCGATGATCTTTCCGTAAGTTACTAGGTCGGGACGAATTCCATAATACGCTGCCGCTCCACCCATGCCCAGGCGGAATCCGGTGATTACTTCATCGAGTATCAATAACGCCCCATGCCGTTCGGTTAGTGCGCGCAGAAGTCGCAGATAATCGTGCCGCTGTATCAGCAGGCCATTGTTGGCCGGAATTCCTTCAATTATGACCGCAGCCAGTTCATCACCATGCTTGGCGAAGAACTCCTGCAACGCGTCTTCATCATCAAGCGGCAGGACCGCTGTCTGACTGGTAATCGCATCTGGTACTCCTGCAGAAGACGGCTGGCCAAATGTCGCCAATCCTGAACCCGCCTTGACCAACAAGTGGTCGCAGTGTCCGTGATAACAACCGTCGAATTTTAAAATCAAATCGCGTTTGGTAAATCCGCGCGCCACGCGTATTGCCGACATGACCGCTTCAGTGCCGGAGGAGACAAAGCGAATCTTTTCTACGACATCTACATGCTGGACTATGAACTTCGCCAGATCGTATTCGAGCTCCGTCGAAGCTCCAAATGTCATCCCCTTATCGATCTGCGCCTTGACTGCGGCAACGACATCCTTGTCGACATGGCCGAGAATCAGTGGTCCCCATGAGTTGCAGAAATCGAGATACTTGTTGCCGTCGACATCGTACAGATATGCGCCGTTGCCCTTGGCAATGAACTTCGGCGTTCCGCCAACCGACTTAAACGCTCGCACCGGCGAGTTCACGCCGCCGGGAATGATCTCCGATGACAATTCCATCAACTTGCGCGATTTCGCGCTATCGAATCCAACCTTAGTTATGCCAGCCATTTTTCAGAATATCCTTCAGATGATAGGTCAATATTATCGAGGCTCCGGCCCGTGTAATCGCCGTGAGATTTTCCAATACCATCGTCTTTTCATCAGCAAGTCCGGCCTGCGCCAGAAGCTTCACCGCTGTATACTCACCCGACACATTATAAGCCGCCACCGGTAACTCGGTGTTCGCGGCAAAGTCGGAAATGATGTCCAAATACGCCAGCGCCGGTTTGACCATCACAATATCCGCACCCTCGTCTTCGTCAAGCTGCAATTCGCGCAATGCCTCGCGGCGATTGCGGAAGTCCATCTGGTAACCTTTGCGGTCGCCCTTTCCGGGAGCCGAATTAGCGGCTTCCCGGAATGGGCCGTAGTATGCGGAGGCGTACTTAGCGGAATATGCGAGGATGATTGTGTCATAGTAATTTTCTGATTCCAGCGCCTTGCGGATCGCACCGATACGGCCATCCATCATATCCGATGGTCCCACACAGTCGCATCCGGCCTCGGCCAATTTAACTGCCATCTTGCTCAACACCGCGACCGACTTGTCGTTATCAATCTTGCCTTCGAGCGTCACGCCGCAGTGGCCGGTGTCGGTATAGGCGCACAGGCAAACGTCGGCGCTGACAAACAATGCCTCTCCGAAGTTGTTCTTGAGTTCCTTGGTCGCTCTGATAACGGGGTTCTTGTCGTCCCAGCCGGAAGTCGCCAACACATCCTTGCGGTCTGTGACGCCGAACAGTATGATCTTATTGATACCAAGCTTGATGTCCTCGTCCATGGTCTTCACGAGCGAGTCTACCGAATCTCGATAGATTCCGGGAAGACCTTTGATCTCATCATGGATTCCGCTGCCGTCCGTCACAAAATACGGTTGAATCATGCCGCCGATGTTGAGTTGTGTTTGTGCGGTGAGGTCGCGGATTATCTGATTCCGGCGAAGCCTGCGTGGCCGATTGAGCCGTTCCATTTATACATACTCCAATACAGAATTCACGTCCGCCTGCTTAAGCACAATGTAATTCTCCCAGCGATGCCGGTCCATTTCGGCAGCCGTCGTATGGCCGATCGCCAGTAAACGGGCTTCCGGATCGCCAAACTGCTTGTGAAACGCACGCACCATCGAAGGTGCGGTGAACAATATCAAATCATCACGCTTGATTCTCGTCACGGCATATTGATCTACCGGTCTCTCCACTGATTCATAACAGACAACTGCACGGTAGTCAAGTTTGCGCGTTTCTAAGAGCGGCGCCGGATCCCAGTCAACTTCTTTGGCACGTGCATAAACAAGAGTCCGATTACGTTCCGGATGACGCTCTACAAATTCACTGAACAACAGTCGCCCATAAGCTTCCGACGGCTGAAAATCCGCTTCATATCCGCGCGTTAGCAACGCCGCTTCGGTCTGTCTTCCCACCACTGCGATATTGGTGTGCTTGGGCAGTTTGCAGCCGACGTTGTCCAGTCTCTGGAAAAATGCCTCAACTCCATTAGCACTTGTGAAAAACACCCAACCCAGTTTTTCCAGGTCAATGTCATCCGGCCACGCGAATGCAATCTTCTGGATTTCCATCAATGGCAACGGAACGATTTCGATGTTTCGCACCGAAGCTCGACTGGCAAGCTCATAAAGTTGTTCTTTTGACCGCGTAACTGCTATACGCATACTGCATCTCCATGTAGTGTCGCGTAGGCCTGGTCGACCATGCGCTCAATATTCGTTCCCTGAACATCAGCCGACTTCAGGCCGATCCATCCTTCTTTATCCTGTATGCCGAGTACCGCTTTGAGCCGATGCTCTTCTCCCTGCTTATCAGACCATACACCGAGTGGCAATGAGCATCCCGAACCGAACTTACGCAAGAGCCCGCGCTCCAGTTCAGCCTGTTTCATCTCTTCCTGCGATCCCATCTTAGCGATTACCGTCTCGACTCGGACGTCGTTGTCTCTAATCTGAATTCCGAGAATCCCCTGCGCCGGCGCCGGTAAGAACACTTGCGGATCAAGCTCAATCGCTGTCAGGTCGCTCACATCAAGCTGCAAACGCTTCACACCAGCCGAAGCAATCAAAATGGCATCGTAAAGACCCTCGCGTAGTTTGCGGATGCGCGTCGGCACATTCCCGCGAAGGTCATTGATCTTCAGAGTCGGATTGTGGAAATGCAGTTGCGCCTTGCGCCGCGCAGAACTGGTGCCGATGATTCCGCCTGCTCGAACCGGGATGACACCGTTACCGAAAGTTGAGTCTTTTCTAACCAACAACATCTCACTGCGATCAGCACGGTACCCTGCAGCACCCAATTTCAGCCCCGCCGGCTGCGTCGTCATCAGATCTTTTAGCGAGTGCACTGCCAGGTCAATCTCGTTCTTGAGCAATGCCTCCTCGAGTTCCTTCGTGAAGAACCCCTTCCCCTCCATCTTGTCGAACGACACATTGTCAATCTTGTCGCCGGCCGTCTGGATGATCTTGATCTCGACTTCACAACCGTGTTCCCGAATCAGGATATCACGGATGAAGTTTGCCTGGTACAATGCGAGGTCCGAGCCACGCGATCCGATGATCAACTTTGTTGCGGTCATACTGCTTCTTTGCGAATATCCTTGATTTCTGCGATCTCGAGGTCAGAACCCATTTCGACGAGTTTATTTGAAAGAACCTTTACAGGTTGAAATGCCGAGTTGGCGACAAGTTTGGTTACCAGCCGATACACCGCTTCCTTTTCTTCCTCCGAGAGGCCCGTTACCTTCTTGGCGAACAAGTCGTCAAGTGCACTCTTCGCCATCCGCATCGATTCCTGGTAACTATCGTGAAAAATTGGCTTCAGTGATACTTCCATGCGGTCGGAAAAATACTGGTTCACAGCATCCCGCACAATTTCATTCGCCTTGCTCGTCTCAACAAACTTTTGGCGGAGATTGACGTTACATTTTGAACGCAAGTACGGAATATCAACCAGTTTCACTTTCGAATTATCATCAAACACACTGCTGAAATCGCGCGGAATCGCCAGATCGATGCACATTACCGGCTTTGAGCGCTGTGGCAAACGATCAATAAACGCAGCATCGAATATCGGCTCGCTTGCCGCCGTTGCCGAAAGAATAGCATGGACGGGAACGCACGTTTCAATGAAGTCGCTCAATGCCATTGCGTCCCCGCCAAATTGTTCTGCGAGAGTGTCGGCCTTCTCGGCCGTACGATTTACAAATAGGAGCTTTCCAAGTTTGTTGTCTTGTACATAGTGCGCAAGCTTGATTGTCATCGCGCCGCTACCTACCAAAGCGATTGTCGGATCTTCGACCGACTTCAGATACGCTGCCAGCTCGTCGGCTGCCAGGGAAGCCATCGAAACTGCGCCCGAACCAATCTCGGTCTCGCGTTTCACCTTCTTGGCAACCAGCAAAGCTTCTTCAGAAATATCCTTGAGCGTTGCACCCGCCAGTCCAGTGGCGAGAGCTTCCATGTACGCGTCTCGGTATTGACCGACGATTTGATTCTCGCCGACGACCAGCGATTCCAGTGAAGCGGTCGTCCTGAACAAATGGGCAACCGCCTCACGTCCCGTGTAATGATAAAAATCGTTCGGGAAGAAACCCAAACCCTTGGTGTCGCGGAAGAAGAAATCGATCAGCTTGTGGAGCAGCTTGGAGCCGGCATACTCGCCGGTAGATACATATACAAATTCGACACGGTTGCAGGTGGCCAGGTAGACTATCTCGCTCAAACCAAGTGCGGTCTTGAGGGAACGCAGAACTTCGACCCGCTCGGTTCGTTCCACCGTCAGGTGCTCAAGCAGCTTCATATTCTGCTGCCAGATCGATGTTCCGATTATTCCGAATTCCATAGTCATTCCTAATCTCACCAGAGTCTATCGTCTTTCGTTGCGTGGAATTTAAAATAAACCGCACTTTAATTGTCACCTAATTGTCACCGATTGTGAAAAAAGTAACTAATTAAGATAAATTTCGTACTCGAACTCAGTGGCAATTCTTGGCCCGAATGGCCATTCTTACTGGATCACTAACCTATTGAATTATAACATATTACGGTTGTGGATGATTGGGGCGTTTGACTGGGTTTTTGACCCATAAAGCGTCGCTATTTCCTATCAGAATTGTCTTATTCCTGCGTTATGAATGTACCTTCATTCACAAAGTTCACGACTCGATTTGAGCCCTGCCATCTCTCGAACGCAGTGCTTGGATTTGCGGGCATTTCGACATAAGTTAGCCTTTCAAAATTCCATTACGGGCGGACCGCACATTCGGCTCCCAGCTCGCGCTATGACTGAATTTGAAGGAGTGATTTCGATACAATGAGTAAGAACTATCTGATCACCGGCGGCGCCGGATTCCTGGGCATCAACCTCGTCCGCTACCTGCTCACCAAGGGTCAACGCGTTGTAACCCTCGATATTGCCCCGTTTGACTACGCCGATGTCCGCGACAAAATCTGCGTCGTCGATGGCGACATCCGCAAACCAGACAATGTCCGCGATTCGTTGCGTGATGTCGACGTCGTCGTTCATGCCGCCGCCGCATTGCCGCTCTACAAACCGGAGGACATCTACTCAACCGATATCGAAGGCACCCGCATCGTCTTCGAGGAATCCATGCGCGCCGGTGTCAAACGCGTCATCCACATCTCGACGACAGCCGTCTATGGTATTCCCGATCATCACCCTTTGCTCGAGGATGACCCCATGCACGGCGTCGGCCCCTACGGTATCGCCAAAGTCAAAGCCGAAGAGGTCTGTCTCGAATTTCGCCAAAAGGGACTCTGCGTTCCAATCTTGCGCCCCAAATCCTTCATCGGTCCCGAAAGACTTGGCGTCTTTGCGATGTTCTACGAGTGGGCTCGCGATGGCCACAGCTTCCCGATTCTCGGCAAGGGTAACAACCCCTATCAATACCTCGATGTTGAAGACCTCTGTGATGTCATCTGGTTGACTGCGACCCTCCCTGACGAAACCGTCAACGACACCTTCAACATCGGCGCCAAAATTTTCGGCACGCCGCGCACCGACTTCCAGGCTGTTCTCGACCGCGCTGGCAAAGGCCGCAAAGTCGTCTCGCTTCCCGAAGCCCCTGCCATCTGGACATTGCGTTTTCTGGAAATGCTCAATCTCTCGCCCCTTTACAAGTGGATCTATGAGACTGCCGGTAAGGAATCATTCGTCTCGATCGAGAAGGCCGAGAAAAAACTTGGCTACGCCCCCAAGTATTCGAACAAGGACGCCCTCATTCGCAACTACGAATGGTACCTCGCCAACGCCGACAAGCTGTCCAACTCCGGCGGTGGCGGTGTCACCCATCGCGTCCCTTGGAAACAAGGCGCCCTCAAACTCGCCAAAATGTTCTTCTAATCACTCTGCCTACCCCTCTCCCGCTTGCGGGAGAGGGGACAGGGGTGAGGGAGTGCGCTTACAATCCTTATCTTGTGGGTTCGGCTTCAGCCGGACATTTCCCCTCCCCCTAATTCGCCTTCGTGTCATCCCCCAACTCATTCTTGAGAATCTTCAATATCCGCGGCAAAGCCGGATGCACGACATAATTATCAAACACCCATTCCAGTGCCGGATCGCCTTTCGTATATCGCGCCCGATAATCCGACATATCCACCGCCGTCTTCAAAGAATCCGCCGCCGTCACCCCTGATTCGAATGCCGCCTTCGCCCGGCCGAACAAATCGGCAATCAAATCGCGCGTCATCCGCATATATGCAGTGTCCGTCATCACCTCGCCGTGACCCGGCAATATTACCTTCGGCCCCAGCGCCAGCATCGTGTCCATCACTGCCGACCACTCATTGAAGAAACTCCCGAAGCAATACGGTATCGGCGATACCAGAATATCTCCGGTAATCAAAATGCCATCCTGCGGCAGCCACACATACGCGTCCCCCGGCGTGTTAGCACGTCCGTCATGCCGAACCTGGATTTCAATCCCGCCCAAAAACAGCGTCAGGTTCTTCTCGAATGTCATATCCGGAATACAAACTTCGTCGCGGCGCACATCCTGATCGTACTTCTTCAGGATCACCATCAACTTCTCCATCCGCTCCCGCTCGACTGCGGTAATCGGCTGGCCGGTGTAGCCCTTCCCTTCGGTAAGCATCTTTCCGAAATCCGTTATGTACTTCTCATACTCCCCTTCGCGCGCTTCCTTGACCCAATCCGCCTGCCGTCTCGCCAGAATTTCGCGAGTCTTGGAGTGAGCGATAATCTTCGCCTCCGGAAACGCCTTCTTGTACACGAAATTCCCCATGTTGTGATCGCCGTGCCAGTGCGTGTTCAGGACAAACTTCACCGGCTTGTCGGTCAGCTTGCGAATCTCTGCGATATTCGCCTCCGCACAGATCGGCGGCTGATGCGTATCCACCACGAACACACCTTCGTCGGTGATAATCGCATACGAATTCCCATCTACCAGATCAAGCGTCGGATCCCAGCCGATAAACGCATACACGTGATCGTTGATCTTCTGCATCTTGAAATGCTCAAGCTGTTGTCCCATCAAGACTCCCGACATCGCCAGCGCAATTAAAGCGCTGGCACACCATAGCGACAATGACTTCATTCGATCTCTCCTAATTGTTTAGGTGAATTACGTCACTGCTTACGAATTGTTCAGAGGAATTTGTGTCCCCCCACGCACGGTCGAAGATCCGCTTGCGGGGCATTGCGCCTATCATTTCTACAAGAAAAGGAATCAAGCAAATTCCCCTCTAGAGAGGGGTGCCTTGAGCGTGCGAAGAATGAGCGCGATCAAGGCGGGTTGTGTTCAGAAAGCAATTTAGAAGTCAGGAACTCATTCCTGACTACGTTTTCTAAAGTGTACCTGACAATTCGACATATCGGCCGCACATTACAGACTGACTCGTGCCACCCTGTTCCACTCACTCCCGGACTTTGCTATCAAATGAAGTTCTGCCGCGCGCGCCGCAATTGGTAGTTTTACTGTCAATTCTGTTCGTAACTCCGACTCCAAGACATCAATCTCGTCGACTTCACTGGACTCAACTAAAGTCAAGTGGGGCACTACATCCCGGAATCTGCCACCGTAAGGCGGAGATTGTGGAAATGCTTCCCACACAGCAGCTATGATTGCGCGGAATTCAGAATCAGGTTCGGGCTTCAAATACAGGGTTGTTGGCCAACGCTTCACCACGGTTAGGCGAAATTCGAAAGCTCTGAATTTTCCGACCGAGTCGGTCAGCCTGGCAACTGTTGCCTCTATGTCGTTATCCTGAACTATGAGTGGATAGTTGATCGTAATATGCGCTGCAATTCCGGGCTCTACGCTTTTAGAACACGAAGACCTTGCTCTTTCGACGATAAGATCTACTTCAGGAACAAAGAACACGATCGCGGACTCCGCATCGATCAATGATCTAAGCTTCATGTCCTGACGCTATCATTCTTGATGCAATATTGAAAGAGATTTGAGCTCCCGAATTCGCACATAGCTTCCGATATCTGCTCGCCCGCCGGGGCGGGGGGGGGGGGGGGGGGGGGGGGGGGGGGGGGGGGGGGGGGGGGGGG
>CAYJKI010000009.1:0-156257 GCA_964370935.1 uncultured Ignavibacteria bacterium | reverse complement strand
TCGTAACTATCAATTGCGTACTGGATCGCCTGCATTGACCGGAGGCAAGGGAGGGACATTTACGTTCTGGCCTGGATCTAATGCTGAAATAATGATGGCGATACCAAACTATTTGGGAGCATTTGCACCGAGCGGAATCTGTGACCTCCCCACGACTCCAACTCTGACCCTGCCTGCTAATGGAGCAACCGGACTCTCGTTGCCGGTCACACTCGACTGGTCCGATGTCGCAACCGCAACGTCGTATCAATTGCAGATTGACAACAATTCTGACTTTTCCAGTACGCTGTCTGATCAAGTAGTCGCGGCCTCTTCCTACTCGGCCACCAGTTTGACCAGTGGTGTGACTCTATATTGGCGAGTCCGCGCGCAGAACTCCTGTGGCTGGGGTGCCTACAGTGCACCGCGAACATTTGCGACTGCCGCCTGCACATTGCCTATCGCTCCGACGCTTGCCAGTCCAGCAAATGCTGCAACTAATCTGGCACAGCCGATAACTTTGGATTGGAACGATGTCGCTACCGCGACCGGCTATCAGATTCAGGTCGACAACAACTCCGATTTCTCCAGTGTGACAGTCGCCCCAACAGCGACCGCTTCGACATACGCGCTCTCCGGACTCGCAACCGGTACCACATTCTATTGGCGCGTCCGCGCACAAAACGCTTGCGGTTTGGGAAGCTATAGCGCCTCCAGGTCATTCACGACCACTTGTACTCTTCCAGCTGTGCCTTCCTTTGTTGCACCTGCCAATGGAGTAACCAACCTGGCACAACCAGTAGTACTCGATTGGAGTGACGTCGCAGGCGCGACCTTGTACCATGCCCAGGTTGATAATAATTCGGATTTCTCAAGTCCCACGACAGACAATCAACCGACGGCTTCCACATACTCCGTAAGCGGCTTAACAGCCGGGACGGTGTTCTACTGGCGGATGCGCGCCCAGAATGCCTGCGGCTGGAGCGCATGGTCGGCGAGCCGGACTTTTACAACCGCCTCCTCCGGCGATGCTACGCCGCCGGTAATTTCCAATGTTTTAGCAACGGAGATCACTAACAAATCGGCGGTGATTTTGTGGACGACCAACGAAGCGGCCTCGACGCAGATCAATTATGGAACGACGGTTTCCTACGGCTCCTCGACAACTCTTCTTTCGACACTAACGACAGATCACGAGCAAGTCATCACCGGGCTGGATTCGATGACGACATATCATTTCCGGGTTCGCTCTCGTGATGCCGCCGGCAACGAAGCGATCAGCGGTGACTACGTCTTCACGACCGCAAACAGCATTGCGGATGGGATCTCTCCGATCGTGTCGAGTTCCTATACCGGTTTCAGCTCGGCAACAATTTCCGACGGCAACTACAATCCTTTTGGCGCGGAAACTTCCACCTGGGCAACCGAAAGCGCAACTTTGGCACACTGGGTCGAATTCAATTTGGGAACGAGTCGGACGATTGAGCGAGTAGCTGTGTATTGGGCGTGGAACGCATACCAGCAACGCTGGATGACTTCACAGCAGTTCCGAATCCAAATTTGGAATGGCTCGGCATTTAGTGATGTCTCGACTGTCAATAGCGTCGTCGGTGATAGTTGCACTTTCGTCGACATTGCACCAGTCGCAACCACGCGTATGCGCTATTATCAACCTGTCAACATGGGACCGGCGACCTACCCGGCCGTCGTGTGGCTCACTGAAATTGATGTCTTTGGCACCACGGCCGCTAATACTGCACCTACTGTACCGACGCTGTCAAGTCCAGCAACCGGCGCAACCGTATCGACTCTTACCCCGGCGTTAATACTCAACAACTCGACCGACGCGCAAGGGAACGCGATGACCTACAATTTCCAGGTATCCACTTCATCAAGCTTTGCCACGATAACTGCGCAGGCGACGGGTGTGACGCAGGGTACTGGCTCAACCAGTTCCTGGACCGTAAGTCCCAGCCTCGGAAGCGGAACCACCTACTATTGGCGCGCTCGTTCCTACGACGGAACTTTGTACTCCAACTTCTCTGCGTACAGGACGTTTACGACCAGTAGTAATACCGCGCCGGGGACACCGACTCCAGTCTCTCCGATCAACTCCGTTCGCGTCTCGGACATGACGCCAAATCTTGTCGTCAGTAATGCGGTCGATGTCGATGGGAACGCGTTGACCTATCGGTTCGAAGTGTACAACGGCGCAGGAACCATCCGCCGGGCGCAATCGCCAATGGTCAACTCTGGAGCAACTTCCACAATATGGACTGTATCGATTACCCTTAACTACGCCACGAAATATACCTGGCGTGCCCGCGCTTACGATGGACAGGCGTGGTCGGCTTGGACGGCTCTGCAGAGTTTTAGGACAAATCGTGCACCATCATCGCCAAGTCTCGAAAACCCGCTTGATGATGCTGTAGTTCAATTATCAACCCAGTACCTTGGTGCAGCAAGCTCCGTTGATCCCGAAGGTGATTCGATCTCATATCAATTCGAGATTTATGACGGTAACGACACCACAGTCGTTCTGAAGTCAACCACGGTATCAGCAGATTCCGCGACGACTTTCTGGGCAGTGCCAAGTGATTTGGCGCCCGGCAAGCAATACGCGTGGCGCGCACGGGCATCAGATGGCGCCGACTGGTCTAGCTGGTCGGAGATATCACACTTCAGTGCTGCTGCCGCAGGTGTTTGCGGTGACGAAGACTCATCCGGAGCAGTCGATGTCAGGGACGCAATCTATCTATTGAATTACATTTTCTCCAATGGCACACTACCGGCTGACGGAGATGTCAATTGTGACGAAATGACCAACATCTCCGACGCCGTAATCCTTCTTGAGTTCCTCTTCGCAAACGGTGACATGCCGTGCGCGAAATGCGGCCAATAGGGCCCTGCCTACTTCTACCAGTGAACGAGGGCGCCGCAACGGCGCTCTCGCTTCATTAATGGCGTGTACATCAAGAAGCTACGGAATAGAAAGGGCTGCCGCCCCCTCTGAGACCAGCCGTCTTTTGCAATCAGGATCTGCTCTTCGTGCTCATTGTCATCGGGCAAACTGCCAATGGTTGAGTCGACTTATTGATCCCGCTTCGGCTGCTTGTCTTGTCGTTCCTTCTCGTCCTGATCGTGTTTGCTTTTCTTCTGCGTCTGGCCGTTCTCCTTGTCTTTCTTTCCACCCTTGTCTCCCATATCCACTTCCTTTCTTGATCACTACGAGATTGTGTGTCATGACCTGGGTAATGCAACCATGACGCACGTCAAACCAATTGCGCACTGTCGTGAGCCGGGATGCTCAACTTGATACCCACAACAGCATTTGCATCCCGACTGCCCGACAAATCGCTTCAGCGCGATTATCTATCTCTTGGCCATTGACCGCCTACTTACGGGGTCGGCTTGACGATGGTATTTCCATTTAGCGTGACCGCTCCAGTGCGTGCAAAGGCTCTGCCCTCCAGCGAGGCGCCGGTATTCAAAGTGATCGATTGGTCAGCCATGATGACTCCCGAGAATGCGGTCGTCGTTCCCAGAGTTGCCGAAGTGCCGACCTGCCAATAGACGTTGGCGGCCTTTGCTCCTCCGCTAAGAATCACCTTGCGATCCGAGGTAGTGACGAGCGTTGAAGCTATCTGGAATATCCAAATCGCGCTGGAATTTCCTTTGGCGTCAAGTGTGAGGTCACCGGAAGAGATCTCAAGTCCGGACGTCGACTTATAAAGACCCGAAGGCAAAGTCATTCCGCCGATATTACCGGCCAGCGTAACTGCACCCGATGACCGTCCCGCAGCACTATTGTAAGCGGCGGTCAAAAACAGCTTAGCTTGGGTGGCTTCGGGATCACCAATATGGTTTGTACCCACAATGACTCCCGGAGGAAAACCGGTGATCGCGGCGCCCGGGCTTAGCCCGACATCTCCGGCTATGAAAGTAGCACCCGTGCTGACAATTGTCGCTCCGGCAAGTACTGCAAAGTCGGCGGTTGACTCGAGTACGACTGGCAGCTGATCAATCGTCGCATCGAACGTGGTGAAACTCCAGACATAGTCGCTGGCCAGAGCATTACCGGACTGATCTTTCGCGATGCCGGTGATCGTTGCCGTGAATACCGTTGCCAGCGCAAGATTGTTGTTCGGAACGAATGTTGCCCGATGGTTTTCAGCATCATATGAGACAAAACCACCCACCGAAGTCGTGCCAGGACCCTTGACTGTGAATGACGTCTGGCTGATCGTCGCGGCGCTCATCGCTTCGCTAAAGGTCACATTTATGAGTGCCATGCCGGTTGCACCGTTGATCGGATTGGTGGACAACACTGTTGGCGCCGTTGTGTCGGCTGACGGACCGTTCGGCTCGTCGTCACTGCAACCGGTGATGAATACTGCCGAGAACAAAGTCATCATCATCGTAAGGCCCAGGAACACGCTGAATTTCTTGGTTATCTTCATTGTCTAACTTTCTCGAGTGATTTCGTATCTCACTCTTCATGATGTTTTGATGCCAAAACCACTACAGCTTCAATGCTATTAGCGATTAATTGGCGGTCCGGAACATTCTGCCGGGTTAACTGGTCAGCTACCGCGCGCTAGGCGGACTGCCCACAAGCCTCCGACCTTCCCCACCTCGCTATCCTTATGCTGATCGTCGCCTTCCCATAACTAACATCGCCGCTCCGATGGCAACTGCTGCGGCGCCAAGTATTGGCGGCAAAGGGATTTCTTTTTTCTCATCGACCTGGATTTCAATCGGTCCAAGATCGACGACATCTTTGCTGGAGGTATATGTTATCCCTCCATAAATGAGGCCAATTACGCCAAGCGCAATTAGTATGATGCCGACAATCGTCATTGTCTTCATGGTTGCTCCTTTCGAGCCACAAGCCGCGTCAAAACAGTCGACGGCCGGAAATTATCCTGACCAGAACTGCGACGATCGCAATGACAATCAGAATGTGAATGAACCCGCTCATCGTGTAGCCTGTCACCAGGCCCAGAGCCCACAGAATCAGAAGTATTACTGCTACTGTCCAAAGCATGAGAATCTCCTTTCGGTTAACATCGGGGTGTGTTACCGGCTTGTGCGTTCTAAAGACGGAATAACACACCAACATTTATTGAATAGAAATCGGACTTGGCACCATCCAATACTGCGTCTGGCAAGTCCTTGAAATCGTATTCGAGAAACACATAGCGGATATCACCGAAGACCCGGAATTTTGACGAGGCCGGCAATTCGAGCCCGGCGACCAGGTGCCACCCGAACTCACGTTTGGTCTCATCGTCGATTCCGGCATCATTGTAGAGATCCGAATAGTCAAAAGTTGTATTGTACCAGCCGCCGCCTATGCCTCCATAGATGAACGGCAGTGGATAAAGCAGGCCCGTAACGGTTACCGGCCAACTCCGCGCAGTTAATGCACCCGAACCATATTTCTCCTGCCGGTATCCGATGTCGCCTTCGATTCCGATAACCGGCATTAGTTTCAGCCGAAGAGTGGCGCCGACAAGATAGTTTGCGTCTTCGGCATCGTGTGACTTCTGCATTCCGACATGCGGACCAATGTAGACGCTCGGTTGACTCTTGGCCGTCAACGGAAATAGCACGAGAATCCCTAACAATAGTCCGACACTGATTTTTCTAAACACGTTGTCTCCTGTTCAAGGTGAGAGAACTCAAGATATCAAAGGCACTGGGGCGAGACTCTTAGCAGGCACCTTGTACTGTCTAAGCACTATAGAGAGTTACGGAGAATGCACAGGGAATTCCATCGTCCAAAGGGATGAAAAGGGAGCTACATCGCTTGAGCGAACTCCGATGCCGGTTTCAGGCGAAAGGTCACATGCATTTATAGAAGTACCTCTTCCGTGCAATCGTCGAAGAATTTCGGTGGAGGAGGTGTTTACTGCGATCGGGTGATAGCTTACGGTAGTGAAGTTCTTCTCAAGATTGCTTTTCGCGAACTGCGACAAGCCTCATTTGAATTGCGGCGAATGAGGGCCTGTAGCACTTACTGTGAGCAACAAGGGCTTCGCGCGACAATTTCAAGTATCTCTTGAACGGCATTGGCACCATGATATCTAGAGCACTGATCATTTGGCCGCTTTCAGAATTGGCCTTGTTCGGTGGCTCAATGCAAACCTGGGCGTTCCGACCAACCAATATCGATGTCTCACACAGCAGTCTGAGAGTACTTGATGAGGTTTGAAAATGTTCTGAGAATGTCCGCTTCGGGGAGCTTGTATTCCTGGCTTCCCGAAAGGCTCCAATTCATTATCCAACCAAGTTCTCGCCAGCTTTCGCGACATTTCAACCTTCAACTACCCGAGCCCAGATTGCTTCGAACGAGACTGTCATTTATGGTGTTAGTGGCGAGGCTGTTGATGACCGCGAGGGTTCCTTCTTTTCGCCCCCGAATTGTATGCCCATACCTTTAAGAAATTCATACGGCGGGTCGCCCCCTGCAAAGATGAACACATAATCGTTGACGAGCGTGACTTCGCCGGTTTTGGTGATCAAGACAACCTTGTCGGAACCGATTCGCTTTACTTGTGAATCGAACACGACCTTGATCTTGTTGGTTTGCATCAATTTGGTGACCGCATTCTCATTCTTCTTCTTGATTCGATAAAACGCATCGCGGCGATATGAAATTGTGACGCGATTGTTCGCCTGCCGAGCCAGTCCAACGGCAGCTTCGATTGCTGAATCACCGCCGCCAACGATCAACAGATCACGGCCGCTGTACGATCGCGCATCGACCAACTGATACATCACCTTGGGCAGTTCTTCGCCATCGACATTGAGTTGGCGCGGCGTGCCGCGACGCCCAATCGCCATCAAAACATTGGCGCACCCGTAAGTCGTCCGATTGGTCGCGACGACAAATCCTTGTGGATCGCGTGACACTCCGATCAATTTTTCGTTGCCGTGAAAACTGCCGGAAATCTTCGTGCGCAATTGATCCCACAAATCGACCAGAAACTCTTTGCTGTACTCATCCTTCTTGAGTTGGCCATACAACGGCAAATCCAATGGTTGCGTCATCACCAGTTTGTTGCGCGGATAATGGCGGATGGCACCGCCGAGATCATCTTGATCGATAAGCAAATAGCGCAGGCCCAGTTCCTGTGCCCGCAATGCCGCTGTGATACCGGCCGGTCCGGCACCTACGATAATAACCGCGTATTCGTGCCGTAATCCCTGGTTTCTTATCCGGTCTGCTATCGTATCGATGACCAACTTGCCGTGACTGACGGCATTACGAATCAATGAAATTCCACTCAACTCGCCCGCGATAAAGATGCCCGGAACCGTCGTTTCCATCGTCTTGCTTAACACCGGAATGTCTGGTCGGCTGCGGACATCGCCAAGACCGACCTTGATCGCCCCGACCGGACACTCTTTCTCACAAGCGCCATGCCCGACGCAGCGTTCGCCGTTAATGATTGTCGCGACTCCATGCACAATGCCGATCACATCACCCTCGGGACACACCATTGTACAGGTTCCACAGCCGATGCAAAGACTCGTATTGATAAATGGAAACTGCGATCGCGGACGGTCTATCCCCAAAGCGCGCGCTTCCGCTTTGCGTTCGGCGGCGCTCTTGCGTTCGACTAAAAATTTGCGAACGTATACGCCGAGAATAACTGACGATACCGCAATTGTTATGACCCAGGTATAGACTGTTTCCACACTATTCTCTCAATCACTTCCGCATTAGAATCGCCGGCCGATTTCAGCACGTAGCGTGTACCCATGAGTGTCGTCGCCGGAATTGTGCTGATAAAGTAAATCCGCATACCAGTTACGCAGGGCCTCGAGACGAAAAACCCCTTCCCACCAGCGATTGCTGCGCGAATCGTTATTCAGCGCCAGATCATAGCGGTAAAGTCCATTGGCAGCCTCAAGCGTCAACTTTTCGCCGAATCGTTGTGCGAGACGGACACTGTAGTTGTAGCCGTCGTTGCTCGGTCCGTTGAATTTGGAGTAGCGCGCGCTCAACCGGGTTTGCGATGTCGGTATGCCTGATTTGCTCGCGTAAAATACGAGCGAAATCGTCGGGTCGGCTTCTTCGGCAGCCTTACGGTAACCAACCTGTGAATTCAGAATGAACTGGTACGGCAGACTAAGGTTGAGATCGGCTCTCGCGCCGCGCCGGAGTTGATCATCAAAGAGACTGTCGGCAATCGACTGCTGAATGTATGTCCAATAGTTGCGGCGGGTGTCATATGATGATCCCAGCGAGACCTGCTTGCTGACCCTCCAGCGCGCGTTCAGGTAAACACTGGACAGATCCAGGCTTTTGCCGCTCTTTTCCTTTCGCCAACTGCGATTGATATCGACCTCAAACTGGTTGTTAAACCACAAGCTGTTGCCGGCTTTCAGCGTCCCCTGCAAATTCAGCAACTCCCTGCTAATGTCGCCACCGTGATACTCACCGGCGAACGCCACGTATTGATCAAACTGTACGTTGCCGTGCCTTTGATTCTCGTAACCTGCATAGACGCCATATTTCTGCAACGTTACCTCGTCGGAAGAATACTGCCAACGCGGCTTGACTCCGCCCGACAGTCCGACATGCCAGCCTGAACCCGCATGAAGGTCAACCGCGCCTCCATCAACATAGCCGACACGCGTCAAGTGACGTGGGAGAATTCGTCCCAGTTGAAATGTGGTTGTGTTGTCGCTACCGCCATAAGATAGAGAGAATTCATATATGCGGTTGTCCCACTCGCTGTTCGGCGCTCCCGAGGAATAGCTGCGTGTGCGGTCGTCATATTGTCCGCGCGTACGAACAACCAGTGTCATCGGTTGTGACCAGAGATTGCTGGCGCGCAGATTGAGCCGCATAGTCGTCTGATTGAAGTCAATGCCGCCACCCGATTGATCGTGTTGTGTCATCCACTGAAGCGCCGCTGATCCATAAACACGGGTCACTCTGCTGTCGCGTTTAGGTCGCGTGGTCGATGTCGTTGGCGTAACGGTTGTTGCTGTCGTCACTCCAGCACCGGCGCTGTCGATTGACACCACTTCCGGTCTCTCGATCCTGCTAATTACTGACAGCATCTGACCAGTCTTAAGCTCCGCCTCACCGCTGATGATCTTGCACGACGCCGAATGATCGGAAGCATATGCCACTTCCAGCATGACAACAAGACTGTCGCCGAGATAGAACCCAACCTTATCGCCCTGCATCAGGCCATCCGCCTTGCCGCCTTCAAGGTACACGCGATCGATCGAACGGTACTTGATTCGGTAACTTGCGGGAAGCGGCGTCTCTTCCGCGTTAGAGATCGGCGCACTCGCAAACAGAAAAGCAATAGTCGAGATGGAAATGAGTAGCAACAAAGAGTAGCGCGTCATCTAATCGCTTCCATCGGGATGACAGTTCAGGCAGGCCGCGCTTTGCCAGACGTATCCGGGACGACCCTGGTGGTCGTTAGCCATATCGGTCTGGTTGTGTTCGTGACAGAATATGCATTCAAAAACCGCGTAGTTGGCGGCATTGACGTGGCAGTCATTACAGTTGTCCCATTTTTCCCGATGTTTGCCCGAGTAAATCGGGAAGTACTGCGTGTCGTGATTCCAGTTCGCCGGGGTCCACGCTGTCGTTGTGTGACAGGTCTGGCAATCGGTCGGGAAATTCGCCGCCGTATGATCCGGGCTGGTAGTGCCATCATAAGCACCTTGATGGCACGAGAAGCACAGCGTCGGTGTCGCCACATAACCACCTGAATGACAGGCGATACACATAAGTCCGACATGTGCGCCAGTAAGCGGGAAACTGGTCGTGCTGTGATTGAAAGTCGCCGGTGACCAGGCTGTGGTCGTGTGACATTCAGTGCATAAGTGCGAGAAGCCGTTGGTAACGTGATTGGGATCGGTGACCGCAGCAAAGTCACCTTGATGGCAACTGTAACAGTCTGCCGGAGTGTTCGTGTATCCCGCCGAGTGGCAGGCAACACACTGCAATCCCGTATGGCCGCCCGTTAGCGCGAATCCCGTTGTGCTGTGATTAAACGTCGACGGTGTCCAAGCGGTTGTCGTATGGCACGTCACACAATTATGATCGAAGTTATTCGTCACGTGATTCGGATCAGTGACCACCTCGAAATCACCCTGATGGCACGAAAAACATGCAGCGGAGGTATTGGTGTAACCGGCACCGTGACAGGAGAGGCATTGCAGCCCGGAATGACCGCCCGTCAACGGGAACTGCGTTAGGTTATGGTCAAATGTCGCCGGTGTCCACGCCGTCGTGCTGTGGCAGTTCGTACACAGCTGATCGAAATTATTCACTACATGATTTGGATCTGTCACTGCGGTGAAATCACCGGAGTGGCAGCCGTAGCATGTTTGGCTGGTGCCGACATATGTCTCTGAATGACAGGAAATGCACTGCAGCGATGTATGCGCCCCCCCCAGAACATAGCCTGTTGTAGTATGATTCCAATTGGCGGGCTGCCAATTCGAAGTGCCATGACAGGTCGCGCAGTTATTATCGAAGCCAGCGCTGGCGTGATTCGGATTGACGGCAGCGGTGACATCCGCCTGGTGGCAGGAGATGCAGGTGTTCGGCGTATTTGTGTAGCCCGCAGTGTGGCAGGTCACGCACGCCGTTGTCGCATGCGCCCCGGCTAAGACAAAACCGGTTGAGCTGTGATCGAAATTGCTGGGCTCCCACGCGGTCGTCGTATGACAAGTGCTGCAATTGTGATCGAAGTTATTCTGCTCGTGGTCCGGGTCAGTCGTCGAGGCGAAGTCTCCCTGATGACAGTCAAAGCACAGGCTCGGTGTGCTCACATATCCGCTGGCATGACACGAGATACAGGCCAGCGAAGTGTGCGCACCGGTCAACGCAAATCCCGTGGTGCTGTGGTTGAAATTGCTCGGTTCCCACGCGGTCGTGGTATGACAGGTGCTGCAATTGTGGTCGAAATTATTCTGTGCATGATTCGGGTCTGTCGTTCCGGCAAAATCACCGCTGTGGCAGTCAAAGCACAGACTTGGAGTACTCACGTATCCGCTGGCATGACAGGATATGCAAGCCAGTGAAGTATGCGCACCCGTCAAATTGAATGAAGTCTGACTGTGGTCGAAGTCTGCCGGCTCCCACGCATTCGTCGAGTGACATGTGGCGCAATCATGATCAAAGTTATTCTGCACGTGATTCGGATCAGTCGTTCCGGCAAAATCACCGCTGTGGCAATCAAAGCACAACGTCGGTGTATTCGTGTAGCCAGTCGAATGACATGAAATGCAATTTGCCGACGTGTGCGCTCCGGTTAGTACGAACCCAGTCGTCGAGTGATCAAATGAGGACGGCTCCCATGCTGTCGTGGAATGACAACTCGTGCAGTCATGGTCAAAATTGTTCAGTTCATGATCTGGATCAGTCGTCCCGGCAAAATCACCGCTGTGGCAGTCAAAGCACAACGTCGGTGTATTCGTGTAACCGGTCGAATGACACGAAATGCAATTTGTCGACGTGTGCGCGCCCGTCAAGACGAACCCGGTTGACGCGTGATCGAATGAGGACGGCTGCCATGCCGTCGTCGAGTGACAACTCGTGCAGTCGTGATCAAAGTTGTTCTGCTCATGATCCGGATTCGTTGTTGCGGCAAAATCACCGCTATGACAATCAAAGCACAAGGTCGGTGTATTCGTGTAACCTGTCGAATGACACGAAATGCAATTCGTCGATGCATGCGCTCCTGTCAAGACAAACCCCGTTGCTGTGTGATCGAATGAGGACGGCTGCCACGCTGCAGTCGAATGACAGCCTGAACAATCGTGGTCGAAGTTATTCACTACGTGATTCGGATCCGTTGCCGCGGTAAACGCCGCGCCATGGCAATCAAAACACTGGGTGGATGTGCCAACATAGCCCGAACCGTGACAGGAGATGCAAGCCAACGTCTGGTGCGCGCCGGTCAGGGCAAACTGCGTCTGGTTGTGATCGAATATCGCCGGCGTCCACGCCGCATTGGAATGGCATGTGAGGCAATTGTGGTCGAAGTTGCCGCCCTCATGGTCCGGATCATCCGCCTGCGCAAAGTTGCCGGAATGGCACGAAAAACACTGCGGAGAAGTATCAGCATATCCGCCGGAGTGACACGACTGACATTCCAGACCGACGTGCCCGCCCTCAAGCGGAAATCCGGTAAGCGTGTGATCGTAACCCCGTGGATCAACCGGCACCCAGCCGGCCGTCGTATGACAACCTATGCAGTCGTGACCCAATCCGTTTGTCACATGATTTGGATCAGTCGCCGCCGCAAACGCCATCTGGTGACAGGAATAGCAGTCGTTGACTGTGTTGGTGTATCCCGCGCTGTGACATGACTGGCACTGCAAATCGATATGCGCGCCGTTAATGGCGAAACCGGTTTGATCATGATCGAACTCCGCCGGCTGCCAGGAAGTTGTCGTATGACACTGCTGACAATCGTGGCTGAAATCCGCCGCCTCATGATCCGGATTGTCGGTCGCCGCAAATCCGGCGCCGTGACAAGAGAAACAGTCCGATGCCGTGTTCGTGTACCCGCCGCTGTGACAGTTCTGACAAGCCAGCGATGTATGGGCGCCGGTCAAGGCGAAGCTTGTGGCACTGTGATCGAAGTCTGCCGGCTCCCAGGCATTCATGTTGTGACAAGTCGTGCAATTATGATCGAAATTTCCCGCCGTGTGGTCCGGCTCGTTTGCCTCGGCAAATGCTGAACTGTGGCAACTGAAACAGTCGCTGGCAGTGTTGGTGTAGGAACTGCTGTGACAGTCCTGACACTGAACCTTTGCGTGTGCGCCTTCAAGCGCAAAGCTCGTCACATTGTGATCGAATGTCGCAGGAGTCCAAGCCGTCATCTTGTGGCATGTACTGCAGTCTTGAGAAAAATTCGCAGCTTCGTGATCGGGGTCGGGTGCGTCGAGATAGTCGGCGCTGTGGCAGGAATAACAATCAGTCGGCGTTCCGGCAAATTGGGTCGCATGACAACTGGCGCAGTCAAGACCCTGATGCCCGCCTTCGAGAATTGGCGTCGGTGGATGATCGAATCTTGCCCCTTCCCAGGTCACTGCCGACGAACGATGGCACTGCACACAATCGCTGTCGAATCCAGCTAAAACATGGTTCGGGTCTGTCGTCGATGTGAAGTCGCTTTCGTGACACGACTGGCATTCTGCCGAAGTACCGGCATATTGCTCGCTCAATTGCCCTTGATGGCAAGATTGGCAATCCACAATCGCGTGGACTCCCATCAACGGGAAGCCGCGCGTAGCATGAACCTCGAATACCTCTTGCTCATTTTGCCAACCGCGAGTCGTGTGACAATTCTGACAAGTCGATCCTAACTGTCCATTGTGCGGATCGGCATGGCAAGATGCGCACTCATCTTGTGTCTTCGCAAAGGTCAAGTCATTATGGCAGGCAATACATTTGATCTGTTTGTGTTTGCCCGAAAGCGGAAATCCGGTCTCGTCGTGACGAAACTTGGTATCAGCCGGGATTTCTTTCCAGTTCCCGGTCGAGTGGCAGCTCGCACAATCAAACTTGATATCGCCGTGCGGGTTATCACCCTGGGCGATGGCAAGAATTGTGAGTCCGGCAGCGAAAGCAATTGTCAGGCAGACTCTTAAGAGAGTCATCTTGACACCGTCCAGAATTAGAGTTTACCGGTCTTGGAGTCGTGGCAGTCCTTACAGTCAGTACCTAATGGTTTGTATCGGACTAAAACAGTCGATTCTTGAATGACATTTCTGTGACATTCACCGCATGGCACCTTGGCATGCGCACCCTCCAAACGATACCGCGAATCTCGGTCATGGTTAAATTTCGAGGCCTTCCAATTGTCAGTCTGATGACAACGGTCACATGCAATTTGTCCGTCAACGACAAACTGCCCACCATGAATATCTTTATGACATTCGTTGCAGTTTCTTGGCAGTAGCTCGAAAGTCAAAAGTGATACATCAGTTCTATCTTTTTTGTTCCCATGACAGTCAAGACACTTGACGCCTCTATGCTTACCGGTAAGTGGAAATTTTGTAGAGTCGTGAGCAAAGAAAGACTCCTTCCAACTCTCGACATTGTGACAGCTTTCGCAACCACCGCTGTTCACCCACTTGTCCGCCTTACCCTTGTGCGGATCCTTATGGCACGATTTACAGGCAATCTCATTGAAAACAAATCTGTATTGGCGCGGAGTCTGACCTGCTGTTGAAGTCATGTGACAGCCATCGCAGGGAACCGCCAGATGCGCACCTCTTAATGGATAGTCACAGCTGTCGTGTTGCTCAACTGTAAAGATTCCAGGACGAAATCCGTCCACATTGTGGCATCGTTCGCACTTTGCTCCACCGGCACTACTGGCAAATGCACCATTGTGAAAATCGCTGTGGCAATCGCCGCAGTTCGAAAATGCCAACGCTTTGCGTGCTTCCTCTTGCTTATGACACTTCGCGCATTGAAGCGCTGCATGCTGCCCCATAAGCGGAAAACGTGTTTTGCTATGATCGAATTTGCTGTTGTTGACGCTTCGCCAGCCGTCGGTACTGTGACATCCCGAGCAATTTGGCCCGAGGCGATTTGCATGCGGGTCCTTGTGGCATGAACTGCACTCGGAATAATTCAGTCCGGTAAATTTCTGATACGATGAGTCGGCAGTCGTTGTCTGGTCACTAACGATCAGATGACATTTCGCACATTCTACTTTCTGGTGCAGGCCCGTCAGATGGTACTTTGCCTTTTGGTGGTCGAAAGACACAGCCGGCTTCCACGCAGTATTCGAATGGCACGTCTCGCACCGGTTGGAGACTTGACCGCGATGCTCATCAAAATGACAGTTTCTGCATTCCGTCGATAACCCGAGGAACGTCCGAATCGGATCCTTCTTTGCATTACCCTCCATTAGATTAGGTGCGACGTTCTTGGCAGTATGACACTGTCGGCACTTCAGCGGCTTATGCGCCCCGCTTAAATCGTATCCCGTCAGCGAATGGTCGAAGGCAGCCTCGCCATCTTTCCAATACACCAACGCGAAATCGCGACCATGGTGTTCGACATGGCATTCTTCGCACACCTTATATTGGTTGCTCCCGTGCAGTCCGTCAATTTCATTAAGTTGCTTCTGAATTAAAGTATGGCAGGTAAGACAGTTGGGACTGATTTGTTTTCGATCTGAACCATGACACGCGCGGCAATTGTCCAGACCCTCAAGATGGCTGTGCGCTTGCGACAGATCTCCTGGTGACAGTTGCGCATAGCTCGTCGCCGCGGAAAGAACCATGACGGCACCAACGATCAAGTTGAAAATAGGGCGAGGCATGGCTTACGATAATCCCGCAAATCCGGTCCACACCGCAATTCCGATGTGAACTCCCATAATCAAGTACATGATGATTGCAAACGGCTTGTGGATAACATGCCAGTAGTGAAATACCTCGCGCGTCCTGTCGAGCATTTCGATACGCCGCGCCAGCGAGGCACGCTCTAAAGCGAGCCGCACAAGACCTTTGAGCCCGCGATCGACCGATGAAAACGATCGTCTCATCTCCTTCATCAGGCGGCGGGCGAGAATTGGACTGGTAAGGTCAGCGATGATCGCCCCAATCAGCAATTTGACAAACGAGCCTTCAGTCGAAATCATCCGTTTCGCCAACGTCTCAAGTTGCGCCAGTTGTTCCGGCGCCAAACCGTACTTTTCCCGCAAAACCTGCGTCGTCAACTGCATCTGTTTGTCGATTTCAACCATAGTCAATTCATCGCCCTCTTGATTGCGGGGGATCAGTTGATAAAGATAGCGGCCCACATAACCGCTCAACGCGACCGCAATCATTGACCAAAACGCCACGGCAATCAGTCCCTGCACTTTGAATGACGAATGCAATATAATGAAGAGCGGGCCGCAGACTCCGAGATAAATGTGCAGTTGCAGCCAGCTTCGCAATGACACTCTCTTGCCCAGCAGTTTCGTGCGTTTACGCAACGAATAAGTGAGCATCAGTATCATCATGATCGAACCGACATAACCAAATGCAATTCCCAAATTTCCCGCCGGCCTGAAAGCGCGATAGTCCTCGTGGTGTGGGCGATCAATATAGGCGGTTCGATAATAATCCAGCCCCGAGATCAGGAAGTACCCGATCGTAATGAGCGTTGCAGCATACAGAATGATCAAAAAGCGTTTCATTGGCTCCTATGTCGAAAGAAGATATAAGTCGCAATAATTGTGTAGCGTTTTACACGTTTATCGGCTGATTGGTTTATAAAACTGAACTCGTCCCGCCAAATCGCAACGCGGGCGGAATCTTTTGCTTCAGCAGAGAGCTTTTTGATTCAAACCTCTCTCGCCCCCGACCTTTGTCGTACCTTCGAGTGAATCAATAGATGCAATTCAAATTGATGTTTTCTCATATTGACGATTGCCACGCAAAAAACTGGTTCGAAATTGATTGACTTTTGTATCACAATTTTAAAGTTTGACTTGTCCTACATTAGTGTTAAACCGATAGCTGGGAAAGACATAATATAATGGAATTACGCATCCGTGATGCCGCTAAACTGTTCTCCGTGTCGGAGAACAAGATCCGCCAGTGGATACAGGATAAGGGCTTACCTGCGCAGGAGGTCCGCGGACAATATCGCCTGAATCGCGCCGAATTGCTGGAATGGGCCACTGCTCACCAGATTCCGCTTTCAAGCGAGATTTTCGCCGAACTCAAAAACGGGGCGACTCTCCCTGGTCTCGCTACCGCCCTTGAAGTCGGCGGTGTTTTTCACAATGTCGTTGCCTCTGACCGCGAATCTGCGTTGCGCGCCGTAGTCAAGAACTTGCCCCTGCCCGAAGACGCCGATCCCGAATTTCTCTTCGAGGTTCTTCTTGCGCGCGAATCGGTTGGATCGACCGGTATCGGTGACGGTATCGCTATTCCCCACGTGCGAAACCCGGTGGTGCTTCACGTGAATCAACCAATCGTCAGCCTCTGTTTCCTGAACTCGCCGGTTGATTTTGGCGCGATTGACGGCAAACCGGTCTTTGCATTGTTCGGGTTAATCAGTCCAACGGTGCGGATTCATTTGCACGTGCTCTCGCGGCTGGCTTATGGCCTGCAGGATCCGGGATTTAAAGCCGCAATAATTCGAAAAGCCGCCGCCGCCGACATACTAAACGAAGCGCGTCGAGTCGAGGCCACCATCCAGCGGCCTGCCGTCCGTAACTCCCCCAAACAACAGCAATGATAATTCTCCTCATCGCTGTCGCGGTCCTAATCGGTAGCGGCATGGCGACTCTCGTCGTTAAGGCGAACTCGCGCCTGACTACAATTTTCGGCGCGGGCGGAATTCTGTTTGGATCCCTAATCGGGTTATGGCCGTCCGTAGCCAGTCTTCTCGACGGCAATGTGGATTCGGTTGAGTTTCCTTGGCGTATACCCGGCGGTTCATTCCATGTCCAAATCGACCCACTGTCGGCATTCTTCCTAATTCCTATCTTGGCGCTCTCGGCGCTGGCCGCAGTATATGGCAGTGAATATCTGCGGCCATACAGCAGCACGAAACGAACTGCACCCCATTGGTTCTTCTTGAGTATTTTTGTGGCAAGCATGGTGTTGGTAGTGGTCGCGCGCAACGCTGTGCTGTTTTTGGTCGCGTGGGAAGTTATGTCGATCTCTGCGTTTTTCTTGGTGACATTCGAGCATGAGAAGCGGGAAGTGCGCGTCGCGGGCTGGATCTACCTGGTGGCCACTCATCTCGGCGCGGCATTTCTGCTCGCGATGTTCCTGCTGCTGGGGCGTCACGCAAACTCACTTGACTTTGACTTCTTCGGCGTCGCCGGTAGCCTTAGCCCAGCCGTCAGCGGCATTGTCTTTGTCCTCGCGTTAATTGGCTTCGGGGCAAAAGCAGGATTTGTACCGATGCACGTTTGGCTACCCGAGGCGCATCCAGCCGCTCCAAGCCATGTCTCGGCGTTGATGTCCGGCGTGATGATTAAGATCGGCATTTACGGCATTCTCCGAACACTGACGTTCCTTGGTCAACCCGCACAATGGTGGGGACCGACTCTGGTCGCAATTGGGCTCACGGGCGGTTTGCTCGGCATTTCGCTGGCGCTGGTTCAACGCGACCTTAAACGTGCCCTCGCCTACTCCAGTATCGAAAATATCGGGTTAATAACACTTGCGCTCGGCGTTGGTTTGTGGGGAATTACGAGCGGGCACACATTTGTCGCTGTACTCGGTTTGACCGGCGGAATGTTGCATATCTGGAATCACTCGCTGATGAAAGGACTGATGTTCTTGTGTTCTGGTAGCGTCCTGCACGGAGCCGGATCGAGAAATCTGGAACGGCTCGGCGGCTTGTTGAAGCGGATGCCGCGCACCGGCATCACGATGGTCGTGGGAGCATTGGCAATTGCCGCAGTTCCACCGCTGAACGGTTTTGTCAGTGAATGGCTCATCTATATGGCGATGCTCCACGGCGGGCTGGAATTTGCCGGCGTAAGTCGTGTTGTAGTTTTATTCGCTGTTGGCGGACTCGCACTCGTCGGCGGACTTGCTTTGATTTGCTTCGTTCGCATCATCGGCATCGCGTTGCTCGGCGAAGGTCGCTGCGATCAAGCACGCCGCGCTCACGAATCAGCCGGAAGGATGACGGCACCGCTTGTTGTTCTCGCTCTGCTGTGTGTGACCTTCGCTGTAGTCCCCGGAATACTCGTTTCGGCAATTTCACGCCCTATTCATCAGGTCTTCGGACTATCGACTGACACGGCATTGCCATCCCTGTCGACACTCGGAACACTGAATATCGTCGTCTGGATTTCGATTGGCGCGATTGCTCTGTTCCTGTTGATATTGCAGAAGCGCTCCAAGTTGATATCCGCCTCCACCTGGGACTGCGGCTATGTTGCGCCAACACCGCGAATGCAATATACGGGACAGTCATTTTCGGAGTTGGCGGTATCGCGGTTACTTCCAAGATCATTGCAGCCCAAAACCAGCGTGACCATTCCGCACGGGCTGTTTCCTGTTGAAGCCTCACTTTCGGCGGAGTATAACGACCCCTTGAGTCGCAGCCTTTATCGGCCGTTCTTTGATCGCTGGGCAGGAAGACTTGCGCAGTTGCGCTGGGTACAGCAGGGTAAAATCCATTACTACTTGTTGTACTTCGTTGTCGTCCTGCTCTTGGCATTCTTCTGGCTGACCTTCCGCAAGTGGGTGTTGTCGTGACGCTACTGCTGGTCATCATCGCTATTGTTCTCCACGCTATTAGTGGGGCGCCTGGTTTGCTGATCAAACGCAGTGCTGACGCCGGACAAAAGCTGTCGGTTGCCCTAAGCATCTTCGGCACCGTATTGGGAATTACCGGCTCGATTGCGTCATATTGGTATTCGATGCCGAAAACTTCGATCATCGCAATTGATGGTCTTTCTGTGATCTTCCTGTTACCGATATTCCTCATCTCCACACTCGGCAGCATCTACGGGCTTTCCTATTGGAAGCAAGCCGACCACCCGGACAATGGCCGGAAACTGCGATTCTTCTACGGGCTTGTTACTGCGGCTCTTGCCGCTGTGACGATAGCCGCCAACGCCATCGTGTTTCTCGTCGCCTGGGAAATCATGGCGCTTAGCGCGTATTTTCTCATCACCACCGAAGACAAGGACACCGCTGTCCGGGAAGCCGGTTGGGTCTACCTGATCGCGACACATCTCGCGACGCTCTGCCTTTTTGGATTATTCGCACTGCTCCACAGCGCGACCGGTTCGTTCCAGCTTGCGCCGCTGACTGCCGGAGCCGTGGCACCTGGAGTAATCACGGCGATGTTCTTACTGGCGCTAATCGGCTTTGGCCTCAAAGCCGGCCTTATGCCCTTGCACATGTGGCTGCCAGGCGCGCACGCTATGGCACCCAGCCACGTCTCGGCGCTGATGTCCGGCGTCCTCATTAAGATCGGCATTTACGGATTCCTGCGGCTCTGCTCGCTCTTGCTGGACCCGCCGCTGTGGTGGGGCGGAATGATACTCGTTGTGGGAGTCACCTCCGGCGTGTTGGGTGTTGTGTTTGCATTGGGCCAGCATGACCTCAAGCGCTTGTTGGCGTACCACAGCATCGAGAATATCGGGATCATAACAATCGGAATCGGCTTGGCAATGGTCGGTCGCTCATTGGGACGCCCTGACTTCGTCCTGCTCGGGATGGCCGGCGCGCTCTTGCACGTTTGGAATCACGGCTTGTTCAAGTCCTTGCTCTTCCTAAGCGCCGGCGCTGTGATTCATGCTACGCATACACGTGAGATTGACCAACTCGGCGGGCTCGCCAAATCGATGCCGCGCACAGCGCTTTATTTCGCCGTCGGCGCAGCCGCGATTTGCGGACTGCCGCCGCTCAACGGATTTGTTAGCGAGTTCCTGATTTATCTCGGCCTGTTTCGTTCGTTGAACTCCGGTAGCGCCATGACGTGGACAGCGGCGGCCTTTGCCATACCCGCACTCGCAATGATTGGTGCACTCGCCGTCACCTGCTTTGTCAAAGCGTTCGGCGCCGTGTTTCTCGGAGTCTCCCGCTCCGAACACGCACGTCACGCACACGAAGCCGAATCAACCATGACGGGACCGATGCTGGCATTGGTCGGCTTTTGCCTTGCAATTGGATTGGCGCCGCTTCTGGTCTCGCCGATGTTAGAACACGGGACTCGCGCATGGGAACCGGCTGCATTTAGCAGCGGACAGGAACTCACGATGCTCGCACCGCTCGGCTGGCTGACGATTGCCGGTGTGGCGTTGATCGTATTGATTGTTCTTGGTAGCTTTGTTCTCGCCCGCCGCTTGCGTCACTGCGGAGTCAACTCCGGTGTAACTTGGGATTGCGGATATGCCGCCCCGACGCCAACTATGCAATATACTTCTTCGTCATTTGCGCAGATGATCGTCGCCCTGTTCTCCTGGGTACTGCGACCGCGCGTCGAGACTCCCGCCGAACAGCCGGTGTTTGCAAACGCCGCACACTACCACAGCCACGTTACTGATATCGTGCTGGATGGCGTACTGCGTCCGAGTTTTCGCTTTGGCGCGAAGATCACATCATCGTTCCGGTTTTTGCAGGCAGGAAATATCCACGCCTATTTATTTTACATCGTGCTGTTTCTGATTTGCCTGTTGTTGTGGAGGTAAGCAAGCGAGCGCCATGCTGAAAAGTCAAATCATCGTCCACGTAATACTCTTGCTGGTAATGCCGCCTTTGCTGCTTGGCGTAATCGGCAAGACCAAGGCGCTTTTCGGTGGAAGAGTCGGTCCTCCCTTATTTCAGGCATTTTTCGATCTGATCAAGCTCTTTCAAAAGGGTTCAGTGATCAGCGCAACGACGACATGGGTATTTCGCGCCGGACCTGTGGTCGGACTCGCAACGGCAATTTTGGCCGGTTTGTTGATTCCGTTCGGCGGCCACGCTTCACCAGTGTCATTCAGCGGCGATCTGATCTTCTTCGCCTATCTGTTCGCACTGGGAAGGTTTTTTACCGCATCCGCTGCACTCGACACCGGCTCTGCATTCGAAGGCATGGGCGCAGCGCGCGAGGTCACCTTCTCGTGTCTGGCGGAACCCGCTTTGTTCTTCGGATTCCTGGTTCTGGCAAAACTCTCCGGATCGTTGTCGTTGACCACGATGCTAGATGGTCCGATGCCCAACAGCTGGGGCGCCGCGGGCGCATCACTGGTCTTGGTTGCAGCAAGCCTGTTCATCGTCCTGCTCGTCGAAAACTCGCGCATTCCGTTTGACGATCCGAACACGCATCTGGAATTGACTATGATTCATGAAGTCATGGTGCTTGACCACAGCGG
The DNA here is from genome assembly GCA_964370935.1 of uncultured Ignavibacteria bacterium. Lineage (GTDB taxonomy): Bacteria > Zixibacteria > MSB-5A5 > CAIYYT01 > CAIYYT01 > JADJGC01. The sequence continues at coordinate 134,436 of CAYJKI010000009.1, read as the reverse complement.
TCCGGCGTTGGGCATGATTCTCTATGGCGCTGCCATGAAATTGTTCGTGATGTGCGCGTTGTTGTTGCGAATCGTCGCACCGGTTGACTCCGGCAACGTCTGGGTCGACTGGGGCATTTTTGCTTTTGGAATGTTGGCGTTGGCAATGGTGATCGGAGTCGTCGAATCAATCATGGCGCGATTTAAATTGACGTTCGTGCCGACCTTTTTGGTAGCGGCATGTTTGCTTTCGGCTTTCGGAATAATTCTGTTACTTAGGTAATGTCATGTATCAACTAATCGATCCTATCTTGGTCGCGGTGCTATTGCTGAATTTCGCCGTCTTGGGTGCGAGCCAATTGCGGACGGTGATCCACACGGTTGCGCTTCAGGGCGTCCTGCTGGGCGTGCTGGTCGTCGTGGCACACAACGAGTTTACCTTTTGGGCGGTGCTCATGGCTTGCGCGGCAATTGCGCTGAAGGGCCTCCTCATCCCCCGCTTGCTGTTCCATGCGATTCGCGAGGTTTCCATCCGCCGCGAAGTTGAACCGATCATCGGTTTCATTGCCTCGCTTTTGCTGGGCGGCGTGGGTACGGCCCTGGCCGTGCTGTTTTCGAATACACTTCCGATTGCTCAAGAACATGTCGGTTCGCTGATCGTGCCGGCGGCATTGTCCACTACACTGACCGGATTCTTGATCTTGACGACGCGCGTAAAAGCCATTACGCAGGTCGTCGGCTACCTGGTGCTGGAAAACGGCATCTTCATTTTTGGCATGCTGCTCGTGGAAGCCATGCCGTTTCTCGTCGAGATCGGCGTCCTGCTCGACTTGTTCGTCGCCATCTTCGTGATGGGCATCATAATCAACCGAATCAGCCGGGAGTTTTCTACTGTGAGCACCCGCAACCTTAGCTCTCTGAAAGAATAAATCATGGTCTGGCTCTTGGTTCTCGTTCCCTTGTTACTTGCCGTCGCCGCGGTATTGTTGCCGTCCGGACGTCTGCGCCCCTGGCTCGTGCCGTTCGGAGGTCTGATTCAGGTTGTTCTCGTTGCCTTTGCGATTTCCGGCGACAACGTGTCGAGCTTTCAAGGCTGGCTTTTGCTCGACCCACTTGGCAAATTGGTGCTCTTGTTCATCAGCGTTCTGTTTTTCATCTGTTCGCTCTATGTGCCCGGATATCTGTCGCTGCGAGCGGAGCGCCCGACTCGACTGTTTTGTGCTTGTCTCTTGTCCATGCTGGGTATGATGACTTTGATGACGCTGTCACACCATCTCGGTTTGATGTGGGTTGCAATGGAAGCCACAACTTTGGCATCAGCCCCGCTGCTCCTTTTTAATAGCAGCACGCGTTCGCTGGAAGCCACTTGGAAATATCTGCTCATTGGCTCGGTCGGTATCGCGTTGGCATTGCTGGGATCATTCTTCCTCGCCTATGCATCACTTTATGAAGGTCTCGAATCGACGCTGCAATTTGACGACTTGATCAAACTTGCGCCTCATCTCTCCAAACCCTGGCTCCATGCAGCATTCGTACTTCTGCTCGTAGGTTACGGAACAAAGATGGGATTGGCGCCTATGCACACGTGGAAACCGGATGCCTATGGCGAGGCGCCCGGCCTCGTCGGAGCCTTGCTCGCCGGCGGTGTGACAAGTTGCGCTTTTCTCGCGATCTTGCGTTTTTACAGTATCTGCGTCGCCTCTGGCGAGGCAGCCTTCGCGCGTGAGATTCTGATTTTCTCGGGAATACTGTCGATGGTCGTCGCCGCGGTCTTCATGATCCGGCAACGTGATTTCAAACGCATGCTTGCTTATTCAAGCGTCGAACACATGGGAATCCTGGTGCTCGGTATCGGTGTCGGCGGGTTGGCAACGTATGGTGCGCTGCTGCATCTGTTAACCAACGGACTGACCAAAGGCGTCTTGTTCCTTTCAGCGGGAAACATTCACCGCGCCTTTGGAAGTAAACTCACTGATGACGTGAGAGGCGCCATTCGCCGTGTGCCGGTGTCTGGTGCGCTTTTTCTGGCTGGATTTCTTGCCATCACCGGCTCACCGCCGTTTGGGCCATTCATCAGTGAATTTACTATCTTGAACGGCGCGATCGGCTCTGGCAAGTTCGTCGTCGCGGCTCTGTTTCTTCTTCTGCTGGCGATTGTCTTCATTGGTATGGGCTCAACTGTTTTGCGCGTTACCCAAGGTACGCCCTCGACTCCGGCGACCGCAACCGGTTTCCGCGAGTCCCCGCGCTTCGTAATACCAATTCTGTTGTTTCTGGGCATGTCGCTGTTGCTTGGGCTATACATTCCGCCCCAACTCGAATCGCTTCTCAAAAACGCCGCACATTTCGTGGAGAATGGCGTATGAGTGAGACTCCCCGCATGTTGACCCTGCACAATGGCGAAGCACGCCCGATCCAGAAAGTACCGACTCTCGATTGGCAGCAGTTCCGAAGCGCTATCCTCGACGGCGTCGCAAGCGGCGCTCACGTTGCCGCAATGTTCGGCCATATGCCAGACGGAACGGACAGCGTAGAAATCTTCGCTGCTCTTGCGGATCGCGAGTCCGGCCAAATTCACGTAGCAAAGTCAATCATATCCGGAAACGCCTACCCGTCCCTGACCATCGATTGCCCGCAGGTGCACCTATTTGAGCGCGAAATTGCCGAACAATATGAACTGCTTCCCGAGGGACACCCCTGGCTCAAGCCGGTTCGCTTTGCCAAGTCACATCGTTCAAATCAAGGTTCAGACGAGCAACCGGTCATCGGCGTTACCGATTTCTATCGCGTCGAAGGTGAGGAAGTTCATGAGGTCGCTGTCGGTCCGGTCCATGCCGGAGTAATCGAGCCCGGTCACTTTCGGTTTCAATGCCACGGTGAACAGGTCTTCCACCTGGAAATATCGCTTGGCTATCAGCATCGCGGTGTTGAACGAAAACTCATTGGTGGTCCTGACAAACGGACAATTCACTACATGGAAACGCTTTCTGGTGACACCACAATTGGACACACGACTGCGTACTGTCAGGCGGTCGAATCTCTGGCCGGATGCAAGGTCCCGGCCCGTGCGCAAGTGTTGCGCGGTGTGGCTCTCGAACTCGAGCGGATGGCAAATCACACCGGCGATCTTGGAGCGCTGTCTGGCGACGTTGGCTTCCTCCCGACAGCTTCCTACTGTGGTCGATTGCGTGGCGATTTCCTCAACATGACAGCACTGCTGTGTGGCAGCCGACTTGGCCGCGCGCTGGTCCGACCTGGTGGTGTTGCTTTTGATTTGGATGAATCACGCGCCAAAGAATTGTTGAACAGGTTGGAGACCACCATGCGCGATGTCACCAATGCTATCGAGTTGCTTTGGAATTCATCATCGACCATGAGTCGCTTTGAAGACACCGGCAAGCTGTCGCTTGAGACTTGCGAGCAACTCGGCCTCGTCGGTCCGGCTGCGCGAGCTTGCGGACTCGAGTCTGACGTTCGCAATGACTTTCCCGCCGGCATCTTTCGCATGTCGCACATTCCCGTTTCAACCGCAATCACTGGTGATGTCTTCGCACGGGCTTATGTGCGCTGGCTCGAAATCCAGCGCTCGGTGGACTTTGTGCGCGAACAACTGCAGGCTCTCGTGGGCGGGTCGATCAGGACAACGCTGGGTGACCCGGCCGGCGAGAGGATCGTAGTATCGCTCGTGGAAGGCTGGCGTGGGCAGATCTGCCACGTGGCTATCACTGATTCTCGCGGACGCATCGCCAGATACAAAGTTGTCGATCCGTCTTTTTACAATTGGATGGGTCTGGCTTTGGCAATGCGCAATCAACAGATCTCGGATTTTCCGCTGTGCAACAAGAGCTTCAATTTGTCTTACTGCGGACACGACCTTTGAGGTAATGATATGTTTGGAATCTTCTTATCACGCTGGAGACAAGGCCACCGCACGATTTCATTTCCCGGTGGTCAGCCGACACTCCCCGATAGATTTCGCGGGCTACCCGTCATTGACCAGTCAAAGTGCCCGTCAGGATGCCGCGAATGCGCCGAAGTGTGCCCAACGGACGCAATCTCATTTGATGCCAGGGGACTGAATCTGGATCTAGGCCGCTGCTTGTTCTGCTCTGATTGCGTCCAAGCCTGCCCGGAAAAGGCAATAGACTTCACGCGGGATTATCGTCTCGCTGCCCGCAATCGCGAAGACCTCGTCCTCAATGAACACGAATTGAAACTCGCCAGCGCCCTCGACGAGAAAATTCGCCGCCTCTTCGGACGTTCGCTCAAACTAAGGCAGGTCAGCACGGGCGGTTGTGCCGGCTGTGAGGTAGAGGTCAATGTCCTAGGCACGATCGTATTCGATCTCGGAAGATTCGGCATTCAGGTCGTCGCTTCACCTCGTCATGCCGATGGCCTGCTGATCACTGGACCTGTTACCCAAAACATGTTGCTTGCTCTGCAGAAGACTTACGATGCGACACCGGCACCAAAGATTGTCATTGCCGTTGGCGCCTGCGCCATTGCCGGCGGTCCATACATCAATCATCCTGAAGCGCACAATGGCGCCGGTAGTGTTTTACCGATCGACCTCTATATCCCCGGTTGTCCGCCGCATCCATTGACAATTCTCGATGGATTACTGCGATTGATCGGCCGGATTGAAGCTAGCGTGGATCACAAGTCGTCCAAGTAGATTCGTTATTGGCAAAGTAGCTTTTGATGGCAGCAATTCACCGACGTGCGGTTGCTGACAAGGAGAAACTGTTGAATTCAATGACAAGAATCGTCCGTACAGATTCCACAAACCCTGATTTCCGAAAATTGGTGGTTCTTCTCGACCAGGACCTCCGGATCCGCGACGGTGAAGAACACGCTTTCTATGCTGCCTTCAACAAGATTGATGCCCTGGCTCATGTGGTCGTTGCCTATCGTGATCGAGTGGCTGTCGGTTGTGGAGCGATCAAGAAGTACTCCGAACAGGTCGTTGAAATTAAACGGATGTTTGTCCTCCCGGAGTATCGCGGCCAGGGCATCGCCGGAGTTGTTCTTGCCGAATTAGAAGCATGGGCTAGTGAACTGGAGTTCTCGGAAAGCATCCTTGAGACCGGAAAGAAGCAACCTGAAGCCATTCGCCTCTATCAGAAGTCCGGATACACGATTATACCAAACTTCGGTCAGTATCATGGTGTCGATAACAGCGTTTGTATGAAAAAGGTTCTTCCCGATCCCAGGTAATAGATTTCCCTAACGTTCCGTCTATTACGAAGCGGTGTTTCGCTCGCATCGATGAATGTTCTCGGCACTATGGACCATGTCGCCATACCGCAACGCCATTCGGCGAAGCTCTTTCTCCAAACGAACCTTCTGCTTGCGCATCGACTGCGATTCGGACTTTGTCCGAAGTCCCAGTCTTCCAATCAGCCGGTCGATAGCGGGAAATACATTATGGTCTTCACTGCAGATGTGACAAGTTAACAGCACATCATATGACTGCGCACTTCCTACGAATTGCCTGCGCCAGCCACGTTCTCCCCTTGCGGCTCCCGCGACGGCTTCGGCAATTCGGGCAACAAAGAACCGACCCATGACATGTTGAGTAGTCAGCTGCTCCATCATTCGATACAGGGGTCGAGGCGCTGCGTCTGCTACTGCGTCAAATAAGAGCTCTTCCTCCGCATGATGATGAATCTTGTCGGTGTAATCAGCGAGAAACCGGGAGAGGAATTTCAAATCATGCAATTCAACGAGCCGACGCTTCTCGACTCTCTCGGTGACAATTCTTAAGACAATCAGTGCCTGGAGAATCATCACGTGTTCTTCCATCAGATCCCTGACCAGCTTGTTTGAAATTGCCTGTGACGATTTCATTACCTGTCCCTCCTGATTTGTCCGGCTACCAGTGGCGCATATGAAAACTCGCCGCCGATCGTCTCGAACTTCTCATTCGCTGACTTCGGAGTTCCTCTGAAATAGCTCCAGACTGCAATCACCATTCCAAATAGCAGAGAACTAAATAGGATTACTGCCCCAATCGAGGAAACGAGATGCAGCGATTGAAACTGTGCCGGATAATCCTGCAAACCCTTCGGGGAACCTTTCGTACCCAGCAAGAACATCGGCAGGAACGTTGCCATACTGCCAATCGCAAAACCGCCTGCAACCAGGTATCCGAAGTGTATCTTGTATTCTCGGTTCGTCACAACCGGCAACCAGTGAAATAGCCCGGCAAGGAACGACGTGAAGACCGTACCCAGTAACACGAGATGAAGTTGCGCGACGGTGAAATAGGAGTTGTGCAGGTACACACCAAGTGCCGGGATTGCCTTCACACAAGTCGTCAGTATCGCGAACACCATCGCAGCTAACTGCAACCAGACAAATGCCAACGGCACGGTCAGAACATTGCGAACCCGTACTATCATGCCGAGCCACGAAGTTACGATCAGTAACAGCGGGACCGCCGTCAAGGCGGCAAACAGACTTCCTACCGCCGCTAACTTCTCCTGGTCCGCCGCCGTAACCAGATGCTGTCCCCATGACATCATGATCAACAGACTGAGGCCTCCACCGGTCGCGACCAGCATCGTGCGTGATGGCAATTTCGACCGGATTTGTGCCGAGAGTACTTCATAAGTGATTCCGATCGCAGGAAGCAATGTTGCCAGAGTTGCCGGGCCGGCATACAGCCAGAATAATTGCTGGTAGCGCACAATTCCGGCGGCTTCGAGCAGTGATAAATACGATCCCGCGGTATTCTGTGCGACCAGAGTTAAAACCAGTGTAACCAGCCGCACTGGAGTCACCAGAATCTGGACGAGCCCCCAGAACAGGAAGAACCACGCAATGAGCGGAAATTGCTTATAAGTAATTTTTCGATGCTTGCGTGACAAGGTGGTTCGCATTATGCACAGCGCGAGGATAAACACCGAAGCCGCACATAGAAAAAGACCGACAATGAGCGAACCGAACAACATCACAGACACAGCCGGCGGCTGGAGCATCGTCCACCCGCTTGTATAAGCGCCCATTTCGATGCTCACCAATACGAGAATTCCTCCGACAAAATGACAGTACCAGCCGGCGAGATTAAGACGAGGCATCGCGAGATTCTTGGTTCCAAGCGCAGCCGGGATTACGAGGTTTCCCAGAGTCCCCGGAATTAACGGCAGGAGTACGACGAAGATCATCGCCATACCGTGCTCGGTCAGCAGCTTCCCAAATAGTTCGGGGTTCAAGAACCGCGTTGCTGTCGAGAACATGTCGATCTGCAAAGCCAACGCCGCGCAGGCGCCCACCAGCAGGAAAACCGCACAACTGATTAAATAGAGAAAACCGATCCGGCGGCTTTCAAATTCAAGAATTCTGCGAAATGCGAAAATCACTCTGGCTCCCATAACTGAAGTTTGTTAATCGCCCTAAAGAGGCTATAGATCCTTATGCCTGAATTGCCGCAACCCGATAAGTACCGGCGTAACTATCCACAAGCACAATGCCACGACCGCTATCGAAACACCCAGACCTGTTCCAAAGAATCGATTGAACACCGCTCCGGTGTAGCCCATCAAAGCTGCCCAGTCGGTCTGTACCAGAAGTGTGACTCTGGCCAGATCGATTGGGTTTGTCACCACCGCAATCAACAGCGGCGTTTCGAGCGGATAGTCGGAGAACGCCATTGTTGCCAGCATCACCAACCCGTCGTAAACAAGGGAAGTGAAAAGCCATACACCCAATATTGCCGCCAGCCCCTTCCCGCGGTCGTCAAGAATCGTCGCCAGCAGGAATGAAATCGCCAAAAAGATAATGGTCAGGAACGAACCGACTGTCAGCAAGAGCAACAGCGACAACAATTGCTCCTGGCTAATCGTCATGAAAAACAAGTACGGCAGGCCGACACCAAGAATAAATCCCGCCACAAGCGAAGCTCCGAGGCCGCAGAACATTCCTACGTATACCGTCCGGCGGTTCACCGGCTGGGTCAAGACCAACTCCACGAATTCGCGCGAGTTGTAAAAGTAAATGGTTCCAAACAATGAACTGACCAGCGGAATCAGGAACAGGCAGATGCTCATCAAACTCACCGCAACCTTGGCAGATTGAGCTTGAAGCTGGAATAATCCGACTGTCACAACCAAAAAGAACGCTGTATACAACAAACCCCAACGGTTGCGGGCCACATCGCGGATAGCATACCAACCGATATGAAAGGCTAATCTCATGCCGCCTCCCTTTCGAGCAGACGTGCTACAGCCACTTCGAGTCGCAGCTCGCCGGTCTGAAGCTTGAGTTCGCGGATCGGGCCGGCAAAGCGAATTCGACCATCGATGATGATCATAACCTCTTCTGCCATTTCTTCCAGATCACTCATGATATGCGTGGTGACGAGTACTGTTCGTTTCTGATCACGATGATCCGCGATGAACTGCTTGAGACGAATGTTGGAAACCGGATCAAGTCCCGCTGTCGGTTCATCGAGAATGAGTAGTTCGGGATCGTACATCCCGGCAAGCACCATGCTCAACTTTTGTCGAGTCCCGCCCGACAAGGCGCGTGTGCGCTTGGCAAGCTCATGCTTTAATTCGAATCGCTCGATCAGTTCACGTTCAAGAGTTGCCGGCTCCTTCCGCAACCCTTTGACGATTTTGATGATTTCGTTACCGGTGAGATCCTGCGGGAAGCGGGCAATCTGCGGCACATAGCCGATCGATTGCCGGTAGTCGCATGCACCATCCAGAACTGATCCGTTGACGGTGATCGTGCCGGAAGTCGGATTCACCAACCCGAGCAGGCACTTGATCAGAGTTGATTTGCCGGAACCGTTGGGTCCGATGATGCCTGTGACACTCCCGCGCTTGATGGAAAGTGAGACATCGTGCAAAGCGACGAATTTGCCGAAGCGCTTATGAAGATTGTTGATCTCTATCATGATGCCGGCTTCATCCTTGGTTTCGTGTCCGCCAATGCTTCCGGCGTAAGTGATGGCATGATCCGCTCGGCGAGATTGAGCAGGTCAACCAACAGGCTGCGAATCAGCACCATCGTCGCCGGTTCAGATTCCACTATCAAAGAGTACAGACTAACCGGCCGATACGGCATGTCGCCAAAACCGTCACGATCGAGATCATACCCGTGATAGGTACTCCAATAGTTTCCGTCAAATTCACTGAAGCTCTGTCTGCTATTTGTGGCTACCTGGAAAGAGTTATCAATAAAGTCATTAGCAGTAACTTTGCTCCCGACGCAGTTCGCCATGATCTTGATCGCCCACCCATTGGCATGAAATTGATTGCCTTCAATGACGATGCGATCCGAACCCTCAAGATAAATTCCGACAGAGTTCCCGCTGATGACATTTCCAACAACGCGACTATCCCTGATATCCTTGAGCAGCAACCCATACGAGGCGCCACCCCAGCTATCCTCAAATGAATTTTCCAACATATCAACTTGACTCGTGTACATCACGGCAACTCCGGCGCCATTGCGGGCAAAACGGTTCTTCTCATACCGGCAACTGTCAGAAAACATAAAATGCAGCCCGTAACGCAGATTGTCTGAACTGTCATTCCCGCTGATAGTGCTGTGCGTAACAAACTCCAGATAGATGCCGTCGCGCTGGCCATGTATCTGATTATCCTGAACGGCAATATCCCTGCAGTACCACATGTGAACGCCGTTGCCTACGGACCTCAGTTCAGTCGCTGAACCAACAATTGAGTTGCGTAGGACTCGACATCGTTTGGAGTGCGCCAGGTATACCGCGAAGAAATTGTCGACAAAACGATTATCGCGTACTTCGCAGTTTTCTGTCTCACTGATCAGAATCGCAGCGTGTTCTTTGACGAAACTGACCGGGACGCCGCGAAGTTCAAATCCGCTGATAGTTACATTGGCGGCGGTCACTTCAAACATTGGCCCGCGTCCGCCAGCGTCTACAACCGGCCATCCGTTACCGATTAGTGTCAACGGCTTGACAACGCGGAGGTTTGACTCAACGTAAGTTCCCGACTCGACACGCACGGTATCGCCCGGCATCGCACGCAAAAGTGCTTCGGACACGGTTTGAATCGCTCCTCCCGGCTGTACCGTGATCACAGCCGCAACAGCCGACTTCGATCCTGTGATCAAGCAAACCGCAGTCAGCACTCTGGCAATGTGGCGGAGGAATCCGCCCTCACGGATGCTCTTCCCTGTCCAGTATGACTTTGACCGACGAGTCAATTGCTGTTCTCCAGTTTCCATGCCACCGTTACAATTTCTTTGATTTCACTCCATGCAACGATTCTGCCGCCAACGTCATCGATAAGTTTCGCTGCAGATTCTTCCGAACTGACCGCGACTAGGCCAATCCCCATCGGGCTCTTCTGGCGCTCCGCAAGAACGATCCAGGCTTTGTTCGCGTCCAGAAATTGGCCCGGCTCGCCAAAGTCGGTCATCCACCGCGAGTGCACATCCTGCGACTTGCTCGCAAACACCAAGTCGGCGGCCGCCAGGCACTCAATGGAATCGTATTTCAATACTTTCCCTTTTTGAGTAATCAATTCAGAACCGAAACTCTGATCGGCGATAGTCATCTTGCAGTAATCACATTGGTCGGTTCCGAAGTGGATTTCTTCCGGAGCATATCCCGCACACCCAATCAGAGTAGCTGCCATCAAAGTCATTAAGAGCGTTGCCGTCATCTGCCTAATCGACATTTGGAATCACCTTTCTTGCCCTGCGCATTTCCATGAACCATACCAGCGCACCAGTCAACACACTCCCAATCGCTGCCCACCCGCCGAGTCCCGGCAGCGACACCGCTTCGAAATTCAACAATTTCTTACTTCCGATCAGCGGCGGCTGATAGGTCATGCCCGGCACCTTGATGATCGCACTCTCCAAATCCAGATTGTGGCCATAATCATATCCCCACAGATAGAAGTCCACCAATCCTGCCAATGCGACCAGCAGGAAAACGACCAGCCACACTGTCAACAGCCATCTTCGCCCGCTGATGGCTACCGCCAGTCCAAACAGCATCACAGCCCGCATGATCCACGGCATGATGCGCAGTTCTGGAATTGATTCCGGTTTGATATGCTTCATCCCAATGTAATGATTCAGATTGTTGATCTTGGCAAGATCGCCCGGATGCTGCCCTTGAACCTGATTGATCCAAATCTCCATCCCCAGACCTTCCGGATATTGCGGCGCAATCAATTCAATCTCCCACAATGGCAGGAAGTATGTCAATGTGAGCAACAGGGCTGCGGCAGCGATTGATATTCGAGAGAACGGTTTCATCACCTGACTCCTTGCCTGCTCCCTATTGTCATTGACCGGCACGACCGGCTTTCGTATTTCACGAAAACCGGTATGACCATTGTTGTACACTGTAACTCCCGTTGCCCCTAACTGGAGACTCTAATCCAGCCTTGCATCTCCTGATGCAGCGCCGAGCAGAAGTCAGTGCAATAGAACGGTATGACACCGGCCATCTTCGGCTCCCACAGCAGCGTGCGAGTTTGTCCCGGCATGACAAGTAGTTCTGATGTTGTTGCACCCATCACACTGAATCCGTGCGGAACATCCCAATCCTGCTCAAGATTGGTTACATGGAAATAGACTTTGTCGCCAACCTTGATCCCCTCAATGTTGTCCGGGACAAAGTGCGTGCGAATCGTGCTCATGTACACGTGTACCGTCTTGCCATCGCGTTCAATACGCGACTCGTTCTCGGCCTTGATCGCAAATGGATTTTTGTTTTCGGCGATTGGATACCACCGCACCGAGCGGTCCTTGATCATCGTCGCCGGAAGCGCCTGCGCGTAATGCGGTTCACCGATGGTTGGGAAATCGAGCAACAGCTTCATCTTGTCGCCGGTGATATCGATCAATTGCGCTGCTTGCGTCAATTCGGGACCGGTCGGCAGGTAACGATCCTTGGTGATCTTATTCAGCGCGACAACATACTTGCCATATGGCTGCTTGGTGTCGCCGCCCGGGATCATCAAGTGCCCGATCGAATAATAGGTCGGGATACGATCAACCACTTCCCATGTTCCGATCTTCCACTTCACAATCTCGGAGGAGAGGAACATCGAAGTATATCCGAAACCCTGTCCGTCAAATTCTGTGTGAAGCGGCCCTAAGCCCGGGTCTTTCACTTCGCCCGCTATCACTGACTCATACTTGACAATCGGTATTCCATCAAATACACCCTCGAATTCGCTTCCTTCAACAGCCTTCTTGAACTTGCTGAACGAGTGAACCGGGATGAGAGCCGCCAGCTTGCCACCCGCAACAATGTACTCCCCTGATGGGTCTATATCGCAGCCATGCGGCGACTTTGGGGTCGGTAGATAGTACATCAATCCGGGGTGGTCCTTGGCAACAAGCACCTTGACCGAGCCCAAGACTTCGCTTTGGCCGACATCGGCATCGTCCATGTAATTGTGGTAGTGCGAAGCCGTCCAATCCGCTCCCTTACCCTGTGCAATCAGCTCTTCCGCCAGCTTCCAATTGACCGCCGCAATGAAGTCCTTGTCGTTCTTCGATGCATTCACCTCGAGTTGCGTATTCGCCTGTTCCGAATTGTAGGAGCTGAAGAATGACCAGCCATGCGACGGACCCTTGCCGGAACGAGACAGATCGTAGTTGATTCCCGGCACGAGAATTTGAAATGCGATCTTCATCCGTCCAGTCACCGAGTCGACGCTGATGAAAGTGATCGTGCCCTTGAAGTTCTCTTTGTATGAACTAATCGACACATCCTGCTGCGGAATCGGCACGCTGAATCGGGTTGAAGCCACCACATACTCGTTGTTCGGAGTCAGAAAGGGCGAGCCGTGATTGCCGCCCGAATTGGGAATCTCAATTGTCTCCACGGTTTCAAACGTTGTGAGATCCATGCGCGCGATACGCGGCGTGTTGTTGCCGTTGATAAACAACCACCGGCCGTCCGACTGCCCGTCAGTCACAGACAACTGCGGATGGTGGGCATCATCCCACGGCACAAAACCGTGCGAGGTCATCAACATTGGTTTTGTCTCTTCGGAATATCCATAGCCCTTTTCCGGATCGACGCTGAACACCGGGATCACTCGGAACAACCGCCCTGATGGCAAACCGTATACCGAAACCTGTCCGGAGAATCCTCCCGACATGAAGGCGTAAAATTCATCATAACTGCCCGGCGCGACATAGACCTTTTCCGCCGCATCACCGAATCCGCCAACCTCTTTCTTGGGCGAACAGCCGCCGAAAATCGCCGCGATACCAATTATCGATAGGACGAATCCCATGGCGACAATAAGGGTCCTCTTCATCTTCCGCTCCTTCCAATTGGAATAACTCTCATTAAACTGTGTCATCGAGTATCTCACTTCGCATCCCCTGTAGGCGGGGGCGGCGGTGTTCCGAAGCCCGGTTGCTGCTCCATCGGCACCGGCGGGTTACCAGCTTCCGAGCGCAGGAAATCCAGCAACTCCAACGCATTGTCGCGCGTGATACCCTGGATAGTCATGAACTGCGCATATTGCGCCACCAACTGCCTGCCGTCCGGATGCATTTTTCCCATCTGCTCGGGATTCAGGATTTGGTTCATGACATACTCTGGCGACCGCCGCTTAGCGACGTCGCGAAGTGGAGGACCGGTCTTCTTCATGTCGAGATAGTGACACGTAGCGCACTTTTGCACAAATATCGCCTTGCCCCGTTCAGCCAAAGCGTTGTCCACGGCGGCTAATTTAATATCCTCCACGACAGGCCCGATTCCGTGCTGGATCTCCCAACTGGTGAGATTTCCTTGTTGCCATCTGGCTTGGCGTTCGGCATCCGTCTCCGGCGTCGATGAGCATCCGCTCATCCACAAACTGCCGATTAGCAGGCATGCCGCCAAGAGCACTTTTGAGAGAGTACGACCAAGGGTCATGATTACGGTCCTTTCATTTGGTCTAGTAATATCTTGAGCTTCATTTGCTGTGTCATCTGCCCAACTACAATACCGATTTCGGAGTCGGTTATCTGTAATAGGAACAGTATTATTGGCGGGTATCTTCATATTATCAACCCTAATTCCTGAAGCTGTTCTTACTGAAGTCCTGTGCGAGTGTAGCCAACGTCGTCTTCTCGAACATCCGTTTCAATTCTTCCCGGCGTTTGGACCACGATTGATGCAACGGGCAGGGTTTTGCCTCTCCGCAATCGGGAAGTCCCAAAGCGCACTCGGAGAAGAGCGACATTCCGTCCACAGCAGAAATGATCTGGATTAAGGAAATCTTATTCGCTTCCCGGGCAAGTCCGATACCGCCGTTTGGTCCGCGAAAAGATTCCATGATCTCTGCTTCGGTAAGCACCTGCAATATTTTGGTGAGAAAGTGAAACGACAGGTCGAGTTCGTCTGCGAGTTCCCGAATGGGAATAAACTTTCGCCCTTCCTGACTTTCTTTGACTGCCACCAGCAGGGCAGCTCGAATCGCGTATGTACAACCTTTAGAAAATAGCATCGCCTATTCCGGTATTAAGAGTCTCTTGTCTTAATATATCGGCAGAAGAATAACCGTCAAGCACAAAATTGAGATTTTTTTCGCAAGCGCCCGCTTCCAAATCCAGCCAGCCGGCCCGCCGCCGTCACCTACCTGGTGAGCAGTGCGCTAAGTGCCTGTGCCGGATGACGGTAGTGAGTGCGTCGCTGCGCGCACTTTTCTCTTGCCTCGGCACCCGGAATAGCTAATATTGGATTAGTATATCGATATTATTTTAAGATTTGCCGGGAAGAAGCTCCATGAGTGTTCCCAAACCGTCGTCAATCTCCGAATCTGCTTCGTTAGCAGCAGACGTAATTCTGTCAAAGTTCGATGAGTATCAGCGCCGTTTCACCGAGATCACCAAACGCGCACGCCAACGATTCGAGAATCGCGACTGGCCCGGCATCCGCGCCGATTCGGTCGAGAGAATGGATCTCTACGAGCTGGTTCTGACCGAGACCGCCGGTGAACTGCAACAACACATCGGCAGTCGGATACAGGATCGCGGGCTGTGGTTTGAAATCAAGTCTGCCTTTCTGCCCCTGCTGGCTGGGCGCCACGATGCCGATGTCGCCGCAACATTCTTCAATTCAGTCACCCGCAAAGTCCTGCTCACGGTCGGCATCGATCGCGAGACTGAGTACTTCCGTCTGGCGGCGAGCCCCACCACAGTTTCCGATGTCTCCGTGATTACCACTCGCTATCCGGCGGGAAGACCGACCGCAGATGTGGTTCGTGAAATATTGCGAGGGCTGAACTTTGACACCGAGTATGAGAATCTCGAACGCGATGTCGATTCGGTTTCGCGGGAGATCGATCTCCATCTGTGGCCGATTGTTGGTTATGACGGCTTTGAAGGCATTGAGATGATCCGTTCGCCGTTTTTTCGCAACAAAGTTGCCTACCTCGTCGGCAGGGTGTGTATCTCAGAGCGCAGATGCCTGCCACTGGTGATGCCGTTGTATCACGGTGACCACGGCATCTATGTCGATACCGCGCTCCTAAGCGAACGCGACGTCAGCGTGGTGTTCAGTTTTGCCTTTTCGTATTTCCTTGTTGAAATCAATCGCCCCGACGAGCTTATCAGCTTCCTGCGTACACTTCTGCCCGACAAGCCGATTGCCGAGCTCTATGTCTCAATCGGCCATAACAAGCATGGTAAGACCGAATTCTATCGCGACCTCCACCGATTTGTGCACAAATCACATGAGCAGTTCATGATTGCCCCCGGCCGTGAAGGGTCAGTAATGATTGTCTTCACTTTACCGGAATACGGCTTCGTCTTCAAAGTCATCAAGGACTATCCCTGCTATCTGCGCTCCCAGGACCAGACGTCGAAAACCGCCGACCGCCAGGAAGTGATGTGGCGATACGATTTGGTTCGCCATCGCGATCGCGTGGGCCGCATGGTCGATACGCAGGAATTTGAAAATCTCCGTTTCCGGCGCTGGCGCTTCTCCGACCAACTGCTGGCCGAGTTTGCTATTGCCGCCCGGGGCGCAATTACGCTTGAATCCAATCACGTGGTGATTCATCATCTCTACGTTCAACGCCGCGTGACACCGCTTTTGATGTACCTGATGCAGGAAAAAGATCCGGACTTGATTCGCCGCGTCGTCCTCGATTTTGGTTATTTCCTCAAGGACCTTGCCGCCACGGGAATCTTCCCTAGCGACCTGTTCAACATCTGGAACTACGGCGTCACCCGGCGCGGACGCGTGGTCCTGTTCGATTACGACGATGTCTGGCCGCTCGAAAAGCCGAACTTCCGCGATAAACCCAAACCCCGGGATGAATTCGAAGAAATGGAGTCTGAACAGGAGTGGATTGTCGCCATGCAGGACGACTTCTTTATGGACGAGATCGAGCGCTTTTCCGGAATGCCTGATCGCTTGCGCGGAGTGTTCCGATCCGTGCATGCCGACCTCTACACCTCCGAATTCTGGCGCGACATGCAGCGTCGGGTACGCGCCGGCGAGGTCGTCGACATTACCCCTTACGACCTAAGCAGACGCTTCCCCCGATAGCAAACAATCGACAGGTTACGCCTTCCGACACAAACTGCGGCGTTGACAGTGAGCCGCCTTTCAGCGTACTCTATGGCATGGTACCGCAGGTTGTCATTCATGATGCCATCAATAAATGCTGGCTGGAATTTGTTGACCCGGTCGACATTGTAACAACGAACCGGATAGACGACGTTGCTTCAGCGCTTCGCTACATCGATGAGCGCGTCAATCGCGACATGTTGTGGGCCGCTGGATTCTTGAGTTATGAAGCCGCCCCCGCGTTTGACAAAAGCCTGATTACGCATGCTGACAGCTCATTTCCAAAGCTCTGGTTTGGCATCTATCAAGAGCCTCGCGCTTCTGAAATCTTCGGTAACTCGGAAACACCGCCACCACCGTTGATCTGGGCGCCCACAATCAGCAACCGTCAATACACAGAGGCAATCGAACGGATCAAAAGCCTGATCGCCTCCGGGGACACCTATCAAGTTAATTTCACTACCCGCCTGCGTGCGAAGATCACGCCGGAGTTCAATGCAATCGAGTACTGTCAGGCACTGACGCGGGGACAACAAGCTGATTACGCCGCATTCATCGATATCGGCGAATTCGCGATATGTTCGGCATCTCCGGAACTATTCTTCCAGCAAGACGGCGACCAGATTTTGACTCGCCCGATGAAAGGTACTATCGGACGAGGCCGGACAAATTCTGAAGACAGACAACTCTCCGAGTGGCTGTTCAATTCCGAAAAGAACCGCGCCGAGAATGTGATGATTGTCGATATGATGCGAAACGATCTCGGCAAAATCGCGCGGATCGGCAGTGTGAAGGTTCCACGGCTGTTTTCACTGGAGCGCTATCCCACCGTCTGGCAAATGACATCGGAGGTCACCGCTTCAACCGAAGCTCCCCTCTGCGACATCTTCAAGGCATTGTTTCCGGCAGCATCGGTCACCGGCGCACCAAAGCCGAGAACAATGCAAATCATAAGCGAATTGGAATCGGAGCCGCGCCGCATATATACCGGCTCAATAGGATTCATTGCGCCAAACCGTCACTCGCAATTCAACGTCGCCATTCGCACGGTCCTGATTGATAAGAAGTTGCAGATTGCGGAGTACGGCGTCGGTGGCGGAATTGTCTGGGACTCCGTTGCCACAGAGGAGTATGACGAATGCCTTGTCAAAGCACAGGTCCTCGTCAAACGACCGCCGGAATTTTCTCTGTTGGAGACGATGTTGTGGACGCCAGATGATGGCTACTTCCTCTTAGAGCACCATCTTCAGCGGCTGACTGACTCCGCTGAATACTTCGGATTTGTTTGTGACCCGCTTCAAGTGCGTTCGAAACTTGAAGAACTTGCAAAGGGATTCAACGGCAGGCAACGTGCCCGATTATTGGTCGACCGTAAAGGAGAAATCACTCTGCAACATTCTGAACTCGCAGAGACATCGACCACCCTGCCTGTCCGCTTACGGCTGGCGACCACGCCGATCGACTCAAAGGATACCTTCCTTTATCACAAGACAACCAATCGGTCCATTTACGAGACAGCCCGCGGCAATGATTTGGATTGCGATGACGTCGTGCTTTTTAATCAAGAGGGTTTTGTCACCGAGACTTCCATCGACAATATCGTCGTCCAAAAAGCGGATGGTACATTTGTCACGCCGCCGGTGCGTTCGGGCCTTCTCGCCGGAACCTATCGCGCACATTTGCTGGAACAAGGCAAGATTATTGAAGAGGCTGTCACCATTGATCAACTGAAGTCCGCAACATCAATCGCTGCCATCAACTCCGTGCGGGGCTGGCGTCCGGCTGTGCTGCTTTCTCAAACTCCTGATTGAATTGCATCCTCGCCACAAGACGCTTGACCTCTCGACCGAATATGTGCATTCTTGGAACACAATCACCGTTCCCGGCTGGCATCAGCTACTAATGGAGGATAAATGTCTGACTCGATACTGCTCGGCAAGGGCGAACTGCCGGTTCACCTGATCGCTCGGATGACCAATCGCCACGGCCTGATTGCCGGCGCCACCGGAACAGGTAAGACAGTCGCACTCCAGGTTATTGCCGAGAAGTTAAGTCAGAGCGGAGTCCCGGTCTTCCTCGCCGATGTCAAAGGCGATCTGGCCGGAATCTCACAGCCGGGACTTGAGAAACCCAAGATCACCGAACGAATCCAAAAAATCGGCATTACTGATTTTAAGTTCTCCGGAAGTCCAGTGGCTTTCTGGGACTTGTTCGGCGAACAAGGTCATCCGATTCGCACAACGATTTCCGACATGGGGCCCCTGCTTCTCGGTCGATTGCTCGATCTCAACGAAACGCAAACAGGTGTCCTCAATCTCGTGTTTCGCATCGCCGATGACAACGCCCTGCTGCTCCTCGACCTAAAGGACCTTCAGGAAATGCTCAAGTTTGTCGGCGAAAATGCCAAGCAGTTCACCACCGAATACGGTAATGTCTCTGCAGCAAGCATCGGAGCAATCCAGCGATCATTGCTCACGCTAGAAGAACAAGGCGGTGACAGGTTCTTCGGCGAACCGGGATTGGATTTGGATGATCTGATCCGCATCGACAGCTCCGGGCGCGGCATCGTCAACATTCTTGCATCTGATCGTCTGATGATGTCACCGCGCGTCTATGCCACATTTCTGCTTTGGTTGTTGGCGGAACTATTCGAACAGTTACCGGAGGCCGGCGACATCGACAAGCCGAAGCTCGTCTTCTTCTTTGATGAAGCTCACATGTTATTCAATGAAGCGCCAAAGGCGTTGCTCGAGAAGATTGAACAAGTTGTGCGATTGATCCGCTCCAAAGGTGTCGGAGTGTTCTTCGTAACTCAAAACCCGCTCGATATTCCCGACACCGTTCTTGCGCAACTCGGCAACCGCATTCAGTTTGCCCTGCGGGCATTTACCCCGCGCGATCAGAAAGCGGTCCGCGCTGCTGCCACCACATTCCGCAGTAATCCTAAACTCGACATCGAGAAGACCATCACCGAGTTGGGAATCGGCGAAGCTCTGGTATCCCTGCTTGATGAAAAAGGCGCGCCCACCATTACTGATCGCACGCTCATTGCTCCGCCGCAAAGTCAACTAGGGCCGATTCTACCGCAGCAGCGAAACGAATTGATCAGAACCTCAGCGGTTTTTGGGCGCTACGAAAAGACTGTTGACCGCGAATCAGCTTATGAGCTTCTCAAAGCCAAGGCGCAGCGCGCCGCCACAGCCACTCCAACAATCGTGTTTGAAGATTACGGCGCACCACAGCGCCAATCGCCGCAGCCGCGCACCACAACTCGTCAAACCCGCCAGCCTGACAGCATGGTCGAATCTATCGCCAAGAGCACCCTTCGTGCCGCCGGAAGTCAACTCGGCCGGTCACTAATTCGCGGCGTTCTCGGTTCGTTGCTCGGTGGAAGAAAACGTTGAAGCAATTGTCACGCGTTTGCGATCTTGACTAACGTGTTCAGGCTCCGAACTGACTCGCGGGGTCCTCGGTTCGTTGCTTGTTGGAAGAAGACATTGAGGCAGTAGTTACGCGTTAACGATCTTGACGAGCGTGTTTAGATTTCGAACGGTATTGTGTTCTTTATATTTCGCTTTAGATAGAAGTTTGCCAAAGTCGCTCTTGAGCGTCATCCCCTTCTGCACTCGCCAATAAACGACTTTCTTCCCGGCTCTGACCTGTTCGATCTCCGCATTCAGCTTCACTTCTCGCACCATCTCGCCGCCCACATCCTCGGTCAGGAACACGACGTAGTGCTGTTCATCTTTGTTGCTTGCATCGAATGGATATCCGCCGATAATCGCAATCAGCGCCTCCGCTGTAATGATGACCGCCTTCGCCGGATAATCAAACCGCTTGCTTAAGCTGGTTTCTACCGCAACCCTGATATCCGATACATCCATCATGCCGCTGGAGAACTTCACGTTGCCACTCTGCAGGATAACCGCGACGTCGCGAAACCCCAACTTTTCAAAACACAGCTTGAGATCAGCGCTCTTGATTATTCGATTACCCCCGACATTCACCCCGCGCAGCAGAGCGATGAAGTTACTGCGGTGCGTCGACTTGATTTCGGAAATCCTTGGCATGAGAATGCAAATCTTCAGAGTTTTGTCGGAACTGCAACAACTATTGTAACTACAGTCAGCAGGATCAATCATTGCACTCGCGTGGACAGACGATGCTTCATCAGCAAAGCAGACGTCAGTCCTTTCTACGAGGCAAGAAGTACCCTGAAGGCAAATGATTTTGGAGCGAGTCAGTGGCACCAATGTTGCCGCTGCCTCGCTTGGGCTACCCGCTCTTGCTTATTCCGAGACAGAAAAGACTGCCACGAATCGTGAGCTTACGGCCAACCCTTCTTGGGTTCAATCTAGAGAGAAATTCTTCGAATCGGATTATAGTTGATCAGATATTGCTGTGAAATGCAAGAATTTGCCGTATGACGAGCTTCATTAAGCTCATATCGCCTCAATCCACTTGAAAACCGAATCTGATTTTTCGCTCGCCCAGCACCTACCCCCGCAGATTTATGGCGGAGTGGCAGGGATTCGAACCCTGGAGACCTTTTTGGGGCCTACACACTTTCCAGGCGTGCTCCTTCAGCCAGCTCGGACACCACTCCGTTTGAAGCCCCAATTTATGTTTTGCCCGCCAAAATGCAATTGATTCTTTGAGTTCCGCACCGGAAGCAGGAAGTTCGACCGGACAACCTGAAGTTCAAAATACACGCCTACATGATGATCCCGGACCGCGATTCAGGGATAGCTAACTAGAGTACCAGAAGGCGAGAATAACGACGATTACGAGAATGATGAGGACGAAAAACATCGGCTTGAGGGCGCTTTTTTTTTTGGTCGGAGGAGGTGTAAACTCACCGGTCTCGACGCTTGACCGTGACTCCAACGGCGGACGCTCTTCAGGCTGAAATTGCGTATCGGCAATGCGCGCAAGTTCAGTCAGTTCCCGCTCCTGACCCCACTCAATCGTAATTCGTCTGATTTCATCAAATTCCGGCGATTCGCCGAGTTCGGCAATCCGGGCAGCACAGACAGTCACGTTGTCTGCGCCTCCCGCTTCATTAGCCCTCTCGATCAGATTATTGACCAGCCCTTCCAGATTGTCGCCATGTTCCGTGGCTGCCTTGAGAATGTCGCCATCGCTCACCATCCCCGTCAAGCCATCCGAGCAAATCAGAAACAGATCATTCTGAATAAAGCGAATCTGCGAAATGTCCACGCGAACTTGGGGCCGGGTGCCAAGGGCGCGGGTAATGACATTCTTGTTTACCTGCAACTCGGCATCGGCTTCGGAGATATTATGCTTCTCCATCAACTCGCTGACCCACGAATGATCTACCGTGACCCGCCGAATATTCTGCTCGCGAATCAAGTAAGCACGGCTGTCGCCGACATGACATATGCTGACCACACCATTGTCAAATTGACAAGCCACGACCGTCGTTCCCATCCCGGTCTGGCCGGGAACACTGCGCCCGTGTTCGATGATCCGGTGGTTGGCAACTGCTATGGCACCAGCCAGCAGTTTGCCCGAAGGCGAAATCGTCTCCGGATAAGTAAACGCCTCGGATTCGAACGTGTTCAAATCGTGCTGCGTGAAAAATTTGGTGATGGTCTCAATGCCGATGCGCGAGGCAACCTCGCCGGCGGCATGACCGCCCATCCCGTCGCACACCATCATCAGATTGTGTGCCGGGTCAATGGCAAAGGAATCTTCATTATGTTGGCGCACTTTTCCGACATCGGTAGCGCCGGCGAAGGTAACTTTCATCGCTGTTTCTAGTCTCCAAGCAACCAGATTGTTGCAACGATAAGCAATGTTATAATGACCGCAAGTCCTATAATTATTGGAAGATACTTGCTGCGACCCTTATCGGGTGCGAAATTTTCGTTACCGACGAAACAGAGGCGGAATTTGACCTCGCCGGTCGGCACCGGTATTGAAATGATATCCTCCGGCGCAATCGACTCGCGCTGGTTTGGCTCGATGACTTTGCCGTTGATAAAAGTCCGCAATCGGCTCTTCTTATCAATCAGCGAGAGACCCTCATCGGTCGCCATTATCGTAAAATGCTCGCGTGAAACCGAATTATCCAGATCTCCGCCTTCAGTACGGTCAACCACGAGATCACAGACAGATCCATCTCGTCCGACGACAAATTCTCGCGTGTCGATCTCCCGCACTTGTCCTTTGTACTGACCTGATAATCCAACTAACGAATAGACCGGTGCGATTCGCGGCTTCCGCGGCGCTGCCGGCGTCTGTTTATCGGCTCTGACAGCATCCGTTGACGGTGTCGGCTGCTTCATCCCCGAACCCTGTTGCTCGCGCTGCGCGGGAGGAGGAGACGGAGCCTTCGGTTGCGCGGATTGCATCATCGCAGCAGAATCTATAATAGTTGTCGGCCGCTCCGCAGCGCGCGGAGCCGCCCTGGGCGGTTCTGCCGCCGGTGGAGGTGGCGGCGGCGGCGGAGGAGGAGGTGGTGCTGGCGGTGGCGCTGCCGAGACTACTGGTGAAGTATCCTTGGTGATCTTCGGTGTCGGAGGTGGTTCAGGTGTCGCGACTTTCTCTGGTGCCGGCGCTGGTGAGCCCAGAGTCGGAGGGTAAGTCGCGATTATCAGATAGTCGAGAAATGCTACCTTGTCGCCATCGTTAAGCTGAACCCGGCTTCCGCCGGGAGCACCATTGATGCTGAAGTTGAGTGTGTCATTGCGGCGCTCGATCTCATAACCGCTGGCTGATTTGGTCAGGAAAAATAGATCACCGGAATACCCGGGAGCTTCAAGACTCAAATCCATCGTCTCGCCGTATCCGATGCGCGCGATGTTCCCTTCAAATTCGAAAACTTTGTAGCTGGCGCCGCCTTTCAGCACCACAAATCGAGCCACGCTATCTCCTCTTCACCTTGATCGTCAGAACATACTGCTCGCCGGCCTTGACCTCTTTTGACTCATCACTGTTCTTGTAGTTTTCGTGCGAGGTGATGAACTTGTACTTATTGGGATCCAGCTTTGCCACTACCCTGCCGTCACCATCGGTGCGTCCGACATCCATCAGCTGCTTCTCTTTGCCAATCTTGAATTCAGCCGTCACTAACACGCCTTGAACCGGGCTCTTCTTGTCATCGACAACGAAAATTTTCACTTCCGACTTGCCGCCTTCGTCCTGCTTTGTAACCGTCTCCTCGCGCACTGGCCTGCCCGCCTCGCGCTTTCGCATAACTACGGTAAACTCCTTGGCCGTCGGCGTGACAATCGTGTCGGCATCCTGATAACCGTCAGCAGCAAGCACGATACGGCATTCAATTCCCGGCAGCCTCACCGAGGCCGGCGTGACATCACTCGAGGAAAAACTCCTGCCGTCATAAATGACTTCGCGAATACGGGCATTCACCGACCGATCAGGGCTCCCCGCTTCATAAGCCTGAATATCGACCCGACGATACAGGTACTCTTTGTAAGTATCTTTGCGTTTGCCCACTGCCGGCAATTCGAGAATTCGATCTTCAAAGCCGGCTTTCTTGATGGTCAACATCACCGCATCGTCGCCGAGATCTTTCTTCACCGGAGTTTTTCCCAACTCAACACCGCTGTTGGTGATCGTCACCGTCGCATCGCGCGGAAACGTAATAATCGTTGTCATCGGCCGTTCAGAGAATGACCCGGAAAATTCGATTCCCCCGCCGTCACGTTTGGCAACATCAATGTCCGCCAGATTAAGGCTGGCGAAATCCGCTAAAACAACCGGCCCGCTTTTCAGCACCTTCTTACCCGGCATCTCTAATGTGAACTGAATTGTGTCGGTCGCAGAAGCCGTGAATTTATACGGCGTGGTCTTGCCGGTATCCTCGCCGTTGAGAACTAACTTCGCTCCCACCGGATTCGAAGTCACCTCCACGACAGTCTGCAATTGATATGCGCCTTCAGAAAGTCGGTCGAAATTCAGTACGATGGCAGAATCAGGGCAACAGGGATGCCGCAGCGTCAACAATTCGCCTTCCGGCATCGTCAACGTCAGGGGCGTATAACCGAGCAGCGAATCAGCGGAGTATACTGCCACGCCATCGGGAACGGTCGCAATCGTACCGCTCTGCATTTCCATCACCTCGGGCTCGCTGCTTCCTCCCGTGCCTTGCATCATCTTGCGAACAACGAGAAATCCAACAACCAGCACAAGAACCGCGGCCAAACCGCCAAGGATGAATACTGTCTTGTTGCCGCCCAAACCGCCGCGCTTGGCACGCTTCAAACGTTCCGATACCGGCGTCGTGGAGATTCGTGTCTCCTGTCCGGCTCGCGGCCTCTTATCGTCGTCGCGATCATTCCGTGACTGATCGGCCATGGTTTGAATCCCTTCTTCAAAATCAGTTCGATCAATAGCCCGGGTTCGTACCCGTTCGACTCTACCCGCTGGATATGGTTGCAATTTAGGAGTTTCAGCAATTTTTTCAACTACTTCTCTTAGTCTTTTTTCCGGGTGCGAGCTCGCTTCGCGCAGTAGAGCCTCCGCGCGGTCTGCAAGTTGAGTCGCCGTAACCAGTCGTTCATTACGGGTCAATCGCAGACAACCCTCGATCAGACTGACAATTCGCCCGTCCGCCTTGCTTTCCGACAGCGTTTCGAGCCGGTACTCGCCCTTAAGAATTGCCGCCATCAACTCGGAAACATTGTCCGAGTCGAAGAGCCTCTTTCCGGTGCACAGCTCAAAAGCGATTGCTCCAAGGCTGAACATGTCGGCACGCTGATCCACATCGCCGCCCTGAATCTGTTCCGGCGCCAAGTAAGCCACCTGCTTTGCCTCTTTAATCTGCGCCGGCGGAAGTTGGAAATCAGTCAGACGAACGGCTCCCGTTTCAGTGAGCCACACTGAATCCGGATTCACCCCAAGGTGGTGAAGCTTCAACGGCTTTCCAGTCTGTCGGTCGCGCGCATCGTGAGCGGCCGCCAGCCCTCTTGCCAGTTGCGCAATGATGGAATAAGCCACCTCGATTGAGATGTCAATCGCAAAGGAACTATCAAGCAACCGGCGCAAACTCGTACCGCCAAGGTACTCGAGAGTTATGAAGACCGTACCGTCTTCGCCTCGCTTTACCCCCAGAACCTGTTGCAGATTCGTGTGAGTGATCTGCGCCAAACCGTAGGCGGCACGAACATAGGTCCGAACTTCCGCTTCACGGGCAAAGGCGTGGCGATTCACTTCAACCACGCTCAATTGACGCGAAAGTTCAGTATCGCGCGCCAGATGCACGTTCCCCCAAGCCCACTCGCGAACCAGTCCCGTCAATTCAATGCGGCCATCAATGATCTTCATACTCTGTAAGTCCTGAAAGTATTCGCGACTTCGGCGACTTACTTCTTCAGCTTAAACCCTTCCGGAATTTCAAACTCACTATCGGCAATTGCCGCCGTCGATACTTCAGTCGCCTGCATATTGAACGTGAGGAGTTGCCCGGAACCTTCCTGTCCTTCTTGGTTCTTGCCACCCAATGTGATCGTCGTAATTGTACGCAATGCGACACCTTCCAGATCCTTCATCACATCCTTGATTTCATTCGGATCAATGCCGAGACCAAGCAGGACACCCTCCAAACTCTGTCGATTACGCCCTGTGAATCCCAGCTTCTCGCTCAATGACATCGAAAACTTCACTTGTTCGCTATTGTCGATATCCTTGGCAAGCCAGGTGTCCATCATAATCTCCATCTTGCCTTCGCCGCCCTCACTGCTCTTTCCGTACGTCTCGATCGTGATGAAGTATTGCTCGGTTGCGTGCCCGGCGATGGTTTCGGACTTGCCGGACTTGCGCACATCAAATGTGGTCTTATAGGATAAAGAATCTTCCGGATGATCTTTCAGGTGTTTCGCTTTGGCTTTCTTGCTGTCGGCAAGACTCTTTTCAATATCGGCACGGACCTGGGCAAATGTTTGCTCTTTGTATTTCTTGTCCTTCATTTCAATTTCCCAGAAGACCTCCTTGTCGATGCGGATAATTTCCGCAGTCTCTGTCGGCTTGCCGGCGCCGAGAAACTTCATGACCTTGTTGGTCATTTTCATGTTATTGACTGTCTTGGCTTTATCACCGGAAATCATGTAGTCGACGGTGCCTTCCATATTCATCAAGCCGACCAGGCCCTCCATCTTGAAATCCGATTTAATCCGCATATCAGCCTGGAGCGTCGTCGTCAACAGCCCGATTACCATTACCGCCAGTATTCCGCGCATCTTCATTTTCTAATTCCTCCGCTCAATTGGACCTACGTTTCCTTCCAACAGATAAGACGCCCCTTCTCAACCGCGAGCTGTAATGCCCGCCATGTGGCTGCCTCTCCATTCTGCGTCTGGATGGGAAAAGATCGTTTAAGAAAAGCCATTCGGCAATGCTTTTCGCGAACAAAAAAAGCCCCGCTCTTGCTTGAGCGGGGCTCCAACTTTCACTTATGGGAGGGAAATTACTTCAACAGGGTCATCTTGCGAGTCAACGTGAACTCGTTCGATGATAAGCGATAGAAGTAGATACCGCTGGCTGCCTGACGTCCGCTGTTGTCTGCGCCATACCAGGTGTATTCATACTGACCGGCGCCGAGATAACCGGACTGCAGTGTCGATACCTTGCGGCCAAGTATATCAAACACCTCAAGGCTCACATCTCCGGCCTTCTCCAGATTAAAGGCAATCTTCGTCTCGGGATTGAACGGATTCGGATAATTCTGACCCAACGAGAATTGACCCGGAATCGCGTAGCCGCCATCAGCGACATCGGTCGACTGGTCAACAGTCGTGGTAATAACTTTGTTAAAATCGGCTGACGGATCAAACAGCGAAGTGACCGAAATCGTCAACTCATCCTGTTGTCCAACCGTCGCCGTACCCGGCACATAAACCGTAATGATAATCTGCTTGGTCTCACCCGGGTTCAGGTAGAATGAATTCGATCCCTGGTTATGCGAAATCGTCCAACCAAGTGAACTAAACAGGTCGAGATTGATCCAGTCGATGCCGTCGCCATTGTTTTCTACGGTCACGATATACTCAACCGGATCACCAATCTCGCCGGAACCTTCATCCGGTCCGGTGACATTGATGCTAAAGGTTTGGACAGACTCAAGATTCATTACTCGTGTCTGGCCAATACCGCCCCATTGAGCGCTTCCCGGACCAAGCTTGGTGGCCACAATACCATTAACCTTGAAAACGATTACTTCGCCAAAGACGCAACCTTCGTCAACACCGCCTGTGAAATCGTCGTCTCCATAGACGGGCATAGCAACATACTTCCCAAGATCAGTTGAGGTGCGTTGTCCGCAAAGCACTCCAGACTGGTCAAATCCCTGGACGATCGAGCCTACGGGCATGGCAGTGCCATTAATAGTACACTCAAGACCCGCAAAATCAGTCCAATTGTTCGTCGGTATGACCTGCCCCAACGCCGCTGCAGTCATCCCGATTGCAACCATTAGCGCCATGATCAAAATTCGTGTCACCTTCATAACTTTATATCCCTCGTGAAAGTTTGTATTCAAAATAGTAATCACCGTCGTCTCCGCAAACTATTTTACGAGCATCATCTTCCGCGTGTAAGAAAAATCTCCTGCCGTCAAGCGGTAGAAGTAAATTCCGGAAGAGGTCTTCTGTCCGGACAAGTCATCGCCGTTCCAGGTCACACTGTAGCGACCGGCGGGAAGGTTGCGATCCATCAACACATTCACCTTTTCACCCAGCAAATTGAAAACCTCAATGCGGGCGTGGCCCGGTACCGGTAAACTGAATTCAATCAGCGTCGAAGGATTAAATGGATTCGGATAATTCTGGTTGAGGTTGTATTCATGCGGTAACGCATCGGAAAGCTTGGTCACCGAAGTCAAACTCGAGATGGACATGTTGTCGCCGAAACTACCGTGGGCAAAACTCTCGCGCACCGGCTCGCCATTGACGGAGAGGCTGATGCGGCCGCCCAGCTCGATTCCTTCATCGTTGGCGGTCGACTTGTCATCGAAGTAAATCGGCGTGAAGTTCAACTTGCCGTCTTGCTCGACCAATGCCTGTCCGCATAGCGTTCCTGCTTCGTCAAAAACTTCAATCACCGAACCGGCACGTACAAGTTGGCCGTCAAGGTTGATGCCTTCGCCGTACATATTCACCCACTCGCGGGTCGGCATCAAACTGAATGACATCGGACCCTGCTTGAGTGATTCGTCCACCAACGGAATGTTCCATGGCGCCGGCAAGACACCGGGGTATGAAAGTACTGTCGATGCGGTCGTCTTGAGCCAATAACCGAAATCGCGGCGCATGAACTCCAGTGACGCCAACTCCGGATTGGACGGGTCAAAAGACACGCCGCCGTTGTCGTAACCGAGTGTCACCACGAGATCGTCAATCATCGACTGAAGCGCAATCTCCGGCTCGTTGTCCTCGTCCGGAAGATAACTCACCAGGTTCCAATTGGCTTCAAGTTGTATCGGCGTTCCCGGAGCGGCTTTCAATCCGGTGACGCAAAGCACAGTATCGCAATCCATCCGGAACCAGTAACCATGCAAGTGGTCAAGAGACTGCAGTGTCGAGAACTGCGGCAGGTTCGGGTCATATGTTGCGGCGCCGGCTTCAAATCCGAAAATGCCGTCCACACATCCCTTAATGTCCGCAATGATTGTCTCAATGTTATCATCTTGGGTATCAACATTCCAGCTGATCAGATTCCAGCCCTCGTGCAATGCGATACAGCGCGTTTCTTCCTGCGGTTCATCGGTAATCGTCAAATGCACCTGCGCCCACGCCGTCTGCGGATCGGCATTGGGATCATTCACCGCTATCGAGTCGTTGTATTCTCCAGCGGCCAAACCGGTGACGCTGACGATCAGATAAGTTGGAATCGGTGCTCCGCCAAATGCCGGCGAAACAGTCAGCCAATCCGGTTTGTAAGTAATCGTCCAGTTGAGCGGCTCGTCGCCGAGATTCGCGATATTCATCTCCTGCGCCGGCGGATCAACACCAATTTCCGTTAAGAAGTAAAATTCATCGGGATTCAGCGCAATCACCGGCGGTCCCGGCTCCCTCACCGTCAACGAAATCTGCGCGTATCTCACCTTCGGCGTCGCGAACTCATCATGCACCGCGATTGAATCGTTGTAGGTACCAATGCCAAGTCCGGTTACATCAACGCTGACTTCGACGTCGGTCGGTGCCGTACCGGTGTTGGGAGTAAGCGTCACCCAATCCGGTTTGTATGTAATATCCCAATTCAACGGATCAATTCCCAAATTGGTGACTTCCAAATTCTGCGTTGGCGGATTCACGCCGATAGCGGCTGTGAATGCCAGTGATTCCGGATTGAGACCGATAATCGGGCGCTGCGTGAAAACATGCAGCCGGCCATAATTGAATCCGTCCTGAACCGGTTCACCGATCGTGTTGAGAATTTTGAACTGCAAATCGCCAATCGTTGTCGAGTCAACACAGATGGTGTGTGCATGCGCCGACGAGAAAATCAAGAAGTGCACTGTCGCAATCAGGCCGTCTCCCGGAGGCAGTGGCGTGCCTGCATCTGCATCAAATGTCACCCAGAACTTCCGGCCGCCAAGGTCAAAACCTTTAGTGATCGTACCCAGACCGACGAACCGGCTCCCCACTACCGAAACGGAGTCAATTCTCACGTATGTCCCGGGAACGAAGTCAATAGGTGCCACGACTTGATCAACATCAACATTGTTGCTCAAATACACGGGATAGGCCACCCGCTGTCCGTTGGCCACATATATCTCCGGCATGGAAATGACGTTGAGAGGCGTCTGTGCAAACACAGAGCCGGTTGTCAGCATGAATAGAACAGTGACAACAGCCACAATCATCAAACGTCCCGGTAACATCTTCATCGAAGAGTCCCTCCTAATAGAGAAGTAATAATCTAAGTCAATTCCCCGCAACTGGGGGTCACAATTCCAATTAGTGTGGTCGTCCTATATCTGGCGAGTAGTCGCTTTTGCAGACTACATACAGAGGTAAGTACTGGCAAAGCATTCCTTCTTTGCCGCGATAATATAACCTGATACTCAAAAGAGTCAAGCGAAAATGCTCAACAATGAGGAGCGCAAATGTCTAATTGTTAAACAGTTACGGCTAAAATCTAAAGTCAAGAATCGTAGGGACCGCCCAACTATCGTTTGACAAAAGCGGTTACGCGCTATTGATTTAGACCGCCGAAAATCCGGCTGGGGAATCGATAATGTTTCAGGCCCGACTGACGATACCCCTTATTATGAAGGAGCATTAGGTGCAGATTTCAAGGTATCTGACCCCCAAACTTATTAAGCTGGAAATGGATACGGTCTTCGAGCAGCCCGAGGATGGCGAGTCGCAAGTACTGACCATTAAGCGCATTCAGGAGCGAAAAGAGCTATTAATCGCCGAATGCGTCGAATTGCTCAATTTGTCGGGAAAAGTCGGAAATAAGAATAAACTCCTCCGGGATCTATTCGACCGGGAGAAGAAGGCGACCACTGCAATCGGGAAAGGCATTGCCATTCCGCACGTTCGCACGATGCAAGCCAAAGAGCTGGTGATTGCCGTTGCCCGATCCACTGCCGGCTATGACTTCGACGCCGCCGACGGCCAGCCAGTCCACGTATTTGTCGCCATGGCTGCACCGCCCTACGATGATAGTCTCTACTTGCGCGTGTTCCGCGCCCTTGCCCAGCTTTTCACCTACGAAGGGTTCTACGAACGCATCATGTCGGCCCAACAGCCATATGATATCATCCGCGCCATCCAGGAAATTGAATAGCCGCGTCATTCGGCCAACTCCTGATCTCTCAATCGTGCTTATTTTTGCTGTCGGTTACTTCTCTTTGGCAGTGCGTGTGGGCAGCTCCAGAATCACCTTGGTGCCGCGGCCAAGCTCACTCTCTACTCTGATGTCCCCCCTATGTTTCTTGACAATATTGTAGGCCGCAAATAATCCGAGCCCGGCTTTGATTCGCGAACCCTTGCGACTGAACGTCGGCTCAAATAGGTGTTCAAGTTGCTGCGGCGGAATTCCGCTGCCGGTGTCGGAAATGCTCACCGTAATCCGATGTTGTTCACATCGGGTGATGATCGTGATCTGACCGCTGTCACGAATTGACTCGACCGCGTTTCGCAAGAGATTCATAAACACCTGATTCAACTCGCCGGGATAATGCGGAAATGCCGGTACATCACCGAAATTCCTTTCGAGCTTGATCCGCCCGTTCAATTCCGGTTCGAGCAACTGCAGTGCGCTGTTGATACCCTCGTGAATGTCAGCCTGCTGGAACGACGCTTCATCCAACCGCGAGAATGTCTTCAGACTGCGCATCAGCGCAACCAATCGTTCCAGCGCGTGCTCAAGGACTGTCTGATTCTCCAGCATCGTGCTCACCAAACGACTGCTGCGATCTGCACTGATTCCGGTATCCCGGTGCAGTTCCGCCAGCGCCGCCACACAACGCCTGATTACATCTGTGGCACTGCTCATTACCCCCAGCGGAGTATTGATCTCATGCACCACGCCTGCAACGAGTGAACCCAGCGCCGCCATCTTCTCCGAGTGTATGAGCTGGCTCTGCGTGGCGCTTAGCTCCGCCAACAACTGTTCAAGTTGTTCATTCTTTTCCTGCAGTTCGCGATTTTTCTCCTGCTCCATCGCCGCCATCTTCTCGGCGCCCTCAACCTCCAAACTCACCTGCAGATTCTTCACACGGGCATTCGCTTCGTTGGAGTAAACTTGTTCCTGCAAATCCTGATAAATCCGAAAGTGCGCAAGAGCCGCTTTGTAATCCCCCGCCGCCTCATATGCCTCCGACAACAATTTGTGCGACAAGAACACCCGTGGCCGTGCCTTCAATGTCGTCGCTAATTCCAGTGCGCGCTGCAAGACCTCCAAAGCCTCACGATTGCGGTTGGTGCGCAAGTACAGCCTTCCTAATTCGATCAGGCTCCCGGCTATCGCCTGGCGCATGTCCAGTTTCTCGCGGATTGCCAGGCTGGCAGTAAGGTATTCCAACGATTTGTCGAAATCACCACACTCCAGACAAAGAATGCCCATATCGTTAAGCGCACGTGATTCGCCTTCACGATTGTCGTGTTCTCGGTACAAAGCCAATGCCTTTTGATGATACTGCATCGCCAGGTCAAGATTGCCGCGGCTTTGATAAACAGTCCCCAATCCCGTCATGGCTCGCGCTTGTCCCACTCCGACCTCGGCATTGTCCGGATCCTCGTCGTGCAATTTCTCAAAAAGCGCCAGCGAATCCTGATGATACTTGAGCGCGCGATCATAGTCCTTGAGGTCATGATGAATCCCGCCTAAACTGTTGAGGGTCCAGGCCATCATCAGATTTCCCGACGTCGATTCAAATATCTTCAGTGCCCGCAATGCACAAGAAAACGCCTGGTCGAAATTTCCCAGACTGCGATGTACCATCGCCATTACGCTCGCAATGCGCGCTTCGCCCCGTTGGGACTTTGCCCGCACGGCAATCGCCAGTGCCTGTTGAAGATGTACCAGTGCCGATTCAAAATCGGCAAACATGTACTCGGTATATCCGATCAGGGCGAGTGAGTAAGCTTCCCCGTGCGTGTACTCAAGCCGCCTTGAGACCTCCAGACCTTCCATGGCGAGGACCTGCGCTGCTGATGTGTTCGAAACCATCTGCTCTTCCGACAATTGCAGAATCGTATCGACCAAATCGGTAGAGTCGCCGCCGCCTTCACGCAACCCCATCAACTTTTCGTGCAGGCTGTCAACAATACTCAATGTTTCACCACCTTAGAAATCATGATAGATTATACGCAATCAAAGTCACAGGCGCACAGTCTCCCCATTTCCCGCTTGATTTTATCTCAAATTTTGGTAATATAGACCTACACAATCGAACATAAGTCTTCGACCTTCGTATTTAGTTGTAATAGGCTTAGCCGCACTGAAAGAGCTGGAGGAGAAACCAGAATGTTGCATCGATATCTCATGCTGGCAATCGGAATTTCA
The DNA here is from genome assembly GCA_964370935.1 of uncultured Ignavibacteria bacterium. Classification (GTDB taxonomy): domain Bacteria; phylum Zixibacteria; class MSB-5A5; order CAIYYT01; family CAIYYT01; genus JADJGC01. Next base: position 100,919 of record CAYJKI010000009.1, on the reverse strand, counting down.
ATCATTGCCTTGGCACCGCATTCATCGGCCGAGACGCGCCAATGGGTCGATGGCGACGCCTCGGCCGTCAACTTCGATAATAACCCGAATACATTTCGCCCTGCAAACGCGGAAGTTGCACAACCACAGTTTTCACAGGGAGTTAAGCCGCTATCCGATCTCTCGAAGAGCACCGGCGGACTCGAGACGATTCTCGCTGGCTCCGAAGCGGATGCTTCTGATTCTCTCTACGTCTGGGGACACTGGAATGGAAGGTCAAACTACGGCGGAAGCTGGGGCTATATCGACTCCGCAACCGGTAACGAATACGCCCTGATCTGTTCGCGTCCACAAGGTGTGTCGATTGTTGACATCAATACTTGGCCGCCGCAGGAAGTCGGTTTCATGCCGTCAATCACCCCGAATCGCGACGCCAAGGAAGTCAAGGTCTACCGACATTGGGCGTTCGTCGTAAAGGAAAATGAGCCAATCCAGGTTTTCAACCTTGCCAATGTCACCAACCCGATTCAGGTCAGCACCATCACGCCGATCAATTCCGGATCGCACAACTGCTGGGTGGAGGGCAACTACCTCTATGTCGTCGGCAATCACGGTGTCGGCGGACTCGAGATCTGGAACATCACGAATCCGGCAATTCCCGGTGCGCGTGTGGGACAATACAATACCTACTACTACCACGACATCGACATCCGCAACGACACACTCTACGCTGCCGCCATCTACGGCCAGGGCATTGATGTGCTGAATATCTCGAACAAGGCTAACCCGACCTTTATCACGAACTGGAATTATCCCGGCTCCGGCGCACACAATATCGAAATCAGCCCCGATGGCCAATATGCTTTTGTCGGCGACGAAATCGGTTCATCCGGACAGTGGACCCGCGTCTTCGAAATCTCCGACATCCACAATGTGCAGTTAATCTCGCAGATTGTCGTCAATCCCAGCGCCAGTGTGCACAATTCTTACTACAAGAACGGCTTCCTCTATGTTGCTCACTATACCGAAGGCGTCCGCATTTGGAATGTCAGCAATCCATACGCCCCTTTCGAAGTAGCCCGTAACGATACCTATCCCGGCGGCGGTTTCGGATACAGTGGTGTCTGGAACGTGTTTCCCTATTTCCCGTCCGGTAAGATCATCGCATCAGATATGCAGACGGGTCTCTACGTCTTCCAGTGGGGGAATTTTGTTTGTCCGGATATCGTTGATTCCGACGCCGATGGCTTCGGCAATGCCTGCGATAATTGTCCGGCAGTCGCTAACATTCAGCAATACGACGAAAATAGCGACGGAGTCGGCGATGCCTGCGACGGCCAGCTCCATATCCAAAGTTACACCCCGGATACTGCTTATTTAAGCACTCCATATACCTACCAGTTTTCAGCAATCGGCGGGACAGAACCTTACAACTGGACCTTCGTCGGCGGCGACTTACCGTTCGGCTGTTCCTTTGCTAACGGCGCCGGGACAATCACCGGTACTCCTACCTTTAGTGCAACTTATTACTTCACTGTCGCGCTATCAGATTCATCCGACCCGATTCGCGTCGACACGATAAGCGTCAACATAACCGTGACTGATGCTGCCTATGTCTGCGGCGATGCCGACAACAGCGAGCTTGTCACCATTTCCGATGCCGTAACGCTAATTGCCTATATCTTTGCCGGCGGCGCACCGCCGAATCCATTTGAGTCGGGCGACTGCAACTGCGACAACGTAGTCACAATCTCCGACGCCGTCTCGTTGATTAATTATATCTTCGCCGGTGGACCGGCGCCATGTACCGGGTGTTAGGTAAGGTGTAGCTAAACACTGAATCGCCAGGCGCACCAGTAGTCAGGGTGCTTGGGATCGGGCGGGCAACCCACGCATTCTGTCTTGATGGTCGGATCAATCGTCTTGGCAAACAAGGAGTACTCAACGATACCGACTTCCTGGCACGGAAACGGCGTCATTCCCTGTCTCTGTCGGGCGCTTTGAACGCGGCAATCTTTCATGCGAAACAGGAAACTTGTCGGCGACTCCTCTACTATATCCTGCACATTGACATAAGAGTACAGCCGATATCCAAGAGCTGTCTTTAGAGCAGTTAATCCGCCGTCAGCAGGGATATTATGCCGTGACATGATTCTCTTGGCTTCAATAACTGTAAACCGCTCCCAGGCGTTCTTATCCAATTCAATCGCCTTCGCCAATCCGAATGCCTTTTCGATTTCTTGAAACCAGAGTCCATCATGCGCCAGCCACAGTTTCGCTGCATCTTCCAACATCTCGCGGTTTAAATCACTCATCGCAACACGCTCCCATCAGCTTTCGGCTGTTGCCAATGTTCAATGAGCCCCCAAACCGGGACAGTCTTGCCGGCGCTTTCGAGATTACCAATCACAACCGACAGGCAATAGCCACTGGTATAGAAAATTCTTGGTTCGACCAGATCAACATTGAAAGCGACATTCAAATCCGGTACCGACAGCGACTTCTTCAGCGCAATCGTATCATAAATCTTCCGGTCGCGCGTCAGCCCATCAGAGTTGATGCGCACCTTCGCACTTCCGTCGCCAAATCTCAAACTGTCAGCGTCACGAAATACGACAAAATTCTTCAGTATCTTGTCACCCGCCGTGGTCGAGTCCGAGGAGGCAATCACAACACTTCCATCATTACCACTCAAGACCACCCAATCATAATTCGTGTACTCAATACCGGCTTCGACCTTGTTGATCGGATTATAGCCATCGACCTGAATCATCTCATATACCACCGTGCCCGACAGCGTATCAGCGCCGAATGTCATCACACCGCTGCCGATTGCATGCGCGCGCCGGTTCGCTTCACCACTCTTATTGTTCTGCGCAGCAACCAAACCGCTAATCTCAACTCCGATCTTCACGCCGCGCCAGTTATAGTGCAGTCTCCCCGACTGACGTCCCGGCTCCCAGTCAAGTCCTCCTGATGGAAAATCATACCCGATTTCGAGGTGCGTCGAGTCGTGCCGCGCCTTCGTGTACGGCAACGCCTGCCAGTACGAGCCATCAAACACGAACCCGGAAAAATCGCGTTCAGCTCGAATAAACTCGTTATCATTCAAAGCACGCCGGAATGTCACGGTGACGGCACGGCGCACCGTATCGCGCTCCCCGAGAAACACCAGATGTTCGATGATCGCAAAATGCTTGAAGTCCGACTTGAATGTAACTTCCTCAGGTATGATCGCGCTCTGATCTACCGCGTGATTTGTCGAGATAATCCCCACGGCGCCATCGAAGCGAATCTCCGCAGGTTTCCGACTGCAGCCAAACGACAATAGAGCCAGAACCAGCAACGCCAGCGCGTATTTTATTCCGTATTTCATCCCTCAATGGTAGCAGAATCCCGCCTCTTGGCAAGAGCAATTTGAGCGCGCCTTCTCCCACATCGGGACTGTTGAAAAACCCAATAGTTGTCATTCTGAGCGAAGCGAAGAATCTGTAAGTTGTTCCCATACAATCAAGGCAGATCCCTCCTTATGCTCGGGATGATAGAAGTGCAGACTTCTCCAACAGTCCCACTAACGCTCAATCCCGTCAATCTGCCGGAAGTCAGCTTTCCGTTTGCACTGGCGCCGATATCCCATATATTTCCCTCATGCTTCTGGCAATCGACATCGGCAATACCAACATCGTCGTCGGCTTTTACGATGGCGACAAATTGATCAGCTCCTTGCGCTTTGCCACCGACCATGCCCGCACCGCCGATGAATCGGCGTTGGTCTTGCACCAGTTCATGCAGCTAAAAGGTCTCACCGGCATCGACGGCATTGTAGTCGCCACTGTTGTTCCGCGTCTCGATCCGATTTTCCGCCGGATGTCGTTGGATCATTTCCACATCGAACCTTTGGTTGTTCATTCCGGTCTGAAATTCAACATCACCTTCGACTATCCGACCCCGACCGAAATCGGCACCGACCGCATCTGTAATTCGGTCGCCGCGTTCAGGCAATTCGGAGGGCCGTGTATTGTCGTCGATTTCGGTACTGCCACCACCTTTGATGTCATTTCCGCCAAGGGCGCCTACCTCGGCGGTGTTATCGCTCCCGGAATCGAGACCGCGCAAAGCGCCCTCGCCCATCGCGCCGCCCAACTTTTCAAGATCGGTTTCGAACCCCCGAAATCACCGATCGGCAAGTCCACCGAAGACGCCATGAAGGCCGGATTCTATCTCGGCGGCGTCGGTCAGGTCGAGTACATCATCGAGCAACTCGCGAAGGAACTGGGCGCTGAACCCAAGGTCGTCGCCACCGGCGGCTTGGCCTCCCTGATCGCTCCGGCATCAAAATACATCACCGAGGTTCTCCCCAATATCACACTTGATGGCCTTCGTCTGATCTATGAAATGAACCGCTAACTACCTTCTATTGACAAAACCGCCATTCTGCGTATCTTGTACTGACGTACCGTTGCCGCTTCGAAACATTCTGTTTTGCCATACGTCTTTCTATCAATAGTACCACACGAGCATATTTTTGAGATTGGAGATAGCCGTCATGTCCCACGTTTCACGCACTGTATACCGTGCTTTCATGGCATCACTTCTGTTCATTGCCTTTTTCTCACTCCCGATTCTTGCCGACACCCTCGCCAAACGCACTGAGTTGGCCAGCGAGCGGTTCTTGATCCAGCCCGGCAAGCAATATGAACTCCAGGTCAAGTTCCGCGACAATCTGAAAATGCGTGCAACTGCAGCCGGTAGCGTGCAGTCTCTTGAGAAATCAAATATCAACAACGTGACGCTTACAGCCACCTCTCTCAATCTCCAGTTTGAGCAATTGATCAAGCTCCCGGACGCCAAAATCGATAAAATCGAACAGCGCGCCGCGGCAACTTCCAGAATCGAGCAGCCGGACTTGCGCGGCATGATGGTCGCCCGAATTCAGGGTGCGTCCAGCGAACAACTTATGCTTGCTGCTGAAGCTTTGCGCGACCTCCCCGAAGTCGAATGGGTTCAACTCACCGAACTCAATTCTCCTCCTCCCGGCGATTACGCTCCACCAACCCCGGATTATGTCAGTCTTCAGGATTACCGCCCGGCAAATCCCGGTCTCAATGTTGATTACCTCTGGGCTCGCGGCGGCAAGGGCCAGGGTGTTCGTTACAGCGATTGCGAATACGGCTGGGATGTTGCCCACGAAGACCTCGTTGATATTCCAATTGTCGTCGAGGCCGGCCAGACAATGAACTCTCCCTTCGGACTTGACCACGGCACCTCCGCTGTCGGCATCACTGCCGGTGTCGAGAACGGCTACGGCATCACCGGCATAGCTCCCGATGTCGAAAGCGTCAACGTCTATCCGGAAATCTCGGTCGAGCAAGGTTCACGCCGCGCAACTTGCATCGCCAATGCCATTGCCGATTCCGATCCCGGCGATGTCGTCCTGCTTGAGATGCAGACCACCGGCGCCGGCGGCGACTATGCTCCGGCAGAATACGACCTCTCGGTTTGGACGGTCGTCAAAAACGGTGGCGACCAGGGTGTCCTTGTCGTTGCTGCTGCCGGTAACGGAGACCAGAATCTTGATAGCGCACCCTATGCCTCGTACATGGCGCGCGGCGACAGCAAATCGATAATCATCGGCGCCGGTTCCGCCAATACCAGTCACAACAAGCTAAGCTTCAGCACCTACGGCAATCGCGTGAATGTTCAAACCTGGGGCGAGTTGGTGTTTACATCCGGTTACGGCGGTTACGCCGTTCACGGCGGTGATTCCCGCCAGTCATATACCGCAACCTTTAATGGCACCAGTTCCGCTTCCGCCGTTGCCGCCGGCGCCATCAGCGCACTGCAGTCGTATGCATTGTTGACACTCGCCCGGCCCTTGACACCCGCAGAAATGCGCTCCCTGTTGATCCAAACCGGAATCCCGCAAGGTGCCGGTGGACACATCGGACCGTTTGTCAATCTCCGCGACGCCTCAATATTCATGGACCAGTTCCTGGTCAACCCGACCGACACCGACAACGACGGCGTTGCCGACGTCTTCGACAATTGTCCGTTGAGTGCAAATCCCGCGCAGGATGATGTCGACCTTGATGGAATCGGCGACCTCTGCGACTTCGACGCCGACAATGATGGCATAGCAAACACTTCCGACAATTGCCCGTTTGTCGTAAATCTTTCACAGACCAATACCGATAGTGATTCCTTCGGCGACGCCTGCGACAACTGCCCGACCGTACCGAACGATGATCAGTATGACGAATACTCCGACGGTATCGGTGATGCCTGCGACGGCGCCATGCACATCCAGAACTACACCTTGCCCGATGCCTATCGCAATCAACCCTATTTCGTCCAGATGACCGCCATCGGCGGTTTGGCGCCATACAATTGGACGTTCCTTGGTGGCGACTTGCCGTTCGGATGTAACTTCAATGGCGGCGCCGCCGGAACTATCACCGGCACACCGACGTTCAATGCGACTTATTTCTTCACCTTCATGGCGATTGATTCCGACGCCCCTTTCAAAGCCGACACTATCAGCGTCAGCGTCACAGTCGTCGATCCGCCTTACATCTGCGGCGATGCCGACAACAGTGGCGGAGTGACAATCTCCGACGCCGTCTTCCTGATCAACTACATCTTCTCGGGTGGACCGGCGCCAAATCCGGCCCAAGCCGCCGACGCCGATTGCAGTGGTGGAGTCACTGTGTCTGATGCCGTCTATCTGATCAACTTCATCTTCTCCGGTGGCGCGGCACCTTGCGCCGCGTGTTAGGAAGTTTCAGGAGTTCAACTTGATTGGCATTTTGTACGCAGCAGACGTCTTCGTCTGCCCAAGCTTAATGTGAATGGCGGCGTCACTCTCTGCAGTCGTCCCCGCGAAAGTCGAGCGAAGCGAAATCCCGCCTTTGCGGGGCGGGGATCCAGGTTACCAGTCTGATATTGTCAACGTGATCCGGTAGCCCACCCGAAGCGGAGCGTAGGGTGGGGCTTACTCCGTGCGCGGCAAACGTCCTCGTCTGCCGGCGTTCTTCATCCCTGCCATTTGAAATCTCCGCCAATCTCAATGGCTCCGCGCTTTACACCAAGCCAATCGCTGAGGCTGGAACACTAAGTATACACTTGGCGTCTGAACACCAACGTGCAGCGCTTCCCCCTTATTAACCATTGACAACATCGCCTGTTTGTACTATGTTATTTAACACAGAAATTCGCCTAATTAGGAGATTACGATGCTCCAGTTCTCTTCCAGCAAGATATCGGCGCTGGTCGTTTCTTTCGTTTTCACTATCGCACTTTCAGCTACTTCGCTCGCCGCAACTATAACCGTTCCCAACGACCAACCAACGATTCAATCCGGTATTAATGCCGCCGCAACCGGCGACACTGTTCTCGTTCTCGCCGGAACCTATTCCGGCACCGGCAACCGCGACATCGACTTCATCGGCAAGAACATTATCGTCTGCTCCGCGTCCGGTCCGCTCTACACCACAATCGACTGCGGCGGCAGCGCGTCCGAAGTCCACATCGGTTTCTACATCCACGCATCCGAGGACTCAACCTGCGTGCTCGACGGGTTCACTGTGACCAATGCTTACACTTCCATCGACTACGAAGACGGCGCCATCATCTGCAGCGGCGCATCTCTGACCATTCGCAATTGCGTCGTGAACCAAAGCCATGGCAACGGCTTTCGCGTGCGTTCCAATGCCTATCCGCATATCGTCGACTGCCAATCCTATTATAATACCGACGACGGCTTTGACATCGGGTCCGACTTCTGGCCCCTGGCCGGTGGTCTAATTTCCGGCTGCCTTTCCTTCAAGAATGGCTACAATGGCTTCACCGTGCATGCCCTCGACTCTTGCCGTATTATCAATTGCACCGCCGTAGTAAATCAACATCACGGCATCGAACTATTTGGCGATCTTCCCAAACAAAACCGCTACTTCGGCCCCCCCACCGACATCGTCAACTCGCTTGCCGCTTACAACCACTTTGGCGGAATTGTTCGCAGCAACTACTTCCAGAGCTACACTGTTTACTATTGCGACTCCTACGGAAACGGCTGGAACTTCGCCATCACTGACTCTTTCCTGACGGCGCCTTATGGCAACTTCTCTACCGATCCTCTGTTCTGCGACACTTCATCTTTCGTGGGGTTTCATCTTCAGCAAAACTCGCCCTGTCTTCCGGAAAACAATCCCAGCGGCTTGCTTATCGGCGCCCTCGGTCCTGACTGCCATTCCAATTGCGGCGATGCCGACAACAGCGGCGCCGTGACAATATCTGATGCCGTCTATCTGATCAATTACATCTTTGCCGGCGGACCCGCACCGAATCCACTCGGCACCGGTGATGCCGACTGCAGCGGAAGTATCAGCATTTCCGACGCCGTCTATCTCATCGCGCACATCTTCGCCGGCGGACCGGCGCCCTGCGCGGGTTGTTGATAAAATCGAATCCCGCAATCTTTGGTTACACTTGAACTCGCAGGATCAGCTTTATATGCTCTGGATGCACCTGTATCGCCTCGTAATCCATCCTCTTATTGTCCGGATTGAAAATTTATGCCACCCGCGCAACCGGATTACGTATGATAGTTTGATAGGTAGGACAGCAAACTCTTCGTCGTCTCTTTTAAAGATACACTACATCGGTGGACAGCTTTTCGACAAGGTTAAACCTATTTTGGTCTTCTATCCGTTAACGAAGACAACATTCACTTTCTAAATAACATGGAGGATAATCCTATGACCCAATTGAGATCGCGAAATCAACACTTCCTGCTCACTGCGCTTCTACTGCTGTTCTCGGCGGCACTGTGCTACGGTGAGGTCAGCCCGCGTGAGGCGCTGCGCCAGGCCTATTTGCTGCAGGATGGAATGAATCTCCCAACCGGACTTCCTTTTCAACAGCGGCTCATCCTTGCTTCACATATGGCAGCCGGATTCGCCGATGCAGACGAGCTTCAGTCTGAAATGCAGACTCTGCTGCGCAGTGCTGAACCAACCGCCTGGTTGATCACCTCCGACACCGCCTATTCATGGTCCATCGACCAATGGGTACCCGACTCGCGCAATACCTATAGCTATGGCAGCGGCAAACAAACCGTTTGGCTTTCCGAGATGTGGGACACCGACTCGGTCAAATGGTTGAACGTTATGAAAATATCCTCAACCTACTCCAGTGGCCGCTTAGCAACATCGACCATTCAAATGTGGCAGTCCGGCGCGTGGACCAATATGAGCCGCAATTCCTATACTTACGACGGCTTGGGCCGGATAGATGTGATGACCAGCCAACTCTGGATAGCCACTGAATATTTTGACGACATGCGTACGACGTTCACCTATGGCACGGGCAGTCGGCTCGAGACTTCTGTCACCGAACGGTACTTTGGCGCCTGGGAGAATTATCGCAAAGAGGTCTATTCCTACGATGGTAACAGCAACTTGACCGAAATGCTTACGCAGAACTGGAGCGGCGCCGCCTGGGTCGATCTCCTCCGGACCACCAGTACCTATAACGGGCTGAATCAGGAAACGGAGAGTGTATTCCAACTCTGGAGTGGCAGCGCGTGGACAAATCAGAGTCGCAATGAATACACCTACAACGGAAGCGGCGAATTGACCATCGACCGCTACTCAACTTGGGTCGGCAGCGCTTGGTCGCCAAGCGATGTCGACACCTTGAAGTACTCATCGGGGAAGAACATCGAAACCGTCACCTACCAAGTTGGCACCGGCTTCCTTCAGAGATCCAACTATACCTACGACGGCAACGATAACATGATACTCGAATTGGGAACGACCAAGACACCGTTTACCGAATGGGAGAACAGCGATCGCGCTGTCTTCGTCTACGAGTCGATCCTGGCAGTCAAAGTCAACGACACGCCGCTTCCCGGCGACTTTGCCCTGCTGCAAAATCATCCGAATCCATTCAATCCCACAACGACAATTCGCTACAGCCTCGCGCGGCCGCATCTGGTACAGATCGAGGTTTACAATGTGCTCGGGCAGTTAGTCTCAATTCTCGAAAACTCCGAGCAAGGTGCCGGAGTTTACGAGACGACCTGGGATGGCAGAAATGCCAACGGACAGGAGGTCGCCAGTGGAGTCTACTTCTATCGCCTGAAAGCGGGAGATTTTGTCCAGACCCGCAAAATGGTCCTGTCGCGCTAATCAGAATATCGCAGTTCAGCAAAGCCGGTGACAGAAGTCGCCGGCTTTTTTCTTGGCTGAAATCACCCCGGCTATCCTTACCGCAGCACTATCAACGGATCTTCAATCGTAAATCCTTTAACTGCCGCCGCAACCGGCGGCCGTTTTCTACGCAAATTTAATCTTGACAACATGAATCCAATTTTATTATTTTTTGCGGATAACGACATGCCCCAAAACTCAGGAGACCTCCGTGAAACGAAATGCTCTTTTCGCCATGGTTGCTGCAGTCGTCCTCGTCTGCAGCATGACGAACTCCTCCGCCCGTGCCGCCAAACTGCAACCGGGAGATTCCAAGATTATTGATTTCATGTTTCAAATGCTGGAACATTCCACGCCTGCATACATGCCAATTGAATCGCGCACTACCATTGCGGTTTCCGCCGCGACTGCCCAGGCACAGGCCATGGGTATTCAACTCGACCAAAGCGCATTGGCGTCGATTGCTGCTCGCCCGCAGGCTTTCTTTGTGGCTTCCGATACCGCTTTTGTCTGGTCCGGTGTATCGTGGGAGTTGGTGCAGCACGGCACCTACACGTATGTCGGCAGCAAAGTCAGCACTTATCTCACGCAGCTCTGGGCTGGCTCGTGGCTCAATAACGAATTAATGACCTGGAGCTACAACGGCAACGGAACTGCAGCGTCGACTCTCTTTCAAAGCTGGGATACCGATTCGTCCGCCTGGGCAAACAGTGCGCGCAGCCTGATGACCTATGACGGCAGCAATCGCCTGTCAACAATGGAATCACAGTCGTGGGATGGATCCGCTTTCACTCCCGTCATACTTCTGCTTTACACTTACGATGGCTCAAACCGGGTCGCGACCGTAACCACGCAAGAGTGGACCGGTGCCTGGACCAACGTCAGTCGCATTACTTATACCTACAACGGCGCCGGCGATGAGTCACAGTCGGTCACCGATAATTGGTTTGCCGGCAACTGGCTGACCGCGACGCGCTGGACCTCCACCTATGACGGCAGTAACCGTCTCACCTTGCGAGTTCGCGAATTCTACAACACGATGTGGAATAACGACGCCAAGAGCGAGTACGAGTACAACGGTTCCGGTGACAATACCCTTCAGCGCGACTACCTGTGGCTTTCCAATGCCTGGTCTGTCACCGATGTTGATACCATGAAGTATGACGGCAGTCATCGCCTGACGCAAACCGTCTACAACAACATCCTACCATTCGCGAGTGTCAGTCGGACCGACAATGCATACGACGGCTCCGGAAATCTGGTCGAGGAAATCGACGCAGCATTCTCCGGTACATGGATCAATACTGATCGCTACGTCTACGTCTATACATCTCTGGCTTCGAAAATCGAGGGAGAGATCCTGCCCGACAATTCTTCATTGTGGCAGAATCACCCAAATCCCTTCAATCCAATAACTGCTATTCGCTATAACGTCGGTAGAACCGCGCATGTCCGGTTGGAAATCCGCAACGTATTGGGCCAACTTGTACGAATACTGGAAGACTCCGATCACGCTGCCGGAATCTATGAGACGACCTGGGATGGCCGCAACTCTGCCGGTCAGGAGGTCGCCAGCGGCGTCTACTTCTATCGCCTGAAAGCGGGAGATTTTGTCCAGACCCGCAAAATGGTCCTTTCGCGCTAAGTTGTCTCACGCTAATCAAAAAGCCGGTGACGCAAGTCGCCGGCTTTCTTCTTGACTGAATTCGCGGATGTTATTTTCGCGGCAGAATTATGAGCGTATCCTCAATCGCATACCCTTCCACGGCCGGCGTATCGGGCGGAAATACTAACCGAAGTTCCTTCCCCGGCTCCAGTATAACATCCTTAACATTTTTCGAAGTGTAATTGACCGAAGTCTCTCCCTCGCCACCACTGCCTCCGCGCGAACGAATTCGATATGACCGCTGAAACGTAATCTTGCACTCGGTCCGCTCTTTTAGCGCCTTCAATGCTCCGGGCATCGAGATCAGCGCGATGTACTGCATTTCCGAAGCCTCCGCACCATCGCCCGACTCATCAACCCCCGACTGAAACTCCATCGCCTCGGAAAGGAACTTCCGGCCCGCAGTCCCGCTCGAAACCTTGACACCGTTCTTCAAATAGGTCGATCTCAATACAACCGCCGACTGACCGCAATCAGCACAATCTTGTGGAAGTTCTGTCCTCAATTCAACCTTTAGGTAGATCTGCCTGCCGTCCGGCAACTTATGCGAACAGACCAGTTCTTCCTGTCCTAACGGCAGTGCTTTCTCGATCGATGTTCGCTCTGCCCGACCGGCCTGATCTTTATCCGCATAGTTGAGTGCGCGTGTCGCACCTGCTAACCATGATCCGGCATCATTGATCGACAGTAGCAGATTAAACACCAACTCAAACCGCAAGTCGCTCGACTGGTAGCGCGATGTCTCGGCGGTGATTCCACAGGAATTCCCCGCAATATAGTACACGCCGCCGTAATTCTTCTCCTGTGTAATGTCAAACCACAACGAACCTTCGCACACCGGATTGGCCGCACCTTTTTCGCCCGAGACGACCACATGCAGATACCGCGGCTTCGGTGCCGCGTTTGCCGTCGCGATCATGCACAAAAACCACAAGATTACCGTCAGGTTGCGCATCATAGAACTTCCTCCTTAATATCCTTCTTCATATCGTCCGCTTCAACTCTGGTTGCCTCTACCGCCGGCACCCGTACAATCTCAACGCTCCGCACCATAATTGGAGTCGCCGGCACATCAATACTTGTCTTAACCGGCGAGCGCAACGCCATCAACCAGCCACCAATAGCAACGAGCGCAATGGCGGCAGCCACCGGAAACGGCACTGAAAGTCGGCTCTTCCACCACTTTGGCTTGATCGATTCAGATTTCCATCCCTCGGGAACGACTACATCCGGCAGCGACCGCAGAATTCTTCGTTGCTCTATCAGGTCAGCATCAAATTCCCGACAGGCGCGACAATCGGCAAGATGGTTGTCAAGTTCCTGTTTCTGCGCGTTCGGCAACTCTTCGTCGAGTCGACTCGACAGCAGTCGTTCGAAGTATTCACACTCTTTCGTATTCATCGCTTTCCTATCTCCTGCATCTTCTTTCTGGCTCGGTAAAGGCGGACGCGCACGGTTTCTTCGGTGACACCCAAGAGCAAAGCAATTTCACCTATCGAATAACCTTGTTGTTCTCTCAATAGGATCAAGTCCCGTTCCTCCATCGACAGCCTGTTCAACACCTGCTCGATAAACCGACTGGTCTCCTGATCGATGACCCTCGCGATTGCCGGAAGCCGCTCCACCAGATTCTCTTTCAGTTTCTCGTGCTTCACGACGTTGAAGCAGAGATTGCGTGCGCAAATGAACAGCCAGTCTGCCAGCGAAGTCTTGACCGTCAGCGTGCCCCGCTGATTGATCAGCCGCAGGAACGTCTCCTGCACGATGTCCTGCGCACGCGTATAGTTGCCCGTAACGTAGGAACAGTACTTCAGCAATGCCGCCCGATGCCGCTGATGAATCCGCTCCATCGCTGCATCACTACCGCCGACATACTCTAGCCAATCTGTTTGGTCGAGACTATTCATCTTCCTACTTAAAGACAGTTATGATCAAACAATGTTACAGAAAAAGTGGTGATGAACAGAAACACGAATGCCGGAGGCCCCAACGACCTCCGGCATTCAATTTCTACAGATAAGGCCAATTACCGCGCTTCAGCAGTCAGCACCGCCTTGCCGCGCACTAACTCCATATACCCCTGGCGGGCATAGTCGATCGACTCGCCCAGAATACGCGACGCCTCCTGTGGCGCATGGAATCCCATCGAATTCTCGGCAGCGACAAAGTCAAGACGCCATTGTGCTTTGCGATGGAAGTCGCGTGGCCTGACCAAAGACAGACTGTCGGCGCCGTTAACCTTGGCAATCTCGATCGCCTTGATCAAATCGATCACGGCCTCTTCGGCGCGGATCATCAAGTCCGACGTCTTGTCCTGGATCCGTTGCGCCCTCGCGAGAATTTCGTCTTCCGGCGAGCGATGACAATTCTGGCATGCACGAGCGATGTTGAGCAGCGGCGAACGAATATGATGATCGCTGATCTTGACCGCGCCATCGCGGTGATAAGGCATGTGACAGTCAGCACAGGCAACTCCGGAGCGGGCATGAATCCCCTGATTCCACATTTCAAATTCGGGATGTTGCGCCTTAAGCACCGGCGCGCCGCTCGTAGCGTGCGTCCAATCCTTGTGTCCGACAGAGTCGTAGTAGACTTCGATTTGCTCCATGTTGATTCCATCATGCCACGGATAGGTCAGCAACTTGCCGGAGCCCTTGAAATAGTATTCTACATGGCACTGCCCGCAAACGAATGAACGCATCTCCTGCCGCGAGGCGTCAACATTCGGATTGTACGGCTTACTGTGGTCGCCCTTTTGCCAGCGCTCGATACTTGGCAGATGCGGCAACGATTGCCCGCTCTCGGCAAGACGCTGAATCCCGTTCAAGAATCCCGGTCGCGTCACTCGCAACGCCATCGACTGCGGTGCGTGACAATCTTGACAAGTCACCGGATGTTCCACCAGTGGGCGAGCATCCTTGTAGTCCATGGCGCAGACGATTTCGAAACCCTTCATGATCTGTCCGAGCGAGTCGCCGTCGGGAACTCCGGCTTCCTTACCCTTGGCACGATATGCCGGAATGATCGCCGAATGACAGTGCAAGCATGCGCCCGGCTGTTTGAAATCCTTGACGCGTTCCGTCATGTCCTGATCCGAGAGCATATAGGCGTGGCCGCGCTCCTCGCGATAATCGACGCCAAATGCATATCCCTTGAACAGCTCTCGCCAGCGCGGGTCGGCATCAAGTTTCTGAAATGCATCACTGCCGCCGTGCTTGGTTCGGACTGTGTCGACTGTGCGCAAATACGAATCATACTGCCGCGGAAAATTCTTTCCCCATTCCGCCGGATTGATGACCGTCTCATCAATATTAGCGACCTGGAAAACAACCTGCTTGCCTTCCTCCTTGCGCAGCGCGATGTTCTGCATCAGCAGTATCACCGCAAAAGTCGCCGCAGCGATGGCGATGATGGTGATGACATAAACCCACGTCCGCGATCTCGCTTGAGCCATAATTCCTATATCCTCCTAATGCGCTGCGCCGTGCCCAACCTCGCGGTGACAACGGACGCAGTTTTGGTGATCATCTGCATGTTCAAAGGTCCCCACCGACTCGCTCAATAATTGAGTATGACAACGCAGGCAATTCTGCTGTAACACTTCGCGATTGGAAGGGCGTATCTGTATCGGTTCGTGAAAATCCTGAAAAGTAAATTTGCGCGAGTGGTTGAATCCGTTCTCGGCTTTGACTATGTAACGATCGGGAAATTCCTGCGGCAGATGGCAATCATTGCAGGCCGCAACTCCGTGATGACTCCCCTTCTGCCAACTGTCAAAATGCTCGCGCATGACGTGACAATTGATACAGACATTCGGATCGTCCGACAGGTACGAACTCCCCTTGGCATAATAGAATGTGTAGAAACCGATGCCGAAGAAGATTCCGGCAAGAGTCATTATTGCCAGCGCCCACTTGGAGATACCACGTGACTTAGTCATTCTGGAAATTTCCCCTCGGAATTCGCGATTCTATCAATGTTCGATCCCGCTATCTTCGCTGTACACTAATTAGTCCATACTAACCATAACAACTTCGCAAGTCAACTTCGCTCGTAACACGGCCAAAGTCTTTGACTTTGGTCAAGACCACTGGTCGAAATCAGAAGATATCCAATCAGCCATCCAGCTGAACTGAAGTCTCCTTCATTATATAGCTGCATTGCGGCAGCTAAATCAAATTCCTCACCCCACATAAGATATTGCATAACAACTAGATAGGCTAAAACACCACCAGATTTCTGTGAAAAAATTTCCAAAATCGATTGACGGCCTGCAACCGAAAGAATAAATTAGCGTACTATTGTTAGCACTCACTTGAGATGAGTGCTAACAGAACTGAAAGCACATTGAACATAGGGTTACAACTTCAACAATCACCATTTACCATTAATAGGAGTTATCTAATGAACATCCAACCGTTGCAAGACCGCGTTCTGGTCAAGCCGCTTCAGCAGGAAGAGGTCAAGAAGGGCGGAATCATCATCCCCGATACCGCCAAGGAAAAACCGCAGGAAGGTCAAGTCATCGCCGCCGGCCCGGGTCGTCTCTCCGATGAAGGCAAGATTCTGTCAATGTCCGTCAAGGTCGGCGACAAGATTCTCTATGGCAAATACTCCGGCAGCGAAGTTTCCGTTGACGGCAGCGAATTCCTGATCATGCGCGAATCCGATATTCTCGCGGTACTTAAGTAATCCAGTCACAACAAGGAGTCCAATACAATGGCTAAGCAAATAGAATTTGACGCGATTGCTCGCGAGAAGCTAAGAAAAGGCGTCGACAAGCTCGCGGATGCAGTCAAAGTTACCCTCGGTCCCAAGGGCCGCAATGTCATCATCGACAAGAAATTCGGTTCACCGACCGTTACCAAGGACGGCGTCACCGTCGCCAAGGAAGTCGAACTCGAAGATCATTTTGAAAACATGGGCGCCCAGATGGTGCGCGAAGTTGCCAGCAAGACCAGCGATGTCGCCGGCGATGGTACCACCACCGCTACGGTTCTCGCCCAGGCGATCTACAACGAAGGTCTGAAGAACGTCACTGCCGGCGCCAACCCGATGGGTATCAAGCGCGGTATCGAGAAAACCGTTGTTCGCATTATCGAAGAACTCAAGAAGCAGTCCAAGCCGATTTCCGGTAAGACCGAAATCGCCCAGGTCGGCACCATCTCCGCCAACGATGACAATCTCATCGGCGACCTGATTGCCGAAGCGATGGAAAAAGTCGGCAAAGACGGCGTCATCACTGTTGAAGAAGCCAAGTCAACCGACACCACCCTCGAAGTCGTCGAAGGTATGCAGTTCGACCGTGGCTATCTGTCGCCCTACTTCATCACCAATCCGGAAAACATGGAAACCGAGATGGAGGATCCGTATATCCTCATCCACGACAAGAAGGTTTCCGCGATGAAAGAACTTCTCCCGATTCTTGAGAAGATTGCCCAGACCGGCCGTCCGCTGTTGATCATTGCTGAAGATGTCGAGTCCGAGGCTCTCGCCACGCTCGTCGTCAACAAGCTTCGCGGCACTCTCAAGGTTTGCGCCGTCAAGGCTCCGGGCTTCGGCGATCGCCGCAAAGCGATGCTCGAAGATATCGCTGTCCTGACCAGCGCCAAGGTGATCTCCGAAGAGCTTGGCTTCAAGCTTGAGAACACCGTTCTCTCCGATCTCGGCACCTGCAAGAAGATCGTCATCGACAAGGAAAACACCACGATCGTCGAAGGCGCCGGCAAGGCCGCTGACATCAAGGGCCGCATCGAACAGCTCAAGCGTCAGATCGACGACACTACCTCCGACTACGACCGCGAGAAACTGCAGGAACGCCTTGCCAAGTTGGCCGGCGGTGTGGCAGTGATCAACGTCGGTGCCGCGACCGAAACCGAAATGAAAGAGAAGAAGGCGCGCGTCGAAGATGCTCTTCATGCAACCCGCGCTGCGGTTGAAGAAGGTATCGTCCCGGGCGGCGGCGTGGCTCTCCTGCGCACCATCCCGATGATCTCGACGATGAAACTCGAAGGCGACGAACTGATCGGTATGCAGATCGTCCGTCGTGCCCTGGAAGCCCCGATTCGCTTTATTGCGGAAAACGCCGGCCACGAAGGTTCGGTCATCGTTGATAAGGTGAAGGGTGAAAAAGGCGCGTTCGGTTTCAACGCCCAGACCGGTGTTTACGAAGACCTGCTGAAGGCCGGCGTCATCGACCCGACCAAGGTCACTCGCTCGGCGCTGGAAAACGCGGCTTCAATCGCCTCGTTGCTTCTCACCACCGAAGCCATTATCTGCGACAAGCCGGAACCCAAGGGTGCCCAGGCTGGCCCAGCCATGCCTCCCGGCGGCGGCTACGGCGACATGTACTAAATCGTTTTAATACGATTTGCCTATAATAGACGCGGCGCGGTTCATCCCGCGCCGCGTTTTTTGCAATTTCGTTGAAGATGGATATAGAAGACTCTGCTGGTCTTTAATCGCCAATAGATTTGAAATTGCCAATGCACTTCCAAAAGAGTTTGAGAGCAGCTCTTTCTTCGTGAGGACTTTCAGCCTCAAGTAAATCAATCACAGCGTCATAAAGATCGCCGAAGGCTAGAACATCCTCGAGTAGACTTATCGCATCGTCCACTTGCATTGACAAGTCAGGATAAATCTGATTTCGAGCCCAATGGCGATAATAGAAACGACACACTTCATGGTAAAAGGCACTGGCGACTTCCGAACTCAACGTTTTCATAAGGAACGGTGAAGCAACGTAGTTCTCAAGTGGCGGTACGGCTGGCAATTGAGGAGCATCACCGACCAAGTATGTTCCTTTGTGGCACTTGAGTACCGAGATGAGTTTAACGAGCGAGTCCCGATCTTCCATTGCGGGTACGGTGATTTTGGTACTCGACTTGGATTCGATGCCGCTAACAAGTACCCCGACAAGCATACCTGTAGCACAGCCAAGCGAATGTGCGAGTGCTGAGAGTTGCTCGATCGATTGTTTACGAGTAATCCGCTTCAAAGGTGAAACGTCGTCAGTTACGATTCTGATGATTGGCGACTTGTGCGGTGTTCGCTGCAATTCTGATTTTCTTACTTTGTTAATGAGATACTTTGAGAGTTCTGAGCAATCTTCGGAATCGTAATCAAACTGATGGAATCCGCTGATGTCAAATATTCGTTTGTTCTTCCGGTGTTGTTCCCTAATCAGAATTACTGGATCATCTGAGAATGCGAGTCGTATTCCCAACTCATACATTACATTTGGGTTTGGCATCCCATCCAAGCCTGACAAGTCAGCAATGACTATATCCGCTTGATAGAGATCGACAATTATCTGCTCGTTTATATTGAAATCGTCCTCTGATCGATTGACGGAATATTTGGACTTGAATTTTGCATTCTCGATTGGTCGCTTAATGTGGTTCTCAAAACACGACGACAACTGAGCTCTGTCACGAGTCGAAGTGCGCTCGAACGGCATTATCACGTATATGTGCTTTTTCTTCATGCACTTATCTCTCAATGGCGTTTCAAGTTAACAATATCAGTATAACCTTCCAGATCGCAGGCTTCTACTTGGCAAGTCTCTCCTTTTCAATCTTTGGAAAGTAATCGATTCGCAAGAACAGATCGAGAGTCCCTCGAAGAATGCCAGCAGAAAACAAACGACGCTTACCCAGATGAGAAAGTCATCGATTGGCTTCTCAAAAGCTATGATATCGAAGAAGCTCAGTACCCAAAGCGCACTCAGTGAAGATGCCGTGAGGTAAAGTATGTAGCACTCTGATTGACGCTGGGCAAAATGAGACCTCACGTCTTCTGACCACAGGTTATCACGATGAAATCTGAACTCGTTCGCCAGTGAACCAAGCTTTGCGAGCCGTTTAGGTCGTTCTTTCTGAATCTCGGTCCAGACGCAACTCCCATCGGTCGGCCATCCATCGAGTATCCTCGACCATAGAAGGTGGTGGAGTAAGAAATGCAATGGACCTGCAATCGCCATTACTACGATCGTTCTAGTCATTGCATACATGAACAGCCCGACCGCAGCAAATATCGCTATTATTCCCGTCGTGCCAAGTACAGCAGAATAGTAACCGAGCGACTCTTCCTGTCCAATCACCAAGGCGAGTACAATCACCAAACCACCATAGACGTATCTAAAGAACTGATAGATTGATAAAGTGATGTTATTCATCAGTTAGCCTCCCAATTTCTCCACAATAAGATCCCACCGTTCACAATATTTCTCACGATCTTCTTCAATGATCCAAAACATATACCTTGACCACCCTTCACCGAGCGCGTCCTTGACAACTTTTGACGGCACAATAAACACTTCCGGAATGCTTGGTACATCGGTCGACCACCTCAAATCAACGAAGGCATAGAACAGTGTATCCGAGTCATGATGACGAGCTTTTTCGCCTACATCCCACTCCCAGTGATTATTTTCCGGCTTTCTCTTGTATGGCCTGAAAGCCCAATTTGAAGTCTTCACTTGAATCATTACAGCGGATTTACCTTCTCGATCACCAACCATAATATCCACTGTGGGCGAGCCACCACGTGTCATCGCGGCAAGGTATCCCATCGCCGCCAATTTGTAAGCGACATAGTGCTCACCAGCGGTTCCCGTTAGACTTGAAGCCCTTTGCGGCATTAACCCTCCTATTTCAATTAATCGATAGATGAATCTACAAATCAATCGATTATCGGTCAATACCAAAATAAGTCCGTAGGGGCCCTGGCGCCAAGAACCCGAACTCACCACCAATCACGTACCCGCCCCACTTCGATGGGTTCACTTTTGGAGGGCATTCTATCTCTTTTAGCAATCCTGAAAATGCGATTGACGACCAACACATCGATGTTCTAACTTCTCTCAATGGGGAGTAATCAATCACAAAAGCGGCAGGTGATTTCCGAAATAATCGACTTCGATAAATCGATCCACACCATCCGCGGACAACGTGTCATGCTCGACAGCGATTTGGCGAGATTATTCGGAGTACCGACCAAGCGAGTGAACGAGGCGGCTAAACGCAATCCGGAGAGATTCCCGGAGCAATTCATGTTTCAGCTTACCAGGCAAGAGCTTACGAACTTGAAGTCGCAAATTGCGACCCCAAGTTCCTGGGGCGGGAGACGTAAGTTGTCGGCCGTCTTCACGGAGCATGGCGCCATTATGCTTGCGAATGTACTCAATTCGCCGCAAGCCATTGAAGCCAGCATCTACGTCGTGAACGCCTTTGTTCGCATGCGCGGGCTTCTGTATTCGAATAAGGAACTCTTCGATAAACTGGCCGCCCTTGAAAAGAAGGTGCTTGCACACGATTCCGATATTAAGGCGATTGTCGATGCGATCCGCCAGTTGATGACACCGCCAAGCCCACCGAGGAAGCGAATCGGATTCAACCGCGAGTGAGTAACCCTTTAGAATTCTCACCTCGCCTTCACAGCAACCCAGCCGCTGCACGCCTGGCGAGCACCTCGACGCACCCCCCAACATCCCCCTTGACACCTATCCAACCAAACCGGATATTGCGTCCACATAGTTATCTACATTAACTCAAAATGGCAAAGTGCGCCTTTCACCACCGAAAGGCGGGAGGCTATTATGACCGAACCCAATGCCCAGCCTACACCACCGGCTCCCGGCGATGTCAATTCTGACTCATTTATGCTTCAGCGCTATCTCCAGCACATCCGCGATAACCAGAACATCACCATGGGAATTGTCGGCGGCGCAGCCGGCGCCCTGTTGGGTTCAATCGTCTGGGCCGTCGTCGCCGCCTATGCCAATCTGAATATCGGATTCATCGCGATCCTGGTCGGCTTCTCCGCCGGCTACGGCGTTCGCTTTCTCGGCAAGGGCATTGACAAGCAGTTCGGCATCGTCGGTGCAGCCTGCGCCGCCGTTGGAGTCGCGGTCGGCAATATTCTCGCCGCGAGCATCGCCACCGCAAATCACTATGACACGTCGGTTATGACCGTCATCGGCGGACTCAACCTCGACATCATGAAAGAAATGCTGGTCGCGAACTTTTCACCGATCGATCTGTTCTTCTACGGAATCGCACTGTGGGCAGGATACAAATACGCAATCCGCATTGTCAAACCGGAAGACGTCCAATCGTTCACCCGCCCTTGAGAAGGAGCCGCGCCTTTGTCCGATGATACGATGAAACAATACTACGCCCGCCGCGCCGGCGAATACGAAAGCATCTATCACAAACCGGAACGCCAACACGATCTGCGTCTTCTCGAATCCCGCATCGCGGAAATATTCGCCGGATGTAATGTGCTGGAAATCGCCTGCGGTACCGGATACTGGACACAATTCGCTTCGCGTAATGCACTTTCCATCACGGCTACCGACATCAACCCCGAAGTCATCGCCATCGCCGCAATTAAAGCGTTTCACACAACGCCGACGTTCCTGATCGCCGACGCCTATGCCCCGCAAGATATCGCCGGTACCTTCGACGCATTGCTCTCCGCCTTCTGGTGGTCGCACGTGCCAGAGCAGCAACTCGCAGAATTTCTCGGCAATCTACACAAGAGATTGCCGCCCCGTTCGCTGATGGTGTTTCTTGATAACCGCTACGTCGAAGGTAGCAGCACACCGCTGGCCTTCACTGACGAATCCGGAAATACCTTCCAGGATCGAGCGCTCGCTGACGGCACCACCCATCGCGTGTTGAAGAATTTTCCCAGTAGTGAAGAGATCAAGAACGCGCTGACTCGTTACGCCACAGATATCCAAGTCACCGAACTTAAGTATTATTGGCTGGCTACCTGCCGGACCAAGTGAAGATGATTACTTCGCCCACCACTCATCATCACCAATTCCACAGCGGTCATGATCTTGACGCGGTGGTGGTGGAAACGGTTTCGGCTGCCAGACGTACGTACTGCCGCCATCATTACCATCGTCATCATTTCCGTCAGGGCGATCACCAAAGAGGTAACCGGAATCTTCACGACTGCGATTCTTGACTTGCCGCGATTTCTCTTGCTTGTATTCGGCAAAGCAAGTGCGGCATCGCCTTGGATCTTCAGTAAAGCCGCGCTCGGCGAAGTACTCCTGTGCGCTGATCGTAAATGCAAATTCCTCTTTGCAATCCACGCAAATGAGAATCTTGTCCTGGAATTTCTCAAACTGATCCATGTTTGACTCCTGCCCGTTTGGAAGTAAATGGTGTTGCACAAATATGCTGACACCGCTCTAAGCTGTCAATAAAATTCGCTAACCTCTCTCGTGTTCCTCATTAACATTAATTAACATCTGACTTGATGCTATTTCGCAACAGTGTGTTGACAAGGTGCGTAGTAGCTTACATATATTCATTCCCGGAGGACTTTTGGTGATGCAAAGACTAATAACGGTACTGCTGATTCTGCTTGGTGCAATCTTCTCTACTTCAAGCAACGCAGCCGCCACGCAACTATCTGAAACGCACGGCGGTAAACTGATCCAAGACTACATAACCGCACTCAACTCCGGCGAAGAAGCGACCATGCGCGCTTTCCTTGAAAACAACGTTTCTCCAGAAGCGCTCAAAGTTCGGCCCGTCGCACCGCGGCTGGCGATCATGCTCGATCTCTACGGGCGTTGGCAGTCTGCCACCATCCACAATGTTACTGAAGCCACCGACACGACGACAACTGCTCTCATCACCACCAAGTCCGGCGACTGGTTTGCCTTTACGATGTTCCACGATCGCACCGAGCCGGCCATGATGCTCGGCATTGGCATCGAGGACGTCGATGCCCCTCCTGCCCTTGACCTGCCGCCGTTGGCACTTGGACAACTCCTTACCGAAATGGCAAAGAGTCTCGATACACGCTCCAAAGCGGACGACTTCTCCGGCGTCGTGCTGGTCGCGCGCGACGGCAAGCCGGTGTTCTTCAAGGCATATGGATTTGCCGACGCTGGCCTCAAGGCTCCGAATAAACTCGACACCAAGTTCAATCTCGGCTCAATCAACAAGAAATTCACCGAGATGGGCATTGAGATGCTTATCGCTCAGGGCAAGGTCTCATACACTGACACCCTCGGTAAGTTCCTCCCCGACTACCCGAACATGGAAGCAGCCTCAAAAGTGACCGTCGGACATTTGTTGAAGATGCAAGGCGGGATCGGCGACTTCTTTGGAGAAGCGTTCGAAGCCACACCCAAAGACAAACTGCGCCACAACAACGATTTCATTCCGCTCTTCGCCAATGAGAAGCTCCACTTCGAGCCCGGCACTAATTCCGAGTACTCCAACGGCGGGTACATTCTTCTCGGCGCAATTATCGAAAAAGCCAGCGGTATGGACTATTACGATTTCATGCAGAAGAACATATTCACGCCGGCGGGAATGAGTAATACTGATTGGTATGAAGCCGATGAACGAACCCCGAATCTGGCGGAGGGGTATACTCTCGAAGGAGTCACCGACAACAATCGCCGCTCCAACGTTTTTTCGCGACCTGCTCGCGGCAGTGCCGCTGGTGGAGGCTACTCGACTGCCGAGGATCTATTGAAGTTTGTCAATGCCGCAGCCGCAGGACAATTCGGCGCCGCAAGTAATCGCGCCCGCGGGTTGGGCATTGCCGGCGGTGCGCCGGGAATCAATGCCGCGCTGGAGTCGGATCTTAAGGGCGGTTACACCGTCATCGTCTTGTCTAACTACGATCCACCCTCTGCCGAACGAGTCGCGCGCGAACTCCGGCAGTTAATCTCGCGCGTAACCAACTAAAACAGTTTAGAGGATCAATTTCTCTGCACGTTGCCGCGAGCCAGTGAAGCAAAAATTCCGCCAAAGCACATCAGTGCGAACAATGCGAACGCCCAGCGGCAGCTTATCACAAATCGATCCGCATTGACGGGCAGTATTTCCGACGATCCAATGAAAAGCGTCATCGTCACAGTGACAACCGCCATCGAGAACATCATTCCAATTTGCCGCATCGCACTCACCGTCGCTCCGGCAAAACCGTAGTGACTGCGGCTAACGGAACTCATGATCGCATTAGTGTTCGGCGACGAGAACAGCGCAAAACCAAACCCCAGAAGCACCAGACAAGCAATGATGTACGCAATCGGCGTCGTCAGACTCACCACTGTCAACATCAACAATCCGATGCAGATTACCGCCATTCCCAGCGAGGCCAGCGTTCGCGGTTCGACCTTGTCCGACAAACGCCCCGCCACCGGCGAAAAGATCGCCTGCACGATCGGTTGGGCGACGAGAATCGTCCCGGCAACCTGCGGTGTCACCATGCGCACCTTCTGTAAATAGAGGCTCAACATAAATCCCACAGCAAATGTCGCGGCATAGTTGATCAGCGCCGCCAGATTGGAGAACGCGAATACCGCGTTTTCGCGAAAATGCGAAACTTCCACCAGCGGGTTGGAGACCTTCTCCTCGTATTTGGCAAATATGGCCAGTGCAATAATCCCCAACACCACCAGCAGTGCCGCAGAATATGAAGGCATCGTCGTAAATCCATACATTGTCATGAGTAGACCAATCCCAAGTATCGCCGCGCCGCGCAGATCAAATCGCGACCGTTCTTCCGCCGACCAATCGCCCTTGAGAAGAAGTGTCGTTACCGTCAGCAGCAGCAAGCACAGTGGTACATTGATCCAGAAGATGTAGCGCCAGCCCAGTTGCTGCGTAATGAATCCCCCGACAAAGGGGCCGGTCGACAACCCGAGATACACGGCGGCGACGGTCAGACCGATCGCTTTCCCGCGTTCCTCGCCCGGCACAACCGACATCAGAATCGGCAGACTCGTGGCAAAAATCATCGACGAGGCGAATCCTTGCAGGACCCGGAACAAGATCATCATTCCCGACGATGTTGAAGTCGCTAGTAAGATTGAAGATATTAATAGAAGAGAAACGCCTGCCGAGAAGATGCGCTTGCGTCCGTAGATGTCGCCCAATCTCCCGAACGGAATGAGAAACGTCGCCGCCGCAAGCAGGTAGGCGGTGTTGATCCACCCCAGCATGACTGCGCCCATCGAAAACTCGGCGCCAATCGCCGGTAGAGCCACAATCACTGATGCCCCCATAAACGGTCCGATAAACGAGCTAAGCGCGGCGACCAGTGTCGCGGCCTTTCGCACCGTTTGCGGACTTTCATGCTTCATGACAACGAATTTACGGCATGCCCGCTTTGAGCGCAATCCGCATTAACAGATATTGCTAGCCATTAAGTTGACTGATGATGCTTTAACTTCACTTGCATTTGCCGCTGGCGGCTCCGGCTGACACGCAGGATATTGCCATCACGCAGCACGACAAAACACGCGCCGGTTTCGTCAATACGAAACTCCTTGACCGCCGCAACATTGACGATCGCCGTGCGATGGATCCGGAGAAACTGCGCGGGGTTAAGCTTGCGTTCGAAATCTCCAATTGAGGAATAAACCAGATACGACTTCGTCCGGCTGTGCAATTCCACGAAGTGGTCAACCGACTTGATCCAATCAATCAGGCCCACTTCCAAAGATGCCGACGCCTTTCCTGTCCGGACGAAGACTCGCTGAAGATATTTCGAAGGAGGACCCGCTGCTGCTGTATCGACATTGACGGGAGTCTCCCAGTGCTCAAGCAGCGCCCGAAACCTCTTGAAATTCTGTTCCGGTCGCGTCACCATCCAATGCTCGCGAACACGCGACAACGCCTCGCGAAACCGCTCGCGGCGAAACGGCTTGAGCAAGTAGTCTTGAGCGTGAAACTCAAAAGCCTTGACGGCATATTGGTCATAGGCCGTCACAAAAATCACCAGCGGGAACTTTCGCGGATTCAACTGCTTGAGGACTTCGAATCCATCAAAGTGCGGCATTTGGATATCAAGAAAGACCAGATCAGGAGATTCGCTGCGCAAGAGCGCCACCGCCTCGCGGCCATCGCCGCATTCGCCCACGATCGTTACGTCTTCTTCTTCAGCCAACAATCGCACGATCAATTCACGCGCCGGCCGCTCATCATCAACGATTACTGCGCGTAGCCGTTTTCTGTCCGCTGGTGCCAACTGCTCTCTCATTTTGAAGTTTCTTGTATGGAACCAAGATAGTCACACCGAATTCCTGTGCCTCGGCATTGACAGAGAACTCGTATTCGTTTCCATAGTGATGCTGAAGCCGCTGTCTCGTGTGGGTCAATCCGATACCGTGCCCGCCGCGCGGAGGATCTGTTGGAATTCCCGCTATTGGGTTGAGTATCGCAAACCGGACGCGCCCACCCGCATTCACCGCACTGATCGTCACACATCTGTCAACAGTCTCAACTCCTACTCCGTGCTTGATCGCGTTCTCGATCAACGGCTGCAGGATCATATTCGGAACTGCGGCATCCAGCACCGCCGGGTCGATCTGCCAGTCAACGGCGAGGTGATCAGGAAACCGTCGCGACATGACGCTAACATAGAGTTTGGAGAACTCCAATTCCTCGGCGAGCGTCACGAACTCTGCCTGATTGTTATCGAGACTGATCCGCAGCAATTCGGCCAGATCCGCCAGCGTATCATACGCGTCCGATTTCTTGTCGCTCAACACCATCGATGAGACAGTGTTCAATGCGTTGAAGAGAAAGTGCGGCTGCAGCTGATTCTTCAGCCGCTCCAATTGCGCTTCTGCAAGTTGTGCCTGCAACTGCGCTGTCAACCGCTCCCGCTCCAAATAGCGGTGATAGTAAGCGACAATGTGTTCGATGCCAATCACCGCCCAAAAGGCCAGGAAGTAATAAGTCGAATGCCGTGAAATAACAAAGGCCAGCATCGAGTCAAATTGCGCCGCCTCCGGTTGTTGAACGGTTAACCACAGTATCCACTGCGTGTATACCACCAGATAAACCGAAGTGATAACCACTCCAGCCGCCAACAATATCGCCGATCGCCGCCAACGCATCCGTGATTCGATCCGGAACCGCGCACCCAGCCACAGCACGAGCGGCGTGATAGCGCCCCATGTGAACCAGACTGCCGCTTTGACTCCAAATAGCTCCCACCATGTGTATGGGTAGATTCCCTGCGGATAGAACCACCAGTGCAGGGCAGAAGCTGCCGTAACCACTGTCCACAACGCGAGATAGGCTGCCACGCGCAGCGGCGCCGACGGAACGAGATTGCGGAACAACGCAAGTGTCTCCACGCGCACTCGATCCTTCATGTGGCTCGACGCCGACTCATCAGCGGAAGCCTTTGCGAATTCCGATTTATCCATGTTGTTAAAGTATTACGTCGCATTGTCATAATTGATTAAGCACTTTCCTGTCGTTTTTGGCAGTTTGGATCAAAAGGAATGACGCCGGTTTCGCTATGTAACCGGCGTCATCGTCGCGATCAGGGTGAGTGAATCGCAGTTTGATTAGGGGCAGTTTGTACAGGGTGCCGCACCACCGGCAAAGATATAGTTGATAAGGTAAACCGCATCGGAGATCGTCACCAATCCGCTGCAATCGGCGTCACCGGCTATCAGCGGTGTTGGCGCCGGTCCACCGGAGAAAATGAAATTTATCAGCATAACGGCATCCGAGATCGTAATGTTGGTCGTGCCGTCCGCGTCTCCACATACATAGTCGCAGGCATCACCCACTCCATTATTGTTGCCGTCGGCTTGATTAGCGTTCGCATGACTCGGACAATTGTCGCAGGCGTCGCCCACCCCATCTCCATCAACATCCGCTTGATCAAGATTCGCCGTCGTGTCGCAGTTGTCGCAGGCATCACCGAATCCGTCGAGATCAGAATCGAGCTGGTCGAAGTTTGCCGCCAGCGCGCAATTATCGCAAGCATCGCCTATCAAGTCGCCGTCGGAATCAGCCTGTCCCGCATTTGCAGTAGACGGGCAATTATCAAGGCACGACACGCCGTCACCGTCGGTATCATCACACTGCTCCGTGAATTGCAGAACCTGGTTTAGACTCACATTGGCTGTGTCAAATATGATCCCCGACGGCCATTCAATCCGCAGTGAGTCAAGTACAGTTGCGTTCCCGAACCCAAAGTAGGCTTCGAGCGCGTTATGCCCCAAGAACGTGTTCTGCGCCGAGATCTCACGGATCTGCCGCACCGGCGAGCCATTGATGATTGCAGAGGCAAAGACCTTCGCACCGATGGCCGCGCGGTTAGAAATCTGACCAACCAACTTGATCCGCAGCCACCCGTTTGCGCCCGCATAATCATTTCGCAGTAGAATCCGCTTGTTTGCCCCCGAACCGACAACGAAAATATCCACATCCCCGTCGTTGTCATAGTCACCAGACGTCGCGCCAGTCGAAAGCTCATTGGTATTCACGTGGTCGCCCGTAGTTTCTACCGCAAATGTGCCGTCGCCATTGTTGCGGTAGTATGAATTGGCGCCGATGTTGGCAACGAAACAATCGATGTCGCCGTCATTGTCAAAGTCCTGCCATACCGAGGACAGCGATACTCGTTCGTCCTCGACAATCGGACCGAACGTCTGTTCGACGTAAGTGCCACCCTCGTTCTTATAGAGATCATTGGCACGCGCCGACGGATTGGCGCCGCCCCAATTGGTGCGGTAGGCATCCAGATCACCATCATTTTCGATATCGATCCAGTTCCATACCTGTCCGTCCCCCAAATCCGTTGCGATCGGCGCAACCGTTATCCGCTCAAATCCCGGTACACCGTTTTCAACGAGCAGATTCTTGTAGAGATCGTCCAACCCCGGAGTCGCCACCGCCGGTCCGCTGCCGATGAATAAATCAAGATCGCCGTCAAGATCGTAGTCCGACCAGTTACCTGAAGTGTAGGGATTGAGCCCCGTGACCACGACACCCGTGTCAATCACGCTGAATTGATACAGCGGCGCGCCGCCGTTGCGCAGCATACGGTTCGATCGCTGGGTACCGCCGACGAATCCATTCGGAAACGTTATTACTAAATCGACATCGCCGTCATTGTCGTAGTCACCCCACGCCGGACTCCAACCGCGCATATCGGTCGTTCCCATTTCGGAATTGGCAATGCGTGTGAACGAAAACGATCCGTTGTTGCGATAGAGTGCCCCGTTGTTCGTGCCGGCAAGGAAACAATCCAAATCACCGTCATTGTCGTAGTCCGCCCAAGTCGTCCCGAGAGCGAGCAGATTCTCAATATTGATGGCGGTGCCCGTGACACGGACGAAGTTCCCTCCGCCGGTATTGCGATACAATTTGGTCCGGTTCGGATCCACGACAATAAGATCAAGCAACCCGTCATTGTCGATGTCAACAAATGCCGTTCCTGTATATGTCGTCACGGTCGTGTCGCCGACAACCGGATTGGCGGTGTTGGTAATTCGCGTAAATGTCGTCTGTGCCTTTGCCCGGGAAGGGCCAATCACCGCCCCGAAGACTAACAACAGAATGAGTGTTAACGATGAAAGGTGCATAAGCGCTTCTCCTATAGTTATGTTACTTTTGCGTCTACTACGGGAATGTCGCGCCGCCGTCCAATTGCACTGCGTGAACGGCAGGAATTTATTCGCCAATGGTCTGAACCGGTCATGAATTGGCGCTTGATTAGCGATGAATGTATCCGTATTTTCCAACTGTGAACCGGTACCGTCAGTCGGCGTCCCCGACTGCAGCGAAGGAGCAAGAAATGATCGACGACTCAAAGATTCTGGCTGAAGCCCTCCAGCAGGCCGCCATGGCCGAACGTGAAGGGCACAGTTTCTATATGATGGCGGCACATAACACGCAGGACCCCAAAGGAAAACTGGTGTTCGAAACCCTCGCCCGCGAGGAAATGGATCACCTGCATTTCCTCAAAGAACACTACGTTGCCGTCACTACCACCGGCAAACTTAGCCCGACTGCTCACCTGGGAACCCGGGCCGATCTCGGTCTCAATTCCCCGATCTTCACCGACACCATTAAGTCGCGAATCCGGGATGCACACTTCGAAATGACCGCCCTCGCCGTGGGAATCCAGCTCGAGCGCGACGCCATGGCATTTTACCAGAAACACGCCGCCACGTCCACAGATCCGCAAGCTCGCAAGTTGTTCACCGAATTGGCCGCCTGGGAGTCCGGACACTATCAGGCGCTGTTGAAGCAACAGGAAGAACTCAAAACCGACTACTGGTCGGGCGCCGGCTTCTCGCCCTTCTAAGATTAAGACCGCAGAATCCGCTTGCCAAAGTCGCCTTGCCGTTGCATTATGGACTTAGAGGATTCACAATGGTATGGTTCCATCTCGTTGTTGCCGGTATCATCGGCCTTAAGCTGTATTTACAGGAACCGGAGATTCGCTCATGACAGCAGGCTACTCCGGCACTCCGCTACTGCAAAAGCTTGGGATAAAACCGAAAACCAGGATCCGCTTCATCAATGAACCGGCGCATCTTGCCGAACTGCTTGGACCGCTCCCGCCGGACTGCACACTGGTTGAGTCGCGGGCTACTGCCGTCGACTTCATCCACTGCTTTGTCACGCAAAAACCGCGACTCCTTGCCCTCCTGCCGGGGTTAATGAACAAGTTGGCCAGAGACGGAATGATCTGGATCTCCTGGCCGAAAAAGGCCTCGAAGGTGCAAACAGACATTACCGAAGATGTGGTTCGCGAAATTGCGCTTCCACTCGGTCTGGTCGACGTCAAAGTCTGCGCCATCGACGAAATCTGGTCGGGACTCAAGCTGGTCATCCGCAAGGAAATCCGATAAACTCGCCCGTCATGGCGACAATCCTGTAAACTTCCCCGTCACTTCAAAATGCCAGCAAGAGTCCGATACTATTGTTGTGCCTTAGTTTTATGTTGCCGCCGCGCTACGGCAATGCAATTTTCAGAAGTGCAGTTGAAGCGAACACAGTCGACAATATATAACGAACAGATTCCATCGCCGTGATCTCAATGCAAATCAAGAAAGCCCTCGGCCATATTCGCGGCTTTCTCTTTCGCCGACGCGTCAACGCTCTTGGCCGCATCAAGGTCTATGGCAAGGTGAGGATCAAGCATCCGGTCGGCCGGATTACGATCGGCAACCGCGTCACCCTTCATCCCAATGTCGTCTTTGATTTCGAAGCCGCACCACCCGGCACCACGCCCGAAGTCACCATCGGCGAACGCACCGCCATCGGTGACCGCACCGAAATTCACTGCGGGCACAAAGTCACAATCGGTAACCAGGTGGCAATCGCCTGGGATGTCATCTTCCTTGAAAGCGACTATCATTCCGGCGGCGGCGGCGAAGGTGTCCCTCGTCCAATCATCATCGAAGACGGTGTCTGGATCGGTGCCCGTTGCATCATCCTCAAAGGCGTAACCATCGGCAAGAACTCCGTGATCGGCGCCGGCTCGGTCGTTACCAAGTCAATTCCCGCCAACTCCATCGCCGCCGGGAACCCCGCCCGGGTCATCCGTACAATCGAAGGTGAAGCCGCTCATTGAGATAATCTCATCCCGTGCTGTCCAATCCGGGAATGGGCGCTTTGTTCGCTGCTCTCCCATCGATATCCCCGGCAAACAAACATCACTCCAGCTTGAATTTCGTAATTGACATCATTGAGTTGATTAGCCAATTTGTGACAATTGAAATCTGTTCTTTGGGGAGCGATGTCACTTGCTCTGTCACCAAGTCTCAACATCACATTGTCTGTTCTTCAGAAAGAGGGTTCTATGTTTTCCAGAAATCTCCGCATTGCCGTATTCGTTAGCTTCATCCTTGTCTGTGTCTCGACATCACTAACGGCTGAAGATCAACACAAGTGGGGCAAAGTCACTCAAGAAGAGTGGTCAATCGCTGCGCCTGCGGCATTTCCCGAGGCCGCAGCAGTCGTGATCTTCGATATCGGCAAGGTTGATGTTCCGGCTCCCTACGGCAATAACTTGATCGCCTCCGAGCGCCATGTCCGGACCAAGATCCTCAACAAAGGCGCCGCCGACAAGGCAATCGCCATCGAAATCCCGGTCTATGGCGGCGAAAGTTTTCGCGGATTCGAAGGCCAGACGATTCTCCCCGACGGGAAGAAGTATCCTGTCGCCAAAGATGCTCTGCTAAAAAAGAAATCGGGCCGCAATCGCGAATATATGACCTTTACCTTCCCCGCCGTTGAGGACGGCTGCATTGTCGAGTACAAGTACAAAATCTGGAACGAGTATTATGGCTCGCTCGATACATGGTACTTTCAAGGACCATACTTTACCCTCGAGTCATCTCTCTCGACTACCATCGCTCCGGGGCTAAACTACACGGCCATTACCCGGAATATTCCCGAGGAACTCCGCAAACCCGTCAAACGAGAAATCGGTCTTGACCCGTCAATGCCGGTAGAATTCACCTGGACACTGCGCGATGTTTACCCCATCGAACCCGAACCGTACATGGCGGCATCGCACAGCTATTATGCGTCTCTATGTCTCCAGTTGCTGTCATTCAAGGATATTGACAACTTTGTCAAATTTATCAGTGATTGGCCAAGTCTCGCAGAGGTTGTCGAAGAAAATTACACCAACCCCGCATTGGACAAAGACAGAGGCGTCCAAGAGAAGGCCATCGAACTGGCTTCCGGTATCAACGATACTCTCGCTATTGTTCGCAAGCTCTGCGACTTTGTCCGGCTCGAAGTACTCACCCTTGAAGCGGAAGGCTATTACCTCTCCACACAGGGAGTCGACAAGGTCTTGTCCGAACGACGCGGTATCGGATCGAACAAGAACCTGCTGCTCATTCAAATGCTGCGCAAAATCGGCGTGACCGCCAATCCGGTTCTGATCGGAACGCGCTCGCACACATTCTTCAATCCCCAGATATACGACTTGAATCAGTTTGATTATCTCCTCTGCCTCGTTAAAGTCGGCGGCCACGATTATCTTCTCGATGCCTCTGATCGCTGGGTGCCGTTCCCGTACCTGCCCTTTGACGCGCTCGTCTCCGGCGGACTGGTAATAGACGGAAAGAACTCGACAATCGTCTCACTCGCCGCACCGGAACGCAAAAGCGGCGAGACTTTCACCACAAAAATGATCGTGACAACAGACGGCAGCGCACTTTGTTCAACGCATGTCAATCTCGCCGGACACAATCTTGGACGCCATAAGGAGATTCTTGAAGGCGCACCGCAAGCGGATGATATCCGCGAATCGTTCCTGTCCGAACAAACTCTGGATATGGAACTGATCGACTTCAAAATGACCGAAACCCCCGGCGAAGACAGCGTCGGTATCGATATGGTCTTTCAACTGGCCAATTACTGCGATATGCTGGACAGCAGCCTGACCGGCAATCCATTACTTTTTTCGCCCAAGGAAAACCCGTTCACCAAACCGAAACGCTCATTCCCGGTAGACTTCGGGTATCCACATCAATTGTCCGAAACCGTCGATCTTGTCTTGAGCGACTCGCTACTACTTGTCTCTTTGCCGGAGAACAAGCGGCTCGGCATTCAGGGTCTGAATTATACTCGTTTCGTCGCACAGGCCGATAATCAAGCGCGCGTCATCTCGCAGCTGATCGTCAGTAAATCCCTTTTTGTACCGACTGATTATACACAGTTGCGCGATACGTTTGAACAGCTTGCCGGTGCCTCCTCCGACCCGTTCGTAGTCGAGGTGAAATGAGTGTCGCAAAGAGCCTCAATCGAATCACCGTTATCGTCTGTTTCTGTCTGGTCTCGTTTTGCATATCCGCTTTCGGTCAGCAGGCGAGTATTCCCGCGGACACGCTTGATTCCACCGCCAATCTCGACACAACTTCAGTCGCTGCGATTATCGAATACGACAGCAGCCGCATTATCATCGGCGAAGATGGCCGCGCAGAATTCTTTCGCAAACAACGCATTCGCATCTTGCGTGAGGCTGGCTTAGATTACGGTCAGGTCCAATTATATGAAGATGCTCTCGCTGAAATCGACGCCTTTCACGGACGCGTGCTCTCTTTCGATGGTACCGAGGTCCTTAAGCGTTCACGCAAAGATATGTACAAAGACTGTGGATTCGGCGGATCCTACACGCTTTATGATGATATCTGCTTCTTCACTGCCTTCTTGACCGCAGGGAATTATCCCTTCACCGTTGAATTCGAATACACGCAAACGTTGCTGTCACTATTTTCCTGGCCGGAATGGCGGCCGCAATACAATGTGCCGGTCTTGAGCAGTAGTTACACCGTCGATGCCCCTGCTGATTTTGTTTATCGCACCGATAATGTAAATCTCGGTTCGAATTCGACTCCGACTTCCAAGACTGTCGACAAGCGATCCGTAACTTCGTGGAGCGCCGCCAATGTCGCTCCCTTCGAACCGGATCCGTATTCGCCGCCGGACTTCGAATCACGGCAACGACTCGACTTTACCCCGCTGTTTACGAACATGGACAATTTCCCGCTCGATGCCACAAATTGGTCAACTCTGGCTGCAGGTTACTTTGAAATCGCCCGCAAGCAACTTCAGCTTGGCGGCGAATTGGAAGCATACGCCGACCGGTTTCTCGGCGACGAAACCGACGGCAAGTCTCAAATCGCAAGTCTTCACCACGAGCTGATCTCTCGCCTGCGCTATGTCGCCATTAGTATCGGAATCGGCGGCTGGCAGCCGCACAGCGCTGATGCCACCTTTCACAACCGCTATGGCGACTGCAAGGATCTCTCGACTCTCTATGTCACTCTCCTGTCGAGTCTCGGCTACCACTCTCATCTTGCACTGATCCGCACCAAGGACATCGGCTTAATCAATCCCGAGTTCCCGACACTCTCGAATTTCAATCACGTCATTGTCATGTACATTAATGGCAACGACACACTCTGGATCGACCCGACTTGTTCCGTTTGTGAGTTTGGTGATATTCCCAATTCCGTCGAGGACGTCTACACCCTTATCATCGACCCCAAAGACGGACAGCTCGTCCAGACTCCACTGTCACCCGCAGCCGATAATAAAGTCAGCCGCAGTTTCAAATTGCGAATCGCCGCCGACAATTCAGCCAAAGTTGTAATCGACCTCGACGCCGCCGGCAATCCCAGCCACCGACTCAAACTCGCCGCTCGCGAAATGACCTCGGATGAGTTCCGCGAATACCTCCGCCAAAGCGACTTCGTGCCGGAAGGAATGACCATCGAACGCTGTGACTTCGATAAATTCGATTCATCCCTTTCTCACTTTTCCTGCCAAGTCACCGGCAGCATTCGCCGCGCCGCACAAAAACTCGGCGATCGCATTCACTTCAAATGCGCATCACTCTCCTCACCGGCCAGAGTCTCACCGATTGATTTAGAGAATCGCGAGACACCGCTCCTGCTTGGATCGACCATCACCATCGCAGACGACATACTCGTGGAGATACCCGAAGAGTGGCAATTGACCGAAATTCCCGACGCACAATCAATCGAATCCCCCTTCGGCAGTTTTGCCATCAACGCGGATTCGACAGCCCGCTTGACGTTCAAACGCGTGCACTCGATCAACGTCTCAAGGATTGCACCTTCCGACTTTGAATCGTTCGCGGCATTTCAGAAGAACGTCAGTAAAGCCTTTTCAACCGTGTTGGTGTTTCAGAAACGTTAACCTCTTAAGGTCACTGCACTCGACGGGATTGGAGTATCAATCAGGAGTGACAACCTGCAACGAGGAATCTATTCTCCCCCCCAAATCAAAAGCGTCCCAGCCAAGCTGGGACGCTTTCTTATTTATAGTGACGGCAGAAATTGCTCTGCAGTCAGAATGTGCTAATCAAATTAGTCGTTCAGGCGAACCAGTTCAACGCGACGGTTCTGCGAACGACCTTCGGCCGTAGCATTGTCGTACTTCGGCTTGTCCGGTCCATAACCCTTGGCGGTCAAGCGGGAAGCTTCGATACCGTTGCTGATCAGGTTGTCGCGAACTGCTTCGGCGCGACGCTGCGCCAGCGTATCGTTCCATTCGCGCTTGCCGGAAGTGTCGGTATGACCCTGAACTTCAAGCTGAACGTGCGGGAACGCCGCCAGTGACTTGGCAACTTCCGCGAGCGCCGTCTTGGCTTTCTCGGTGAGCGTCCAAGTGTTGACGATAAACTGCACCTCTCTCAAGATGAGTTCCTTTTCCGGATAGGCGAAGTCCTTCGGGCAACCGTCGGTATTGACAGCAAGACCGGCCGGGGTACCCGGACACTTGTCGCAACCATCGCAAACGCCGTCATTGTCGCTATCAAGCGGACAACCATTGGCATCGACCTTACAGCAGATCGGCGTATCCGGACACTTGTCGCGGCAATCCCAAACGCCGTCCTTGTCGCTGTCAAGCGGGCAACCGTCTGCATCAACCTTGCAGTCAACCGGAGTATCCGGGCACTTGTCGCAACCGTCCCAGACGCCGTCTTTGTCGGTGTCAATCGGACAGCCGTTTAAGTCAACGGTAGCGCACTTCGGCGTATCCGGGCACTTGTCGCGACCGTCGCAAACTCCGTCGCCGTCAGAATCGATCGGGCAACCGAATTCGTCAACCACGCACTTTTCCGGCGTATCCGGGCACTTGTCATCATCGTTGCAAACGCCGTCTTTGTCGTCGTCTTTGCATTTGCCGAAGTAAGCAGTCGCAAGAAGTCCGCCCTCAAGCAAGCCGCTGTGAATGTCGAGTGATTCCTCGAATCCTTTGCGGGCCGCGTTGTCCCTGAAACCGGAGAGCACATCGGTAAAGATGTGATAACGCAGCGCGCCGCCGACCGAGAAGTTGTTGATCAAGAAATATTCGACGCCACCGCCGATCATCAAGGCAAAACGCTGATCCTTAAGATCGAAGGTGTTGCCATTGAGATCCGTGAGCTTGATGACATCGTCACCCTGTTTAACCGCCCAATAACCGATACCGGCGCCGGCAGTCAAAAACAGATTCCACTTGTCATCCGGCGTCGCATTGAACGTCGGACCAAGTTCGATAATGTAGTTATAAAGCTTGGCTCCAAATTCGCCTTCAGCCGGATCGCGATAAATCGGCAATCCGCTGGTGTTGACATCAAGAACGGCTTCGCCGGTTCTGCCATACGTACCGGTAAGACCAACCGCCCAGTTCTTGTGGACGACAAATTTGGCTTCACCGCCATGCATCGTCTTCAAACTCCACGGGTCCTTCATAACCGTGTGGAATCCAAAGCGATAGCCAAGACCCAGTCTTCCGGTCTGATCGTAAGCCATTGCTGGAACTGCACACCCGATAATCAGGGCGAGCAGAGTGAACAAAACTATTGCTTTTCGCAAGGTGAGTACCTCCCAATTAAGGTTTGATTCAAAAGTCCCGGAAGAGACAGTCTCAACTTATCCCTCCATGGAAAGTCAATTCTCCAACTCATAAGTCGCGGGCATGATACACCCGTCCAAAAGTAAGGCAAAACCTACCTTTTCCTCAATTCGAAATCAACTAAAAAGATAAGTTAAACGCCCAAACCCCAACTGGGGTACATGGACTAATTCGGTAGGCTTTGTGAAATATTTATTTTGCACGCTTTGGCGCGAATCTCCGGCATCTCCGATGGTAATTGATGTATTTCATTGTATATCAATGGGTTTCAATCATCGCCTCCAAAGGCTTCTCTTTTAGTATTTAATTCCCTTGACAACACAAATATGGTGAATATCTTCGTCGATAACGAAGATTGAATGTATAATGATTAAGATGAACAGATAAACATCTTGAGGAGGATACAAATGACCAGAAAATTGACAGTGTTAGCGATGATGATCGTAGCGGCATTTGCGTTGATGCTGAACGGACTCATGGCGCAGGAAGCCGCCAAAGCGGACGCACCGAAAGCCGATGCCAAGAAGTTTGACTATGTCGGCGACGCCAAGTGCAAAATGTGCCATAAAATCGAACACACTTCGTGGCTCACGACCGCCCATGCCAAAGCCTGGGATGTCCTGAAACCGGAAGAACAGAAAAAGGAAGAATGCATCGCCTGCCACTCGACCGGTAAAGCCGTCGATGGTACCTTGATTACCGGCGTAGGTTGCGAATCCTGCCACGGTCCGGGCTCGGAATACAAGGCGCAGAAGGTCATGAAGGACAAAGCTCTCTCGCTGGCCGCCGGATTGATCGAACCGAAGAAAGAAGTTTGCGTCAAGTGCCATAACGAGAAGTCGCCGACCTTTAAGGGCTTTGATTTTGACAAGGCCGTGAAGGATCCGAAGGGCATGCACGAGAAAACCCCGAAGAAAGACGCAGCCAAAGGCTAAAACAGTCGATTAGTCGCAATCGCAAGATTGTGAATCCAAATATGAGGCAGATAGTATCAGCTATCTGCCTCTCTTTTTTTCACTGTGCTAACGAAACGATATTCGATATCGACGACGTATTCGCTGACTCGTCGGATACCTTAATGGCAAAATAGCGGGGCAGTGTGAAAGTATTCGGAATCACCGCCGTTTCGTGTGTTCCGTGGATTGAAGGAACCGGCTCACCCTGTATCTGAATTGCTCCGCCCCAATTTTGCAGTGTGCTTGAATCCGGAGCTGAACGCAAATCGTAGTATGTAGCTTTCCCGTACACGCCGTCGTCGCCGGTTGCCGTCCACGAGAAATGAATCATGCCGGCGACAACTCCGTCAATTGCCAGATCGGTGACTTTCGCCGGACGCGTCGTGTCGGTCGTTTCTAACGTGCCGCCGTTGCAGCTCAAAAGGAGCGTAGCACTCAACATGATGACTGTGTTTCGCTTCATTCGTGCTCTTCTACCTCTTCCCTTTTTGACCGTGTGATGTATAAACGCCAAGCGGAAAGAGACGGCTCTGCTAAAAATCCACGCGCCCTTCAAGCGCCTTCGCCAATGTCTGACTATCGGCAAATTGTAGGTCCGTTCCCATTGGAAGACCGCGGGCAATCCGGGTGACCTTGATTCCCAACGGATGAATCAGCTTCGCAACATAGATCGCCGTCGCCTCACCTTCGGTATTCGGACTGGTTGCGAGTATCACCTCGCTGATCGGTCCCTGCATTCGCGTCAGAAGCTGCCGAATCTTCAGGTCATCCGGACCAATACCGTCCAGCGGCGACAGCACCCCGCCAAGAACATGATAGACACCCTTGTATGCCTCGCCTCTTTCCAGCGCAATCAAATCCCCCGCTTCCTCAACAACACAGATCCGCGTTTGGTCGCGATGTGTATCCGTGCAAATCCGGCACGGGTCACTATCAGTGAGATTACAGCAAACGGAACACTCCTTGACCTTGATCTTGACATCGGTTATCAACCGGGCCAGATCGTCGGAATCTTCCTTGGGTAATTTCAGAATATAGAATGCAAGTCTTTGCGCCGACTTCCGGCCGATGCCGGGCATCCGCGAAAGGCGGTTGACCAATTTTTCGAGAGTCTCAGAGGACGCTGATGGTTTCATGGTCTTCCAATCCAACGATGACAAGGTAGGACAGACACTCTCGTCTGTCCTACTCCATCAATTGATCTTAGGTGCCCATTTCCCAGCTGGCGAGATACTTCTTCTGCTCGTCAGTCAGTCGATCAATCGGCACACCCATCGACTTGAGCTTTAGTGCCGCAACCTGTTGGTCGAGCTTCTTCGGCAGAGATAGGACGTTCTTCCCAAGCTTCTTATAGTTCTTCACGATGTATTCAGCGGCCAACGCCTGGTTGGCAAACGACATATCCATCACCATTGCCGGGTGCCCTTCAGCAGCCGCAAGATTGATCAGACGTCCCTCGCCGAGAATGTTGACCTTGCGTCCTGATTTCAGCGTGAATTCCTCGACAAGGTTGCGCACCATCCGGCGCTTCTTCGACATCTTCGCCAGACCTTCGAGATCAAGCTCAACATTGAAGTGTCCGCTGTTGGCAACGATCGCCCCATTCTTCATCTTGGCGAAATGCTCGGGGCGTATGACGTGGATATTGCCGGTCAAGGTAACAAAGATGTCTCCCAGTGGCGCAGCCTGCGCCATCGGCATCACCCGGAATCCATCCATCACTGCTTCAATAGCCTTGATCTCATCAATTTCCGTGACGATCACATCGGCGCCGAGACCCTTCGCGCGCATTGCAACGCCGCGACCGCACCAGCCGTAACCCGCAACGACCACTCTTGCGCCGGCAATCAAGAAGTTGGTGGCGCGAATGATTCCGTCAATTGTCGACTGGCCGGTACCATAGCGGTTGTCAAAAAGATGCTTGGTCTGCGAGTCGTTGACCGCAACGATCGGATACTGCAGCACTTTCTTTTCGGCCATGGCACGCAGGCGAATCACGCCTGTCGTGGTCTCCTCGGTGCCGCCGATAACACCCGTCAGCAATGCGCGACGGTCAGAATGCAGCACGCTCACCAGATCGGCGCCGTCATCCATTGTGACGTGCGGCGACTGATCAAG
Source organism: uncultured Ignavibacteria bacterium (assembly GCA_964370935.1). Lineage (GTDB taxonomy): Bacteria > Zixibacteria > MSB-5A5 > CAIYYT01 > CAIYYT01 > JADJGC01. The sequence goes on along the minus strand of CAYJKI010000009.1, from coordinate 59,800 downwards.
CGACGCGTTAATGTGCTTGTAGTAGCCCTTCTTATCGATCCCGCAAATGGCGTACACGCTGATACCGTGGTCCTTCACCAGATTCGCCGCGACATCATCCTGCGTGGAAAGCGGGTTTGATGCGCAGAGACTGATCTCGGCGCCGCCGGTCTTGAGCACCCGCATCAGGTTCGCCGTTTCCGTTGTCACATGCAAGCACGCCGACAACTTTACGCCCTTGAGCGGCTTCTCTTTCTTGAATCGCTCTTCGATTAGCTGACAAACCGGCATGAAGTTGGACGCCCACTCGATGCGTCGGCGGCCTTCATTGGCCAGTTTGAGATCCTTGACATCGTATTTCTTCAATTCAATACTCCTCTAATGTAGTTAAAATCGCATTGGCTCCACTTTCTTACGCAAGAACTGGAGGCTATGCGACAGTTTGTTTCTTATGCATCCTTCTTGAGAGCTGCCGCTTTATCGGTCTTCTCCCAAGTAAACTCCGGCTCGGTCCGGCCAAAGTGTCCATAGGCCGCCGTCAGTCGATATATCGGCCGGCGTAACTGCAGCATGTCGATAATACCCTGCGGTGTCAGCGCGAAATGCTTGCGGATTAGTTCAATCAACCGCTCATCCGAAACGTCCGAAGTCTTGTCTGTAAACACCATAATCGACACCGGATCGGCAACGCCGATGGCGTATGCCAATTGCACAGTGCACTTGCGGGCAATACCGGAGGCCACGATGTTCTTAGCGATATAGCGAGCCATGTAGGCCGCCGAGCGATCGACCTTGGTCGGATCCTTGCCCGAAAACGCACCGCCGCCATGCGAGGCCATTCCGCCGTATGTATCGACGATAATCTTGCGGCCCGTCATGCCGGTATCCGATTGCGGTCCGCCAATGACAAACTTCCCTGTGGGATTGACGTAAAGCTTGGTCTTGTCGTCAATCATTTCCTTGGGCACAACCGTGCGGACAACCGCATCAATGATCTCATTGCGCGCCCTATCGGTGATCTTCTTTCCGGTCGAGTCGAGAATCGACTCATCATGCTGCGACGAAACAACAATCGCCTCACAGCGTGCCGGCTTACCGTTATCATATTCGATTGTCACCTGCGACTTGCCGTCTGGTCCTAAGTACGGCAGTGCGCTGCTTTTGCGGACTTCAGCCAGCTTGCGGCTGATCTTGTGCGACAGCATGATTGGCAGCGGCATCAGTTCAGGCGTTTCGTCGCAGGCAAATCCGGTCATTAAGCCTTGATCGCCGGCGCCGCCGATATCAACGCCCTGCGCAATGTCGGGCGATTGCGAACCGATCGCATTTAGGATCGCACAGGAATCGTAGGAAAACCCATAGGACGGTTTGGTGTAACCGATCTCTTTGATGATCTTGCGCACCAATCGCTGAATGTCGACGAATCCGGTGGTGGTAATCTCTCCTCCGACCACGACCAATCCCACTGTGACAAACGTCTCACAAGCAACGCGGCTCTTGGGATCTTGCGCCAGCAGGTCATCGAGAACACCATCGGATATCTGGTCCGAGAGCTTGTCGGGATGCCCTTCAGTGACCGACTCCGACGTAAATAGGAATCTGTTTGTGCTCATTCTCCATTCCTCTATTTGTGATGTCGCCAAAGCGACAGATTAGTTTGCTGTTTTGGTTTTGCCGGTAACGGCAGATTGATCGCCAAGATCGAATACACCGGAGATCGACTTCAGGCTGGCATTATTGCCAATCAACGATTTTTCAATCACCGACCAGTCGACCTGAACCCCGTCCGCCAGTATCGAATCCGAAATCGTGGCGTTGCTGATCTTGCACCCATTGCCAATCGAAACGTACGGACCGATCGTCGATTTCGTGATCACTGCATCTTCCGCAATAAACACCGGCGGAACAATCGTGCAGCCGCTGCGTTCGGCGCTGGATTGCCGGCGGTCGAGAATGAACCGATTCGTCTCGATCATTGTATCTTTTCGACCGCAATCGTACCAGCCAAGAGTGGGAAATGTGTGCAATGCCGATCCTTTTTTCAAGAGCAAATCGAAGGCATCCGTCAATTGTATTTCGCCGTGCGTCCTGATTCCGCGATCAATGATCTCGGTCGTGCATTGGTAAAACGCTTTGACATCCCGGATATAATACACTCCCACCACCGCCAAATTGGTCGGCGGGTTCTGGGGCTTCTCGACAAGGCGGATAATCCGGTCGCCTTCAGTCTCGACCACGCCAAATGCCCGCGGATTGGCAACTTCCTTCACTGCCAAGCAGTTGCGCCCGGTGCCGATCATCTTCTTCCAGTCAATTTCGACTATTGTATCACCCAGTATAATCAGGGTGTCCTCGTCCGTCGAAATCATTCCGATATGGACAGCGTAGCCCAGACCATAAAGCGTGCGCTGCTCAACGAATGTCGACTTGATCGTGTAAGTATCGCGCACGTAACGCTCGATCTTGTGACCCTGTGGCCCCGTGACAAAGATCAGCTCGCTGATGTCAAGATCAATAATCTGATCTATGATGTGGCCGAGAATCGGTTTTCCGGCAATCTGGAGAAGCGCTTTGGGGGTTGTGAATGTGTGCGGGCGCAGGCGCGTGCCTTCGCCGGCAACGGGAATTATGACCTTCAATGTACCTACTCGTCCCTAAGAAACCATTTTGAACCAGTCAATGAAAATGAACTGGACGCGGCCGATCAATAGACTAATTCGACCCATAACAGTGTAACCAAAATGCGCTCCAAAGGCAATCATGATAAACCAGATCCCCACCCTGGCGGTGGCGCCCAAAGCTCCGGTATGCTCCTTCGAGAAGTAGAAATAAATCAAAGTGGCCAATACGCCAACTACGATAATCGAATTCAAAATAATCAAATCCAGTGGCCCGCTTAGGTCAACAAATGTCGACGCCACCTGTGCGATCAGGCGGCCATGCAACTCCGATGTCAGATAAATTCCCGCCGTGTTGCCCATCACAAACGCCAACGGATACCGCGACACCCACGACATCTTCGGGAACAGCCGAGCAAAAATCATCACTCCCAGAAGTCCGGCAACTACCAGAAAGATCAACTGAATCGTGTGCTGCCCGCTGCTTTCTCCTGAAAAGATCGCCGCCCAATGCTGGCTGATCGGATCGGCCAATTGCTGTAAAATCACCGACTGCCAAATCAGACCGAGATAATATCCGGCTGATAAACCGGCAAAGATGTGCTCCGCCAGCCGATAAAACGGATTGTCCTTATACAGGAACGAGAATATCGCCAGAGTCAGAAAACCCGCGACCCAGAGTCCGAAAGTCTCCATTAGCTGGATGTCCCCTTTCGACGCGCGGCAAAAAAAGCCACATTCCCAAGCACCACAAAACCGATGATCAGCAGGTGAACCAGCGATTGCGAATTCATCCCGCTGACAGCCATCGAGGGTTTACTCACCAGCATTTCATATTCAGCCGCACCCTTCATCCCGCCCAACAGCCCAATCATCTGCTTGGCCTGCAAATAGCTGTAAAATTTCGGAGCCATCACTGCCGTCACTCCGGCGCCCATCGGCATGTTGAATTGCGCATTGACGATGGAAATCCAGTTATCAACAATGCCATTGTCGGCAACGATGAAAACAAACGATATGTCGTCATAGTTCTTCACCCGTTGCATCAGCGGCAGCTCCGAGAGGTAGGTTCCGTACTGGTCCGTCGGATAAATCCCCTCAATTGACGTCCCCATTCCCAGTAGTACAGCCGTGTAGTTTGCTTTGTACCCGAGATTGACGTAATCGACACCGTAGGTCTTGTTATACTCTTTCGCCATCAACCGCGTGACTTCACTCGCCATCGATGGACCGCCAAGCGGAATGGTGGTCATTGTGACGACCTTGATATTCTTGCGGAACAGGTGGTGCAGCGCTGCAATCGAAACTGGCCTGGTTTCAGCAGTCGCGGAGGCATAATAGTCAAACGTCAACATCACGACGCAGTCTTCCGGCAGTGCTTCAATGGCATCATAGAGCTGCCGCGCCTCGGGCGTGACATTCATTGGTAGCTTCAATGGAAACAACACTGGAAAGATAACCGTGAGTGCCACCGCGAGATAAATCCACCTACGGTCAATTAAGCCGATCTTCTCCCAGAAGTTCATTTGCTGCTGCCGCCCATGTAGGTTCGCTCGATACCGAGCATAATCCGCAAGCCCATCGTCGCAGCGCCCATCGCCGATCCGATAATAATACCGCGCTGCACGGCGACGTTGATTCCGCCCATCACGTAGTTGTTGATCCCTTGCGGCAGATCGGGATGAATGCTCGCAAACAGCGACTCGCCCATCGGTACGCGCCACAACATGACAATGACCGCCGTCACCAAAAGCATCGTCGCTTCGGTATTGCGCGCGCGAAATGCCCGAAACGCCGCGGAAGCAATATAGAACGCCAGCATCGCAAACATCGTCGACATCATTGGGGCATTCATGTTGTTGAACAGCCAATCATAAATTGAGTTGTCGCCCGTACCCAGCCGCGGTGACCAGCTGACCGGCAGGACCGCCGGAATACCGGTTACGGCAACCGACAGAAGTAGTGCAAGTTTGTTATACCAGCCCTTTTCGCGGCGCAGTACCGGACGGATGTTCACCCGCACAATCGAGATCACGCCCAACAACAACGTGAATCCGGCAATGATCGATACCCAGCGCAGAAGCTCCCCGCCCACATCGCCAAATTTGCCCGGGCTCAAAATGAAGGCGGCAACCATAGCCATGCCAGAGAGGAATGCGATGATTACCGGAATCGTCGTTTTCATTACATAACCTCGAACAGACGCTTAAGCCACTCGCTGTCACTCGAAAAAGTGACGACCAGCGTTCCGGCAATGATCGCGGCAATGATCAGGACTTTCATCCAGTCCTGCCCTTTCAAGCCTCCGAGCATGATCGGCTCATGTGAAAGATAGGCCGAGGCCGCAAACAACTCCTCACCCATCAAAGTGTAATCGCATGCCGCAATGAAAAACGGTAACTGCTCCGGTTGAGCAGTACCGGCAATTTGTATCGAACCGGCGGCATTACCGGTTTCGGCGAGAAGCAACGACTCGGCATAGAATGCACCCATGAAAATATTGGCCGCCGGACGTTCACGCATCATATAGCCGTTGACGGTCGCAGTAAAAGCCATCTGCTCGCCGGCCACATATTGCACGGCGTCGCGATCTTGCGCATCACCTTTGCCTTCTTCGATATAAGCCTGCTGAACCACTTCCTGCGCCGCCGCCAATACCATCGGATAGCGCACGGGCACATGCAAAGGCGTTTCATAACGCGCGGTAATCTTGGCGACACGGCCTAAAATCGACAGACCGGCGATCGTGTCCATCACATCGATCTCGTTGATTCCAGGGATAAACAGTACGGGCCGGCCCATTTCCGTGGCCCGACCGACAGCTTCTTCAACCGCATCAAGACCAGCGAGCTTGCGTATAAACAGCTTGTCGCCGCGCTTGGCGCGATTGGTGTAGTAGGTAATCGCCGCCGAGAAGATGACAATTAAGACAATCGCGTTAAATCGATAACTGCGGAACCAGCCTTCATCAGCCGGAGCAGGGTTATCCTGCGCCATTGCGCTCGCACAAAGAAGCAGAGTCAGAAAGAGTATGAGCGCACAGCGCCGGACAAATATCAACGCATCTTCTCCAGTGAGGTTTTCAAGCGGTTAATGACATGTACGGGTGAAGGGTCGGTTTTGTTGACTAAAGCCAGATAATAGCTGGCGATATCGCCCAATTGCACCAAAGAAAATATCTCGGAGAGCCGGTTTGGTCCCTTGGCCTTTAGTACCAGAGTTTTGGCGCCCTTCTCCTTCACGATCTTGTCGACAACCTTGATGCGATTGGTGACGCCTTTGGAGTCCCCCGAACCAGACAAGAACAACACCAGCAGTTTCTTGACCAATGGCTTCGGATAGTCAAACCCGACCAATTCGTTATGATTGAATTCGGGACAAATATTGGCATATGACAAATGCTTGCCGTTTTCGCAGATCTGGCCCTTGAACCGGATCGCCGCTACGTCGTAGTAATCTGCTCCGGCATACACGATTCCGATCTTGTCCTTTAGCAGATTTGCCAGTTTCTTCGCCTCATTTCGGGCTTCTGCAACACTGACCGCCATCTTCTTGCGGTTTTCTTCAAGAAACGCACAGGTATCAGCGATAATCTGATTCTGATTCGGGATGAACCCCAGCGTCTGCATTAGTTGCAGGATCGGGCCGAACGAATAGCCGAGCGCCGCGCGCGGTTCGAAACCGCCCGGAAGTATCACGTGCGGATAATTGCCGTCGATTGCCGCCTGGCCAATTTTGCCACCGGTGGTGGCAATCAGAATCTTGCAGCCGCGTCGCTTGGCTTCCTCGAACGAGGCGATGGTCTCTTCGGTATTCCCCGAATACGACGACACAATCACCAGCGTGCTAGAATCGACAAACATCGGCAGACCATAATTGCGATTAATGAACAACGGAACCGTGAGTTGATCCGCTAAGTATGTGCGGACAAAATCACCGCCGATTGCCGAACCGCCCATTCCGGCGATGACGATATTCTTGAACTGCCCGGCCGAATAATTCGACAGATCGCCATTGATCGGCAGGTCGAAACCGGTCCGCAGTTGTTGGGGAAAATCGAAAATCCGCTGGTACATGTTGGTCGGGTCGAATTTCGTTATGGTCGCTTGAGTCAACTCCATTTAGTCCTCCACGAATTCCTTGCTCACATGAGCTTCAATCCAATTATTCAAAACCGCCTCGACTTTTTCGGTTGTCGCCAATTTCATAATCCGATCGGCGAGCATCCGGCATTCAGAGTAATCGAGTTCAGCTATTAGCTTTTTCACCCGTGCCACTCGCGGCGGCACTACCGAAAATCCATTCAATCCGAGTCCTACCAGCAGTGGTATCGCTTCGATCCGCGATGCCATCTCGCCGCAAAGTGTCACCGGTACATTGTGCGTTTTGCCGGCATCGATAGTCATTTTAATTAGCTTGAGAACGGCAGGATGCAGCTCGCGATAAAGCCCCGCCACTTTCTTATTTCCGCGATCGGCTGCCAGGGTGTACTGCACAAGATCGTTGGTGCCGATGCTGAAGAAACAAACGTGCCGCGCTAATTCGTCAGCCATCAGAGCTGCCGAAGGAACCTCGATCATAATCCCAATATCAATGTTCTCGTCGAATGGTATTCCTTCGGCATGGAGTTCCTTCATGGCGCTATGCAGAATCCGCTTGGCTTTGACCAGTTCCATTGCGGTCGAAACCATCGGAAGCATGACTTTGACATTCTTGTTCGTTGAAGCACGCAAAATGGCGCGTATCTGGGTTTTAAAGACATCCGGCATGTCGAGGTCAAGCCGTATTCCTCGCCAACCAAGAGCCGGATTGACGTCTTCGGAGTCGCGATAGTCACTGATGACCTTATCCGATCCCAAATCATAGACGCGCAACGTCACGGGATTCGGGAAAAACGTCCGCGCGATATTGGCATAGATCTTCGCCTGTTCGTCTTCGGTCGGGAACTTCATCCTGGTCAGATAGAAGAACTCGGTGCGGTATAAACCCACGCCCACCTTGTTGCTGGCGAGAATTTCATCGACATCGGTTGGAATCTCAAGGTTCGCCAGCACGGCAATCTCCCGGCCATCGCTGGTTGTCGAAGGAATCTTGCCGATTCCGCGCAATTGCTTCGCGATAACCGTGCGCCGACGCTTCTGTTCTTCTTTGTACTCTTCGAGCGTGGCCTTTTCGGGATTGACAATGACCCAGCCGTTCTCGCCATCAACAATAGTCGTCGCATTGTCGGGAATCTTCTCGAGCAATTTGCTGACTCCGACGACACCGGGAATCGAGAGCGATTTGGCAATCAGCGTCATGTGCGAAGTCTGCCCGCCCATCGATGTCGCAAAACCGGGTATATGGTACTTGCCCATCAACACGACTTCGCCCGGCGAGAAGTCTTCGGCTAATGCAATCTTGCCGTCATTATTCGATAGCTTGTTGACATGATGGCCGATGAGATAATTGAATACCTTGGCTGCCGTCGCATTGATGTCATTCGCCATCTCCTTGAGATAACTGTCCTGCGACTTGCGCAATGAAGTCAGCGTCCGCTGCAAGTGGCGATTATAAACATACTCCGCATTGAGTTTGAACTTGGCAATGTCATGGCACACCGCGTCAAAAAACGCTTTGTCATCCAGTATCAACAGCTGCGCTTCGAAGATCTTCGCCAGTTGATTGCCGACCGAGCTATCGGCTTCATCATGAATCTGCTCCAGCTCCTTACGGGCCGAGGCGATCGCATTCTGCAGACGATTGACTTCGGCTTCAACTTGGTCGGTTTCGATCTGTTGCTTGGTAATCGTGTGCGGCGCATTGTCGTGTTTGAAACATCGTCCAATCGCAATCCCGGGAGAGGCGACCAACCCGCGCAGGCGTATCTCTTTGGCGTGGGTGGAATCTATCTGTTTATCTTTAAGAGACATTTTATGTGTTGGACACCTTGAAGCCTGCTTCTGCAGGAAGTCGTTTTTTCCGCACAAATCAGTCAAATTTCGATGCGATCACTTCGCACATCGCTTTGACAGCATCTTCTTCGTCTTCCCCCGTAGCCGTGACCGTGATATCGGCACCCATCTCTGCCGCCAACATCATCACACCCATAATCGACTTGCCGTTAACTTCGAGCCCCTCTTTCTCCAAGGTGATTTCCGACTTAAAACGAGTTGCCGTCTGCACCACTTTGGCGGAGGGACGCGCGTGCAAGCCTAACTTATTGTTTATCTTAACCGTTTTAGAGACCAAGTTCAAATCCTTTTACACTGTGCGGAGAAAAAGTTTCCCCGGAAGCTGCCGCACTAGGCCGGCCATCTCCAGACTAAGAAGCAGCGACAAAACTTCACCCACTGGACGATGCACCGAATTGGAAAGACTGTCAACCAACTGCGGTTGCATCGAAAGGCTATCATATATGAGTTGTTCGGCCTCGGGCAAACTGATTCGTGGCCTCTCTTTGGCAGCAGTTCGGGAAGAAGGATCGATGCCCAGCGCCAATAGTACGTCTGCCGCCTGCGTAACCGGAATCGCTCCCTGTTTGATCAGTTCGTTAGAACCGTGAGACGGCGCCGAGGTAATATTCCCCGGAACGGCAAATACCTCGCGATTCTGGTCAATCGCATGTTGTGCCGTGACCAATGCACCGGAGCCCTTGCGCGCTTCGACCACGATTACGCCCCGGGAAATGCCGGAGATGATCCGGTTTCTTGCCGGAAAATTGAACTTCTCCGGCCGGGTTCCAAACTCAAACTCTGTCACCACCGCACCTGAACCGGCCACTTCTTCATAGAGTTTCTTATTCTCCGGTGGATAGATCACATCCAACCCGCATCCCAGCACACCGATTGTCCGCCCGCCGCCGGCAAGGGCCGTTTGGTGTGCTATCGAATCAATACCCCGCGCTAGCCCCGAGACGATCGTGAGACCCTGTTTGCACAGATCTCTTACCAGCAATTCGGTGACCTGACGGCCATATTCGCTGCTCATCCTACTGCCGACAATTGCCACCGCCAGACGGTCTTCAGGTCGAAGGTCGCCCTTGATGATCAAAAATGGCGGTGAGTCATAAATGCGCTTGAGATGCTCGGGATAGTCATCGTCGAAGATAGTGACCAGATGTGCGTTGTGGCGTTCGAGTTTGCCGAGTTGCTCCTCGGCATGCTTCTCATCAACCTGGTCTTTGAGCGCCCTGACGACCTTTTCGCCGATTTCCGGGATTTGATTTAGCGCCTTTGGCGAAGCTTCCAGCACTGCTTGCGGCGAACCGAAGTGTTTAACCAGCGCGACATAGCGCACCGCCCCGATTCCAGGAACAGTGTTGAGTGCAAACCACCAGTATCGCGGATCACTCCCCAGCGACATCACTATCCAACTTGGATTCGAGCAGTTTATCCCAAAGACGAGCCACAGCCACGTCGATATTTATCTTCTCCAGAGCGGAAATCGCAATCATATCTTTATTGACCGTTGCATCAATTTCGGCGCGCCCCTCTTCATCGAGGGCATCAAGCTTATTAAACAACACTAACTCTGACCGGTTAAGCAGGGTCGGATCGTATGCCAACAGTTCCTGCTTCAGTGAAGTGAACTGCACTTCATAGTTTGGATCGGATGCATCGAGGATAAAACACAACACCCGAACGCGCTGTATATGCCGCAAGAACTGCAGCCCCAATCCTTTGCCCATGCTGGCGCCTTCGATGATTCCCGGAATGTCAGCTACAGTGAACGTAAGCCAGTCGGCACGACGTACTACCCCGAGATTCGGTGTTAATGTCGTAAACGGATATGAAGCAATTTTCGGCTTTGCATCCGAAACCGCTGCCAAAAAAGTCGACTTCCCGGCATTGGGATAGCCAACCAATCCGACGTCAGCCACCAGTTTCAATTCAAGTATCAAATGCCGTTCTTCGCCGGGCATTCCCGTATCGGCGCGTCGCGGTGTCTGGTTGGTCGCAGATTTGAAATGGTTGTTGCCCCGGCCGCCCTTACCGCCTTTGCAAACGATGAATTCTTCGCCTTCTTTTTCAAGGTCGCAAATCAGATCGCCGGTATCTTTGTCGCGAATAAGCGTCCCCGGCGGAACCTTGATCCGCAAATCATCTCCGCCCTTACCGCTGCGCAGGCCCGATTCACCTTGGGCACCGTCCTCGGCATGATATTTCAACCGATAGGTAAAGTCTCGCAGCGTGTTTAGGTTGGTATCGACCACAAAGACAATATCACCGCCTTTGCCGCCGTCGCCGCCGTCAGGACCGCCCTTGGGGATGAACTTTTCCGTCCTGAACCCGATTTTCCCGGGACCACCGTGACCGGCGAGGACGAAGATTTCGCATAAATCAACAAATCTCTGCATAATTAGATAAAGAGTATAGGTCAATCAGTGGGGATTATCAATGCCTATCTCGCAGCGCCTCTGCCTTTTGGATTGCTGTAGGGTGGTTCTCCTTACCGAAATTTCGTGCCGCTCCCAATCACTCTGACGGAGACCCGCCATTTCCACCGAACAATGACGATTATCCGTTAACCATCCCCCCGGTCTATTCTGTCATCTATCCGCCAGCTCGGTACCCTTTTCCATTTCCCCTCTCGAGGGACTGTAGAAAAACCGTCCAATACTGTCATCCTGAGCGCAGCGAAGGATCTGTTCGTATTGCGTAACAGAGACTAACAGATTCTTCACCTGCGCAGCGGTTCAGAATGACACGGGAGGGGTTTTTCAACAGTCCCTCAAGAGAGGTGCCTTGAATGCGCGAGGAACGAGCGCAATCAATGCGGAGTGTGTCTTGGGTTTCCGTCAGTTCTTGCCCCTCTACCCCTCACACGGTGCTGGTCCACCCGCAAAAATGTGATTGATCAAATACACCGCATCAGAAATCGTTATCAAACCGTCAAGATTCACATCTCCTGACTCCAGCGGCGCCGGCGGCGCGCCTCCGGCAAACACATAGTTGATGAGGTAAACCGCGTCCGATATATTGACGACATCACTTCCATCCGCATCGCCACAGCGATAATACGCCTCAAAGCGTATCAACATCTGCGTCAGCGGCGTCTGCATCGACCACGTGTCGACCATCATGTAAAACGTCCCGGCCGGAAGACTCACCCCCCTTACTCCGTACTCCAGCCCGAGACTGTCCGCCACCTTGGCTAAACACTCCGAAGTCGGCGGGCAGGTTAGATTCAGCGCAAATCCGCTCCCAGCGACACCTCCCGGGTCGAGACTGATATTCACTCGCAGACTCTCGGGCAGAGTAAAACTCAACAACAAGTCCTCACCATCGTCATGAACACCAAGACATGTTTGATTGTAGTTGTCCTCCGAACCACTCGTCATCTCCGGTCCGATTGTGAGTGGAAGGTCCTCTCGACTCAACGTGTAGAACAACGGCAGATCGCAACTGACGCCCCACGGATCAGGATAGAAGCGAGTGACCTGCAATTCAAACTCCGGAATGCAGTTCGGCGACGGCCAGGTGTCAACCATGATGTAGTAGGTGCCCGGCTGCAAGAAGACATGGTTGATGTATTGCGGTTGCCCGCTGCTACTTGTGCTTAACGCCAGACAGTCGTTATCCGGCGGACAACTATTGTCGATAGCGAAACCGGCCCACGCGGTCCCCTTCGGGTCAAAACGCAAGTACGCATGCATCGCCTGTTGCACCTCCAGCTGAATAATGTAATCCTCGCCGCCATCGTAAGAGCCAAGACAAGTCGCGTTATAATCATTGCCGTGCAGACACGTCGACAATCCCGACAGAGTCATCTGGTCAAGCCACAGCGGAAAGACGACATAGTGCGGTATATCGCAGTTCAGTCCCTCCATGGTCGGAATAGTCGTATCACGAACAACCAGATCCTCGCCTCGCAAAGCGATACCTGGCAGAATAATCAATAGGCCAATCACCAGCGCTATTGCCTTGAAATTCCACATATGCGGGAAGCTCATCGCCGAACCCTCCACTTGAGGACCGAAATGCAATATCTAATCGATTCGCGGCTGTCGGATTGTTACACCCATAACATATACCATTATCTCCCTTTTGTCAAGCTCCGTAGGGTGGATCTCTTCACCGAAGTCTCGTGACCCTTCAAATCACTCTGACGGAGACCCGCCGTAACCACTAACTGTCACCCATGCCCCCGGTCTATGCCCTGCTAAATTCCCCTCTCGAGAGGGGTGACTTCCCGACGAAGTCGGGAAGACGGGCTGTGTCTTTCATAAGCTTCAAGAATCTTGGCGCAAGGTAATGTGGGTTCGACTTCAGTCGAACAACCCCAATATGCCCGTGCGCGGCTGTCGTCCGCGCCTGCCGCGATCAATACTCCTTCAACCTCTCTTGCCCGCTCAAATACCGCACCCCCGCCGCCGCCAGCGCTTCCATCTCAAACTCGCCGCCCACGACAATCACCTTGCCGAGGAATCCGATATATTTGCTGATCTCATCAACCAATCTCTGCGATTTCGCCATCCCGCCGGTCAACACGATTGCTTCATACTTGCCTGCAAGCACCACCGCCGCCTGCCCGATCTCCTTGGCGATCTGATACGCCATCGCATTGAAGTACAAAAGCGCATTCTCGTCGCCGGCGCGGATCATGCGTTCACATTCGCGCAAATCCGCCGCTCCGATATATGCCACCAGCCCCGACTTGCGTGACAATTTGTCGAGCATCTCTTTTTCCGTAAACTTGCCCGAGAAGCAAAGTTTCACCAGCGGTCCCACCGGAAGCGCCCCCGCGCGATCCGGCGAGAATGGCCCCATCCCCAGAAGCGCATCATTGACATCCACCACGCGGCCGCCTTCCAGCGCCGCTACCGACACGCCACCGCCCATGTGTGCGCAGACGTAGTTGACCTCTTCGAGCTTCTTCCCGATTTTGGCAGCTTCCCGACGGCACACTTCCTTGATATTCAACGCATGCACCCGGCACTTGCGTTCGATCTCGGGGATACCCGACACTCTCGCGATGTCGGTGAAATTGTCGACGGTGATCGGATCGGAAATGAAACACGGCACTCCGAGCTTCTGCCCAAAGTGATGCGCGATAATCGCCCCCAAATTCGAGGCGTGATTCGAATATTTCATCGTCCGCAAGTCAGTCAACATCTGCTCACTGATTGCATACGATCCGCCCGCAAGCGGCTTGACCGGCGCCCCGCGCCCGACAACCGCTTTGATCTGCGACATGGCAATCTTCGTCGACTCCAGCCATTCATTGATCGCCGTCAACCTAAATTCCAGTGAGTCGGCGACGTTGTCAAATTGCGCGAGATCGTGGGCATCGTGCCGGATGCCCTCTTCCGCGACTTTGTTCTCCCCATCGAACACCGCAACTTTCGTCGATGTCGACCCGGGATTGATGATAAGTAGGTACTTGGGCATATATTATCTCAATTCATTTTTATGTGGAGTGGATTCGTCATCCGCGTTTTGATCTCTGCGTTAGCTTGGAGAGTTCGTGCCAATATGTTTCATCCCAAAAACGCCTGGCCGCTCCGCTAGTTGACGGGAGGACAAATATTTTCGTAGAAATTATCGTCTCTGATTGCAGTCCATAGTCTGTTGCCCTGTTGAGATAAATCTCCGCCTACTTTTTCCCATTAAAGCAAAGATAACGTGGTTGGTATTTCTCAATCTTCTTGCGGAAATTCACAATGTCGAAATCTACACGCTCAAGTTGATTGTCCCCGCCTGCCTTATTCTTGACAAGATCCGTAAGGCCAATACCGTGTCTTGGGAGATTGACAAACTCGGGAGCCGTGAGCTGAACCGGAGTCAGCCCCGTTTCAGCTAAAATGGACCAGAATCTGTTGCCTCGACCAGAATAATATGCTTTCAACTCTGCCGAGCGTTTGCTCACTGCCGTTCCACAAAATACGACGGCAAGGCCACTCTGCAACAAATCTGGTAACATTCTCTACTCCACTTACTGCTTCGCAAGAGGCATACTACCCCCTACTTCCCCACCGCCCCCAAATGTATCCCCCGCCCTCTCGCAAACGCCTCCAGATTCACGGCGACAAACTTCTCCTTCACCAGCGACTTGATCACATCCACCCACAACTTCTCTTCAAACGGAAGCAGATTCGCCAGCACGCCGATCAAAATCGTATTCACCAGCCGCGGATTGCCCAGCTCGCCGGCGATCTTGTCGGCTTCGACATCGATCACGTTATGCGCCTTGTTTTTCAAATCGGCAATCGCGTCCTCGGGATAGTGGAACTCCTTCGAAGAGGTCACAATCGCCGGCACTAAAGTCGTATGCGACACAACTACCGTCCCCGACTTCTTCATCCATCCGACAAACCGCAGCGCTTCGGCTTTTTCAAATCCCATCAAGAAATCAACTTCGCCCTGCTGAATCGTCGGCGAATAAACCTTCTTGCCGATCCGCACATGCGAGGTCACCACGCCGCCGCGTTGCGACATGCCGTGAATCTCCGACTTCTTGACATCCAGCCCGGCATGCATCGCGACCTCGGAGATGATTTCGCTCGCCAGAAGCACACCCTGCCCGCCGACACCGACAATCAGAATATTGTAAAATTGTTCAGACATTTCGTAACTCCTCACGCTTTCGCAAACTGGCTTTTGAGCAGGATCGCCTCGGTCGGGCAAATCTGCGCACACAACGTGCATCCCGTACAGAGTGTCTCATCGATGATCGCTTTCGGATGTCCGCGCTCGTTGGTCTCGTTGGCCGCCGCAATCGCCGGACAAGAAATCCTAAAGCACGCCGAACAGCCGTTGCACAATTCCAGATCGATCTGATATGGCTCGTCCATGATCCGTTTCGGCATCAGCACGCACGGTCGCGAGGTCAATATTACCGACGGTCCCGGCGCCGCCATCTGGCGTTTGACGCAGGCCAGTGTCGCATCGAAATCGTAAGCGTCGACTTCCTCAAAATTCTTCACGCCCAGCGCTCTCACCAATTCCTGAATATCCGTCCGTCCGACCGGCTGCCCCATCAGCGTCTTGCCGGTGCCCGGATGTTCCTGCCCGCCCGTCATCGCCGTCGCGCGATTGTCGAGAATGATTACCGTCACGTTCGATTGATTGTAGACTGCGTCGAGCAATCCCGTAATTCCCGAATGGAAAAACGTTGAATCGCCGATCACCGCCACTGTTCCCGTCGCCGAGCCCTGGACCTTTTCCATTCCAATCGCGTTACCGATCGAAGCCCCCATGCAGATGCAGGTATCCAGCGCGTTCAGCGGCTTAAGTACACCCAGCGTGTAACAGCCGATATCGCCGGTCACCGCGACACCGAGTTTCTTCAGCGCCATAAATGCCCCGCGATGTGGACACCCCGGACAAAGCACCGGCGGACGCGGAAACAAATCCTCCTGCGTAATCTCCGGCACGACAACCTTGTCAACCAGTCTGGCTTCCTTGAGTCCCTTCGCCACGCGCGAAGGCGAAAGCTCGCCCAGCGCACCAAAGTACTTCTTTCCCTCAACCTTGATTCCGGCAGCTTTGATCTGATCTTCGTACACCGGTTCAAGTTCTTCGACGACCAGCGTGATATCATGCGTCGCCACAAATTGGCGGATACCTTCCAAAGGCAACGGATACCCGAATCCGATCTTGTAGTAATCAAACTGCGGAGCAACTTCTTTGGCATATTGATAAGCAACACCGCCGGTGATAATCCCGACCCTTGAGCCATTCGACTCGATTTTATTGAACGGCGTCTGCTCCGAATACTTGGCGAGATCGATGAGCCTCTGCGCCACCACGACGTGGCGTACCTTCGCATTCGAGGGAATCATAACATACTTTTCCGGATTCTTGACGAACTTGCGCTCTTGCGGATGCAATGGCTCGATCACTTCGACAATCCCCATCGTATGTGAAATGCGTGTCGTCATCCGCAGCATCACCGGCGTGTCGTAGCGCTCCGAAATCTCGTAAGCCGCCACCAGCATATCTTTCGACTCCTGCGAATCCGCCGGCTCAAGAAACGGGATATTCGCAAACCGCGCGAAAATCCGGTTGTCCTGCTCGTTCTGCGAAGAATGCATTTCCGGGTCGTCAGCCGACACGACCACGAATCCGCCATTGACACCGGTATAAGCAAATGTCATCAGCGGATCCGCCGCGACATTCAGCCCGACATGTTTCATCGTCACCAGCGCACGTGCGCCGCCAATCGAAGCCCCGATTCCCACCTCGAAAGCCACCTTCTCGTTTGGCGACCATTGCGAATAGACCGAGCGGTGCCGTTCGGCCATGGTCTCGAGAATCTCCGTCGAGGGCGTCCCCGGATATCCGACCGCCATTTTGACCCCGGCCTCATAAGCGCCCCGCGCAACCGCTTCATTGCCCGACAAAAGTTGTTTCATTGTTAACTCGCTTTATGTAGAAAAGAAAAAATCATCTGTATCAGAGATATCTTCAACTGTGTCATTACCGCGACCTGTCCCGCGCTTTAGCGGGAAAGCGGCTGCCGAAGGCGTCCAGCTTCGTCAAGCGATCAACACACCCCGTCTTCGAGCCTCATACTTCGGCTCGAATCCACCCCTCTCAAGAGGGGAATTGACTGACCGGACTCTCGTTGATTCCCCTCTAGAGAGGGGTGTCCCGCGTCCGACGCAGGAGGACGCGGGACGGGGTGTGTCTGCAAATCTCGCAGAAACCACCCCATCCGGTATCCACACCAAGACACTAACCCCGATGTGAATCTTTTCACAAATTACGAGAATAACAGGATGAGAGCAACCCTTTTTTGTGGTGTTTTTAAGGTCAGTTCCTTCCAAAAGCGATTGACAATGTCACATAACTCCGACATAAAATGCTTCAAGTCTTAAAGGAGGAGTTCATGGCAAAACTATTGATCTACTTTTCAATCCTGCTAGCGTTTTCCGAAGGCGCTTTCGCTCAGAGGAGTGGACCTCAGCACTGGAAAATGTCTGAAACAATGAGTAGCGTAGCCTACTTAATGAGATACGATTCTTTGGGCCAGGTTGCGCCATTTGGTAGTGGCGTAGTCATTGACTTGCTTCCTGAACAGCCGTTTGTATTGCTGATCACGAACCGCCATCTTTGTGTCGGAAGGGACTCGTTAGCCGTCTACTTGAATGCCTATCGGAAGCAGGATACACAACAGATTCTCATTACCAACATTGTAAACGTCCCACTTCAACCGGGCACAGTGATCTATCCAAACTCTTCAGATTCTGATTTTGCCATCATTAAACTTCGTCGCCCAAGCGTTGAAACTGTTTTCTTCAGACCATCAGAGAAGAACACAATTGAACTCGCTGACCTGAGGTATGGGGACGAAGTTATCTTTTTTGGATTTCCTGCTTTTGGTCTGTACGGGCTAGATGCTGTGCGATACAGATTTCCGATCGCGCGCTCTGGTTCGGTTGCTTTCTTTGCCCAAGAGGATATCTACTTCGCCCAAAACCAAAAGTACATGATTCCAGGGATGTTCTTAATTGATGGAGAGTCGTTTGGTGGCAACAGTGGAGGTCCAATCTTTGTTAAAGTACCTGTTCTTCAGCGTGAGGGACCAGACAGCGCCTTAGTCATTAGAGAAGAGCTAAAGTTGGCTGGTATCATTCAAGGACACTTGCCCATGTTGCAGTCCGTGAACATACCGAAATCACGATTAAAGCTCGTAAGTGAAATTGCCGCATCGGCAAGCTCAAGCGAGGACTCCATCTTGGTAAGCAAGCTCTTGAACGATCTTCAACTTACATGGGAGGAAAACTCCGGCCTAGCCATTGGAATATCAATGAAATTAATTATGGATTACTATTTAGCGAACTTCAGGCAGATTATTAAATAGTTCTTTCGATTGACTTCACCGGTCTGACATTCTGCTAGAGTGGTTGCGGACTGCTATGGTCCGCCCCCTACCCCTTCACAATCTTCCGATACCGGTTCCGTCTATTCTCAAACGGCTTACCGCCCAGCTCACGCTTGTGCCAGTCTTCATACTCGCGATAGTTGCCCTCAAACCACCGCACATTGCCCTCGCCTTCGAACACAATCAAGTGCGTGCAGATACGATCAAGGAAAAACCGGTCGTGGCTGATCACCATCGCACAACCCTTGAAGTTCATGATCGCTTCTTCCAGGTTGCGCAACATATTCACATCCAGATCGTTCGTCGGTTCGTCGAGAAGCAGCATGTTCCCGCCCGCCTTGAGCACCTTGGCCAAGTGCGCCCGGTTGCGCTCGCCGCCTGACAGCTCGTTCACCATCTTCTGCTGATCGGTGCCCTTAAACCCGAATCGCGCCAGATACTGCCGGATCGGGACTTCCAGCTTGCCCAGCATCACATTGTCGAGTCCGTCGCCGATCTCTTCGATTAAACTCACATCTCCCTTGAACGAGTCGCGCTCCTGATCAACGTATGCCAGTTGCACCGTCGCACCGACTGCGACCTCTCCCGAGGTCGGCTTCTCCTGCCCAACAATCATCCGGAACATCGTCGTCTTGCCCGTACCGTTAGGACCTACCAGACCGACAATCGCCGAACGCGGTACAATGAAATTGGCGCCCTTGAAAATCACCCGCTCGCCATACTGCTTGGACACATTTTTGAACTCGATCACCGACTCGCCCAATTCCGGTCCCGGTGCAATCACGATATTCGCTCCGCCCTCTTTAGCTGCAGCTTCTTCGCGCGCGACAAGTTGTTCATACTCGATGATGCGCGAACGCGTCAACTCCTGTCGGTCGCGATTCGACATCTTAATCCACGCCAGTTCGCGATTAAGCATCCGTGACCGCGGCGTCTCTTTCTTTTCATCGCCGGTTATCTTGGAGAGCTTCTGCTCCAGCCATGACGTGTAATTCCCCGAATACGGGATTCCGTACCCGCCCTCAAGTTCCAGTATCCACTTGGTGATATTGTCGAGGAAATACCGGTCGTGCGTCACGATGATCACTGTCCCCGGATAATCCTTGAGCTGTTCTTCCAGCCAGTCGACCGTCTCGGCATCGAGATGGTTCGTCGGTTCATCCAAAAGCAGCAAATCGGGCCGCTCCAACAGCGCCTTGCAGAGCGCCACCCGGCGCTTCTCACCGCCCGACAGCGTCTCAACAATGCGGTCATCATCCGGAAGACACAACGCATCCGCCGCTTGTCGAATCGCGACATCGAGATTCCAAGCGTCGGCGGCATCAAGCTGCTCCTGCAATTCGCCGAGACGATCCATCAACTTCTGCATCTTGTCGTCCGGCATCTCATCGCCCATCTTCGCCGTGATCTCGTTGTATTCGTTCATCATTGTCGTAACCTTGCCGAAC
The DNA here is from genome assembly GCA_964370935.1 of uncultured Ignavibacteria bacterium. Taxonomy (GTDB): domain Bacteria; phylum Zixibacteria; class MSB-5A5; order CAIYYT01; family CAIYYT01; genus JADJGC01. The sequence continues at coordinate 39,945 of CAYJKI010000009.1, read as the reverse complement.
GCTTGTTCGACAACGGTGCGAACCGTAGCCTTCTCATCCAACAGCGGCTCTTGCATCACGATTCCAGAACGGAAATTGCCGATCAGCTTCGCTGTCCCCTGATAAGCGTCATCCAGACCCGCCATGATCTTGAGTACCGTCGACTTGCCCGAGCCGTTTTCGCCCACGATTCCGATCTTGGCGCCCGGGAAAAAGCTCAAATTGACGTTTCGTAGGACCTGTTTTTGTCCATAAAACTTGTTCAGCCCCAACATCGTGAAAATGTATTGTTCAGCCATTCCTTGCGTCTTTCATCTCACATTTGTATTACAAACCCGGAAGCTAACGTTCGGCATTACCGGGGTTAGCGAATGTGAATGAATCCAATTAAGTCGCTGAAGTCAAGGGGATTGCGCCTGACGGGGCGACCGGAAATTGAGACTTTGTTCCGCCAATTTGTGTCTGCCTGCAAATAATAGCTCCATTTAATCAATTTTCTTCGCGTTCGCGTGTACGGATCGAAGTTTGTCCCGCTCTGTTATCTGACTTTCAATGTCGATGCTGCCGGACATAATCAAATTTTAGGAAAATCTTAGGAGGGACGTGTGAAGGATTCAATCAGAAAGACTGTCTTGTCGGTATTGGTCGGCAGCTTATTTCAGGTGGTTGTCAGCGGCTGTTCAAGCCAGTCACCAATGGAGCCAACGAACAATAGCCTCAACACCGCTACCGTGGCTGCCGGCCGACCGTCAATTACTCAAGTGGTCGATGCCAATGTCGGCACACAACAACACCAGGGAGCCAATGACGTTCGCACCGCTGTCGACGTCGGCGTGCGCGATTTCCGCGATGAGGTCGAGACTGTGATCGATTTCACCGGGCTCATTGTCGGTTTCGACGTTGAAGCCCAGACTATCCGTCTCATGGAAATGCAGGGTACATTTAAGACCTGGACCGGTCAAGTGACTGAAAACTCGGAATTACTCGGTCTCGAAGGCGAAACCGTAACATTGGCCGATTTTGGCGTCTGTAGCCAGGCAATCGTTCGCGGCGAACAGACCGGCGAATCCGAATTCACTATTAACTACTTGAGAATGAAGAACTTCTAAGAATTGGTGATGATTTGCTGACGGCGGCAAAAAAACGAGCCGGCAGCGACGTTGGCAGTTATCCCCTTGCGGGCGCAGTATTTCCTGCGCCCGTTTTGCTAGTCAGACGAATTTTATCGAATATTCTCAAGTTCCGTGAAAAACTTGTTGACACGATTCATAACACTGCATTTATTCGCCCCTTGTTTGATATGGGATTGTGAAAGGATGCGCAAGCGTTGCTGACATGGAGCGCATCCAACGTGATCTGATTGACAGTTCCGGATTGAAAAATCCGGGGGAAATGAAAACAATAAGTTAACTGAAGAAAACAGCCTCGTCAGGATGGGTGCAAGCTTACACAGCTTTCGCGTATCCTTTTTTTTTAACCCATTTCAGTCGAGGTAAGAAAGGAAGTACCACCATGAAGAAGGTATTGTTAGCCGTAATCGCTATCGCTCTAGTAGTGATCGCTGGCTGCAGCAAGCCGCCGGAAGCCGAAATGGCTGCCGCTCAAAGTGCTATCAACAACGCCAAAGCCGCCGAAGCCGAGCAGTACGCTCCGCAGGCTTTCCGTATGCTGTCCGATTCCCTGAATGGCGCTATGGCCATGAAGACCGAACAGGACAACAAGTTTGCTCTGTTCCGCAGCTATGGCGACTCAAAGGCCATGTTTGAGCGCGTTGCCACCATGTCGACCGACGTTATCAACCAGGCTAATGCCGAAAAGGAAAGAGTCAAACAGGAAGTCACCGGTATGATGGCCGAGACTAAGACTCTGCTTGATTCCGCTATGGTCCTGCTTGACAAAGCCCCCAAAGGCAAAGACAACAAGGCCGAACTGGAACTGATTAAGAACGACCTCACCAATATTGGTTCCGAGTGGATGGTTGCCGAAGGCGACTTCAACGGCGGAAAGTACCTTGTCGCTCGTACCAAGCTTGAATCAATCAAGTCGCGCATTGCCAGCATTACTGCTGAAATCTGCAAGGCGTATGAGGCCAAGGGCAAAAAGTGCATGTAGCACTTAGCCGATACTAAAAGAGGCGTGTATAAGTTTGGGGGGACAACGGCAACGCTGTCCCCCCAATTGATTTTTTGAATGCTAACGGTACATCCGTTGATTTGCGGGGATCAACAGTGCGCTACTTCAAACGAGCTACTCTTCTACTTATAGTTCTGTCTTCTCTGGTGTTCTTGGCCGCCGGGTGTGAAGACCCACCGGTCATCAACCTCGAAAACGCCCGTCAAGCTTTGCGCTTGGCCGAAAACGCCGGCGCCCTCCGCTATGCCGAAATCCTCTACCGGGATGCCGAACAACTCGTGAATACCGGCTGGATGGAAATGGCAAAGCAGAATGGCCGCCTGGCCCCATTCCGCGATTATGAAAGCGCAGATTCGATTCTGGCGATGGCTTTGCGACGTGCCAATGAAGCGCGTCAGCAGGCGATCGATAGCATCGCAACTGTGCAGACTGCCTCGCGCTCCGACCTCACCGAACTCCACGGCGAGTTGGACGAATGGAATGAAGCCCTGAACGGCTCACTGGTCAACTTCAATGTCCGCGACGACTGGCAGCGCGCCCGCCTGAATCTCGACATGGCCGAGAAACTGATGGCCAACGGTGAGTATGACGAGGCCCGTGTGTCTATGATTAAAGCGCGCAACCTGCTCAAACAGGTCGGCGTCGCGCTCGAATCGCATCAGCAAGATGAATCTCGACAGATTAGCGTCTGGCGCCGCTGGGTCTCACTAACCCTGGAACAATCTCGAGCCGCCAACAGTTATGCTGTTATCGTGGATAAAGTCGCTCACAAGACCTATCTGGTCAAGGGTGGAAAACTCATCCACACCTACGACTCGGAGTTGGGATATAATTCTGCTCGCCAGAAGCTGTTCTCCGGCGATGCCGCTACCCCCGAGGGAATGTATCGGGTCGTCAAAGAGAATAACCGCAGCAAGTTCTACCGGGCGCTCTTAATCGATTATCCCAACAGCGCGGACAAGAAACGCTTCGCCGAGAACAAGCGCAAAGGCGTGATTTCCAATCGCGCCCGTATTGGCGGTTGGATCGAGATCCACGGCGAGGGCGGCAAGAATCGCGATTGGACAGAAGGCTGCGTTGCCTTAACCAATAAAGAGATGGACCATCTGATGAAGTTCGTCTCTGTCGGTACTCCGGTAACAATTGTCAGAAAGTCGGATCAATGGCCGTAAGAAAAATCCTGTTGATTGTCATACTGCCGGTGTTCAGCATCGCCGCTATCGTGCTGTTTGCGATCGCCCTGAACCGCGAGAAGCCGGAAGTTGTCGCGGAAGGCTACTCCGTGGATACACTTCTGACCGAACTCCCGCAGGACGAGAAAAAAGCCCAGAAGGAGCTGTCGGCCGCCCGTAAAGCCCTCGACAAACTCACTCCGGCAAAACCATACATTGTCATCGACACCCACGCTAACCGGATTTACATGCGGACAAAGGATAAGGTTATCCTTGACGCCCGCTGCTCGACCGGCTCCGGCGGCGAATTGATCGACTCGGTCACTGGCCGCAGATGGATATTCGATACTCCGCGCGGAATTTTCAAAATTCGCCGCAAAGTCACGGAACCCTGGTGGCGTAAACCTGACTGGGCGTTTATTGAAGAAGGCGAGGAAGTCCCCAAAAAGGAATCAGAACGCCTCGACCCCAATGTCATGGGCGACTATGCACTTGATTTTGGCGACGGATTTTTCATTCACGGCACAATTTATGAAAGGCTGCTGGGAGTCAATGTCACCCACGGCTGCGTCCGCCTTGGCAGCGAAGACCTCGATTCACTCTATAAGCAAACGCCGATCGGAACTTATGTCTACATCTTCTAAATCCGCCGTTCTGCCAGTTGCTCTCTATAGGCGACTTGCGTTCGTGGCATTGCTGGCCCTGCTGCTGACTTCCTGCGGCAAAAAAGAATCGGAAACAACTGCATCAAGCACTCCAGCCGCCAAGCCCTGGAATCAGTCGGATGCTGAATCTGAATACCGGCTGATCAAAGCCGAGTTAAGTCTCGCCGAAGCCAAGAAACCATACCTGGTTCTGAATTTTCCCCGCAAATACGTCGAACTGCGCTTGAACGGCGTTCTCGTCTGGGAATTTCCGATGGAGTTGATTGAAACCGACCAAAGTGATCTGAAGGACTTCTCCCACGACTTTCTCGGGCCCAAAGGCACGCTGATGAGACCAATACTGGAAAAACACCTGTTCGCCTCCCAAGGGCTGACCCCAGACTCTGTCCTGGCCATCATCAGCGAGGCCACCAATGTCAATGCCGAGTTGCTACAACGCGAACTGCCGTCCCGCTTCCAACTGCTCTGGGCCGGCGGCCTGACGCTTGATGTCCGCACTGATGTCGAGGGCAAACCCAAGTCGAAATTCCAAAACACTCTCGCCGATATCAAACAGGCGATTACCCGGCCGCTGGGACGCGAAGTCATCATCCTCAAGATGCCGCGCGAAAGCGCCCTGACTCTCTATCGGGCGACCCTCCCCGGTCTCCCGACTCTGATCATCCCCGCCTGATCACTAAATCGGAATTTTTGCGTGCTCAACGAGACAAATTGCTTCGCGAATTCAACAATCGGCGTATAATAGCGAAACATGTGTACAACACCGGGAAGATAGACTCAAACAACAATGCAATCAGACGAAGACAGTAGTACCGCAAATATCGTTGCGGAGTTGATTCCTTCCGACTCCGTGCCTCAAACTCGCCGTGGCCGCAGCTACCTTGCCCGCCTTCGCGGCGAATCCGGCATCGTTAATCTGGCCGGTAATTACAATTACCTCGAAACCGGATACTATACATCACTTGATCTCGAGGCCGATGGTGTTGACATCCACCCTACCTGTAAAGAAGCTCTGGATGCCTATGTCACGCCGCTGATGTTGGAAAAAGCCAAGCTGCATGATGTCCCCGTACCGGAATGGTATATCACCAACGGATACTTCGAACCGCCGGTAATTATCGATACAATCAATCCATTTATGACTCGTCACAGCATCGTCGAACGACAAGGGCACGTTGACCGCGTCGCCAAGTCGATGACCCGTAACTTTAAGTACGCCATTTGCTGTCAGGAGATTCCGCACGAGGCTACGATCGGGACTTTCCGCGCCATTCTCGGTTGGAGCGTCGTGCCGGCGCATCGACCGCTGGCGGAAGCGCTCTGGAAGGTCTTTCGCATTCCCCTTGCCGTCGTGCGGACCATTCAACTTGCCGACGACCAGATCCTGTTAAGCGACATCGATCCCCTGCCGTTCGAGAAGTTGAACAGCCGCGAACGGTTCTATCTGCAAAAGCGAATCGAACAATGGCTAATATAGGCGTCTTCGTCGAGCGCTACACCATGAGCAGCTCGGAACAAATGGGAGCATTGATGAAACTCGGCCAGGTCGCCCATATGCTCGGCCACCGGCTGGACTTCCTCTTTCGCCCCGACATGTACAAGATTCCCGGCTATGATGCGATATTCATTCGCGCCCTTACCGACCCGCTGAACTCATCCTACGTCGCTGCGCGCCTGGCGCAGATGAACGGCTTGCGCGTCATCGATGACCCTGAATCGATCTACATCTGCTGTGACAAAGTCAATATGTACCGCCATCTGCAGGATAAGAATGTCCCAATGCCGGAGACGAAGTTCCTCATCGAATCCGATCTGAATCTCGAAACTGGTGAACGAATGCTCTCCGAGATGGGTTCACCCCTAGTACTCAAGGCGCCAAACTCCAGCTTCTCGATGTACGTCGAAAAAGTCCACACGCCCGAGGAATATGTCAGCGTCGGCACCCGCTACCTGCGTCGCGCCGACCGGATCGTCGCCCAAAAATTCGTTCGCTCCCACTTCGACTGGCGCGTCTGCGTTCTCGCCGGGCAGCCTTTGTTCGTTTGCCAATACACTATCCCGAAGCGACGCTGGAAGATCATGACCTACACCGAAGCTGGTCGCGCCATTTACGGCCAGGTGCGCGGCATCCCGGTTAGCGAAGCTGATCCCGAGCTAATCCGCGTGGCCATCGCCGCCGGAGCGGCAATCGGCAACGGGCTCTACGGCGTTGACCTCAAGCAGACTGATGACGGATTCGTCGTCATCGAGGTCAACGACAATCCGACCATCAATCAGGATGAAGAGGACCAAGAGGCGCCCGACCTGTATGAGAAGTTGATTACCTATCTTGCCGGTGAATGGAATTGATGGGCACAGCAATTCTCATCCGTAAGACCCAAATAAATGATCTCGACGGCATCGTCGCACTCGAGAACCGTAGTTTCAAGTTTGACCTCTTTACTCGAAAGCAATACCACTACCTCATCGCCAAAGCCAATGCCACCGCGTTTGTGCTGTTGGTCGGAAAGACAATCGCCGGCTCGGCAATCATCCTCTGGCGGAAAGGCTCGACCAAAGCTCATCTGTACACCATCGCCGTCGACCCGAAATTCCAAGGCCGTGGCCTGGGACGGAAATTGCTGGAGAGATGCTTGAAGGAAGCGCGCGGTCAGGGCTGTGACCGCTTTTCATTGGAAGTCCGCGCCGACAATAAACCCGCCATCGCACTCTATGAAAAGTCCGGCTACGAAATCGTCGGACGCGCCGTCAAGTACTACGAAGACGGCTGCGATGCCCTGCAGATGCAGAAGTGGTTATAGCCGCCAACGTCAATCGGGTGATGAATAGCAACCGCTGAATCAATCTGCAAATCACTATTAACGCTTAGGCATCACGCGCTTTTCATCGGCCTTATGATCGTTACCGATCGGACTACTTACGAATGGTGTTGGTGGGCCAAATTGAATGTTGAAACTTAGATAGTCCAATGCTCCACAACAAGTACTGCCGGCGGCAGTTAAAGTATACAGACCCGGATCCAGAATTATGGAAACCACTTCGAATGGTTCCTCCGGATCATACGAGTTTTGCTGAATGACTAGTGCCGCCCCGTGCACCAACTCTACAGCCAGATCAGTAAACGATTGGTCAACTGCAGACGTCTGCGGAGTGTAATTCAGTTGGACCGGTGCATGCACTGTGAACTGAAGACTCAATCCGCCTTCGGCATGACCACTTGCCTCACATACACTTCCGTTAGTATCGGCAATCTCTACGGTTTGGGAACCACTCAACGTAAGGCTGAACAAGATGCTCTCAAGTGAGCCACTGTCCGGGTTAAGATTTAACACGTTCATACAGCTAAGAGATCCGGTTGTTGTGACTCCGCCTCCGAAGTCTTCACAATAAGTCTGCGAACCAGCAAGGTCGATGCTATAATTAAGCGGCGCAGGTCCATTGGGGCCGGCACAAACATTACCTTCAGCGCAGAGCTCTCCCCCAAGGAATGTCGGCTCGACATCCGATTGTATTTGTGCAATTTCAGTAACATTGGCGACGACACTGCCCCCAACAACCGCCACAATCTCAATTTCAAGTTTAACTGCGGCGCTATCTTTCACAATCATGGTGCTAAAAAAACCGTTCGCGTCGGTTGTTCCTTGACCGGCAGTCGCCGCACCGCCCGATGTCGTGAGTTGGATTTCAATACCTTGCTGCCAGAGCGTGTCCGGTCCCTCAAGTTTTCCCGCTCTCACCGAAAGTAGCGCACTGTCCGCCGTTACCAAATAGTCCGGAAAGTAAGTGTCCAGCACCCAAAGCCCGCAAATACCCCGCTCAACAGTTGCTGCAGCGCACGCGCAGTCAAAAAGTATCGAGTCGCGATCAGGTATGGATCCGGTGTACAGTGTGGTGTGCGCATAGTAACAAAGCACTTCGAAATCAATTATCTGCGCCTCGTTAAACTCCAGAAACTGGCCCCCGTTCGGCACGGACAACAGCGAATACTGCGGCGGTTCATCAATGTCCAGATCAAACTTCGACAAGTAAGTTGGGCCTCCTGTGAATCCGTCGCCATTGAGATCGTAGCGGGAAAAGTCTGCAGGCGCGTCTGGGACACCATTGCGCAACTGCTCGTATTCGCTGAACTTTGCTCGAAACATCAGGAGGTCGTGTTGATCGAATGTCTCATCGGGAATCTCCTGGTCGCTGGCGTTCGCAACATCAAGTAACGTCGAACGTACGGCTGCATTCCCGAGATCCGAGTCCAATGCCAGAGCCGCCCCATAGGCATCAACAAATCCTGAATTCGGCGAATCGACGAAGGAATTGTAAATGATATCTTTGATCTCGGCGTTGGAAAGCAACGGATCCAAACTCAGAAGATACGCCGCCACTCCGGCTACCTGTGGCGCCGAAAATGAAGTTCCGTCGTAGTATGAGATATGCAGTCCATCGGTCGTTTCAAAGCAACCGCCATCCACATCAGCAGGATCCACCCTGACACATGGTGCTGCCACTTCCTCACCAAGGGTACGCACAACCGATCCCACGTTTGAGAATGAGCTTTCGTTGCCGTTTGCGTCTGAAGCGCCGACTACAATCAGATTGTCCATTCTATTTGCGTTCAGAGGACTCCTTGCCAGAGAGTAATTCCAGAAGACTTGCAGTGCGAGAAAGTCGATCGGTCCAATTTCTCCCGGTGCATAGAGTTCAAAAGGCGAGCTGTAGGCCGCGGCAACGTTGAATGCCGAGCTTAATGATGCATACCGGCTGTCGTCTGTATTCGTCGCTTCATTGCCGGCACTTGATACGTGAATAAAATCATCTTTGCGCGGCTGCGCCAGTCGGCGCCAATCCATGGCTTGGATCGCACGCTGTGCCTTACTAAACTCCGAAATGTCTTTCGCGAATCCTAATGACGTGTTCAATACAAACCGACCCGCCGGCATGTGGCCTACGATGTCCGACAATATCTCGGGCATCGTCAGGCCCCCTGTCGGCATGGACCGAATTGCCAGTCCGTTTGCCGGATTTGAATGAACACCTGTCGTATTAACGTTATCATGATTCGCGCCGATGATTCCTGATGTGCAAAACCCGTGATTGCCACCGGTCGTCGAGATCAAGTCCAGACTTCCATTGCCAGTTACGAATACTTGGGACGAGATCTCGGGATGCGGGACTGTATTATAATAACCGTCCGGTACAAAGACACTGACATTCGCATTCATGTCTTCAACGAGCTTCTTGAGATTCCAGGCCGCCGGCATGCGCATCTTTAGCAAATGAAAGATCTCGCTGGTCCCAGTGGACGGTAGTTCATGCAACGCCGCCGTGCCATTCAACTCCGGCTGGAAAGTCGAGAACGCAAAGAGAAATGCACCGCTCTCCACCAGCAGACCGGCAATACTATCAGCTTCTCGTCTGCTTGTCATTGTTGGTACGGCGACAGTGAGCGACAAGTGATCCGTGAGCATCCAAGAGACGCGGCCACCAATCGCGTTCAATGACGCATTGACAGTTCCGATCGTGGCTGTCGGATTCAGGACCCCATCGAGGCGAGTCGTGAACAGTCCGGTAGAGTCGATTTCGGAAGAACCCGCCGCAAAGGGACCATATTTGTGGGTCGCCGATACGGCCAACGAGTCGGGATCACCGGTTAGTAATGTGCCAATCGTACAATCGGACCCACTGCAAGGCGTCGGTCCAGATGCAAATATATAGTTGACCATGAAAACCGCGTCCACAATATCGGTCTGACTGTTGCAGTTGAAATCACCGTTAGCATCGTCCGTTGGAGCAGGACCACCGGCGAATATGTAGTTGATAAGGTAGACAGCATCTGCGATATCGACTTGGTTTGAGCCGTTCGCATCTCCGCAGGTGGCGGCCGCCGTGTAATTTGCAGGATTCACAATTGCGAATACAACCATGGCGAGAAGGGCGAATCGTAACGACATTTCAACTCCCAGCCTACGCTGCAGTTACGGTTCGCGTAGAATTTCGTATGTTTGACTGATGGGTTAGAAGAACATCACAACATAAGTCAACGCGTCGAATTGTCAATCAATAGTATTAATCATGGAGCTATTATTAATATATTAGATTGGCTGTTTGCAGTCCAAGAGTCCAGGCGTATCGACCTCAATCCCGCCAAGCCTTCTGCCCATCTGTAGATAGCCCGAAAGGTGATTGCTCGGCCTAAATGCTAGACCTCAAACGTCCGCTTGCAGAAGTACGACCGCACCGAGCCATCCGACTGCTTCTGCGACCAGACTTCGAAACCCTTCTTGTTGACCGCATCCAAGAGCGGCGCCGGCACAAACGGCGTAATCAGTTCATAAATCTCGCCTGCTTTCAGCTTCTCGAGATCGCCCATCACTCGTCCAAGCGGATGCTCACCTGCTTCAAGCATCGGCGCGGCGTCGAGCAGCGCCGCGATTTTCGTCTGCGCAAACCAATCCGGAACGGAATCGGTACCGGAGTTCGACTTGCCGGATGCGCTACCCTTCCACTGCTCTTCGATCCCCAGTTCTTTGCGCAAAGTATTGATCAGAGTACCAATCGGCACTTCGCCGATCTTGGCGACCTGCTGAAGCGTCGCCACTTTCCCCACCGTCTTGCGCAGAAGCGGATTGCGCAGATTCGCATATGCCGGCGAAAGCTGAATCAGGGATGCCTCCAATTGAGGAAAGCGATCGAGCAGCGGACCGATCTTGGTCTCGGGAGTAATTGTGAGAACGTCAACTGGGTTATTCATAATCGCCTTTCATTTGCCCGTCTGCTCGCCCCCTCTCCCATACAGAGAGGGGACGGCGGAGGAATCACACGTTATTGCCTTTTGCTAATCTTTCACGTACTCCAACAGGCGCTGTTCGCCGTTGAGCGCGCGTTTATCAGTAAGATCCTGGCTGACTTCGAGAGTTCCGAGATACTCGCCCTTCTTGTCGCGCAGCGCGAAATACTCGATATGAATGAACTTCCCTTTAATCGTAATCCAAAACGGCGCCCGCGACTGTTTGCCGGAGCGGAAATCTTCGATGATTCTCTGCACGATATGCACGCTGTGCGGTGGATGGCATAGTTGCACCTTGCGGCCCAATATCGCGCGGTTGCGGTCGAATATCCGCTCCCGTCCCTGCGTGAAATAACGCACCGTGTCGTCCTTGTCAACGAAGGTCAAATCGAACGGTATTGTGTTCAAAATCGCGTTCAATTCCGTGGGCGTCATACTGCCCGACGGAAGTTGAATTCTTCCCTCATTTGTTAACGACTCGCCCGCCATCGCCGTCTCGCCGCTGGGAGTCCACTCGTCGGTCGGGTCAAACAGACAGAATCCAATCTCGAGACTCTGATTGTAAACTTGCCACCACTCCGACTCGCTAAGCGTGTCCATGCACATCGGAAAGAGAATTTGCTCTTCCTTGAAGATCATATCTTCGACACCATCGGAGGCCGGCTTGAACACAAGCTCAACCAACGTGCGTGTTTCATTCAGACTTGCATTCTCCATGTGCTCAAAACTCTCAACCGCGGCCTTCAACAATTCTCTGATTTGATCGTGCTTCCCCCACATCACAGTCGGCGGACCCGTAATGCCGTGCTTCTCCAGAAACGGGAAGATCAGATTCTCTTTGCGGCGGTAGTGCTTGTCGACATCACAGAGATTGTGAATATGAACCCGGATCTGCGCAACCAATGCCTTAAGCGCTTCGTCGTTGACATTTTCCTTCAGTTCAAGATACGCCCTCTGCAGTCCCGAGATTTCCCACTCAATGGCGCGATTCTCTTTCAAAAAAGTATCTACCGGATGTCCCGCCGGTGCGGTCTTCGCTGCCGAAGTATCAATGCTCCCCTTCAGTGCGGCGCTGTGAATGTCGCACATCTTGAGGACTTCAGTCAGCGGCAACCCTTCGTCGATCAGTTCCTTTTCGACCGCCATCACTTCATCGTATGGCACCTGCCCCAAAATCCGCTGAAGTTGCATCCGCACCTCATTCGGTGCTTCGCCTTTGTGAAGCTGCAATATCAGGTGTTTCAGCAGTTCTCTGCGTTTCTCCGCATTGTTTATCAATTCACTCATTCGACTAAACCTCTGTTCGTCTTCAACGCTGCGGCGTGACCGGCTGCTGATTGAGTTCCCGCAAGCCCCGCGTGTCGGTGGGATGACCGTAGCCTTGAAGATTTTGTTGGTGATATAAGTATTCTTCGGTTGTGACTTTGCTGTTCCAATATCCGGTGATCATGCCGAATCCGGTTATCGCGACAAAAATGCCGACCGTCGCAATCGCCACCCAGCGCTTATGCACCGGCTTGCGCGTAATCAGTGATTTGACTTCGAGTGTGTCAGCGACGGGACATACATCCACACAGCTCATGCAAGAAGTACATTCGTCGGAGATGACGGTCTTGACCTTATCCACTTTGATAAACGACGGGCACTTCAGCGCGCACTTTCCGCAGTCGATACAGGATAACGGATCGCGCTTGATCTTGTGCGGCGATGCCAGTGACAGCACTCCGAGAAGCGCCCCATAGGGGCATAGATTGCGGCACCAGAACCCGCGCAAAGGAATCGACAGCAGTACCAATGCCCCGATCACGATGATGGAAAATTGCGAAATCTGCGCGAAGAAGTAGTACATCTTTACGTCCGCGACAATGTTGTAGTCGCTGTCGAGAAATGCGCGCAGAGCGAACTTCCCCATCGTGAAAAAGATCGCGTACACGAAAAACGCCAATAACAAGTACTTCAAACTTCGCAGTAGGTAATCCAGCCAGCGCGAAACTGTAATGCGTCGGCGAAAGATCTTCTCACCCAGATCGCCCAGCGCTTCCGAAATCAATCCGACCGGACACAGCCACGAACAAAATGCTTTGCCGAATACCAGCGATAACGCGATGATCGCAACCAGAATCACCAATCCCGCCGGATGTGCTGGATGAAACTCGCCGGACAAAATGAAGTAGTACACGCTCATCAACGAGCTGATCGGCAGAAATCCCTCGACTCCGGGCGGACGCTGCACAAACGTCGTCGTGCCGCCAGACTCGAGATACTTGACAAACAAGTGCATCTCGATACCGATCCAGATGCACAACAGTGCAAAAGCAATCTGTACCGCGAGACGCCACTTCTGAATATGTGACTGACGATTGCGAATGACTTTGGGCTTGGAAACAGTATTCGGCGAAATACTCTCGCCGCTATTATCGCTTTCCTGAAATCTGTTCATGACCATACTTCCAATCCTCTGAAGGCTCATCTTGCCTTCACAGACAGAATCGGAAAGTGGGCTATGTAAGTCCTTGATTTAAGTCAAGCGGGTCAGATTTTTTCGCCCGAAGCGACTGATTCCAGGTGTTCGTGGTCGAGAATGGTGATACGTTTGCCTTCGACGGCGATGACTTCTAAGTCCTTGAGTTTCTTTAGACTACGCGACAGGGTTTCGCTGATAGTTGCCAGTTCAGTAGCCAGTTCGCTCTTGGTTACATCAAGCTCGAAACTATCGGTCTTGAGTTTCTGCTGTTGGCGCAAGAGATAGGTCGCCAGCCGTGCCGGTACTTCCTTCAGTGACAGATCTTCGAGTTTTGCCGCAAATTCTCGCAGCCAGCGCGCCAAACTCCCGATGATCTTGAGTGAGATGTTGGGATATTTCGTTATCAAAGCGATGAACTGATCCTTCGGGATGAATGCCACCTCGGAATCTTCCATCGCCATGCAATTCGCCGGATAGGTCTTCCCCCGAAAGATCGCCGCCTCCGCAAACATTTGCCCCGGCGTTATCTGATGAAGCGTAAACTCCTTACCGTCGGGCGAAGACTTGTAAATTCGCACCCTTCCCGAAAGCAGCACGAAGAACCCCGTCGCCGGATCCCCCTCGAAAAAGAGCATCGAATCGCCATCAAATCGGCGCAATTGGGTGATACTTTGCAGCGATCCAAATTCCTGCGGATCGAGTTCGCGAAACAGTGGCGCGTTGTGAAGAAGCGTTTCCATCGTGATAAATGGATAGGCTATGGACGGTGACGAAACAAGTCGAAAGTGCGATGGACGGTACAATCCTACGGTGTATTTTGAGTCTGCGGCACTATGGATGCCGTCAATTCGTCCCGCTGCCAGAATTCGTGCTGTCGGCTCTCAACCTAAGAGTCTTCGCTTCATCACTTTGGCCAAGTGCGGCCGCTATGTCTGCTTTCTCCCGAAGGATTTTGGAGAGCTGCTGGGCTGACATACGCGGGTCGCGATAGCTTATGTCCAGCAATTCGTTATAGAGAGAATCAGCCAACTGAAACTTTCGCATTCTGAAAAGTGTACTCCCAAACCATCGTAGGTACGGAATCAGCCTCGGAGTATCTTGTTGGTACGCATGCTTTGCGAAATCCAAAGCAGGTTCATAATACTCTATGGCTTTCTCATAGTCACCAGAACTGGTTTTACAGCTTCCTAATAGCAGATTAGCTTCTGCTAGAAATCGCGAATTCCCTGGTTGATTGACAGTTGGTTCCGACAAGACTTTGGCTATAGAGGATTCGGCTTCGGCACAATTTCCGGCGTCAGCATTCCAAATCGATTGATCGAGCAGCGTCCACAAGTATTGTGAATCTAGATAGTCAGGTTGATAGGAGCGAATTGCAAGATATTGCTCGGCCAGGATCGCCGCCGAGTCATACCTTGATTCCAAGAAGTACACCTTATGCAACAGTAGGGTAATCTCGCTCACCGAACTGTCGGTTGTCCCCAATCTACTTGATGCAAAAGACCTTCCTTCGAAAAGAAATTCAATTGCAAGGTCCGGCTCATCAAGCTCCAAGTACAATTCACCTAGACTCAGGAAAGCGCTCACCTTTGACCTGTTCAGGTTATCGTCTAACGGTAAGTCAATAATGCTCAATGCAAGCGACTCCGCTTCAGTGAATTGCTTTCCCAGGCGAAGGCATTCAACAATCGAGTTAAGAACTTTGGCGTACTCGACGCTCTCGTCACCGAATACATTACGGGTATTGGAGGCAATTGTATCCAGCACTAATTTCGCTCTATCGAATTCTCGCTGGGAAATCAAGGACGTGGCTCTCTGTAGGTAGTCTTCCGGATTGTCGCTCTTTGTTTTTCCTGCACAAGAAACCAGAATCAGAAACGACTCAATTCCAAGAATCAGGATTACCGTGAATTTCGAGTAGACTCTCTTCTTCATCTTGGGTTCATCCTTTGACTCGACATTACCAAAACCTAACGCACGAAGCCAATTTTGACACATGGGAATTTCATTCACTCCGGCAAAGAAGTCATTAATCGTTGCGACAGAGCCCAGTTCTCTTTCACACCTTACAACTGCACACTCATATGCATGAATGAAACGCAAATATCCAACGAGGTAATTCGAATTCCAAGGCTTTGCTTACAGCTGAGCACAAAATCCCTCCTTTTTTTATCCTAATTATCGACCCACTCCACCGCAATTATTCACCCATTCCAACCCAAAATTGCTTAAATTGCACCACAATCTATGGCGACTATGTCGCCGTTTCGATGAGGTGTAATCGCTTTGCCACAGTCTGATTCATCATTTTCGCCGGAAGTCATCGACCATTTCCTGCATCCGCGCAATGTCGGCACCGTCGATCACGCTACCGCCATTGTAGAACTGGAGAATGAGATCTGTGGCGATCGAATGGAGATGTCGGCTCGAGTCTCCGGCGATAAGATTGAATCGATCAAGTTCCGCTCGCAGGGCTGCGCCGTCGCTATCGCCTCTGCCTCGAAACTGACACTCGCGGTCACTGGCCGCAGTATCTCCGAATCTGATGCACTCGCCAAGGCAGCCATCGCCGGCGTCGGTGAAGGCACGCACCACGAAAAACAGCATTGCCTCGACATTGTCCTGCTCGCCTGGCAGCAATTGTTGGCAAAGATCAATCTGAAATGAAATTATTCCGTAATAGAGGAGAGTTGATATGACTGACGTGAACAAACAACTTGAAGATATCATCAAGATCGGCATCAAAACCGAAATCGAAGGCCAGCACTTCTATTCGACTCTGGCACAGAAGATCCAAAACCCGGACGCCCGCAGAAAAATCGAATCGCTGGCGATGGACGAGGTCAATCACGAGCGCACCCTGCGTGCTCTGTACAAGAAATTCGTCGGAAAGGACGTATCAGACCTGCCGGCCGAAGGACTCGCAATTTTTAAGAACGCTTTTGGCGACGGACCGCTTGCGGAAGCTGACAAATTTCGTTTGATTGAGTTGGCGATGGAGGCCGAACGCCTCACCGCCAAACACTATGCGGACGGTGGAGCAAAAGCCACCGATCCACAGATTCGCAAAGTCTTTGCCGAGCTTACAGAAGAAGAAGACGGCCACTACGATATGCTCGCCGCCGAACGCGAGTCGCTGCGCGGCAATATCAACTGGTTCAGTTACGGCGATTCTTCGATGATGGAAGAATAGCCGGTAGCCCACCCGGAGCGCAAGCGCAGGGTGGGGTTAACTCGGTAGCCCGCCCGAAGCGTAGCGTCGGGTGGGAGTTCTTAAGGTAGATAGAGATTTTTTGGAGGAATAGACTATGTCAACCGAAGTATACGACATCACGATAATCGGCGGCGGCCCGGCGGGACTCTTTGCCTCGTTCTATGCTGGTCTGCGCGATGCCAAAACCAAGGTCATCGAATCTACCAACGAACTGGGCGGCGCACTGGTGCACGAATATCCCAACGAAGTATTGCGCGACGTCGCCGGATTCGTTCTGATCACTGCCAAGAAGCTCGCCGAGAACTTCATCGAACAGGCGACGATGTACGAACACGCCATCTGCAAGAACGAAACCGTCAGCGCACTCGAGTTCGACAAAGCCGCCAAAATCTGGACCGTAACCACGAACAAAGGCGCCCACAAGTCCAAAGCCGTCGTCCTTGCGCTCGGAACTATGGAAAAGGTCCAGACCAAGAGCAAGCTTCTTGTCGAGTCACTGAAGAAGAACGGTGTCAAGATCAACGAACAGGGAATCGCCGTCGACGCTACAATGAATGCCGGAATGCCGGGACTCTATGCCTGCGGCGACGTCATCAGCAAAGCCAAGGAATTGAACTTCATCTCGATGGCGACCGCCGAAGCCGCCATGGCCGTCAACAACGCCAAGAAGTACGTCAATCCCGAAGCCGACACTTTCCCCGGCTATTCGACCGATATCCGCAAGGACAAGCCGAATTACCACACCAATCCGTTGGCAGATTAGATAGCTCATCGACAAGGCGCGAACCCGCGTCTGCAATAAATCAAGCGGCAGGAGAAAACCCCTGCCGCTTTTTTATGCTTATTATTGAAGATTCAGCTTAGTCGTCTCGCGATAGGCTTTCAAAATATGCAGTTACTGCACAGTTCCGGCCCACCGCCAAAAATGTAGTTCACGATGTAAACTACATCCGAAACGTTGACAATACCGCTGCAGTCGACATCAGCCGCTGGATCATACACCGGAGGCGGTCCACCCAGAAATATGTAGTTGACGATATACACGACATCAGAGATAGTCACTCCGCCGTTGCCGTCCGCGTCTCCGCAAGGTGGACAATCCAGGAAAATTCCTCCATCAACTGACGTAAACGCGATCAGAGTTCCTGTCTGATCAGAGAAATGTGTTTGCGGAAGGGATAGTACTCCCTGTACCGATGATCTGCAGATCGTGTCCGGCAGGCTCTCCCGCCACAGAAAGTTCAACTTGAAGATCTCACGCAATTCACCATCGGGAGGAAGCGGCAGATGCAAAGACGGGTTATAGACGCCGACTATCCGGTAAGCAAGCCCGCCGAACAGGTTCTGCCCCCCGACTACCCAATTCGTAAGTACCGAGCCTCCCAGATCCAGTGGATTGATTGTATCAATAACTGCCACTTCAGGATTTGACAGAACAATGACCATCTCAAATCCGGCAAGTGAATCCTGATCATTCCTGATTCGAAATGGAATCTGCAGATTGTTTGCATTCGGAAGAACTCGAACACTGTCTCCGACGAGCAGAATGCTGCCTTTCGGTTCGGAAGCAGAAGATGTCTGCGCGAGACCGATTAGGCAAACAAACAGGAACAGCGAAACGTTCACCGACATTCTGGAAAACACGCCAGAGCGTCGCACTGTTGGGTACAGTAGAGACATAGACGGTCCTTTCGCCTGACTTGAAAACGAAGTTATGAAGAATTATAAATCTAAACTAACCAAAATCGAGCAATAAGTCAAGTTCCATCGCTTGGCGGTTATCCTGCCGCCCAGTCCAGACAAATAGCCTGACATTCCCAAACTCCTGCCGCTTTTTTTCGTTGACACCCCTCCCCAAATTTCTATCTTGACCAATCGAGTCAGGATTGTGGAACTGATAGATACATTTAGTCGTTAATCTCCCGGAGGATATTGATGTTTGTTATGATGAATCGTATGTCGGTGCCGGATGGGTACCGCGAGAAGTTCGAGCAGATGTTTTCGTCCCGTGCCAAGGCTGTTGACCGTCGGCCCGGGTTTATCAAAGCCGAGATTCTTAAGCCCACACAAGGCAATGAATATATCGTGATGACACATTGGGAATCAGAATCCGATTTCGAGGGCTGGACCAAGAGCCCCGAATACATCGAAGGCCATCGCCGCGTCGGCGAATTCAAGGGCCCCGACGGCAAGATTGTCCTGACTTCAAAGGTCGAGAAATATGAAGTCTTCGCCTCTTAACGGCGCAACCGAAGAAAACGACGTCGCGATTGAGACCGTGGCAAAGCCATCGCTTTGGCGGCGTTTCAAGGACTTCATGAAGCAGTTCAAGCGCGACCTGCGCGAACCGCTTCCCGAAGCAGCTGGCTTAACCTTCTGGGCCAAAGTTGGCGCCCGCTTCAAACACCTGTTCAAACGCTACGGCTGGAAGCTGCTGATTGCCATTTGCGTCTACTACCTGATTCGCGACGGCATCCTTTACATCCTGATCCCCTATCTCGTCGCCAAGAAGCTGCTGATTGACTAATCAGCCGAATTGGCTATATTCGAATTCACGGGCGCACTAATTGCGCCCTTATTGATTAATTGAGGAACTGCGATGGATAAGGCAACGACAAACGGCAACGGGCAATTGGTGACCGACAAAGAGACTCGGCACAAATCCGTCTTTGTCGAAACCTACGGTTGCCAGATGAATGAGTACGACTCTGAAATCGTGCGCGAAATCCTTCGCCGCAACGATTTCACCCTTGCCGAATCGGTCGACTCCGCCGGAGTCATCCTCCTCAATACCTGCGCCATCCGCGAAGGCGCCCATGACAAAATTCGTTCCCGTATCGGCGAACTGCGCCACATCAAAAAACAAAACAAGGGCACAATCCTCGGCGTCCTCGGCTGTATGGCGCAGAATCTCAAAAAGGAACTGCTCGAGGACAACACCGGCGTCGACCTGATCGCCGGACCCGATTCCTATAAAGCCCTGCCCGTCATGATCGACCGTGTTCATAACACCGGCGAGCGTGAATTCAAGTTGACCCTTTCCGAGTACGAAACCTACGCCGACGTCTTCCCGACCAACCGTCACGGTACCAATGCCTGGATCGCCGTGATGCGCGGCTGCGATAATTATTGCACCTTCTGTGTGGTCCCGATGACGCGCGGACGCGAACGTAGCCGCGATCCGTACAACGTCATCGAAGAAGTCAAACAGCTCACCGCGCACGGCTTCAAACAAGTCACCTTGCTTGGGCAAAACGTCAATTCCTACAAATTCAAAGGCTTCGACTTCGCCAAACTGATTACCGCCGTCAGCCGCATTGACGGCATCGAGCGGATTCGCTTCACGTCACCGCATCCCAAAGATTTTCCCGAATCTCTTTTGGAAGTCGTCGCCACGAATCCGAAAGCCTGCAAGCATATCCACTTGCCGCTTCAAGCCGGCTCAAACCGCGTCCTCGACGCCATGAACCGCACCTACACCCGCGAGTACTTTGTCGAACTTGCAGAGCGTATGCGATCGCTCATCCCGGGGCTGGTCCTCACTACCGACGTTATCGTTGGCTTCCCGACCGAAACCGAGGATGAATTCCAGGAAACGCTCGCTGTGATGCAGGAGGTCAGATTTGACTCCGCATTCATGTTCAAGTACTCCGAGCGCAAAGAAACGATGGCCTCACGCACGATGCCCGATGATATCTCCGACGAAATCAAGACCGACCGCATCGTCCGTCTGGTCGACCAACAACGGCAAATCTCCTACCAGCGCAATCGGCTTCATTTGGGAGACACATTCAATGTCATGGTCGAGGGCTACGGCAAGAAACCGAAACAACTCCTTGGCCGCAATGACGGCAATAAGATCGTCGTATTCCCCGATACCGGCGCCAAGCCCGGCGACTTCGTCAATGTCAAGATTGAGGAAGTCACTCCCAACACTCTGATCGGCGTGGCGGTCTAATCGGTCCTTCGTAAATCTGCGAACTTCGAAGTTTTCACTCTGTATAAAACCCAATGTCGAATTAGTTCGTAGGTCAAGCCCTCTTGGGGCTTGACAAGGATAAGAGCCGACCGACATTCATCCACGTCCCGTATGATCATGTAGGCTGTGCAGAACCCGTGAAATGAGATTGCTTGCCGCTTGGAAAATCTACATACTTTGTCCATAACTTTTTATGAAGAGGAAGATTATGCCTCTGGTACAGAAAATCAGCGATCAGCTTAAGCGCGCTATGTATGGCGACGCCTGGCACGGACCGTCCGTCCTCGAAACTCTCGAAGGTGTCTCTGCCGATCAGGCAGCCAGCAAACATATCGAGAACGCTCACAGCATTTGGGAAATCACCCTTCACATCACCGCGTGGTTTCGAATTGTGGCTCTGCGCCTTGAAGGAAAGGATCCCGAGGTTACCCGCGACATCGACTGGCCCGCCATTAACGACTCATCGGCGAAAGCCTGGACCGCAGCTATTGCCGACCTTAAACGCGCTCACAAGGAATACCAGCGCGTCGCCGACACTATCGGTGAAAGAGAACTCTTTGTAGAATTACAGGGTCGGGGATTCGATCTCTACCATCTCTATCACGGAATGATCCAGCACTGCCTCTACCATGCCGGTCAAATCGCGATACTGAAAAAAGCCCTGGCTTAGCGAATCGATAAACTTCCTGGCTGTCGTGCTAACGACTGCAGGAGAAAATCAAGTGTTGCCGGTTGTGCTCCCGCTTCGAGTTCAATCAGGTACTGCTTCCGCCAAAGCCCCCCGCCATAACCGCGCAACTTGCCGTTGGCTTCAATGACGCGATGACAGGGAATCACGATCGACAGATAATTGGCGCCGTTCGCGCGACCAACGGCCCGCGAAGCATTGGTGTTCCCCATCCGGCGAGCCAACTCGCCGTACGAAATGGTAGCTCCGTACGGAATCTTCATCAACTGCTCCCAATCGCGCTTCTCAAACGGCGTCCCCTTCACATCTACAGGCACCGAAAACTTCTCAAGTCTTCCCTTGAAGTATTTCTCTAATTCCGAGCGTAACGATTTTAGGTGACCGTTGCTCCCCTCTTCTAATTGCGCATGGTAACGCTTGATCACCCGCTCCTTGATCCGCTCAACTCCGCCGCGATCGTGCCATTCCAAAAAACAGACTCCCGCTTCCGTAGCGCCGGCAATCATTTCACCCAGTGGGCTCTCAAAATTGCAGTAGACAATCTTAGTTTCGTTCATAAAAGGCTCCCGGCGGTTTGCCGAATTGTTTTGTAAATGCATCGCGGAATCCCGACGCCGATTCATAACCGCATTCATAACAGGCGGACAAGTAATCATTACCACTTTCAATGAGTTCGCGCGCAAAATTCAATCTGATACGACGATGGAATCCCAGCGGCGTGGCATTGAGATGCTGCTTGAAGTAACGTCGAATTGTCGAGATGTCGACGCCGCTAAGTTTGATCAAGGCAATCTCATTGAGTCGATCCTGCCGGTGCTCGCGCATATGGCGAAGCACTCGATGCAGCCACTCGGGCAGATAGTCGGGATAGCGTTCCGCCGCACAACGCTTGCAGCTTCGCAGTCCCGCCGCAATCGCCTCCTCGCGTGTTGAATAAAACACTACGTTTTTCAACAACGGCTTGCGCGCCTTGCAGGATGGCAGGCAGTAAATTCCGGTCGAGTGCACACCAACGTAGAACTTGCCGTCGAATCCGGCATCCTTGCTCATCATGGCCTCGACCATCCGACGATAATCAGCTTGCTTCATGTATCCAAGTTACGGCTGTGCCCCCGTTTCGTCTACCGAATTTCGGTCAAGGAATTGTCCAAAACACGATATTTTGCGGTCGTGATCCTTGGGAAGCGGCCGTTGCCGGCGCCAACCTTCTTTTCGTAGTCTTGAACATCAATTGCGTATTTCGGAGCCAGCCCCGTATCCTTGTAGGATTTGTTGGTGCAGTCTGCAGCAGATGATCAACCCGTGAAAGGAATTAACTAAATGAAGATTTGTCGGCTTCTCGGTGCAACGTGCGCACTGGCGGCATTGATGACACTGGTCTCTTGTGCCTCTCGCAGCTCACTTAGTAGCTGGTACGATCAGAACTACACCTCTGCCGGGTTTAGGAATGTCTGCGTATTGGTGCGCAATGATGATCTCAGCATCCGGCGCGACGTCGAAGAAGGCGTCGTCGAGAAACTCTCCCAACAGGGCATTCGGGCAATATCCAGCCTTGACGTGATTTCACCCTCCGACAAACGAGTCCGTGAACAACTAGAATCGACTTTTGACAGCCTCGGCGTCGATGCAATCATGATTATCCGGGAGACTGGTCAGGAAGACCTCGAAGAGTACGTTCCGGAAACAACTTATTACAAAGTATACGATGATATCTTCAACGAGGGCCGGGTGGAAAAAACGACCGAAGGTGGTTACTGGGAAAAAGCTGGAGTTGTCTACTTCACGAAGACTAGCCTATTTGCCAATGATACGGATAAATTGGTTTGGGAAGGTAGATCTCAAACTGCGTATGACGGCGACCGCAATGCCTCCGTTGGATCCTTCGCCAAGGAAGTCGTCAATGACCTCGTTGCGCACAATCTCTTGTCCACTCAGCGAAAGGATTCGAAGTAGCCCACTATCGAAATCGGAGAATCTCGAAAACGCCTGTTAATCAGGAAGTCGGCTAACAATCACCAAAAAGGCAGTTAGCGTGGCATACGATAGCAATAGATGCGGACGAATGAGGGATCTCAATGTAAACATGTTTACTCCAAGAGAATCAAAAGACCGGTAGAAAATAGCCCCGAACACTTAGATTAATGCAGAAGTCTTGCCGAAGTAGTGCCTAAAGTCCTTCCCTCATAACACCCATTGCATCAACAACTACCATATCGCTTCGCTCCGAGATTCTCGGCGGGGAGGTTTACTGCTGTTCAGTTTTCGGTTTCTGTGCAATCCCTGCCGCGAAACCTACATCGACATCTGCTTCTTGAGCTCGTCCACTTCAAAAGAAACCCGCGCATCGAAGGTATACATCTTGACATCACCCGTCTTGCCCACCACGACAACCAGCGGGAACTCTGCAACTCCATAGTTGCGCATGAATACCATGCCGGTGTCGGCATAGATCGGGAAGGTCAGCCCGCGTTTCTTTGCATAAGTCTGTACATACTGCGGCTCTTCAAAACTGACTCCGATAACTTGATCCTCGGCGATCGCTCCCGAGTTGATCAATTCCTGCCATTTTTGTGTCATCGTCTCGCACGGCGGACATCCGACTTCCATGAACAGGAACACCGACCCGTTTCCGGCTATCATGTCGCCAGTCCTCACTTGACCTGAATCGGCAGTCATCAGTTCCAGATCGGGGAAAATCGTGCCAACTTGCAGTCGCGAGGTCGGTCCGGCGCTTTGCAGGAACTCGCTGTCTTGCGAGGCCTGCATCGTCTTGAACGACATACCGAGATACATTCCCACGCCGGCGACAACCAGCACTAATACTCCAACACCAATATTCTTCAGCAGCTTGTTCATCTTCAATTGCTTGCGCCCGCATCGGGCAAGATTCTGTGGTTACCGGTAAAAATCCCACGGAAGCTCAAACTCATTTCAAGCTCCCGTGGGGCGTTTTGCATCCACCGACCCTGTATTTCAAGGCCAATAGATGGCAGTTAGCACGTAATGATTGCCGGGCAATAGATCACGCCGCCGGCCGGCTTGCAGGTTTCCACGCCAAAGCTGTTGATACAGCATTTCAGCGGGGCACCTGTGCAGCTACACTTGTAGTAGCAAGGACCTGCTTCAGCCGCCGGGCTGGTTGTACCGAAAATAAACGCGGCGACGAAAACGACAAGGAGAATTCCAAGGACTTTACGCATAGTCTCACCTCCTTCCATGTAAAGTTGAATGAACGAAGATAATACCGACCCAAGATGTCCGTCAAGTATTTTTATTCCCGGCCACCGGCGCTCCGCAAATATCCTTGCGCTTACAGCCGATATACTTAGCGTAGTGTCAGATTTTTCATGGACTTGACCTTCGCTTGCGTCAGGGATGACAGGAGAAGCATCGTTTGAATAAGGTGAAATTCTGTTTCGGAATACATAATCATCAGCCGGTCGGCAATTTCGGCTGGGTGATCGAAGACGCTTACCAAAAGTCCTACCTCCCATTTTTACAATTGCTGAATCGCTTTCCCGCAATCCGGATTTCCCTGCATTTCACCGGAATCCTCTACGATTGGATCAAGAGATACCATCCGGAATGCTTCGATCTGATCCGCATCATGAAGGATCGCGGACAGCTCGAACTGCTCACCGGTGGATTCTACGAGCCGATTCTTCCGGCGATACCGGATCGCGACAAAGTCGGCCAAATCCGGATGCAATCTGATTTCGTCGAACGTGAGTTTGGTGAAAGACCAACCGGAATGTGGCTGGCCGAACGCGTCTGGGAACCCGGACTCGCAAAGCACCTCAACCAGGCAGGCGTTAAATACACGATTCTTGACGATATCCACTTCCGTTACGCCGGCCTCGAAGAGTCACAATTGGACGGCTACTACGTTACGGAAGATCAAGGTTTCCAGATCGCTCTTTTTCCAATAGCCAAGAAGCTGCGCTACACGATCCCCTTTGCTGATCCGGAAGACACTATTGCCTACCTCCGAAGCCTTGCCACGGAATCAGGCGACAGCATTGCAGTCTATGCCGACGACGGCGAAAAATTCGGCGTTTGGCCAAAAACCTATGAACACTGCTTTCTGAACGGCTGGCTCGAACGGTTCTTGACGATGCTCTCTGCCAACCTCGATTGGATCGAGGTGATCACCTTCAGCGAGGCGCTTTCGACCGTCCCTGCTCGTGGTCGAGTGTACCTGCCGACAGCGTCGTATTCCGAAATGAATGAGTGGGCAATGCCCGTCGCTGCCATCGAGCGATACGAAGATTTCGTGCACAAATTGAAAGCCGCCTGCCTCTTTGACCAATTTGAGCCGTTCGTCAAGGGCGGATTCTGGCGGAACTTCCAGACAAAGTATGACGAAAGCAACAATCTGCATAAACGCATGCTGCTGGTCAGCGACCTGCTCGAGCGTAGTCATGAGAAATTGTCGCCGACCGTCTACGAGCAAGCACGCAAACTGCTCTATGCCGGCCAGTGTAACTGCCCCTACTGGCACGGCGTCTTCGGAGGCCTCTACCTTCCGCATCTTCGCGGAGCCGTCTATCAGGAGCTTGTCGCCGCCGAAGCGTTAATAAACTCAGCGCTTGTTAGCCCGCAAAGCACACGAATCGAGAATTCGGACTTTGATTGCGACGGCCGTAATGAGATTATCATCACCACTCCCGCCCTCAAGGCAATCGTTGCCCCCCAACTCGGCGGGATGATCACCGAGCTCGATCACTTCGGCATCGCCAAGAATCTTGTCGATCTCGTTGGTCGGCGCAAGGAAGGCTACCACGACAAGCTGCTTCACCGCCACGAGTCAACTGGCGCCGCTGCCACAAAGTCGATTCATGATCTGGTTCTCGTGAAAGAAGAAGGACTCGAGAATCTTCTCCTTGAAGACACCTATCGCCGGGGAATGTTCGTTGACCACATTTTTGGCGATTCAGCAACCCGGAATGACTTCGAATGCGGCAAGCTCGTTTCAATGATTGGCCACTGCCAACATCCTTACGCAGACTCCGCCGAGTCGTCTGTAGACTCCGCTTTTGTGAAATTGACTCGCACCAACCGCGTTGCGTCCACGCAAGGCTCTGCCGATATCGAGATCGTCAAAACACTCAAGTTCGCGCCAAAGCCGGTCGGCGTCGTTGCTCAATACGAACTCCGCAATCGCGGTAACCAGAATCTTGCCTTCACCTTCGGTTGCGAGATCGGCCTTGGAAGTTACCCCTTCCCCAATACCGAGTCTTTCTTGGTTGGCAGTTTCGGCGAACGTCTCGATCTCAACTCCGGGCACGAACTAATCAATAGCCGCGACATTGCAATCTACAGCCGTCTCTATCGGTTCCTTTTGAGACTCTCTTCTAATCGCGACGCGACCATCTGGACTCACCCACTTTGGACCGTTTCGCTGTCCGAAGGCGGTTTCGAGAAAGTCCTGCAGGGTACAATTATCCTCCTCCGCTGGTCCATCGCCCTTGCTCCGGGCGAGGTTTGGGCCACCGAAATCGGCCTCGAGACTCACATGAAGATCGAGGAAGCGGCAATCTCCGGTCGCCAATCGACACCATCCTCTTAATGAGGACCAAAATCAGCCATTCTCCGTTAATTCTGTAAAAAATCACTGTCAAGAATCGGCGTTTTTGGCGTTATATGATGAAATGCAGAATGTCGCCGAACGTCTAAACATAGTGGTATCTTCCTCTTGAACCCGACACCAAACCAGAGCGGCCAAAATACTCTGCGAAAATACTACCGTAAGTATCTTTGGTACTTTCTCGGAGGCATCGTCGTCCTCGCCGGAGCGAATGTCTTTCTCGGCATGTCCCCCTGGCTGTTGCGCGAGGCAATCGACTCGCTGGAAAACCCCAGTCTCGAGTCATTGGCTCCCACCGACGCTTTTTACGGCATGCAGCACGCAATGGCGCAAACTGCCACCGGCGTGTTGCCGTGGTTTGCGCTGGCAATTGTCGCCGTGACATTGACCGCCGGCGTCTTCCGCTTCTTTGCCCGACGCACCATTATCTGGGCCTCCCGCGACATCGAATTTGAACTGCGCAATGAGGTCTTCAACCATCTGCTGAAACTTTCATCGCGATTCTATCAGCGAACCCCGACCGGCGACATTATCGCCCGCCTGTCGAATGACATCGAATCGGTGCGCTTGATGGTCGGACCCGCCGTAATGCAATTGATCAACACACTCATGGTCAGTATCGTCGCCTTCTATTACATGATCAAGATCTCGCCGACTTTGACAATGTACGCCTTGATACCTCTGCCGTTGCTCACGATTGCCATGTGGCAAATCGGCCAGCAGACGCATCGCCGCTTCATGAAAATCCAGGACCATTTTTCCACCCTGTCTACCTTTGTGCAGGAATCAATGGCCGGGATTCGCGTCATCAAAGCCTATCGCCGCGAGAAGTATCAGCAAAAGAAGTTTGAAGGCGTCAATCGCGAATATGTTCGGCTTAACCTCGACCTCGTCAAGGTCCGCGCACTGCTCATGCCGACGATTGTCTTCCTCGTCCGGGTAGTCGTTTTGATCGTCATCCTGATCGGTGGCGGCGACGTCATCAAAGGCACCATCACCAAGGGCGAATATGTCGCCTTCATGGCATATCTGCTCATGCTCGTCTGGCCGATGCTCGCCATCGGATGGGTCATCTCGCTCTACCAGCGCGGTACCGCCTCACTGGCGCGGTTGGATAATTTACTGCGCGAAGTGCCCGATATCACATCTCCCGCAGAACCGGTGCATCCGCCGCAAGTCGCGGGCGCACTGCGTTTCAGCGGATTGTCTTTCACCTATCCAGATAGCAATGCCCAGGTACTGCATGATATCGACTTCGAAGTCAAACCCGGCGAGACAATGGCAATTGTCGGCGCAACCGGTTCGGGTAAGTCAACCTTGATTTCACTCTTGATGCGCAC
This sequence comes from uncultured Ignavibacteria bacterium, assembly GCA_964370935.1. GTDB lineage: Bacteria > Zixibacteria > MSB-5A5 > CAIYYT01 > CAIYYT01 > JADJGC01. The sequence continues at coordinate 11,946 of CAYJKI010000009.1, read as the reverse complement.
CTACCCGATACCCGATGGCACGATCCGCATCGATGAAATCGACATCAATCGCATGGCGCTCGACGACCTTCGCGGAATGATCGGATTCGTCCGCCAGGATTCCTACTTGTTCTCCGACACCATTGCCGCCAACATCGCACTGTCGCAGCCCAAAGTTGAAATGGATGCCGTCCACGAAGCCGCGCAAGTCGCCGCTTTTGAGAACGAGGTCGAATCTTTCCCGCAAAAATACGATACGATACTCGGTGAACGCGGAATCACGCTCTCCGGCGGGCAGAAACAGCGTGCTGCGATCGCCCGCGCCTTGCTGAAGCAGCCGCGTATCCTCATTCTCGACGACGCTTTTTCTTCAGTCGATACCCAGACCGAAGAACTGATTCTCGAACGGCTCAAGGCCACGCGCGGAAACATCACAACCCTGCTCATCAGCCACCGCCCCTCGACAATTCGCCGTGCCGATCGTATCATCGTGCTCGACGGCGGCACCATTGTTGAGCGGGGAACTCACGACGAGTTGATCGCCAAGCAAGGTCGTTATTACGAGATCATTCGCCGCGAATTATTGTCATCGGAACTGGAGATGCTCGATTAGTATGCAGGACTTTCGCGACGAAGATAAACTTGGCAAAGGCTACGATGGCCAGCTCATGCGGCGCCTGCTGGTGTACCTGCGCCCCTATCGTCTCTATGTCGGACTCGCCCTTTTGCTCCTTCTGGTTGCCGCCGCGGCGCAATTAGCGACACCGTACCTGATCAAAATCGCCTTTGACGATCATATCGCGATTGGGGATCAGGACGGGCTGATGCTCATCGCCATCCAATTGCTGGCGATCATGTGCCTTGAATTCTTCACAGGCTATGGCCAAATCCGCATCATGGAATGGATTGGCCAGAGCGCAATGTTCGATTTGCGGCAAAAAATCTTCAATCACATCCAGTCGATGCACCTCGGATTCTTCGATAAGAACCCCTCGGGACGCCTGCTAACCCGCGTCACCTCGGATGTCAACGCCCTCAACGAAATGTTTGCCTCCGGCGTTATCGACATCCTCGGCAATATCGTGACCTTGGTTGGCATTATTACGGTAATGTTCGTGCTCTCGCCCAAGTTGTCGTTGGTCACCTTCTTCATACTGCCCCTCATCGTCGGCGCGACATTCGTCTTCCGCAAACGGGTGCGCGATTCCTATCGCGAAATTCGCATCATGATCGCCAAGCTCAATGCCTTCACACAGGAACACCTCGCCGGCATCAATGAAATCCAAAGTTTCGTGCAGGAACGCAAAACGATGGACCGCTTCGAAGGCGTCAACACCGAACTGATGTACCAGCACAAACGCTCGATCCTCTATTATGCAGTCTTCTTCCCGATCGTCGAGTTGATCGGCGCGATCAGTCTGGCGCTCATCGTCTGGTACGGCGGCGGACAAGTTGTTCAGGAAGTCATTACCTTTGGCACATTGGTAGCTTTCATCCAATATGTGGAAATGTTCTATCGTCCAATCCGTGACCTGGCCGAGAAGTACAATGTCCTCCAATCAGCTATGGCCGCGGCCGAGCGCGTATTCAATATCCTCGACACAAAATCTGACATTTCCGTGCCCGAGCATCCAAAACCGTTGACCAACTTCAGCGGCGCCATCACTTACAGCAATGTCGACTTCAGCTACAACAAGGATCAGCGTATCCTGCACGACATCAGCTTCGATATCAAACCGGGCGAAAAGGTCGCGCTGGTCGGCGCCACCGGTTCCGGAAAAACAACTTCTGTCAGCTTGATCTGCCGGTTTTACGACATCGACAACGGTTCCATCAAGTTTGACGCGATCGATATTCGCGATCTCGACCCGCAGGTCGTCCGCGCCCAAATCGGCTTGGTCTTGCAGGATGTCTTTCTCTTCTCCGGTTCGATTCGCGAGAACATCACACTGGGCAACGAATCAATCTCCGAAGAACAGATGATGGCCGCCGCCGAACGGGTCGGACTTGCACCCTTTGTCGACCGCCTTGAAAACAAATATGACCACCGCGTCGGCGAACGTGGCGGGTCGCTCTCCGTCGGCCAGCGCCAATTGATCAGTTTCGCCCGGGCGCTTGCATATAACCCGCCGGTGTTAATACTTGATGAAGCAACATCATCAGTCGACAATGAAACCGAGTTTATCATTCAGAAGGCAATCCAGAAGCTATTCGAAGGCCGCACCTCTTTGATTGTCGCCCATCGTCTTTCAACTATCGAAGAAGCTGACAAAATATTAGTTTATCATAAGGGCCGCATTGTTGAGCAGGGCAAGCACGAAGAGTTGCTCAAACAGCAGGGTGTTTATTGGCGGCTCTACCAACTTCAATATCAGGATCAGGAAGTGACGCGCGCAACATGAGAATCAGTTCATCGATGACGACTGCGCTGTTGACCGAAACAGCCGCTACCGCCAAAGCCGCGGGTAAGCTCCTGCTCGACAACGTGCAAAAAAATCGCCGGGTGCAGTTCAAGGGACGAATCGATATCGTCACCGAAATGGATCTGGCCAGCGAGAAACTGATCGTCGCCCGCTTGAGCAAAGCGCTGCCGGAAGCCTCATTCCTTACCGAAGAAGGCAGCATCGCCGATTTGAATTCCGAATTCAAGTGGATCATCGACCCGCTCGACGGAACGACCAACTACGCCCACACGTTCCCGGTTTGGTGCGTCTCAATCGGACTGCAATACCGTGATGAAATGATCCTCGGCTGCGTTTATGATCCCACTCGCGACGAACTCTTCACCGCGACCAAGCACGACAAGAGCCGCCTTAACGGACACGTTATCAAGGTCAGCGACCGCCGCCGCCTCGAACAGGCGCTTCTTGCTACTGGTTTCCCCTACGACATTCGCACCAGCCGCATTAACAATCTCGTCAACTTCACGAACTTCGTCAAAAATGCCCGCGCCGTGCGCCGCGCCGGTTCCGCAGCCCTCGACTTGTGCTATCTCGCCTGCGGACGTTTCGATGGTTATTGGGAGTTGAAATTGCATCCGTGGGACATGGCGGCCGGCGTCCTGATTGTCAAACAGGCCGGTGGAAAAATCACCGACTTCGAAGGCAATCCCTTCTCAATATTCCGGGATCGCTTGCTTGGGTCCAACGGACGCATTCACACAGAAATGATGCGCGTTCTCGCCGCGGGAAAACAGTAGAGTTTCGAGAGATTTAACGCGGGGCTGGATCTAATCCGCTATAGTCGCGCACGATTTGACGACATCATCGAGTTCGCTGAAATCAACCGGCTTTGACAGGAATTTCTGGATTCCCGCCTTGCGGATACGTTCGATAAGATCGTCAGTCGCAAATGCGCTCACCATGACAACCGGCAAATTCGGAAAACGGTCATGCAGTTGGCTAATCAGGCTAAGACCATCGCCGTCCGGCATCTTAAGATCGGTTATGACCAGGTCGACCGGATTCACTGTCAGAAATTCCGTGGCAGCCTTGACCGTGGTAAACGCATGAATGTCATTGTCACCGGCTTCGAGCCTCTGGCACAAACTGGCGAGAAACTCCTCGTTATCGTCAATCACGACAATCCGACGCTTGCGCAGGCTAAGCAACATCTTGCCGATTTCCGACTCCATCGTTCCAATTCGGAACGGTTTCGCCAGAAATCCGTCGGCGCCCTTTGAATAAGCCTGCGCCTTGATGCCGTCACTGCCAATTCCGGTGATTAACATGACGGGAAGACGGCGATTTCTCTTCTTGATCTCCTGCAGCAACTCAATTCCCGACATTTCCGGCATATTGATGTCGGAAATCACCAGGTCAATCCGCATGGAAGAGAGCACTTTGAGCGCCTCTTGGGCTGATCCGGCCGAATGCGGTTCATACCCGATCGCGGAAAGAGTGTCTACCAGTAGGTCGGTAAGGTTTGGATCATCGTCAACGACCAATACTCTTGAGATTTCTGCCGTCATATAGCTCTGACTCCGTCGGTACTCGCCTGCCATTTTCGGTTAACGGTTACGCCCCTCTTTCTTGTATCGGCACTTGGCCGGAATTCTCAATTTTAGTTGGCGCCGGTGGCAAAGGAAAATAGATTCACTTGATGAGTGAAATTCTATTCCGCGGCGTCATCAAACGCTTCAACGACAATCTCGTAATTCCCCATCTGGACTTGCTTGTACCTTCTGGATGCCTGACCGTCCTGCTCGGACCCTCCGGTTGCGGCAAATCCACGATTTTGCGTATGATTGCCGGCCTTGAATCACCCGACGAAGGCGCCATCCTGGTGGATAACATTGACATCACCGCTCAAGAGCCCCGGCATCGCAACATGGCGATGGTGTTTCAAAACTACGCACTCTACCCGCATCTTTCCGTCAGGGAGAATCTGGCATTTCCTCTCAAAATCGCCAAAATGCCCAAAGAAACCATCGCCGCCAAAGTTGCCGAAACCGCACAGCTCCTCGGTCTGACCCCAATGCTCGATCGCTACCCTCGTACCCTTTCCGGCGGCGAACGCCAGCGTACAGCTGTCGGAAGAGCCATCGTTCGCAATCCGCAGGTGTTCCTCTTCGATGAACCGCTTTCCAATCTCGATTTCCAACTCCGCAACCAAATGCGCGGTGAACTCAAATCGCTCCAACAGCGCCTGGGCAAGACTACAGTCTATGTCACCCACGACCAAACCGAGGCCATGACGATGGCCGACAATCTTGTCGTCCTCAATCAGGGCAAGGTCATGCAAATCGGTTCTCCTTCCGAGGTCTTTCGTCGACCGGCAAACCTCTTTGTCGCCCGCTTCATCGGGTCGCCGCCGATGAACATCATCAACGTCGAAGTCGAATCCGGCACCTGCTACCCTCTTGGTCAGAAAATACCCCTTGCCAGACTCTACGCACCGAACGGCAAGTATCTCCTCGGCGTCCGACCCGACCAACTGCCGGTGAAATCAAACGGACCCGAATCTCACCTTACAGTCGAACGCACCGAGTTTCACGGCACAGCGACTTACCTGATAGGAAAAATCGGTGACGACCTCGTGATGGCAACTAGCCCAGCCGACCGTGCCATCGCTGTCGGTGAACGGGTAAGCCTTGACTTTGTACCCCGAAACCTGCACCTGTTCGATGCCGCCAGCGGCATGAGGATCCCGATCTAAGTTCAGGCATCCCAAGGGGTATAATTCGGTAGAAATCCTTGACTTCGAACCGTAGCTGTCTATATTTGGAGTAAATGGTATCTTTTTAGTGAGGTATAGAAATGACAATTAGCCCCGAAGCACTTAGTTACCTTACGGCCGGAATTCAGGCCGAAATCGCCGCCTACGTCTTCTACCGTATTGGCGCCGAGAAGATCAGCGACCAGGACGTCAAGACCACCATGCTGCATTTTGCCGGTGAAGAGCGTAAGCACTTCCTCACCCTCGAGCATCAATACGACCTGCACGTCCGCTCGGAAAAATGGGTGACCTACCGCGATGTCATGAACCGCGACGAACTCCCTATCATCGACGAAGCCATGGGCGACAAGCACGTACAGCGAATCGCCATGGTCAAAGCCGCCAAGTCAAAATCCGAGATTCTGGAAATCGCACTGCAGTTGGAAAAGGAAGCCTACGAGCTTTACTCTGCCGCCGCAAAGGTTGCCAGCGAGCCTGACGTACGCAAGACCTTCGAGTATCTGACCCAATTCGAGATGGGTCACATTAAGAATGTCGAAGGGATGATCGCGGCCAAGTAATCTCTGGCCAAAACTGACGTTTAGTCGCTTTCCTGGCGGATGTGGTCCTTGCCGCTCTGCTTGACTGAATACATCAGCGTGTCCGCCTTCGTAATCATCTCGTCCACGGTTTCCGGCGGACGAGTGAAAGTAACGGCGCCAGCACTATAAGTCACCGGCCAATGGTACATTTGTGCCATGGCGGTTAAATCGCTCCGTAACCTCTCCATCACAGTCGCTGCGCCATTGGCGTCGGTACCGCTCAACAGAAGCACAAATTCGTCCCCGCCAAGACGGGCAACTTGGTCAATCTCGCGCACGTTCTGGCGTAAGATGTCCGCAGTGAGCGTCAACAACCTGTCACCGATTAAGTGACCGAATCGATCATTCACGTTCTTGAAATTATCGATGTCTGTGAACACCACCGTAAAGGGCTTCGGATTGCGATTGGCCCTGGCTATCTCCAATTGCGCCGCCTCATAAAATGCGCGGCGATTCGGAATGCCGGTTAACACATCGATTCGAGCGGCAAGCTTATGTTCTTCCACCGACTTCTTCAAAGCCGATAGCACCCACGCGACAGCTATGAACAGCGCCAAACGAAGCACCAAATTCACTGCCAGCCAAAACGGTCCGACACTTAGTTCACCATCAAAAATGTCGGCAATGTACCACGTCAGAACGCTCAAGAATGAGTAGGTAACTCCGGACTTATACCCCACCGTCCAGGTAACGAAGGCAATTGGTATCAGGAAGAAAACCGAAAAGGATAACTGCGACCCGATGAAATAGTATGCGGCGCCAATGAGTAGTACAATCACGAAAGAGCAAACGAGGCTGACTACCGAAGGTAGCCTTTCCAATGTTGTTAGCATTCGAGACATCTGTGTCCCCATTAACCCAGAATTGCCGTCACCCAAACTCGCCAAATCTATTCCAGAAAGGTCTGCATACTGCTGATAGCCAAATCATCGACATTTCACAACAGTTTTTTGGCTTGTCAAAGCACACCGAATTCTCCAAAAAGTCCCGATCAACATTCGTATTGTTATTCTAACAGGGAATTAATTGACCTCTCTCATCCATTATTGGGCGGGAACAAATCTAAGTTAGTAAATGTTAGCTATCATACGAAGGAGATATTATGACATACGAACTGCCCAAATTGCCCTACGCGTACGATGCGCTTGAGCCGTTTATCGACAAAGAAACGATGACCATCCACCACACCAAGCATCATCAGACCTACGTAACCAAACTCAACGAGGCCCTCGCCAGCAGCGCCGACCTCCAGACGAAGTCGGTCGAAGCCCTCGTCACGGACCTCAACTCTGTACCCGAGGCCATCCGCACAGCCGTCCGTAACCACGGCGGCGGACACGCGAATCACACATTCTTCTGGAATATCCTCAAGAAAGACGCCAAATACGGCGGTGCCGTTGCCGATGCGATCAACAGCTCGTTCGGCAGCCACGATACCTTCAAAGAGAAATTCACTGCCGCCGCCACCGGTGTATTCGGTTCCGGCTGGGCTTGGCTCGTAGCTTCCGGCGGTAAGCTGGAAATCGTAACGACTCCGAATCAGGACTCACCTTTAACGCAAGGCAAGAAACCGATCATCGGCATCGATGTCTGGGAACACGCCTATTATCTCAAGTACCAGAATCGCCGCCCGGAATACATCGCGGCCTTCTTGAACATCATCAACTGGGACGAAGTCAACAAAGCCTTCGCTGCTGCAAAGTAATTCCAACCAGTAGTTAGTCTTCGTAGGGGCGCAGTACACTGCGCCCCTATTAGTTTGCGGACAAAACGAACCTACAACTGCTTCAAAAATCGCAGAAATCGCTTAACAATTTTGGGGGAACGTCGAACTGGTTTGCTTATTTCAGTTTTTTTTTGAGAGCTAACTTAAAACGCGCATCAAATCGCGAAGGCGAGCACTTCCCGCACGAGGCGGATATCAACCTCTTCCGGCGAGGATATTCCGTCTTGCACGACTTGCACTGATAGATGTAACGCGCCGGCAAACGCAGTTGCGAATGCGCCTTGGCCTTTACCGAAGCCCCGATGCGAGTCGCTTCACTTTTGAAATCGGCATTGTGATTGAAGTGAATGATGTGGATCATCTCGTGCTTCAGGGTATCGTCGATATCCTCGGGAAACAACTCGTGGTACTTGCTGGACAGCACAATCTCGACCCGGCTGCGAATATATTGCCCCGCACACAGCATCCGCGACGAATAGCGAATCCTCGGCGTCGGCAACTTGCCGGCAAAATACTTGACGTTAAAATGATGAAATCGATTATACAGTTCATCAACCGAAGGTAGTATCCCGTCGCTCGGCTTTTCCGCTTTGGGCGGTTGGACTAAGAACGGTTGCTCGAACAGGCTTAGATTAGTCGGCAACGTATTTGGACTGCTTTTTTTCCTGTTCATGGGCGGCTAACTTATATAGTTTAAATCGTTCTCGCAAGTGGAGGTCGCATGCGTTTTCTGATATCGTTCATGGTGTTGATCGGTGCTCTGTCTTTGTCCTGCGTCGGCCAATATCAACCTGCATACAAGACGGTTTTTGTTAAGTCCAATGCTGAACCCGGCGGCGATGGCACATTCCGGGCACCCTTCGTAAGTCTCCAAACCGCAATAGATTCCGCGCACTCGGGCGACAAGATCGTCCTGCTTGCCGGCACCTATAATGGAGTATCGACCAAGTTTACCGAGGATTTATGCGGCAATTGCACCGATCCCCAAACTCTGGTAGAGGCCACTTATGGATTCGTGGTCAAAGATAAGGCTCTCTCCATCACCGGCGACAACCCCGATTCTGTCAGTTTGATCACCAACGCCGGCTACGGCATCTTCTTCTCCAATAGTTGGGGATCTTCCATCGAAAACGTCCGGATCACCGGCGGAGTCCGCGACCGCGATGGCAACGCCACCGATGCCGCAATCGTCGCCAAATTCTCCCGCCTCACCGTCCGCAATTGCGAAATCATAAACAACGACAACCGCGACACTACGGTCGTCGTCGGTATCGGCGGCATCTTTGTCCGCGAAGGCTCCGAACTCTTTATCGAAAACAACCGCATCATCAACGGCGGTTGGGATGGCATCGCGCTCTACCGCGGCGCCAAAGCCTTCATCGCCGATAATGTCATCACCAAAGGCCGCGGCGCTGGCATCGGCATCACCTGGGATGCCCAAGCCACCGTTCTCCGCAATCGCGTCAGCGAGTTTTGGAAAGGTATTGGCTCGTTCGGAACTTCGCGCGCGGTCGTCCGCAACAATATCGTGCAGGACTGTCTCGGCTGGGGAATCATCGCTACCGGCGAATCGTTTATGGAAGCTTCCAACAATCTGATCTATCGTAACGGCAACTGCGGCTTTGCCAATTGGGGCGACCGCGAACAAAAACTGGGGCCGCGCGGCGTCTTCGTCAACAATATCGTCTATAATAACGGCTGGCGTGCGAAGTGGGTCTGTCCTTGCGTGGGTATCTGGATGTTGGGCAATCCTGTGGATTTCGTGATCGCCAACAACAACGTCTATGTCGACCCGGAGATCATCTCCGCCGAGCGCGCCGCTCCGACGACTGCGGCTGGCGAAGACTTCAAGTGGGCGGCGAACTATCAGGACATCGCCGACTTGACCGGCAAGTTCGGCAACATCTCCGTCAACCCGTTGTTTGCAGACACTTTGTCGTTCAGACTGCTCCCGACATCTGTCTTGATCAATGCCGGTGATTCAATTCTTACCGATCTCGACGGCTCTCGCTCCGACATCGGCATCTGGGGCGGCAACTCGGCCAGCTCTCGATGAGTCATTCACAAGAAGGAGGGAACCCAGCTTAGTAAGTCATTCCGGCGAAGGCCGGAATCGAGGAACCGACAATTGCCCCCTACTCATTCCTCAACGACTCCACCGGATCCAGCCTCGCCGCCCTTCGCGCCGGATAATATCCCGCAAGCAAACTCACTACGATTCCAAACCCCAACGCAATCCCGATTAACCACCACGGCGTCGCAAATAGTTCAATTGCTTCAACGCCCTCTCTCCGCATAAACGACTGCGCAACAAACGAAGCAACCCGCGCAATGCCCCACCCGACTATGATGCCAAATGTCGCCCCCAGCGTGCCGATGGCCGCCGCCTCGTACAAGAAAATTCGCCGGATGTCCGAATCATCCGCGCCCAGCGCCTTGAGCACGCCGATCTCGCGGCGTCTCTCCAGAATCGACATGATCATCGTGTTCGCGATCCCCAGCGAGGCCGTCACCAGCGCGATCAAACCGATCATCCCCAGCGCCATGTCAAAGTAGATGAACATCTTCTGAATCTCTTCGAACTGCTCGGCAAAGCTGTAAGTCTTGAATCCCAGCGCCTTCACCGAATCGCGCACCGACTTGAACGGCGTGTGCGGGTCAAAGTCGAGCGTCACCTTGGAATACGACTTGACCTCCTTCGGCGCAAACATGTCCGGCAAACTGCCTGAACTGAAAGAACTCATCAGACTCGCAGGCGACATCGAGATATCCCCATCATTGAGCCTGCGCGCCGTCGCCAGCGGCAAGATAACTTGTTCGATGCGCATCGGGCTTTCATGCCTGCCCGGAATAACGCCCGAAATCGTAAGCGTCTCCGTCACCAGCTCGCGGTTGTTCATCAACCCAGAGTAGAAACGCCGCAATGCCTCCGAGGTCTCCCTCCGCAGCAATCCCATCGCATAACCCGGCTCAAAAATCGAATCGCGATCGATCCCGCGCAGACGCTTGCGAATTGCCCCGTCCTTGTCGCTGATAATCGCCGCCCACGCGCTGTCGATGCGAATCAGACGGGCCGTAACAACCAGTTCTCTTCCGACAGCCGAGTCCGCATCGGTAATTCCCATCCGCTTGACGAAGTCGCGTGTAACCACCACCTGGCGTGAACTGTCATTTTCAAATCGCGTTCCGGCAAGATACTGCGACATTGCTGCCGTCCGGGCAACTTCCGAGGATATCGCCTGCGCATTCAGCGTCGCTGTGCTGTCGCCAAGTTTGGCTTCGATTTCAAATGCTTCCAACGGATATGCCAAACGTACGCCGGGAATTTGAGCCAACATCGCCAGCGCTGAATCGTTGAGCACCTTCGCCTTGACACTGTCGCTTCCGTTCTTGTCTTCCTCGGGAAACACCTGCATCGTCGTCAATAGCCCGAACTTTTCAAACTGATCGTTGACATACTGCTGATTTCCGGCACCAAACGAAAGCATCGACACAAATGCCGCAATCGCGATTAGTACGCCGGCCATCGTCAAGACCGAACGCAGTTTCATGCGCCACAAATTATCCGCCGCCGCCGTGATCAGATCATACGATGTCACTGTTGCGCCCCCGAGTCTTCGACTACCCGGCCGTAGTGCATTTTGATAATTCGACTACATATACTGCGCGCCAGTTCCAGATCGTGCGACACCATCACGACAGTCAGTCCCTGGCTGTTTAACTCCGTCAACAAAGCCGCTATCTGCCGGGCATTTTCAAAGTCAAGATTCCCCGTCGGCTCATCCGCAAAAATCACTTCCGGCCGCTTGACCAGCGCCCGTGCTATCGCCACGCGCTGTTGCTCGCCCCCGGACAACGCACTCGGACGATGCTCCAGCCGGTCGCCCATTCCCAGGTTGGACAAGATTTCGCTTGCCCGTTTGTGGCGCTCGTTGCGCGGTGTGTCGTTGAAATAAAGGGCGACTTCGACGTTGCGAAGCGCCGTATGGTGCGGAAGCAGATTGAATGTCTGGAAAATCATCCCCACTTGGCGTGCGCGATAACCGGCGAGATCTCTGCGGCTAAGCGCACTCAACACCGTTTCACCAACCGCGATACTTCCCGAAGTCGGTGTATCGAGCCCGGCCAGCAAATTCAAAAGCGTCGACTTGCCGGAGCCGGACGACCCGACAATACCGACAAATTCGCCGCGAACGATATTTAGATTAACAGAGTCAACAGCGCGGATTTCCTGCGGACCGCGTTGATAGTAGCGGCAAAGTTCTTTCGTGGCAATCCAAGGTTCGGTCATGGTACTTGATATAATTTTACGATTCTATCCACAAATAGTTGCTTCATTCACGGCGCATCAACTGGCCCTGACCCGCACCGCATTGAGTCATTCCCGCAAGTGTTGGGAAAGGCGAAATCCCTACTCCCTGGAATAGACCTTCGACCCCAATTCCCCTCTAGAGAGGGGTGGCTCCGAGCCGAAGAATGAGG
>CAYJKI010000008.1:0-179245 GCA_964370935.1 uncultured Ignavibacteria bacterium | reverse complement strand
AGAAGGTCCCAAGGGTTCGGCTGTTCGCCGATTAAAGTGGTACGTGAGCTGGGTTTAGAACGTCGTGAGACAGTTCGGTCTCTATCTGATGCGGGCGAAGGAAATTTGAGGGGCTCTGACCCTAGTACGAGAGGACCAGGTCGGACCGACCGCCGGTGCACCTGTTGTTACGCCAGTAGCATAGCAGGGTAGCCGCGTCGGGAAGGGATAAGCGCTGAATGCATCTAAGTGCCAAGCCCACCCCAAGATAAGATTTCCCTATCGAAAGATCTAAAGGCACCTGGAAGATGACCAGGTCGATAGGTCACAGATGTAAGCCCTGCGAGGGGTTCAGTCGAGTGATACTAATTTGCCGTGAGACTTGATCTTAAAATTTGTCATCGCCGGGGGCGTGCATCAAACGCCCCCACCTTGACTCGATCAATGTATTCGTCCTAATTGTCATTCCCGCGAAAGCGGGAATCCAAGAATAACGAAAAACTACAGTGATCAATTTTTATCGAATCTTAAAAGCTTTTCTGTAACCTGCCTTTAGATTCCGCATAGCTCTGATATTGGTTTATAAATTTGCCATGGTCGCCCACAGCTTGCTGTGGGATTGATCAATAAGATTTTCCGGTGGCAATGGCGTGAGGGAAACACCTGTTCCCATTCCGAACACAGAAGTTAAGCCTCACAGCGTCGATGGTACTGCTTGCGAGAGTGAGTGGGAGAGTAGATCGCTGCCGGGTTAAATGCAAAACCCCGATTCGAAAGAGTCGGGGTTTTTTGTTGGTGAAGTCAGCAAGAAACTCATTCTTCTGTTTGACTTCGGCCCTTCAGTTCCTGAACAAAATTCTCTTCAAATATGTCGTGGTCCGCGACAAAACGGTAATATTTCCCGTCGTACGAAACGCTTTGTGAGGGGATACGAAATGCGCTTACCAAATTTGCTATGAGATTGCCCGTATAGAGGTTGTAAATCTTGATCTCTGAAGAGTCGGCAATGATTCCATGTTTCTCGCCTCGATACTTCAGGCCTCCGAATGATTCCAATATTGCTGCGTTTCGGTAATCGGTGAATTCCTCATTACCGCCGATTAGAACCTTGCCACTGACTTGAAACAATAACTTCTGTCCGTTCTCTGCGACCACGAGTGTCGAATCTCGATAAACCTCGAAATAACCTGAATCAGTTTCATTGAGATCAATTAGGTGTTCGAGAGATGTCTCGGTCACGAAATCAGACCAGAGGCTATCGTTCGGTATGTCCGTGCTGACAATGTTCACCTTCCTTAGTTGACTGCTTGAACCACTGTACTTGCGATATAACTCGAAGAAAGGTTCTGCCCCAATCTGCTCCAAGAGAAACTTGCAATACAAACCGCTGACCGGATAATTGATCGTGTTGTGCACTTGATTGAACCCCTCGGCCGGTAGTAAATCGCTTACGCTCGCCATTCCCGACTCTACCAGGTAAGCAGCCATCTCCGCTACAACTGGCGGGGCAAGGCCACCTCGCCCGCCTAGCGCTACGGCAATGCCTTCCTGAAGTAGCGGATGGGTCCACAGTGGGAGTTGCTGCAGTTTGAAATTGACCATCAAGTGAACGAGTTCGTGATAATGTGCATGATAACATGTGATGATACGATCGGAAGGCAATTCGTACATCCCCCGATTTTCATACCCAGTCAACTTCGATACTTCTTTTGAGTCGCGACAAAGCAGGTACTCGATCTTGTTGCGCCGAATCGTCTCAAGCTGCTTCTCGGTGTAACCGAGCAACGCAGCAGTAGTCATGAAAAAATGTTCGAGATCGTCCGCGCAATTGGTGAGCATCGTGCACGAATCGCTAACAATGAATCGGAAGTATTCGCTCTCGAAGCGCTGCCAATTGCTCGAAAAATAAGTCGAGGGCAGGATCCATTTGCCGCCCTTGAAGTAAAAATCGCGTGAGTATTGCACATCGGGTACACTTAGGGAGACCCTCTGAAACGAATCACCCAACGGGCTAATTTCGACCAGGTATTTATATTGACCCGAAATCAGCGCGGTCTTTATGAGTGAATCCACGTCCTGCGAGATAAGAAACTTGACGTCTACCTCGTCATACGTAATTCCCAGTCGTGTACAAAGTTCCAATTCCGTAGTGTCGATGAATTCGGTAAGATGGAGAGTATTTCGGCACAGCGCGTCAATGAAATCCCTCGCTCGGCTCTCGCTGACTTCCGCAGCACGCACGCTCGGAGAAACCAGTATGCCCAGGGTCAACGAAGCCGTAGCTCCTAAGATCAGCAGAGTCAGGAACTGGTGAAAACGCCTCCAGTTGCCAAGTTTCGTCTTCATGATTCATTATACATAATGGTTTTGTCGCAGATCATTGAAGTTGATCAAATGCGATCCCTAGAGCCCGTTTAGTCGTTCTAATGCTCAATTTAAGTAGCTCGACAACCGCGCAGTTTCAACACTCATTTTCCTGCACTTTAAGTTGAATAGTTTGTCGCCCCCCAGCGGCTCGGACCTTTTGACAACGAACATTCACTCGATTCATGTGAGAATGTCGCCGAAGTCCAAATGTTACACATAACACAAACGTATTAAGAAAAATTCCTTGAGCACTTTTAACAACGAGTAGATCATTGCCACTAATAGTCGGAGCCTTACTTGCACTTGCCGTAGGAGCATTGGGAACTATCGCCGGAATGGATCGCGACAGAGCCTTTTATCCTGTCGTTACTTTTGCGGTCGCTTCGTATTACGTGCTCTTTGCAATTATGGGGGCTTCCACGGGTATCATGATGATAGAAACGGCGGTTTGCCTGGTTTTCATTACAGTAGCTGTATTGGGCTTCAAATCGTCACTTTGGATCGTTATAGCCGCATTGGCGGCGCACGGTATTTTTGACCTTTTCCACGGAAGTCTTATCTCAAATCCCGGTGTGCCGGAATATTGGCCCAACTTTTGTATGGCTTTTGATGTTCTGTTCGCAGGATACCTGGCGTGGCAGCTCAATCGTGGCAAAATTCCCGTGCGATAATCCTAATAGCGGCTTGAGCCGGGACACTTACTTTCATTCATTCGCCTCCCATCCCTCGTATTATCTTTCAAGACCACAATTTCATAGACAAGGGAGACCCTATGTACACTCTGCGCATTGAGCATAGTGTCAACGATTTCGCGTCCTGGAAGAGACTCTTCGATCTGGATCCAATTGACCGGAAGAAAATGGGTGTGCGCCGCTATCGAATCTTGCGACCGGTCGACGATCTCAAATGTGTGATTATCTTTCTCGAATACGAACAGCTGGATCAAGCCAAAGCCAGTGAAGCCGCACTCCGTCAATTACTGGCCAAAGTCGAAGGCACTGTCATGGCCAAGCCTAAGCTGCGCATCCTCGAAATCGTGGAAGCTAAGGAACTCTGACTTCCGTTCAGCAGATCAGGAGGTAGGCACTCCTGACATATGCTCTTGAAAGTCCTTCGACAATCCGGTATCTTTAACCCATGCCTCAATCTATCATCATCCGCCCCGAACTCCCATCCGACATTGCCGTTGTCCATACAATCAACGAGCTTGCTTTCGGACAACCGCTGGAAGCAGAAATCGTCGACAAGATTCGCGCCAACTGTCCCGATATTCTATCATTGGTAGCAGTCACCGATGACCAAATCGTCGGCCACATCCTCTTCAGCCCGGCCGAAATTCGCATGGAAGAACGAACCATACAGGGAATGGGACTTGCGCCAATGGCCGTCCACCCCGAATTCCAGAATCGAAGCATCGGCAGTCAATTGGTTCGCGCCGGACTTGCGCTCTTAATAGAAAAATCCTGCCCCTTTGTCATCGTGCTTGGCCACCCGAACTACTACCCGCGCTTCGGCTTCAAGATCGCTTCAACGCTGGGCATTGCCTGCCAATGGCCGGTGCCGGATGAAGCCTTCATGATTTTGCCATTGGAAGAAAAAGCGATGGCGGGCGTCACCGGAGTCGCTTATTATCGCAGTGAATTCAACGAAGCGGTCTAAGCATTATGATCTCCGAAAAAACCTTCAGGACTCTCGCCCTTTCTTTTCCCGACGCGACCGAACAGCCGCATTTTGAGATTACATCATTTCGTATCGGCAAGAAGATCTTCGCCACGCTCAATGCCGAACACAACCGCGCAACGCTTCTATTGCCGCTTCTTCAACAGGATGCCATAGTTAGCTTGAACCCGGAAGCCTTTTCTCCTGTGCCGAACAAATGGGGCACGCACGGTTGGACGCACGTTGATCTGAAGAAGGTCAAGAAGGGTCTGTTGACCGACGCGCTCGAGGTCGCACATGCAACGGTCGCTCCAAAGAAACTGACTTCATCTGCAAAGAGTTCGAAGCCGTCCAAGTCAAGAGCTCGTCGGAAATCATAATTCTGCAGTGTTTAGTGGTGTCAATTGATGCGTTGGTGAAGCGCTATTGAGATCGAACCAGCTCGCCCGCGTACGAAAACAGCGCCGGCGTCCCACCAGTATGCCAGAAGAGTACGCGATCATCTTTCGAGAATTCGCCCTTTTTGATTAGATCAACCATCGCACCGAATGCTCGAGCTGTATAGACCGGATCAAGTAAAATCCCTTCGGTGCGAGCCAGCAAGTTAATTGCGTTGCGCTCTAGATCACTGACAACACCGTATCCGCCGTCAAGATAACCATCCCTGATATCGAAGTCGCTTCTGACGAAAGTCATATCAACGCCAATATGCTTCGCCGTGTCATTTGCCAGCACGACCACTTGGTCTTCAAAAGGCAACTCTGTCTCATCTTTATCAATTCGGATGCCGACGACTCTGACTTTTGGCAGGAACAGCCTTGCACCTACCGCCATTCCTGCTTGTGTTCCGCACGAACTCGAGGCAAATACTATATGACTGATAGTCTGATGCGCCGACTCAAGCTGTTTAGTCAGCTCGCTCATCGCCTCTACAAATCCGGTCGCTCCGACGGGATTCGATCCGCCATAGGGTATCACATACGGGCGCTTGCCAGCCGATCTAAGTTGTTTCGCAATCTGCGGGATCTGTTCACCCTTCCGGTACGCTCCACTCCAGTGGACCACCGCGCCAAGTAAACGATCGAGCAGTAGATTCCCTGTAACTGCATCGGGTTCTGCACCGCCAAGCACGAGATGGCATTCCAAGCCGGCAGCTGCCGCTGCCGCGGCAGTTTGGCGACAATGGTTGGACTGCGCGGATCCTCCAGTGATCAGGCTATCGCAATCCTGCGCTAGTGCTTCACCGACTAGATATTCCAGCTTGCGCGTTTTGTTACCGCCGAACGCCAGCCCGTTCAAATCGTCCCGCTTGATCAGCAATGTCGGACCGCTCAATTGTTCGGAGAGTCGTCGCAGATCCGTTACGGCAGTTGGCAAAATCGCAATGGGGAAGCGTGGTAAATGTCGAAGTCGCATTCTGGAATGAACGACTCAGGCCATGCGGTGTCAAGTAATTCTCATTCCAGCAATGTGATTCACAAACAGAATTGGGCCTCGTTACCGTAGTAACGTACAAGATTGAGTAATTGAACGAACAACATTATCGGGAGAACAGATGGCAGCAAGCACGAAAAAGAAACGCGATATCGAGAAGAACTATCCACCCAAGAAATTCGCCGAGAAGCTTCGCCGTTTGGCAGATTGTATCGAATCAGGGGAACCATTCCGGATTCAAATTGCCGGCGAGCGGATCACAATTCCAGCTGGCGCAGTAATTGGCCTTGAGCACGAACGAAGTGCCTCTTCAGAAGAGGTCGAGTTTCAAATGAAATGGAAACCGAAGCCCTAAAGGCTCGATTGAGAACTTGACCAGGCGCTCACACTAGCATATCATCATTCCATGTTAATTCGCAAACTCACTGCAGACGATGCAGCCGCTTTTCGCGAGCTGCGAGTAGAAATGTGCGCAGCCCACCCGGAGGCGTTCGGGCAAACACCTGAAGAGGTCGTGGAGACTGCGGAGGAGAAGTACCTCGAGTGGATGGCGCCTAACGATATTTTCCCGGAGAAATTCGTCCTGGCAGCCTTCGACAACGACCACCTGATCGGCACTGTCGGATTTCGTCGCGAGGACTCAGTAAAAGAGCGCCATCGTGCCTGGATTTGGTCGGTGTATGTACGTCCCGAGGGAAGAGGCAAGGGGATTAGCAAGAAGTTGATGCAAATGGTAATCGACGAATCCCACAAAATGGAAGGCTTGGAGATGTTGACGCTGACCGTTGCAGTGACGCAGACAAGTGCGCGCACGCTGTATACGGCGCTGGGTTTCTTCACTAACGGCCTCAACCTCCATGGCTACAAACTGCCTGACGGCAGGTATATCGACCACGAGGAAATGACCTTCTGGCTCTAATCGATTTTTCAGACTGTTAAATCTGAACTTTCGGGCACTTATCGTGTATACAAAGTGCCCATGAGAAACATACTTCTTTCGCTCTTGTTATTGTTGGCTTTTGTCGCCGACGCCATTGCACAAGGATACCGGCCGCAGACCGGCGACATCTTGTTCCAGACTTCGCAATCCGAGCAGAGCCGCGCAATTCAAATTGCCACCAAATCGCCATACAGCCATGTCGGGGTGGTGTTCATC
Organism: uncultured Ignavibacteria bacterium; assembly: GCA_964370935.1. Lineage (GTDB taxonomy): Bacteria > Zixibacteria > MSB-5A5 > CAIYYT01 > CAIYYT01 > JADJGC01. The sequence goes on along the minus strand of CAYJKI010000008.1, from coordinate 172,650 downwards.
CGTGATGACAAGCCTTTTGTGCTCGAAGCTATCGAACCTGTCCAGTTCACACCGATGAACATTTGGATCAAACAAGGGGTCAATAGCTCTTATGTCGCTAAGCGCTTGATTGAATCCGACTCGATTCTCACAAAGGACAACCTCGCTGAATTGCTCGCTGTAGGAAAATCTTTCGTCGGCAGGCACTATGATGATCAATATCAGTGGACTGATAGTTCAATGTATTGCTCCGAGTTGGTTTGGAAGTTGTACCGCGAGGCGTTAGGAATCGAAATAGGTGCGCTTACGAAGCTCAAGTCATTTGACCTTGCTGATTCGATTGTGAGCGCCAAGTTAAAGGAACGCTACGGCACAAACATCCCTTATGAAGAGCCGGTCGTGGCGCCTGTCACGATTTTTGACTCAAAACTTCTGACGACTGTCTACCAGAGCAAGTAGAGGATCCGGAACTTCGTTACGCCTCCAGGCGTATACGTAGTAATAAGAGGTAATCACATGAAGTCCGTGCTTTCAGCGGCAACGATTATTTGCTACAGCTTTTTCTCGTTCCTGTTTTCAGCTCTCTGTCCGGCAATCTGCTTTGGTTCGGACGATTTGGGGACTTGCCCCGCTGTATGTGAATCGTTAGTCGACGAGAGTTCGTCATGTTGTTCGGCGCCGTGCAATGCCCCCTGCGAGGATGCTGAACCTCTCGTCGTGTGTTCGGGCGCGTACGGGACCCAGAATAGTTGGCGATGTTCTGTTGATTGTCCGGCTCCGGTCAAGACACCTGCGACAATAGAATCTTACCGATTGATCAAGGATTCTGCACCGATCTCACCGACGATTCTGTCTGGTGAGCGGCGAATCATGACTGTTCTGCAGCACAAAGAGCTCTGTATCACGATGTCTTCCTTGTGCGCAGATGTCATTGCGACTACGGTCCTGCGAATTTAGAATTCCATTAATCTTAAGTATCGAAATGACCTTGTCCACGGCGGATTTTCCGCTTGTGGCAATTCGTACAACTTTGATTGATGGAGAATAATCAATGAAGAAATTCACTTTCACTATTGGCCGCTCGTGGTTGCCGATTCTGGCAGTCCTTGCTTTGGCCTTCGTTTTCTCGCAGTACAGCATTGAAGCAAACGCAATCACCGTCTCAACAGAGCTAGCGTCTGATTGCTGTGCTCCTTGCGACCCGGCTGATTGCCCGATGCCGTGCCCTCCGGGTTGTTGCAAGGAAAGCGCAACCGCTGAAATTACACAGACTGTCGCCGTCTCCAATAACGGATGCGAAGCCGCCTTTGTTAAGTCTGCTTCGGCTGCATGCACTCCTTGTCCGCATCCCGGTTCCTGTAAACGCGAGGCTGGTCAGGTGACGACTTCTGAAGTCGCCCATCTGAACTAATCGTTCTCATACAACAGCGCCGTCGGGAGTCAGTCTCTCGACGGCGTCTTGATTTTATCCACTAGCTTAGATTCCTGATTGTGAGAATACCCAGCCCGGTTACTGTTTCCCTTTGGCGTGTCCTTGCTGAATCACGTGTGTCAATTCATGAGCAAGCAGATCGGCCGTTGAGTTCCCCGAGAAAGCAATCTGGGTACCGGTCGTGAAGGCCTTCGCTGAAATTGATTTGTTGAGTCCGTCTGCATTGGAATCTGTATGGATTTTAACATTACCAAAGCTGACACCAAAGGACTCGGCTTGAGTCTTTGCGGATAACCTCGCTGCTTGGAGCAGCGCTTGACCTTCTGTAGTCTGACTCATTTCACGAATATAACGGGCCGCCATCTCGGCGCCAATCGGACCGCTGGTAGTCAATCTCGCGATCTCTTGTGCGAATTGCCGAACATCGGCCGGCACCAAAGAATCATATTTTCGCAGCATGAACACTTCCCTCCAATCGGGGTGTCTGATTACCTAATTCACTTACAGTACGCAGACTATCGTCTGGTCTGTCGTGATTCCATTTGTTATCTTGCCGCTTCCGTTTGGCGAAGATGCCCGAACCCGACCAGCTGCCGGTTGTCTTCATCCCACAGGCGGTAGCGCATTGCCTTGAGGCTTTTCCAAAACGTAATGGTCGGAATCGGTTTTAGCTCTTCGATAGCAGCATGACAGCGTTGCAGATTGTAATTGGGAATTCTCTCGTTGAGATGGTGTATGTGGTGAAACCCGATATTTCCCGTGAACCACTGGGCCACTCTTGGCAATTTGTAATACGAACTGCCTTCCAGCGATGCGGTCACATAATCCCAATTTTCCGTGCGTTCCCAATAAACACCCTCGAACTGGTGTTGGACATAGAACAACCAGATGCCCAGTGATAGCCCGATCAGAATGATCGGAACTTGAATTAGCAAATATGCCTTTATCCCAATAGTCAAAGTCGCAGCGGCTACAATTACGGCCAAAGCTGCATTCGTCCACAAGATGCTGCTGCGTTCCTGGGGAGTAGCGTCCTTAGGGACGCGACGATTCTTGATCAGCAGTACTTGTAGCGGCCCAAGGACAAACATGCCCAGCGGGTGACGATAGAATCGATACTTAAAGCGACTCATCGGAGGTGCTTCGAGATACTCCTTGACCGTCATCGTCCAAACATCACCAACACCTCGTTGGTCCAGATCCCCTGATGTCGCATGGTGAATGGCGTGGCGCATATTCCAGGAATAGTACGGAGTGAAGGTGATCACGCCAGTTATGGCCCCCCAGAAGTTCATCGCCTTCTTTGATTTGAAGAACGAACCGTGTCCGCAATCATGGAAGATAATAAAAGTGCGAATCAAAAAGCCCGCTGCAAGAACAGCTAAACCAAGTGTCACCCAGTAGCTCATCTCTAAGGAATAATACATCAGGACCAGAAGGACCAAATATGGTCCGATCGAATTAAGTAATTGCCAACTGCTGCGAAGGCGACTTGGCTTCTGATGACGGGCGATTATTTTCTGTAGGCGAAAGTCTTGTTGAGGCGTCTTGTCTGCAGGCGCGCTTGATTCCATGAATATCTCCAGAGCGATAGAGTGATCGATTTCATTCGCAGCGCAACGAGCTTGAATAAATCGTGTATCCGCTATCGCCGGGCGCCTGCAAACAGTAGTTTGGGGAACACCGAGTATTCCCATTGAATAATACACCTAATGAATCGAAGTTGTTGACATTTGACAACACAATTATGACTATTTAAATTAAATGATAGGCATCTTGTCTCGCATTGGTTGCATCGATTGTTCAAATATTGATGAATTTGGACTAATTTCGAAATCCTCTATGTTAAATACATCAAAATCCATGTCCGCGCCGGGAGCGCAGTCTCTGCATAACCGCTTGTCTGCCCTCTACCGACGATTCCTTGATATACAATCGCAACGATCGTTTTCAGACGAGAGAACCCGATGACCGCACTTGACCTCCTGAAATCCATTGTTTATGGTGCCTGACATGAAGACTATCAAGCTCGTCTCGTGGAATGTTAACGGAATTCGTGCTGTCGCCAAGAAGGGCTACCTTGAGTGGATGTCCGCAACCAATGCCGATATTGTTTGCTTGCAGGAGACCAAAGCCGCTCCCGAACAATTGTCTGAATCGCTGATTCGCGTCGACGGTTATCAGTCATATTTTTCATCGTCCACAGTGAAAAAGGGATATAGCGGCGTGGTGACTTACACGCGTTTTGTGCCCCAGGGAACAGCAAACGGAATGGGAGAAGCCGTTTATGACAATGAGGGTCGGATCATAACCACCGAATTCGCCGACTTTACGCTGTTTAATGTCTATTTTCCCAATGGCAAAGCTTCGGCAGAGCGCCTGAAGTACAAGCTTGATTTTTACGAGTCATTTCAGAAGCACGTCCAAGGGCTGGTCGGCAAAGGTAAGGGTGTCATCATTTGTGGTGACGTCAATACCGCTCACCAGGAAATCGACCTTGCGCGGCCCAAGGAGAATATTAGGGTCTCCGGATTTCTCCCGGCAGAGCGTGCCTGGATGGATCGGTTCTTTGCGTCCGGTTTTGTCGACACATTTCGAATCTTCAACCCGGAGCCGGGCAATTACACCTGGTGGGACATGTTGACCCGCGCGCGTGATCGTAATGTCGGTTGGCGCATAGATTACTTCTTCGTAAGCTCGAACTTGTTAGATCGGGTTAAGCACGCCGCAATACATCCTGATGTGATGGGTTCGGATCATTGTCCGATCTCTCTGGAGATTCTTTCAGAAGCAAAATAGCTGCATCAGTATCTGCGAAATTCGCGCAACCTTTTTCAAAATAACCCGTATCTGAAATCAAGTCGATTTCAATTCGGGAGATTCCAGTATGATTGCATTGAAGCTACTTTTGGCCTTTTTGGTTGGTATCGGATCGCTTTTGCCCACGGACAGTGTCTTCGCTTCCGGGAAAAGATACTATCAACGTATCAGCAATGACCGCGAATCAGTCGAAGGTTCGGGTGCGTTGATTTCCCAAACCCGTTCGGTGGACCCGTTTCAGCGGGTCGAAAGCAACCTCGCCGTCGATCTGAAGATCGAGGTCGGCAAGGCACAGAGTATTACAATTACTTTTGATGATAATCTGGTTGATTTCATTCGCACCGAATCCGACGGCCGAACTCTTGTAATCGATTCGGACGAATCATTCTCGACTAAGAATAACGTGAAAGTCGTCATCACAGTCCCGCAACTCGATTTGGTCAATTCGGAAGGATCCGGAACAATTGATATTGTCAATCTCGATTCCAAGCGCTTCCGCGCTATCATCTCTGGTTCCGGCGAATTGACTGCCAATGGCAAAGTAGACTTGTTGGAAATCGAGATTAACGGTTCGGGAGATGTCCGCACTGAAGAGGTAGTCGCTCGAGAAGTAACGGTCTCGATTAATGGCAGCGGTTCAGCCGAAGTGAACGCAGTCGAAGTACTTGACGGCGAGATCAATGGCAGCGGCGATATTCTCTATGTTGGCAAGCCGGACAATGTCCACAGCAGTGTGAACGGAAGTGGTACAATTCGCAAAAGAAAATAGCAGTAGGCGGGATCCCTGTCAGCCCGTCGAATTGCTAACGCCGACCCTGTAGGCGAGACTTGTGCATTTGCGCACGAGAAGAAAGACCGCAGTAGACACTCACTGCGGTCTTTTGATTTGGCGCGCTTCAAGTTCTTTCAAACTTCAAAACACTCTGATTCGTCTGTCCAATATTACATGGTTGAACCGTCTAATAACTGAAGCAACAACGCAGGCTGGGCAATCGACTTTGCTCGAAACACTTAGCAAGTAAACTATTAAGTTATCAAATCGGAGGAAACCAATGCCTGACTTTATGTTACTCTTTCGTGGGGGTGAGGCAGAATCAAAGTCGCCGGAAGAAATGCAGCAAATTGTTCAACGGTACATTGCTTGGGTACAACAACTGCGTACGCAAGGAAAGTACAAGGCGGGAGACGAACTACAGCCAAACGGCCGCATCGTGAAATCAGATCGCGGCACCTTAACTGACGGTCCGTTTGTTGAAACCAAGGACGCGGTTGGTGGCTACTTCCTTATCGAAGCTGCCAACTACGACGAAGCCGTCGCAATTGCCAAGGCCAGCCCCAACCTCGAGAATGGCGGTACCGTCGAAGTCCGCCAAATCAGTGACTACTCCTAGCCACATGGTGGAAACGAAAATGACCAATCGGCAAACTCCAGATCGAGTTCTTGATCATCTGTTCAGGCATTACTGGGGCAGGGCAGTTGCCGGCCTTGCTCGTCAGTTCGGCATTCAATTTCTTGGTAATATTGAGGATGCTGTGCAAGAGAGCCTCCTGGCTGCAACGAAAAACTGGCCAATCCGCGGCATACCGCAGAACCCCGAGGGTTGGCTTTACGCGGTTGCCCGCAATCGACTAATCGATGAGTTTCGGAGAATCCAGATTGCACAAAACCAGACGGCGACAATCGACTATGGAAGTGAACTCTTCATGCAGCGGGAAATCGACGATCCGCAATTTCGGAGCGAAATTGCTGACGATGTGCTGCGGATGATGGTATTGTGCTGCGATCCGGGTATCAACTTGGCATCCCGCTGTGCACTCACACTGCAAATTGTCTGCGGCTTTAGTCCCCGTGAGATCGCATCGGCCTATTTGTGCAGTTCCGAGACCGTATTAAAGAGAATCTCGCGCGCCCGAAAGCGAATATTCGAAGGCCAAAGCGGTCAACTACTCCCCGACAACGGCCTGCTTGACTCGCGAATAGACTCTGTGTTGGAAGTTGTCTACCTGTTGTTCAATGAGGGCTATTCGGCATTTGACCATGAGCAATTGGTTCGCTTTGAGCTGTGTGCCGAAGCCTTGCGCCTAACCCGGGTGCTGGTATCTTCCAGATGTAGCGCCCAACCTGCATGCCGAGCTTTGGCGGCACTGGTATGCCTTCAATCGGCCAGATTGCCTTCACGTCAAGGGAAACTGGGGGAACTCATCCTGCTGGAGAACCAAGACAGATCACTTTGGAACAGGCAACTGATTGCCGAAGGTTTGGACAATTTACAGAATTCTGCCACCGGTGAGACCTTGAGTCGCTACCACTTGGAAGCTGGAATCGCAGCATGTCACATATCAGCAAAGTCCTATTCCGAAACCGACTGGCCGCAAATCGTTTATTATTATGATCGACTGGTCGAGATTCGACCCAGTTTGATTGTTCTTCTAAATCGATTGGTGGCGGTATCAATGGTCGAAGGACCCCGGTTTGCCCTGGCGGAACTTAGAAAGAACCAATCCTTTGGGTCAATTAGCAAACACTACCTATTTGAAGCTGTCGTTGCGAGCTTTTACCACAGGCTTGACGATATGAGTTCTGCCTCACACCACTATGAACTCGCCTTTGAGACTGCCACAAATCCCAAAGTGCGCGCCTTCCTGCAGGCTCGAGTGTTTGAATGCCGGCAATCGCCAGCTGGCGATTCCTCGGCCCGATCGCGCGAACAAGCAGTGCATTGGGCAGATTTGGATTAATTCTTCCGGACAATTGAATTTTATTGAACACGTCCGTCAAAAACATCGTATAAATGCCGTAAGCAGTTTCGATGCTTAGCTGGCCTTGAGAGTCAATTCTCGTCTCTATCTCCAAAGATTTCGCCGGCCGTACTTTCAGCACATTTGACTTTTTTAGTTCGCAATGAACTCCATTCAACATGGGGCACACAAGGAGTGTGTATATGATGAATGTTCTCATCTGCAGCCACGACGACGCATTTCGATCCGAGTGCGCCGAAGTACTGATGCTGGAGGGTTTAGCACCATATGAAGTATCCACCGAAGACGGCATCGCAAAGTATCTTGAGAGACTTGGCAATGTTGATCTTGTCATCATGAATGCCGAGAAACCAAACGACGAAGTCCACCGGATTCTTGATTATCTTTCGCAAATCAAACCGCACGTGCGAGTGCTGCTTTCTTGCGACTCCTTTAACTACTGGAATGACTTCTTCACTTGGATGGCTGATCGCTGCCTGGTTACGCCAGATGACATAGCGAACCTCAAAGATGACGTCGTACAGCTGCTCGGCGGCAAGCTCTCTGAACCACGATCTGCTGAAAGCGGAAATTTCGCAGTCGATTGGTCTTAGAAAGACCGGATGATCGGCACATTTGCAGATCTACAGCTGCTATTCGAATCTCTTCGCCTCGGTCAATACCAAACCTGATCTACATGCTCAAATCCCAAAAGAAAACGGGCCGCAGTTAGCGACCCGTATCAATTGAACCCATATGTCATTGGAGACTATGGGCAGTTGGGCGCCGGGCCTCCGGCAAAGATGTAATTGATCAACATCACGACATCGGAAATAGTTACAGTTCCACTGCAGTCCGCGTCGCCGGTCGACATCGGATCAGGTGCCGGTCCACCGGAGAATATGTAGTTTATGAGATAGACTACGTCAGAGATTGTAATCGTGCCGCTGCCGTCTGCGTCCCCATCAATTCCAATTGGAGCTTGATTCACCGTAATCGAATAGCTGCGCTGTTGTACAGCCGGCGGAATGTTAGAGTCTTCACACTGTATCGTGAAATAGTAATCCGCAGGGAAGGTGGGAGTGCCCGAAACGGCACCGATCGTATCGCCCTCGAATCCCATGCCAAACGGCAAATCGCCGCCAAGAAACGTCCAATGATAAGGTGGAACACCGGCGACAGCATACAGCTTCTCTGAATAAGGCACGGTATTATAGGCATCGGGCAATGAAGTCGTAACAATCGTCAACCCCAACGGCTTTGTGGCAACTGTGCGCAAAATCCACTGGTCAGCATCGAAAATGACATTTGTAACTGAATCGGCAAAATGGAGATTATAGACTTGTGCCGGACCTTCATTCCAGATCACCGTATCGACAGTGCCAGCTGTAGTCACGAACCGGGTGCGAATCGGCATCTTGAAATGGGTGCCGGTATTTTGGACTTGCTGAATGAGATAGATTAAGCGGAAGCCGCCTGAATCCGATGGTTCGCACTCGTAAGCAATTTCGTAATCAGGCGATCCATTCCCGTAAATCCATTGGTTGAAGAACCAGGACATACTTGTTCCCGCCGCATTGGAAACAATGGCTGAGAGGTTTTCGGTCGTGGCGGATCCGTATTTGTGCTCGGAATCGTAGTAGTCCTTGACTGCGTGGTTGAAGAACACACTGTCACCGAGAACGCCACGCAGCATATGCACCACCCACGATCCCTTGTCATAAACCAGGTTACCGTCAAAGATATCATCGGTCAGAAGGTTCTCGACGTAGACCGTTCCCGTGCCAATGAACTTCTGGGTTTGCATCCAGTTCTTGTATGCGTTAAAGCCATCCCGTTGCTCGAAAAAGAGCGCTTCACTATAGGACGCAAAACCTTCGTTCAGCCAGATGTGATTGAAAGTATTGCAGGTAATCATGTCACCCCACCATTGGTGGCCAGTCTCATGCGCAATGACCCAATCAGTATAGAATGTTGGATTGTAAAACGAAGCCGTTTGGTGCTCCATCGCGCCGCCCCATCCGTAATGAGCATTGGCAGCCTTCTCGGTAATAAACGGATAAGTTCCCCACCGATCCGAGAGGGCATTCAAGACCGGAATCATCCAGGTCTCAAAGGAAGTCCTGGCATTGTTGTTCAAGGTATAGGAATAGACAGGCATTGACTGGCTATCGTAGTTCCATGTCTGTGTCGATGCTGTGAAATTCGCGCAGGTGATAGCGACAAGGTATGTCGCAATCGGATACTTATGTTTGAAGTGAATCAGCTTGCGACCCGAGCCGTTCGCCACATCAGATACGATCACTCCATTGGACATTGTCTTGTAGGTATTGGGGTAATCGATGTAAAGGTCGACTGAATCCGGCTTATCCAACGGATAGTCCTTGCACGGCCACCAATAACGTGAACCGAAGGGTTCACAATTCGTCCAACACATTGTCGAACCGCCGACCGAACCAAAGTCCATGCCTTGTTGACCGGCTGTGTAGACCGGGGCGCCATGGTAATAAACCGACATATTGAACTCAACGTTCTGGCCGATTGGAGTCGGTGTTGTAATGCTTAACAAGTCTGCCACATGGCTAAACGAAGCAGGAGTTCCGCCAAATCGCACCGAATCAACTGTCAAGGCAGTAGTCAAATTCAAGTCAACCGCATTAAGTCCGGCTACCGTTGACATGATCTTGTAATCGACCCTGCTCACAATGGTGCCGTTTAAGAAATTAAGATAGACGTTGATTCCGTAATACTTGACGTCGTAGTTTGCCTGGTTGCCATCCATAAACATCTTCTCGTGAAGAGATGACTCCCTAATCGCTGCTGCTTTGCCTGCAGACTTGGCCGCGTAAAACTCATGTCGGAGTTCTTTCAGCTCCTGAATCTCGTCCGCTGTCAAATTTTTGTAATCGTATATCCTCGCTTGTGCGAAGAGGCTGCCTGATGTAAGAACCAAAGCAAGCAAGACCATAAGGATGCGTGGCATTATTCCTCCGAGAATGTATGCGAGGCCCGAATCATGCTCGGCCGGGCGCTCTTCTGTTGATTATTTACCAGTGGAATCGTCAAAGTCTGACTTCGTCGCTATATCCCCGCCGATTATCGTCACGGGTGAGGCTTACGCAGGTGACGAAAAGACCGACGTCCGGAACTGAAGAATTTCGTGAGTCATGAGCAACCTCATTGTCGCTCATTAGTTTACAGTTAATAATACGCGCATGTATCGATTATGTCAAGTTAAAACCCGAGAATAGAGTGTTGAGCCGGAAAACTCCGGTAACTAAACGAGACCAAATAGCTCACTTTCCGTAAAAAGTCACCAAATGCTCGATACGTCGATCACAAAATCAAGTTTTGCTTTGCCTCGCCGATAGACCTAACAAGGCAAGGCGACCTAACATCGCTTGCGAGCGTTACTTACACCTGCACGGCGCTTTGAGATAGGATATCATGCTCTCGCGTATTGAAGACAATCTGGCGTTATTTGAAAAACGACTTTACGACCTCGAACTCAAGTTAGCCGACCAAGATTCCCAGCTTGAAGATGTTGCCCGCATGGGCTTGATGATTACATCGCTTCTCGATCTGGAGAGCGTGCTCGCGGCTGTAATGGAAATGGCCGTCCGCACCGTTGGAGGTGAGGTCGGCTGCATTGTCCTTGAAGAGAACGGTAAACTATCGACGCGCGTGTCTTGGGGAGTTGATCGGGAGACGATATCGGTGATTCGCATGGAAGGAGACATTGACGTTGTCGGCTGGGTTATGCGGTCGCGTGAAGTTGCGGTCATTAATGAGGTTCCGATCTCGGAAAGTGATCACGTCAAAATTGACAGTATCCTGGCGGCTCCATTAGTCTCACGTGACACATCAATCGGTGCACTCGTCGTGATCAACAAGGACTCTGATGGTGGATTCACGGAAGATGACAAGCTCCGCGTCCAAATGTTAGTGCGCTTTGCCGCTGTTGCCATCGAAAACGCCAATCTGATGAAGTCCAAGTTACGTTCACAAAAACTGGAGCAAGAGCTCGAACTAGCGCGCACCGTACAACAGGCGCTGCTGCCTGACTCTTCGGCAATATTCGAAGGCGCGGTCATTGAAGCAAAGTATGTCCCGGCTGGCCACGTCGGAGGCGATTACTTCGACATCATTCGTCTTAGCGATCACGAATTTGTTGTGATTATCGGCGACGTTAGCAATAAGGGAGTACCGGCGGCGCTGATGATGGCGGCTGTGCGATCCGTCTTCCGTATCGAAGCCGGCAAAAACTTACAGATGGATCAGATGGTTACGAATTTGAACACCTTCTTGTGTGATCAAGTTCTCCGCTCCAAGAACATGTTCCTATCGCTGGCCTACTGCTATTTCAATCTAAGCTCGATGACCTGCACTTTTGTCAATGCCGGCCATCTGCCGCCAATACACTACCGGACGCAAAGTCAGTCTGTGCAGGAGTGGCGTACCGGGGGTGTGGTACTTGGGCAGTTCCCGGGCTATGAGTACCAATGTGAAACAGTCTCGCTCTGCTCTGGCGATAAGGTACTCTTCTACACCGACGGCGTCAGTGAAAGCGAAAACACCGATGCGGAACTGTTTGGCAGAGCTCGTCTTCGCGAGTTTCTCAAAAACAATGCCACATTGAACCCCTCCCAGATTACCGACCAATTGTTGAGGGTAGTCGAGGCGTTTCGCGCAACTGATGCCAATGTTCAGATCGACGACACGACGGTGCTCGTTGTGGAGATCAGATGACCGAGAAGCGTCGATTCCAAGTGCCTTCGGCAGCCAATCAATTCGTCAAACTCTATCCAATCATTGCCGAAATTGTCGAGGAACTCAAACTGGAAGGAAACGAGAAGTTTCGTTTTGCCGTCTGCGTTTCTGAAGCTTTCACCAATGCTTTCTACCACGGAAATCAGTCAGATCCGGGAAAAGTCGTTGAATTGACCTTCACCTGGGACCAGGAGACGATTACCGTCGAGATCACTGATCAAGGCCGCGGCAAGGTGAGCGATATCAACCTCGACGCTGACCTTTCGAGCATTTCGCCCCAAGAAACTTCCGGACGCGGTGTGGCAATCATCACCAATTTTGCCGATAAGGTAGAGGTAAACGAAAAGGATAGTGGTGGTCTGAAGGTGACGATGATTTGGCATCGACAAGCCAAGCCTGGGTCCAAAACATCCGTTCTAACTCGCTAATGGAGGATCAAATGGAGATTCGCGTAACTGAACATGTTGATTTCATCACACTGAGTCTCAAGGGCCGCCTTGATATCGCAAGTTCCGCTTCTCTCAAAGACGATATCCTGCGCCATGTCGCTCGTGGACAAAGCAAGATTATTCTAAATCTTGCGCAGGTTGATTTCATCAATAGTTCGGGACTCGGCACCCTTGTGTCCATACTCAAGGAAGTGCGTCTGGCAAAAGGGCGTCTGGTACTGTCGAATCTGGCCTCGTATGTCCAGGAAATCTTTGAGATAACGCAGCTGTCGAACATTTTTGAAATCTTTGCATCTGAGGCGGACGCCCAGGATGTGTTCCTTCAACCGTCAGCTCGCGTTGTCTAACTCGGGCGCATAAGGGGAAATACGATGGCACAGGAAAGCGGCAATCTCGAACAAATTCTCTTAGCTCTTACAAGTTCCGATCCGGGTGAGCGGGCCGAAGCCGTCGAGAATTTGCGCTACTGCAATAATCAAAGCGCGGTCGCGGCGCTGGTAACAGCGATTGAAGATCCCGACAAGGGTGTTCGTGAACTTGCAGCCGAGACCTTGATAGCACGCCGATCTCCGGATGCTCCAGCTTACTTGTGCCAGTATCTATCCAGCACCGATATCACCCAACGCAACTTAGCCTCCGAAGTCCTGACGAAACTCGGGGCACTCTCCGTTGACGCACTTTGCGACGCCACTCACGACCCTGACCACGACGTCCGCAAGTTTGCCGTTGATATTCTGGGCACCATTGGCGATCCCAGAGCTCTTCATTCACTCCTCATGACTCTTGAAGACGCGAATCAGAACGTTGTCTGTTCCGCTGCTGAAGCTCTCGGTATGTTGGGCTGTTCGGATGGTGTTGAACCTCTCTTAGCCACTTTTGGAACCAAAGTTTTCGCACGGCCGCAAATCATCGATGCGTTGGGTCAAATCGGCGACATTCGTGCCCTGCCTCTACTTGTCGAAGCGATACACTCGGACGATCCCATCGTGGTTTACTCTGCGGTCGAGGCGATGGGCAACATGCGCTCTCGCCGTGTGGAACCATACCTGCGAGAACTGCTTGTACGCGGCGACGAAGCCCTGCAGGAGGCCGCTATCGGTTCGCTGATCCGTGTCGCCCATTCGGTCGATCATTCCGTACTCGATAATTTGCCGGTTGCCATCGTGCAACTTTGCCTAAACAAAGCAATACGCTCCGGAGACAAGAAAACGAAACTCTTTGCGATTGCGGAGCTAAGGCACTGGGAAGGCCCGGCCACAGTTTCCGTCTTGCTTGAAGCACTTAATGATCCTGATGAAGAGGTTATGACTGCGGCTCGCGATACACTTAGTTTGCAGGCGACGTCAGCGTCGGACCGGATTGCTGAAGCACTTGTCGATGCACCGGCGCGCCTAATCTGCAACTTACTCGATACGATCGGGGCGACCGGAAACTCCCGCTTTGTTCAAGATATCGTCTCCTTGGCAAGCCACCACGATGAGACCGTACGTGAAAAAGTTGCCTTCGTTCTCGGAAAGATCGGTGATCAGGCAATTTTGGATTATCTAATGGCACTTTCTGCCGACCCCGTTGGTCATGTTCGCTCCGCATCATTGAAAGCACTGGGATGGATTGGAGCTGATAAGGCTATCGATTCTCTGTTCACCGCCCTCGATGATCCTTTCCCCGATGTTCGTCAAGCTGCCCTTGGCGCGCTGGTATTAAGCGGCGGCGATGAGGCCATCCGGAGATTCCGCCTTGACCTGAATCATGCTGATCCACATCGGCAAATAATCGCGGCACAGGCACTGGGTTGGATCGGAGAAGCATCGGTCATCGAGCCGTTGATTGAGGCACTTCGCCACCCTGAATGGGAAGTTCGCAAATCGGCAGTCGAATCACTCGGCAGGTCCGCCGACGTTTCGGCGCTACAACATATCAAAGTACTCCTCACGGATGAGGAGCCCCAGGTCCGGAAGTCCACGATTGATGCGATTATCGCTTTAGGTGGCGGCGACTCCTGGAAAGACATCACCTGTATGCTCGAAGACGAAGACCTCTGGGTGCGCTTTCATGCCATCAACGGTTTGGGCTCGATCGGAAATCGGGAGGCTCTCGAAGAACTCATCCCGTTTCTTACCAGCGAAAGCGATATCCTGCGCGTGGCGGCAGCGAAATCCCTGGCACGGCTGCATGACAAGCGTGCACTTCCATTCCTAAAAGAAACTGTAAATGATCGAAACCCCGACGTGGTCGGCGCTGTCGTTGGCGCTATTGATCGATTGGAGTCACTGTAAATGAACCAGCCTAAAATTCTAATCGTCGACGACGAGTTGCTGATTCGCGATTTGCTCTATGACTTTTTTGCCTCCAAGGATTTCTTGATCCAGACCGCCAATGATGCTCAAGAAGCAATAAAGCTGGTAGAACAACACGACGACTTCGATGTCGTACTGACGGACATCAAACTCGAAGGCGAAGACGGATTGAGTTTCGTCGACAAGCTTCGCGAAGGTCATCCTGATCTTCCGATTATCGTCATGACAGGTTATCCGTCCGTAGAGTCCGCTATTGAGGCTCTGCGCAAACGTGTCTACGACTATATTATCAAACCATTCAATATCAACCGTCTCTTTGCCACCGTCAAGGCCGCATCAGACGAATATCATCAGGACAAAAACTTAACAGTTTGAGTTGTATGCCATGAACGAACGAGTACTAATAGTGGATGACGAACTGTTCGTGCGCGAGTTGCTGCAGGAAATGTGTGGCAATCTCGGCTACGCTGCCGCTACAATTGGATCCCGCAACGAACTCGCGGGAATTCTTGCCACCGGCGATTTCGATGCCGCAATCGTTGACCTTCGTCTGAAGGATTGTCATGGAACCGACCTCATATCAGCAATGCGTGAAATGGAACCGGATCTTTCGATCATACTGATGACCGGCTATCCGTCAACTGACGATCTCATTGCCGCAATGCGACTTGGTGTGCGCGATTGCATCGTGAAGCCGTTCCGTTTACGCGAGATCGAAGGTACAATTGCGCGGGCATGCGCAGAGACCCGCCGTAAGTCCGAAATTCGCGGCCTCCGCGAACGTGTTGCCGAACTGGAAGCAAAGCACTCGCGTCGGCCCGCCCGGCGTCTGGTTATGCAACGAGTACAAGATATCTCTGACGGCAATGAGGGCCTCGAGTATGTGAACAGTGGGTTAATTGGCGAAGCGCATGAGTTATCGGCGCTTGCGGTCGGCGACGATTCTCGAACAAGTTCCGGGAAACAACAACAAAATTCGAATGCCCGAACATTGCCATATGCCGGCACTCACCGCTAAGCTGGCTTCGGTACAACGGTCCAAGGGGAATAGGTAGAGAATGTTGGATAAGGACGAAATCTCATCAGAGCTGAGTCTGGACGATTTCATCGTCATTCGCGACTTTATCCATGAGAAGTGCGGGATCTTTTTTGCGGAAAACAAGAAGTATCTCCTAGAAAACCGGCTGATTAAGCGCATGTCGACTCTGGGTCTAAAGTCGTTCCGCGACTACTTTTACCAGGTCAAGTATGACACCAGCCTGAAAGAATTCAACATGCTGATGAACCTGGTAACAACTAATGAGACCTCGTTCTACCGGAATCCGCCGCAGTTGCAATGCTTCCAAGAGGAAGTCCTGCCGCAGATCCTCGAATCGAAGCGTCGCGCCGGAAAAAAGCGGCTTCGTATCTGGTCGGCGGGCTGTTCGACCGGCGAGGAACCCTATACGATCAGCATGATTATTCTCGACGTGCTTGGTGAAAACCACGGTTGGAATATAGAAATCATCGCCAACGACATCTCCGAGAATGTTCTACAGGCGGCGCGCAAAGCACAATATACCGAAATGGCGTTGCGAACTACCCCGCCTACGATCATTAAGAAGTATTTCAAGGAAGAGAATCACAAATACGCGGTTGTCGAAAACGTAAAGCGGCAAGTGAACTTCAGTCATCTTAATCTCGCCGACCGGCGCCGCATGGCGCTGATGAACGAAGTGGATTTCGTTTTCTGTCGCAATGTGATGATCTACTTTTCGGATGAGATCAAGCGTCAAATCGTGCGCGGATTCTATAACTCCTTGTTACCGGGTGGTTACATGTTTATCGGCCATGCCGAGTCGTTGCACGGAATCAGCAAAGCATTCAAGTTGGAATATTTTAGAAACGGACTGGTCTATCACAAGGAAGTTGGAGCTGCCCTGGCGGAAAATGATCCGGTGCCAATGCCGGTAATGTCTGCGGCAACGACCGCCACCGTAAGTACTCGTGGACTTGCGCCTGCGGCCGCATCCACTGTGTCGCGCTCGGCCGATACCCACGCGGCCACAATGGAAAAGCTCAAGAAGATTCAGGACCTGCTGGCCGGTTCGCGAAAAAGGAATTCTTAACAGAAGGATTGCGCTCTCATGAGTCAAAAAGTGCTTGTTGTTGATGACTCGCCGACATTGGTGAAGTTCGTGACGTTCAGTCTCAAATCGAACGGATACGAAGTCGTTGGCGCTTCCGACGGCATGGATGCTCTCGAGAAGGTCTCGAACATTGAAGGCGCTGTCGATTTGGTGATAACCGATCTGAACATGCCCAACATTGACGGCTACGAATTGATCGCCACCTTGCGTAAAACTCCGAAGTTTGCCAAGACACCGATCATCATCCTTTCTTCGGAAGAAGAAGAAGAGGACAAGGCTAAGGGGCAGAAAGTCGGAGCGGACTCTTACCTCGTCAAGCCCTTTAAGTCATCGGTGCTCATCGAGGAAGTAACGCGGCTGCTGAAAAAATGAAGTTATTCTATTTTCTATAGGTAGAAGGAGGACCCTGTGCCAGAACTCAAGATTCTCGCGGTTGATGATTCGCCCACGATGCGGCGCATCATCGTCAATACGCTGAAACGGGCAGGATTCAATGATGTGAGCGAAGCGACGGATGGAAAAGACGCATTGGCCAAAATGAAGGTGGACAATTACAGTCTCGTCATTACCGACTGGAACATGCCGGAAATGGATGGACTGTCGCTCGTAACCCATATCCGTGGCAACGCAGAATTACAGGACATGCCGATCCTAATGGTCACAACCCGTTCGGTCAAAGACGACATTATCGAAGCCATGAAAGCCGGGGTCAACAATTACATCGTTAAGCCGTTCACACCCGAAACTTTGGGTGAGAAAATACAGCAAGTACTAAAAGCGACGGGAAGGAGTTGACATGGACACGCACGCAATCACGGTAAAACCTCAACCCGCCAAATCGATGCAGGAAGAACTGCGGGAACTCGCATCGACCCTTTCCGATATCGTTCGCGGAATCAGAACTGCTCAAGAGCCGATTATCGAATCACAGCAGAAGGTACCACAGGCGACGGAACAGCTGGAGAGAATAACCAGGCAAACGGAAGATGCTACACATCGGGTCCTCGACATGGTTGAACACATCACCGCCCGCGAAACCGAAATCGAGTCTCTGTTGAAGGACTTGAAACGCGCGCTGCCGGCAACCTATTTTCGGAACAACTCCAAAGCCAAAGCCGTGATCGAACGCATTCGTGAGTGCGCCGGGCAGAATCAGAGCGCCGCCTACGATATCATGGATGCCCTGCAGTTTCAAGACATCACTTCCCAGCAAATCGACCATGCGATTACTCTGCTCGAACAAGTACAATCGCGTCTCCAAAGTGTCCTTATGGAGCTCGCGGGAGGCACGCAGTCCGAAATACCGGCGGAAAAGCGCCGCGAACGGGCCTACGATCCCAATGCTCACTTCTCCACGGAGAACGATAAAGACAAACAATTTTCCGTGGATGAGCTTGTCGATAACCTCTCTCGCCAAATGAAGAAAGACTGAACAGAGGAATTATGACTGACCAGGGAATTGCCCTCGACGACATGAAGGAAATCATCGATGAATTCATGATCGAAGCGGAAGAGATCATTGCCAAGCTTGACGCCGATATGGTCAAGCTCGAAAAGCAGAGTAATGACCTGAACTTATTGAACGAGATTTTCCGGGGCGCTCACACCATTAAAGGCACGTCAGGATTCCTCGGCTTTGATCGGCTCTCGGAATTTACCCACAAGATGGAAGATGTCCTGAATAAGTTACGTAAGGGTGAGATAACGATCAATGCAGATATCATGGATGTACTTCTCGAATCCATCGATACATTAAAGCGTCTGCTCGAGGAAACGAAAAGCAAGGGCAAGGCACAGTTGGATCTTTCCAAGATCAAATCGAAGCTAATCGCCGTCGATCAGGGGACATACTCGGCCAAGCCAGTTTCGGTCGAAAAGAAGAAGAATGGCAAGACCGTAGCAGCTAAAAAAACTCCGGCCGGCAAGAAGACCGGGCCGGCTGCGACCGAAATCATTGTGAGGTCAGAAGCGTCTGCAGCGGGGATTCCCGAGCCCATCTCGATGTTAATGTCGCAGACTGATGTCCTCGCAGAAGACCTCGCCACAGACTCACCTGGCGCCCGACCCGACACAATGCAGTTGCGGCAGCAAACCGATCAACGTCGCCCCCTGGATTCGACAATACGCGTCGACGTCGAACGGCTCGATAGCCTGATGAACATTATGGGCGAACTTGTACTTGGCAGAAATGCACTGGTGCAACTGGCGGGCAGAATCAACGGCCGCTTTGAAGGCGAGTCTCTCATCGATGAACTAAACCATGTCACGTCCCAGATGAACTTTGTCACCTCGGAACTGCAGATGGCAGTGATGAAGATGCGCATGCTCCCGGTCGGCAAGGTCTTCAACAAGTTTCCGCGCGTCGTGCGCGATCTCTCCCGGTCACTCGAAAAGGAGATCGAACTCAACATTTCCGGCGAAGAGACAGAGTTGGATAAATCAGTGATCGAGGAAATTGGCGACCCGCTAGTGCATTTGATCAGAAACGCCGTAGACCACGGCATTGAACTTCCCGATGAACGCGAAGCCGCGGGCAAAGCACGTTGCGGACGCGTCGACCTAATTGCCAGTCAGGAAGGATCCAACATCGTTATTAAGGTCGTCGACGATGGCGCCGGCCTCGATGCCCAGAGGCTGCGCGCCAAAGCGGTCGAACGCGGATTGAGCACACAGGAAGAAGTCACTCGCATGTCTGACCGCGAAATCTTCAATTTCATTTTTCATCCGGGCTTCTCGTTAGCAAAGAAAGTCACTGATGTCTCCGGTCGCGGTGTCGGCATGGATGTTGTCCGTACTAACATCGAGAAACTGAAAGGCATCATTGATATCGAATCGGAAAAGGGGAAAGGTACTGCTTTCATCATCAAGCTGCCTTTAACTCTCGCAATCGTGCAGGGCCTGCTCGTCGAAACCGGCTCCGACCTGTACATACTTCCGCTGTCGTCGGTTCTTGAAACCGTCAAAGTGGCGCGTAATGACATCTATTCAATCAACAATCGCGAGGTCATTCGGCTGCGTGACACTGTCTTGCCGATTATCGATCTTAGCCGCATGTTCTTTCCGATCAACCAACACGAAAAACTGCGCGACCTTGAACAAAGCTACGTCGTCGTGCTCTCAATGGCCGACCGTCGACTTGGTATCGTGGTCGACCGCCTGATTGGGCAAGAGGAAGTTGTTATCAAATCACTCGGAGAATTCCTCGGTACAACACCCGGAATTGCCGGCGCAACGATTCTCGGCGATGGGCGCGTTCGATTGATCGTCGATCCGGTCGGAATATTTTCGATGACGAACTAAAAAGGGGAGTGAAATGCCAGATAAAATCAAGCTACTGGTAGTCGATGACTCGGCGTTCATGCGCAAAGCCATCCAAATGATGGTTGCCGATGACCCCAATATCGAAGTAATCGCTACTGCCGTTAACGGCCAGGAGGGCCTCGACAAAGTCATGGAGCTTAAACCTGACCTTGTCACCATGGACATTGAAATGCCGAAGATGGACGGCCTAGCCTCGCTGCGCGCAATCATGGAGCGTCAGCCCACGCCCGTTATTATGGTTTCATCGTTGACCTCGGAGGGTGCCAAGATCACGTTTGATGCGCTCGAGCTGGGGGCGGTTGATTTTATCCCCAAGCAACATTCGTTTGTCTCGCTCGATATTGTCAAGATTAAGGCTGACCTCGTCGCAAAGATCCGGTCCATTCACAGCCGTCGCCGCACGCTGATGGCGCAATACGCCCTGCGCAAAGGCCGTCGATTGGGTTCGGCCGTCCGCGCATCGCTTGCCACACCGACGGTGCTCGTTTCGAAGCCGAAGAAAACCAAAATCGTGAAGTTAGTCTCCATCGGGACCTCGACAGGGGGACCGCCGGCGCTTCAAACTGTATTGACAATACTTCCCAAAAACTTTCCCGTAGGTATTGTCATCGTCCAACATATGCCGCCGATGTTCACGAAATCTCTGGCTGAACGCCTCGATGGGCTCTCAAAGATTCGTGTCAAGGAGGCCGAAGACGGTGAACGCATCGAACCAGGCATAGCTTATATCGCTCCGGGCGGGCGTCATATGAGCGTTCGCAAGGTTGCGACATATGGAGTGTGCATGCTGTCGGACAAACCGCAAGACCTGCTCCACAAACCTTCCGTAGACGTTCTCATGTCCTCCGTGGCAGAATTCTGTGGGCAGTCGTCGCTGGGCGTGATCATGACCGGTATGGGACATGACGGTCTCGACGGAATGCGCGCTATGAAAGCCAAAGGCGCGGACATTATCGCCCAGAATGAAGAATCGTGCATCGTTTACGGCATGCCCCGTGCCGTCATTGAAGCGGGCATCGCCGATGTTGTTTCGCCGGTGGACATGATTCCTTCGGAAATCATGGCGTACTTCTAAAGTGGCAGTGCGGCGCCCGGGCCGCTTGCTGACCCGTTCTCAAGTCTAATCGCACCCGCCAATGTTTTTGTTGATAAAGTACGTTCGAATACGCTATTCTAACCGCTATGCAAGAACATACCGGAAAAAACGACGCGCCAATTGGAGACGACCAGCTTGCCGTCTTCAACCAGACATTTGCCAGCTTCAATAACACAATTAAGCAGCTAAACGAATCATATGCGACATTGCAGTCCCGCTATCAAAAACTCTCTGATGAGTTGACGGCTACCAATGAAAGGTTACTACAGAGTCTCACGCAAAACGTTGAGACGCGAAACTTCCTGCAGAATGTTCTGGAATCTCTTACGTCGGGAGTCATCACAATCGACCTGAACGGTCGGATCAATGCCATCAATAAGGCCGGCTGCGAAATCCTGCGAGTCAATGCCAATCAAATCATCGGCGAAGACTACCGCAGTGTATTCGGTAATTCCCTTTCAAAAAAGCAATCGTTAATCGAACTCCTCAATGGTGCGTCACCATATCGTCTTATTGAGAAGCAAGTGAGAGTATCGGAGGTTGAATCAATCCCCATCTCGGTATCCTCATCCTGCATCAAAGATGCTGACGACAGGATAGTTGGCGCTTTGGAAGTCTTTGTGGACCTAACCGAGTTCAAGCGCATGGAGGATGAGATAGCTCGAGTGAAGGGACTGGCTGCTCTTGGCGAGGTCGCGGCTGTTGTGGCGCATGAAGTCCGTAATCCATTATCAGGCATAGCTGGATTTGCCGCACTGCTGAAGCGAGAACTTGGGGAGAATCATCCGAATATCGGTTATGTCGAAAAAATCACGAACGGCGTCGACAAATTGAATAAGTCTGTAACTTCTCTGCTTGAGTACGCTCGAGACATCCGCCACGAACCGAAGATTGTGGATATCAGCTCGCTGCTGACAGAGACCGTCGAATTCTTCCGGGTCGATCTAAACGCGCGTGGTTCCCGTTCAGAGATTGCATTGGCGCTTCCGGAGGTGCAGTGCTCATGCAAGGTTGATCGAGAGAATTTGAGCGGAGCACTGATTAATCTGCTCAAGAATGCCGACGAATCGATGCCGGCAGGCGGTCGAATTGAAGTGTCACTGACTAGTCACGAGTCCGCCACTGTCATAACTATTGCCGATCAGGGCGGCGGTGTACCGGCAGCGATAAAAGATAAGATCTTCACTCCATTCTTTACTACCCGCGACGGCGGCACTGGACTCGGCCTTGCGTTGGTGCGCAAAGTCATTGACGCCCACGGCGGCGTCATCGTCGTCTCCAACAACCCCCCCAAAGGCTCGATTTTCACCATCGAGCTGCCATCGAGGTGACTATTATGAACACAAAACGATCAATCTTAGTTGTCGATGACGAGACTCTCGTAATTGAGTTCTTTCAAACCGTTTTAGCTAAACTCGGCCACGAAGTACAAACTGCATCGTCGGCCGCAGCCGCGCTCGAATTAGTTCGTACAGTAGAATTCGATGTCATCCTCTCGGATGTCAAAATGCCGAATATGAGCGGCATAGAGCTTCTAAAAGCGATCAAGACTGAATCACCCGAAACAGTAGTCATGATGATTACCGCGCACGGAACCGTCAAAGATGCGGTAGAAGCGATGAAGCTGGGTGCGTTTGATTATATCCTCAAACCGGTTCTTCCCGACGAACTTGAACTGTCATTGAACAAGGCTCTTGAGCATCGTCAGTTGGTGTTTGAAAATCGTATCCTTCGCAACGAAATTCGTAGCCGGTACAACCTTGGAACAATTGTCGGCGCGGACAAATCACTTTTATCTCTCCTGGAAGACCTCGCATCTGCCGCCAAATCGCGCTCAACCATCTTGATTCGCGGAGAATCAGGAACAGGTAAAGAGCTGATAGCGCGGGCGATTCATTACAACTCACCGCGCCGGGACGGTCCATTCATCAAATTGAATTGTGCCGCACTCCCAGAAGGTCTCATCGAGTCGGAGCTCTTCGGTCATGAAAAGGGTGCTTTCACCAACGCGATCAAGCAATCGCCCGGCAGATTTGAGCTGGCCGACGGTGGAACACTGCTTCTCGATGAAGTCAGCGAAATCCCAACCAGCGTTCAGGCAAAACTTCTGCGTGTTTTGCAGGAACGTGAATTCGAACGCGTCGGCTCCGGTGTGAGCCTCAAAGTTGATGTCAGAATAGTCGCAACAACCAATCGAAATCTCGAAGAAGAGATTACTGCCGGCAAGTTCCGTCAGGACCTCTTCTATCGCCTCAATGTAATTCCACTGCAATTGCCGCCTTTGCGCAAGCGAGTCAACGACATCCCGATGCTGGTCGACCATTTTGTCCACAAGTTCAATGTAGAGAACTTGCGTGATGTCAAGGGCGTGAGCGAAAAGGCGATGAAACTACTGCTCAATTACCATTGGCCAGGCAATATACGAGAGCTCGAGAATTACATTGAACGGGCTGTAGTTCTTTGCAAGTCTGATAGAATCATGGATACTGACTTACCGAGCCACTTGGCGCTTGGCGAATTGGCACGGCACGCTCACTCGCCGTCCGATACTGTTATGCCGATTGCCGAAATGGAAAAGATAATGATCCTCAAAGCCTTGGAGTCGTTTGACGGCAATCGCACAAAGGCCGCGGAAGCGTTGGGAATCAACCCTAGAACTCTTCGCAACAAGCTTCACGAGTACGGAATGATGGGCGGCAACGAGGTCGCATCGGGTATTGAGCTCGATAACGAACACCTGTGAGATTGCCAGACCATTATCTGCACGCAATCCAATTGCCGGTAATCACATTGGAGATAGGCTCGAAGAAGTCATTGGCATTGAACAGAATATTTGCCTTCAACGTCTTCATTCATAGATTCGGAGTCTGCCAAAAAAGAATTGACAGCGGGTGTCGGCACCGATATATTGGTCGCTTTAATTTGGAGAGGGAAGTACATAAGGAGTGTCTGAGGTTATGCGTAGTTTAGCAGCTAAAGTCTTTCTCATATTCCTCCTGGCGGCGGGGACAGCTTTCAGTCAGGATTTCCATTTATACGGTTTTAGCCTGTACAATCTCGAGTTCCTCGGGACAGGTGCTCGTGCGCGGGCAATGGGAGGAGCGTTCGTCGGTATCGCTGATGATGCCTCGGCGCTCACTTGGAATCCAGCCGGATTGATCCAGATTTCCAAGGCGCAAGCCTCGATTTCGGGTGCAGTGCTTCGCCTTAAGACCGAAAATGACATCAAGTTTCAGACCTCTTCGGTGGCCAGTCCGGCGTTGGACTACACGAAAGATTTGCTGAACTTATCTGCTGGGTCTTTTGTGGCTCCGGTCAGAATCAAAGGACACCCGTTTGTCGCCGCAGTCAATTACCAGAGGGTCATCGACGACAACGATGCTTCTGTTGACAACTCAAGTATGATCTACCTGGAAGGAACTGGTGACTATTACTTCCTGGGTATTGCTGATCAAATAATGGAAATGCGTACGACGCGCAACTTGCACAGTTTCCAACTGGGCTTCGGCACCGGACTATATGGGGACCTATCGATTGGAATGTCGGCGAATATTCTCTTCGGTGGTGGCAATAGCGAGTACTATGCAGCCTTCGCGGATACCGTACCTTATTATTTCGGCACTCAAGTTATTGATACTCTGGCGGTGCGCGGTATTAGCCGCGTACAGGATCAGCCTTCCACTAAGGGACTTGGGCTTGTCGGTTCGTTGATGTACCGCACAGAAAAAGTTCGAATCGGTGCCGTAATTCGCACGCCGTTTGAACTCTCGACTGAACATGATCTCAAACGTGCTGATTCGCTCTATTATAAGTCGATTACTGTTGCTGGACCGGGCACGTCAGGTTCAGCTCGTCCGACGTTGTATACCGGAAAAACTAAGATCGAGGTTCCTTTGACACTTGGCTTTGGCGGCTCGGTCCAGGTTACACCAAAGTTCATGGTATCCGGAGACATCGAGATTCGTTCGACGAGTAGCAGCAAGTATTTTGTCCGCGCTGAAGAACCCCCGACTACTTCGGATGAAGCGATCAACTCGTTTACCTTGCCGACTTCGATCTATTTTAACGATTCCACCGAATCATCCTACTACGATGCCTCCGGCGATCTAATTGAAATCTATAACGAATTCGAGTTGGGTTATGAATCGAGCATGCAGGTACGTCTTGGCGCCGAATATATGCTGGCGACCTCAATAGGCACAATTCCTCTTCGCGGCGGTGTTCGCTTCACGCAATTGCCGTATCGTGATGTCTCCGGCGTAACGCGTGACCCTTATATGCAGGTTTATGAAGGTTTTGTCCTGGGTGACAAGCTCTCTCAAACATCATTATCTTTAGGGACCGGCATCCATTGGAATCAGGTTTGGCTTGATTTTCTTGTGGAGTCAGCTAAGGTAGAACAAACCGAACAGGGAATCACTTATTACGGCGAAGATGGATTTGACTACACGAATACCCGCACCAAGAGCACTCCGACATTCATGATGACTTTTACTGGCTTCTTCTAAAGCCGGTCACATCATAAAGAATCCCTAAAGGGACAAGGAAATGCACCTTGTCCCTTCTTATTTGCGCCGCTCTCCACATTTCCGGCGACATGCGTTTTCGCACAAAAAAGTGTTGATATAATTCATAAATTGAATAAGTTGTTAGTCTTGTTAGTTTAGCCGATATTACTTGAGTAACGAAGCAGGAGTCTGTTTTTAGATGACCACAAAAAAGAAAATGACCAAGCACGAGATGAGAGAAGATCACTTCGTGACCGGCGTCTTTAAGTTTCAGGAATGGGCCGAAGAAAACCTTTCAAAACTTCTGATCGGCGGCGGTATTGTACTGGCCGTCATCCTCGTGGTCGTCTTTTTGGCTTGGCAGTCAAGCAGCGGCGAGAGGGCCGCGTTCGAGAAGCTGGGCAGTGCCGAGGTTTTTGCCCGCACCGGCCAGACCCAGTTGGCGATTGCTGACTTCCAGGAAGTCATGAACAAGTACTCGTCGTCGCCGGCAGCTTCCCAAGCTGCATTCAAGCTCGCCAGCCTCTATTTCCAAACGAATGACTTTGCCAACGCCGAAGCTGCATTCAAGAATTTCCACGACAAATTCGCGCCTGATGACGTCTTTCGGCGGTCAGCCCAGCGCGGTATTGCCGCTTCTCAAGCAGGACAAGGCAAGTTCCAGGAAGCAGGAGTGGCCTTCTTGAGCTCGGCGAAAATCGACACATTGGCATCTACCTATGAGGATGATCTGCTCCAAGCTGTTGCCAGTGCGGCGAAAGCTAATGACACGAATACTGCCAAAGAGGCGTTCTCGTTGTTGGAAAAGCTTGGTACGACTTCGGATAAATACCGTAATGCCAAAATCTTACTGATAGAGCGGGGCATCTTAGCTTACGATAAGGGCGAGTACAAATAGCGGGGCAGGGGTGGCCAGATGAAGCTTGCTTTCATTTGGCACATGCACCAGCCGTATTATAAGGACCTAAAATCGGGGGAATACCTGATGCCGTGGGTGCGCTTGCACGGCACCAAAGATTACCTCGACATGCTGTTACTGCTCGACGAGTTTCCCGGAATACGCCAGACTTTTAATCTTGTCCCATCACTATTAGATCAAATAGTCGACTACACCGACAACAACGCTTCCGATCACCATCTTTACCTGTCGCGTAAACCGGTCGCTGACCTCACCGATGAGGAGCGACTGGAGATTGCCGACACTTTCTTTTCGGCACATTTCGAGACCATGATTCAGCCCTATCCACGTTACAAAGAACTGCACAAACGTTGCCGCGACTCGTCGCCGCGAATGCGCTTGAGCAATCTCTCCGATCAGGACTACCTTGATCTCCAGTTCTGGTCAAACGCTGCCTGGATCGATCCGATGTTTCGCGTAGACTCCAAAATCGCCAGTCTTTTTGAAAAAGGCCGGGAGTTTACCGAAGAAGAGAAGAATCACCTGCTCGAGTATCAACTCTCAATATTGAAGCGCATTATCCCGGAGTATCAGAAGCATGCTCACGACGGTAAGATCGAGGTCTCGTTTTCGCCGTATTATCATCCGATACTCCCATTGCTCGTTGACACCGAGATTGCGCGCATGGCCGTCCCCGGCGCCGAACTGCCGCTTAAACGATTCGTTCATCCGGAAGACGCCGATGTGCAGATCGGTCGTGCTGTGCAGCTTTATCATAAGCTTTTCGGAGTAGACAATCCCGGAATGTGGCCATCCGAAGGCTCGGTATCCGAAGCTATATTGCCCATCCTCCAAAAGCACGGCGTTAAGTGGATTGCTACCGATGAAGAGATTTACTTCGCTTCCATGAACCTCGCGCAACAAGCCGGAGCGCCGGAAATCAGCCAGGTAAACGGATTTCACCGTGCGTTTAGCGTCGGCGGACCTGTCAACCCCATCGGACTGCTTTTCCGTGATCATAAATTGTCCGACAAGATTGGATTTGTGTATTCCGGTTGGGAACCAAATCGCGCTGCTGATGACTTCATAGGTAGCCTTAAACAGCTTGATAAGTTGCTTAGCGGCAATGGCGAAGAGCCGATCGTCGCGGTGATCCTTGACGGCGAAAATGCCTGGGAATATTATCGCAACGACGGCGCCGATTTTCTGCGTGCACTTTACGTCCGACTTGAAAAAGAAAAGGACATAACGACCGTTTTGCCGAAAGAACTATTTGCAGCAAAACAACCCGTGCACACGCTTCCAAGACTGTTTGCCGGATCTTGGATTAACCACAATTTCGCAGTCTGGATCGGTCACACAGAAGACAACTCGGCATGGGACCTTGTCAAGCAAACGCGCGATAAACTGGTTGAGCGTCAGGCGTCAACAAATCCTCCAGTTGAAGATGTCCTGAACCAAGCCTGGGAGGCGATTTACATCGCCGAAGGTTCGGATTGGTGCTGGTGGTACGGCGACGATCATCACACTGACCAGTTCCTGACCTTTGATCTGCTCTTCCGACGACATCTGTGTCGCGTTTGGGAGTTAGTTGGCGTTGAACCACCGCTGGCATTGATGCGACCAATTCGCCGGGTACCGCGGCTCTCCGGTGTCCATGAGCCCACTGATTTCCTAAAGCCGATCATTGATGGCAAGCAAACGAGCTTCTTTGAATGGTTTGGCGCCGGTCGGATCGAGTGCCGCAAGTTGGGCGGCGCAATGCACCGTGTCGATGCCCGGATATTTGAGATAATGTTCGGATACAATGACCACGACGTCATTTTCCGTGTCGACTTCGAAAAGGAACGAAATACCATCAATGGTCTCGAAGAAATACATATCGAGCTAAATTGTGGTGTAAATCTAATTGCCAACATCACTAGAATGTCAGCTAGGTTGCGTCGCATCGGAGAATCGGACAGTTTCACAGACTTAAATTCGCGTTGGGACCAGGTACTGGAAGTTGCAATCCCGAGAAACACACTCAAATTTGAAGAAGACAAACATCTATATTTCTCTGTATCGCTCGTTGAAGGGCAAAAAGTTGTTGAAAGATGGCCGGAAGCCAATTATATACCTATAGAACTTCCGAAGCCCGGAGATTCCTTCTTCTGGCAGGTCTGAGCAAGGAGCTCGCGATGGATGAACAGGATATCAACAATAGGGCTGGCGCCAGCGGATACAGTGGAAACACAGAGACCGATGAGACCGCCCGTACTTATGCCAATGAAGAAGAAATGATCGAGGAGGGGAAAGCGGCGGCGGTCCTGGGTTACGTACCTTTTCTATGCTTCATCCCCCTAATCAAAATGCGACATAATAAGTTTGCATTTCGGCACGGAAAGCAGGGGTTGTTTCTCTTGTTCATCGAGATTCTCGCTATTTTCTTCATGTTCGACATTATATCCAATCTATTCTGGGGGATTTTGCTCATTCTCTCAATCGGGTCGGCCGTTTTTGGAATACTGTATGCTCTTCAGGGAAAAGAGTTTACGATTCCCTTTGTCGGCGACTCTGCCGACAAGATCAAGATTTAGCTTGTATTTAGTCCACTTTCTGCGTATAATAGTAAGTTGTTACGGATAAGGCGGGCGCTTGGCCGTGAAAAGCACCGGCAAAGGCCTGTTTTCGTTTAGTTGTATGCGGAGGGAAAGGATGCTTATCTTTAAGAAACCGTCGGAAATGGAATTCCGGCAGGTCATGCGGATGGTAGAGAAATACGACATCAGCACCCCGAACGATCTCCCATTGGACTCTTTTACGATTCTCAAGAACGATGACCGGATTCTTGGCTTTGGCGCATTGCGCTCCCAAGAAGGCTATACCGAGCTCGAAGTTGTCGGAGTCGCCGAGGAATTCCGGGGTAAGGGCTGGGGTAAGATGATTATCAAGAAGCTCTTGGAAGTTGGTCCTGATACAATCTGGCTAGCCACCGATATGCCGAAGTACTTCGAAAAGTTCAATTTCGTTCCCTCCAAGCAGGTACCTCGCGAGTTGGCTCGTAAGATTAATCCGGTTGAAACCAACGGGTTTGGCATTGCTCAACCGTCGAAGCCAGTCACGGGTCGCAATCGCGTCAAAGCCATGGTTTACATGCGAAAGAAGTGACTCGCCTCACAGAAATCCTGAGATAAAAAGCGCCCCGCTTCGGCCGGGCGCTTTTTTCGTTGTGTTCGAAAAAACCAATCTTGCCCTGTCACAACGATGGCTTAACAGCCGGCGCAGGGTGCAACGCCGCCCGAGAAGATGAAATTGATCATATGTACGGCATCAGAGATGTTGAATTTCCCATCGCAATTCGTGTCGCCAACATCGATAGGGGATGGTGCAGGTCCGCCGCCAAAGATGTAGTTGACCAGAAAAACGACGTCGGAGATAGTCACATCCAGACTGGAATCGGCATCTCCTGCGACGAATCCACATCCCGAAAGCATTATGACTTTATCCTTCGTGCCTCCGACATTCACTACCACATTCGTCAGTGTGGAATCCTGATAGCTTGGGTGCTCGACAGTCAAGGAATAAGTTCCGGGCTCGACCTCGTTCATCATAAACAGACCGCTGACAATCGTAGTGTCTTCATGTTCGTGTCCGTTCAAGTAGACAATCGCACCGGCTACGGGCAACGAATCAGCATCAATCACCATACCCGCGATTATCCCGTGAGCATGGTCCTGATGTAAGAACGTTACAGTGCCGGACGACCAATTACCGGTGGTCGTCCCACCATCAGTTATTCGACAATAGACATGAAGCGATGTATCTGCCGGCACATAAGCTGAATTGATAATGTAGAATCCTTGTGCTGCCGGCGTATTCAGCGAGGTTGGTAGTAACAGCTCATTCCCGTTTAATACTGGTGCAGAATTCACAAACACCGAAACCCAGCATTCATCCTCTTCCGGGTCGACGTAGCTCCATCCCACTTTGTACGTATCGAGGCCATGAATTAATGTTGTGTCGCCAATTGGAGGATCAACGACCGTGACACTTGGTGCAGAGTTGGACGGAGGATTAATGGTCAGCTTGTAGTTCGGATTGACAGCGCTGTTGAAACCATAAACACGAGCATAATACCAACCTTCCGGTTTTCCATTCAACGAAATGGTCTCAACGTTGGTCGAGCTTGTTGATGAACCTACCGAGATTCGATTGGCGTCATAGAGCCGCAAATCAAGATCGCCCTGATTGTTGATCAAGTCGATCCTTACGAAATCTGCAGAAGTTCCCGTGCTGTTGCAGTAAAACCGGAAGTAGTCGTCATTATCCGACGCATGGATGTTCAAATTGTCGATCACTAGCTGCGGATCGCACGGTCCAAGGTTTGGGCTGTTGACCGAACCAACCAGGCGGGCATCAACCTCGTCGAAGTTGTCGGCCGGCTCATATGCGTCAGCCAGGAAAGGGGAAGTATCGCCAACAACAACGAGGACGCGTGAGGCATTGTTCGAATCTCGCGATTCCAAAATCGTCGAATCCGGATCAACCACTGCCTCCAACCAATACACTCCATCAGGAACATCGGTTATATCAATGTTCTGTCCCGGCAAATCCTTGCTGTAAATGTCGGCCCAACCAACGCTCAATCCTTGAATCGTCGAAGAACAAGAGTGGAATTCGCCGTCAGGGTTGTAATTTGGCAAGCTCGAATCATGAATTGTCAGGTCCAGAATACAAAAACTAGTCTTGGCTCCGGAAGCAATGATCGGCCCAACTCCGGAATCCG
Source organism: uncultured Ignavibacteria bacterium (assembly GCA_964370935.1). Taxonomy (GTDB): domain Bacteria; phylum Zixibacteria; class MSB-5A5; order CAIYYT01; family CAIYYT01; genus JADJGC01. The sequence goes on along the minus strand of CAYJKI010000008.1, from coordinate 141,444 downwards.
GTAACACCGTCCGAAGATGAAATTGACTCCATCCTTCAACATGAATGTGATCGTGTTGCGAATGGAAGATGAACTTGCCTGCGAGGCGTTCGAAAAAACTTCCATCACTGCGAAAAATCCGCTGGCGAATATCCTGTGTGCCATCCGGATTCGCAGGCAATACGCCATAGAGGTAGAGTTTCCCCAAACCTACATTGGGAGTCGCCACTGAAAGCTTTAGATGTCTCCGACCTGGCTCAACATTCGTAGAGGTTTCATTATCATATAGGTCATCGCGCCTTACAGTGATATCAGGCAAAAGCGTGTCGACAACTCCGGCGTCAAACGGAATGCCTTCCACATTGATTTCGTAACTTCCTTCCAACGCATGGTACCCATCCACGACTAAATAATATTCACCTGGAAATAAAGCGGCATTGGTAATTCGCGATTGTTTGGAATTGCACAAAGGTGAATCATCATTGCAGTACAGGGGAATCAAGTTGGCATCGAATATCGCGATCTTCGAATCAAACCACTGCGGATCGCAAGTAACCCAAGTCGTCACCAAAGTTGTCGTATCGACTGTGAGTTTATACCAATAGTCTGCTGCGATATCTGGCCCGGACAGTTCGCAACTGATCATGATGTCGTTGCACGCGCCGACAGTTGTTCCTTGATCAACGAATGGCAATGAATTGATCAACTCGGCGTTCAATTGATTCGAACCGCCTGTGCAAGGCGGCGGCTGCAGATACCATGAAATATTCAGTTGATATGCGCCAGCTGCTCCATTGTAACCGTCGACGACAACATAATACGTGCCGGCATTCAGCGCCTGGTCTTCAATACGCGATTGCACATTCGGCGAGCAACTTGCATCATCGTCGTTGCAGGCCAGAAGTGCGAATGCACTGCTGAATATTCCCAAGCGCGTATCATACGTCGAAGGAAAACTTGAGGCACAAGTAGTCCACGCAGTGAGATTCACCGGCTCACTTACGGTCACGATGTACCACGCGTCGGGTGCCGCGTCATTGCCTCCGGAAAGGCACGAGGGAATAGACGCGTTGTTGCCCTTTCCAATCGTTGTGCCATTGTCCACATATCCGCTGCTGGAGATGACTGTCGCATTGGCAGGTCCATCGCCGCCGTCTCTCGAGGACCCGGGGCTTGTCAATCCAGCAGCTGTCTCGGCCCGTCGGGTAATGAGTTCGCTTTCAACTTGATGCCACAAATCTCCCTGATAGTTCACTCCCAGTGACTTCAATGAATCGATGATCATTTGCGATTGCGTTGCCGGCTGTTTGTCTCCGGCTGCAAAGAGTGAAGATTTTATTGCTGCGAGAATGAGGATGAAAAAGCAGGTACGAGTGGAAATCAGCATCGGAACTCCTCGGACAATTGGAAGCCAGAATTTTGACTGTGTGCTTTTTGTTTCGATCGGGCACGCAGTGAGACATGGAATCAAGAACTAAATATAACAACATCGACCGACCGCGTCAATTTTAAAGACAACATGAAGATGTTCTGCCAAAGCGGGATTCCAGGTGAGATCGGAACCTGGGCTGCAAGAGCGGCGGATTTTTTCGGCTTTCTTACCGAAAGAATTGGCACCGAAAAACACCTTTGAATGTAACAATATCTTAACGCGTGTGGCAGCACGTTACGCAGACAGTTGCATTTTATTGACAAATTATTGTTGACGCGTATTGAGCGATTTACTATAGCTAGTGCATTGCTGGCCAAGAACAGCAATATATGGTCTTAAAGAAATCGGTCACCGATCCCTGAAGTTTGTTTGGTGGTTGCCGACACTTAACACAGCAGTTCATTTTCTGAACAAGGGCAATGAAGCTGCTGAATGAGAACAACGTACTCTCAAATCGCACCTTTGCCTGGGTCAAGATGTTCGGGTTCTATACATCTCCCGGTGCTCTACTTCACGAAGCTTGGATCGTTTGTTCCAGCTCCGCTTGGAAAAAGTGCTTTTGGGCGATAGCTGGAAGTTATTGAACGATAGAGAAATAGTACTTATGGCTTCATCAGTCATTGGCTGTAACCTTATCCACATTGCCACCAAGAACTCGATAGGCACAAGCGTTGCCTTATATGCGGCTGTCGACGAGGTAAAAAGGGAACATTGAGGTGAGGTTGTAATGTCAAGTTGCAGATTGTTTCAAATTGCTTTTGTAATATGCAGTGCGCTCCTCATTTCGGCCTCGGCAGCAATTGCCGGCCCGGGCACGAACAGTGGCGACTTTCTTAATATTCCCGTCTTTTCGCGCGGCGCCGCCCTTAGCGGGGCCTTGGTTGCCAATGCCGATGGTGCAAATGCCCTTTTCTACAACCCGGCTGGCGTGGGACGTGATGGAACCGGGGAAGTCTCATTTTCGCATACCGAACTTATGCAGGATCTGCGGCTCGATAACTTCAGCATGGCTATTCCGTTGAAGAACGGCTCCGGTATTGGTTTCGGCTTGACCTACCTTGGTTACGGCAGTATTGCCGGTTATGATGTTGCCGGCGTCGCTACGGGGGACTTATCCGCATATTCGTTTATGTTGAATCTGGGCTACTCCCAGAAGCTTTCAGAGACATTCTCGGCGGGCGTGGCTGTTAAACCAGTGTTTGAGAAACTTGACGACCTAGAGGCCAGTACCGTCACCTTTGATCTGGGCTTGATGGCTGAATTCGGCCAGTTCTCTGTCGGTGCGCAGTACGCGAATCTTGGGGGTAGATTGAAGTATGTCGACGAAGAAATCAGTCTGCCCGCGACAATGCGCTTGGGTGTCTCCTACCGCACCTTCGGCTCGTCGTCCGTCTTCTCTGTCGCCGGCAATAAGGAGCAAGGCGAGGGTGTGTCGTTTGGTGCAGGCCTCGAGTATGCCTATACATCGATTCTAGTCTTTAGAGCTGGTTATGGAGGCTCGTTGGAGGAATCCAGCACATCGGCCGACGGAATGGCACTTGGTGTCGGACTGACGCTCGACCATATTGGGATCGACTACACTTACCGTCCTTCGTCAACAAGCGAAGGTATACATCAGATTACGGGCTGCTATCGTTTCGGTCGTTAAGTTTAAATCAGGGTCCAAGTAGCTCCGTATCGTCAATAATCCTTACTAAATCTATCCTATTTATATGTGTGAACTCGGATTTGGCATTGCCAATGTGTGCATTGCGGTGCATCTATTGTGCTAGTTCTTACTGCCAAAACGAGTTATGGGTTACTAACGAGAAAATACCACACCAATACGTTGGTAATATATTGCTTGAACAAAGCCATGTAAGGCGCTGAACCTAAACCACATGTAATATCGAGAATCCTCCTATCGTTGACCATAAGTGCAACAATTTGAACTATTACCGATTGGCACCTGATTTGCTCTTAACATGCTCGAACGGCTACAGTTACTGTGCCAAGAGTAACCAAGGAGCATATTCAGAAATGCAGTACACTAAGGACAGAGCAGAGGCTGAGAAGTATCTAAAAGCGACTTCGGCAGCCAGCTACCATTCCGACATCGTTGTAAACGAACGATTCGGCTCGTCGGGGATAACGGGCCTCAAAGAGACATTGAATGCCGGCTTACGTAAAGTTCGGTTGGTAGTGAGCGAATATGCTTTATCCAACGCGTTCGTGTTGGCTTTCCTCGCCGCTGCCCACAGCGAAAGCAAAGCTAAGTCTTCGAAAACAGTAGCTGCAGTCAATCGGATCCAATTCCTGTTCAGCTGGGTCGTCGCATTAGTCGGACTGATTTGTCTTCTGCCGTTGTTTGGTCTTGTCGCCTTGGCTATCAAGCTCGATTCTGCGGGTCCTGTTTTTTATAAGCAAGAACGCGTAGGAATTAACCGTCGCCGTGGCGATCGTCGCCAACGTCCGGATGACCTGCTAATGTGCAGCCGTCGTGCCGACCGCCGTCAGAAGAACCTCTTTGGCAAGACGTTCTTCGTTTACAAGTTCCGCACTATGGTCTCCGACGCTGAAAAGCGCTGCGGTCCAATTTGGGCAACGAAGAACGATCCTCGCATAACTCGTCTCGGCAGGTTCTTACGCAAGACGCGTATCGACGAGTTCCCGCAGCTGATCAATGTGCTGAAAGGCGAGATGTCGGTTGTGGGTCCGCGTCCAGAGCGTCCGTTCTTTATTGAGAAACTTTCAACCGAAGTACCGAACTACACCCGCCGCCTGGAAGTCCTTCCCGGAATCACCGGTTTGGCCCAAGTCGAGGGTGGCTACGATGTGACTATTGACGACGTGAAAAAGAAAGTTTCTCATGATCTGGAATACATTCGCATCTCGAGTGTGACAAGCGACGTCAAGATCATGTTCAAGACGGTCGGAGTCATGCTCGGCGCCCGCGGAATGTAGACCAACTTTCCCGACAAATACTAAGAAAAATCCACCGCAAGGTTTTTAGCCAAAAAACCTTGCGGACCGAATAAGAACTTCGTTATTTTGCCGATATGGACATTATGAAACTAATTACGGCAAAACGGGTTGCGCTATGTGTCAGCATGATGCTGACCCTCGCCGGTGCGACCCACGCACAGAACGCACAGGATGCGACTGTAACAGTGACTTCCAATCCTTCCGGGGCCACCGTAATGTTGTCGGGTGACATGACAGTGGCGGGCGTGACACCAGCAACGTTCACTCAACGATTAGCAGGATATTTCAAGATCACTGCTTATCGTGATGGCTACGAAACCTACAACTCCAGTGTGCTGCTTTCAGGTCGTGAAGCGACGACTATTGATGTCAAACTGAAACCCAAGACTCGTGTCAAGGCGGCTTTGCGATCCATAGTCATTCCAGGTTGGGGACAACGTTACTATGGCGCAAAGACGAAGAGCAACGTGATGTTCATCGGTGCGTTGGTCGGAGGCGCCACCGCCGGCATCATGCATCTTCGCTTTGACAATAAGCGCGATGACTATCTCAACTTTCTAAAACGCTATGAAAGCGAACGATCGGTTCCGGAGAAGTTCATGATGCTTGCGGAACTCTATGATCGCCAACAGGACGCCTACGATGCCGAGCAACAACGCAACATTGTTGGCGCCGTCGCTGCCGGAATTTGGGTTTACAGTGTTCTCGACGCCATGCTTTTCTTTCCCGACTACGGGATTTCAATCTCGGGCGCGAACTTGAGTTTCGCACCAGAATATGATGGCGAGTCGGTCAAGCTGATGGGGAGGTTGAAATTCTAATGTACAAGTTTCTCACTGCATCAATGTTTCTGACGTTGCTTACAGCATCAGTCTTTGTCGGAGGATGTACCGACCAAATCGTAGAGCCCGTTCGAACGAATGAAGTGGCTGGGGCTCCTGAAGTACCCCGTAACCTTGCGACATCTGTCGGAGACGGCACCGTGATCCTCTCGTGGGAGATCAGCACCCCGGCGAAGATTTCGCGTTACTTGATTTATCGAGGCGATACGACATTTGCTGCTCCGGAGTTGATTGATTCGACGACGTCACTTAGCTATACTGACACCGGACTAAGAAACACACTGCGGTACATCTATCAAGTGACCGCCATCGGCACAAACGGACTCGAAAGTGATTTTTCTCGCGCCGTTTCAGCGACTCCAAATATCTACACGGTCTTGATCAGCGATAATTCTCGCTTCACGAATTCGCGTCAGGTGACAGTCTCCTTCGCTGCTCCGGCTGGGACACGACTTGTTCTTTTGGCAAATGACGCACAATTCACTGGCGCACAATGGAGTAATTTTTCGGCATCACGAAGCTGGGAATTGACATCAGGTGATGGTGTCAAGTCTGTATATGCGCGATTCCGTGACGCCGAGGGCAATGAAGTTGCCGAAACCGTGAGCGACGAAATAGTCTTGGATACGAGGGCTGAAATCCTCTCAATCACTGAAGACTCACAGGGAGCGATACTTTCGGCTGGTGATGTCATTGAATTCTCGATGAGCACTGGCGAGACGGAAGGTACTGCCAGTGTCGAAATCAACAACGTCGCAAGCATAACGCTCTTGGAGGATGGAAACGGCTTCTATACCGGCTCATACACAATTCCCGGTGGGATCGATGTCGTAGACGCAACAATCACTGGCAATTTTACCGACGCGGCCGGAAATCGGGCGAGTGAACTGACCTTGACTTCCTTTGTCAATATCGCCAACCCACCCGAAGCGGCTCAATTGTCGGCTTTTGTGGTTTCCGAAGAATCGATTGAGTTGTCTTGGACGCGCTCCAATGCTTCAGATTTCCAAGGTTATCAAGTCTTCCGCTCGGAAACTGCCACGGTGAATACCTCGTCGTTGCTTTTGCGCACGGAAACCAGCGCCGCCAATACGACCTTCCGTGACAACGATCTTGAGCCGGGTAAAGACTATTATTATGTCGTTTACACAATCGACCGCACAGGATTGCGTTCGGCCAGTAATACGGTTAGATCCACCACAAAAACTAACGAGGTCCCAACCGCGGTCATCCTGTTCAAATCTGATGAAGACTCAACCAGCGTCGGAATCGGCTGGACACTTAATACTGATACGGATTTCGCATCGTACCACGTCTATCGCTCGGTAACGACACCGGTCCAGACAACCGGGGCCACCAACCTGGTCGGAGTTGTTACTGGCCAATCGACGAACAGTTTCACGGATGAAAACATTACTGTCGGCCAAGAGTTTTACTATGTCGTCGTTGTGTTTGATAAATACGGCGCCCGGTCGGCCAACTCCAATGAGGTGAGAGGACCTAATCCGTAATCCTGTGGGTGTACTGGATAGACTAAACTTCATAATCGCGTTATACGGTCGGCTGATAGTTGGACTCTTCAACTTCCGGCTTTGGCCGCCGTTCTTTATTTTCTTCCTAGTTATGCTGCTGCAAATAATTTTGCTTAGCAACATTTATTCGCCGCTACTGTCTGGTTGGCTGATTCCAATTGTCCAATGGATTGGTGACGAGTCGATTATTCACTACCCGCAGCACATAGCCTACATTCCGTCTGTCTTCGAGAAGATGAACCTCCTGTTTTCGTGGTTGATTGATTCGTTGCTTAGCGCAACAGCCGTCTTAATGTTTGCGGCTTACTTCGATCGTGAAAAAGTGAGGTTCTCGGAATCGCTCAAAGTGGCAGCTGGTTACTATCCTAAGCTGCTTCTCATCTGGCTCATTGTCTTTGTACCTATCCTGCTTCTATTTTGGGGGCTGCCAAGCTTGTTTGAGGGATTCGTCGTCGGTGCACCGCGGCGTAAAATGGCACTGATGCTTGGGATGCAGGCGTTGCAGACCATTGTGACGGCTCTGTTCGCTTACGTTGTCCCTTATCTGCTGTTGCGCAAGGCCTCGTTCGGTCAAGCTTTTGCTCGCAACTTCGCGCTGTTTTTTCGAAGCTTCTTCACCACGGTGATATTGGTTGGCATTCCGCAGTTCTTGCTTCTGCCTCTCGTTTATGCCCTGCAGAATACCGGCAATATCGTCACCAAATTCAATCCCAATGTTGTCATTTGGATGACTGTCGGCCTCGCCGCTGCATTGACCCTCTCAAACTACTTCACGACCGGTGCCTTGGTAAGATTCTTCCGCGAAGCCGCTGAAGACTGATGTTTACCATATACGACCTGGCTGAAATCGGGGCGTGTTTTGCAGCCTTCTTCTCAATGCTATTTGTGCTGGTGCGCAAACCCGGGCACTTATCAGCTCATTTTTTTGTTGGTGCAGCAGTAGCCACCGGTCTAATGTGGGCAGTGTTCTCGGCAATCATTCCTCGCGCACAAGTTCTCAATCATCTGCAGCATGGGCTGCTAGTTTGCTCGCTAGCGTGCGCCACTGGGTTCTGGCTGCTGTTCCTACTCGTCTTTGCCAGGGAACCGGCAACTAATCTCTTTCGTCGCCGGTCTCTTACTGTTTACGCCACTTTGAGCCTGTTGATTCTAGCGTCAATCGGATCATTCTTCGGTGACTATTTTACGCTGGTCACTGACGCCTTCGGCGGGCGATTCATTGAAATCACTCCTGTCGGGCAGTACTTCTTGACACTACTTATAGTCGCCAACGCATTCGGACTTCTTCAACTCGAAAGTACCTATCGAGCTTCGCAGGGAAGTCTTCGGCGAGCTCTGGTGCTGCCAATTCTGACAACTGCTCTTCTCCTTGCTGTCAATATCGTCTCCGGCATGATGGGTCTGTTGATTGCGCGCATCGAGTTTATGAGCATCCAGATTTCCGCGCTCCTGATGATCGCCTCGTTCATTCTACTCGCCCGTTTCGTCGTGTATACCGAACGGCAGGGGCAGGGGGTCGTCGTCTCGCGCGAGGCAGTGTACTCCTCGGTTGCTCTGGTTCTAATCGGCGGGTACTTCATTTTCATCGGCGCCGCCGTGAAGTTGCTTGTATCGCTCGGTGGGAGTCCGCAGATCTTTCTTTCCGTCCTCGCGGCGTTCGTCGTGATCATATTCTTCTTTGCGCTGGTGATGTCGGGCTCGATCCGCAAACGTTGGCGAAACATCGTTGATCGCTCGCTCTATTCCGGGAAAGTCGAACTGCTGACCGAGATTACTAATTTTGCCGAAGAGGTCACAGCGGCGACGGATCGGAGTGAGATGTTTACTGCAATCGCGCATGTGTTGGAACATCGCTGTCAAATGCGCGATATTGTGATCTATCTCAAGGCCGACCGACTCGGTGAACTAGTGAAGCGATATCCGCAAACGGTTCTTGAAACCGAGCACGCAATAGAATTGGAGCAGTGGCTATTTCGAATCGGACGAATGGCCGCAGTGCCGCAATTCATGTCACTTGGTCTGCAACTCCGCGATGATGAACAAGCCTTCATCGAGTCGCTCGGCTATTGCGAACTGATTCCATTGGTCGCCCGCAAGGAATTTGTCGGCTTCATTGCTTGTCGAACCGATAGCCCGCTTGCCGATGATGTTCGCTTCCTCATCGACTCAATTTCGCATCAGCTGGCGTTGTCACTCCTCTCCGCCAAACAGTCGGAAGCGTTATTGGAAACGCGAGAACTGGCATCCTTCACAAAGATTTCTTCCTTTGTCATCCACGACGTCAAGAATCTCATTTCCATGTTGTCGATGATAATGCAGAATGCGGAGCGCAAATTCGATGACCCGCGCTTTCAGCAGATGACGACCGAGACACTTCGCGGCGCCCAAGAACGAATGAAGCGCCTGATCAATCGACTTTCCTCACCAGGCGATCATCTTGATTTTGTTCTGACCAATTGCGATTTGCGTAAACTTTTGCTAAGTTTGTCGGAAGAGATGAAATTATCAAACCAAAATAAGCTCAATGTGATAATTGATATTGACAACCTGCGAATCGTCAGGGGAAATGAAGAAAAATTACGCAGCGTGATTTCGAATCTAATCATTAACGCAGTGGAGGCTATGCCTAATGGCGGCGACCTGCGTTTCTCTTCGGAAGAGAGCCTCGATACAGAAACACTGATAGTGCAGGACAGCGGAGTGGGCATGACGGCAGAGTTCATGCGCGACCGGTTGTTCCGGCCCTTTCAGACGAGCAAGCCCAGCGGCCTCGGTATCGGACTGTTTCAGTCTCGCGAATTGGTCGAGCAGATGGGTGGCGCTTTGACCGTTACATCAACACTTGGGCAGGGAAGTAGTTTCAGATTGAAACTGAAGAGAGCATGAGCCTTAAGCATACGAAAATTCTCATCGTCGATGATGAAGACGGAATCCGCTCGCAGTTAAGCTTTGCACTTGAGGACCAGTATGAAGTTATAACGGCTGCGACGGCCGGTGAAGCTCTTCAACTGACACGGGAGCGACAGCCTAATATTGTGTTGCTCGACATTTCGCTATCACCCTACAGCGGCAGCCAGGAAGGTTTGCAAATACTTCCAGACCTGCTCGAACTCGACCCGCAACTGAAAGTGATTATGGTCACGGGAAACGGCGAACGGGCTAACGCTCTAACCGCCGTCAAGAGTGGCGCTTTCGACTTCTACGTCAAACCGATAGAGTTTGGTGAACTCAGCATCGTGATCAAGAGAGCAGCGTATCTGCAGGAACTGGAACGGGAAAATTCCCGCTTGAGCGAATCGCTTCAAAATCTCAAAGGCTTCAATAATATCATTGGTACATCTGCACGGATGCAGAAAGTATTTAAGGTAGTTGCGACCGTGGCGCCGACATCATACACGGTACTCGTCACAGGCGACTCCGGAACGGGTAAAGAGCTAATCGCGAAAGCAATTCACGAGCGATCCGACCGACGCGATAAGCCGTTTATTACGATCAATTGCGGCGCGATCCCGGAGACCCTCTTGGAGTCGGAGCTGTTTGGACACGAACGCGGCTCATTCACTGACGCCGTCGCCCAGAAGATCGGTAAGTTCGAAACTGCAGATCACGGTACGCTGTTCCTCGACGAAATCGGCGAATTGTCTCTGGCCCTGCAGGTCAAGCTGCTTAGGTTCCTTCAGGACCAGACCATCGAACGCGTTGGAGGCAAGAGCACAATCCAAGTCGACGTGCGTGTCATTGCGGCGACGAATCGATCCCTGGAAGAAGAGGTTGTCAGTAAGCGTTTTCGCGAGGACCTCTATTACCGGCTCTCGGTAATTACTATCGAGCTCCCGCCGCTTCGTGACCGCGAAAACGACATACTCTTGATTGCCGAACACTTGCTCAAAACCTACGGCAATGAGAACAAGAAGACAAATCTCACATTCACCAACTCCGCTCTGCAAGCACTTTGCAGCTATGAGTGGCCCGGGAATATCCGCGAACTCGAAAACCGTATCAAACGGGCAGTGATTCTTTCCGGAACAAATCGAATTGGCGCTGTCGACCTCGGCTTTGCCGCCGCGTCTGACATCGAAACTCGCTCCCTTCAAGAAGTTCGCGAAGAGGCGGAAACCACGCATATTCGCGCGGCACTGCAGCGAAACAACTGGAACGTCACTAAAGCCGCTCACGATCTCGGCACCAGCCGCACGACCCTCTACGATCTCATCGAGAAATACAAAATTACCCGCGACAAGCACTAAAAGCGGGTAAATGTTAAGCCTCTCTCCGCCGATTATATGAGAAGAGGAGTAACATGAAGAGCATATTGCTCATTGATGACGATTTAAGCTTAACTGAATCCCTGACCGGCTTTTTCGACCCCAAGGAATTTCGGGTCGATACCATGGCCGATGCACCCGGTAGTGTGGAGTTTATCCGCTCGAACACGCCGGATGTGGTATTGCTCGACGTCAACCTGCCGTCGCAGTCGGGGCTCGATTTGCTGAAGCAGATTCGCCAAATTGAGGACGCCCCGCCGGTGATTGTCATTTCCGGCTATGTCTCTACTGACTCCGCTATACAGGCAATGAAGGAAGGCGCTTACGAGTACGTGACTAAGCCGTTCCAGATGGAGCGCCTGATGTCGACGATTCATAATGCGACCCGCGAACCCAACGGAGTCGCCAAGACGATCCGCGAAGGCCACGCGCCAATGCCCAACGATCACAAATCCGACCTCGATCCGAACCGCGAAATCATCGGCGTGTCGGACGAGATTGTGGAGATCGCAAAGATGATTGGCCAGGTCGCGAAATCTGATGCAGCCGTTCTCATATTTGGCGAATCCGGCACCGGCAAAGAACTGGTGGCTCGCGCCATACACCGCAATTCCAATCGCGCCAAGAATGTATTCCTCTCGGTGAATTGCGCCGCACTGACAGAGACCCTTCTGGAGTCAGAACTGTTCGGACATGAAAAGGGTTCGTTTACCAATGCCTATACCAGGAAAATGGGCAAGTTCGAATTGGCTAACGGTGGTACTATATTCCTTGACGAAATAGCGGACACATCGCTCGCTACGCAAAGCAAGTTGTTACGCATCTTGCAGGAACAGGAATTTGAGCGAGTAGGGGGGGAGGAAACCCTTCGCGTCAATGTGCGAGTTCTGGCGGCGACAAACAAAAGCCTCGTCTCGTGTATCAAGGAAGGGAAGTTCCGTGTCGACCTGTTCTACCGCCTAAAAGTGGTCTCGCTATACTTACCGCCACTGCGCGAACGCTCTGACGATATCGCGCTGTTAGCCAACCATTTCTTGAAGATCTATAACACTGCTTGTGGTAAGAACATCGAAGGCATCACTACGGAAGCCATGAAAATACTTTCCAAGTACTCTTGGCCCGGAAACGTGCGAGAGCTCGAAAATACGATCCATACGGCGGTCGTGATGAGCAAGAACCGCTGGCTTGAGCCGGCTGATCTCCCGATCACCAAGGATCGCCGTGACCTGATGAAGATCGACTTCGACGCATTAAAAGACAACTACTACCAGATGTTCCGTCGCGTCATAGAACCGATCTACGGCAAGATCTTCTCGAATTCTAATGGTCAAATTTACGCCCACATCCAGGAAGCCGTGGAAAAAGCACTCATTGAGTTCACTCTCCAGCACCTCCACAACAATCAAGTCAAAGCCGCCGAAGCCCTAGGCATCTCGCGCAATACGCTCCGCGACCGCATTGATCGCTACGGAATCAAGTCGTAGTTCTCATTCTCTTCCACACAGTCACCTCCACTATCTCATTAGCTGTCATCATCTGTCCACTGCGCACCTGCTCTTCTTGCTTAGCTTACACAAAACAAAACCGGGGCGCTTGACGCACCCCGGTTGGGACGGAAGAATGACGGGTGAACTTAGTTTTCTACAAAGCTCGGGGCAGTGATCTCACGCCACGAAGTCTTCATCACGATTGAGATCAAAGGCGTTCCCGGAGGAAGCTTGTTGGGATCTAGGAAGTCGATATCAAATTCCCACACACGGTCCGGAGGACTGTAATAACTGCCGCCCCAGGTGCCGGTTGCCTGCTCTGACAACCAAAGATCGACAGCGGAGCCCTTCCACGTGAACTTCTTACCGCTCCAGTTCTCAAGGAAGCGAGGAAGGTTTTCAAAGCCACCCGAGTACGTGGTGCCGCCGGTTCCCGAGGCTTTATTGCCAGTCATGTAAGCGGCGTTGACCTTGGTGTCGGCTGCCGTTCGGGTAGCGCTCCAGCTGTTGGCATCACTCCAATTTGTTGAGAGTACTGTGAAAGCGTCGGCCATGATTGAAGCCGGTTTCTTATTAACGGAATTGTAATTGCCAAGAGTGTACACCGGATTCTCTGAAGCCACGGTGAGTCCTTCCTTCAACTCCGATCCGTTCTTAAGTCGAGTTGCAACAAGGCTTCCGGACACTCCATTGGCAGCATAAATTATCCCACCGTCAGGCCAATACGTCGAGGTATTCAGTTTGGAGATATCGAGATCATACGAAACAATATCTTTGTTCTCGCGACCATCGCGGAACGTTGATTGCGTCAGAATACCTGCAGCCGTAAAGTCAGCAGTAACATTTTGCCAGCTTGAATCGGGGCGGCGCCACATCACCTGCCCGTCGAGAATCTTAAGCCCAGCTTTGTGTTCATAGCTGTCCGTATTGTCTGTACCGGCACGGCCAATCATATCCATGGGTTCTCCTGAAGCTACCACGGGCAGTTTCAGTTCGGTCATGCCGTGATTCTTATCCTCGACACGGCCGTCCCAGCGGTCGATCGACTTATTGACCCAGTCCGCATCTGTCGCATCGAGCCACGTATTGTCGGCGTTCTTCATGTTGCGGTAGGTACCGGTGCCATCTTTGATTTCAACAGTACCGCCACCGGCTGGCATTCCCGAATTTGGATGACGTCCATAAAGGATGTCGCCCGCCGCCGTAGTGTAAGAATCAATCTTGAGTGAGTTATTCGATTGCAGATACATATCCGAATTGGAGTGCACACGCCCGCCCAGCGTCATCGCCGGGCCGGGAGCGATTTCAAGATCGTTCTCATAAAACACCGCGAACTGATACACCGGAACGACGGAAGCATCGACTGTCATCTGCAGTGACGTCGCTGCATGCACGCCTGGAGCAATCGCCGTTGCCGTGATGACATACTCATCGGAAAGGGCATATAAACCTCGATAGGCACCCTGCGTGAGTGTCTTGGAAACGGTCGCACCTGGCTTGGTGATCTCGTACGTCACCGCAAACTTGCCAATTTGAATCGAATCATCCGGCAAACTTGAAGGCGGCTTTCCGAATTTGTTGTAGTAATTCGTGATGTATGCGCTGCCTTTTTCAAGGCCGGCCTCGGCGGCATAGAGCGCGCCTTGCGAATTCAGAGTATACCCCGCGATATCCACTTCGTTTGTCGACGTCATGATCGCATTCAGTCCGAGAAGCGATAACATCAACAACAGCGAAAGAAATATCAGCGTCGTAAATCCCGACTCGCGCGAAAATCTTGTAAACATGATACCTCGCTTGTTACATCGCCAGATTTCTAATCATCGCGCTGGATCGCAGCGTGTCGTATCGAAAATCGTTCATGAATTGATCGTTTCTGTCCGACCGTGCAACCACCGATACCTGAACCTCCCGAACGTAGCGGTCAACTACCACGGAGTCCGCTACAGCTCCGTTGGCAAGCACATATTGGAACTGCAGATCGGTGATATTGTCGGCATAGATTACCGGATTGGCGCCGTTCTTGATCATCATCAGATTCGAATGAAGGGTGTCACTGGCATCGACATAGTACTTGTAGAAATCGAGGACAAAAACCTTGGCACCCTGTGAGTATGCTTTCGTCAGATTTGCAAAATTGTGGTGAATGATGCCGGTTCCAGGATCACTGCCTGTAACGAAGAAGAACTCACCCGAGTCTTTAACCGGATCGTAAATATAGGCCCAGGTGTCACTACCAAGGCAACTGATATCGGCATCCTCGCAGCGAATCTCCGATGACGGCTGCGTCATGTTTTCACTTAAGGAAGCCGTGCACAGCGGTTCCGCCATGAATACCACTGCGATCGTATCGGGATTCGAATCCCACGCATACAGTGAAGTGATACCCGGCTCCAACTTGTAGCCTGTCTGACGAATCTTACCGACAAGCTCGTCAACGGTGGCACGACCATTCTGCTGCATGTCGGTCACGCCTGCTTGAATCAAGTGACTTTCATTCTGACTGATAAACAGCTGCATTCCGGCCGCAATCGCAAAAGAAGCTATTATCGAGGCGATCAACACCTCCACGATAGTAAAGCCTCTCGAGCGACGCTCTCTCTTAAAGTATCCCATTAACTTTGTCATGTTACTCACCTACCTGTATATAAGTAATGGTAGTGCACACACGCTCAACGGCCTTCTCATCCGAGTAGCCGACAACGACAGTCAGCCTCTTCAAATAGGTATCAACGTCGGCAACCTCCCAGGTTCGGTTCATGTTCCCGCGAACATCAGAACCGCTCGCCATGTCCTCATCAGGTAGTCTCCGAAACTCCTCGATTTTCTCCCGCGTCGCCTGCACGACTTGTGTAGTCTTGTCGGACCAGACGTTGCCGCGAATAGCGACCACCATCATCGAACTAAGAAGCAACAACCCCAGTGTGAAGATCACCAGTCCCATCATTACTTCCAGTAGGGTAAACCCGTCTTGCGATCGTATCTTCATTTTCAACCTCATAGTTTTCATCGTCCGCATTCACTACTGCAAATCTCGCGCCGGAAAGCTGTTCTCGTAGATGGTCGGACTAACACGTTGATCGATGGGACAATAGGAGCGTCGACCTTCAGGATTTCTTGATTCAGGAGTATGGCAAAATGCCAATTGTGTGGGAACGGAACAATACCGTGTAGGTTACGAAATCGATATTTTCCGACTGGATAAGGGCTACCTAATCGCAGCCGTAACGTCCGATAATATATATTATATAAATATAGCAATCAAGCCCAAGTACAATTTCGCATTGTGACCGCCCCCATTTCTCGCGGCTCTCTATTTGACCACGATACTCAGAAGCTTGCCTTTGACAAAAATGACCTTCACGATGGACTTGCCCTCAATATTCTTCTGCACCTTCTCACGAGACATCGCCAACTTCTTGACTGTCTCCTCGTCGGCGTCCCGGTCAACTTCAATTTCATCCCGGACTTTGCCGTTGATTTGCACAGCAACTACTACCGTATCGAAAGAAATCGCCTTCGGATCAAACTTCGGCCAGCTCGACTTCAGAATCGAATCCTTGTGTCCGAACATCTCCCAAGCCTCTTCTGCGAAATGCGGCGCCAATGGTGCGATTACTTGGACGATCTTGCTTGTGACGTACTTGTCAAAAGCGCTGCTGGGGCCGCCCGTAGGCGCAAACGACCCGAAGAATTCCATTATTGCTGCGATGCTCGTATTAAATTGCAGTTGCTCAAGGTCTTCCGAGACTTTCTTAATTGTTTGATTTAACTTCGTATAGACTTCTTTGGCTTTCGGCTCAAGTCCGGCAATATCGTAGAATTTATCGAGATCGACATTGCTCGGATATGCCTTGGCAACCTGTTCGACTATCCGGTAGAATTTGTTTAAGAAGCGCTCAACGCCGGTGATCCCTTCGTTCGACCATGGAATCTCGCGGTCAGCAGGAGCGGCAAAATACATGGCCAGTCGGGAAATATCGACTCCCCGCTCCTTCATTACGTCAATCGGACTGACCACGTTGCCCAGAGATTTGGACATCACCTTGCCTTCAGCATCACTCACCATACCATGATTGAACATGCGAATAGCCGGCTCGTCATGCTTGGACATTCCAATATCATGAAGGAACTTCGTGAAGAACCGGAAATAGATAAGATGCCCGGTAGCGTGCGTAATCCCGCCGATATAGAGGTCGATGGGCAACCAGGCATCGCATTTGGCGACATCGTATGGCACCTTATCGTTCTTGTTGTCTGTATAGCGCAACATATACCACGATGAGCAGATAAAAGTGTCCATTGTATCGGGATCGCGTTGTGCGGGTCCTCCGCACTTCGGGCACTTGACATTTACCCAGTCAGTTGCGTCGGCAAGAGGTGAACGACCTTTAGGGATGTAGTCCACACCTTGGGTCGGCAGTTCCACGGGAAGTTGATCGAAGGCAACCGGGACTTCGCCACACTTTGGACAGTGAATAATCGGTATCGGTGTTCCCCAGTATCGCTGTCGAGAAATAAGCCAATCACGCAGCTTGAAGTTTACTTTGCGGGACCCAAGCTTCTTCGATTCCACAAAGTCTATCACGGCGTCAATTCCTTCGATTCCGACGCGGCCATTAAACTGACCAGAATTGACCATTTCGCCTTTATCGATATAAGCTTCGGTCATTGTTGCGGTATCCGGAACATCTCCACCCGCTGGTTTGATGACCACCCTGATTGGCACTCCATACTTCTTGGCGAACGCGAAATCGCGCGAATCGTGTGCGGGAACGCCCATGACTACGCCCGTACCGTACGATGCGAGCACATAGTCCGCGATCCACAGTTGCACCTTGTCGCCCGAAAGCGGATTTATGGCATACAGACCTGTAAATACACCGTCTTTATCTTCGCTCACGGCCTGACGCTCGATTTCGGACTTGGCAACGGACCTGGAAATGTACTCCGCTACAGCCTTCTGACGGTCACTCGGGATCGACAACTTCTCAAGCAGCTCCGCTTCGGGAGCAATAGCCATAAAGGTCACACCGAAGATCGTGTCCGGACGAGTTGTGAAGACAGGAATCTCGAGATCGGATCCCTCAAGCCTAAACTTGACCTCGCTGCCGATCGACTTACCGATCCAGTTCCGCTGGATGGTCTTCAACTGCTCGGACCAGCCATCAAGTTGATCGAGGCTCTCCAATAACCGGTCGGCATATTCTGTGATCTTCAGATACCATTGATTCAAGCGCTTTTTGCTGACAGGATTATGACATCTCCAGCAGGCACCGTTTTCGACTTGCTCATTCGCAAGAACCGTATTACAAGTCGTGCAGAAGTTGACGAGCGAATCCTTGCGATAAGCCAATCCCCGCTCATACATCTTCAAAAAAATCCACTGGCTCCAGCGATAATAATCGGGAAAGCACGAGGCGATTTCACGGTCCCAATCGAATGAGATCCCGACCTTTTTTAACGTATTCCGCGAGACCTCGATATTCTTGACGGTCCACTCCGCCGGATGCAGTCCGCGCTTGATCGCCGCCTGCTCCGCCGGAAGTCCAAAGGCATCCCAACCAAATGGGTGAAGCACATCCTTGCCAAGCATCCATTGGTAGCGCGCCATGGCGTCGCCGATGATGTAATTGCGAAAGTGCCCCATGTGAATATCGCCGGACGGATACGCAAACATCACCAACAGATAGTATTTCTCTCTCGGCATGTCCGGCGCATGGAACAACCTCTGTTCGTCCCAGCGCTTTTGCCACTTTGCTTCGATTGCAGCAAAGTCATAGCCCGAGCGGGGCTCGGATCTCGTTTCGTGATCGGTGCTCATATAATTATTGTCGTCTGATTACGGGTAAAGTCGATATAGCATGCGCGCAAACGGAATCGTTTCGCGAACATGGGGCAAACCGCAAATCCACGCCACCGTGCGCTCAATTCCCAAACCAAAGCCGGAATGCGGCACAGAACCGTACCGGCGCAAATCAAGATACCATTCAAACGGTTCGAGAGGCAGGTTGTGATGTTTGATTGACTCAATCAGCCATTCCAAATTGTCTTCGCGCTGCGAGCCGCCGATGATTTCGCCGTAGCCCTCTGGTGCCAACAGGTCGGCGCACATGACGACTTCCGGGCGCTCCGGGTTACGCTTCATATAGAAGGCTTTGGCTTCGCGCGGATACTGATAGACAAAGACCGGGCGATCAAACATGTTCGTCAAGACTGTTTCATCTTCGCCGCCGAGGTCCATACCCCACGTGATCTTGGAGCCTACTTTCTGCAGGCGCTCAACTGCCTCGTCGTAGCTAATACGATAGAACGGCTTCTTGACCGAGATGAGCTTCATGACATCACGCTCAAGAGCCACCAAGTGATCTGAAGCCTTTTCCAGGACCCAATCGATGACGTAGCACATCATGTCTTCCTGAAGGTCCATGTCGCCCACGATGTCCATGTAAGCGACTTCAGCTTCGATCATCCAGAACTCGGTCAAGTGCCGGCGCGTCTTCGATTTTTCGGCACGAAACGTCGGACCGAAGCAGTAGACTTTGCCGTGCGACATGCAGGCTGCTTCGAGATACAATTGCCCGGTTTGTGCAAGGTATGCTTTGCCAATGTCAAAATACTGTGTCTCGAATAAAGTTGAAGCACCCTCCCCTATCGCGCCCGTAAGAATCGGCGTGTCAATTAAGACATATTTGCGCTCATAGAAGTACTGGCGAATCGCCTGAATAATCTCATTGCGCACGCGCATGATGTGCCACTGCCGGGTCGAACGCAACCAGAGGTGACGATGCTCCATCAGGAATCCGGTTGAATGTTCCTTCGGTGTTATGGGATACTCCGTCGCCACTTGCACGATTTGGAGGTCTTTCAAAAGCAGTTCAAATCCGCCGACCGAGCGCGGCTCTTCTTTGACGGTTCCGGTGATTTCTATCGAAGTCTCTTGCGTCAGTCGATCGAAACGATTGAAGACCTCTTCCGATACTTCACTCTTTACGATAACCGCCTGAATCATTCCGGTGCCGTCGCGGAATATTATGAAACGAATCTTTCCGGATGACCGTGTATTATAGACCCAGCCCTTTAGGGTCACTTCCTGACCAACAAATTCGCTGATATTTTCAATGTGGCATGTGTTCATTCTTTATCTCGCTCTGTAAAAACTTTCGTTGAAAATAGGACATAAACTAGCCCACGCAAGCGATTTTTGGGGAGCGAATTTGGCGGAATCGCGTTTCAGCTCGTCTATCTGGCTACTTGGAATAGCTTCGGGCGACCGGTGTCAGATGCGAAAAGCGGCCTATTATCGCAGATTTGAATGCCTCCACTCCGGCGATAAACCCACCGCGGAGCTTTCGATCAAGCGTGAAGGAGTTGTCGAACTTCGTTACCGCTATTCTGCCAATGAGACTTCCATCGATCGCGCGCGCAGACGAACCAAACTGCCTAGCCATACCGAGTCTTGCTGCCACTTCACGAACCTGTTGATTGTTGCGGCCAAACGGGTAAGCAAGTTCCACAATCTCCTGGCCGGATATATCCCGGAGTATTTGGCTTGAGCGTTCGATTTCTTTCCGCATTTCTGGCTCGTTCATCGATGTAAAGTCGCGGTGCCTGTGTCCATGCGATCCAAACTTTACACCAAGTCCGGCAAGCTCGCGAATCTGCAAATCGTCGAGATGCTTTCGCCGTCCTCGCACAAGAAAATGGTCCCAATCGTTGTGCTTGCCAATGTATGCGGTCGGAATAAACACAGTAATTGGTATTGACCGTTCACGCAACAGTGGCGCCAACTGCATCAGGTCTTCGTAACCGTCATCGAATGTAATCGCAACTTTGGTGTGATCGCGAAGAGACGCTTCAGGTGTGTGCATCGTCAGGCCGGCTCTTTCGATTGATCTCAAGAACTGTTCAAAGCGCTGGAGCGAAATGCCGCTGATATCGAAGTGACTTGAATTTAGACTATGGAATACAAATACGCGTGGAGACGTCTGGGTGCGACGACCCCAGATGAAGGAGGCTGCTGTGATGAAAAGAACAAAAAGTAATACTATGAAAAGCAGGTAACACATCAACTCTACTTGAGCGCCGACCAGTCGACCTGTTTGATCAGTGTTTCTTTTGCTGAACCGAGAGTGACCATCGTCAAATACTTCTCATCGAAGACTCTCTGCGCCATTGCCCGAACATCGTCGAGCGTAACGGCGTCAATCTCCGCCGCTGTCTGCTCGAGCGATATAAACTGATTGGCAAACAGCTCGTGGCGCGCAAGACGATTCATGCGATTATATGAGCCTTCGAGCGACAGGAGGAGATTTCCCTTCAGCTGCGATTTAGTATTTGCGACTTCCAATTCCGTCACCGAATTGGATTTTACTTTTGCGAGTTCGCCGAGTATTACATTGAGGGCTTTCTTCGCTTTTTTTGTATCAGTACCAAGATAAATTCCAAACAGACCTGTGTCTTTGTAGAAATCCTGATAAGAGTAAATCGTATAGACGAGTCCAAGTTCTTCCCGCACTGATTGAAACAAGCGCGATCCCATACCGCTACCCAACAATGTGTTGAGAATCAACATCGCATACTTGTTCTTGTCGGCGAAGCTAATACTCGGAAACCCCAAACAGATATGTGTCTGATTCAGATCACGGTTATGGACGATTCTCTTTCCTGGATCGTACTCTGGCGCAGTAAGCCTTTCAGGACCATTCGGCTGGCTGATCTTGAGCTTCTCGCGAGTTAACTCTACCAGATGATCGTGGTCGATCGCACCGGCGGCGGCAACCACGACTTTGTCAGTCGTATAATTGCGTCGGATGTAATCTAGGACATCTTCGCGGGTCAGCTTACGGATTCCTTCTGCTTCACCCATAATCGTCTGTCCCAAAGGATGTGAACCCCACAAGGCACCGGCGAAGTAATCATGCACAAGCTCGGCGGGCGTATCAAACACGTCCTTGATCTCTTCGCAAATGACTTCCTTTTCGCGCTCCAGCTCGATAGGGTCAAATAGAGAATTCGTCACCAGATCAGCTAAGACATCAAACCCGGTATCGAAGTTCTCATCAATGACTCGGCAATAATAGCAGGTATTCTCGCGGCTGGTAAAGGCATTGAGCGAACCGCCCAGAATCTCAAGACTCTGGGCGATTTCTTTGGCAGTGCGCTTCTCGGTACCCTTGAAGCACATATGTTCGATGAAGTGCGAAATGCCGTTTTCACGCGGCAACTCGTTGCGGCTTCCGACATCTACCCAGATGCCGATCGACGCTGATTTGAGATATGGCATACTCTCGGACACGACACGAATGCCGTTATCCAAAGCGGTACGCCGGTACTCGCTCGGCGTCAATTAACGACGCTCCCGACGCGGTCCACCGCGATGTCCGCCGCCTCCGCTGTCGCGACGACGATATCCGCCGCTATCACCGCTTCTCTCCTCTGGTTCCGGCATACCTTCCGGACGCGGGAGCAGAGCCTTCTTCGAAAGGCGAATCTTGCCATCTGGTTCGACGGACAGCACCTTGACTTCGATGATATCGCCGACCTTCATGACGTCTTCGACATGCTCGATGCGATGATGGGCAATTTCAGACACGTGAAGCAAGCCGTCGGTGTTCGGGATAATCTCAACAAATGCGCCAAAATCGGCGATGCGTTTGACTTTTCCCTGATACACCTTGTTGACTTCCGGCTCTTCCAATAAAGCCAGGATCGTATCGCGCGCCTTGATTCCAGCGGTCGCGTCGACAGAAGCGATAACTACGGTTCCGTCGTCGTCGATGTCAATTTTAGCACCGGTGGCTTCGATAATCGAGCGGATCATCTTGCCGCCGGGTCCAATGACCTCACCGATTCTATCCTGTCTGATCTTAATCGTGATGATGCGCGGCGCATAAATCGAAAGGTCAGTCCGCGGCGCAGCTATCGTCTGTTCCATCGCTTCGAGAATCTTGAATCGAGCAATCTTCGCTTTGTCAAGCGCGTTGCGCATGATTTCGAGCGTCAAACCGCCAATCTTGATGTCAAGCTGGAAGGCAGTAATCCCTTCGCGCGTTCCGGCTACTTTGAAATCCATATCGCCGAAGTGATCCTCGTTGCCGAGGATATCGGTCAGCACAGCATAACGGCTGCCATCGAGCACCAATCCCATAGCAATACCGGCTACCGGCGACTTGATCGGAACTCCAGCGTCCATCAAGCACAACGTACCTCCGCAAACCGTCGCCATCGAAGACGACCCGTTTGACTCCAGAACGTCGGAGACGATGCGAATCGTGTATGGGAAAGCATCTTCAGCCGGAAGAACCGGTTCAAGCGAACGCTCGGCAAGTGCGCCGTGTCCAATTTCGCGGCGTCCGGGTCCGCGGTTTGGTCTGACTTCACCGACCGAATACGGTGGGAAGTTATAGTGTAACATGTAGCTCTTCTTGGATTCGCCTTCAAGCGCGTCGACAATTTGCTCGTCCATCTTGGTACCGAGTGTTGTCACAACGAGCGCTTGAGTCTGTCCTCTCGTGAAAATCGCCGAACCGTGCGTGCGCGGGAGTACTCCCACTTCGCAGACGATCGGGCGGATCGTATCAAGATCACGGCCGTCTATACGCAGACTGCGATCGAGAATTCGCGCGCGCAGGTCATCCTGTTCGAGCTTTTCGAGATACTGCTTGATCCACATTTCGTTTTCAGGGAACTCTGTCTCTAGAGCCTTCAGAACGTCTTCCTTGATCTGTTTAACAGCGTCGGAATGTGCCTGCTTGTCGTGAATGTCGTGCGAAGCGATAATGCGTTCCTTGGCGAGTGATTCAACGCGTCCGAACAAAGCGGCCGGGATTTCCGGTAGAATCACTGGCGCCTTGGGTTTGCCTACCGCGGCGCGAATCTCCGCGACCATGCTGCAAATCTTGCGAATTTGCTCATGGCCGAAAGCCAATGCGTCGAGCATTTGATCTTCGCTGATCTCCGAACAACCGCCTTCGACCATCATAATGTGCTCGGCAGTAGCCGCAATAACGAGATTCAAGTCAGAGATCTCCAGCTGGGCAAACGTCGGATTAACGACGAATTCACCATCAACAAGCCCTACGCGTACTGCGCCAATCGGTACAGTGAACGGTACCGTCGCGATGTTCAAGCACACCGACGTGCCAATAATACCTAAGATGTCAGCGTCGTTTTCCTGGTCCGATGACAGCGTCGTAACCATGACCTGCACTTCATTGCAATAGCCTTCGGGAAACAACGGACGGAACGGGCGGTCGATCAAACGCGCGGAAAGTATCTCCTTTTCGGAGGGACGACCTTCACGTTTGAAAAAGCCACCGGGAATTTTTCCGGCAGCATAGGTCTTCTCGCGATAATCCACGGAAAGTGGGAAATAACCCTTGCCAAAATCAGGTTTATCAGCGGCACAGACAGCGGTCATACTAACCGTATCGCCGTAGCGCACCCAGCAAGAGCCATCGGCCTGTCGGGCGACACGACCGATTTCGACAGAGAGAGTCCGGCCACCCAGTTCAATTGAGAATGTTTGCATTAATTTTCCTTATCCTTCTACTAGTTCTTAGCGCCGCAGGTCGAGCTGACTGACCAAATGACGATATCCTTCTATGTCGTGCTTGCGCAGATAGTTCAGCAGTCTTCTGCGGCGTCCGACCATTTTGAGCAACCCATAACGCGAATGCATATCCTTGGGATTCTTTTGCATATGCAGGGTCATTTCATTGATTCTCTGTGTCAGCAGCGAAATCTGAACTTCGGGAGAACCGGTGTCGGTGTCATGCAGCCGGAAGTGGCCGATGATTTCTTGTTTTTTGTCTTTTGACAGTGGCACTGTTACTACTCCTTATTTTGCCTTATATTATAATTCATTCTTATCATCGCTTCATCTTTGCCAATTTGATTGATCAACTCCGATTCCCGTGCAAATCGCATTGGCGGGCGAAGATACGCGGTGGGATAGACGCTTACTGCCTGGCCGTACAAATCGGCCGTAAAGTCAAACAGGTTGACTTCAAGGTCAAATCCTGGCTGCGGCGTCTCACCAATATACATCATTCCGGGCCGTCTGTCAGACCCAATTAAAGAATACGCTGCGTAAACTCCCGGTTTTGGAACAATTTTCTCCGGTGGTAACTTGATATTTATGGTCGGAAAACCAAGTTTTCGGCCCATTCCCTTGCCATGAACAACCAGTCCGGATAACTCCAGTTCATGCCCCAGCAGCGCCGTTGCACGGTCATAGGCTCCTTCCGCAATGAGGCCGCGAATGCGACTGCTGTTCACCATCTCGCCGCCTACAAGTACCGGAGCCAGGGACTGCAATTGGAATCCGTATTGAGGTGCCATGCCCTCCAGAAAGTGTACATTGCCCTCGCGTTTGTGTCCAAAAGCATGATTAAACCCGATGACGAGAACAGACATCTTAAGTCCGGCCAACAGATAGCGTACCAGGAAATCAGTTGCACTTACACTCGCCAATTCGCGGTCGAATCGCAGTATCACTACCGCGTCCAGCAAACCGCCTTGCTCCAGAAGCCGGATTTTCTCTTCCGTCGTTGTCAATAGCTTTGGGGCTGTTGCCGGATTGATCGTTAACGAAGGATGAGGATCAAAAGTCACCAGGATCGACTTGAGGCCCCGCACTTTGGCCTGACGCGATAACTCGAAGATTATCGATTGATGCGCCAAGTGGATGCCGTCATAATTGCCAATTGTCACCGCACTGCCCTTGGCTATCACAGCCGCCGCATCCTCAATCGACCGAAGTACCCGCACCTACATCACCCTGACATATTCTACAACGGTTTCGTCCGCCATTCCGCGCAATGTATCGCTTCCGTACAACGCCCGGCCAACCGCCAATAAGCGATTGTCGGCATTGCGCAAAGCGACTAAGTCGCGCGGACGAATTCGGATATCCATATTAATGACGTCGAGACCGCGGATTGGAACCCCGCGATCGACAAAATTCTCCCGCTCTGCGGAAACATAAATGATCGGCAAATTCAGGACGCGCTCAATTGAACCAAAACTGCGTACAAACCGCTCGTCCGTCAGTAATCCTGCAGTATCAGCCTCGTGTTGCTTTGCCGCTAGCTCCAGATCCGCCATCAGAATCGCATTGGCCACATCCAATCCACCGATGCTGATCCTCCGCAGGCCATAGATATAACCGCCACAACCGAGCTGCTCTCCGATATCATGTGCCAAACTGCGAATGTATGTGCCGGACGAACAACGCACAATGATGTTTAGGACCGGATACGAATAGCTGACTATGCGCAATGAATCAATGTGCACACTGCGAATCTTGAGTTCAACCGGGATGTTCTTTCGTGCATAGTCGTAGAGTGGCTTGCCTTTGTATTTCAGTGCTGAATACAGCGGTGCGCGTTGATCGATGGTACCGACAAATTTCGCGGCAACCGATTCCACAGATGACAAGGTCGGTATTGGAGCTTGTTCGATCGGTGTGATTTCACCGTCCCGATCATAAGTTGTTGACTTCCCGCCCAGCATGATCTGCGCCTCATAGCTCTTACTTGCCTCGCTCAAGAATTGCGCCAGGCGAGTCGCCTTGCCGAGGCAGACGACAAGCAACCCCGTAGCCAGCGGATCCAGAGTACCGCTGTGCCCTGCCTTCGATACTTTAAGCAGTCGCTTAATTCGATTCACGGCATGTGCCGAGGAGATTCCCTCGTGTTTGTCGATCAGCAGAAAACCGTTCATATGTCCAGCGCCTCGCGAATCTGCTCCAACACGCGCGCCTTTGCTTGTGCAAACGGCAGCGCCACTGTACATCCCGCGGCATTGCGATGTCCGCCGCCGCCGTGAACAGCTGCTATTGCTGCAACATCATAATCTTCGTGACAACGCAGTGATACTTTGGTTCGCGTCGGTTCAATTTCGCGCAACAACGCGCCAATCCTGACGCCTTTGGTATAAAGCGAATACTCTGAAAGTCCTTCTAACTCATCCGAACCGTTAACATACTTGTCGCGTATCGTCTTGTCCGACAGTAGGAGACAACTACGACCATCGTGGTGTAATTCCATTTTCGCCAGCAATTCACCCAGCATTCGAAGTTGACTCGATTCGTAGGTCGCATAGAGAGCATCACTGATCTTCTTCGTCGAGGCGCCTTGCTCCAGCAGATCCGCGCAGACCCGCATCGCCTGCGGGTTCGTGCTGCCAAATCGGAAACGGCCGGTATCAGTGAGAATTGCCGTAAACAACTCGTCGGCCACGTCGCTGTCAATGTGCACGTCGGCAGCCTTGAAGAGTTCGTATACCATTATGCCGACAGCAGCCACCGACTCATCAACCCAATTGATGCTTCCGTACAGTGTGTTGCCGCGGTGATGATCGATATTGATGATTTCGCAACCGGGCAACAGCAAATTGTGAACATTACCGGTCCGGTCCAGGTCCGGTGATTCCAAAATTACGGCGAAGTCAAACTTGGGGTATATTGTACCGGCATCATAGACATTGACTGCAGGATGTTTGCCCAAGAATGCGTACTTCGGAAATGCGCTGTCGTGGTTGATGATCATCGGGTCGCAACCCAGGCGTTTGACCAATGCGTACAGCGCAAGCTGTGAGCCGATAGAGTCCCCATCGGGGCTGATATGCGAGACTATCAGGACTTTGCCGCCCTGCTTCATTCGCGCAATGATGCTATTGATTAAGCTATTCCGGTTCGCTGTCATCCGGCTTATTCTCATGAATTTGGTCAAGCAAGTGCTGTATTCGCAGACCCTGATCAATTGACTTGTCTATTTCGAATCGCAAACTTGGAACCCGGCGAATATGCAGAGTCTTGCCTAACTCCGATTGTATGAATCCTCTTGCTCGATCCAGCGTCTTGTTCGTCTCTTTGCGCACCAACGTGTCGCCGAATACAGAATAGAACACGACTGCTTCACTTAAATCGCGAGTCACGGTCACCTCCGTGATCGTGATCATGCCGACATGCGGGTCTTTTAGCTTACGCTGAATAATCTCCGAAATGATTTCTTTGATCTGAACGCGAAGACGATCGGTGCGTTTGGTATCGGCCATTAGTAATCGATTCTCTCGACGTCAATGATGTTGACTTCGGGGTTGGAGGCAATGAAGGACTCTACTTGCGAAAGCACCTGGTCTAAGAATTGGCCTTCGTTCGCAACAATCGCGACACCGAGCGTGGCACGTTGCCATAGGTCGTTGTCGTCAACTTCCGCCACAGAAACGTTAAATTTGTTCTTCAATCGGTCCTTGATCGCTTTGATCACATGGCGCTTTGATTTCAGTGAACGCGACTGAGGTATATGCAGTACAATGCGAAGCGTGCCGAGGTACATTGGTTTTAAAGCTTACGGGCAATCTCCACCGTCTCGAAGGCCTCTATCAAGTCGCCTTCCTTGACATCATCATAGTTTTCGACCTTGATTCCGCACTCCAGTCCCGCCGCCACTTCACGTGCGTCATCCTTGAACCGGCGCAATGAGTGGATGTTGCCGGTATAAATCGCGATACTGTCGCGAATAATGCGGGCACGGTCACTCTTATGAATGATGCCTGATTGCACCGAACAGCCCGCAATGACGCCAACCTTCGGTACTCGGAATAAGTCCTTCACCATTGCGACACCGGTAATGCGCTCTTCGTGATCCGGCTCAAGCAGTCCTTCGAGAGCCTTGCGGATATCGCTTTCGGCTTCATATATGATCGTATATAGGCGAACATCAATCTTCTCGCGAGCCGCCACTTCACGAGCACGCGAATCGGGTCTAACATGGAATCCGATGACAATCGCGTCAGAGGCTGCCGCCAGGAGAATATCCGACTCGGTGATTGCGCCAACACCATGATGGATCACGTTCACACGCACTTCCGATGTGCTGATTTTTTCCAGCGTGTCTCGCAACACCTGTACAGAGCCATCCACGTCACCCTTGATTACGATGTTAAGATCCTTGATCTGGCCCTCTTTGATTTGATCATAGACGTTCATCAAACTAACACGTTTGATCTGGCGATACTCTTGTTCACGCTTAATCTGCTGGCGCTTGAGAGAAATCTCGCGAGCTTCAGACTCGCTGCCAACCGCCATGAACGAGTCGCCCGCCTGCGGAACGCCCGATAGTCCCACCACCTGCGATGGCTCGCCCGGTAGAACCTGTTCTTGCTTTTCACCCTTGTCATTGATCAAAGCGCGCACCCGGCCGGCAAAGTTGCCCGCCACGATGGGGTCGCCGACATAAAGCGTGCCCTTGTCGACAATAATCGTCGCGACTACGCCACGGCCCTTGTCGAGCTTGGCTTCCACTACAGTGCCGCGCGCCAGATGATCCGGGTTGCTCGTCAACTCTAGAACTTCAGCCTGAAGCAGTATCATTTCCATTAACTTCTCGACGCCGGCGCCGGTCTTGGCTGACACTTCGACATAAATCGTCTTGCCGCCCCACTCTTCCGGAACGAGATTTCTGCCCGCAAGCTGTTGCTTTATATGATCTGGCTTCGCACCGGGTTTATCCATCTTATTGATTGCTACAATGATCGGCACATCAGCCGCGCGCGCATGATCAACCGCTTCAATTGTCTGCGGCATGACACCGTCATCGGCAGCCACCACCACGACAACAATGTCCGTGATATGTGCACCACGGGCGCGCATCGCTGTGAATGCTTCATGGCCCGGTGTGTCAAGAAATGTAATTTCACCTGATGGTGTCGCCACCTGATATGCGCCAATATGCTGGGTAATCAGACCAGACTCGCCCGCAGCGACGTTGCTCTTGCGGATAAAATCGAGAAGTGAAGTTTTGCCGTGATCGACGTGTCCCATGATCGTGACAATTGGAGCACGCGGCTTCTGATCGCCGTCATCTTCCTCTTCTTCTTCTTCCTCTTCAATACCGATCTCTTTGACTTCTTCTATCTCGAGGCTGTACTCAAGTGCGAGGGTTTCGATTGTGGTCAGGTCGAGGCGCTGATTAATCGTCACCATCATGCCCAGTTCCATGCACTTGGCAATCAAGTCGGCGGGCTTCACGCCAATGATTGCCGCCAGCTCGGCAAGCGACATGTATTCAGTAACCTGAATTACATTCGTCTCTTCTTCGACCACAGTGCCATCGGGCTTTTCGCGCCGCTTGTACTTTTTCACACGTTTGCCGAGATCGATCTTTGCCATCGTCTTCTTGACGGCAGCTTTCACGTCGGCAACGTTGATGTCTGTGTGGCGTTTTTTCTTCTTGCGGTCGCGTTTCTTTTTGCGAAGCTGGGTCAGTTGGCGGGCGTTGCGCTCGATGATCTGTGGTTTGGATACAATCTTTTCCGTACCGGCCGCTTCAGCTTCCTCGAATACTTCGAAAACTTTCTCGGCGGCATCCTGCTGGATCTTCTTGCGACGATCGATCTCTAGTTTGACCGATTCCTTCTCGGCCGAAAACTTCGATGCGATTGCCGCCAGCACGTCGTCGTCAGCCGTCGACATATGCGACTTGACTTCAAAGCCAAGCTCGCGAACCAGCTTCACGATCGCGTCGGAAGAGATATTGTAATCTTTGGCAACTTCGTATAAACGCTTTTTACCCATGCTCCACTTTCACTGTTGAGAAACCATCCCTGATTCGCCTCAACCGGCCCGTCGGCACTGTTACTATTTCTCTTTGTCTCCACCCGCATCGTCGTCGATCTTATCGTCGTCGACAAAGAGGTCTTTGATACTCTTCGGGCCCTTCTTCTTCTTTGGCTGATCCAGCACTTCTTCCTCTTCGCCCTCAAGTTGGTCCGCCTCGGCTTTGTTAGCCTGAACCTGGAAGATATACTCGCGAGCGGCCTCGATAATCTGGTCGGCCTTTTTCGGTCCGATACCTTCGATCTCCGTTAAGCGAGAAGCCGGTACCTCGAGAATATCTTGTACGAACTTGTAATCATTCTCTATCAGCTTCTTGATCGTTGCATCGCCAATGGAAAGCTTTGACACTTCAACCTTTGACTCGGCTTCTTCGCGCTTCTTGTCAAAGAAGTCGGTCTCGGAAAGGATGTTCACCTTCCAGCCGGTCAACTTGGCAGCGAGTCGGGCATTCTGCCCGCCCTTGCCGATTGCTAATGACAGTTGATCGTCTTCCACGACAATCACCATCGTGTTCTCTTCAGACACGGTCTCGATTCGAACGACTTTGGTCGGAGCCAGCGCACGGGTAACGAATATTTCCGGATCCGGATGATACGGAACGATATCGATTCGCTCGTTATTGAGCTCGCGCACGATCGCTTGCACGCGCACACCCTTGACACCGACGCAAGCGCCGACTGGATCGATGCGCTCGTCGGCGGAACTCACAGCAACCTTTGCGCGTTCCCCGGGTTCGCGCGCCACGGCGCGAATTTCAATGATGCGCTCGAAAATTTCGGGTACCTCAAGCTCAAATAATCTGATCAAAAATGAATTATTCGCCCGGGACAATACGACCTGCGGACCGCGCTGCTGCTTTTGAACTTCGCTAATAATCGCACGTACCCGGTCGCCCTGGCGATACTTCTCTTTCGAGATTTGCTCTTTCACCGGAATCACAGCTTCGGCGCGGCCAAGGTTAACAATGATATTCCCCTTGTCAACCTGCTGCACCGATCCGGTAACCAACTCGCCGATTTTCTTGGAGTACTCGTTGTAGACTGTCTCGCGCTCGGCCTCGCGCACCTTCTGAATCAGAATCTGCTTGGCAGAAGCTATCGCATTGCGGCCAAACTCTTCAAACGGGATATCGATTTCAACTTCGTCGCCGACTTCGGCGCTGTCATCAATATCCATGGCATCGAGCAGCGAGATTTCCGTGTAGGGATTATCCACCGACTCTACGACCATCTTCACCGCATGCATCTTGATGTCGCCGCTCTTCCGGTCGATGTCAACCGTGATATTGTCGCCATCGCCATATTTCTTCTTGGCGGCCGTGACCAGCGAAGACTTCAGGGTATCGATTACGTAATCGATCTCCATGTTCTTTTCAGCGGCGATCTGATTGAGCGCCTCAATGACATTATACTCCATCAACTACTCCGAATAGGATCAAAATATTATCTTGCCCCTCACGACATTCTCCAGAAGGAAATCCTGCTCTCCCTCTCCTGTCATTAGAGTCAAACGCTTGTCTTCTACTTTAACGATCTCGCCTGCGACTTCCATTGTCCGTTCATCTTGCTTAAAGAATAACTTTATCTCTTCACCGATCTTTCGGCGAAAATCTGCCTCTGTCGTCAGAGGGCGGTCGAGCCCGGGAGAAGATACCTCTAATGTGTACCGTCCCTCCAGCGGATCTGTCGTTTCCAATAAAAACGAAACACCCCGGGATATTGCCGTGCAGTCATCTAAGGTGATTCCGCCTGGCTTATCTACCAGAAGCCGAAGCAACGCGCTTGACTTTCGCTGAACCAATTGAAGTTCGACCAATTCGGCCCCCGCTTCTAAAACGACCGGTTCGACAATGGTCGTTAGCTTTCCCTCTATCTCTATCTGATACGAACTCTTCATCTTAAAAACAAATTCCACGGCACTGACCGTGGGAATTGCATATGATACGAATATCCGCTCCTCGGCGCAACAAAAATAATACGTTCGATTTCGCTTGTGCCGCAACAACTTCCACAGATATTTCCGGTGCCTTGGCGAATAGCGACCCGAATAGACCCAAAATACTCCGGCAGCCACAGAGCATTTGTCATTCTAATTCAATCGCCGTATATTACTGCTGTGATTAGAGATAAGTTTGATGTCGTCGTTATAGGTTCCGGCCCGGCTGGGAATTGGGCGGCAATTCAGGCCTGCAAACTTGGAAAGCGGTCTGCCATTGTGGAAAAGAACGCAGTGGTTGGCGGAGTTTGCGTTCACACCGGTACTCTTCCCTCCAAGACATTGCGCGAAACTTCCCTTTACTATGACGGGCTCAAGAAGCGTTCCTTTTATGGGTTTGAGATTGCTTTCAAAAAGAATGTCACAATTCAAGAGTTGATGCATCGCAAAAACATCGTTGTCGAAAACGAAATGATGGTCATTATCGACCAGCTTCACCGCAACGGCATCTCGCTTTTCGGAGGTGTTGCGCGGTTCCTCGATCCCCACAGGATCGGTATCTTTCAGGGCGAAACCCAGATCGCTGAACTCGAAGCCGAGTTCATCGTCATTGCCACCGGCACACGACCGATGCATCTTCCAGGTTTGTGCTACGACAGTCAGCGCGTCTTCGACGGTGAGTCGATTCTTGATCTGCAAAATATCCCCGCGCGCATGGCGATTTTGGGCGGTGGCGTCATCGGTTGTGAGTGGGCAAGCATCTTTTCCAAGCTTGATATCAAAGTCACTTTGATCGACAAGCGCGATCGTCTCCTAAGTTTCCTCGATACCAAATTTGCCGACACGCTCTTCGAATTAATGAGCGACGGCGGTATCGACATGGAACTCGGGTCGCCGGCTAGCAAGATCAGTGCAACCGAAGAAGGCGTCACGCTCACGCTCGAAAACGGCAAAGTCATCAATTCTGACGTCTTGCTCGTCACAGCCGGCCGGCTGGGCAACACCGACAAACTCGAGCTTGACAAGATCGGGCTGAAAACCGACAGCTACCAGATTATCGCAGTGGACGGTAACTTTCGCACCAAGGTGAAAAACGTCTATGCCGTCGGTGATGTGATCGGATTTCCTTCGCTTGCCTCGACATCAATGGACCAGGGCCGCCGCGCAACATTGTCGGCATTTGGCGGCAATGCGAAGACCCGCAAAAAGGTGCCTCTCCCCTTTGGCATCTATACCATTCCCGAGATTTCCTATGTCGGTGAGACCGAGGAATCACTGCAAGAAAAGAATCGCGCCTACGAAACCGGTATCGCCCACTTCTTCGAACTGCCGCGCGGACAGATTAACAATGATCACGATGGCATATTGAAACTGATTTTTGATCGCAATACGCGCAAACTGCTCGGCGTTCACATCATCGGTGAGCGAGCCACAGAAATCATCCATATCGGTCAGGCCGTAATGTCATTCGGGGGTACGATCGACTACTTCGCCGACACGGTATATAACTATCCGACGATCGCCGATGCCTACAAAACAGCAGCTTTGAATGGACTCAATAAATTGGGAATAATCGGCCAGCCGGCCGTGAAGAAACTCAAAAGCAAGATCTAAGTTGATAGCTGCACGTTGGAAGAGAACATCTTCACTCCACCCACACTTTCGCGATTGTCCAACTCACAGCACGCTCATCATAACATAGCTGAAAAAAATTCGAAGTCGAATCTACGATCGCAAAGTAACGTAGTTTTGCCTGACCGACATCAGATGTCCAATCTCCCGTGATGCGGTCGATCTTGTAGGTCTTGCCGCGCCAACGAAACCTGCAAGGTTTGAGACTCCGACGCTCAAACACGGCGATCACTTCGATTTCGTCATCAAGATTCTGATACATTCGCTTCTCTCAAATGTCTGCTGCGCCCTGAACCTACAGGCGTACTACATCCGCCTCATCAATCCGACGACCTTGCCCGCTAAATAGAATCCCGGTGCGTTCTTTTCTACGATGATCGGACCAAACGCCTCGTTTTCCGGCTCAAGTCGAACTCGCCGCTTCTCGGGAAAGAACCGCTTGACGGTCGCCTCATCACCGATTACTGCGACAACGATATCACCCGGCTCGGCTGAAGACTGCTTCTTTACCAGAACAAAGTCGCCATCGAAGATGCCGGCATTCTTCATGCTCTCTCCCCTCACTTTCAGAGTGAATAGGTCACCCGAAGGCAGAAAAGAACGATCGACCACAATCCGGTCAGTGATGTTCTCTTCGGCAAGCATCGGTTGACCGGCCGGGACTTCGCCGACCAAGGGTACCATTACGGCATCGGCGATGCTCTCCTTTACCAGGCGTATCCCGCGTGAAACGGCCGCCGACTTCTCGATGTAACCTTTTCTGATTAGCGCCTTTACCAGGTCGCGTACAGCATTGGTGGAACTCAGCCCAAACGCCTCGCCAATTTCACGAATTGTCGGAGGTCGCCCCTCCCGGTTGATACGCTCCTCGATATACCGATAAACCTCGCGCTGGCGATCAGTGAGATCTTCGTACGGGGACATTGATACCTCCTAATTCCCTGTCTTTCATCCAGATCATACATACTGCACGCGTGTGCAGTCGTCAATCTTTTTTATCGATAATTTTCAAAAAAAGTGTATCTCTATCGCGATCCGGCTTGTATAAAACTACAAATTGGCCGAAAACTGCGGTAACAATTGAATTATCAGAGGTTTAGCATTGTCGTCAAATGTTATGATTGAACCAGCAAAAGTCGTGAATCGACTCCGGAATATTGCCTTTGCATTAGTGATCGGACTTGCGCCGGTTGCTACCGCAACCGCTAGTGAAGACATAGAACTCGTTGGAGGTCGATTCGATTTTGGTTATGTCCCCTTCGGCTCGACGATCAAACACCGGGCGACTCTTGTCAATCAGTGCGACACCATCGTCACCATCACCCGAGTCGTCCCCGGATGTGGTTGTACGCAAATACCTCTTAAGAAAAAGCAACTCGCGCCCGGTGAGTCCCTTGAGGTTGAGATTCTACTTGAAACCGCCAAGATACGCCAGGGAACCTTCCAAAAGTCCCCTGTTTTCTATACAGACAGTAGAGAAACTCCGAGGCTTACTGTCACCTTGTCAGGTTTTAACCTGAAGCCGGACGATCCCCAGCCACCGATAAAGGTCACTCCGGAGTTGGTGTACTTGAAAAACAACCCGAGTAGTGCCACGGGCCAAATTGAAATTATCAATAACACCGGAAAGAATATAATGCCTCGCGTAGCGGACGGCGGCAAGCCGAATTTTCTTGAAATCGAAATGCCCTACAGGCAAATAATTCCTGGCAAAACGGAAACCATGCGTGTAAAATTGATTGCCGGTTTGGTCAGCGAAGATAGATTAGATGAATCGATCACCGTTGTTTTCAACGACCAGAAACAGTCACGATTTACGATTCCGATATCAATCACCCGTTAGATTTTAATAAGTTGATTCAAATTTCCAGGAGTAAGAATGAAACATAGATACTTTATGCTTGGAGTGGCGCTAGCTCTTTGCACGGGCATCACCTTCGCCCAGCAACGGGGGCCAAAGGCGCTGGTTGTCGAGCCGAGGTTTGACATGGGTTATATGCCGCAAGGTGCAAAAGTGGCGCATACCTTTTGGGTCAACAATATCGGCACGGATAGTCTCCGCATTCATAGCGTCCAGGTGAGCTGCGGTTGCACGAAAACCACAAATCCGACCGGCGCTATCGCGGTCAATGATAGCGTTCCTATCGAAGTGGTTTTTGATATCGGTACCCGCCGCAAATCACAGAACAAAACGGTCAATGTAAGCTCTAATGATCCCATCAGCAGTTCGCTTGAATTGGCGTTCACGGGTTATGTCCATGAAGACAAGGAGTCAATTGGGCCTGTTAAGATCACAAAGAATGAAAAGCTGAATCTGACCAACGCCGATTTTGGCAAGACGGTCATGGTCGAATTTGAGAATCGTACAAACAGCGAGATTCTCCCGCGCGCAGTTATCTGGCCGACAGAGGTTTTGACTCTGGAGATGCCGAAAGTTCCAGTCCCGCCGAATGGGATCGGCAAAATCCTGGTGAAGATCAAAACGGCTCCGCCACAAAAGAATTACACCAAATCGTTCACTATTGAATTCAATGATGCCTCCAAGAGCCGTTATACCATCCCGGTCCGCGTGGCAGAGTCGTTGAGTTCCGCCAAGGCGAACCTGCAAAAAGGCTCATAATCAATGGGAGAATGCATCTTGACAGGTTACTATTTTGGCATTAAACTACCCTACTGTAGCAATTCACTTCGGAGGATGACTTGAAGAGACTCGTCAGTATTTATCTGCTTTGCCTGATTATGTGCGGCATCGCCTTGGCGCAAACGCCCGGTCTACCGGCGCAGAAAGCACCCAGCGCAATCCCGCCAAGCAAGGCCAAAATATATATAGACAACACCGATTTTCACTTCGGCTGGATCCCCAGCGACGCTTATGTAAGCCACGCGTATTGGATGCACAGCCGCGGCGAGGATTCGCTTAAGATTCTTAGCGTCCGCCCTGGCTGAGGATGCACTAAAGCACCTCTGCAAAAAGAGGTGATCGCTGTCGGTGACAGCGGCTCGGTTGAATTGATATTTCACGCCACGGCAACCCAGAGAGGCATTCTGGCAAAAAGTGCGACTGTGACCTGCAATGATAATGATCGCTCGTCCTTTCAGCTACGGTTGAACGTGAAGATATATAACGGTGAATCTCCAGACTCATTGTCGACAGTCAGTCTGTCATCCACTCGTTTGAAATGGAATGCCGAAGAGAGAGCAAAGGAACAAAAGCTTCTTGTAAAGAACATCTCCTCTGCTCCTGTCCGGATGAAGCTGGTCAGCCAACCGTTTGGCTTTGTTGAAATTGCCCTGCCCGACGATGAGATTAAGCCAGGCAAAAGCAAGGAGATCAAAGTCAGGGTTGACAAGCTATTCGATGAAAGTGAGTTCAAGAAGTCATTCACCATCGAACTTTCCGATTCCGCCAAGACGAGATTTACTGTACCCGTTACTTTCGGGGTTACGGAAATAGCGGCTCCGGTCACCAGACCCGGGCCGGCAAAGAAGGTGCCTTATGTCGATACGACTAAGGCCGGCGCATCTGTCCAACAAGGCGGTAAGAAATAACCGACCTTGTAGGGTGGACAAAGATTCGAGCGCCGATCACAAGATTGGCGCTTTTTTTACGCATGTTCCCGCAATTTGTGAACATGCCGGCAAAATCACGGTTTAGTAGTAATAGTCTATCGATAAATGGAACCTCCGGAGGACAATTTGAGAAAGTTAACCACCATAGCGATTTCGATTTTAACCGCTTCCGTACTTCTTGCTCAATCGAAGGCACCTGAACTTAGCGCGTTTCCGCCCAGCAAAGCCAAAGTTCAAGTCGGCGAGGTCAGTTTTGATTTTGGCCACATGCCCAACGATGCCAGCGTTAGCCACTCGTATTGGCTGCACAGTCGCGGCGAGGACTCGCTTAAGATCCTCCGCGTCAAACCTGCCTGTGGTTGCACCAAGGCGCCGCTCAAGAAAGAGGTCGTGGCGGCCGGCGACAGCGCCGAAGTTGAACTCGTGTTTCGAGCCAACCCCGGACAGAGAGGTAACGTCACAAAAACGGCGACCGTGAGCTGCAACGACAACAATATGGGTAATTTCCAGCTGAAGTTTAGTGCCACGATTTATCCGAAAGAGCATCCCGATTCACTGGCACCTCTGAATTTGTCGGCTGGTTCAGTAAAGTGGGACCAATCATCCAAAGGCAATACCCAGTCAATCGTGATGAAAAACGTAACGAAAATGCCGGTGAAGCTATCCGTCATCGCCAGGCCCTACGGCTTTGTCGAGTTGGAAATGGATGACAGAGAGATCCCGCCGGGCGGAACCAAGGAATTAAAATTCTCCGTATCGAAGAACTTCACCGGACAGGATTTCACCAAGTCATTTACCTTTGCCTGCAGTGACGTTGCGAAGACGCGCTACTCGATTCCCGTCGTTATGTCAGCGCAAGTTGCCGCAGTCGCTCCGCCGCTCCAAAAGACATCGGCTACCAAAATGGATGCGGACGACAACAACAAAGGTTCGAATTAGTCAGATCTTCCGTCAAACCGAGCAATCGGAAGATCTTTGCAAGCCGCCGGAACGAGAGTCCGGCGGCTTTTCAATTGTCGCCGATTGATAATTGGAAATCCACAAGCGGACAAGTTGGGTATCACTTCTGCAATCTGATCTTCTTGAGAAAGTCTCGGTAGGCCGATTCAATCTGGTCACGAGACATGTTTATGCCGGCGTTGTGACCGCCCTGAATTTCTACAAATTCCTTGGGCTCGTTTGCAGCATTGTAGAGTTTACGTCCCAAGTGAAACGGAATAATTTCGTCCGACGGACTGTGAATGACCAGCACCGGTATCTCGAGTTGGTGAAGGATAGACTCTGAATCATATTGTTCCTGCAGGAGCAGCTTGGTCGGAAGGAACGGGAACTGCAATTGGGCTACGTCGTGCATAGCGCTAAAGGTCGACTCGAGAATAAGTCCATCAACTGGATATTTCAAGGCAAACTTTGCGGCAACTGCTCCTCCAAGTGAACGTCCGAACGCAATGACCTTGACCTTCTTCCCGGAGTACCACAGTTTCATCGTGTCTGCTAAGACAGTAAGATCACGCTCAATCGCATCTTCCGAGGGTTCTCCTTCAGAATCAAGATAGCCGCGATACTCGCATGCAATGACCGTTGCACCGAGATTATACCAGGTAAGATAGAGATCGATATTCGCTGAAATGTTGTCGGCATTACCGTGGAAGCAGACGACAGCCGATTGGCTTTCTAAATTGGGAATTCGCCAAACTGTGAAGTGAACACTGTCGGAAGAAACCAGCTTCAACGGATCAAACGGCATACCGGCTTCAACCGGCGTAGCGAACACAGTGCGATTGGGATGATAGATTATCTTCCGTTGCCAGAAGAAGGCGACGGCGCATATCGCCAAATATGCCGTTGCCAGCGTCAGGAGTGCTGTCAGCAATGCTCGCTTGGGACGCGTCACGCTTTAGCGTAGCAGATCGTTTTCGATTTTTGCTTCCCACTCCGGATTGGATATCTCGCCTTTAATTGTGGAGTGGACTAATCGGTAATTACCGTATCCGTCAAGGTCGACAAACAGGCAATAATCGTTCCCCGTCTGACCCGGAAGACGATCATAGAACCAGCGTTCAAACGGTTTTTGACCCATTGACGACGGATGTCTTTCTATGTTGTCCGGATTACCGTAGGTTATATAGATGCGGCCGCGATCGGTTTTCCAACCATCGTCCTTCGTAACCAGAGTCGTCGAGTAGTACTGATTTGCGTATGCGAACCTGCGGAAAATCTCGTTCTTGAACTCGTTTACCGGACTTCCCGGCTTTGGATTCTTGCGATCCCAGAACTGCGCCAAAAAGGCTTTCTTACCTTCCAGGTCCAGATCGCGATACATGTTCTTCTCTTCCGATGTACTGATGTACTTAATCACCTGCTCCATCAATTGCGCGTCCATAACATTAAAGGCGGAAGAATCTGCCATCGTCGGAGAGAGTTGCTCAAAGCCGTAAATCATCATGAATCTCTTGCTGGCAGAAGTTTTCAGACCAGTCGCCAGATCCTTGACCTCAATATGAAGTTCGTAAGCCCCTCCCGGAATGCCCTTTACTGGTACGGCATCGGTCAGGACGGCAGTGGTCCCGGGCTTCTTGTGCGACCTTAGCGCATATTTCCGCAGTTCATATCCAAAGGCATCATGGAGCGTTGCCTGAACTGTAAACTCATTGCTTGGCACGCTCTTTTCAGAGAGATTGTAGACTTCGGTGTAGTAGTAAATCAACGAGTCATCATTGGAAAAATAACGATTGGGGTTCGGCAATACGCGCTTACTAGCCTTGATTAAAGAAGAGATTGTTGCAGTCGAATCAAGTGGCTGGATATCGTACGCCATCTCTATATCCGACATCTTTAGATCTTCCCCGGAGAAATCACGAACAGCCAGTTCAAAAGTAGCGATTCCACTTCGCTTCGTGACAGCATCTACGGCGGTTACCTTGAGGCTATACTTCCCCGGTGCCAGCAAGAGCGGTAGAGCATCAAACATTCGCACATCCTTCTTGTAGGCGTCTTCAAGAAATTGCACCGTCATTGGGACAAAACGTGAACTGCTGTCCGCTAATATCCCATCCTTGTCAAATGCTTCAGCATACAGGAATCCGACCGCTTCAAATGCACCGCTCTTGTCCTCAAACTGAAAATCAGCACGTTGAAACGCACAGTAAATCTCAACATAGCTCTTGGTGCGGTCTTGAAAGTGAAGATACGATGAACCATCGGCCCAAATGCGTATCGGGTCAATCAGAGACTGCGCAATTGCCGTTCCTGCCAAGCTCACCAGCAGGAGTGTCACTAACATAATCCGTTTCATGCTCTCACGATCTCCCTTACTCTCCTTCTATGGTCCCATGCTTCCGCGACTCCGCCAGTCTCCATCATAGGGATACTGCAACTGGAAGTCGCCGTCACCGCGGTCGTCAACAAAGTAAAATTGCCGTCGTTGGCTATAATAATACCAGATTTGATAGGGTTTCCGGCCCAACTCAAACGGGTAGCGGTCAATTTGGTCAGGCTCCCCCCAACGAATGTAAATCGAACCGCGATCGGTCAACCAGCCCTCGCGGTTAATCGTCGAATAGTATTGATCCGCGTACCGAATGCGGCGGTAGTACTCCTCCCGAAACTCGTTCTCTGCCGTCGTCGGAGTCGGATCCTTTGCCTTCCACCACGTCTCAAACGCGGCTGTTCGCTCTGAATCGGGAGCAGCTAACAAGGTCTTCTTTTCGTCTTTGTCGACGATGTACTTAAGTTGTTCGACAGCGTACTCGAAATCATTCTTTATTAGAGAAGCCATTGACCACTTCAATATGAATCTCGCTTCGCGACGCGAAATCTGTTTGCCGCCCGCTTCAAGCTCCACCTCCAGCGAATAGTCTCCGGGGATGAGACCCGAGACATCTAAGAATTGGGTTGTCGCAATCTGCGTTGAATCGATCGTGATCGGAATCGTTTTTTCGGTAATCAGTCCCGAGCGCTTCGATTTGACCGTCGTAATGAGGTCAACTTCTTTGCCCAAGTAATCCGCGACATACAACTCGCAATAGAACCCGACCTTCTGCAACTCGCCATCCAGCGATCGCTCAACGCTCGGCACAGCTGCAATCCCACCCTTGTTGAATGGAGAGCTTGCGTCGACCGTCGCGACTTCCTGAACAAACTGAATTTCGGAAACATCGCCGTTCAGACGGTATGCCGGACTCTTGATCTTTGCCTCAATCGATGAAGCCTCATTCGAGTTGTGGTCGATCAACTTGCACTTCATTTCAAATTCGCCCGCCGGTAACGGTAATGATACTTGATTGATCAAGAACCCTACATCCGAATGCGTCAACTCATAGTTGTCCAGCACATAGTTTCGCTCAACCGAGCGGCCCGTGACCTGTTTGTCTTTGTCGCCGCTGATGATGATACTGATTTCGTAGTTTGCCACATACTTGTCGCCCTTTTTGACATAGTGCAAACCGTCATTGAAAATCTTGTAATAGACTTCAAGACGATTGCCTGCCGTGTCGGCAAAAACTGTATGGTCGATGAAGAACTTGGAACGAACGAGATTGATGTCCTCGACTTCCTCCCCGTAGGATTTTGTCGCTAATAGACACAAAACCGCGGTCGCGATCATTGCAAGCCTGGAT
The DNA here is from genome assembly GCA_964370935.1 of uncultured Ignavibacteria bacterium. Taxonomy (GTDB): domain Bacteria; phylum Zixibacteria; class MSB-5A5; order CAIYYT01; family CAIYYT01; genus JADJGC01. Next base: position 99,561 of record CAYJKI010000008.1, on the reverse strand, counting down.
AAAATCAACATTCAGATCTCCTGCTCGATGGGTGCCAACTTATGGCGTTAAAAGACTTCGGCAAGCACAATTTATACGCGCAGCCGCAGGCAATTGTTCAGTCCGATGAAGATTGACTGTCTTGGCGATTAGGAGCTTCAGATTTGGGCGGAAAACGCGCGATTTACTATTCGTAGCGGAGACTCACAATCGGGTCCACAGAGGCTGCACGCCAAGCCGGCACGATTCCAGCCACCAAGCCGACTCCCACCGATAGCGTGAAGCTGACAAGTACGCCTGCAAGAGGCACAACCATCGGTAATGGCGATACCGCCGAGATCAGCAGAGCCAAAAGCAGACCAAAGACGATACCTATTACACCCCCTGAACCGGACAGCGTCATTGCCTCAATCAGGAACTGGAAGAACACATTGGCCCGGCGTGCGCCAATCGCTTTGCGAACACCGATCTCACGAGTTCGCTCCGTTACCGATACAAGCATAATATTGAGTACCCCGATACCGCCAACCATCAAGCCGATCGACGATATGCCGATCATGATCAGCCAGATGATATTGGTGGCTTCTTCGTACATCTGCGTCGCCGACTCCTGCGTAAACATCGCGAAGTTGTCTTCTTGATTGTATTTGACGCCCCTGACCCGTCTCAAAGCCTGTCTGATCTCATCTTGCGCCTTCTCAATCATCGCGGCATCTCTTGCCTTGACCGCCAAGAACAGTTCCTTCTCCCACGGATATAATTTGGCAAATGTACCGTATGGCAGTGCAATCAGATTGTTTTGGCCGCCTCCAAAAGTCCGATCTTGCTTCTCAAGAATACCAACCACGCGCAGGCGCGTATTGTTCATCAGGATACTCTTGTTCAACGGGTCGCTGTTCTCGAACAACGCATCAGCCAAATCGCTGCCGATGACGCAGACCATGGAGCGATTCTTGTCCTCTGATTCGCTGAAAAAACGTCCGCGCTCCACAAATCGATTATTTACGGCTTCGAAGTCTGCGCTGGTTCCAAACACGGCGGTCCGATCTGAAGACTTATTCTTGTACTTGACCAGATTGCCGCCCGGACGGAAATAGTAGTTCTGTGGACTTACGCCATCAACCGAAGGACAATTCTCCCGTACCGCTTCCACCTCCAGCATCGTGATCGGCTTACGCTTGCGGTCCTCTTCGGTCAGTTCGTTGTGATTCATTTCCGGCGGATATTTCATGATATATATGACGTTGCTCCCCATCGCCTCAATATCACTCGCCACCGCCGAATTCAGACCTTCGATTAAGGCAACCATCGCTATTACCGAGCTGACCCCGATCATGACACCCAAGATCGTCAGGAACGAACGAAATTTGTTCGCCCTAATCGAATCAAGGGCGAGAAGGATACCTTCTTTAGTTTCAAAGATATTCACTACTCAAACCTCAAAGCTTCAATCGGATCCAAATTGGCCGCCTTCCAAGCCGGATAGATGCCAAAAAACAAGCCGATCGCGATCGGGATTACCAGTCCAATACCAACTGCCAGTGGTGAAATGACAAACATAATGCTTAATTTGTCCGCAACCAAGTATGACAGCCACAGACCCAGCGCTGTGCCGATGATTCCACCCAACAGGGACATTAACGAGGCTTCCAACAAAAACTGCGCAAGAATATTCCGTTGCCTGGCGCCAATTGCTTTGCGGATTCCGATTTCACGCGTTCGCTCGGTGACCGAAACCATCATGATATTCATTACCACAATACCGGCGACGACAATCGAAATCATCGGAATCGCAAATGCGATTAATCGTGCATTGCTGCTAAACGAATCAAAAAACTTCATCATCATTTCCGCCGTCAGCAGGGCGAAATCATCAGGATCGTGGTACTTGACCCCGCGCCGCGCCCTTAGGACGGTGCGAATCTCATCCATCGCCGCATCGAGTACGGACTCCGAGCGCACTTTGATGGTGATGTCAATATCCTGCCGTCGGCCTGTCATCTTAAGCATTGTATTGGCCGGGATTCGGCAGTAGCGGTCCATGTTTTCACCGAATACCGAGCCTTTTTCTTCTCCGACCCCGATCACGGTGAAGCGAACACCTTGAATGGTTAGTTCTTTCCCTATCGGATTCCCGATTGGGAACAGCTGTTTGCGAACTTCCTGCCCGATTATCGCGACGTTTGCACGATGCTCATCGTCCGACTCGGAAATGAAACGACCTTCCTCCACATCCAAGTCCCGCATCAGAATCGAGTTTGCGGTATTTCCAAAAACCTGGACATTAAACAGCGTCTCGCTGCCCGACTTGACAGTAAGATTATCACTGACTTCCAAGCCAACTTCCTCCGCAAGCGGGCAGCCCTTTTCGATTGCTTTGGCATCGGCAATAGTGAGCTTTTTCCTTCTTATGGCGCGCAGGAATTCGTCTTCGGATGTGATGATACCGAAGCGAGTAACAAAGATCGTGGTCGTGCCCTGCTCTTCAAAAAGCCGATTGATGCGAGTCATCATCCCTTCCAAAAGGGAGATGATGCCGATGACCGACGCTATACCGATCATCAAGCCCAACAACGTCAATCCGGTGCGAAGTTTGTTGACCCACAGGGCGGATGACGCCAATTTGAGGGTCTCAAAAATCATAGAGCCACTGTATCGCTGGAAGTAATGACTTCTTTCTCAATGTTGCCGTCGCGAATATAAATTACGCGATTGGCGTGCAGCGCGATCTCCGGTTCGTGGGTGACGACAATAATCGTATTGCCTTCGATATGAAGACGCGCGAACAGACCCATAATCTCTTCTCCGGTCTTCGAATCGAGGTTACCGGTGGGTTCGTCCGCAAGAATGATGGAAGGGTTATTAACTAACGCACGCGCCACGGCGACACGCTGGCGCTGTCCGCCCGAGAGTTCATTGGGCTTGTGTCCCATGCGGTCGCTCAAGTCCACCAGTTCCAAAGCGTGCTTTGCCCTCTCAATACGTGTCTTGGAATCTGTACCGTTATAAATCAACGGCAGTTCCACATTATGTAGCGCTGTTGCTCGCGGCAGCAAATTGAACGTCTGAAATACAAATCCGATTTCACGGTTGCGAATATGGGCGAGTTCGTCATCATTCATTTGTGCGACCTGTCGCCCGTTGAGAATGTATGACCCCTGTGACGGAGTGTCCAGACAACCGATCAGATTCATCAGCGTCGACTTGCCTGAACCGGAAGGCCCCATAATTGCGAGATACTCTCCCTTGGCGACTGTCAGGTTGACACCCTTAAGTGCGTGCAGTTCCTCCCCGCCCATCTTGTATGTTTTCCAAAGATTCGCGGTTTCGATCAGGTGGCTCACTTTTTCTCACCTTCCTTCGCAGTTGGCTCAATCTTCACCTTGGCGCCATCTTCCAACGAGCGCAATACCTTGTAGCTGCCGGAAATAATCTGATCATCCAACGCCAATCCTTCTTTGATTTCAACATTCTGCTGATCAGAAATTCCCGTCTTCACGGGCACAAACTTGGCCGTGCCGTCGACGATTTTGAATACGCCCTCAATTTCCTTCGGCTCATTTTTACCATCGGGAACTTTGCCCGACCCAGAGGTCACTTCAGCCGCAATGACACCCGATTCGGGCTCCTTCTCCGGAGCCTTGTCAAGAGTATCAACTTTTTCCGGACGCATTACGACTGCCTGTATTGGAACGTGAAAAATGTCACTCACCTTGGCAGTTGTGATGTCGGCCGTCGCCGTCATTCCCGGCTTTATCCCCGGAACCTCTTCCGTCAGCAATATCGTGACCAGAAAGTTGGTAACACGATCGGTCGTTGAGCCCGACGACCGTGCTGCGTTGCCGACCTCTACGACTTTGCCCTTAAACGTCGTGTCGGGAAAAGCGTCGACGGAGATCCGTGCTTCCTGATCAAGCTGAACCCGCGCAACATCAGTCTCATCGACTTCAACTTCAACTTCGATTGTATTCAGATCAGCAACCGTAAGGATGACTGTACCGGCATTGTTCATCGTGCCAATCATGACTATTTCGCCGACTTCGGCATTTAAGCTGACGACGGTACCGTCAATCGGTGAAGTTATGATGGTCTTGTCGAGATTATCCCTGACTTCTTCAAGTACGGCATTCTGCTGCTTCGTGTAATACTGCGCCGACTCCAAATTCGCTCGAGCAACCTGATAGTTGGTCTCAATTTGCGTGTAAGTCTCTTCCGAAATCAGCTTCCCTTCGAACATCTCCTTATTGCGCCGATGCGCCTGCTCGGCCTCGAGCAAACTTGCTTCCGCTCGCTTTTCGGCGGCTCGGGCGGCGGCAAGCGATGCCTCGGCCTGACCTACGGCCGCGCGGTAGCGGGTCTGGTCAAGACGAATAAGTACATCCCCCTTCTTAACGATGTCACCGTCTTTGATCGGCAATTCGGTGATTTTGGCCGACACATCTGCAGATATCTTGACGGTCGTTCGCGCCACGACCGAGCCGGTCGCGGTGACTTCCGATACAATTGAGCCTTTCTTAACTTTGTCCGTCTGCACCATATTGACGATGCCTGAACTCTTGCTAAGATTGGCGATTACAAAGATTGCCAGCAGCACCGCTGCGCCGACGACAATCAGAATTGTGCGTTTCTTTTTTGTCATAATCCACTCCGAATTCCCGACCGCAACTTCTCGCGTCCGTGAACTCCGTTATCTTCCCCCCGCTGCCTTGGCCATATCGGCAATCGCCTTGTTCAGGTCGAAATAAGCTTGAACGAGATTGGATTGCGATTGTGTCAGTGATACCTGGGCATCAAGTAATTCAAGAATAGAAGACGCTCCCAACCGGTAGCGTTCCTGCTGCAATTTCATGTCCTCTTCAGCCGAGCGTGCCCCCAGTTCGGCAACCTCAAGCTGTAGGCGTGATTTGTCATAATCCAGATAGGCTTGCCGTACTTCAGAATTGAGCGTGTTCAGGTCGTTTTGATACGATTCGCGAGCGGTCATTTCCGTTAGCTTAGCGCGAGAATAATCCGTCTTCTTCGCGAATCCGTCAAAGATATCGTAACTGATACCAATGCCGAAACTGTAAGACCGGTCATCTGACTTGAACTTGAACCAGTCGCTCCCTGTGTTCGGGGTCCAGCCCCAGCTCATGCTCGCAGAAACCCGCGGCAACCACGAGCGCTTCGACATCCACACACCGGTCCGCGCCGCATCCATCTGCTGTTTGCTACGTTTCAGCGCCGGGTTGAGCTCGGCACTTCTGCGTAGAAGCTCGTCCAGCCCTTCATTAGTCGTTTGCGCACGCATGCTGTCAACCGGATCGAGTCGCATGGCGACATCGCGCTTCATTATTACATTGAGATTGAATTCAGCTGCGCGAATACTATTCTCTCTTTGCAGAAGTTGCAGCGAATCATTGGCGACAGTAACCTGCGCCTTGAGTTTCTCGGACAATGAGGCCGAGCCCAAATCATAACGGCTGCTGGTAACTTCAAGTTGCTTTTTCGAGCGCGCCAGAGCGTCCTGCTGGACCTTTTTGAGCATGATTTCGCGCAGCAACGTGTAATAGGCAATCTTCACCTGATAAGCCGTGCTGTTGATCGCATCCTGCAGATCGCTTTCAGCGGCGCGCTTCGACTGATTGGCTTGTTTGATGCGGAACCATGTGTAACCGCCGTCAAACAAGGTCATCGAGAGTCCGATGCCCGTGCTATATCGCCTTGAACCAGGGTCGGTTCCGATATAAGCCGTATCCGGCAACTGGATATACATCGGGCCATAAGATTTCGAGAAGTTGTAGCGCGCATCGGCACTTAAACTCGGTAACGCTGCTCCCCACGCGTCGAGCCGGTCAAGACCTGCCCGATCAGCAGCGGCTTCCTTGCTGATGATTCCGAGATTCTTCTCCAAAGCCATATCGATGCATTGCTGTAACGATAGCTGCTCGGTCTGTGCCAAAGCGCTCGTCGAGTAACCAAGAACACTTGCTCCTATGAACAATAGAAGAACAACTGCAAGTCTTCCGTTTCGTCCCATTGATATCTCCTTATCAGTAGATCAAATACTTCGTCTTATGGTACCAGCGCGCTGACGCCGGCAGAAATCGCTGCCAACACGATCGTCGGAATGATTACGGTCATGGCAGCCTTCTGCGTTGCGAAATCGTATATTACCTTCACACCGATTATGAGCAGGATTATCTGCCAAATCACGAAGACGTCGGTGAAGGTATTGAGGAGGGTGTACAGCGGTCCGGAGTTTGTCTCGCCCGGCAATAAGATCGCCAGCGATGTTCGTACGTCGACCGAATCTTTGGCCACGATCAGCGGCGTCTTTATGATACTGGCAACCACCCACGTCATGAAAGACAAGATGACCATGGCAAAAACTTGCGCGAATCGCCCCTTTCCGCCAAAGATCACGTTCCCCATGAGCATCAAGATGCCGACGGCGATAAACAGGAAGATTGTCCAGACGACCGGCGATGAGATTACTCCGATCATTGCGAATCCCTGGCTTGCTTCCATTTGCGTCCTGATTTCGGCCTTCTGCTCTGCGGTGTAAACATCCGATTGCTCGATCCGTTGCATCTGGGATTTCTGCGCGGCCGGCATCATGAAGTATGTCGCTCCTGTCATCACCACCAGAAACACAATCAGAGGTACGATCCAAGTCGGCTTCTCCTTTATTGCTCGAAAGACCTTAGTTGGCTCATAAAAGATACTCACTAACATAGACCATGGAGACATGGAATTTGTTTCAGTGGCGTGGACTGCGGCATTAGGTTCGTTTGTCATGTTACTCTCCCTCACTTAGTTCTCGATGAACGAAAGTTACGCCCAAAAGTTTCAAAAAACAACTGTTTACAATGTCACAAATGGTTGATAGACCCACTTTTAGACCAAAAAACGTTGACTTCTCCATCCATTCTGACTTGCCGGACCCGTCATCCTCTTACGACGCTGACTACTATCCAAGGAAAAGGCCGGCGCTGGTTGGCACCGGCCCATCTCTGACTCAAAATGAGTCCGTTGAATCATGTAGTTAGCGTTGCAGAAATACGGCTTCGACTTTCGGGAAAGTCACACCCGCCACGCTTCCAATCGGATAATTCGTTTTCCGAATGGCGGTGTATGGGGACGGAACGTTCTGCGGGAGGTTGCCGCGCAACACGACGAGATTCGACGGGCGTCGAAGATCATTGTCAGGATTTGGCTCAACAGTAATAAATGCGACACCGCCACGGGTAATGTCAAGCGGCCAACGATTTGGATCATCGGGAATCCAGTCCGGTCGATTGAGCAGGAAGTCCTCGCCGGGGAAATTGGGAATTGACCTAAGTTCGCAATGCTGGTTGTCGTAATCCAGGTAGTCGGGATAGTAGAACTTTCCAGTCGACACCGTATCGCCGCCGTTTAATGCCACCCAGCCCTCATAGAGGTAACCGGTATCGGGCAGTACCGGCAAGGTCATTCCGATATCAAGTCTCTCGTTTTGTTCGAGATTTGTCGGTCCAGGAGTGTAATTAAGGAACCACAATCCGAACCGCTCACTGGCCGCGTTCGGTTCACCCAAACTCTTCCAGAATCCGTCCGAAAATGTTGCCACCACAAACGAGCCGGGTTGAATACCGTCAAAATTGACAGGAAAGCGCATAAACGTCGAGATGTCTCGTTCTATGGCGCTTTGAGCGACAATTGTCGCGGACGGTGCCGCACTGGCGTCTGTGGGGTATTCTTCCAATGTGATTGCGATCATGTTCCAGTCATACGCGTCTGAATTTCCACCCGGTATCATAAATACTGAATCGCGTACCGTCTTGGCCTCGTTCGGAGTCAGGAACCGATATTCATATTCGTCCCAGAAGAACTTGCCGATTGATACACTCTCCACCCAATTCGAATCTTCATCGACATTGACCATCCAGCCTTCGTAAACGAGTCCTTCATAAAGCGAAGGGAATCTATCTGGGCGGAGAAGTACAGAATTCGCTCCACTCGGCGGTGGATCCGGCGGATCATCGCATCCAGCAAGCGCAGCAATCGCCAGGACCAGAATTCCACAAGCAATAAGTCTCTTAATCATTTCGGGTCAACCTCCCAAACCATATAAAAAACAACAACTTCCGACAGTTTATCAAGCCATCAGGATATCGGCTGCCGACGATTGTGTCAAGTGATAATTTTCATGCCGTTTATATGACGAATCAGGGCGGATTCTGGCTAAAAGTCTTTAGCGAATATGACGATAAAACCAATGATTAGAATCCTTTAACAATTAGCGGGAGTACTATGATCGAGTGCAGCAAATGCGGTTCTGAAAACCATTTTGACGGCGCAGCATTCTGCAAACGTTGCGGGGCTGAACTATCCGCAAAGGTTGCTGTCGAAGTTATTCCTGAACCCAACCAACTTAACCAAACAGAGAAGATTCGCATTAAAGGCAAGTCGGCCGCTGTTGAGACGGCTTCTTCTAGCGAGGAATTCACTGTCGAAGATGTTTCGGATCCTGAAGATAAAGCCGAAGAGCTTAAGCGCCTTAGCCCATCCACGCAAGAAGGCGGAATTGACAAGCTGCTCACACTATATGGCAACGATAGTCCCATTGAACAGGCACAGTCCGATGTGGAAGACGACGCTGCCGAAACCAAATCACTCGGCATCGAATCAGCCTCCGATTATCTCTTGCGCGAACAGCCGACAGTCGATCTTGGCCAGTCAACAACTACCCCGGTTATCGATAAGCCAACCGGCCAGCACTTGGATAAGCTGACAGAGATACAGGCAAAACTGACTCATATCGACGACAATGAGCCTGAAATCAAGAACCCGATGGGAAGTCCCAAATCCAAAACCGTTGCGTCCGCCGTACCGGTTGACGAAAAACACCGTCTTCTCGACAGTTTGAACAAATCGCTTCACAATGAACCATTGTCGAGCCTGCAGAATTCTGTCACACAGAGCCGGAAAACCGAGTCGACTTTTGCAACCGTATCGACGGACTCTTCCCGGACCGACAACGTCATTCTGCAGAATCAGCAATCGGAAGCCGTAACAATGGAAGAAACAGTCGTCGTACCAGAACCTATCGTTCCCACGACTCCCGTTGCTTATATTCGCGGCAACAAGCTGACTTTTCCCAATAATACCCGCATGCTGCCGGGTGACCGGGTCGTTCATAATGACCGCGAATATGTCGTCCGCCCGGGCGCCATCGACAAGCGTAGTTGGATCCTTGGCGGAATTCTCGCCGCCGTGCTTGTGATCATCATGATCGTGCAGAGCCTTACAGCGCCGGAGCCCATGAAGGCGACACTATTCGGAGTGGCCACAAATTCCGAGACAAATGAAGTACTCGCCGGGATTTCCGTTTCTATCCCCCAGTTGAACATCTCAACTGTGACTGATGAACACGGTGTCTTCAAGTTCGCCGGAGTGGCGGATGGCCGTTATGATGTCAAATTCGAGGGCGAGCTCTATGAGGCGCGCTTCTTCCCTATCATCATCCAAAACAATCAAAGCGACATTCTCTACGGCACTGTCACGCCTTTGCTGCCCAAATCGTCGAGGACCTCAACTCCGACGCGCAGCGTTACTGTCGCGTCTGTACCGAGTGACGATCAGCCCGAATATGGGACGCTGAAGATTCAGTGCAATGTCGCCGACGCATCAGTGCTCCTTGACGGCAAAACCCTTGGCAAGACCAGTCAGGTCTTCAAACGACTCAAACCGGGCACTCGCAACATCGTCATACAGGCTGACGGTTACCAGGAGATCGCCCAGGTCGTCAATGTTGTCGCCGGTCAAACGACCGAACTGACCGCAAATTTGCTGTCACTCAATGACAACAAGCCGGTCGAATACACGGCCGACGATTTTTTTGAACAGGCAGAAGTGCTTTTCGGGGAACAAAAATATATCGAAGCAGTAGGCTACTATACATTGGCATTAGCAAAGAATTCATCGATGGTGAAGTCCTACCTTCGCCGTGCTGAAGCGCATCTGCAGGCAGGCAAGCCGCTCAATGCCCGTGCCGACTATCGCTCCGCAGCCGACCTGTATATCAATTCCGGAATGTACAATCAGGCGATTGCCTGCTATGACAAAATCATCAGTTTCCAACCAGACGCTTCTGACGCGTTCAGCCTGCGCGGTTGGGCCAAGATTGCTGTCGGTGACTTCGACAACGGATTGAGCGACTTACAGAAGGTGCTAAATTTCTCACCGGAAGACCAACAGGCGCAATTCGATTTAGGAAAGGCCTACTACATCACCAATCGCTATAAAGACGCCGAGAAGATTCTTAAGAAGATCCGCAAGAACGGCGATGAGTACCCGGAAATCTATGGTTATCTGGCACTCACCGAGTTGGCACAGGGTGATGAGAGCGACGCCCGCAAGGCATATGATTCCTTCCGCAAAGTCGCATCATCCGGCCAGATTGCACGTATGTCGACCCAGTCGGGATGGCAGCGACTGACTGCGCTTGCAGGCAACTAACTCAAAGGCTTCGGCTAGTCCGGCTTCGGGGCATGGCCTCACTGCTTTGGCGGTGGGGCCTTTTTTTTGATTACTTGTGGTATTTCGAACCGGCTTCGATCGAACAGGCACGGTATAGCTGCTCAAGAAGAACTACTACTGTCAACTCGTGTGGAAACGTCATTGATGACATTGAAATATGATGTGGATACTCTTGTTTTAACTCTTCGCTCAACCCGAATGCACCTCCGACGACCAGCTGGATCTGTGAACTGCTTAGCTTGACGTGGCTGATTAGTCGTGAGAAGTGCTCGGAGTCGAAATGCTTCCCTGCGACATCCAGGAGCAGCACGTATGTGCGCGGTTGAATTGCCTTATGAATTCGTTCGGCCTCACTTGCCAAGACCTGCTCGACAGGCATGGTCGCGCTGTCAGCCTCCTTGACAGTAGTTACCTTGACAGTGGCATGCTTCGACAGGAGCTTGATGTAGTGATCAATTCCTTCTTGGATCCAGCCGGATTTGATCTTACCGACGATGATTATCTCTATCTGTAACATCAGCCACTGACCAATTTCACTATGTAATTTCTCTGCCGCGGTCCGTCGAATTCACAGAAATAAACCCCTTGCCAAGTCCCCAGAATGAGTTCCCCGTCTTCAACAACGAGTATTTCGGAACAACCAACCAACGAAGACTTGATATGCGCGTCGGAGTTACCCTCGGCGTGACGATAGCCATCCTCTTGCGGAAACGACTCATTCAACTTCCTCAATATGTCCGATTTTACGCTTGGGTCGGCATTTTCGTTGATCGTAATGGCAGCCGTGGTATGCGAAGTGAAGACGACACAAAGTCCACTGCGAAATCTCGATGAGTTAATGAACTCCCGAATTGGTGCAGAAATATCAATGAGCTGACTTCGCGCGGATGTCCGGAGTGAGAAGCGGCCGATCATGCGAACATTGCGTCGACGAAGTCACGGGGCTTGAATTCGTCCAAATCGTCCATTTGCTCCCCGATTCCGATGAGTACCACCGGCAATTTGAATCTATCGACGATTGAGAACACAGCACCGCCTTTGGCAGTACCGTCCAGTTTCGTAATGATAATTCCATCAAGTTGCAGCAGCTTATTGAAGATCTCAACTTGCTGCAAGGCGTTCTGACCGGTGGTTCCGTCGATCACCAACAGTGTTCTGTGTGGTGCGTCTGGCATTGCCTTCTTAATCACGCGCTTCACTTTGCTCAATTCTTCCATTAGGTTCAGTTTGGTGTGCAATCGTCCCGCTGTGTCGATGATTACCAGATCATCGCCGCGCGCCAGCGCTGCCGCCACAGCATCAAATGCCACAGACGCGCTGTCCCCTCCCTCTTGGCCCTTGACTATATTGCTGCCCACACGATTCGCCCAAATCGACAGCTGATCAATTGCTGCCGCACGAAAAGTGTCCGCTGCCGCCATTGTGACTTTCTTGCCATCATTTATGAACCGCCGCGCGATCTTCGCTATCGATGTGGTCTTACCGGTTCCATTGACGCCCACAATCATGATGACATACGGTTTGGGTGCTACCTCAAAAAACGACCGGTCGCCGCTTTGAAAAGAGAATAGCTCTGTCAGTGAGTCTTTGAGAAGTCCGTATACCTCGTCGGAATTGTCAATCCCCTGCTTAGCCACCCGAACTTTGAGATCTTCTACAACTTTTCCGGTGGTTTCGACGCTGATATCGGCGGAGATTAGGATTTCTTCGATTTCATCCAATAGTGCAGCATCGATTTTCTTGTGCAGACCGACTGCCGTCTTCAGTTTGCTGACGATGTTTTCTTTGGTCTTAAGAAGCCCTTGAGCCAGCTTCTTGAACGAAAAGCCCATTAGTCGTCGTCCTCATCATCGTCATCATCGTCATACTCATCGTCATCGTCGTCAAATTCATCATCTTCTTCTGTTGACGAGTATTCGGTGTCAGCCTTTGAGGTTTCCGCGTCCGCAGGCTTCTCACTCTTTGCCTCCGGCTCATCGAACTCTGCTCCCACTTCGTCATCCATGGCCGCCATCACCAGAACCGGTTCGGGTTTAGGTTCGGGTTCTATGGGCCTCGCCTCTATTCCGGTGAACTTCATGGCCTCTAACTCTGTGCGGCGCCCCTTACCCTCGAAGTCGACCGATACAATTTGACTCACCCCCGGCTGCTGCATCGTAACGCCATAGAGTCGGTCGCATTGTTCCATCGTCCGCTTGTTGTGTGTGATGATAATGAACTGCGTCTTGCCGATGAAACTACGCACCATGCGCAGGAAGCGCATCACATTGGCATCATCGAGCGGTGCATCCACTTCGTCGAGAATACAGAAGGGCGAAGGTTTTACGAGGTAGATCGCAAACAGCAGCGAAATCGCTGTCAGCGCCTTCTCACCGCCAGATAATTGCGTGATATTGAGAAATCGCTTGCCGCGCGGCCGGGCCGAAATCTGTACCGGCGATTCCAATGGATCGTCTTCGTTTTCCAGACGCAAATCGGCTTCTCCGCCCTGGAACAGCTCGGCAAAAACCTGCTGGAAATTCGAACGAACTTGAACAAACGTATCGGAAAACATCTTTCGCGCTGTCGTGTTGATGCGTGTAATCGTCGACTTGAGATCATCCTTCGCTCGGGTGAGATCGTCGATTTGGCCGCGTAAGAATCGCTCGCGTTCCGACTCGCGTTCATATTCTTCCAGTGCCAGCATGTTGACCATGCCAATTTGTTGCTGCTTGGACCGGCAATCCTGAAGTTCTGCTTCCAGTTCATGGAATGTCTCGTCAGCGAGCGGTTCCGGCATGACAATTGAAATGACATCAATGCCGTACAGCTCACGCAACTGCCCAATCACATCCTCGTGACGGGCATTCAATTCCGTCTCTTGCACCAACAGCGTCTGGTTATGATCATTGATCTCTTCGCGCTGTCGGCGATTGGCTTTAAGTATCTGGTCAAATTCCGATTGCTTCTCGGCCAGTTCACCTTGCTTTACCGTCAGAGCCAGTTCTTCACTCCGTAGTGATTCGCGCTCGCGTGATTTCTCTTCCAACTGCCGGCGGCATTCTGCAATACGGTCTCGTAAACTGGCAACTTCAGAAACCCGTGATTCACAGGCTTGAATACGATATTCCCGTTGCGAGTGCATCTCGATTGACAATTCATCGATTCGCTGCAGGTTGCTCTCCAGCGAATTCAACTCGGTTTGCTGGCGAATCGCTCGCAGCCGCAAATCTTCGACTTGGTGCGCGGCGCTATTGACTTCCTGCTGCAGAGATTCTACGGTCGATTGCTGTGATTGCAGAGAAATCAACCGCCCCTCCGAGTCCGCAACCAGACGCGAAACATCACCTTCCAGCGCTTCAAGTTGACTCGCCAGATTTCTGCTCTTTTCCCCGAGTCGGTTGATCTCGGTATCGAACTCCCGCCGCGAGTCGCCAATCTGTTGTATTCGTAGCTTGTGGCTTGCATGTTCGATCTGCAGTTCGGCCGCCGCATTTCGCAACAGAGAAACCTGCCGGGCAGAATCAGTCAGATTAGTCTCAATCTGCGTCCGGTGAAGTCCCCACCGCTCGATCTCGCCCCTGATCGATTCCGTTTCCATTGTGAGTTCGTCAATTTCTGACTTTAGTCGCGAAAGATCACTCTCGCGGCCCAACAACGGCACTTGCTTATCACCGCCGCCAGTATGAATCTGCCGCGCCGGATAGTAATGTCCGTCAAGTGTCACTACGCGGAACTCGCCTTGACCAAGTTCAATCAGTTTTTCCGCCGAGTTCTGATCGTTAACGATCAGGACATCGCCGAGCAGCAAGTCGGCCAGTTTTTCGTACCCGGCAACAGCCGAAATCACTTCTGCGGCATGCACCAGGTTTCCACCGAATCCACCCGGGCGCGCCAGCTTGTGATCCTTTGACCAGCTTTCAAGTTCAGATTTGATGATAAAAGTAGCCCGGCCGCGCTTGTTTTCACGCAAGTGACTGATCGCTCGATGGGCTGACTGCCGGTCATCGACGACTATGTACTCGGCTGCATCACCCATTGCAGTTTCGATCGCAGCGGTGTACTCTGGCTTGACACGGATCAAGTTGGCTGCGGTGTCAATTACTCCGGGAATCTCTTCTCGATGAGAAAAGATGCTTGTAACACCGGAACCGTAGCCTTCATAGTGTGCCATCATTCGCGACAAAAGCTCGGCCCGTGCCTGTACAGTGTTGAGTTGGACACTCTTGCTATTTAGCGACGCCTGGAGTTCGGTCAGCCGCAACGCGGTCGCATCGCGGTCAGCCACCAAAGCAGCCGAACTTTCCTCAAGGAATTCAATTTCGGCGCGACTCTTCTGCTGTTTCTCCTCTACGGCTGCCAAACGACGAACACATTCTTCGCTTTCGGTTGTCAGCAGCAGGTCGCGTTCGCGAATCTTCTCGGATTGCATCTCCAAATCTTCGATTTGCTCTCGCAGTTGCGCGCGCGTCTGCTCGCTAAGATTCTTCCGTCCTTCAATCTCGAACAGATCCCGCTGTTGATTTTGAGTCGAATTGCGTGCCTGGTCGAGTTCGGCAATCTTCGCATTGAGCACTGCCTCGCGCGACTGCAGATCGACACGCGCTTCGGCGAGTGCGCCTTGCAGCGACTCTGCCTTATCGTGAAGGTTGATTTTTTCCTGTGCCAGCTGTTCAATCTTCACCTTGAGATTTTCAATGTCACGCTGATCGTTTTGCTCTCCGACTTCGGCTGAGTGGATGCGCTCTTCGGTAACCGAGACTTCCGATTCAAGCCGATAGCAATGCGACGAAACCTCTTCCACCTGCGCACGAATTCCTCGCAGTTGTTCCGACAGTTCCAGGCTTTTCGCCGCGTAGTCCTCGCGCGCTAGTTCCCAACGATCTATTTCACCGCTTAATTCCGCGAGCTTGATCTGGCTTAGACGCTTTTCGTCGCGCACATGCTGGAGCTGTCCATGCAGGCGGCGATATTTCTCTTTGAGAATGACTTGACCTACTGTCTTGACGCGATCTTCATAGTACTTATAACGCTCCGCCTTTTTCATCTGTCGGCTCAAGCTGTTGACCTGCGTCGACACTTCGCCGAGGATATCCAGAAGGCGCAACAAGTCTTGTTCGGTCGCCTCCAATTTGCGCAGCGCCGCTTTCTTGCGATGCTTGTATTTCGTGATTCCAGCTGCTTCTTCAAACAGCATCCGTCGCTGGTCGGCTTTGTCGGAGAGAATCGCCTCGACCATATCCAACTCGATCACCGAATAAGCATGAGCACCCATTCCCGTATCGGCGAACAGGTCATTGATATCTTTCAGTCGGCACGGAACGTTATTGAGGAGATACTCTGAATCGCCGGAGCGATGCAGTCTGCGGGAGATCGTGAGGTTATTGTACTCCGTGGGCAATACGCCGCGGTTGTTGACGATATGCAACGCGACTTCCGCCATGCCCAATGGCTTCATTTCGCGAGTTCCCGCGAAGATGACATCTTCCATCTTCCCGCCGCGGAGGATTGAGATTCGCTGCTCGCCCAGTACCCAGCGAATTGCATCGAGGACGTTGGTCTTGCCGCAGCCATTCGGGCCGACAACGCCGGTGATGCCTGCGGCAAACTCGACCGAGGTCTTCAGCGGAAATGATTTAAATCCAAGTATCTCTAATCCCGATAAATACAAGTTAGACTCCTGTCCACGAAGTTAGTTCGTCTCGCGAAAATCAGGCATGACGGACGTCAACTGAATTGACGTCAAAAGGTCGACCATACTGCGATAGACCTTGAGTTCGTCATGTTGGAAGCTCGAGCGAATCTCGAAGTTGTGAATCGGCGCTCCCCAAACGCCGGCAAGACCGATGCGCAAACCGGCTCCCGAGTGTATGGCGACCAGCGCATTGAAGATATTGCGATGCGTCTCGAAATCGATGAATACAGAGGAATCAAAGTCAGCGACTTTCTTGAAGAAATCGTTCTTCGGTAATCCGATCATGTTCGCCGCATACAAGTCCGGTGAAATGGCGTGCATCCCCGTCTTGCGCGCAACTTCTGTGCATCCGTTCGGAACAACGACCATCAAATCACTGGAGGGGAAAATCACCGGCAACTCGCCAATCATCCGCAGCAAAACGCTATTCGTCTGGATACCTGCCGGCAAAGTCACGACTATGCGCTTGGATCCGCGAATCGATCCCGGAAATTCATAGGCAACCATGCGACATTGGCGGGATTGCGCCCGCACATACCATTGCTGCATTTTTTCGCGAAATTTCAAGGCACTATCCTCGTGCTGTCGATAAAGTTTCTATAATTACTGCGCGTCAACGTAAACGTTTTTACTGTGCCGTCGTCGCTTGCCGCCAACGCCAATGGCTGGGCATTGCACCAAACATCGACGTTATTCGCACGTCCCAGTTTGAAGGAAATGCTGTCCTGCATCGCCAACCACAACGTGTCCTGCGCCTTCATGATTTCCGAAAAACTGCTGTCGCCGTCGATACTGACTTCGATCCAGCATTCGCCTCGTCCCACCATCAAGAGGTTTATCATTTCCTGCCTTGCCGGCACCGAACTTGAAGTGTCCGTCCCCGATGAGTCGGCGATGATCGGCTCCGGTTTTGGTTCAGTCTTCTTCGGCACGTTTACTGGGGCCGGAATCGGCGGATCACTAAATAACTCGCCGCGGTAAATCTGAACGGCAACTATTGCCAAGACTATAACCAAAACTGACAGAGTCGCAACCAGAAATCTGCGGCTGCCACCATTCTTTTGCACTTCCGCTTCGGTCGCAGCGGGCGGCATCGGCGGCGCATATGGCGCACGTTTCGCCGGCTGCGCCGTGGGTTCTGCGCCTTCTTCCTCTGGTGGCAGCGGCTCATGTTCCGGCAGGCGCAGCAGAAGCTCGTCTATCGAAACTCCCAAAAAGTCGCAGTATGATTTTAGAAACAGCTCCTTATATACCTGGCCCGGCAAGTCTGCGTCCTTGCCTTCCTCGATTGCGGTCAGGTACTTCGCATGAATCTTGATCTTCTCCGCCACATCCTCGAGCGACAGGTCTTTTCCCTGGCGTCGTCTGCGGAGAAACTCCCCGAGTGACTGAATATCTTCGTCTGAACCAAATTCAAATGTCACGATCTCAACTCCCGCATCATCCGGACAAACATCTCTATCGGGAAGCCGATCACGTTGTGCAGGCTTCCCTCAAGATCTTCCACGAGCAATTCTCCCATTCCCTGTATTCCGTACGCGCCTGCCTTGTCCATCGGTTCCTTAGACTCAACATACGAGCTAATCGCGGCTTCATTCAGCGGATGGAATATTACATAAGTCTTGTCTGCATCTGCTATGACCCTCTCATTGCGATCGCGTACGGCCAACGCCGTCAATACATAGTGCCTCTGACCAGAGAGAGTATGCAGCATCCTCCGTGCATCCGCCTCATCGACCGGTTTCCCCAAAATCACATTTCCCAACACAACAATGGTGTCGGCAGCTACAGTCAGTTGACCGGTTACTGGAGTCGCGTCCAATTTAGCCTTAGCCAATCGAATCGCAAACTCCAGCGGATCCACCATAGGCGGCACAGTCTCGTCGACTTCCGGCGGTTCAATCCTGCAGCTGACACCAGCAAGGCGCAGTATCTCACGCCGACGCGGTGACCCCGATGCCAACACGATCTGTTCATCACCGAGCAACTCGCGAAGTGCAGCTCTTATCTCTCCGTCGACATCAAGGACAAATCGCTTTTCTATCGTCATAGTTGTCATCGTCTCATCTCGTCAGAATTCAGAATGATCGTCACCGGCCCGGAGTTGCAAAGCTCGACATCCATATGAGCGCCGAATGCGCCCGACTCAACTCTGATACCGGCAGCAGCGACGCTACTCTTGTACCGCTCGAATAATCTCTCGGCCTCAATCGGCTCCATGGCATCGGTGAATGCTGGGCGTCGTCCCTTGCGCGTGTCGGCATAGAGCGTAAACTGGCTGACCGCGAGTAATGCCCCGCCCACGTCGAGCAAAGACAAGTTCATCTTGCCTTGAGCATCTCCAAAGATTCGCAGATTTACGGTCTTATCTGCCAGAGTGTCCGCATCCAATTCGGTGTCGCCAGTAGTCGCCCCTACTAACGCCATGATTCCATTATCGATAGCACCGACAACTTCATTCTCTACTTTTACTCGCGCCCACGAGACGCGTTGCAACACCAATCTCATCAATATACCTTACCGGCGCGTTAGATACTGGCGATCCTCAATTTTGTCAACTAAAACTGTGGAGCCAAATAGGAGTCGAGGTTATTACTTGATGTGATACTCTAATCAATTACTGTAATCCCTTACGATTCAACGTCTACCGCGGCGCAAAACAATGATGGTCGGAACAAGACGTTCCGACCATCAAATTGCACCCCTCTAAGTCCGTCCAAGCTGTTAACTAAAGGCTCTCCAGCGCCAGCTCCACATCCGCAATTTTCCAAGCGGTGTCAAACTCTGCTCGCACCTTCTTTGCTTCATCTTCGCGACCCTGTGCCTTTAAAGACTCCCAGAGGCCGAAAAGAGCCCGTCCGCTCTTCGGGTGAACAACCAATTCCTCGCGAAATGCCTTCTCGGCTTCGGGCGCCATTTTGTTTTTGAGCAAGAGCGCACCCAACGATTCGCGTGCATTGATGTACCAACCTTCAGGTTCATCATAGCTCAAAGTATCCTGCGCGGCGACCGCGTGGCGCAGGTGGTCGATCGCTTCGGTACTCTTGCCTTCCGCTTCAGCAATCTTAGCTCTAAGCATATGTCGTGCGATTTCCGTAGCTCGCCTTGCATCGTTAATTGCGCCGATTACACAAACCTCCGGCATCTGCTTTTCGGCACTTTCAAAAGCTGCGAATTCTTCCCTTGCAGAAGTCACATTCCCCTTGGCAGCGTGCGCCATACCTCGTGCGAAATGCTTGAATGTCGACATAATTGCCAGCCCGCTGTCGGGGATATTCGTCGCGAGGATTTCATCCCATTTGTTGAATTGTGCCAGCACGAAATAACGTGTCGGCAGAATCCCCGCTACCATCGGATCCAGTTTTGCATAGGGAAAGATCTCCCGCTCAAGCCGCCCTGTCTCTGCCATTGCTTCTTCGTACCGTCCTGCAAAAGCGCAGGAAACGGCCAGGAAGTGAATATTGTGCGGATAGTAGCTCATGCTGTAGAATCCGATTCCGCCGCCAGCCACATAAGCGCTGTCAACTTTCACTGCCTGCCGGTTCGCCAGAATCGACTGTTCGTATTCGCCCATGCGGATGTAAGTGTGCGCTGGCATATGCACAAGGTGGCCTGCCCCGGGAACCAGGCCCGGCAGTCGCTTGGCACTCGGAAGTGCACGCTGGGGTTCCTTCGATGCTTCCACTGCGTGGATGTAGTAATGATTCGCTCCCGGATGGTTGGGATTCGCCGCCAGCACTTTCTCAATCGTCTTCAAGATCTCGTCCGTGCCCTCGGCTGGTGTGCCGTCGCGATTCCAAAGTTGCCACGGCTTGAGATTCATCATGCTCTCGGCATACAGTGTCGCTGCGTCAAGATCGTCCGGATACTTCTGCGAAAGTGCCTTCATCGCCGCCGAATAAGCCGCTTCAAACTTCGAATAATCCGCCTTTGGATCGCTTGAATAGCGTTTTGAGAGCGCCTCAATGTAATCGCGCTCCTTCTCGCTTGCCTTTGACATCAATGCCCGCGCCTTCTGCAATTCCGACCAGGCACCTGCCGCCTGCAGTGTGTCCATCGGGCGATTGTAATTGGTGCCAAGCGCCAATGCGATTCCCCAATGCGCCATCGCCAGATTGGAATCCAGCGAGGCCGCCTTGCAGAACGAGCGAATTGCCTCGTCATGATTGAACGCAAAGCACATGGTGATGCCCTGATCGAAATACGCCTGCGCCTCGGCATTCTTCGTCGATACCGCATGATGATGATTGCCGCGCCCTTCCATCAGCTCTGCCGGCAGCGTCAAGAGATAGTTCTGATTGTTTGAACAATACGGGCATGCATGAGCAACTCCAGATGCAATGATCAGCGTTGAAACGTAGATGAGATTTCGTAATAAGCGAAGATGCGTCTTCATTATACCTCCTTACTGAAAGACGTTCGCCGCCAAATTAATAATTCTCATTGCGACCCGCAACAAGAATATAGTGTAAATCGAGCCATGTTAGACAACGCGGGTATCACGAACGGCATTAGTGCACGCATATAAACCTTGTGCTTTCGTGGACTTTGTAGTATATTAATTCAGTTTCGGGAGGCTGGTATTTTCAATAAGACGCTATTCATCTCAATTACTCTAGTCGCACTGACGTTATCTGGAGTTAATCCCACTCGCCTTTGGGCAGACACTTGCGACGTCTTGACTTGTGCTGATGCTAACAGTGACGGCTATATCAATCTCTCTGATGCCATTTCGGTAATAAATTTCGTACACGGCAACGGATCTGCTCCGGGTCGATGCGCCGATTTTGACAGTTATGATCTGCTGACCATCCGTGACCCGATCAGTTTATTGAGGATAATCTTTCAGAGTACCGCCACTTTTTCCTGCGTTGAACATCCCAAGTTGATTGCAGCGCCCACGAGTGAGATGTCAATCCACTACGAGCACATCATTCAGAGGGACGATACTCTAGCGACACTTCGTATCTACTTTACAAATAACTCCGATCTTACAATCACCGACTTCAATCTGCCGTTATCAGTTCGAGTTGCAGGCCTTGTGCCGGCTTCGATTGTCCTTAATACCGCTGTCTCAACATTTCCATCAGTATCGAGCAGACTGATTGATTCAACAACTGGGGTGATTCAGTTTCTCCGTCTCGATGCGCCAACCGCCCCCGGCGACTACACCATTTGCGACATCACCGTCCGCGTCGCCCCGTCGCCGGTCTTGCGCCATGTGACTCTGGAATATGCCGAATTCGGTCCTTATATGACCGGCGTCTATGAACCTCCCAACTCCGCCTGCAACTACATCATGTTTCTCGATGACAGTCTCAATGCCTGGCGTCCGGAGCTTGTGCCGACATGCATGTGCGGCGACGCCGACAAAAACGGACAGTGGACGTTGTCCGACGCCGTCTTTCTATTGGTATACATTTTTGATGATCGACATGAACTCAACGAAACGTGCCGCGGCGATGCCAACGCCACCGGGTCAACCAATATTTCTGACGTTGCTTATTTAATCAATTTCCTTGTTGGCGGTGGACCGGTGCCGCACTGCCAATAGTCGGTTCCGCCAACTTCCGCGTCATTTTCATTTATCGTGGACTGTCTGAACAACTATGCGGTTGCTAAGAATCACCTTCTAAACTATATTAATTTTAGGAGTGCCATCCTGCACATCTACTCTGCGGAAAAAATGCCAACCAGGAGGTTGTGAAAATGAATAACCGATTTAGCGCATTACGGTTGATCTTTCTTTGCCTGTTGTCTCTCACTTTGGCGATGACGCTAGATGCCGGGGTCACCGATAGAAACACCAAGGCTGATATGCTTCTTGAGCGCGGTTTGCGCACAAGTTGCCTGCGCATGGATGTATATCCAACGTCGCAAGTCTCGCTGTACGCGCCCGGATATGCATTTAGTTATTTTGCGGATCTAAGCGACTACCTCTATGATGGCTATCTCGTACTTGGCAACTCTGCCGACAATTTGAGTTACTCGACCGCCATTCGCGGAACCGGGATACCAACAGCTTCGAATCCATTTGGATATTTGCTGCCCGATGCGGAAGCCATGACCATCGATTCAGTTTCGCAAGCCGGCCATCGTGTGGCGGCGGGAAAGGGCTACAATCGCGATTCGACGATCATGTTCGATGTACGTTGGTTCGCTTCCAAGCATCCGGATACGTGCGACACTTTCATCGGCGAATTCAAGATTTATAAGGGACCCAACGGTGGAACGGTTACGGGACTAACCATCGCGTATTTTGCTGATTGGGATGTACCATCAGATTCATTGGCTTACAATTACAGTGGAGTCGATCCATCGCGCTCAATGGTCTATCAGCGCGGTGCCTATACGGGCGGACCCAACAATAATGCCAGCAGGTTTGCTGCGATGGGCGGGCTTAGTTATAGGCGACAGATTATTGGAGGATTCGTGCTCCCGAGTTCCGTCTATATCTATCCGGAGGGCGGAGTATTCGAAAACGACTCCATTTGGAATCGCATGAGCATACTCCAGAACGGACAATTCTCGACTGCCCCCGGTTCTGCTGATCCTGGCGTCGGGACCGGACCGGCGACCGATCTTGTTTCCGTATTGGTGCTCGACAGGAATCAGACTGTAGACAGTAATGACACGCTTTACTACGGTGTCGTATTGGCTGGCCAGCCTGCAGGTGGCACTCTGGCTGGTCTCCAAAACGCCATCAATAAAGGCTACTCATTTTCTGCCAGCCACAATCTGGTACCTGGCGCGTTTATTGACTGTCTTTGCGGGGACTGCGACGGTAATGGAGTGATAACAATCTCTGATGCGGTCTGTTTGATCTGTTATATCTTCTCTGGTTGCCCTCCTCCAACACCAATTTGTAGTGGTGATGCCAGTGGCAATGGTGTCGTTGGCATATCCGATGCCGTCTACATCATCGCCTATATCTTTGGCGGCGGACCGGCACCGCACTGCCCATAGGATTTGAGTTAAGGAGATGAATGTGAACCGTCAATTGCGACTATTCGCGCTGCTCTTGTGCCTTGCCGCTGCTGCTATGCCAAGCTCTGTGCTCCAAGCCGACACCTGTGACAGCCTCGTCTGCGGTGATGCTGACGGCAACGGGACATACGATATCAACGACATCACTTACATCACCAACTTTCTCTATGCCGGCGGTCCGGCCCCTGCCCTGTGTGGCGACATCGACGGTTACGACCTGATCACAATTCGTGATATCGTTAAAGGCACAATGATGCAGCCGCCCATCTGCGTCAATCAACCCAAAATCAACAGTCAAGCGGATCCCACGGCAATCTTTCTGTTCTATAGGGCGACTGTGGTTCCAGGTGCTTCAATCCACGAGTTTGATCTGGACCTTCTACATTTTCGGTCTATGACGGGGCAGAAACCACTAAAGGCTTATAATCTTCCGTTAACCGTAAGAGTTGGCGGTCAGATCCCGCTGTCGATATCGGTTTCTACCGCCAGCTCGACATTTCCAGGTGGTGTACCAAACGTACAAATCGACTCTGTCGCCGGAACGATTCTGTTAAGTGATTTCGATGGTTCGACAGGATTCGATTTTTACACACTGTGTACTATAACAGTCGGCGTTACGCCATCCCCAGATTATCAAGTTATGAAGCTTGAACTAACCGAACTTGGACCTGCAATGACAGGCGTTTTTGAGCCACCCAACTCTGCATGCAACTACGCTTTGTTCATTAACGAGGATCTGATTGCTTGGGAACCGCTCTTTAGATGGTCTTGCCATTGCGGCGATGCAAACGGGGATACTATGATCTCCATCTCCGATGCGGTGTTCATTATAAATTTCGTATTTCAGGGTGGACCTCCTCCGGATCCCATTTGTCTCGGGGATTCTAATGGCACGGGCAGTGTCAATATATCCGACGCGATCTACTTGATCAGCTTCATCTTCGGTGGCGGTGCTGGACCGAGTTGCTGGTTTGATCAATGAACAGGAGAGTCACATGAACTATCAACTAACTTTCAGAACGCTGCTGCTTGTCGCAGCGGTCGCTATGTCTGGACTTGACCTCCGCGCCGACACCTGTGACAGCCTCGTCTGTGGCGACGCTGACGGCAACGGGACATACGATATCAACGACCTCACTTTTGTCACGAGCTTCCTCTATGATGGCGGTCCGGCTCCCGCCGTCTGTGGTGACATCGACGGTTACGATCTTTTCACCATCCGTGATATCGTCGTTGGCGCTACAATGCAACCTGCAAATTGCGTCACCCAATCGAAAATCGTCGCCCAGCCCTCTTCCCAGATGATGATCTGGTACAATCGGCTCTTTTCGCAAGGTCAAAGTTCGGAGACCTTCCCACTCGGGTTCACGAATTTCTCAACCGCAAGCATCAAGGCATTTGATCTTCCGTTAGCTGTCAGAGTTGACAACCAAATCCCGCTTTCGCTTTCAGTTGACTTATCTTCCTCAACGTGGCCGGATCAAGACATTGTTGTCAAAATTGACACCGCCGCCGGAACAATACTCTTGTCCGACTTGGATGGTTCAGTTGCTCCCGGAAATTACACTCTTTGTAATATAACAATTCAGATGCCGTATTCTGCAAATACCCGCTACACGCGCTTTGATTATGCCCTGCTCGCGCCATTTATGACCGGCGTCTTCGAACCGCCGAACTCTGCCTGTCACTATCCCATGTTCCTCGATCTCAATCTCGACGCTTGGAAACCTAACTTGGGCACATCGTGTTTGTGCGGCGACGGAAACAATACCGGACGATTCACGATTTCGGATGCGGTTTACATTCTGAACGCAATATTCGCTGCTGGCGAGCTCCCTTTCCCGCCTTGCCTTGGAGACGCAAATGGCAGCGCTACTGTAAATGTTTCTGATGTCGTGTATCTGATCAACTTTATCTTCAACGGCGGTCCGGAACCGCATTGCCCGTAGCTACTATTCAAAATGAGTTTTGTAGGTCAAGCGCTCTTGGCGCTTGACTCTTATCATCCAGTCACGCCCCAAGAGGGTGTGACCTACCAACCCGCCCGCAAGCGTCATTCAACAAAAAACCCCTCTCCGTTTCCAGAGAGGGGTTGTTTCATTGTGGTCGAAATCGATTACTTCACAACCTCATAATCCGCATCCACCGCTTCCCCGCTCGGAGCTTCCTGTGTCTGCCCGCCGGCATCCCCTTGCGGTTGTGCTTGGCCTTGCTGTTGTTGCTGCTGCTGCGAAGCGGCCCGCTGGTACAACTGCGAGGACGCATTCTGCATGATCGTCTGCAAGCGATCAGTCTCTGACTTCATCGCCGCATAGTCCGTTCCATTCGTCAGTTCGCGAACTTTTTGAATCTGGCTCTCAAGATCGCCCTTCAAAGAAGTGTCAATCTTGTCGCCGTTTTCCTTCACGAACTTCTCGCACTGGAACGCCAGTTGGTCCGCGTTATTCTTCGTCTCGACCTCGCTCTTGCGCCTACGGTCGGCATCGGCGTTCGATTCAGCATCCCGCACCATCTTCTCAATCTCCGGCTTCGACAAGCCGGAAGATGACTCGATGCGGATATTCTGTACCTTGCCGGTGCCCAAATCGCGCGCCGACACATTCAGAATGCCGTTGGCGTCGATGTCAAACGTCACCTCGATCTGCGGTACACCACGAGGCGCCGTCGGTATTCCATCCAATATGAAACGCCCGATAGTGCGGTTGTCGATTGCCATCTCGCGCTCACCTTGAAGCACATGTATCTCCACCGAGTTCTGATTGTCAGCCGCGGTCGAAAACACTTGCGCCTTCTTGGTGGGAATTGTCGTATTGCGCTCGATCAGCCTTGTAGCAACTCCGCCGAGCGTCTCAAGGCCAAGGGACAACGGTGTCACATCCAGAAGCAGTACATCCTTCACGTCGCCGGTCAAGACACCGCCCTGAATCGCCGCACCGATGGCAACGACCTCGTCAGGATTCACACCCTTGTGCGCTTCTCTGCCGAAAAACTTCTCGACTTCTTCGATCACCTTCGGCATACGAGTCATACCGCCGACCAACACCACTTCACCGATGTCGTTGGTCGAAACTTTGGCATCAGCCATAGCTTTGCGCACCGGCTCCATACTGCGAGCGATCAGGTCTTCGACCATGCCCTCATATTTGGCACGAGTCAATGTCAAATTCAAATGCCTCGGTCCCGAAGCATCCGCCGTCACGAACGGCAGATTGATTGTCGTCTCCTTCGTAGAAGACAACTCGATCTTCGCTTTCTCGGCAGCTTCTTTTAAACGCTGAATCGCCATCGGGTCGCGCGAAAGGTCGATTCCGTCAGTTTTCTTGAACTCCGCTACCATCCAATCGATAATGCGTTTATCGAAGTCGTCGCCGCCCAAATGAGTGTCGCCGTTGGTGGACAGCACTTCAAATACTCCATCTCCCAATTCGAGGATGGAAATGTCAAAGGTACCGCCGCCGAGGTCAAACACGGCAACCTTCTGGCTCTTCTTCTTGTCAAGACCATAAGCCAGTGCCGCCGCCGTTGGTTCGTTGATGATTCGCATCACTTCCAGCCCGGCGATCTTTCCGGCGTCTTTGGTGGCCTGACGCTGTGCGTCATTGAAGTACGCCGGCACGGTAATCACGGCCTTGGTCACTTTCTGCCCAAGGTAGTCCTCTGCCGCCTGCTTGAGGCGCGCAAGAATCATTGCCGAGATTTCCTGCGGCGTGTAGTCCTTGCCGGCGATTTCGATTACTGCCAGACCATTGCTTCCCCGCTTGACTTTGTACGGGAAGTTCTTGATCTCATTCGTAACTTCGTCATAGTTGCGTCCCATGAACCGCTTCACTGAGAAGACAGTATTCATCGGATTCGTCACCGCCTGGCGTTTGGCAATCTGACCGACGAGCTTCTCGCTGCCCTTGAATCCAACCACCGACGGTGTGGTCCGCGCACCTTCCGAATTCGGGATCACGACCGGCTCGTTGCCTTCCATTACGGATAGGCACGAGTTCGTCGTTCCTAAATCTATTCCAATTATTTTATTCGACATCTCTGATTCTCCTTTCGAATCGTACCGATCAACGGTCATCATAAAGCCCGCACGGGTCTTCCATGCGGGCTTCGAAAAACACGTTTCAGCGATTTGTTTTAGCCGATCTTGATTTCAATCTCTTTCGGCTTTACGTCTTCCGCCTTCGGCAGAGTGATCTCCAGCACACCATTCTTGTAGTTGGCAGAGATCTTCTGCGCATCGACGTCCTTCGGCAGCCTCAACGATCTGGTGAAAGTGCCGTAAATCCGTTCGATCTGGCGGTAGTTCTTCTCTTCTTCCTTGTTCTCGTACTTGCGTTCGCCGGTGACTATCAGAGTGTTGTCTTCGAACTTCACCTTGACGTCGCTCTTGTCGATTCCCGGAACGTCCAGCTGAACCAGGAACGAATCATCGGTTTCGTGCACATCAGCACGCGGCACCCAGCCGACTTCGCTTTCGACCATCGATCCACCGTTGAAGATTTCGTTGAACATACGGTCGATTTCGCCATTCATCAGGCCGAACCGATTGCGGGGTCTTGACACTGTGAGATACATACTGTTTCCTCCTCTGCTATTACTTAGTTACTCTGACTTTCATTCTCTCGTCAGCACCGTTGCTGACAGCCGTACTAATAGCAGAGACCGTGCCAAATCGCGCAATCATAGTGCAACGCGTTATACCTCAGTGTCTTATACGGTTTTCTTGAAGTGATTTATCGTTGATGAATCTCTGCCGAAATAGCAGAGAAAATGTCAACTCGGCAGAGATGGCGCCAAGTCGGCAGAAAGATTATGGCACTGTGGCAGTGGATGGCGAAGCGCTAAATGCGAAAATTCGCCGTTGAGTGGTTACTATGTAGAGCATCCCGTTGATGAATGCCGGCGTCGCCTCAACCGAGCCTCGAACCTGAAACTCGGCCAGTATCGTACCGTCTAATGCAAAGTGGTAGACCTTTCCTGCGCTGTTGGCTGCGACGATGCTCTTACCAATAGCAATAGGTGAAGCATGGACGATTCCATTTGTCTCGTACTTCCATAGGACTCCGCCGTCACCGGCGTCAAGACAGTAGAATGTATTATCATCGCTTCCAAATGAAATCCTGTTCTCGATAAGCACCGGGGTTGTCTGAATTTGTCCAGTGGTCTCGAACTTCCAGACCAGTTCGCCGCTTGAGCGATTCAAAGCATACATCGATCCATCAGCAGAGCCGCAGTAAACCAAATCCGCAATCATTGCTTGGGCGAAGATCGCACCTTGTGTCGGAAACGACCATCGCTGTTTCCCGCTGACACGGTCGAGACCAACAATCTCACCGGCATCTGTCCCAAAGACAACCAACTCCGAATCAACCGATACTGTCGAATAAACCGATCGCTTCGAGATGTGGACCCACACACTGTCGCCTGTCCAGCGATCGAAGGAGTGAACATCTCCATCGCGGGAAGCGATAAATACCTGATCACCGTCGATGATGGGAGCACCCGGAGGATCTTTAAGCCGATGCGTCCAGACAGTCTTACTACTAACCAGGTTAAAACAGACTAGCCGGTCGCTGCCGGCTTCTTCGGCATAATAGACTAACTCGGACTGCAGCGCTGCCGCCGATCCTATCGCAGATTCGGCTACTAGTGACGTAATCTCTGCACCAGTCTGTGGATTAAGAAAGTATATTCGCTTATTGAAAGTCGGTACGACCAGATACTGCGAGTTTCCGACTACTTGCGCTGTTATTCCCGAATTGAGTTTTCGTTCATATACTTGCCTGTCGAACACCACGGGTTCGCTTGGTAGTACGGCGTTTCCACTGGCATTGGCTCGGTGCTGGATAAATCCGCTTCTCGACGAGTCCACCTGGCGGAACTTCTTAAACGACGGCGCACACCCGCAAACAAGGAGCGCGGCCATCAGAATCGCTGCAAGACTACTCAAAGATCTGTCCACAGTATCTCTCGAATTTCAGATTTCGCTCGCGAATCAGTGTCGAATCTTGCGGAAACATCGGCATCGGTTGATGCACCAGATCATATAGACTATCCACTATCGGTCTCACTCCAGCCCCTACCGCCTGTTGTGCCTTGGCTCGCGCCGCCACTTCCCGCTGTGTCAGTCCGGTAATGACCAACTTCTGATTTGCCTCGCCTATACTGTACTCCCCGTCGCCCACAGCAACATCGGTCTTGCTCATGATGCTCAGCGAGTCCCGCATGCGCAATATGTAATTGAGAATTTCGATATAAGCGTCAAGCTTGTCTTGCGGCATTAATGTCAACTTGTCCGCCGGCGTGCTGTCCAAGTTCCCAAATACCAACGACTGCTTTTGCCTGGCAACCTCAATTGAAGACATCGGCGCCGGCTTGAATAGCACCGTCACCAGTGCGGCAATTCCCATGACAATCACAATGACTATGACGATGAGATTGCCGCGAACGTTCATTGTCGCGCCTGAATCAGGAGTCTTAAACATCGAATGAAAATAAGAAGTTTTGATGACCGACGGCAATACAATTAGCCGTCAGGCGGCTTAGAAATTCCACCCGAAGAAGAAGTCGAATTTCATGCCCGGCTCCAGCTTCTGGAAATCAGTCTTTTTGGAAAAATCGAATCGCAAGACCGCCATATAGCCCAAAGCCACACGCGCACCAAATCCAAATGAGCCATAGAATCGGTCAAACTCTTCATTCCAGGCCGACCCGGCGTCGAAGAACAGCGCTCCGCGGATCGCTTGAAATCCAACCGGCCCGAACGGAAATCCGATGAATAAATTGTCGATCAGCGGGAATCGCAATTCGTTGGAGAATAGGAGTACCTTGCGCGCATAAAATTCGCGCCGATCATACCCGCGCAACGACCAGCTTCCGCCAAGGTAGATCCGCTGCGGCTCCTCGCCGGCGGAAACGAAACCAAAGGCGCGGGTGGCAAAGGCCGAATACTTGCGAATTCGCAGGTAGTTCCGCAAATCAACAAACGCGAGACGGTTGAAGAGCTGGCCCGAGTAGAAGTCGGTGGTCAATCCGACCGTGGCGTTAACGCGAATTCCGTCCAGCGGTCCGGATATATCCCATAGAGAATTATCGTGAATGATGGATGCATAATTCGTCGCCAGAATTCCGTGGCGCTCATCCTGGAACAGCGGCCGCTTCTTAAACGAATGCCGCACGAACATCGAAGTTTCCACGCGTGAGAATTTGGAAATCGGATACGAAACCAAACCTTGCACGCCGCTCTGCCGCTCCGAGTAATACCCTTCGTAATCGTCAAAGTGCTCGTCGTACAGGTGATAGGCACCCATCCCATAATTGACCCGATGGCTCTTGTTGATATAAGTCAAACCAACATTGAATGATTCAAGCAGTTCGCTTTTTTCACTCGCTGAATTTGAGAGCAGCACATAGTACATCTGATTCCCCAGCATGTCGGAGAACACCGCCTGGAATCCGCCGATTGTCCCGAATACCGCATCATAGGAGATCGCCGATTGAGCAACATCAAAGGAGAATTCATTTGCATAGTCGACCACACCCGTTTCCTCATCGCCGGTCAGACGAGCCGGACTCCACAACGTATATTGCGGTGCTTCCACCCCAACCAACTGCAAGTTAGTTGTATCCAATGGCGCTGCAAATAGATTGAATCCGAATCTCTGATAACCGGAAAATACCAGCCTTCCTTCGTGCAGGCACGGATCAAAGGCGCCGGTGGCAAAATTGCTGACACGGTAAAGGTTACCGCTCGATTTCAGCAAGTATGTATTGGTAACGCCTCCCCGATCCGACGAAAATAAAATCCCCTCTTCCGATACGAACGGTGCGCGGTCATTAAACCTGCCGTAAGTCAGCGGCGTAATACTCGAATCAACGAGGGACAGCCGGAAAAGGTTGTTATAGCCCGCATAACCAAAGCTGCAGCGATCTGAAGAAAACACAATGCTGCCGTCTTGGTCAATCACCGGCTCGGTATCGAAGTAGATGTCATCGGTTAGTCGCTGGAGTGATGAGTCGACGACGGAGAACAAGTATAAGTCGTGGTAGCCGCGCGCTGATGCGCCGGAGAACACAATGCTCTTCCCGTCTGCAGACCAGGTAGGTGATAGCAGCTGATACAGACGAGGAAATTCAAAGGTCTCTGTAATCTTCCCCTCGAATACATTGTAGACATAGAGCACGTCGCGTTCATATCGCTTCGACACAAAGACGATGCGCCCGTCGTCAGTTCCGGAAATCTTTGATTGCAGCAAGTGCAGTGACTCGAACGCCGGTGACCGCTCTCCTTTTACCAGCGTTACTTCCTGATCCGTCGACGGTGACCGCATGTATAAGCCGGAATAGCCCAGCTTATTCGCTTTGTATGCAATCCAGTCCGAAGCTCCCCGATAAGTAATGCTCAATGGCAACGGCTTAACAGCAAATAGCTTCTCCGCTAACGGTGTCGCGACGCGGGCAGGAAGATCACTCTCTTCCAATGTCGGGAAATACCGTTTCTTGAGGTGGTACACCCATTCTGCCCCAACCTCTTCCAGCGACTTGCCTACGGTCAGTTTGAACAATTGCCTGAACGTCTTGGTCTTCCACCAGTTGTCAAACAGCATTTGAAGCTTGTCCTCGCCGTAAGTCTCGGCGACAAAATGACAGAACGATTCGCCATACTTGTACATGAAAAATGTGCCCGAAAGGTACTCCAACTCGTGGATCGGACGCAGATTACCCTCAAGAGCCATATCCGCCATCACCATGTCAGCCTCGGAATCCCACTCGCGCGACCAGAATTCAGCCAAGCCTTCGGTAAACCATAGTGGCGGGCCATAAAGGCTCAATTTGCGATGTTGTGACATCACCGCCGGAATTTTGTCATAAGTGAACACATGCACCAATTCGTGCCTGATCACCCTCTGAAAGTCAGAGATTGAACCGTTGAACGGAACGACCATGCGTCCTTTGAAGAACTCGGTAAAACCGGCAACGCTTTCTGGAAGCAAAGTTGGCGTGACGTTGGTCTGTGTGAAGAATGTCGGTGCGCTGTAGATGATCAGCGGTATCTTGCGAAATATGTGATGATTGAACTTGTCGGTAAGGACGTCGTAAGATTCTTCTGCTGCCGCGGCCGCTATCTCGGCAAGGTCGCTTTCTTGATCATAGAAATAGATCCGGAAATGCGGAGTCGCGAGGACCTTCCAGTTGAACGGCTGGTATTGTACCTTGTTCTTCCCAAAATAGAATTGGGCTGACGCCATGCTCGGTAAAAGCAGCAACGCCGCCAACAGCCAGTGTATTCGCAACTTCATCATTCATCTGTAGAGACGGTCTTCAGGTACCGTTCAGCCATTTTTACTGACTCGGACTTCCGGAACTGCCCGAAGAGTGAACGCGTAGAATTGCGCACATATTTGCGCAAAACATCGTCAAAGATTACCGATCTCAACAGTATAAACGTTTTCACTATCGTCTCGTTCAACTCATCATCCGCTTTTGCGAACAGTTTATTATATATTTCCGACTCTCCGAGCAGAACCTGGGCAAGAAAACTCAAACTGCGCTGTTTGTCCAGCCTGATCAATACCGGCAATATAGCCTGTCGATCTGTCACATTATGCAGGAAATAGTCTTCCACATAGGGGTATTCTTCTGTCGTTCCGATCTGTCCAAGGGCATGAAGCGCTTTAACGTGGATTTCATGGGTCGGATGCTGCAATAGCTTGGCAACCGCCTTGGCAGACTCGGGCCCGCCGAGCTTTTCAAGTGCCAACAATGCCTCCATCACCACCCGATCGTCTGGATCCTGTGCGAATTTGCGGACGATATCTACCGAGTCCGGATGCAGGATATTGCCAAGTACGAAGATCAGATTGCGCAGCTTGAACCACGTTTCCGTCGGCAACTCCGACTTTCCCAGCGGTCGGGCTGTGAGGGTTCGGTCGGACAGCACCAGCTTGAACGCGTTCAAGGTCTTTTCTCCAAAACTCGACAGAATTCGAATAAGCGTAATGCGAACGCCGCGGTCATTGTGGTTTAGGTAACTTGCAAAGACCAGAATCGGTTCGAGATTGCTGAACTTCTCCAGCAACGGTATCATCGGCTTTCCGACCAATTCAAGACTTCTGCCCAATTTGGCCACCAGTTGCTCGGCAAGCTGCGCCGAGGACATGCGCTGGTAGACTTTGGCAGCGTACTCCATGACCCCTTCGTTGTATATGACTTCGGAGTCCTGTTTTTGAATTACCAGATCCAACAGCGAACTGGCTTCGTTGTACAGATCCAATTCGATATACTTGACGTAGTACTTCTCCAACATTTCTGCCAGAAGCGTAAATTCCCTCAAGTCCACCGCCGGATCCGAGAGTCGATCACGAATCTCGTGAATCTGCTGGCGCGATACCGGCGCATCCGCATCTTCAGCACACAAGGAGGCAAAACGCAATAGTGCCTCATGCTGGGTTTCAGTGAGTTCATACCCTTGCCGCGCCATTCCGTCGTAGAATTTCTTGATGAAATCTTCAGTGTATTGCTTATCGCTGATTGTCTCCAGCCAACCGAGAACGTCGTCGACATTGTGCGGATTGACTGCTCCCATGAAGAAATCCGACTTGAAGTTCTCAATCTCAATGTGCGCAACCTTCTTGGGTGTCGCGTCAGCCGAGAGAATCTCGCGCAAGTAGTCGTTGTCGAGCAAGTCAAGGCTCTCAATTTCTGCCTTGAGTCGCGGCAGTAGCTCAATCGCTTCCCGCTCGGCCAGCAATTCCCGGAATCCGACCAAGGTCTTGCCGACTTCCACCCGGTCTACATTTTTGGACTCTCCGAGTGAGACCTTCAGAGCGGAAATGAGTAATCCAAGCAGTTCCTCATTGTCAACTTGCTTGAATGCATCCTTTAACTTCTTATAGTCGTCAGGCGAAAACTTAACGCCTGTTCCCGTACCTGCTCCCGATCCCTTTCCGGCGCCGCCGCCAGATCCAGCGCCGGATCCGCTCTCCGAACCGCTGGCATATGAAACTCCGAGCGCGCGTAAGCCTTCGCGTACAGCACCGGCGATATCTCCGCGCCACTCAATTTCACCGTTTGAGCCGGACCCGCTTCCAGTACCGCCGCCATTTCCCCTTCCCGACCCATCGCCAATCCCGCCTGTTGGACCACCGCCGTTCCCACCTCCGCCGGAACCTCTTCCGTCCCCGACGCCTGATCCCTGTCCTCCACCCGTGTTGCCATTGCCCGGGCCAACACCTGCTCCGATTCCGCCACCGCTTCCTCCGCCGCTGCCGCTGACGCCGAGTTTGCGAACGACGATTTGCAGCAATAGCTCGGGACACTTGCGCAATACATCCGTCATCGTCCGCTCGACTTGCTGAGCAACTTCCGGTGAATCAAGTGTATATTGCCCTCCGGAGCCTGATCCCGAACCACTTCCATCGCCCGTGCCGCTTCCGGTTCCGCTTCCGAATATCATTTCATCTTCGGAGATGACGCGCTCGTTGTCCTTAACCAGCTGGTACTGGAACTTGCCGAACTTCATGTGGCGAATTTGACTCTGTTCAATGAATTTCTGCAGATCACGATGCTCTTTTTTCAGATTTAGTTGTCCCAAGAGCAGTTCAAACTCTTCACTGGTGATGCCGGGCTCGAATGACAACGATGACATGCCGGACTCGACCAGTACCTTACCCAACCCTTCCGACATCAATTTCGTGTCTAGAGGCGCACCGTCTCCGACAAGGGTTCCTTCGCTAAGCGCAAATACTACGGCGCGACCTGATCCTAACAATTCGCGTAGGAGTGCAAACGGTTTCTCAGCGGCTTTCACCGTCGCCGGATGTCCGGGAGGATAGATTCCGATCTTCTTGGCTGCAGCTGTAACTTCACGCAGAAACGACGCAAGGGCTTCCGGCGACAACGTAGATTGGACGGTACGCTCCATATCTAACTTAATCGACAGCAACTGCTTAATTATTTAACAGCGGCCGCAGCGAATTTGTAGTTCTGTTTCGATCTGGTACACTCTCCAACACGTAATTCCCCTTGTCCGCAGGCAAACCGACAGCGGTGCACTACTTTAGCATAATCAGCTTTTTGACCCCAGAATTGCCTTGTTGCCGATAGAAATAAACTCCACTCGGCAGAGTGGCTCCGGAGCCTCCTCGCCCATCCCATTCGAAGCGAAATGCGCCGTTTTCATCACGACTCCTGGCACTTATATGGCACACTTCCCTACCAAGGATATTGTAGATGACAATTTCGTCTTGTCGCCTCGAAAATATGACAGTCTCATTGTTAAATGGATTTGGATAGTTTTGAGCCAAAGCAGGAATCTCCAGCGGCAAAACTTCGTCCTCGACATCGGTCGCCGCATCAATCTGTACAATCTCTGATTTCAGACCCATGATGCCATTGTGCCAGGCTGCGACAGCAGCCAACTTTCCTTCCGCACGCGTGCGATCAAGGAAAATGTGCAGTGAATCGCTTACTGTCACGATCACTGACTCATAACCGTCCATTTCGTCGGGACTGTCAAATACGAAGACACTAAATGAATCCGGTGCGAGACTACCTGTGCATCTTCCGGCATCAATATCCGCCAGATTTATCTGCACCCTCATCAATGCCACCGCATCATACACTTCGCTCCATTCCACGACTCCATTGTTCAGTGCTCCTATATAGGAATTGATGAAGTGACTGCTGAAGACAACTGCCGGCAGCGGCGCAGTTGGTGTTCCCTCTTGCCAACGAAACTCGACGGCCACGCTGTCCGACATCACCGGTATTCTGACCGGGAACCTCTGCCATCCTGATGCCGACGGTGCGGGTACCAGATTCGTCCCCTGCCACATAGGAACTACCGTGGTATCGGCCCGCAAAATGGTGTCAACAGAAAGCCCAAATGGCGATGTCTGGTCGCCTGGCAATCGCGGAAATGGATCCTCTGGCCACAGGCGAATCTCTACTGCCTCAATAGCACAAATGCTATTCGGAAGATCGTAGACAGATGCCAATCGAGCACCGCAATCCGCTGTCCCGTAAAGCAGAAACGACTGCGGTTCGTCATCGACAGTGGCAAGAGTAGTCTCGTTAACCGCAGGATAGAACCAGAACACGGTCACTTTATGAGCATCTGCAATTGTACTGACACCATACGGTGATGCCGTCTGTGCTGAAATTTGATTAGAAATAACGAAGATTAAGATAGCCAAGGTCGATGCTAAACGACACATTTTTGCTGCCGGGTAAAGAATCCTTTGTCGTAATTCTAACAAAGCGAACGCGGACACACAAGTCCAATCTTGCAATGTGCATCATCATCGACCCGTGATTGATAGATTGAAATTCTCCGAGTGATCGTCAGCAGGATCAAGCTCTAAGGCTTAGAACTATGCTTTGCCGAGTCCCTTTTCATCGCTTCCAGCAATTCTTCACCGCCGTCAAGGTAGACTTCCCTCACCGTTGCAAACTTATACTCCGATAACATGCGCCGAAGTTTGGGTTCGACTGTGTGGAGGTTTGTGTAGTGGCGCAGGCGACTCTTCAGTCCGGCATTCTTTTCACGCGGTTGCGTCGGGTCGATTTCCCATGGATGTAAGTAGACCATCGACGGATATCCGCATGCGTTGTATGCTTCTGTTGCCCTCTTTGTGTACCAATAAGGAAATAGCCGGAAACTGCCACCACCACAAGCCGGTAGCCGCCGTCCGAATACCGTGCAGGTCGTCGGCGGAATCTCCAGAAGCCGTCCCGATGCAGTGTTGATATAATACGGAAAGCGCGGCGCCGAGGGATCACCGTAGAGATCGTGATAGATTGGATAGATGCTTGAATCGTATTCGAATCCGCATTCAACCAGCGTCTCCCAAATCCACTCCTTCTTACGGTCGACCGAGAATGTCGGTGCACGATAACCACGTACTCTTACTCCCGACGCCTGTTCAATCGCAACAATTGATCTCATGAGATCTTCGCGAAACTGCTTTTCATCAAGCCGCTTGATTGAGTCGTGGCCATAACCGTGCGACGCCAGTTCGTGCCCGCGCGCTTTGATCATTGCCATCAGATGCGGATGCCGTTCGGCAACCCAGCCCAACACAAAGAAAGTCGCCTTGGCGTGGTACTCATCCAGGATATCCAGAATCCGCATCATATTCATGGTAATGCGGCTCTGGCGTGTATCCCATTCATTCCGTGGAACGACACCGTAAAAGGCTTCTACCTGGAAGTACTCTTCCACGTCAAACGTGAGGATATTCTTCATAAGCTCTACTGGTTCTTGGTGGCGTAGTGATAGCCGTAGTACTGATAGTTGTAATGATACGGCAATACGCCCGACTGATTGTTCAGCACGACGCCGACGATGTTCGCGTCGGTCTTAGCTATTATATCGACAGCTCGTCGAATAACTTCTTTCTGCGTCGCGCCTGCTTTTACAACAAGTAGTATGCCGTCCATGTCGGGCGCCAGCACCACCGGATCCGAAACCGGTATGATTGGCGCACAGTCAACAAAGACAAGGTCGAAGTAGAATTTGACTTTTTCAATGGCGATCTTCACCGCATCACTTTCGAATAGTTCTGTCGGATTATGTTTCAAAGTCCCGGCCGTCAAAATTGACAGGTCAGGAATCGGGGTCTTCTTGAACGCCTCTTCTGCGGAAATCTTGTCGTCGATCAAGTCGGTAATGCCCCGTTCAAGCGGCAAATCGAAAATCTTGTGTATGGTCGGACGACGCAAGTCCGCGTCGATCAGGATGGTCTTGCGTTTTTTGTATGACGCCGCTGTTATCGCCAGGTAGGCCGAAATCGTTGACTTCCCCTCCGACAACATCGCTGAAGTTATCAGGAATGACCGCTTTGAAACGCCCTTCACCGGCCGGGTAATGTTGTGCAACAGACGACGGAACTCCGTCCCAACGACAGACTCGGGATGGTAATACTCAAATATCGGTGGACGCCGTTCCTTGCCCATTGGTTACCCCTTGAGGATGGCCTTGACGAGGACATCGAAACCGCGAAATTCATTTTCAGCCAGTCGCAGGCTCTTCTTAGCGCGGTCAAAATCAGGGTTGATCTTCAGCGCCTCCTGATACTCTTTGATCGCCTTCGAGTGTACAAATCGACCCATTAGTGTGTACGCGACAGCCAGATCATAGTGCAAATCGGGATAGTGCGGGTTCTTGGAAATTGCCTCTTTCAAGCTCTCAATTCTCCGCCGTAGCATCTTTTCGTCGACCTTGTCTGCCGCCAACATGAACTTCAGGTAGACATTGGAAAACTCCTTGAAGCGCCTTTCCTTCTTGCGATCACGCGATGCAAGGAATTTGTGATAAGCGCCATCAAGGTCGCCGTCGCTCAAGAGCTGTTTGCCTTCATCAAAGCTCTTGTCCTGATATTCCGGACACACGACAATTGCACGCTCGATCATCTCCAGCGTCTTGTCGGCCGCCTCGGAAAACAACTTGAAATCTTCGCGGCGAATTGAATTCAGGATGTAGGTCAACGCCCGGTTATAGTATGCGTCACCGTAATAGATGTTGATATTGATAGCTTCGTCGAATTCAATCATTGCTCGCTTGCAGGAGCCGATAGCCAAGAAGGCTTCGCCGAGATTATTGTGATAATCAGCGAACTTCGGTTGCGCTTCAACGCACCGGCTGAAAGCCTCGACCGCTTCCTGATACTTCTGCAGCGTCATCAGCACCATCCCGAGATGATTCAGTGCTTCATGCGAGTCCGGTCGAATCGACACGGCCCGGCGGAACAGCGACTCGGCTTCGTTGTGCATCCGCTTGTACATTAACGCCATTCCCAGGTAATCGATGTGTTCCACATCGTTGGAACTCAACGCTTCCTTGTAGCGCTCGAACAAGCTTTCAACTTCTTCTTTCCGCTCTTTGTGTGCCGTCTTCACTAATTCCAGCAGTTCTTGTTCCGGCATGTGAGGATATACGCTTTCTTCGACCGTCTCCAGCAGATGTCCGTCCGAAAAAATGGAGGAACGGATCTGGTGACTGCTGGTGTCATTAACGGTTTGAATCAGGTATTCGCGGTCGTTTGAAGCGACTCGCGAGTTGAGACGATAGGTTTCCATGAGCACTTCCTTATGCCACATTGGCGCCCTTGGGCTGCGTGGCATGCACAATATTCGGTATCGTGCCGACTACCTCGAGTCCCAAAAGTTCCTCTATATCTTCGATTCGTTTGATGGAGTGATCCACCACTTCAGCAATTACTACTGCACACCCGCCCAGAACGATTCCCAACGCCAACCCCATCAGCGCAATCTTGACCCGGTTCGGTGATGCCGGCTCCAGCGGTATCGCGGCCGGCTCCAATATCGTGTATTTGGTTTCGGCCTCGGCCTCTGTAGTGGCTCGCCGAATCTTGAGCTTGTCCGCCTCGTCTTGCCAAGTCTGATACGTCTTGCGCTTCTCCCCCAACTTGTCTTCAAGACGTTGTACCATCTGATCGTAATACGGCTGTCCAGCGATCAGTCCCTTGATTTCGGAAATCGCCGCGCTTAAGTCACGCTCTTTCCCCGCCAGAAATTCCAGTTGATTAGCGCGGTATATGTACTCACCCAAATCCGCCTGTGCTGAAGCTGATGCTGATTGGTTCATCTGCTTGGCGACACTGTTGCTCACCGATCGCATTGAGTCCAAAGCATCACTCGTCTTTATCAACAGGCTCTGGATCTTGCCATCCTTCCAAAGGTAACGCGGCATGAAGTCGGCGATCTGACTGGTCGCAGCAAGCGCGTTCTTTTTATGGCGCGCCAGCTCGCGTGAGTTGTTCGTTGCTACCGTTGTATCAAGCCCGGCTTCAAGCACACGCGTCTTGAGGAACTTCAGTCTATCCGCCGCTTCGCGAATCTCCAGTCGGGTTGCATCGACCTCGGATTCCACAACGCTAAGATTCGCATCGGAGCTGATCCCCGTTTGCAATTGTCGATTAAGATAGGTCGTCTTGAAATCCGACAACTGCTTTTCGACATCCTCAAATTCTTTCTTGGCAATTGCGAGTTGCTTGTCGGTCAGTGTCTGACCTTCGTCTCCGGCCAACACTTGTCCCGCCAGCTTTCGCTCGCGATAGATTTCGGCCAGCGATGTCGCCATCCGCGCTGCGGTTTGCGGATTTTCCGATCGACAGGTGATGACAACCTGATTCTCGCCGATCAAGTCAACATTGATAAAATCCTTGAGATTCTCAATCTGCAGGCTTCTCGTCATAACCGCGAAATCATTCTCGGGGAATTTCTCCCGCATCTTTTCTGCTGACTCTTGGACTTCTTGCGGCAATTCCAGCTTCAGGTCCTCGATCATGTCGTTGATGTATCCCGAAGAGGTAATCTCCGAACGCGTCGCCGCAAGCCAATACTGGCGAGCTCGCGGCTCCGGTAAGACACCCGCCTCGTCCGGCAACATGCGTTCAAGTGCCGGTGAGATAAACTTCTGATTGGAGATTACAACCTTGGTTGCGGATTCATAAATAGTCGGGAGCAGGTAACTGCCGCCAAAGGCGACCACTGTGACCAGAATAATCGGTAAGACCAGCCAGAATTTGCGCTTCCACAGGATCTGCCAGATATCACGAAGAGTGATTTGTCGTTGGCTCAATTCACACCAAGCCTAATTGCCGCTATTATTGTTATCCCCCAACTGGTTGATTAGGAGAATTGTTGATGTCAAGGCTCCGCCCATGGTGATGACATCGCGTACGATCGTCCAAGCCGAACTACCTGTTCCGCGGGACGGCACATAGATCGCATTCTCCGCCTGAATCATGTAGCGCTGGGGACTGCCGCTCTTTAGCTGTTTGTCGAGATCGATCTTGTAGATGTTGGAGTAGGCGCCGTTCTTGTCGGACACTTTGATCTTCTTAAGGTCGGCATCCGGCTGAGTTCCGCCTGCAAGCGCCAATGCCTCTACCAGGTCCATTCTTGATTCGAGCTTGTAAACACCGGGGTTGGCTACCGAACCTATGACATAATACACATCGCGGGCTTCTTCAGACTGCGAGGAGCCTAAGTCTGAAGGAACGCCGCCAATGCTTTGAGGAATCCGGATGATGTCATGTGGATGAACCTGCGGCAATTTAGTGAAATCGCGTGCCCTGACCGCTGCCAACACGTCCACGGTGATGACACTACCGGGGTCCACGGCTCCACCCCGCACCAGACGCACCTGCGTCAAGTCGCCTTCTGCAGTAACGCCGCCCATCTCCTTGATAATTGTCCATATGTCGGGGATGATTTCTCGGGCATAACGTCCGGGGGTTACGACCTCTCCTTCGACAAACACCGTTTGCGAATTGTAGGCCGAAACCACTACCGTCGCCTGGCTGATATCGCGATTGAAACGCGACACTTGTTCGACGATTTTTCGCGACAACTGCGCCGTCGTTAGCCCTGCCGCGGTTATCTCACCGATTACCGATAATGTGATCTTGCCGTCGGCATTTACAACCACAGACTGATCCAAAGTCGGAGCCTGCCAAAAGCTGACCTGCAGAACGTCATCAATGCCAATAACATATTCGGCTTGGGCCGCCGAGAACATTGCGATCGCCAAAATGAAAAACAGTATGACTTTTTGCGCGAACATCCTTGTCATAACTCCTACTTCTTCACCGTAATGAGATTTTCGTCAAACATGAACGACTTGTTTTTTCCCGTGCTCTTTGCCTGGAGCAATGCCATATCGGCACAGTATACTAATCGGTCAATTCGTTGTGCATCATTAGGATAAATTGCTCCGCCTAATGATACGGTTATCCGGTGATATTCAGACGAAAATTTGTCCTTAAATTCCTCGCTGAGTATTATCACGCGCAAACGCTCCATAAAATTCATGCAATCGGTGGTGTCAGATTCAGGCATTATAATGCAAAACTCTTCCCCACCGTATCGCGAGACTATATCTATGGAACGCACAGACTTAGTCAGGAGTTTGCCAAGCTGCTCCAACAAAAAATCTCCCGACAAGTGCCCGTAAGTATCGTTAAAAACCTTGAAGCCGTCAACATCAAATATGACCAGCGCCAAGTGACGGTCAAACCGTTGCGCACGAAGCATTTCTTCCTGGAGTCGTTTGTAGAAATAGCGGTAATTGTGCAACCCAGTCAATTCATCTGTGTACGACAGTCGTTCGATCTTTTCAAAATTTGAGAGATTCTCCAATACCAACCCGAACGATTTGCAGTATGACAAAAACGCTTCAACCTCAACACTCGCAAACTTCTCGGGACTGCAACTCATTCCCACATATCCGTCAAGATTGCTGATTCCGTTTAAGAATGCTAAACACTTGATTCCACTGGCCTGCAGGGACGAAATCGGCCCGTCACCCCGAATGGCATCGGACAGGCTCTCAAGGGCTAACGGCAACTCTGACTTAGCAACTTCCGACAGTACCGGATGGCCCATTTCCAACTGAAAATCGTCGGCCAATGCCCCCAGCTTGCCGTGCGAAAATCGCCGGATAAACGATTTCCTATCGTCTGACGGCAATAACAGGATAAGCGCGTCAACTTTGAACTGGTCAGTCATCAATTGGATAAACGTTTCATAAAGCTTCTCACGATCCTGTATTCGCGACAACCGATCTTGTGCCGTGATTAGAAACCGCGCATCATGCACCGGAGTTGTCGCTAACTTGTCGCGCTCGCTCTTGAGCGTGTCAATCTGCTGCTTGAGCCTTTGTACCGTCTGGTTGTGCTTATAAGTGGCATCATCCAAATGTTTATAATTGCCGACTTGATCCGCCAAAGCCAAAAGGAACGGCCGCAGTGATTTGATTGGCAGTCGCGCCGGCTTAGAAAACGCGATGAAGAAATTGCAGCGCCCGGCCGTCAAAATCGGCAGTGCATAGTCGAGCGGGTGCTCCTCGTCGCCCGGGGCGCCGGTCCCAGGATAGACCCGCCGAAACGACACAACCGCCGCCTTCTTCTCCATACCTTCTTCTAACTCGGGGCGAGACAGAACACGATAAGCCTTTAACTCTTCTTTCTTGATTCCGTAGCAGTCAGTCAGCATGAATCCGCGTTTGCGTCGCGCAAATACCGCAGCCACAGGGATGTCGACATCCTCTTCCAGATACTCCGCCAGATTCGCTACCTGCTTCTCCAATGAGGTGCGAGCGCTGAAATCAGAGTAGATGCGTTCTGCGTAGCGCATGTAGAGTTTGACAATTTCCTGAAG
Source organism: uncultured Ignavibacteria bacterium (assembly GCA_964370935.1). Lineage (GTDB taxonomy): Bacteria > Zixibacteria > MSB-5A5 > CAIYYT01 > CAIYYT01 > JADJGC01. The sequence continues at coordinate 56,234 of CAYJKI010000008.1, read as the reverse complement.
TTTCGCTAACCCCTTTCGATGCGTCAGATAGATCAATCCCCCACCACCAATGACGACAAAGACAAGCGCGACAATGACGATTTTACTCGCCAGCTCCGGTAGAAGCAATGCCGCTCCCAACAACGCTCCAGCCACACCGATGTAAACAAACAGCGGGATAAACATAGACCTTGATGTTATATAATTGGCGGCTGCCCGCGATGCAAGTGGAATTCATGGCTGCAGCGATACTTAGACCAACAATCGACTTACTTCTGCTTGGTGCCAATCACGAACATCATCCGCTTGTCGCGCGAGATGGGTTCGTCCTCGATGGACCCAAAACCCTGTATATCGGAGAATCCCGCTTTTGCAAACATCCCCCGCAGTTCATGATATGTATAGATCCGGAGCGGGAAACTGTGCGAAGTTATCTTCCCGTCTTTAACGAAGCTCCATTTGCCATTCATCAAGGACGTTGCATAGTCAAACTTGTTCTCGACCATGACGTGAACGTCCTTTGACTGAAACCAATGTTGCGGAGCAAAGTTGGCCATGATCCAATCACGATTAACTAGGTGAACCATGAATTTCCCACCTGGCTTGAGTGCCTGCCAGGCCCTTCGGAGCACCAACAGATTGTCCGATTCCTTCTCGAAGTAGCCGAGCGAAGTCCAGATGTTCGCGGCTGCGTCGAATTCACTATTGAAGTCTATTTTGCGCATGTCGCAGCAAATCGTTTCCACTTTGAGTTTTCGCTTTAGCGCTTTCCGCTGAAGGTCATCAAGATACGACTGGATCAAATCCACACCTGTCACGCGAATTCCCTTCTTGGCTAACGGAATAGAGATTCGTCCTGGTCCGCTGGGGCAATCAAGGAATCTCTTGCCGGGCCTGAGACCCAGCTTCTTGATCAGATAGCTTGCCATGGCGTTGTTTTGCTTTGCCGGTACTATGTCGAGAACGGGCCGAAACGACACATCAAAACCGTTCCACCAATCGGATTTTGCTTTCACCAAGAGTTCCTCCAGTCGAGTGAGACGATGGGGTCAAGTTATCATGTCCTCAATATGACGATGGCAACAACTAGAAATGAGATTTAAAGACGAGCGTCAAAAAAGCTGCTTTACATATACAGCTTCATCCATTTTTGTGCAACAACCTAATTATCGTACTACGGTAGCGGCATCGACATTGGTAACTATTGGAAGTGATTTGGAAGGAACGGATCAAATCGATCTCGAAAATACTGTCTCTTATCAAGAAGCGGACGACTGGTGCGCGCACTTACGCCTTACGGCTGTACCGGAATCTTTTCTTTCGGGACAATAGCGAGTGCTTGCGCAAAATGCTCCAAACTCCCCACCAACCGATATTGGTGCCGGATCCATTGGACTCGCTATTCACCATCTGGGCGATTTCGCGGATCGTATAGAAAGGGTCGGCTTTGATCAGGCTAAGAACGGTCTTCTCAACATTGCGTTCGCCCTCCGGCACTTTGACGACTGACTCCTCGACGACCTTGCGCACTGTCGGCTGGACTTTCGGTGCGTCCATTTCAGCGGTAGCAACTTCTACCTGCCGCGCCACTGAAGCGTTCGCCGCTTCTTTTTGATTGTGCGCTCTTGCGTCCGCAACCGGATCGATCGAATCGCCCCCGCCGCGAAACTCCAATTTTGCCTTTTCAATGTTGTCATACGCCTTGAGAATGGAGTCGAACTCCAAGAGTTCAAAAATCTCATATACGCTCGGGATCATTCGGGCGAGCTTGATATCGCCGGCATTGGCTTTGATCTCGCGAATGTTACTGATGAAAATACCCCAGCCCGCCGAAGAGATATAATCCACACCGGCCAGATCAATGATGATTCTGAACCGTTTCTGATCGATCAAAGTGTTCATGACGCGCTCCAGTTCTGAAGCCGTCATGGTGTCGACCACTCCGTCCACGCGAACAACGGAAATGTCGTTGGCGGCGCCGGTGGTGTCGAGCGAAATTCTTATGTCATCCATGCTTGTGTCTCATCCTGTTTTGCCTCGACCGGTACGCCATTCTCTCGATGGTTGGCTATCTCCTTCGTGAACAGGAAATAATCCAGTGCACCGTTCGAATAGGGCGCGTGTTCAAACACCGTCTTAGACAGCATTTGCGCTTCCTTCAACTGGGTGTTGATACGAATCTTGGTCGAGAAGAGTTTATCCCCATACTCGGTAAGCAACTGGTTGTAAATCGACTTGGATATCTTGGTCCGTGTGTCAAAGAAGGTAGCCAGTATGCCTAACAACTCAACCCGATGACCGATTTTTTCATACAGGTCATCAAGCAATTTTAGCGTTTTCTTGGCGCCCTCACAAGCGAAAAAATCCATCGAGACCGGAATGACAACCCCATCGACATAATTCAGTACATTCATGTTGATCAGGTTTATCGCCGGTGGACAATCGCATATCACGTAATCGGTACCCCGCAAATTCGCCAGCACCCGCTTCAGCCTCTGCTCACGATCAGTCTGGCGCGCCAGATACAACTCCGTTTCGACAATCCTTGTACCGCCGGAATCGATAAAGTAGAGATTCGGTCGCAGTGAGGTGATCTCGACGTCTCCGGTCGTCAGAAGCTCTGCCAGCCCTTTCTGTGGCTGCACATTGAATGCCATACCCACATTCGCCTGACCGTCGCAATCAACGAGCAGCGTCCGTTTGCCGGACATTGCCAGACAGTGTGCAAGGTTGATTGCGGTCGTGGTTTTCCCCGTACCGCCCTTGCAGGTTATGACTGCGATCTTCTTCAATCCGACGATTCCTTTCCCTTGCCTCGGGTCAGCTTCTTTTCATAATCGTCGAAGTCGATTGGCGCTGGTTCAGTCGGCATTTCGATTACTTCCAAACTGATTCCTTCTTCCGCACGTTTCTCCCACTGCTTTTCGTCAAGAGTCTCCAGACGTGCTATTGAAAGAACGTTCTTCGCCTCCGCGTCATGATCCAAAGCCTTGACGCGCCCGGCGACTCGGTCAAACAGCAATCGCAATTGCTCGGGCGACACTTGTCCCTCCATCTCCTCGAACATTGCCGAGAGGACATCGGTACGATCATCGTCGACACCCAATTCGCGCAGGCGATCTTTAAATTCTGCTAACTTTGTTTCTTCTTGGCGCTGGATGGACTCCTTAATCTGTTCAACGTAAGTCGACCGGTCGACTGTTTGAGTCGGCTGCTCGATTCGTTGAGAAAGTTTGAGGTATTCCTCCTCTTGCTGCGGCGTCAAGGCGCTGCCCCAGCGTTTCGAAAATTCATATCGCTGCCGCTTCGTATTGAGTCGCAGCCGCACAAGCTCCGTATAAATCGTCCGCTCTTCGACCTCGCCGATCCCGTTCCCCGAACTCTCCAATTCGCGTTTGATCCTAGTCGGACCAAAATCGGGATTCTTTCGGATGATCTCCAGTACCAGATTCCGTTGATTATAAGTCAGTTGCGTGGGTGAATCGTCGACACGTAAGGTCTTATTGAGCAGCCCTTCGTCGCCATATAATTCGAAACGCTTCTTGTATCGATAGTATGTCGATGATGAGAATCCGAGCTGACGGCAAGCCTCACCAACGGGAATCTTCTGCACATCGACCATTTCCAGGAGTTTCTTCCGCCGGGCGTAGAGGTACTCATCAACCTCCATCTTCTCTTTGATCACCACCATCGTGATGTCGTCATTTTGTTCGGCGCCCTGTGTAAAGCCGTTCAAATCATCTTGAAACTTCTCTGCAAATTCGTCCGGCGACAAATCCGAGTTGTCGCGAATGAACTCCAAGAATCGCGGCATTCCGTACTGGAGTTTCTTCGGGTTCATCGCTTCGGTGATGCCGTCTGTATACATCACCAGCATGTCACCCCTCTTCAGCTTGACATTCTCACTCGCTAAGTTGTCCTCAAAGCTGACGCCTTCCGGCAACGTGATGCCGAGCGGAATACCCTTGGGATTGAGGAAGAAGGTTTTGTCTTCGTCTTTGCGATACAGGATCATCGGGTTGTGACCGGCTGAAGCGAACGAAATCTTGCGTTGTTGCGTGTCGATCACGACGAGATAAATCGTGACAAACATCCCCTTGCGCACATCTTCCGTCACAAACTCGTTTACATTGCACAATATTTCAACCGGCGAGCGCGTACCGCGTGACTCGAGTCGGATCGCCGTGCGTATCATGGTCATCACCAGCGATCCCGGCACCCCCTTACCCGACACGTCGGCTACGACGATGCCCAGTGTCTTCTCGTCGATCCAGACGAAATCGTAGTAATCGCCGCCGACATCCTTGGCGGCACGATAAATAGTGGCAATGTCAAATCCTTCGATGTCCGGGAAGTTCTTCGGCAGCAGCGTATGCTGAATATCCTGTGCTACCTGCATTTCCTTGCGCATGCGCTCTTGCTCAACCATGTTGGCTTGAGCCTCCTTGAACTTCACGCGCATTTCATTGAAAGCTTCCGCAATTGCGCTGAATTCGCCGGCACCTTCAACGGCAATTTTGCTATCGAGATCACCCTTGCCGATTCGCTTGACGCCGTCGATCAACTTCTGGATCGGTTGGACGAAGTAATTCGACAACCAATAGACTGCGCCCAATACCGCGATCATGGCGATCACCGCAATCAGCAGTATTGACTGCCGCGACTGGGCAATCCCCTGCAAGAGTCGGTCCTCGCCAAATCCAATGTGTAGTCTGCCGTAACGATTGCCTTGATAGTTGATGTTCTCAACAACATAGTACGTGTTTCCGAACTCCTGTGACGCGAACAGCTGTGCTTCTCCGGCGCGCGCTGTATCGATGCCTTCCGGTATCTGGTAGCTTGTTCTAAGCAGGTCGGGTAATTGTGTCGAAGCGACAATCTGATTGCTCGCGTCGGTTATATAGATGAATCGTACGTCCGCATTTTGACGGGCGAAGTTGCGAACGAATTCATCGAACTCGACATCCGAACTTTCATTGATGAAGTGATTGGCTGCCTGGGATGCAATTGCATTCCCATATTCATCGATCGTGCGGACAAACTGCTGATTGCGCCAGTCAACCACACGGTCTTCCCACACCCAATAAACCCCGATGATTACGAAAGCCATGATCAATGAAGTCCAGAGCGAGAACTTCAGGCGAATCGAAATGCCTTCGCCCTTGGCAACTGCCTCCGGCTTCGCGTAGGGGAACCGTTTTACCAGTTTTAGTTCATTGACACCCGCGGTGGTGCGGTAGGAAACGTCATCCGTCACCTTGCGAATCAGGTAGATTCCGAGCCCGCCCTTGCGTCCCGTTTTGATATAGTGGTCCAGATCTGGATCAGACAACTTTTCGAAATCGAAACTACGACCGCGGTCATAAATCGAGATTCCCAACCGGTCACGATAAATCGAAATCTTTAGTTTTAGCGTCCCTTCAGCATAAAGATAGGCATGACGAATTACATTCGTGCAAGCCTCTTCGATTGCCAGGAGAATTGCTGTGATGTCTTTGCGCCGGAAGGGTGTGTCGGCCAAGACGGTTTCGATGAATCCGCGGATGTCCGGCAACTTGCTTTCTGTCGCCGGAAATTCAGCAAAGATCTCTTTTACAGGACGATTAAATAGATTCATCGCGAGCAATTGTATGAAGTGTGCTAAGCCGTGTCAACAAACGATAACTAACCAAAAGGTCTGATGTAGTCAATTCCTTGATAATCAATTGGTTTTGCCATTCGTTTGAAGTCTTAGTTTCGCCTGCTGGATATTCTTCTCGGCTTCTGCATTACCAGGATATCGCTCAAGCACCTGCTCCCAAAGTCGAATCGCCTGTTGGTAGTCGCCGCCCCGGAACTTCTCAATACCATCCAAATACAACTTCCAGATCTCCGAGTCCCGTTGAATTTCCGCCAGCGGAGTTCCCGGTCCTTTGCTTCCAGTTGCGAAGCGATCAAGCATGCTTTGAGCAACAGTGTCTTCCGGTGCGACGGCCAGAACTTGCTCAAACAACTGCCTTGCCTGTGCCGTGTCGCCTGAATTGTAGGCGGCAACGCCGGAACGAAGCATCTCCAAAGCGGAAATTCGCGCTCCGATCTGCGCGATACTTCGGCGCGCAGCGGCATCATCAGGATTCAGCCTTAAAATCTCTCCATACCGTTGGGCCGCATCGCTCAACTTGCCTTCACTCACAAACCGACTCGCCTCGTTACGCAACTGGCCGATGCGATTTGCAGTCAGGAGCGAGTACCGAGCTTCACTATTCTTGAATCGCTCATCGTCGCCAAACGCCGGACGCAATCGTGATAACATGACATTTGATGCTTCCAAGTCGCTGACAAGCAACGCCTCCTCGAGGTCGCTAAATAGCTCCTCTGCTTTGATCGAGTCGCTTTCCGCAAGAACACCCGCCCTCACCGTGGCGGTGAGCTGCTGCGTGCGTTGGTTTTCGATTTGCGTCAATCGTTCGGTCGCTTCGCTGTCGGAATTGTTAGTCAGCGCATTCACGCGCTGGTAATATACCGCCGCCGAATCATACATCCCGTTCTGGTAGAAGTGGCGGGCGGAAGTCAGCGCCGTACTCAAATCAAGCTCGCGCTGTTCGCGAGCCATTTGTATCGCAGCTTCGCGCTTTGCCTGCTCACGTTGCGCAAGTATCGATTCGATCGAGCCGCCAAGCGTGATGTCCAGAGAGATGCGATGCTGGGCATCAAAGTAATCTTGAGTTCTGTATGTGTACCCTATTTGTGCAAACCCAAAGCGCAAACCGGCGCCAAGATTCACCTGATCGACGTCATAGCCGGCACGCAGGAAATATTTGTTCAAGAACGCGAATTCACCGCCAATGTGAAACACCGGATCAATATTTTCGGTCTTGTCGACGTCCGCTTCTAACGACAGAATATGCCGTCCATCTGAAATTGGCAGCATAGCTCCCGCACCCACTTTAAACGTAATCGGCTGCGTTTCTTCATCGCGATCAATTCGGATCGACGGCGCGATGATGTTCTGCGCGTTGAATCCAAAAGCGAAGTTGTCTGACAACGCAACCTTCAATCCCAGATCCCCGCCTGCTCCGAACGCCGAGACATCATCAAAGCTCTGTCCATATAGCTTGAGAGTCGCTCCCAGCGACAAGAATCGATTGACCTGCTTACCGTATCCAACAAGAAACATCTGTTGATTCGCACTAAACGTGCCTAACAAACGGCCAGACTCGTCGCGCCGTTCGATGTCTCCAGTCGACAATAGAAACGCCCCGATCGAGAATGTGCCGTAATCTATCGTCGGCCACCCGAACGCCGCAAAATCATACTTTGTACCCTCGGGTAGTGGCAGATGCATCAACGACAAGGAGCGATCCTGTAGGTTTGTCAGTGTTGCCGGATTCCAGAAGATTGCCGAGGCGTCATTCGCAAGCGCAACATTGGCTCCACCCATCCCCAGTCCGCGGCCGCCGGCACCGAAGTTGAACAACGGAGTCGTTCCGCCGCTGTTCGCACCCTGCAAACTCGCGGTGGCGATAATCGCCATGATAGAAGCGACTATGACGATGCGAAACCGTGTCATCATTTCACCACCGCGATTTTGGTTCTGATCTCTCCCTCGCCGTCAACAGCGAGTACGGCAACGTATACTCCATTCAATACTATCTGTCCATTATTGTTGCGGCCATCCCATGGAATTTGAATTGGCTCGGAGATTGACGCGGGCGCCGGTATCTCGCGCGATAGAACTACTTCACCCGCCAACGTGTAGATCTTCAGAGTTGCAGCCTTGGCCGTCCCCAGATTATAGACGATCATCGACACTTCTTGCAGAGGCGAAAATGGATTAGGGTACGCAAAGAAGGACTCAGTCAAGTTCGACGGCACCAATGTAAACTTCTCTTGAATCACCAGCTTCTGCGCGAAAGATGCCGTTATCGGAACCGGGCGCGGTCCAACGGCGGTCTGATATGAGGCCGAGAGCGATAACGAATCAATATACATGGTGAAGTCGCTAAGTGCAGGTTGATCTGCCACCTTGACGGCAATCTTCGCCGTTGAAGGTGTTCCCAGTGTTTCGCCAAGATTAAACCGCAAAACATCGCCAACCGCAACACCCGTAATACTCTCCTGTTCATTATACAGCAAGCTTGCGGATGCGATTAGTGCTGAAGGAACCACAGCGTTGTTATCGCGATCGAGCAATTCAAACTCGATGAAATTCATGTAAGGATTCGCGGCAGGATTAAAGATGCGGAAGTCAAGCGTGATCAATTCGTACTCGCCGCCGGCACTTAAGAGTTGAGCCGGAGCGGCTTGAAAGTCAACCGTAATGCCAACCTGGCTAACCGTCGAAATGATCTGGATTGTGTCAGACCGATCCTGAACCTTCGACGGAAGCTCCGAATTTAGATCAGTGGGAGTGGTGGAAACGGTAATGACTATTACGCCGGTATCTTCATCCGCCGGAGCCACGATGTCCCAGAAATTGCGCGCTCCAATCGTCATCGATTGTGTGCCAGCACTGCTTAAACTGAAACTGCCAGAGACAATACTCAATGTAACTTCGCCTGTTCCCGTCTCCGACTGCGCCAGATTGTTGACAACCGAAGTGATCACGAATGTCTCGCCTAACCCCACGACTCCGTCCTGTGCTGACGGTGGCGACCAGATGCGTGCATCGAGGTCGAGGCTCGCCGGGCTCTGGATTACGATTGCGCGAGTATTATTGCCAAGCGGTGGTTGAATCAATGCGGCCAGTCCCGATTCACTTCCCTCCGCTTCGGTAATGAGTACCGAAAAGACTTCCGAAGCATTCGGCGTAAACGATGCCTCGATTTCAAACTCGATTGTCGTGTCGCGTCCGATTGGAAGTTCATCAATCAACTGCTCCGATTCATATGCCGAGGTGCCATTGGATGTCAACTGAACCTTAATTGCCACCAAATCTTCATCTCCGGTATTTCGGATGGTGGCAAAGATGCTGAATGTCTGGCCAACATTGACATTCGGCATGTTGGGCGCGTCTGCCGCTACATCAACCAGACGTGTTGCCGCTCCGAAAGGAATCGCAACTGTATTTCCGGGAATGAAAAGCTTGAACATTTCTTCCTGGCCATTGGCCGTGCCGCGCAGACTAACGAGTATCGAATCGTTCTCCAGAGGAAAATCGACCGGCACAAATACAGGACGAAATACCAGGACCGAGTCACCACCAGCTAGACGCATCTGTTCTGCTTCAAGGCGCGTCAGCAACTGGCGCTCGCCGGCATAAATCACAAATTCTGCCGTCCCGATTTCTACATCAAGCACCGCCGTCCCGCTGTTGTTCACACCAATACTAAAGATTGCATCGGCGCCGCGATATACAGTAGTCGGACTAAGTGTCCCCGCCCGATATGTCACCAGCGGTCGCGTTTCAATCGTAATGCTCCCTCCGGCATCAGAAATCTGGTCAAATGACGCTGTTCCCAGTGTGCCGATGAGGTGAACTGTGGCGCTTGCCGCAACCTGCGATGCAACAGCCGGAACCGTCAATGGTTCAAATGGCAATAGCACCTCGCCTCCCGAACCAGGAATCACAAGCGGCGAGGTTAGGGCTGACGTCATCGTCGGCGCACCGTCGATCGGAATTGCCAGTGTGCTTGAACTTGAGAGAAGCAAGTCATCATCACTGTCATTGCGTACGCGCAGCACAAATTGATAAGCGTGCTCGGTTGATACTTGCTGCGGAAGGAGTGTTCCCGCCAGTACACTGATGCCATCAGTCGGAAGAATTGTCAATTGTGCCAGACCCGTAGCCGAATCGCTTACCGTGCCTGTCGATATTTGGCCCACAAAGACCGCATCCAGAGACAAGACTTCGTGAGGCAGCGAAGGCACAGCGCCAGTCAACACGAATTCCTGACTTGAAAGCGCGGGAATACTGAAGGACAATCCTGGCGCAATCTGCACCGGCTGCATCCGTGTTCCGTCTCCATATAGTCTGATTGCCGAAATGCTTGCCGGCTGTGATCCGAAATTAGAGATCGTCAGCGTAAAAGTATACTGCTCGCCGATGTACCGCGTCGACTGTGCGAGTTGACCGGAGGAAATCTTAAGTAGTGAGAACCCAATCGTCTGTGAAACGCCGGTGATACCTGAATTGGAGCGCGCCGTAAAAGTTACGAACGGTTCATCGCCGTTGTAACCGGTTCCGAAATCCTTCAGATCGCAAAGACCGTTTGAAAATGCGGCGGCGGTGCCGATTATACCATTAAACACGACACCGGCGCCGGTTGATGTGATTCTTACTGTGTCAGTCGCGGCACTGAACTCGGTATCAATATTGCCGTAGGGGTCGAGCGCCGTAAGAAGCGCATTTCCGAAAAATGCACGATTTACCGCCTGCACTGCATCAAGATCGAACCGGAATCGATTAGCATCCGCAGGACTGACGCCGATTGTTTGCTGCTTGAGTAAGCCATTGAGGGAAATCGTGACTAGTTGGCTTCCAGACTTTAGTAGTCTCATCGTCCCTGCTCCCGCTCCGTTGTTCACGGCAAAGGACGGCGTCGACGGAAGTGCACCCGACGGCGCGGCGCCACCACCCGCCAAGGAAATGTTGGCTATACCGGTTATGCTGTTACCCCAGGCATCGACGGCGTTGCTGATGGAAACATTAATATCATTTCCAGCCGTTGTGGCTGAAGTCAGGCTTAGCGAATAGGAACTAACACTGGCCGGAAGTATCGAAATTGGGAATAGACTCCGCTGTACCTGCCCGTTCATCACCAGAGACAGATCTTGACGTCCTGCCGTGTAGTAGCGAAACTGCGAGCCCGGTATAGTTTTGACCCCCTGATCAGCAGCCGTGAATGTATAGGGGGCTGCCTGTGTGTATGGCAACTGCGCATCTGGATCCGACGAGCGGAAGTAAACCTGACCGAGAAATTCATAGTTGACGTTGCCAAACAGATCGTGCGCCCTTATCACCACGTCGTCGGCTCCCGCCTGCCAACTACTCCCCGCAACCGCCGTGTCGGCACCGCCCGTTAAAGTGAAATAGGCAAACGCCCCGGGAAGCACGTAGATCAGTCCGCTCGTATCCGCAAATGCACCTAACGTCGCAAAGACTCGTGACACTCCAGTATGTTGTGCCTGGAAATCACCACCTTCAACAATGCCGGTCGGCGTTGGAACTCCGATGACACCCCACAATATTTCCGAATCATTAACCGACACCGCATTTCCGAATTGATCGTCCGTATCAATTGCGAAGTGGATCGTCGTGCCGGCGCGTGCTTGCTGAATACCTTTGGGCGAGAGCTTGAAACTTGACAGTGGACCAGGTCTGATAACAAATGGATCAGAGATCTTCGGAAGCGCCAACAGTTCACTCTCTTCAGAGAGAACTGCCAACAATACCTGATAAGACTCTGCCAACTGCGGATTAGCAATCGAGTAAATCTCGACCATAACTCGAGTACCTGGCGGCGGCAAGATTTCGAGGCTGTCCAATGAGATGCTTAAATGAAGTCCGTTAACCTCGAAGCTGCTAATTCCGAAGTCGCTGAATAGGTCATCGGTATCAGTGTAACGCACCGAGTCGATGTCATCAAGAACGTAGCCAATTGGAAAATCCAATTCGATTTTTGAGCGGGAACGTAACGAATCGCCAATCAGCGTGAACTTCACCGTGTAGAGTTCTTTCCTTCCGACTGTGTCGTCCTCCACTGTGATCGCAAAATCGCTGATTTGGCCACTTATGTGATCAGTTATCGTGTATCGATCACCCGGTTCCGGAGCTAAGGCAAACACTGAAGTAATCGGCGTAAGTGACACCAACACAACACATAAAGTAAATAGGACAGTCGTTTTTCGTATATTCATTTTACTAAACTTGAGATCCTCTTAAAGTCGCCTTGAGTCCAAAAACTCAATTTAAGATAGTACAATTCCCATGAATGTCAACGCATTTGGTCGATTTCGGCGCGGAACTGCCTCAATCAGAAGAATTTCGCACAACGTGTACAACCCGCTGCGGAAACGGTATCTCAACTCCGGCTCGATTAAATTCATTATAGATCTTACACCGCAGTTGTTCAGCGGTATCCCAATGCTCTCGTAACTGCCCCACCCGACAAACCAACCGGAAATTCAGCGAAGAATCGCCAAAACTAACCAGAAACGCCCCCGGCGGCGGCTCCTTCAGCACGCTCTCGTGTGAGTTTGCGCACTCCAGAAGGATCGTCTTTACCTTTTCTATCTCGCTTCCGTAAGCAACGCCAATGTCGATCACAATGCGAATTGCCTCTTCAGGATACGACAGATTGGTGACTTTTGCCTTTACCAACTCATGGTTTGGCAGGATTATCAGCGTGTTGTCAAAGGTCATGAACTTAGATGAGCGCAATCCTATGTCATAGACATCAACCGTCTCGCCGGTAGCAAGTTGTATGCGGTCACCCTTGCGGAACGGCCGGTCCAGCATGAGAATGAAACCGGAAATCATGTTGGCAATCGTGTCTTGCGCCGCCAGTGCAATCGCCAAGGACCCGACGCCCAGAATCGCAATCAGCCCCTTGACATCAACTTCGAAATGATCCAGCACCGTCATCGCGCCAATGACGATGATCAACAGATTCAGGATTCGCCGCACTAATGGCAGCAATTCGTCGTCAACATTCGATTCCGTCTTCGATGCTACCTTATCCGCATACCACCGGGTAAATATCTTCACCATCCGGAGCAGAAGCATGGTCGCGATTAATGCGAACGCTACGAAAACGACACTGTTGGTTAACTTGAAAATCCAGTCATTGGTCTCGTCGAACATTAAGTCGAGCCGTTTGAGTGCGATCGTAACGCCGACAAAAATCATCGCATAGCGAACCGGCGCTTTGACGGCATCGAGAATCTTGTCATCCAAATCTGTGTCGGTGCGCGACGCCAGATAGCGTTTGACCAAGTTGATAACCAGTACGACTATTTCTGACAGCAGGTAAGCGCCCGCTACGATCGCGAGAAAGACAATCGTTTCTGCGAGCCAGGGCGGTAAGCTCGAAAGATCTATCATGTGTCCTCCTTGAAATTCTATTTCAGATCGAGGTCGAAACCTTCCGTATCGAAACGGGCTCGCACCCGCAGAGTATCCGGCACTATCCAGCCAGGTTCGGCAAAACTAAACGGCGAAAGTGCTCCGTAATCCCAACGCCCATTGCGATTGCGGTCCGCATACGCTGTAAAGGTGTACATGTCGGGATACATCGCCAATGAGAATCTTCCGCTCTCCGATTGCAGGTGCGTGTATACTAACTTGCGGAGCATCCCCGTGAACCGCAATGTTACTCCCTGCTCCCTTTCGAAATTGATCGTGCCGCTCAAATTTCCCATCGAGTCGGGACTCGCCAGCGCAAAGTCAAATTGATGCGTCGAATCCTTCGGCGCATTTCCATACAAGTCGCGAATCTTCGTCAGATCGGCGATAAGCTTTACACGCGTCTCGAACGGCAACGAATCACTTGGCACAATCGCGAATCGCCTTGGTGTTGTCGCTATTGCTGCGGCATCAATCGTCCGCATCGAGTCAATTCGAATTGTAATCGCACTATCCGTAATAACGACAGGTTCAGAGAACTCCAGTCGCAGCGAGTCCCCCGGATAGATCATCTTAGAGCCAGCCGCCGCGCTCTTGTTCGCCACTTCCGGCAAATCGCCGTCGACTCCGCGGATTCGTATAATGCACATTGTACTCGCCGAGTCCACGCGCTTGTCATCGACTCCACGCAATCCGAACACAGTGACAGTCACGATCGAATCATTCACGAAATGTTTCGACCAGATGTACAGCTTCTCCGGTTCCTTCTCGAATAAAGCGGCATCATCCGGCAAGTAGGTCGTGCCATCCGACATCGTAATCAAGATCGAGTCGCGCCTCACGCTTGCCGTGTCCAGCTTTCCCCCTGAAAACTGCATCAACACCCGTCCTTCATACCCAAGACAGGTCGCCAGCGAGATCATGCTCGAATCGTATCGGCTGACATGCATCGCCATGGCATCCGATTTGACTTCTGCAGGCAATGCGAATGCGGGCGCCACGGGGATTCCCACGCGCTCGGTGTAACTGGAAATCTTGTTGTCGCGGTCTTTGTCTTCGACGCCGATTACGAGATACTCGCCCTCGCGGACAAATTGAAATGTGAACTCTCCATCTGTTCCCGATTCGGTGATGTAGTCGGGCACAACCGCAAACAATGAGTCAGTCAACCACGATTTCTTTTCATAAGCAAATATCCGAAAGTTCGGAGCAGGTTTCAGTTTGTCGAAGATGCGTCCGCTGATACTTCCCGAATCAATCTGCGCCCCGGTGGAAAACGCCAGTGTCAGCGAGTTTTTCAATTTGTTGCCGTTGAGATCTGACACCGAAGCCCCCAGCGTCACAACATACGTCTTCCCCGAATCAAGCGGCACCGATGGTATGATCCGCAGCCTGCTCCCTTTGACCCGCAATCGCGGTTCTTCTTTCAATGGCGGTGATATGAACAGCGCATTGCCGATCGTTTTGCCATTGATCCGCTCGGTGAACTCGACTTCGATAACGTCATTCACACCCACGCCAATTGCCCCCGGCGCCGGTGTCGACTGCAAGATTTCCGGTGGCGTCAAATCCGCCGGCCCACCTTGCGGCGCCACATCCTTTGCACACCCGATTAACAGCATCGCGACCACTATTGCGAATACTGCCATGAGCACTGTCGAATTCGCAGCCGCTCTTTCCCTCTCCCTATGGGAGAGGGATACAGGGTGAGGGCGGTTCCTCTGTCTGTCTCTTTCAATCTTCATTTCACGCGCGATTATAGTCGATGACCGTTTCTCTTCTCCCCTCTCCCCTTGGGAGAGGGGTTGGGGGTGAGGGCGGTTCCTCTGTGTGTCTCTTTCATTCTTCATTTCACGCGCGATTATAATTGATTTGTTCCACTCCGACCACTTAATTAATCGCAATTACAAATACTCACTCTGGAGGTTTACAAATGCAAGATCCCCGTCACGACAAACTCGCCGACATTCTCGTCAATTGGTCCTGCGAGGTCAAAAAAGGCGAAATCGTCTATATCGAAATCAAAGGCATCCCCACGCTCGAACTCGGCAAAGCCATCATCCGCGCGGTCACCAAAGCCGGCGGCGTCCCCTTCTGGTTTTACAACGATGAGTCCCTTATCCGCCAATTCCTGCTCACCAACAACGAAGAGCAGATCAAGGGCTTTGCGAAATTCCAACTCTCGATGATGAAACAAGCGCACTGCTACATCGGCGTCCGCGGAAGCGAAAATCCGTTCGACCTCAATGATGTCCCCGGCGCGAAAATCAAAGCCTGGAACAAGCTGTTCTATCATCCGGTGCATCTTGAAGAACGCGTCAAGCGCACCAAGTGGGTCGTGCTTCGCTATCCCAACAATGCGATGGCGCAACTCGCCCAGAAGTCGCAGGAAGAATTCGAAGACTTTTATTTCAATGTCTGCTGTATCGACTACAAGAAAATGTCCAAGGCGATGGACCCGCTGGTCAAGTTGATGAAGCGCGCCAACAAGGTTCACATCAAGGGGCCCGGCGACACCGATCTGAAATTCTCGATCAAAGGCATCGGCGTCGTCAAGTGCGAAGGCGGCCGCAACATTCCCGACGGCGAGGTCTATACCGCTCCGGTGCGCGACTCGATCAACGGCGTCATCACCTACAACACGCCGTCATTATATGAAGGCACCGTTTTCGAAGGCATCCGCTACGAATTCGTCAACGGCAAGATCGTCAAAGCCACTGCCAAGAACGACACCGCCAAACTCAATCGCATTCTCGACACCGATCCGGGCGCGCGCTACATCGGCGAGTGGTCGATCGGCGTCAACCCGATGGTGCTTCATCCGATGAAGGACACCCTCTTCGATGAAAAGATCGCCGGCTCGATTCACCTCACACCGGGTCAATGCTATGATGAGGCCTACAACGGCAACAAGTCGGCAATCCATTGGGATAAGGTGCTGATCCAGCGCAAAGAATACGGCGGCGGCGAAATCTACTTCGACGGCAAACTCATCCGCAAAGACGGCGAATTCACGGTCCCCGAACTGCGCGGCAAGTTCACGAAGAAGGCGCTGGGGGGATAGGGGGTGTTTTTCCGCCAAGTCAACTATTTCGCTGGCTTGCCTAGGCGGGTCTGGCGCTGGTCTCTTCCGACGAAGATCACAGTCATTGCCGCTATAATTGCGAGTGTAGTTGGGATTCGGAGTTTGGGCCGCAACGGGACGGATTTGTCTGCCGTCAGCACTGCTGAACGAGAGCTTATTCCGTTTGAGGGAAAAACACCGGGGCTGCTTATTTGTAGATTCGGCGGAAACAACCTTGAGAGAATATTCGGCGACGAGGGGATCGCGCACAATCTTGGTTTGAGGGTATATGATCAAATTGATTCATTGGGACTTCGAGATCATTTGCAGGTCAAAGTAATCGACACAATTGCACGCAGTGATTCTGAAGCTCTCCGCCTATCGGAAAGGTATCATGCCAAATTTGTTGTTTGGGGAAGTATTGTGGATCTTGGGCAAAAGGCACAGGTCAACTTCCTACTTGATGCAGGCATTCTCGTGTTTGTGGTCGGATTCGATAGTAATGAAGTGACGAATGCCAGAGTTAATCTCAGGACGGGCAGAAGATTCGATCTCGATTTGGACTCTCAGTCTTTCAATTTTGATTCATTCGCCTGGTCTCTTGCCACAACCCTCCTGCCGTCGCTCGCGATCTCGCTTGCAAATGATAACCCAGCGCTTGCGGTCAAAGTATTGGAGGGTCTACCCCGATGGGATAAATGGTATTTACAGTCTAACTTGAATGGTTTCCTGGTGCTGTCTCTTGGAAGTCTGTGTGAGAAGACGGGAGACGCAAGACAGGCAGTTCACTACTATCATCTCGCTTATGATATGTTTGAATCAATGTACGATCGAAAGAAACGAGGAATCAACGACTCCATTATAGTTGACGATGAAACTCTAAGAAAAATCGCAGCAAAGACCAAATGGATGGAGGGGATTGCTCTTTTGGGCCTTCTTGATACCTCTCGGGCAAAGGAATGTCTGAACTTAGCCAGTTGTACGGACACATCAATAATGAGGCGTGCCGCGGAAAACATTGCAATAATTGATACAACCTTGGACAGCACGGCAATAACAATCTCTTGTCTCGACACAACAAACGCATTTCTGGATTGGTACGATCAATAGTTCGTAGGTCCGAACCCCCGTGGTTCGGACTTTCTCGTGAAAAAAGTAATGCTCCGAAGCACAGGGCTTCGGACCTACAACTTGGTATCGCGGTATAGAGGATGTGCCTTTGCAGATGGATGAAGTGCAGTTGATATGATAAGAGAACCCACCGCAAGCGGTGGGCGACCCAGCTCTTGGTGGATAACATGGTAAGGTAGATCACTCTGCACACCGTCCGCTTGCCTTCGTCATAGTGGTATGAGTTATATGGGACGATTCGTCTCTGAAAGAGGGTTCTTGATGATGTTTCAAGCTTGGAAAATCGCACTTATATTTACAGTCGTTCGGATCAGTTCTCCGTCTATGGCAGGAGTAATCGCAACCGAGTACCAATTGGATGCGTCTTTTTCACCAGAGGGTAGCTGGATGGAAGCAGTCGCCACGGTCTCGCTAAGTCAACAAGCACACTCCTCCGGGCCAATCGCTTTCTATATCCATGGAGAATCTTTCATTGACTCGGTTATCCTGAATGGAGAGTGGATTCGATTCGGAACTCAACAAGTACTCTATCACTCGGATTACTCACTTGTAGCCACTCGGGTGACTTTCACACCACCAGCAGAAAACGATTTCGTAATCACAGTCTACTACGAGGCGGCTTTTCACTCATCCGTCGCTCGCTCAATCCTTGACCGGAACGGGATCGATGTCGAGGGAGTGTTCTTGAAGTCGTTCGGCCAATCCCTTTGGTTCCCCGTGTTTTTAGAGGAGAATGACAGGAGCTATGAAGTCGATTTCAGCGAGGTCACACTTCGCATTCCTGAAGGATACACGGCAGTTTTTGTGGGAGAGAAATTGTCAGAGGAAATCGTTTGGCATGAGCGTGTCAGCAAATGGCGATCACTGCGGACCGAGTTGGCCGATGCGTTCTGTAATGCCATGAAATGGGTGGTCAACACTCAAGATGATATCACTGTGTACTCCCTGCCCGATTCAGCGTCCGTTGCCGTTGGCGAGAGCTACTCAAAACTTGCGACTGAGGTGCTGAACCGGTACGAGGATGCTTATCGCTCCAGCGATTCGTTTCCGAAGTGGCATATTCTTCAACTACCTCACTATCAGGACTTTGTCTGTAAGAATGTAATCGGAGTCAAAGGAAGTGCGTGGAGCGATTTTGGTAAAGCAGGTTGGCAAAGAGATGAGTTGGCGAAGAATCTGGTACGTCCATTCGTGAACATCGAGATAGGAGTTTCTGATTCGCTTTACGCACTGGCAAGCTCCAGCTTTCAGCACTATTTTCACTTGCCGGTATTGATAGAGATGGTTGGCGGAGATTGGTACGACCTATGGTTGCTTGTGCTACAAAGCAATTACTTGAAGCGAGTACAATGGAAAATCGATCATCTCAGTCGTCCACTGCCCGAGGAAAAACCGATCACTCAGATCGCTGCCAGTGAAATAGACAGTTACGAAGGCAAATTCCTACTTAATGATCGAGGCATTTTGTTCCTTCACTGGATTTATCTACAAATGGGACCAGGTAGATTTTTCGACTTCTCTCGTGAGCTCTTCGGCAGAGAACGAATTTCATACGGCGAATTTTGCGACCTGATCGTTTCCTACCTACCCTCTTCAAGGGACGATATCGCGATTTGGCTATCAACAACAGAGTTTCCCGAGAGATTCATGCTTAAACGAGCCAAATAGTAAGTAGCTCCGCCCCCTGCGGTTCGGACATTCTCGTGAAGAAAGTAATGGTACGAAGCGCAGGGCTTCGGACCTTCTCGCTTACCTCCACGGCTCGTAACGCCGAAATCTCCCCCTACCCCCGACCAACCCCACACTAAAATAACGATAAATCTTTATTGACAAACGATATGTATTGGGGTATAATGAGGGTACAAATGACCTTAAGGAGCTATGAATGAAACGAAGCTCAACCGTATTTCTTCAGGTAGTTATTGTGCTCATCGGTATCGGCGCGCTTGCCCTTTTGCTTTGGGAACCGCACCTCGAGGGCAGAAATGCGAACGCCACGCTCTTTCAAATCTACTTCAACGATCCCTTCCTGGCACTGGTCTACATCGGGTCGATTCCATTTTTCATTGCACTCTATCAGGCGTTTAAGGTGCTCGGATATGCCGGACAAAATAAGGTATTCTCGACCGAGGCCGTAAAGTCTCTGCGGATAATCAAATACTGCGCGCTCGCCATCATTGGCTTTGTCGTGGTGGAAGAAATCTTCATCATGTTAAACCACGGTGATGATGATGCGGCCGGAGCAATTATGATGGGTGTTCTCATCATCTTCGCTTCGATCGTCATTGCCACTGCGGCGGCGATGTTTGAGAGGGTTTTGCAGAATGCCGTCGATATCAAATCCGAAAACGACTTGACGGTATAACGAGACCGGCATGGCAATCATCATCAATATCGACGTCATGTTGGCGAAGCGGAAAATGAGCGTCACCGAACTTGCCGAAAGAGTCGGCATCACAATGGCAAATATTTCCGTGCTGAAAAACGGCAAGGTCAGAGCTATCCGCCTATCGACTTTAGAAGCAGTCTGCAAAGCTTTGGACTGTCAGCCCGGAGACATTCTCGAATACAGAGAGTAGCGGGCGTTAATCCGCGACTGTCAGACAAGAATGTCTGACCTACCATTCGCGGTGCCGGCGAACTTCCCCTTGACACACCTTTCGTGAAAAGCGACCTTTCATTCATGACATACGAAAAGCCGTGGCTCGATCTGTACTCTCGGCTACTGACTGATCTCACCTCCACACTCGGAGGTCGAATCGAAGTCCCGAAGTACAGTGATGAAGCAATTAAGAATTTCTCCCACGCATGGTCTGGTGATACTGCTTATTACCTCTACGATATTTATCATTGCGAATTGAACGGCGTGCAGTTGCAATTAGAGATCAGCCACCAGGCTATGGCCGGAGACACTTCGATCGATGACGAAGGCATGGTCGAGTTTTTGGTATTCAGCGCAAGTGTGCGACCTCAAGGAAATTTTCGCATACGTCCCGAAGGCGTCTTTGACCGTTTCCGCAAGGCGCTAAAACTCCACTGGGAGTTCGAGACCGGAAATCCTACCTTTGACCGTGCGTTCAATCTGGAAGTTCCTGACGACAGAGCAAAGCCCGGACTCCGGCGGCCGGAAGTGATGGATACCATCACGGCATTGTTGCCATTTGAATACTTGCAGGCACATCCCGGCGGATTTCGCTGTTCAGAGTTGCTCTCTGAAGACGAACAATTAAGTCGCGAGCATGTAACCGATCAACTTCAACTGATGGTAACACTGGCAAGTTATCTGCGTCAGTGAGTCGTTAGCTCACCCCTTCTGCTTGGTTCGCGTATCACTGCGGGAAGACAGATCTGTCGGAAGTGGATACCCGACGACGCACGGCACCGTCATCAAGTGATTGACAAGTTTGGTCCACCTTCGTATTCTTCGGCGAAGGAGAAACTCAAAATGGCAACAAAGAAATCCACACAGAAAACAACAAAAGCAAAACTAAAACCGGCCGCCCGCGGCGAAATCAGCTATACGACTTCCAATGTATTCAAGTCGCCCTTGAGTAAAGTCTGGGACGCCGCAGTTTTGTCCAAGCACCTCAAGAAGCACTTCGTCGATGACATGAAGGGCGAATTCGGTCCGAAATTGACTCCAGTCACCTGGGTCTGGAAAGGCTTTGGCGGCTTCGAACTTCCTGTCCTCAAATTCGAAAAGCACAAAGAAATCGTCTTCACTGGAATGTCGATGGACGGCAAATACGAGGTCACCGTAAGATTTGAGTTTCTCCGCAAAGACGGAAAGACAATCTTCCGCGTTCATGAGAGCGGCTACCCGAAGAAGGAACTCAAGACTGCATTCATGATGTGCGAAGGTTGGAGCGAATTTCACACGGGCGTGAAGGCATACCTCGCCGGCGTTGACCTGCGTAAGTACTAAGTAACCGGAATAATGTTGGTAGGTCCGGACCCCTGTGGTTCGGACATTCTCTGACTAAACATTTGCACTCTCACTGTCGTCGACTACATTAGCAATCATATAGTGGAGGTAGGTTATGAGTGTATTCAGAATCTGCAACTTGCTCGCTGTCGGCTTACTGGGGCTGCTTTCCTGTGGGCTGAACCCGGAAGAGTCCTCTTCCCCGGCACCGACTATTCCCCTGCAAATGTTGAACGCCGCCCGCGACACAGTCGTCGTCAACGGCGTCGAGTATTGCGCAACTATTTCGCCATGGCGTGATTTCATGCCCGGTCCAAACACATCATCGGACGGCAGAGGTCTGCTGGTGCACACAAGTCTTCAGCGCTGCGACTCGCTGTCAATTCCGGATAACTTACACCTCAAGTTTCTTTGGGTCATCTACAATGATGAAGTCTGGGGTGCGGTGCTCGGCGAAGAGCGTACTCCATACAATGGTGACTTTCGTCGCGAAGCTATGGCGCGCGGCGGCCCTAAATGGGGACCATTTGTTGAAGTGCGTGGTGTGATCGGCTTTGCTGATGAGAATGGCGAATTTCAGATGGTCTGCACTCCGTCAACAACGATCATTCGAACCGACTAGCCACTGCGCTGATGCCTTCTGCTTCAGTCGATCCGGATAAGGCCCGTCGCCGCATCTGACTCAAGCTACTCCCTTGATCCGCAGTAAGATGCGGACCACAGAAGATATCCTACGGGTAACTAATGTCTTCTCGTTTAAACAATCCGCGCCCAATTCGGAGAATTATCTAAATTATGGAGTCAAACAGTCCGTTAAATTATAAGGGGCACTCTTACATACAACAAGTTGAGGCAATCATGAACCGAAGCAATCTCTTCCGCATCGCCATCCTCCCCCTGATGTTGGCGACCCTCTTCGTCGGCTGTGGCAGCGACTCGCTTGCTCCGTATGAGCCCGAAATCCACAACAATGCCGACAAATTCGAACTGCAGGCTACTGGAGTCTCTGACTTGTCCCGGACTTTTGCCTATGTCTGGGCGAACAGCGGTACCAAGGCCGCGGTGGATCACTCAACGGCGGCGACGGCAGGTTCGGTGACTCTTCAATTCCTCGACGACGCCAACACTGAAGTTTACAACGGCAATCTTTCAACCGACGGCGTCTTCGATACCGCCGCGGGTCAAGCCGGTCAATGGACTATTCGCGTGATATTCTCTGACTTTAGCGGCACCGTCAATTTCAGTGCGGAAAAGAAGTAGGTTGTAGCGCGAAACCCTCTGCTTCGCACTCGCCGCCCTACTTCACCAGCACCAAATTGAGTTTCGCCGGCTCAAGCTCTGAATCGTTATTGAAGTCATAACTGCCGTCGAATCCCGTCAAGTACAGCGTCGAGCCGGAAAGCTGAATATCAGCGCCCTGTCCGACAATCCGGAATAAGTCGCCGTCAATTTCCCAGGCACCCGCCCAGTGCCAGGTGTCGTCATACTTCGGTGTCACTGCTAGATCACCAGTATTATCTGCGTTGAGAGTCAAGGTCGCAGTCCAGCCGGCGCTAGTGGCATTGACTGTACCCTGCCCAGCCTTGCCGACATATTCAACCTTTGTAGCAGTCCAGAATCCGTAGATCTCCGAAGGCTCCGGCCCCAACTTGTCCTTGCACCCAATTGCACTCATAATGAGTAACGTTGTCATCCAACCTGCAAGTAGACGGTAGTGAGAAATCGATCTGTATGTCGCTTTGCTCATCGTTAAATCGCTCCATTTTGGGTGAATTCACATTACAAAACTGGAGAAGGCGCGCAAAAAGTCAAGTACCTCTTCATTTTAAATCACCACAATTTGCCGGCCCAAAAGTGATTGACACCTTTCACACTCCTGTTTTAATTGGAGCATGGACTATATTATTCCACTATTTTTGAAGGAGCAATGAGAATGCAAGTTCCGAAATTCCGTCCCTGTCTTTGGTTTGTCGACAACGCCGACGAGGCCGCCAATTTCTATGTTTCGATTTTCAAGAATTCCCGAATCAAACACGTCGCGCGATACAGCAAAGAAGTTTCCGCTGTAGCGGGACAACCTGAAGGATCGGTGCTGTTTGTGATGTTCGAGCTTGAGGGGCAGGAGTTTCTGGCGCTCAATGGTCGACCGCCATTTACGTTCAACGAGGCGATCTCATTTATGGTTGACTGCAAAGATCAGAACGAAGTCGACGAGTTGTGGGAGAAGCTATCGGCAGGCGGTGCAAAGAGTCAGTGCGGTTGGCTTAAAGACAAATTCGGCTTGTCGTGGCAAATAGTTCCAACAATTCTTGGAGAATATATCACTCACAAAGATCCGGAAGTGACAAGCCGGGCGATGCAAGCGATACTGCCGATGAGCAAGATCGATATCGAAACAGTCAAGCGGGCCGTGGATGGTAAGTAATTCTGGGATCATCAAGACGGTCGCGGCTGCACAGTCAAATTTCGAAATCTCCATACAGCGCGAGGTAATATTCAATTGACGACTCATCGATTTCTGCCGATAATCGTACAATCAGAGATACTTATTGAACGCAACTTGTCAGATTGACTTTAAGGAGATACAGAAATGAAATTCCGATTCGCAGGCAGCATCGTAGTCTTGATTGCATTCGTCCTAATTGCAGGATCTGAAACCTACTCCGCCCCTTTCCCTCTGAATTTCAATCTTGATTCGCTGCGTAAAGCGGATGCGGCGCCGGAGAAGTTTGTTGAGCGCACCATCGCCTTCAAGGGTCACATCACAGCTGCTAAGCAACTACCTGACGGCAAGCCGTACATCTTCGTAAAGTTCCCCGCACCGAATCCGAACAATGAAGGCATTTGGGTCGCCGGATTTTCAAACGCCAAACCGAGTGATCTTCCGGTTGGACATGACATAGCCGTTCTCGGGTATTTCGAATTGGTCGATCCGCAGAACAAGGAGATCGGTGCGATTCACAAGAAGGCGTATCAGGTGACGGGATATTGCATTGCCAATGCGACGTCGCAAATGGGTATTTACGCGACCGAGGGCACGAGCCAATGTATGCAATGGCAAAAAGGCGCCATTCCGACACTTGCGGTTGATAGCACCAGAATCAAGATGATTAAACCCGCTCTGAAAAAACCGTAGCCGCCCTTCCCCGTATACTCGCGTGCCTCCCTTTATAGAATCAGTGGGCGCAGAAATCTGCGCTCACATGTCATCTCTCGCTGATTATGTACCAGTGCGATACTCCATCACTCACTAACTGCACGAAATCCAGGTCAGTCACGATATTGTAGAATGTCGAGTTGTCAATTAAATCGGCCCCCTGGCGCTGTAGCAATATGTCATCACTGTTTGCCGCAGATACTTTGAAAGTATAAACTCGCCCCGGGCAAGTGCTTGCAAGTGGTAGGAATACGAGATGCGCACCCGTGATCTGCGGCATCTCAAAAATGATCACGCTGTGTGTCCCATCAAGTGTCAAGCCGCTCGTGACGACCTCTACATCTGTCGCGATTGGACCGGCTACGTCAAGCCTGGAGTCAGGCGAAGTATCCCCAATACCGACACTGCCGAGTGAATCGATCACCATCCGGTTGATATTGCCGCCTGTCCGAAATTGCAGACCACGGCGAAGTGCGGTGTTATTGTACATAATAACACCATCAACACTGCTGTTGGCGTCGCCAAATAGCAATCCGCGCTCACGATCAGTCGGACTTATCAGCGACACGTAGCAAAAGTCGTTGCGTTCAAAAACTGCGACTGAACTGCCATTGGGAGTCACGCCGGTCGAGCCCTCCTGAATATGTAAAGGCGCTCTGGGATTGTTTGTGCCGACTCCAACTCCGCCCAGCGATCGAATCAGGAATTGATTTGAAGCTGTACTGGCGAAGTCGCCGGCCTGCGTGTCTCCCCAGACAAAACTCCCGGCATGCAACGCATTCGCCCGCAATCCCGCGGCAAAGCTGTGAGCGCCAGAGGCCGTGTTTTCCGCTCCGCCCGGGACTGTCGCGTTTAGCCCGGTAGAGCTGTTGTTGTTACCACCGCCGATAAAAGCGCCTTCACCTGAAGCAACCTGCGATCTGCCACCCACAACTGCCGAGTAATTTCCCGAAGCCACGTTAGAATCACTGTCCGTTATGCCAAATGATGCCGACCCACCGCCACCACCGACGAACGAGAAATCACCGACCGCTTTATTCTCATTCCCACCACCAACTACAGACATCAACCCTGTCGTCATATTCCCAAACCCTCCGCCAATTCCAGACCAGTCGCCGTTCGCCAAATTCGCCGTACCGCCAAGTATCGCTGCACGATCCCCAATAGCGCTATTGCTGGACCCGCCCGCAACCACCGCGTTCGATTGGCTGGCGATATTCCCTTGTCCCCCACCGATGGTTGCACCAATGGTGTCCGCCGAGTTGTTTTGTCCGCCGCCGATCGTCGAGTACCTGCCCGTTGCGTCGTTGCCGGAGCCGCCGCCGACAACCGACCAATCACCGCTCGCCGTATTCGATTCGCCCGATGCATTCGAGTGATCTCCCGAGGCTGTATTCCCCGATCCGCCGAAAACGGACGCGACACTACCATTAGCAATATTTCCACTTCCACCTACAGCAACACTTTGACTGCCGGTCGCTGAATTCTCAAAGCCGGCGACAAAGATTCCGTTAGTTAGCGTATTGTTTTCGCCGATATCGACGGCCGAAGTGATATTTCCTCCGGTCGCATCGTCAACCGTCTGAACTCGAAACGCATACGGCACGGCGACGATCTTCTGAAGCGGCTGCAGATCCGCCGCACCAGCCACGCCGATCCCCAAGAAGCGATCGATAACCGTGTTTATGTTAAATACCGATTGATCAAGCGGTATCACCGCACCCAGGAAGACATTGAAAATCCCGTTGATTACCGGCACGGCCGGCTGGGTCTCCGTCCAGAGCGCTATCCCTCCACCCGAGCTGTTGTATATCGAAAACTTGATGCTCAATGTGTCCGTCAGTGGCAACCCATTTGGATCGGTCAAGCGTCCTTGGTAACTCACCTGTGATGGTACAAACGCCGATGTGGTGGATGTAAGTAGCCCGACCGCTATCGTAGCAAGCCAAAAAGGCAAAAACGTTCGTAACCGCATTTATTCCTCCGGAGAGTGTGTGAGCCTAAGTGCAACTTAATCCCAGAGTCCGGTGAAGAAACATTTGTGGCTGGGACAATTATGGGTTGATCTAGTCCAAGATAACCCTGACTCACATTTTGTCAAGCGAAATGCGGTGATTCCCTCGCTACATCTTCAAGAAGGTCTCAAACCCCCCGACGACCATTCGCTTTGCGTCGAAGAGCGGTTTGGCTTTCATCATCTTCTGCATTCTCGGATCGGCCATCACTGCCTTGTTGACCTTGTCGCGGTGCTTGCGTGAACTGTATTCCACTGCTGAAGAGATTAATACTTCGCCCTTCTTGAGTTTGTAGATGTCTGGAAAACCAAGACAGAACTTATTCTTAAGGTCTTCGCCGAGGAACTCACGGTATTCCAATGCGCCGTGGTCTTTCATAAGCTTGGCAAAAAGGCGGGCGGTCTTGCGATAGGCGGGCAAATTCTTTTTCGGAATCGCCAAGAGGAAGAGGTCGATGTATCCTTTCATGTTTTCTCCTTACCGACTACGCCGGTTGATAATAAAGTTTTACATTACCGCATTTGAAGGCGACAGTATTGACAAGCTTCAAATTCAGTTTTTTGCCGCCCGCCTTGAAAAGCGGTCTTCCGGAACCGAGAACAACGGGATTGACGATTAGTTGATACTCATCGATTAGTCCGAGGTTCATCAAAGTTTGAGCAGTGCCTGCTCCACCAAAGACTACAATGTCTTTACCGCTCTGCTGCTTGAGGTATTTGATCTTGCCCGCTATGTCGCCATTGAGAATCTGTGAGTTCCATATCGGAGTTTGCAGGGTATTGGAAAGAACCAGTTTTGGCAATGTGTTCATTTGCGGTGCGATGCTATCGGTTGCGTTGGGCCAATACGAGATCATCAGCTCATAGGCGACACGCCCGAAGATCATCGTATCAACTGCAGTGAAGAACTGCGTCATGTGCCGTTCGAGTTCGTCATCCCAGACGTGCCAATCCAACTCCCGGTTCTCGCCTTCGATATAGCCGTCAACCGAGACCATCATTGATAGAATCAATCTCCGCATTTTAGATAGTTACCTTGTGATGATTCAGGAATTGCTCTAGCCGCTCGGTCATCTGGATCGCACCCTCTGCGGCGCCGTACTCGTCGACAACGCGTTTCAGCAGTTCGCCCGATTCAAACTCCATCTTCATAGTCAATCTGGTCGCGTCGCCTTCGACATCGAAATTGACTGTGACCTTGAACCGAATCCCGGCATCACCCTCATGTTGATATATCAACAACTTCGGTGCGACGACTTCGGTGAAGACGATTTTGTTGGGATAGTCGACGCCGTCGGGACCGTGCATTGTCAGCCGCCAGACTCCACCTTTGGTGACGTTCATTTCGTGAATCGTATTAGTGAATCCGGCCGGACCCCACCATTGGGCGACGTGTTTTGGATTAGTCCACGCTTCATAGACGAGCTCGCGCGGCGCATCGAATACCCTGACGAAAACCATTTCGCGATCCGACGGATTCGAATATTGAGTCATGTGTTTCATTGGCTGATTACCTCCTTCGAATTGACTTCCACTTCCCGACGGCGATCCTTGATCAATCGATCGAGACTCCAATCGCCGCCTCCATATGCGGCCATAAACAGAAAAATGAAGCAGAATAGCACCGCTGGCACTCCGTGGTTGATAACCGGCCACGCACCACTCGGGGCGTGAAACTGCCAGTATGCGACTGCCATTTCACCGGAGAGCAAGAATGCGACTGGGCGCGTCGCGAGACCGAGCATGATGGCGATGCCGCCAATAACTTCCATCCAGGCGCCGATGCCAATCTGTGACATTAGTTCCACTGTCTCACCCGGCTGACCTGGCATTCCGCCAAACCATGCGAAGGTCTTGACGCATCCGGATTGAAAAAACAGGAATCCGGCGACGACTCGCAGAAGCAGATACGAGATTTGGATGGCGTGTTCCCTATTCATTTTAGCACTCCCGATTAAATTTCAGTGTATGCAAAAGCAAGGCGACAAGTAGTTTTCACTTGGACTTTCTTGCTTCGTTCTCTTTGATTCGCGCCTTCACGAGTTTCTTGACAAGTGCCGCAGGCAACGGACGATCCGGCGCGAAGTGAATTGTCGCTTTGGCTATGTCGTATGGCGCTAGCTCCTTCGCGAACTGCTCCATCAATGGCGGACTCATCACGAAAAACGAGCAGTGCTTGGCAAACGCAGCATAAGCAACCAATGATCCCTGTAGTTTGAATGTCGGAATCTGGTAGCTGATAACCTCGGTTGCTGCCGGCGCGGCTGATTTGATGACGCTTCGCAGCTTTTGAAGCGCATCTCGAATAGCCTTCGGTTGCGACGCGAGATAGTCATCGACGTTCGCAAAGCTCGTGTTCTTGGCATCAGTTTTAGGTTTTGAGATTGCTTTCTTCATTTTGAGCTCCCTACTGCAATGCTTCGGCGAACTTATCAAGCGTCTCGTTCCAACCTGTGCCGGCCATGTCGTCCATTTTGCCTGCCGGAAGTCCGGAGTGGCGCAAAGTCAACTTGGTTTTGTCGCCGAGATCCTCAAAGGTCACGGTGACCAACATCTCTTCAGGCCAATCTTCACCCATGCCGTAAGCGGACGCATGAACTATGTTGCCGTGCTCATCAGAAAAGCTGTCCGTGCAGACGATTCGTTCCATCGGGACGATTTCTTTGTAGGTGCCGGTGCTCCAGTATTCTTTGCCGTCCTCGGCTCTCATACAGCCGAGGAATTTGCCGCCGACGCGAAAGTCGATTTTGATCACTGGCGCGGTGAAGGCTCTCGGCCCCCACCAGCGTTTGACGTGTTCCGGATCAATCCAAGTCTTCCAGACCAGTTCGCGCGGTGCGTCGAAGACTCGTGTTATGACGAGGTCAGGTCCTGTGGTGGTCTTATTTTCTTCTGCCATTCTTCCTCCGCTTCGCGGCGATGCTGGTCGTCCGCGTCCTCTTGACATGTAAATTGCCTTTTGTGCTCTCTTGCGATTGCAGCTCGCGTAGGTAGTCGTCGAGGCGATCGAAGCTCGCCTCCCAGAAAGTGCGGTAACGCTCCAGCCAGTCCGCAACTTCCTTGAGCGGACCCGGCTTCAGCCGGCAAGGTCGCCATTGTGCGTCACGACTGCGCTCAATCAATCCCGCCCGCTCCAGCACCTTGAGATGCTTGGAAATCCCCGGCAGGCTCATTGAATAGGGCACGGCCAGTTCCTGTACCGAAGCTTCCCCAGACATCAAAGTCGTCAATATTCCCCGCCTGGTCGAATCAGCCAGAGCAGCGAAAGTCGTGCTAAGATGATCTTGCGATATCATGGCTTATACCTCATTCTTATTTAACCTGATGGTAATATACAAACGGCGTTTTTTCATGTCAATCACAAAGTAGAGTTTATGGAGTTATTTTTGCACTTATGCAAAGCTGCACATTGCGCGCTTGCGCCCAGCAGCCAAACCAAGCATATTCTTATTAAATGACACCGATCAACATCATTGGCGCCCGCATTAAACTGACCGAAATGACCGAACCCGACGTCATCCAATTCTATGATTGGTTTTGGAACTCCCCTCCAGAGCGAATGACTTGCTGGCCGGTCGAACCAATGACCCTCGCCGAAGCCCTAGAACGCTTTCACGCTGCACCCGCACCGAACGCTCCTAAGCGCATTGCCATTCGACGTGGAGAAGATGATACCTTTGTGGGCAGAATCAGTTACTTCAATGTCAACTCGCGCAACCGTTCCGCCGAAATCGGTTATCTCATCGGACCCGACTATCGCGGCCAAGGTTACGCCTCCGACGCCTTGACTCTGCTGCTCAATCATCTCTTCTACAATCTCAAACTGAACCGCGTTCATGCACAAACCGGCGACTTTAATCTTTCATCTATTTCCCTGCTCGAACGGCACGGTTTCAAACTCGAGGCTCGCCTGCGCCAGCATCATAATGTCGACGGCACCCTTTATGACGATCTGATTTACGGCATCCTCGCACAAGAATATGTCAGACAGTCATCTGTCTGAAAACTGACTCATTGAAAGTTCGTTGGAATATTCGCGCTGGTCACAGCGTTCGCTGATTGTCCAATTGTTTAGGTAGGCGTTCGAACTCGTTATTGAGGAGTCTTTTCCGATGCTGAAATTTCTTATCCTGCTGCTAACGTTGCCGCTTTGTTCGATCGCGCTCGCTGAAGATGTCAAGTCCGCGTGGGTGCCCACTTCCCCGACAATCGACGGCGATGGCGACGAATGGCGCAACATCGCTTTTCACTACTTCGATGATGATCAGACAGCTATCGCGGTTGCCAATGATTCGTCGGCAATTTACTTGATGATCATTTCCAAGAGCGAAGCAACTATTATGCAACTGGAGCGAGCTGGCGTGGTTGTCTGGCTTAACGGCGATGCGAAGAAGAAACGCGACTACGGCCTTCGCTATCGCGCCGGGCGACTATCGAACACCGAGCGGAAAATGCCGGAAGGATTCCCCA
Source organism: uncultured Ignavibacteria bacterium (assembly GCA_964370935.1). Classification (GTDB taxonomy): domain Bacteria; phylum Zixibacteria; class MSB-5A5; order CAIYYT01; family CAIYYT01; genus JADJGC01. Next base: position 25,449 of record CAYJKI010000008.1, on the reverse strand, counting down.
TAGGAACCGGGATGGAAGAACCGCGCGAAAAGATGAAAGAAGAACAGGCCCGCTTGCGAAAACTGATTACGGTCATCGAAAAAAAGGACAACATCGAGATTTCAGCCAGAGGCGATGACGGTCCTGCCGCGGCAGCAACATTTGGGAAAGAAATCTACGCCGTCGAGTTCAAAATCCCCATTCTCGCTGCGGCCGATTCTGGATACGGTCTGAAACCAAAGTCAGGATCCAGCGCTATGCTTGGCGTCGAGATCGGTTATATATCAGAAGCCGACAAGAAGCGCATGCAGGAACAGATGCGGCCGCCTGACGGCGATAACCACGGGGGTGGCATGGGCGGTCCGCCTCCCGGCGGAGGTATGGGCGGGGGAATGGGCTCCGGAGGAGGACCGGGTGGTGGTCACGGTCGACCCGGAAGAATGCGCGATATGAGCAAGAAGGAGTTCTGGCTTAAGTTTGACTTGGCCTCGAAGAAGTGATCTCGAAATTCCCGTCAAAACTCGCCCCGCAAGAATTCCGTGCGAACTGCCGGCCGATCCCTTATTTTGCCGGTAGCCTTTAGTTGGATTGCTCAAGGAGACCCGATGCCGGAAATGTTCGATAAATCAATTCGACACCAGTGCCTCATCTACGCCTCACCGGAAAAAGTCTATGATACTATCACCACCGGTTCGGGCTGGAACGCTTTCTTTACCCACGATACCGAGGTCAATCCACGACCGGGCGGCAGAATTGTCTTCCGTTGGAAAGACTGGGGGCCGCAAAAGTACACCGTCAACGCCGAAGGAAAAACTCATCGCGCCGATCGCCCAAACCTCTTCGTTTTCGAATGGTATCCAGTCGGGAAGGACCACCCAACCATTATTACGTTTGAGCTGACGCCGCAGCAAGATGCGACAGTCGTATCTGTTACCGAAGATGGCTATCCCGACACTCCCGACGGCCGCGCCATGATTCTCGAATGCGCCGCCGGTTGGGGTGAAGCCCTCACCTTGCTAAAATTCTACCTTGAACACGGAATCACTTATAATCAGGCTCGCACGCGCTAATTGCTGGATCGGCGCTTCCCCGTCAGAACAACAATTTCGCAACTTCACACTGAAGCCTGCGTATTACCACACAATCAGATTATTTAGGTAATTGCTTACCTAATAGCGCTAATAATACCCAGAGAGGTTTCAAGTATGGCCTTGAGAGTGCTGTTCCTATTGATTGCTGTCTTCGCTGCGACATTACAGCCAGTTGACGCCGCAACGCAATTCGCCTCGATCGATTCTCTTTGCTCCCCGTACACATCACACGGTAGTCCTGGATGTGCGGTTGCTGTCGTCAAAGATGGCCAGATGGTATTCGCCAAAGGCTACGGATTAGCGGACCTCAACAATGACGTGCCCATAACTACCAACACCCTCTTTGACATTGGCTCTAATACCAAACAGTTCACCGTAACAAGCATTCTGCTCCTCGAAGAGCAAGGCAAACTCTCGCTCGACGACGATCTCCACAAGTACATCCCTGAATTTCCGCAGTATCCGTGGAAAATCACCCTCCGTCATCTTGCGCAACACACCTCGGGTATCCGCGATTACTTTGACTTGATGACGCTCAAAGGCATGCCAATCGGCAACAACTATCCTGATGAGGACTATCTCAAGCTCATCTTCAGCCAAAGCGAATTGAATTTCCCTCCCGGCGAACAACACCTCTACAGCAACTCCGGCTGTCTTCTGCTTGCGGAAGTCGTTCGTCGTGTCAGCGAAATGCCCCTCGCCCAGTTTGCACAGGAGAACATTCTTGCTCCCCTTGGAATGAAGAACGCCCTCTTTCTTGATGATCCCTATCGCGTCGTAAAACATCGCGCTGGTAATTACGGTCCGCTTCCCGATGGCGGTTACTGGAGCGGTGTCTCGCTTGCCACCAACATCGGGGATGGTGGGATTTACTCCAACGTCGGTGATCTCGCAATCTGGGACGAGAATTTCTACCACAATAAGTTAGGTAAGAAAGACCCGGAGTTCATGCGCAGACTCGAGACTCGCACTGTCTTGAATAACGGCGATACCATTCAGTGGGCGCTTGGCTTGCGCCACGACCGGACCGGCGGCCATCATGTTATTCGCCACGGCGGTGCCTACTTTGGTTTTCGCTCCGAAATCGCGCGATTCCCAGAAGAACATCTGACCGTCATCGTCCTGGCTAATCTTGGATCCATCGATGCAACGGGGTTGGCCTTCCAGATTGCTGAACTCTTCCTCTCACCTTCTGAATTGCAGCAACCGAACGCCGCAACCGCTCCCGAATTCGTCAAGCTCTCACGTTCACAACTCGAGTCAAAAGCCGGGGCATTTCGCAATCCTGCGACCGGTACCATTTGGAATGTCACACCGAACGACACGGCCCTCACAGTAGCAACTTCATCAGGTTTTGGTTTCGAATTACTGCCGACAAGTCAAGAGAGTTTCCTCCCGGTCGGTATCCCTTTGACTGGTACTGTCACATACGTGACATTACAGTCAGGTGTTGTCTCCCTTGAGTTGGCAATCCCGGGACAGCAAACGGCTCGCTTCCAGCCGATCACATATGACACCGCCCCCGACAACTTCGATCAATATGTCGGTGAATATCGCTGTCGCGATCTGAATCTCACGTTTGTGCTGTCGCTCGAAGACGATGTCCTGCGCTTTGCCGAAAAAGGCTCGACTAATCAAGTTTCTACGCAGGCAACCATTCGCGATGAGTTCGTCGCCCAAGGCGGCCAGACGCAAATTCGTTTTGAACGGGATGAAGACGATCGTGTCCTCGCCATGCGCATTAGCCTGCCGAGAGCAAAGAACATCCTCTTCGAACGTACTTCATCGTGAGGACTATTGGTCGGTGAAATTCACGCGATTGTGGCTGCCGTCGCAATACGGCTTCACTCCTGATGCACCGCAGCGACACAAGGCGGGGTTACTGGACTTTTCCTGAAGCGTCTTGCTCGAATCCACGATGGTGACATTGCCATCAATTAGAAGCGGACCGTTTGGCGAAGCTTGAACTCGCAGCTTGGAGTGCCCTGCAGGCTCATCTTCATCCGACTTCTGGAAATTGATCGCACCCTCATCCTTAAAGCCCGACCGCCTGTGCGAATTGTCGCAAAACGGTTTGTTCCGTGAAGCACCGCAACGACAAAGCGCCACGCGTGTGTCAGCAACAACCACGTCACCGCCGGCATCAAGAATCTCTATCTCTCCACGCAAATAGACAGGCCCGTCCTTGGCGAGCATCACAACATTGTGCTCTGGCGTTTCTTCCCTTAATCCCTCTATAGCGCTCTCGAAGTGCAGAGCGCCCGTCGGGCAGCGTTTGACGATATCGGCGACTTTTTCCGCGGTTGCTGCATCCGGAAGTACCCACGGCTTACGACTTGTGTTGAAAACCTCCGGTAGCCCCCGTACGCATTCGGCCGCATGAATACACCGCTTGGCATCGAATGTGACTTCGATCTCTTTTCCGCGATATTTGTGTGTCTTTTGTGCCATTCATTTCCTCACTGTCCCAGATGCAGAATGTATAACCATCGATGGTCCTCTAAAGTTCGTTCCCAAAGAAGATGTCTTCAATCCGTCGAGAAAACAATCGCGCAATCTTAAACGCCAAAGGCAAACTCGGGTCATACTTGCCGGTCTCAATCGCGTTAATAGTCTGGCGCGAAACTCCCAGCCGATCTGCGAGGTCAGCCTGTGACCAATCGCGCTCGGCACGCAGGACTTTGAGATTCGTTCTCACTGGTACCGCCTGGTTGCTATGAACAACCCAAGAAAGTAGAACACCGGCATATAGTACCAGAGATGTTTCAGTCCGAAGTTCTCATAGGATAGCCCAATAGCAATGTCAAGTAGCCCGATTGTCATTAGAAATACCATCATCACCGGGTAAGCGATAGCAAGTGCTTCCAGCTGGATTTTTCTCTGAAGTTCATCCAAACCGGCTGCGCCTTTGATGAAATTCCAGAGCATCCAGCCAAACGGACCAATCGGCAGCAGCGCAAGTATTACTCTAACTGAATCACCTAACTCGCTCTGCTTCAATAATCCTCTCGCTACTCCCCATGATCCGACAAACAGCACTATCGATGCTATCATGACCGCCCACGCAGTTCGTTCGCTCGCCACTCTCATAATTCCTCTCTCTGTTGATTGGTTTATTTTCCATAAAGTACGCAATAATTGTCTTTATGTCAAGCATCATTTACTTATTGTAACGCTGACTTTGCTTGCTTTGGTGCAGGTTTTTTGTGGTATTTATCAGAGAAGTGATACGATGGGCGGCAGGGCGCTGACTTGTAGCGATTTAGCTTGGGTTATTTTCTATATCCAATCAAGTTTCTCCACTGTCTTGTCACTTACGGCATCGCCTGTATTTAAGGTAGATTTTGGTTCAAACAACATGATGTAACACTCCGGTTCTGCCACCGGATTGTGCTCTACACCATGCGGTACGATGAAGAACTCCCCTTCTTCTAACATGACATCTCCGCTGCGCAGTTGCATTCGCAGCCGCCCTTTCACGACAAGGAATAATTCATCTTCATTTTCGTGACTGTGCCAGACGAATTCACCCTTGAGCTTCGACAACTTCACATATTGCCCATTAAGCTCTCCAACAATCTTGGGCGATTCATATTCCTCGATCAGATCGAATTTTTCTCGGAGGTTGACCTTTCGCATAGTTCCCATCTCCTCTTCGCGTTTTCGGTTGTTGGACTATTGAGATATACGCCGCACCCCGCGATTTCGATAGTAAACAAAACGGCGGTTGAAGTCTCCCTTCAGCCGCCGCAAAGTCTCGATAGATTATTTTTACGCTTTTTGCTCTGCGATCTGTTGAGCCAAATAGTTTTGCAGTCCCATTTGTTGAATCTGGTCCAACTGCGCCTCCAACCAGTCAACGTGATCCTCCTCGTCGTGCAAGATAGCCTCAAGCATATCCCGCGTGGCATTGTCACCGGCCTCAACTGCCAGTTTAATCGCCGCATTGTACGCGGCAACCGCACCGATCTCATCCTTGATATCATTCTTAAACTGGTTTTCAACATTTGTGCCGATCTTGATGTCGTTTAGCCGGCTGACTTCAGGGAGACCCTCGAGAAATATGATGCGCCCGATGTGCTTCTCGGCGTGCTTCATTTCTGTAATGGCGCGCCGTTCGATCTCACAGTGCAGCCGCGCATAACCCCAATTAGCGCACATTTCAGAATGAACCATATACTGGTTAATTGCCGTCAGCTCGTCGCGCAGAAGCTCGTTCAACGCAGCGATGACCTTTTTATTGCCTTTCATAAATCTGACCCTCCATAAGTCCTTCTCGCACCACCGCTCCAAGTCGCGTGCTGCTGTCTTCAACCTCGACTGATTATGCGATAACTGCCAACTGCAATTGAATCAAGTCTTAGTTTGGCGATTTTGCAGCACGGATTTCACTGCGCACCTCCGAACTCATTCTCTTTAGCAAATGGCCACTTAGGTCGATGTATAACGTGTATGGCTTCCTATTTTCACTCGAACTCTCGCCGCAGCGACAGCCCGGAAGTGATGACCACTGCCGGTTTCACTCTCATTGAAATCGTGATCATCATCGTCGTGCTCGGAATACTCTCAACTTTCGCCATCGCCAAGTATCAGGACTTTGCACTCGATGCCAAACGTAGTGCCTGCAGAGCCGCACTCGGCGGATTGCGAGGAGGACTTAGCACCTGGCAGTCTCAAAACATCGTCAAGCGGGCATCCGCTGCGTTTCCTCCTATCGATACGCTTAGAACCATTGGACGTGTCATGGAGCAGCGCATCCCGCCCAATCCTTTTCAAACTAACGCACCTGATTCAATCGTAACCGGCGTAACCAAAGGCGTCGTCGTTGGTACTCGCGGAGGATGGGCTTACAAAGCATCAACTGGCGAGATCTGGGCGAATACCAACACCGTGTTGGAGTCCGCTTCGGGATGCTCGGGCAGCTCCACCACTGTCGGTGAGAATTCCTGGTAACTTCGTCCGTCCTGCTGTATCCTTCCGCCGTCAATCTCGTATATTGTTCTCGAAAGCTGATTAAGTATAGGAGATTGTAATGAAACTGAATTTTCGCATCGTTGACGCCTTTACCGAGAAGGCATTTGCCGGGAATTCTGCCGGTGTCTGCCTTCTTGAGTCTCCAATCGACGACTCATCAATGCAGAAAGTCGCGAGTGAGATTAATTCAGCCGAGACTGCTTTCTTAGTGATGTCGGGCAATCGCTGCAGCCTGCGCTGGTTCACTCCAGCAGTGGAAATCGACTTGTGTGGCCACGCGACTCTGGCTTCTGCTCATGTGCTGTGGACAGAGAACCGTGTCCGGTCAGATGAGATAATCTATTTTGACACCAAGAGTGGCGAGCTGACCGCTAAACAACTGCCTGATGGCTGGATCCAGCTTAACTTTCCCGCTATCTCTTCAGCACCGATTGAGAGTCCTCGCCTTGCAGCCGCAATAGGTGCAACACCCACGGCAATTGCCATGACGCACCATACCATCATCGCCGAACTTTCTTCGGAACAAGAAGTCCGAGATATTAAACCCGACTTCGCCGCGATTCTTGCGCTCGGTGTCCACGGCGTGATTGTCACTTCCGCAAGTTCAGGCAAATACGATTTCGTCTCCCGATTTTTCGCACCTGCCGTAGGCATAAACGAAGATCCCGTCACCGGTTCCGCACATTGTGCACTCGGACCATATTGGCAGAAGCGGTTTGGAAGGAGCGAATTCTTGGCGTACCAAGCTTCCGCCCGTGGAGGCGAGATGCGTGTAACCGTCGTCGACAAACGAGTATTGCTCGAAGGCAAGGCAGTTACAACTATCACTGGCGTCGTGAACTTCCAGTAGCTGGACAGCCACTCGTCGATCAGGCCAAGAATTCCGCTTGTACCCTTTCTTCGCAACCAACAGCGCCAACGACTTGCGCGGGAAAGTGTCGCGGTACGATCATGAATTTGATATCGCCTGACAAATATCTCAATTTCGAGACTTCGGCGGTCGATAATATCCAAACATGCTGCAACTAACATCACCCAAGACTTCTCCAACGACTCGAGATCCGCACAGTCGTCTGTACGACGATATTGCGCTGCTCGGGCAGTTTTTGGAAGAGACTATTCGCGAACAAGCCGGCGAACAGGCGCTCGATCGCATCGAGACCATCCGTTGTTTAGCCGAAAGTGCCCACCGTGATGGTGGCGAACACGCCGAACGCCTCGTGCGAATTCTCACCGGCTTGTCTCCCGACGATATGCTGATGCTTACGCGCGCTTTTTCGCAATTCCTCAATCTCGCCAACATTGCCGAGCAGTATCACCGGATTCGTCGCCGGCGCAGTTACCAGACTCTATTGGAGCCGCGTCCGCAAGGAGGTTCGCTTGAGGAACTTCTGCCTCGCTTGCTCAAAGCCGGTCATGAGCCATCAGATATCCTGGCCGCCTTGTGCGAATTGCGAGTTGAATTTGTCTTGACTGCACATCCGACTGAAGTCTGTCGCCGAACATTCATCAACAAGTATGACGAAATTGCCAGGGCACTTGAGACTTTGGACCGTAGCGACCTGTCACCGGTCGAACGTAACGAGGTTCTCCGACAGCTGCGACGAGTGATCCTCGCCGCATGGCACACCCCGGAAGTTCGAGATGAACAACCGACGCCAGTTGATGAAGCCCGCTGGGGCGCCAATGTAATCGAGCGTTACTTATGGCACGCGGTTCCGCGGTTTCTGCGTGAACTCGAAAGTACCGTTCAACGAAGCACCGGCGAATCGTTGCCGGTGCACTGCTCACCCGTTTGCTTCGCCTCTTGGATGGGCGGGGATCGTGATGGCAATCCCTTCGTTACCGCCGCCGTCACCGAGCGCGTCATTCTGATGAACCGATGGACCGCCGCAAATTTGTTCCTTCGAGATGTCGAACATCTGTATGCCGATTTGTCGATGTCGAAGTGCAGTTCCGAACTGCGCGCACTTGTTGGAGACTCGCGAGAGCCGTATCGCGCAATTCTGACGCAGATCCGCGCTCGGCTGTCCGCAACTCGTGATTGGGCTCTCGGTCGACTTCAGGGTCTCTCTGTCGAAGACAATAACGTTTATACAAGCAGCGATGAACTACTTGAACCCCTCTTACTATGCTATCGTTCTCTGGAAGAAAGTAGAATGGGCTCGATTGCCAAAGGAGAGTTGAGCGACACAATCCGCCGCCTCGCCTGCTTCGGAATTTCCCTGCTTCGGCTCGATATACGACAGGAATCGAACCGTCATACTGACACACTAAATGCCCTGACTGAAGAGCTTGGACTTGGAAGCTATCGCCAGTGGAGTGAAAGTCAAAGGCAATCATTCTTGCTTCATTACCTTGACCTTCCCGAGAACGAACTTCCCGTCTTCGCCAGCTCGATACCGGAAGTTGCTGAAATCTTCGACACGATGGGAGTCATCGCCCGTCACCCGGCTTCTTCCTTAGGGGCCTATATCATATCAATGGCGACAGCGCCGTCCGACGTGTTCGCTGTCTATCTGCTTCAGCGGATGGCCGGTGTGCGCGAACCGATGAAAGTAGTTCCCCTGTTTGAGACACTATCCGACCTCCACGGCGCTGCATCGGCGATTGATCAACTGCTGAACGAGGAATCGTACCGAAAACTGATTCAGAACCGCCAGGAGGTGATGATTGGTTATTCCGATTCAGCCAAGGACGGCGGATACCTGGCTGCAGCCTGGGCTCTATATCGCACCCAAGAGCAAATTGCCTCTGTCTGCAGGCAACACGGAGTGAAGCTGACACTTTTCCACGGTCGCGGTGGATCGGTCAGTCGCGGCGGTGCACCCGCACACAAAGCGCTCCTTTCGCAACCGCCCGGATCGGTCGGAAATTCTCTGCGCATTACAGCGCAAGGGGAAGTCGTTCGGACCCAGTTTGGCATGGTCGGAATTGCTGTCCGCACGATCGAGCTCTATACATCTGCCGTACTGGAAGCTTCACTCTTACCTCCGCCGGAACCACTACCGGAGTGGCGTGTTGCGATGGACGAGTTGGCAGCTGCATCACTCGATTCCTACCGGTCCACAGTCCGCGACAATGCTCCCTTTATGGAATACTTCTCGGCAGTAACTCCAATCAACGAACTTCAGAAACTACCATTGGGAAGTCGCCCGGCTAAACGCAGGCAGGTAACTTCTATCGACAGCCTTCGTGCCATTCCTTGGGTCTTTGCATGGTCGCAAATACGGTTTCCCCTGACCGCGTGGCTGGGAATCGGTACAGCACTCGCGTCAGCTCTGCACAATGGACATCGCCAACAACTCCTGGATATGGCGCGCGAGTGGCCCTTCTTCAGGTCCATTCTCGATATGCTTGAAATGGTACTCGCAAAAACCGAACGGCAGATTCTGTCTCACTACGAGTCCGCCTTGGTACCTGCTGATATCCATAGCGTCGGCGACGGCCTTCGTGAAGAACTTGCACGGGCAACTGCGAGTGTCAAGCAATTGACTGGCCATATGGAGATGCTTCAGGACGACTCCGTAATCACACGCTCGTTGCGCGTCCGCACACCATATACCTACCCTTTGAATCTGCTCCAAGTCGAGCTTCTGCGACGATCTCGCAATGAGAGTTCGCCCGATCCAATCCTGGTCCAGGCGCTCATGAGCAGTATCACTGGAATCGCCGCCGGCATGCGCAACACCGGTTAGCGCTCCGCTCCTATACAAAATGAAATCGCCGCGACGACATTGCACATCGTCACGGCGATTTTGCTTCGGAGAACCGATCGCGCTTAGTTCTGCGAATGCAATGCGACCTTATTACCCTCGGAGTCTACAAACATCGCGAAGTAACCTATTTCCGGCGTTATTTGGGTCTTGGGAACTATGACTTGACCGCCCGCCTTGCCGACTCGGTCCAATACTGCTGTCAAGTCGGGATTGGCGTTCAGATACACGGTGGTTCCTTCGGTGCTCGGTTTCATCATCGTATGATGAATAACCGCGCCGCCGACCTTGCCTTCGTCCATCGGAAAAAACGCCATATCGTAGTCTCCCATCTTCGTGGCATGCATTTCGGCTCCCATGATCGTTTCGTAGAACTTCTTCGCCCGCTGGAAATCAGCCGATGGAATCTCAAACCAATTCAGGGCATTACGCTTACCGTCAGACATTGCGGAACTCCTCTCAATAAAGATTAATTAAATATAGCCAATTTTGGTATACGATACGACGCACGACCGGTTGCGTCAATCACATTTGAATAGAATAATCTTTCGGAGTAGTTCGCGCAATTTCCGGCAGAGGCGATTTGCCTCCGCCGGATTTGCAGTCTGGATAGTTCTTACTTGGTGTCGGCTTTGGGAGTAGCGGCCGGTGTTGGCGCCGGCATCTTGGCGTACTCTTCGTTGTTTTTCTGCGCCCATTTGTGCATATCAGCAACGAGCGCCGGATCTGTGGAGGTCATCAGCATGACACAACCACTCTTCAGCCAGATCTCCTCCATTGCGGCACCGCGCATGAGCAACCCGCCCATCGCTTCGCAACTTCCGCACATCTTGACTGGTTCGCCTTTGCCGGCCTTTGCGCCGATTTCGTTCATCATCGCGCTGGTCTTTTTGAATTCGGCCATCCGCTTCTCCGGGCAGGTCATGACGGTCATAACGCCCGTCTTCATCGGGACCATTTCATGGGTCATTTCGTTCATGAGACCACTCGACATCCACGGCTTGCAGAAGTCGCAGTTGGCAAAATCCAACCAAGGCTTCTCGTCCGCCGCGACGACAAAAGCCGTCGCCAGGGCGAACATCGCAATGATGACGATGAGTGACAATTTCTTGGCCATTCATTTCTCCTTTCGAGAATCGTTCATTTGCCGGCGTTGAGATACAGCTGACAGAATCATCCTTGACCACAACTCCGGCCGTTCTACTGTTACTGAATAGATATTAATTATGGACAAAGATAGTAGACACAAACTTTGAGCGCAATACTCAACTTGCCATTCGGTAAGAATTTTATGTGTGCGCATAACAGTCACTGTCACCATCACTTAGTTTACGTTTAGTGATTTTATACTTTAAGCTAACACCTGGCATTTCTGACGCAAAAATCTCTGGTGGATTCGCACATATTCAATACCTTGCGACATGGCCCCGACTCCCAAAGCAATCATTCTCTCTCGAAAACGCCTTTTCGCAACTTTCATCATTTCGATGCTTGCTGTTGGAGCGTACTGGTGGCCGCCATCATACAGCGAAATTCAGATTATCCCGAGTTGGTGGGTCTTTGCCTTTATCTCTGTATTGGTAGCCGCCCTATTTGCAGTCGGAAGCCTGAAGCACTCCCTGTTGATCGGCGGCACTGCTGCCGGCGGGGCCATCGCGGCAATTGTCATCCGGATCGCGGTTGATGTCGTCGGCGATCCCACCAGCCACAATCTTTGGCCGTTTGAACTGGCACTGGCGGGAATCTTCATTCTCCCCTCGGCCCTGCTTGGCGCCGCAGTCGGTATGGTTGCGAGAAGAGTCTTCTCGCGCCCTTAGATTCGGGTGAGCATCGCGGTTAGGTTAGCGATTGCGCTCCACGATAAGTAAGAAATCTACCTTTGAAGTTGCTCCCATAAATTGGAAAGTCGGACTCACGTAAGGAATCACGGCTATCACTTCGCCGCGCTGCTGATTTAGAAACTGTTCTAGCTTCTCCTGGACCGTGTCCTTCTTCACCTCGAGCCGATGAACCCTGTAACTCATACTTGTTACTCCTGTTCTTTCGTGCGTTAGATTGTGGTGGAAAGATACTTAACGACGACAGAACGGTCAATGTATAAGTCGGTCTACTCTCCGCCAGCACGCATACAAGAATAGTGGTCAATTTCAACTTGAATGTGGGCGTGCAATCTGCAATATTGGACCCATGAAAACCAACCGACTCGAAGCCTTCAGTGATGGCGTTCTGGCTATTATTATTACAATTATGGTCCTTGAGCTCAAAGCACCTCATAGCGCTGACTTGGATGCGCTCCGGCCCTTGCTGCCTTCCCTCTTAACCTACCTCTTAAGTTTTGTCTACCTCGGAATCTATTGGAATAACCATCATCACCTCCTTCATGCAACTCCGCGGATCAATGGCGCGATTATGTGGGCGAATCTGAATCTGCTGTTTTGGCTTTCGCTGGTACCGTTCTTCACAGCGTGGCTGGGGGAAAACCACAGCGCACCGTGGCCGGCGGCCCTTTACGGCGGCGTCTTGCTAATGGCCGCAATATCATACACGATTCTGCAGACTACTATCGTCTCGCATCTGGGCCGCGATTCAAAACTGGCGCGCTCGCTCGGATCGGACCTCAAGGGAAGACTCTCGATTGCGATGTATCTCGCGGCGATTGGATTCGCCTGGCTCCATCCAACAATCTCTGACCTCCTTTACATCGGCGTTGCATTGATCTGGATTATTCCGGATCGTCGGGCGCAAGCAGCGATTGAAGACTAGTTCTGTACTACAAGGCGGGTCACGAACTGAACATCTGTAACTGCCGCAGCACTCGCGCCAACTAAATACATGCAGTAGTCGAGCGGATCAAATGTTGAACCTAATGCAGGAATCCCGAAGAACTGCGCTGTCTCCGCCACCGCAGGCACAAGTATCGCAAGCGCCAGCTTTACCTGCCATGGTTTGCACCACGGCCACTTCACCTCGCTGGCACACAGCAGGAAATACGCGGCGAATGGCATCACCAAGTCCGAAAAGTAGCTGGAATAGATCACTCGCCAGTCCCCCTCAAGATGCTCTCTCACACCGACCAAGTGCAAGATCGCAATTGCAGCGACAAATGTCAGGCTGACAAATCGACGTTGGTCCATCTACTAAGTATGCTGCATTGATACGCTGTTGTCAATCAACACCACCTCGTTTGCATACACATGTCTGGGGCACGATGTACGTACTGAGCGTCAACAAGGGTAGGTCGTTCCTCCCTAAATCGACAGTCGCAAGCGGTACATCTTTGTGCCGGCCAAAGTATGATCGCCGCCTTCGTTTTGCGCATAGTCAATATTCATGTCAAATCGACGCAATAGCTCTCCCCGATTTAACACCTCGCGCGATTCCAGCCATGTCAACAGGCCGCCGAAGCTTAAACCAAATCCAAAAGTGTAAGGATGCGTTTCGCCCCAGTCACCGCTGAGCTTTCCCAAACGCGCGTACAACACATCGTACACGCTGATTTCGACACCGCGTCTTATGATTTCGCTGTCCTCGTTGTACAGCTCTTTCTCGGTTTCATGAATCACCAGTATTGAAGCAATCGGATTCTGGTTTCGCTTTACACCAGCTTTTACCGCGAGTCCGGTCTTGCTTGTCGTCGGCAGAGGATCAGCGAACAAAGAGCCAGAAAACTTGATGTCGTCACCGTCGTTGGCCTTGACGTACGCAACGGACGGTGTGAACTCAAACTCGACTGATCCATTTTCGGCTGACCCAGCGGGACCTCTTCGATTGAGTAAATCAGCGATCGGCAATTCAATCACGACACCATAGTCAGACGCGTTGGCTTCGCCGACCGAGCGGTAGAATGGTATGGACTGATCGGACTTAATCTCCTTGTGAGTGTAGCCGATACCGGCTCGCAGGTAGTATTCGAAACCAGCGGCAAGAGTATAACCATCAGCCTTTTCGTAAGGACTATTTGAAGAGCCACCATCAAGCGCAATCGTGCCATAATCTAGCTTCTGGTGGGAGTAAGCCGCCGCCAATGCAAGTCTCAGGCGATGGTCATTGGAGTTGTCGCCGAACGACAAAGCATAGCCGGCGCTCACACCGAATTTCTTAAAACGCAAATCTGATCCCATCATTTCCGGCAGCCACTTTGTGCTGTTGGGCGAGGTGACAGCAAAATACTTGTGGAGATGGAATATCCCGACTGCCCCGGGGTTATAGTGCGGTGCTTCTTCATCGACCAGATTCACAGCGGCGCCTCCCAGCCCCACGGCTCTGGCAGAATTGACGATCCGCAATGACGTGACGGCCGCAAGGTCATTGGTTGATGCCATCACCGGACAAACAACGCCGAGCGAAGCGAGTGCCGTCAATAGACAAACCGCCAGACAAATGAATTTCTGCATTTGTGATCCCTTTCTTGCCGAAGTTTCGGATGCTGCAATACTGACCTTTTTGCCCACTTTGATTATACAATTCCGGTTCCGATCGTGGATTGTTTTACTTTTAGGCACAGCCTTCCGAGTTTGTTCCCTCACGCTTCGTGATCATGTGATGCGAGCTGCTTCAAAAAGGGATGTAATATTGTGTCGGAATGCCCCAGCTACCGGCAATTCTTAGTTCTCGTTCGGGAGTGAGAAAAGCCGCGTTAGTACCGGTTTCGCCCTCGACAATGAGTGCATAGCAGAGGGTCCAATCTTCCAGTTCGCCGGTGCACTCGTAGCTGCCGCGGTTGATCACGGTCGAATCTCGAAAAACCTGAAAGCCGCCGTTTACGAAAACCGCCCTGGTTTCGCCTCTGTAATTGGGATAGGAACAATCATTTAAACATCCTCCGCAGGATCTCTCCAACGTCCATTCACCCTCGATTGCGTCATAATCGGCTTGCGGTACCACTGGCGAGTTGTTACAACCCGTTAAGATCGCTCCAGCAGTCAAGAGAAGCACAGCCACCGTGGTAAACATACTTCTATTGTATATAGCCATATCTGCCTCCAAAAATTGGACAGGCAAACAAGCCGGGAACTTGCGCCTAATTCTCTTCCAAGAATGCCTGCAGCGACTGCGCTTCGCATTCGCAGTTGGATTTCGCAAGCTCTTCAATCATCCCTTCAGAATGACCCATCCCAAACCGAATCAAGATGCAGCCATTTTCAGGAACTAGATATTGAACCGCGGCTTGTGTCATCAGCTCGTTGCGCACATCGACGATTCCCGATTTTGGTTGGTCTTCCATCATCTTGGGAATCATGAGTGTGTCCACGCCAAACTTCGAGAGCATACTCATAAGCGCCTTGTAGGACGCTTCGGGATCTTCAAGCATAGACTTCATAAGTTGCCTGGCAAGAGTGCCTTGTGGCGAAGCGCCACTTTCGAACAATCTCTTGACAAACTCAAGTCCTTCCTTTTCTGATTCGGTAATGCCCGCGTGAATGCCGGTAGTCGAATCAATTTGCTCGAGCCAGATAACCGGAATCTCGCGTGCAATTGCAAGCTTCGAAAGCTCCGGTTCGTCGAAACCGATCTTGCCGAAGAACTCCTTCCTTGCGCCAAAGTGTTCCTTAAAGAATTCGCTGTTCCGTTGTGAAGAATCCACTCCCTCACTTAAGAATATTCGCGGCTGCAGGATTGCCAGAAGCGTGTCGGCATATCGTGATGTCGGTTTGTTGTATACGTGGATTTCCCCGACAAGATAAAATCCCTGTCTCCTACCGTCGGAGTGGGTGCGCGAGCAGCGGTAGAGTTCAAGGTTGACGCTGTCGAGCCAGGCAAAATCGATCTTGATAGGAGGCGCAGTCTCCTGAACCGGAGTCCGCTGGATTGTTGTCGAGGTTTGCTTTGAGGCGCACGAGCCGGTTGTCAGGATGACAGCGGCGATTAAAATACCTGCTACTTTTTGGCTGATGATTCGTTTCGTGTTTCGACCGGTCATGATCTTTTCCCCTCCGGCGGTTTCGTTATGATGCTTTGTGCAATAGTCTAATAAACGTCGAGATACATGTCAATGTCAGTTGTGATTCCTTCGACGAAATGGCAAGAACTCACACCTGCCCTATAAGGTCACCGTCATCTGCGACAAGAAAAATCAACTTGACAATCTTTCATCCTTCCGAGATCATAGAGTTACAATCACATGAACAAGACTTTCAACACCGGCATGATCGTGCTCGGTGCCATCATTATTTTGATGGGCGCCGAAATCGCATACTTGACATACCAGAACCGTCAACTCAAGGCCATGCTCGAAGACCCGTCGCGCTTCTTCGAGAAGACCCTCCAGGCCGGTGATTCGGTCCCCGCAGTGCGGACCCTTGATATCAACGGCAACGAATTCAGCCTGACATACTCCGATGACGCGCCCCACACCCTGATTCTCTGGTTCTCCCCTACTTGTTCGTCATGCGAGGACAATATCGGACTCTGGAATGACATCTTCCGCATGCACATTCCGGACAAACTGCGCATCGTCGGGTTCTGTGCCTGCGCTGCCGCCGAAGGCCGCGAAGCCGCCACTGCCAACGCGATGCAGTTCCCGGTACTCGCCGTCACCGAGCAATCGATCGTCGATATGTACAAAGGTAATCTGCTCCCTCAAACCGTGTTGATTGCGCCCAATGGCCAAATCCTTCAGGTCTGGCCCGGAGCGCTGCTGGATCGACAGAAAAAGGAAATCTTATCACACTTGAGTTCGTTGGCAACCATCAAAGTGGAAGGAGGTGAGTGATTATGATGGCTTTGCGCAAAATGAAAGCAGTGTTCATTCTCTTCGCGTTGGCGATACTGTTTGTCGGGGCGTTCTCAATTGTCTCGACCGATACTGCCACAGCAAGACCGAAATGCTGTATCTGGGTGATGTATTGCACCACCACGCCGCCGATCGTTTGTTGGGAAGTCTGTAAGACCGTTCCCTGTCCGTAGATTCTCCTTGAATTTTGACAACTTAGTTATGAGGTCCGAACCCCTGCGGTTCGGACCTGAAATGTGAGTGATTATCTCGGTACCAATCCGAGTTGCTGCATGAACTCCAGGTTGTCAAAGAAGTCTTCCTCTTCGGCGATTCTGTCACCTTCCATACGTACAAGCGTGACACCTTCGATCTTGACAGTCTTGTCAGTAGCGGCGATGCCGAAGAATTCGCCGGTGTGGGTGCCTTCGAAAACCCAATGTTTGGCGATCTTGTTTCCCTGGCCGAAGCAATCTTTGACGGTAAACTTAATGTTGGAAAAGCCGGTCACATAATTGGCGTAGAAATCCCGGACCGCCTTCAGACCGACCACGTCTTGCGGGCCGGCATGAATCACGATGTTCGTTGTGAAGTTCGAATCACTGAACAACTCTAACTTTCCCTTGTTGATAATTTCATCCCAGACGTGAACATATTGTTTGATTTTGGCGTCGATTGTGGGCTCGGCTTTTTGCGCATAGCCGGACACGGTCAGAAGCAGGAGTGCAGTGACTGTCGCAAACAGAAGTTTCATAGACATTATAGTTCCTCTATTATTGGTTTAGATTTTGGGGCAAAGATCGGGAATGAAACGCCAATGCGCAATAGAATTGGCAATTTCGGACTAACCAATTGATCGTCATTCCCGCGAAGGGGATTTTAGAAACAATCCCGTCAATGTCATTCTTAGCGAAGCGAAGAATCTGTAGAGTAGCGACACCGACGACGAATCCGATCCTCACATGGTTCAGACCGACGAAATCGTCAATTTGCTTCGGTGTAATTTTTAAAGTTGTTCAAGATCGCCTGCCAGCCTTCGCGTTGCATGTCGACAGGGTTTTCACCTTCGGCATCGAATACCGTCACGATTTTGGTGGTGTTGCCGTTCGATGTGAAATTGGTCTCCACTTTGCGGCCGTCAGACATGGTATAAGCGATCTGCTTGTTGGTGACGACCTTGTCATAGACTCCCTCAAAGTCAAAACCGAAGCTTCCGTCTTTGGCCTCCATGCGAATACTGAGACGGCCGCCGACCTTGAGATCGTTTTCGGCGCGGGGCGAATGCCAGTCGGGCGAGGCGTTATTCCATTGGGTGATGTGCTTGGGTGCGGTCCAGTAGTTCCAAACTTTGTCGACCGGCGCGTTGACGGTGGCTTCGATGGTGACGGTTTGGATGTTGGTAGGTGGCATGATGTGACTCCTTTGGAATTCGTACTTTAACCTATGGTTGTACGAGAAGATGGAGCCATTTTGTGGGGGATGTGACTTTATCGACAGCTCGCCGTTTCGACAAGTGAACGCGCTCGGGCGTTGGGGTTATCATATACCAACCTGTCGCTTTTAATCTTGACAACGAGAGCCCTTCATTTCAAATTTGAGTTGATCTAAATTGCGTCGATGGTGACCCTGTCGGGTCACGGATTGAATCCTTTTTGCAGGAAAGTGAGGGGTAACCAATGAGTATCAACGGATATCCGATTCTCGAGTTTGATTCCTCTCCCCTTGCTGTCATCGAACCATCTAAGGTGTTTACGTCACTGGAAATCTCGGAACACTGCGTGATCTGCTTCTTCAGGGATCTCGTTGACAAAGTAGCGCAGCTTCGGAATGCAGAAGTCGTATTTGAGGACAAAGGTTGCTACGGGACGAATCAACTCTATCAATTCAGCCACAACGGGCAGAAGGTTGTGCTATTCAATCCGATTGTCGGTGCGCCATTGGCAGCAGCCTTTCTGGAAATCGCGATTGCTCTGGGCTGCCGGAAATTCATTGTATGTGGCAGCTCCGGAGTTCTCGACAAGTCAATTCCCGTTGGCGAATTCATCGTGCCGGACTCCGCTGTCCGCGATGAGGGAACCTCTTATCACTATGTCGAGCCGGACCGCGAGATCGCCGTGTGCGAAGAAGCGCTCTCCGCAATCGTATCCACACTGAAGGATCGCAATGAGGTATTCAGAATCGGGAAGACCTGGACGACTGACGGCTTTTTCCGGGAAACCGCCGGGCGAGTTGCACGTCGCAAAGCAGAAGGATGTATCGCGGTAGAAATGGAAGCAGCGGCACTCCTGGCGGTTGCCCGGTTTCGCAACGTGCCATTAGGCTATATCCTCACCGGTGGAGATGATGTTTCGTGCGACGAATGGGACCCACGCGCTGAAGTCGCACGCATACCCACTCGCGAGAAAATGTTCTGGATCGCGGTAGAAGCTTGCCTGAAGTTATGAAGAATAGGCACAGAAGGGATTGCTAGCCAAAGAAGCGCAATGAAATTCCGGTGAAGCACTCCACCCTTCTCAACTACTTCGTCGTCTTGGCACCCATCTGGACGCCGAGTTGTTCGTAAACGATGTCGTTGGGCTCCCACAGTTCGATCTTGTTGCCCTCAAGATCCATGATATGAACGAATCTGCCGTAATCATAGGTCTCAATGGTGTCGGTGACAACCACCGAATCTCTTTTCAATTCTGCAAGAAGCGCTTCGAGATCGGCAACGCGGTAGTTGATCATGAACTCCTTTGTTGACGGCTCGAAGTACTTTGTCTTTTCGCCAAACGGACTCCACTGCGAAAAGCCCTTTTTCGTTGAGTCATCAGCCTGCCGCCATTCGAAGACCGTGCCGTATTGATTCACGTTTAATCCCAGATGCGTTTGATACCACGCTCTCACGGCTTTGGGGTCTTTGCATTTGAAGAAGATGCCGCCGATGCCGGTGACTTTCTTGATTGGTGCGCTGCCAGCGGAATCGTCAGCGATGATGGCGTTGAAAGCAAAGCCGAGGAAGAATGATGCTGCGATCACTAGAGTCGTTAGGGCTGTTCTTTTCATAGTGTGTAGCCTTATTGTAAATGAGTTTGTTGCGTGTTGAACGGATCAAGTTAGCGTGCAGGATCTGATTTGGCAAGGGCGTAGGTTTAGACCTCGACTTGGGAGCTGAAACTGGAGGAGGAAGATAGCGGGACTTTCAGTTACCCACCGGGTTGGTGGGGGACTGGGCGTTTCACTCCGGGTGGGCTACCGCCTCACCGGTGGAGTTAGTTCGTAGGTCAAGCCCTCTTGGGGCTTGACATTTTACTGTTTTCTTATTCTCCAAAATCGCCCTCAAATTGACCGGCTTCTCGCGCTCCCCAATCCTCTGCATACAATCCGGCTCTCACGTATTCCGCAAACGATGTGTATGAATAATCGATCGGTCTTGCACAGAGTCCGTGCTTCACTGGGTTGAAATGGACATAATCAATGTGACGGTTTAGGTCTTCCTGGTTGCGGATGATGTGATCCCAGAAGCGAAGCTGCCAAATCGCGCCACAGTTCTTCCCGAACCGTTGCCGATACAGCAAGCCGTAACCTCTCTTGAATCCTTTCATGAATACCGACAAGTCGATGGTTTCCGAGTGCAGCACCAAGTGCAGATGTTCTGGTAATACAGCCCATGCAAGAACAGTGGTTTCGAATTTTCGAGCCGCAATTTCAATCGCGCGATAATATAGATTGATATCGGTCGTCAATATTGGACGCCGATCCTTGGTGACGGTTGTGATAAAATATGTTAAGCCAATTTGGTTATATCGCCGCAGAATGGACATAATATTCGATTATGTCGGGCGGAATAGAAAATGTCAAGCCCCAAGAGGGCTTGACCTACGGACTATCAGTTACCCGCCGGGTCGGTGGGGGACTGCGCTGTCAGTCGAGTAGGTCCGAATCCTTGTAGTTTCGGACCTACATTCTCGTAAATTCGAATGCGGTTAAGGAGTCGGCATTAGCACTCGTTGCACGGGCCACTTCCGCCATTAAATATGAAGTTGATTACAGAGACAGCATCCGAAATTGAAACGAATCCATCGCAGGAAACGTCTGCAGCAAGGGAAACCGGAGGAGGGGGGCCACCCGCAAAGATGTAGTTTATCAGAAATACGACATCAGAAATTGTGACAAACTCGTTCTCGTCAACGTCTCCACAAAGGTAACCGGCTATCATAGGTACATAACCAAGCAGGTTAGTGTCCACAACCATGGCATAATTAACAGGTGAATTTGGCGGTTCGATTGCCCCGTCCATATAAGGTGGCAACTCCACCCATTGCAGAGTGACGGGCCTCGCGGTAGTAGATGATGGTGGCATCCCCAATGTAACTCTTGCGATTTGATATGTGCCCGGCGTAACGCCGTTCGACCCTGTCGCCCCGACTAACCTCACTGAGCCTGGTACGTCATTAGTTACACTTCGTGTTATAAAGGCTGCGGCGCCAGGGTACGTTACCGAAATGATATCTGGTGCTTCGCCGTCTACCGCGAATTTAATGGGTAAGGAAAAGCCCTCGATATTACTATACCACAATGGAAAATCTAGCAAAACGGTAATGGTGACTTCGCTGACATTTCGTGGAAATATGTTTGCATGGTAATACAGTGTCATGTACGCTGGCACCGCCCAAGGCACATACTTCGAACTCGTGCTGCAGACAAATGGGCTTCCACCATTGAAGACCGTACGTTTCCACCACACAAGATCGCGAATCGTTACTAAATCACAGCCATCAACATTCGCGCACGAAGACAGGTTCGGTTGATCGGCAAGCCCGAGCCAATCCACAATCCTGACCATGTCATTTACACTAACTTGGCCGGAGCCATCTGCATCACCACAGACGCCAATGCACGTCTGGCCAAAACTCGGCGATGAAGACATGAGTGTTGCGAAAACTAAAATGAAGCTGTAACACAGCCGCCATATACGAGTCGTGTGGTTCTGCGATGTCGAATCGCTCTCTTGTCGTTCATTTGCTATCATTGGCAGTCCTACCAATGCCACGCCAGATAGAAGTCTCCTCATCAGTCCTCCCAGACTTGAATGTTAGGCGGCACGACTAGCCGCGGTGATGTGCCGTCCGACCTTGTCGATGCTCCTGCTATGGCTGAAATACAACATTTCCAATGCGATTCAGCACTGTGCCCAGTTCATCGTGTTGCTTATGTCCCGATTACGAAGGTAGCATAACAAAGAGGACCGGTTTTAGCTATGTATTTCTCAAAGTTCCTAAGTTAGATCCTGTGTCCCTTTCTTGTTCGTGCTAATTCTCTCACCATCGCAATCTGAAGTTCGTTTACAGAACTAGTGAGACCTCTCTCTTTGCGTGACTCTCTGGGCGATTTAGGCTTTGAATTGCAAAGTCCGGGCACACAGGGACGTGTGCCGCGCACGAAAGTTGATTTGGCAGGGGTGGAGGTTTAGGCCTCGACTCGGAAGCTGAATCTGGAGGGCGAAGATAACAGGACTCTCAGTTACCCACCGGGTCGGTGGGGGCTCGTGCCGTCAGTCGTGCCGGTCCGAACCCTTGTAGTTTCGGACCTTCATTCTCGTAGATTCGAATGCGGTTAAGGAGTTAGCATTAGCACTCGTTACATGGGACGATTCCGCCATTGAATATGTAATTAATCACATAGACGGCATCTGAGATCGATACTAATCCATCGCAGGAAACATCCGCTAGTAACGACAGTATTGGAGGTGGTCCACCGGCAAAAATGTAGTTGATCAGGTAAACGGCGTCAGAAATCGAGACAATCAGGTTCGCATCAACGTCTCCGCAGATATAGCCGTATGTCTCAGGTATCCAACCTTGGAGGGTTGTATCCACAACCATAGTATAATTCACGGGTGAATTCGGTGGTTCAACCGCTCCATTCATCATCGGCGGTAGTTCCGCCCAATGCAACGTGATATACCTGCCAAACGGCACAGCTGGGAGCCCTAGTTTGACATTCGCGATTTTGTATCTGCCTGGGGGTACGCCGTTAATCGGATTCGTCATCCCGACGAGTCTCACGGAGCCTGGTATGTCATTCGCCACACTTTGTGTCGAGAAAACTGAGCTCACAGGGTGCGTAACCGAAATGATATTAGGTGCTACTCCACCTACTTCGAATCTAATGGGTAAAGAAAAACCCTCGATATTGTGCGGCCATAAAGGAAAGTCGAGCAAAAGAGTAATTGTAACTTCAGACGCATTTATCGGAAACACATTAGCGTGGTAATACAAGGTCAAGAATGCAGGAACTTGGAACGGGACATACTTTGGACCTCCACTGCAGTCCGGTGGGTTCCCCCCGTTGTAGATGTAGCGCTTCGTCCATATACAATCTCGAATCGTTACCAAATCACAACCATCTGTACTCGCACACAAAATGTCATCATGCGGAGCCGGAGCACCTGCAACTCTAAGCCAATTTAAAGTATAGAACATGTCAGTGATGTTGACGCTATTGGTCCCGTTGGCATCTCCGCAGGATCCGCTGCACATCTGGCCAAAACTCGGCGACGATGATATAACAATTGTGAGGGCCAAAATGATGCAGCAGAAAAGTTTCAATAGTCGAGGTGAGTCAAGTCGACTTGCGATTTCGATTGTTTTACATTCGGAAGCGCGTGTTAGCTTCTCAAATTGCGGTGAGTCGAATACCACTTTGTTCATTATTCCTCCCAAACTCTAATGTTTTTGCAGGTCGAACTGCTTTGTTTGTATATCGTCGACTCAGTAAGAACACCTGCCTGTATCGGAACACGACATGCTCGGAGCCATGCAAGTGAGAGCCCAACCCAGATAGTTGTTCTTGTTTCGTCTGTAAGGTAAATATAACTATGCGGACCAATTTTAGCAATATTAAATCCGGCGCGGTAGATCAAACCCCAAGGGTTTTCCTTTTCAGGGATATTAAGAACAGATCAACGTTGTCAACGAATACGTGACGACGTTGATGCGACACGTGAGTGAAGTAGTAGTTATTCCCCTTGTCAAAGTAACCCATCACACTGTCATGAGTCTAAACAGAGTAGTCCGAGCCGCGGCGCATGGAATGATTTTAGATTTGCCGCTTGGATCAATGAACCCACCGGATCGGTGGGGTACAGTGTCCGAACCTCGCGGGGACGGACCTACAAGGTGACGGGCACACGAGGACGTGTGCCGCGCACGGAGTTGATCATCCAAGTGCGCCTGAACGAGCGACTAATTCTGCGAGGTATTGCGCGACTAAGCGGCATCCCAGGGCGATAGCGCAGGCAATAGTAGTAAGCGGCAGATAGATCAACCGATGCCATGGATTGGGGAGTCCGTCGATTTTTATCCAATCCAATAACGCGACAGAATACAAAAAAACCAGCCAGTATGAAATGCCGGTAATATAGCCAATGAGAGAAGCTCCAGTTTTCAACTTTAGAAACTCGAGCGCGCCCAAAGTGAGTACCCACCCTAACCATGTGAACCACTCCGGCACCCATTTTCTAAAGAACGAATCAGACTTGGAGACAATGCCCCAATCATCTTCGTTCGCTTGCTTGATTTTGATACCCATTTTGTGTTCCCGGATCTCAATCTGTCATTACAAGATATGTCAGCTCAACGTTTAGGATTGGCATCGTCCAGAATCTGGGCTAACGGGTTCGATGGGGTACGGCGTTTACTGCGCTGAAGCCGAAGCGAACTAGCTAAATGCCCTCGTCGAAATAGTCAGTGTCAATCTTCTTCACTGGATACAGTGAAATCGTAGACACTCCTACATCGTGTTCAATCATCAGACCCGTGAGTTGATCCCCATCGATTAACACGATCTTGCTTCCAATTTGCGAAACATAACTGCGAGCGTCATCAGTGAATCGCGATGTTGTAATGAATATGCCTTTATTCGCTCGCTGTGCTTGCAGAGCACCAGCAAATTGCATGACGTCGGGTCTGCCTACCGAATTGCTATCCCATCTTTTTGCTTGAATATAGACAACGTCGAGTCCGAGTTTATCTTCTTTGATGATTCCGTCAATGCCCCCATCACCACTCTTCCCTATCGCTTTTCCTGCATCTGCACGTGAACCGCCGTACCCCATTTTTACTAACAACTCAACTACCACACGTTCGAAAAACGCCGGTGTGGTTTGCTTTAATCTGCTTAGTAACTCGTCAGCAAGTTCGTCGCGTAAGTTCTCATATGCTGACTCCAGTGCTTCGGACGGAGTAGAAATCGAATTTTCCGTCGCTTCTCTCGAATTTGTCGGTTTTCCGCCACTTCTTGTACCTTTAAGCTGCTGAAATTCAAGGAACTCGGGATACTGCTTGAGTAGCTTAACATCAATGGACTTTGGCTGCTTCTCGAGGAGTTCCTTTCCTCGGTTAGTTATTCGATAAAAACCTCTTCTCGTTGACTCGAGCAATCCGGCTTTCTTCATGTAGGTTGAAGCCCAACCGACCCTATTCACGAACGCCGATTGAATTCCACTCGGCAACAACTCCTTGATGTCATCTTCTGTGAGATGCAATTCCGAAGCAAGGAATTCAACCGCTTCACTTGTTGACGTCTCTTCCTTTTTCTTACCAACGAATTTGAGAAGTGGTAACATCAGACTTTGATAATCGGGAACAGCCATTTCCTAAACTCCTCTTTTCAAATCCATTTGAGAATCTGGGATCAATTGCTCATGTGGACAATTTTCTCGATAGCACAATTAAAGCGACAATCTCAACTTCTCCAACCACAAAAAAATCCCCTGCCGTTTCCGACAGGGGACTTTATATCCAAGAAATAGTGTGCTAATTGAGATGCTCGTTTTGTCCTTTGGTTGACTGTCACGAATGCCAGACAATTCAAAGCAAGATACGTCGACATGGACATGTACAGTATCAAATTTGCCGTGTGATACTGTAACACTACCGTGCTCCTTAGAAAGGAGGTGATCCAGCCGCAGCTTCCGCTACGGCTACCTTGTTAC
>CAYJKI010000007.1:0-189270 GCA_964370935.1 uncultured Ignavibacteria bacterium | reverse complement strand
GCCGTATCTCAGTCCCAGTGTGGCCGGTCACCCTCTCAGGTCGGCTACCCATCGGAGCCTTGGTGGTCTATTACACCGCCAACTAGCTAATGGGCCGCGAGACAATCCCTATACGACGGCATAGACTCAACCGCCTTTAATCATCGAACCATGCGATCCAATGACAACATCCGGTATTAGACCCGCTTTCGCAGGCTTATCCCCGATATAGGGGCATGTTCCTCACGTGTTACGCACCCGTGCGCCACTTTACTAACCCAACCGAAGCCGGGCTTTCTCGTTCGACTTGCATGTATTAGGCACGCCGCCAGCGTTCGTTCTGAGCCAGGATCAAACTCTCCAAAGAAAAATTTGATTGCTCAATTTATCGCTAATCTGAAGTTCTACAGCAGAAAACTTTCGTCTCCCACTGTGCGTTCGGACTTGCTTTACTTTTTTATGACAGGGCGATTAAACATCTCTGTTCTCTCACCTTGCCCGTATCACAAGCATTTCAATTCTTACACACTATTTACTTGTCAAAGATCATGATGATTCCCTTGCGAGAACCCGGGTCGCCTTGCGGCTACCCTTTCGCTACCAAGGCTTTTAGTATTTCTTTTGTTAAAGAGCAACTGCCTGAACAGCGGACGACCAATATACGTATGGCAAGTCCCATGTCAAGGGGATTATCTAATTATTTTCAGAAAATTTGCGAATTATTCGCATCTCCCCCATTCCTAAGGAATTACACCCAAATTGGTGAAGAAACAGGTGAAGAATTCTGCCTCGTAGGTCCGAACCCCTGCGGTTCGGACCTTTGGACTCGCCGAATCCCCTTGACTAACGTCGATATTTGCATAGATTTACAAAGGATTCAAATAATCTGAAACACCAGTACCGCAGAGTCTGACATGGGCGAGTCTGATTTTTGATTGTTATAGAGTACAAAGGGAAAGGGACCAAATGAAAGTTGCTATTACTTTGTTTTTCACCACGGCGATGCTTCTGGCCGTGCCGTTTGTCGCTGGCTCCGCGCAAGTCTGCGATACTGACCCCGGTAACCGAGACACCGTGCGAATTGTGCCCGTTGTCGTTCCAGTCGTGACCCCGGGTCAGGTGTTTGACGTACCGGTTTACCTCTACGCCGATGAAGCCATCACTGCGTTTGCGCTTGGATTAAAGTGGACCAGCCCAGGCAATATTCGGTTCCATTCGGCTGTGATTAATCCAGCCTGGCAAGCCAGCCCGTACACCTTTGTTATGCAAATTGCCAGATCAGACACCTCGATAGGGCTTGTTGGATTCGGAGCATACACGTTTGACTCAGCCAACCCAATTCCGGCAAGTAATCAAGCAAAACTCCTCTTCACCGTCAGGTTCCAGACCAAAAACGGCGCTGTGCCGGACCTGATCACCATTGATTCGAGTTTTTTCCCGCCGGCCGGACCGTTTCTCCTGATACCTGCCTCTGTTGGCACTGGTAATGGCATATGCCCCGAATACGATCATTCAATTGTTGATATTCGTCTCGGCGGTGTACCCGGAGATGCAGACGGGAATGGAATGGTCAATATCGCCGACGTTGTCTACTTGATCAACTACATCTTCTCGGGAGGTCCGCCCCCTACTCCACTTTTGGCTGGCGATGCCGATTGCAGCGGAGCTCTCAACATTGCGGATGCGGTGTATTTGGTCAACTACATCTTTGCAGGCGGGCCACCGCCGTGCGAAGGTTAGTGCTATGGGCTAGTCCCCCACCGGCACGGTGGGCAGATGAGAGTCGAGCTACAGCTCCCATTTTAATTCAGATTGCGGGTCGATGTTCGAGAAGAACTACCCCGCGCATCCTCACCGCCTACACGGTGCCGGACCCCCTGCAAATATGTACCTGATCAAATAAACAGCATCCGATATCGTCACCGTCCTTGTGCAGTCCGCGTCGCCAAGGTCAATCGGATCTGGAGGCGGTCCGCCCGAGAAGACGAAGTTGATCAGATACACCGCATCGGAGATTGTAAGCTGTCCGTTTCCGTCCGCATCACCTACTACCGCGACCGGACCTTTCAAGAACCAAACCTTGGTGTAGTCGCTGGTCTTGAAGAATTGCTCAAGAAGGTTTGCCACCTTTGCCCTACCGCTTGTGTCCGGATGAGTCCCATCAATAGTGATGAAATCAGAACAGATCCACTGCAGCGAATCAAGAGAGCGCGGAACAACTCCATCGGCCCAAAGATAGGGTCCCCACGCCAACCACGGAGAATTCACCGGACCTGACGCCGGATCAAAATTGACTGAATCATTGCCGCTGATTTGAGCCTCAATCAGCCAGCGCACAGCAAACGCGGATTCATAGGCATAAGGTTCGGGGTTCAGCCCAGACGAGGCGTATCCCGCGTAAGTTCGCGAAGATGCAAACATCTGTTTGGAATTTGGAAACTTGGACTTAATCACCTGCGCGATCTTAACAAACTCATCGCGAAGAATATTCGCATGCACTGGAAATGCCGCCGACGGACTGGCGTCCGCCTCCTTGAACCAGACGGCCTGCACCTGTTTGCGCGTGAATCCCGCTGTCGACAGCCGCGTATCGATGATATTCCAGAACGATGCCGTATCATGCTGAATCTTAAATGCCGTCTGCCCGCCTTGCGCACCGTCGACGATGCGAAGTCTTGGATGCAACGTTGTGTCGCCAACGAGCCCTGCCATGAAAGTCGTGAATTCTTGCGTGCAGTTCGACATGCCTACCGAAAGAAGCACCCACACACCGTTGACTGGGTCGACAACTCCTGCTGTATCCAGAGGAAGAAACTGAAGCGAAATCGCTTTGCCGGCCGAGTCGTGCGCAACCGGTGGAACATTCAAGCCCGCCGGATAAAGACCGCCGAGTTCGCCGAAGTATGTGCTGGTCATTTCCGTCAGTGGCACAAGCCCCAGAGTTGAGTCGGAGCAATCAGAGCCAAATGTCACTCTCCCTGCGCTAACAACTATCAACGCTATAAATGTGACAACAATTCGGGTACTCATGAGAATTCCTCCGTTGGCAAACGCTCGTGCCGACTATGATTGTGATTGAGAATAAGCTACGATATTGGACCAAATACGTCAAGGATTACTCGCGCTGACTGCGATAGTGAGGAAAGATGCGTGCGCGGCGCGTGACTTTGTTGAACCTCTTCCCGCAACCATCTCCACCCTTCCCTCGTACACTACCAAACACTAATTCCGGAGGCCAAACCATGAGACTGACTTCGATAGCTGTCCTTGTCACCTTGACCATCGCCACCGCTTGTGCCCTTGCCGGCGACACAATCAAGACTGTCATCCCCAAACCGAAAATCGTCGACTTCGAAGGCAAGAAAACGCCTCCGGAGTTCTATTGGATCGGTGTCACCGACAGCCTCATGCAAGGCAAATCCAAAGTCACCGCCACCATTGCCGCCGATGGCGCCGCCGGCACCAAACAATCCCTCAAGATCGAAGGCAGCGTCATCGTGGGCACGAATCCTTACATTATGTTTGCCGGAGCCGCCACACGCTTTGAAGGCGAGAAGGCGCTTTACGACGCCACTTCTTTCACCGGAATCAAATTCTGGGCAAAGGGCGACGGCAACACATACCGCGTCGATCTTCCCGCCGCTTGCGTCACCGACTACATGTTTCACTACGCCCCCTTCACTCCACCGACCGGCGAATGGAAGGAATATAAAATCCCCTTCGCGGACTTAAAGCAGATGCCCTACGGCAAGAGAGTCGCCTGGACCGGCACCGATGTCCAAGGTATCCAATTCTTCACCGTCGGCGGACCAATCGAGAAGTTCTCACTCCAGGTCGACGAAATTGAATTCTACAAATAGAATATCATTATAATAAAAGGGTTGCCGCGTCTGAATCGCGGCAACCCCTGAATTTCCGATCGTTTCAGGTGACCTTATTTTAGAAGAACCATCTTCCTTACTTCAACAAAGTCTCCCGCCCGAAGTGAATAGAAGTAAACACCCGATGGAACACTCTTCCCGGACTGGTCAACGCCCCGCCATTCGATGGCATGACGCCCGGCGGGCATTACTTCATCCAACAAGGTCGTCACCGTTTCGCCGAGAACATTTGTGACACGGACCGTCGCCTTCTCTGCGCGCGGCAGAACAAATTCAATTCGCGTCACCGGATTGAATGGATTGGGATAGTTCTGCGCCAATGAGTACGATAGCGGCAAAATCGACTCTGATTCGTCTTCAACGGCCGTCGCTGTGCCCGTTACATTGAATGAATACAGTTTGCCGAATTGTGTTGCCGAGGTCGGCTTCATACGCCAGAAGTACGCGGTTGTATCAGAATAACCGAGATCAGCCGCAAACGGTAGGTTGTTACCGACAACAACTTGTTGATGCACGATGTTCTCAAACAGAATGTCGGTTGCCAACTGGAAATTAAATTCACCGCTTCCCTGCCACCGGAAACTGCCGATACTCGCACCGACAAAACTTCCAGGCCGCGGCGCAACCGCATTGGCATCGAGCGGAACACCGAATTCAAAGCCGGCACTTTGCATCGGGCAATTTCTTGCCAGGCTGAATTGTTGACCGCCAAAGACATATACGAGACCGAAAGATGAGTTCGTCGGCTGATCCGGCTTCGGAAGCGCCTGGATGATATACTCGCCATTCTCAACAACGCCGAGGCTGGCGTAACTATCGAGCACATCGTTGCTGTTGAGATCACGTTTGTACATTGCCGCCGCCGGAATCGAATTGCAGATCTCTTTCAGTTGGCCGCCGCTGGGCGCCAAGATCGCAATCTGGACATTATCCTGCGCATTGACCTCGAATTGACCCGCAGAGTATCCGGGCGGGTCTTTCTCATTAGTAAATAGATAGAAGGCGTTCTCAATCGAAGTGCCGGTCGCAGAAACGACAAGATCGAGATCGCCGTCGAGATCGTAGTCCACAAAATCAACCAGTCTCGGATTCAAACCCGGAATCGAATATCTGATCTCGCTCTCAAAATTACCGTTACCATCCCCGAAAATGATGCCCACATATCTTGACGAACCATTCACGAAGGCAATGTCCAGTTCGGTATCGTTATTGAAGTCGCCTACGCAATTGGCCAGAATCTGGCCGTTAACATTGCGAATCTCGGACTGGCTGAAAGTGCCGTCGCCGTTACCGTAGTAGATCATCATTTTGCTCTTGGCGCCACCGACCGAGGGCGTAGCAATACAGAGGTCAAAGATGTCGTCGCTGTTGAAATCACTGCCGGAATTTGTGATGTCGAGGTCGACCGAACCGTAGTCCTGCGGATAACTCGCCAAGAGGTTAAATCCATGCTTGCTGTTCTGCAGATAGATTTGCACTCCCCGCCTGGTACCCAATGCCAGATCGTCGCGACCATCGCCGTTGAAGTCGGCTGAATTCAGGCACAACGCCGTGTCCGCAATCGCAAACGCCTTCGGATCTGAAAAAGTCCCGTCACCGTCCGATTTGAAAATCACCATCGAACTGCGCGCTGCAATTGCATAGTCAATCTTGCTGTCGCCGGTGAATTCGCCAAGCGTTGCGCCTTTGGCAAAGCCGTACTCCATTCCTTCCTGCAGCGTCGTGAACGTGCCGCCCTCGCCCAAATAGGTCTGAATCATGTGTGTAAATAGGTAACTGGAAGCCCAACTTGTCGTGACAACATCTAATCTTGAGTCAGAATTAATGAATCCAGCTTGTGCACCGAACTTTGGATTGTCCCAATCATGTGAAAACGAAATTTCGAGTCCGCCGTCAGAAATCTCGTAGAGGGAAGCGCAGGGGCTTATTTCATTGCCGCCACCAGTCGCGAAAAGCTCCGGTGCCGGATCGGAGTCGAAGTCACCAGTCAACAGGGTCGTCGCGTTGACGTCACTCAAATGTGTTCTCGTCGCAAACGAAACCTGATGCTCCTCATGTGCTACTAGCTGGACCTCAATCGTGGCGCGACTACTCATGTTGTTGGAATCAGTGGCTTTGAGCGTGATTCTCCAGATGCCGATATCGGTAGACGAAGTCCCCCATTCTATTCTTGGAGGATCGCTGAAAATCAGCACCGGCAAAGTCACGGGACTTGCGAGATTATTGTCGACCTCAACTGTCGATTCAATCACAACCGAGGTCTCCAGACCCAAAGATGACCCATAAGAGATTGGAATCTGAATCGAAGTTCCAGCTACTGCTCTTAGCACTGTCTCTTCAGGCGTGATGAACGGTGGTGCAGCCTGCTCGATGATATCCACTGTGACAACGGGCAAAGCGACACGAACAAGACTGGACGAAGGGTCTCCAGCCAGAAATACGCCCGGGCTATCGCCGGTGAAGGCGGTATAGGGCATAAAGGTCATTCTGCCTTGAACCAAGCCAGTGACGTACATGAGAAACACGGGAGTGCTCCCAGCGGACATGTACTCTCCGCCGCCACCGAAGCCATACATGGCAAAGCTATCGGGCGTTACTCCGTTAATATACGGGGCGTAGTATCTAAATGACATTACGGTCGGATCAGCCATACGATTTACATAGACGAGAGAATCGAGTTTCCCAAATCCGCCATTTTGCGTGATCATCTTTATGTAAGTGACAAATCCCACTAATACCTCATCATTCTTGACCGTGAAGCTTAGAGGCACCGACCTGCCAATTACTAACGGTCCGCCGGTAATCAGCATCGAATCCGGCAAGCCCGGATCGGATTGTGCAAGTGATTTGGGGCTGCACGCTGCAATCCAGAGCAGCAGCAACACTGGCGTGATTGCTCTACACATTTTAGAACCCTTTCTAATTGGAAGACACACCAACACATTTCCCATACTCTGAACTCCTCATCTCGGAGCCTTTCTGAAAATGACGATTACTCGTCTTGTCCGTTGGGAGAGTCGGACTAATGAACTTCACTTTGCGGTGCGATTTAAGAGCAGATAGCCTCTTCCTAATTACAAGAACGGGTCAAACCTGGATTTGTGCAACCACTTTCTTGACGGCCGTTGTGGATTCCCCTGCTTCCCTTAACTTGTTGGTAGCCAACAAGGACATTTTTAATCTGACTTTTGGATAAAATTATCGAGAATGTCTAAAAATACTCTTGCATCTGAAGAGCATTAAACGTTATACTTGATGCGCGAAAAATTACTGGAAGTGAAAAAACCTTCCAGACCCAAGTTTGGGGAAGAGGCACGCGTTCCCTGAGAGTTTCCTAGCCCCCTCTCTCAGGACGGCTTCTTCCTCTCTTTTTTTCCCTTTTTAATCAGCCCCCGTTCGCCCCGGTCTGCCACCCCTGTCGAGGCACCGCTTCCGAGATGTTTCCCTTAGCCCACTATAGTATCGTTTACACCACTGTCAGAACGTGTCAGTTCAAATCATTATTTTTTAGAAATCGTCAATTTTTTTATGTAAACTCAATGTCGACGATGTCTGCAAGCCTGATTCCCGGATGATTGTTTCCTCCCTCGTTTGTCAGCTTCCATTCCCGTTCAAATTGTAGAGTTGGATTGTTGAGTTCCGACACGATGATTCCCGATTTGCCGTCACTATGATACAGGCGCACCTTGAGGTTTTGCAGTTGTGCAACCTTTAGTAGCGAAATGATCAAGTGCTCACGTATCGTCCCCGAATCACTGGTCTGTGCCACGGCGTGGACAAGTTTACTAAGTTCCTGCCTCACCTCGGCCGTAATGAAAGACTCCAGCTTCAGCTTCACCCGACGAAACACGTCTAGTTGGGACGGACTCAATATTGATTCCAGCAATTCCACCCCCAGATAGACAGCACTCAACTCGGACGGCGACAAGCTCGCCAAAGCACCATTGCGGCTAATCAACCGATAACCAATGTTTCCGGACTCACGATCCAGCGGGAATCCCGCAATTTCCAGCGAACGCAGGTAACGAAATGCTGTTCGCTCACTAATATTGCACTCTCTAACTATAACTTCTAACGGCACCGAGCGCCGACTTATCAGCAGATGCAAAACCAGCAGCAGGTTCTCAATTTTCGCCATATTTCCTCGTGGCGAGGTTTCCCCCGTCACTCTCCGCTATTTGGTCAATGATTGACAGGCTCTTCAGCATTTAGAAAAACACCTCGAAATAGAGACCGAGCATTTCAGAGAATCCGAAGTCGTCAGGCTGCACACTTGGTGACGGCGTACCGAGTGTATCCTGACTGGAATCACTCGGCGGAGTGCTTCCGCCGTTTCCCTCCGCTGATGCTTTTGGACCGAATACTGTCGAGATCGCGAGAATGAGCGTGAAAATCACAACAATCCATCTCGCCACGATTGCTGCGCTCTGGTTCTTTCCTGACACTTTTTCCTCCCGTGTCTGAATTGACTTTCAGCCTCCGGAAAAGAGTTATGTCAAGGTGCGTGCCA
The DNA here is from genome assembly GCA_964370935.1 of uncultured Ignavibacteria bacterium. Taxonomy (GTDB): domain Bacteria; phylum Zixibacteria; class MSB-5A5; order CAIYYT01; family CAIYYT01; genus JADJGC01. The sequence continues at coordinate 180,900 of CAYJKI010000007.1, read as the reverse complement.
GCCCTGTTACGGACCGACTCGAACTCCTAATGCGTTGTTAGACTGAATGATACGGGAAGTGTTTTTGCGGTTCACTGTGCAATGAGACGCCACGATTAACCGTTTTCGGTTAACCTTGCGTTTTTCGGTCGCCGCAACTCTATATGCCGAAACCATTTAGAGCGCTAACCGGGAGCGGTTAGCTGAGGAGGAAAACTAAAATAGAAGGCTTATCGCCGTTTACGTGGCACTTTGATCTTGAATTTCTTGATTTTACGCTGAAGTGTCGAGAATGGAATTCCGAGTCGACGCGCAGTCTCTGACTGATTTCCTTTACAATCACTCAAGGTCTTGACTATGAGTGCCTTTTCGGACTCGCCGATGTGTGGACGAAGCAGGACACTTGATTTTTTGGGAGAGACTCTTCTTATCTCCGCTGGTAACAGATCCTCTCCGATCACGTCGGAACCGCTCTGGATAGCGAGCCGCTCCACCATATTGCGTACCTCGCGGACATTACCCGGCCAGTGATAATCGTTGAGCAGCTTCCAACTCGCCCTCGTAAATTTGAATTTTCTTCCCGGGCAGAAGTCCTTCGCGAAGTGCTCAATTAGAGCCTCGATGTCTTCAATTCGCTCACGCAGCGGCGGAAGTTTAATTTCGACGGTATTGATTCGGAAATATAGGTCGGATCGAAATCGTTCGTCCGCTATCAGCGCCGCCAAGTCTCGATTGGTGGCAGTGATGAGGCGGAAATCAACCTTCCGCGATTGTCGCCCCCCAATCATCTGAACTTCCCTCGTCTCGAGAACACGCAGCAGTTTGAGTTGCGTAGAAATCGGCATGTCGCCAATTTCGTCCAGGAATAACGTACCGCCGTCTGCTGACTGAATCAAGCCCTCACGACGCGTCACACCCGTCGCGACGCCCTTCTCTATCCCGAACAGCTGGGCCTCGAGCACCTCCCCGGCATACCCGGCACAATTGATAGTCACCAACGGGCCGTCACGATGAGGACTGTGCTGATGGATTATGTTAGCAAGGACATCTTTACCTGTGCCGCTTTCGCCGAGAAGCAAAATGGCAGCCCGCGAATCAGCCACCTGCGGTATACGACTAACTAGTTTGATGAGACTGCTGTTTCGAGTCACAAACAAGCTGCCAGTCTCGCCACTGGTGCCTCGCAATCCAAGTGCGTAGGTCTGTCGTCGTGCCAAATCGTATTGACGCGCACGCGACAGCGCAACACCAATGAAATTCGCAACTGCCTCGACCAGCCTCCGTTCTTCGGCTGAAAACACGCTGGGAAGACTATGATGGTCCAAGTAGAGTACGCCAACGACACCGCCTCCGGAAAGGAGCGGAACGCAGGCGATTGAGTAAATGTTGTGTTTGATGACACTCCTGAATTCCCGCGTAACCGTATTGGTTTGCGCATCAGTGACGATGAGTGCCTCGCTTTTATCAAAAACCGTCTTCATCACACTCTTGCTCATCGTCAGAATATCTTCGCGGCTGATTCTGTCGCAGTCAATCGCCGATTCAATTCGCAAGTCGCTTCCCCCCTCTGTGGCCAAGAGAAGAGCCGCCCGTTCGGCGCCGGTTTGCTCTACCGCAAACATCAGAAGTTTGCTGGTAGTTGTTTCATAGTCTTCAAACGAATTGAGCAATTCGGAAACCTCAAAAATCGAACGATACCTGACAGAGATGGAATTGCCGGCTTCATCAAGACTGGCAAGTTGTCTCCTCGCCGCTTCAGTACGCTTTCGATTTCCGATCAGTGCGTAAAGACGGGCTGCCTCCGCAAAAAAACCACGCGCAAGCTGCGCTTTCTCAAGGTGCTGATATTGCTCCGCAAGCTGAATCGCAACATTGGCGGCGTGATAGAAGTAGCCATACTTCCGGTAGAACAGCAATGTCTCGCGCATCGGTGCAAGCTGAATGCGCTCGCCGGTTTTGGAAGTCGCCTTACAGCCCTTGAGATGAAGGAGAAGCGCCTTCCCGATAACCGCTCCCGATTCACGACAGTAAGCCGCAAATTGGGCATTCTGCTTCAGAATCGACTCGACCACGGCGTATTCATGCTCAAGCAGAAGCAGACTCGCTGTGAAAGCGGCGCCAAGGCAGTTTCTACGCGCCAAGTAGTCGCTGATAATTCTAGTCGCCTCTGACACGTCGATCTTGCGACCTTCCTCGCGTTCAATTTGCAGAGCAACTTGGCGCGCGTCCAGTGCGTCAATCGGGTCGGGACCTTCAGCAAATGTCGCGGCCGCGTGTGAATTGAGATCACGCGCCGCATCGATCTGCCCTCTCCAACTACAAAGTAGCGAAAGGAATAGATGCGTTCGCGCGAGGTAGATATTGCTGTCCATCTCCGCATACGCGTTAGCCGCAAATAGCAGACTGTCCTGTGCTTCAGCCAACCGACCGCTGCGAAGATAGAACCAGCCAAGTTCAAACGAGTGCAAAGCAATTGCCCCAGCGTCATTGCTCGCCTGCGCCGCCTCCAAGAGTTTGCCTGCCGCGTGTTCTGCCGATTGATAATCGCCAAGGATGCAGGCGATGGTCGTCATCTGCATATAAGGCCACAATCCGCGACGAACATCTTGCTTGATCAGCGGATTACGCAAAAACCCGTCGACTTCCTTAAATGCTTCCTGGTAGCGCCCGAGATCGGAAAGGACAGTGACCAGGTTAGCGCGCACCGTGATTGCCGTGAGACCCTTAATCTCGCCAAAAGCGTCCAGGGCTCTGCGCGTGGTTCGTTCAGCTTCCTCCTGTCTGCCCATTCGAAGTTCCAATTCGCCGAGCAGGTGGGCTGAAAGCAGCCTGAATGTGGACGATGGATTTGACTGAAGAAACACTTCAATCTTTCGAAGTCGCCGATAGGCGCGTTCAGTTCGGGACTTGGTGTCAAGTCTCCAAACCATATTCAGGAAATTGCCCATACGTCCCAAATCGGACTTGAGCTTTCGGTGTATTCCGTATGCCTGCCCGAGATACCTGAAGCACTCCGCGCGGCTTAATGATAACCGGTATGCATCCGCAAGACCGCGAGTAACTAATGCCCGCTTCCGGAGCGGAAGTTCCACTCCCTCCAACAGCTCCCTATACGCAGAAGCCGCAGCGTCGAGATATCGAGCCCTTTGCAGAAGTTGAGCTATGCGCACCCGCAGGGAAAGTCCCAGGGTGTGCCGCTCCGCCTCCGATAGGATCTCATATATGCGCTCCAGCCAAAAAACTGCCGTCAGGAGTTCGCCGGACTTTTCCAAGCTTACGGAACGCTTGAGTAATCGGAGTCGCGAGAGACTCTGGATTCCCTTTCGAACATCTACTCCAGGTTCAGCTTGCGCACACTCGAGTGCTGCCTTGGCACTTTCAAGTGGCACCCGCAAATTCCATCGGTTGCCGTTGATTCCAATGACCGAATCTCTCGCCAAATCTTTGAGAATTCTAAACTGCCGTCGCGGCTGCGAATCCAGATTGTTGGCAAGTGCAGTCACTATCTCATCCGGTATTCCGAAAATTTTCTGCGAAGCGCGGGCGAACTTTGCCGGACTCGGTCTCTGACTTCGATTGTTAGCAACATAGCGACGATAGCTCGAACGCAAATCATACCACAACAATTCCCGGTCAAGCAGGTTGCGGTCCGGCCAGAGTTGGGGATTCGTCTTCGTTAATAACGGCAGTAACGTCGGTGGTCGAAGCTGGTAGTGTTTCGCCAATAGAGCCGCAACGCACGGCGCCAACCACTTCAACTCCTCTACAAAGTCACAGTCGGCTTCGGTGGTACCGGCAAGTTCACGTGGTGCGCCCTGGCCGGTCAATCTCTCCCGTAGTGATTGGTCGCGATGACAAAGCAGAAACATGATCACGCCCAGCGAATAGTAATCTGACTGCGCCACAAAGTTATCGTCCTCGAGAACCTCCGGAGCGATGAACGGCTGCGTTCCAATGATCTTTCCCATCGGCTTCGAACCGACTGGGCGCACGAGATCAAGATCGGTTATGCGGACGCGATTGTGCCCATTACTGTTTTCGACGAAAATATTTTCCGATTTTAGATCGCAATGAACATACCCCATCAAATGAATAAACTCGACCGCGGAAAACAACTGCGGCAGAATCTCTTCGGCATGATCGCGCATTAGTTCCGGCGACAACACTGATCTTCGTTCATCAGGAATATACCGAAGCGCTATCTCGAAGTGGCCGTCGCGCTCGAAACCGGCGAACGGAATTAATACGCCCGGATGCCTCCAATAGCGTGTCGCTTCAAAGCTGTTGCGGAGAATGGCGTCGAGGTCTGCAGCGGGAATTTCGGCGTTCGTCTGCGCGCGCTTCAATACCACATCGCCACCGGAAGTGTGGTCCCGGCCGAGAATGGTCTGAAACAGCAAACCCTCTGACAGCACCCGTACAGGAGTAAAACGATCCGGACTGAACCCTTTACCGAGCATTGAGATTTCCAAATTCTGCTATCATTTTTCGTTTACCGGGCCGGCATTTTCCGGGTCGGTGACACCTGAAGTCGCCAAGACGAAATCTGGAGAAGGTTCACTTGGACCGTGACCTCTCCCAGACAAATTCAATCTATCGAAATGATTTCAGAAATCAAAGGAGGAATATACTTGTGTGGTGCGCTCTGCGGGAAGGAGTTCGGGCTATGAGTGAATTGCAAGGGGCGGAAAACATTTGTTCCGGGTCGAAATCCGAATCAGCATCCTGCACAGGGAGCCTGACCACCGGCGAAAATGTAACTGATTAGATAAACAACATCCGATACGGTTACATTTCCGGTGCAATCAGCATCAGCGGATTGCAGAGGATTCGGAACTGCGCCACCCATGAAGATGTAACTGATCAAATTGACGACATCAGAAATCGTCACCATTCCCGAACCGTCAGTGTCGCCGCAAACGTACGATACAGCCGTTGGACTGACAACAAATGTCCGCGAAGTTGTGTAATTGGAATGCAGGAAATCATCATGCGCGCGCGCACGCCAGTAATAAGTCGCTCCGGCGCTAAGTGCAGGGTTAACCACCCATGAAGTCGTTCCCAGACTTCCTTGTGGTTGTGCCGATGTTTGCGCCACAATATTAGTAAAGCTCGAATTCGACGAAACTTGGAAATGATACTTAACCACGCTTCCCTCGGCATCGAGTGAATTGCTCAAGGTGATCGTTGGCGATAGACTGCTAACGAGCATTCCGCTGGCCGGGCTCGACAACTGCGGCATGCCGGGAGCGGTGTTCGTCAACCCAAAAATATCAAGTTCACTTAACCACAACACACCCGGATAGGTCGATGGACCCATATTCGCTGGCTGGTAATAGCGAAAACGAGTCGTCGTTGTCGGTGTGATTGACAGAAACGTGCAGCTGTCGGACAAAACATTGTTCACTGTCACAACATCCGTAAACGCAGCTCCATCCCAAGCCTGTAGACGGAACTGCTGCGAAGTCATCCAACGCGACTGCGTGGAATTCCACGCCCAGTATATCACTACCCGCTTCACTACACGGCTTGTGCTGAAATTAAACTCCACCCAATGTGGCTGAGTCGAACTCTCGGTCGCCGCCCAAGTAGACGCAGTGCCGCCAAAAGGATTCAATTCGTCATCAGTGAGACGAGTCGGAGAATAGCCCGGAAAGCTGCTTGATACAGTGGGTTGAATACCGCTATCAAGGTCTAACAGCGGCTCGGTCGTCGTAAAGACATAGTCACCGCTGACCGCTTCATTGCCGCTAACATCTCGCGAGCGAACGCGAAAATGATATGTTGTCCACGGCAAGAGTCCGGATACTGATTGTGAGTGCGAGGTTGACATGGCGGAATTGAGAGGCGTCGTCGTGCCGTAAGAAGTGGTCGTCCCGTAATTGATCTGCGTTGTTGCCGACTCGTTGGTTGTCCACGCGATCAACACGGAATTGTCGGTGATATTTTTGCTAACAATATTGGAAAGCACAGGTGGAGTTGCATCGCCACCCGCAGTTGTGAATGTCCGACTGGCACTCCAACTTCCCCACCCGCATAGATTCTGGGCGCGCATGCGCCAATAGTACAACGACCCGGAATTCAAACCGGCCGCAGAATATGACGAACTCACAACTTGCTGGTTGAAGTTCGTACTGGAAAAATCTGTATTATTATCGACCTGAATCTGATAAAGCGTCGCCCCGCTGATGTCGCTCCAATCAAGCGTAACCGGCTGCCCCACACCAGTGGCTCCATTGGACGGCGACACAAATGATGGTACACCTGGCAAACTGCAAGCAATGGTGAACGTTCGCGAGACACTCCAACTTCCGGATCCGCAACCGTTTTGAGCGCGCACGCGCTAGTAAAGTAATACTCCTGGAGTCAGCAACGTTGCCGAATACGACGATACTCCAGTGCTTTGAGACAGTATCGGGCTGGAGAAGTCAGAATTGTCATCAATCTGAAGCAAATATGAAGTCGCTGTCGAAACGTCACTCCAGTCCACTGCCAAAGGCAGCGTAAGGCCTGTACCGGCGTTAGCGGGTGATACCAGCGTCGGGATTCCCGGCAACGTGCAAGGTCCACTCGGTGGCTGCCAGGCCCCATATCGCGTCCAGATCCGTCCTCCGTAGGTTCGGTTCATCTCCTGCGTCGACGCCGGCCGTGTGAAGTCGCCAAACGATGCGCCCGCAAAATTGGGATTAACATTGATGCTGTTGACGTCGAATCCAGCATTGCGCCACGAGGTCCAACTCGTCCCGCTAAATCCGGAATTCGGCGTGAATGAACCGACAAACGCTGCCGTCCCCGTGAACCAGTTGTTGGAATCAATCACACCACCATAGTTGCTCCGCCAGTAGTATTCCGTCGGCGGAGTCTCCATCGGCGCTTCACCGCCCATGACATAAAATCCGATAGTCTTGGCGAATGATGTCGCATAACCAATGTTATATTTGATCTGATTGAAACCTACATCCATGGCGGGCGAGATATTGATGTTCTGCTCGCAATTATAGAAGGTGTTATTCCCGACAAACGTATATCCCAAGTTGGGATCGTCAAAATTGGGCTCACTCGTATGAAAGTCTATTCCAAAGTTCGAGCAGTTCATGATGATATTGCCGTACACCGAATCGTACTCGGCTTTGTTCGAAATCCATATACCGCGATCGAGACTGCGTCCACCCCAGTTGACCCCGCCGAAAGTCTGCGAGCCGTCGATGATGCAATTCTTGATGCAGTTGTTCCGCGCATTCTTGCCGGAGGTGTTGACATAGTTGCCCATCTTGAGACCGACCGCTTCGGCTATCACATGGGTAATCACACAAGAATCGATCGTCGTATTGCGAGCCGAATAAAAAATGAAACCACTGCCGGTATGCGGTCCGGAAGACAATCCGGTAGAATTGCAGTAACTAAGTGAGCACGCCACGAAGGCATTGTATTCGCCCCAGTCTCCAGAACCGTAACACTGCTGGCTCTTGACCACTGCCGCATTACTGCCGTTTTCGTGGGTCGCTCTCGAGAGATTGCAATTGGAGAAGATTACCGAGTCGGCCATGCCGTTATCGTTCGGATTGAACGCAACTACCGATGAGATCGCGACGCGAAAATCCAAGCCGAAAAATATCACGTGGTCGTGAGCATTCCCCGGCAAGGCTACGACGCCATCCACACAGGACATCTCGTAAGTCATTGTATTTGGATTCGAACCGGCAAGAGGCCAGAGATACAGATAGCCGGATCCATAATAATACCGCCCGGCACGATCAACCGCTGACAGTGCATCTACCGGTTGCAACAGGTAATCGTTTTCGACCAGACACGGCACCGTACAGCCGGATACTGAAGCCCGGTAGATGCTGCCGCTGTAGGCGCTCCAGCCGCTCACCAGTGATCCACTGGAAATCACTGCCTGTCCCCGAGTGGCAGTCGTCATGGTCGAGCACGCATAAACCGTCCTCTTAGCGAAAGTTCCTCCGGACGGCTGCACTATTTGCGTCCCGCGATATCGACCTGCGCCAAACAAAACCGTGTCACCGGCGGCAATGCGCCCGTTCGTTTGATTGGGAGTCGCCCAGGCTGTCGACCAACTTAGACCACTGTTGGAGTTACTGCCCCCGGCGCGAACGTAGTAAGTCCGTGCATCGGCAGAGCCAAAATCCGCTAACGGGAATATGATTAACAATGCTATTGGCAGAAGTCGCTTGATGTCAGTCATCGATGTTCATTCCTGGCGTCTCCCTGCAGAGGACCGAGCGGTCCCATCACATCTGGTAGTAGATTACAGAGCGATAGAGTGAAGTAAAATGTCAGACTTTGCTTCGCCTAACCACAGGCGATGCGCTTCTAAATTTATACACCACAAGTTCCCGACTTACGGGGCTTGTGCGTCGTGCACCGATACTAATCTCCCTAGCCCAGTCTATGATATTACCACAAATGTCGATAATCGGCAACGGAAAAGTAGTGACTGACACCATTAGCATCAAGGCCCATCCCCTTTTACTCCGTCACAAACTAAGAACGTTTAAACGCAAATCGAGAAGAAATAAAAAAGCCACCCATCGGAGTCGAACCGACGACCTGCTGATTACGAATCAGCTGCTCTACCAACTGAGCTAGGGTGGCAAAATACACGTGGATCCGGCAATTAAAGTGGCGCCCCCCAGAATCGAACTGGGGACACGCAGATTTTCAGTCTGCTGCTCTACCAACTGAGCTAGGGCGCCAGCTTCTAAAGGCGAGTAATCTATTTATTCATTTGCAATTGTCAACGATTTTTGCGGAGAGATTGCGACATTCGAAGAGTCCTCGAAAACGTGGTGCGACCGACAATCTCCAGTGATCAATAGTGAGACTTTATGCAGTAATTATAAGGCGGAAATCAATATTCTCTTTTGTCGAGCTGCCCAAAAGCCCAGTCAAACAGCTTCTGTGTCTGCCGGAAGCGCTGGGTATTGGAGTTTGCGCCCAGAACAACAGCGGTTAAATCGTGCCCGTGCCGATCATTAACCCGAGCGACAAAACACCATCCCGATTCATCGATATAGCCCGTCTTTCCCCCTTCGACATCCCAGCGTCCGCTCAACAAGCGGTTAGTATTTCCAAAAGTGTACTGCCGCTTGCGATTCACCGACGAAAAACTGTAGCTCTTCATCTGCAGAATCGAACCGATGGTGTTGTTATTGGCTGCGGCGTTCATCAACCGCGCAACATCGGCCGCACTGGCAACATTTCTCTCCGAAAGACCGGTCGGTTCTTCCACGCTTAGCGTCAACAATCCCAGCTCATCGGCCTTCTTGTTCATGCGAACCACGAAACTGTCGATCGGGACACCCGTCGAGCGCGCTAATGCACGGGTAGCTCGATTATCGGAGCCCATCAGGCTGGCATGAATCAGATCTTCAACTCGATAGGTGTGCCCCGCTCGCAATACCGATCGCGAGGAATTCTCAACATCTTCCATCGTCATCTCGACTGTCTTGTTCCAGTCTACTTTGAAATCGAGAAATGTCAGTGCCGTCAGTAGTTTGGTAATGCTGGCAATCGGCCTGATGTCATACTCATCCTTACCGAACAACTTGATCCGCGAGTCATTGTCGAACAAGTAAGCCGACTCACAAGCCAGAAGCGGCGCCCTGTCGGCCAGGATGACCTTTGGCGGTGCCGGGGGTCCGATGAAGCCGTTACAGATCGCAAGATTAGCCGGCGAAGAGGTCGCAATCGCCAAAGTCACCCAGAATATCGCGAGAAATGCTAACAACCGGCGCAGAATCTTGGGTATCATAGTGCTACTCCAACCATCAAGTCGGTCCCAATGTAATTCTGTCCTCGAACGGGAATTTCGTTGAAGATAATCATTCTCGAGCCAAATCCTGTTACAGCCAATCCCATAAATCACTTCCGAAAATCGTGCCAATCTGAATCACTGCTGCTATACCAATTATCGGCATTGCCGCGCAGGAATCTGACTGTGACTTTCGGATCTTCTGTTGTCGCCAATTACGACAACAAGCCCCTCGATGCACCCGTCAAACGCAAATTTCCCCATTGCGGACGAGCGCCTTTACCCAAAGATCTCCCTTCGAGTCGGGAAGCACTCCCAAACCCGATGAATAGATTATAATACCTCAAGTCCTTCAGGCAAGTTTTAATCTTCATTCTTGTCAAGCTTCCGAACAATCATCATTCCCACACAACACCACATTCAATCTGGTAACGTATTGTTGCACAATATATTACCAGCATTTGTTGCTCTAATACATCAATCACTTTTCTTCTGTTGTTGAAATCGAACTGCCCCGCATTTCGGACATATCCATTTCCGTTGTTTGTGAAACGACCGCTTCTCTTCTTTCATTTTTAGTTTACACCGCCGGCAGTTCATAAAAGTCCGAGCAGATCACCAAGCAGAAACTCTATCCGCCCAATCAGCAGCGTCAACCGCGAGGTCACGGTATATCCGAAGGTCGCCCCGAAAAACACCATCATGAAATAGACTCCCAGAGTACTGACTGCGCGAACCGGCTTGGTGTCAGGTCGTGTATAGAAGAAGTAGACCATTACCGCAATGCAACCAACCAATCCAACCATCGCCTCTAATACTGCCCACGCTGAAATCGCCGACGCGTCCCTTATCGCCGCAAATGGCTCAATAGTCGCTGCGACCTGCTTGAGAATGCGAGCGTCGAACATCGCCGGAATCGAAACCCCTGCGCCGGCGCCGACAACAAACGCCAGAACCGGCTTGCTCAAGTAACTCCAGGATGTTCGAAGCCGCAGCAACATCAGTACTGACAACGCCAAAGGAATCAATGCGGCAAATTCGCCTTCGCTGAATAAGGGAATCAGCATCTTCGGCTTGAGCACGGAGTTCCACAGCAGGACAATCGTAAATCCGACCGACAGTCCCATCAGCAAGTGTTCTGCGGCACGATACAACGGATTGTCGCGATACAGGAATGAAAATATCGCTACCGTGACGAGCCCCGCTGCCAACGTTCCAACGCTAATCACGGCGCCTCCGCATTCGCTCGAAAACATTGCCCGCAATGATCAGCAAGACAATGGCAAACTGCGACACCGATTGCGCGAACAGCCCGCGCGCTCCGGCGCCATCGCGGCCGAGCAGCGATTCATATTCCGATGCACCCTTGAGTCCTGCTGCAATACCGCTGATCTGTCCTGAAGCCAGATATGGATAGAACGAGGTCGCCATCGTTGCTGTCAGGACAGTTTGAAACTTGACGTCGTGCGGTGTCACTGCGTATTCCACCCAATAGGTCGGCATCGAACCATCAGCGACCGATATCACCAGCGCGATATCATTGTAGTTGTCCACGTCTTCCATCAATGCGAATTCATTCGTTGCATTGCCAAAATAGTCACGCGGAAACTCGGTCGCGATTGACTCGCCCATCGCCAGAATCGCGGCTTGATATTGCGGTCGAAATCCTAGGTAGACATAGTCACTGCCATAGACCTTGCCATTGTCGCTCGCCAACTTGCTCAATAATTGTTCACCGAGTGCCGCCCCTTCAGCAAAAAGTGATAGTGCGACAATCCGGAGATTCTTCTCAAACGCATGCTGAATGATCACGTCAGCCAGTGGCCTAACTTCGGCAAACGAAGACGCCTCGAAATCAAATGAAACCATCACAATCGCGCCGGATGGTAGCGAATCGATATTCGCAAAAACCTGCCGTGTCTCTGGAGTAACTGTAGTATCAAGATGAATGTTGAAGATAACCGGCAGAATTACCGCTGTCGCAATGATCAGAAAAATCACGCGCCGGGCAGAATTGTTCATCTCGACTCCATCACATGTAGCTTCTTTCTATGCCCAGAATCACTCGCAGTGCTGTCGCCACCGACCCGAGTCCGACGCCAATCAGAATGCCACGCTTAGCTGCTGAAGAAGGATTATTGAACACCCAGCCCGCTAATTCCGGAAGTCTATCCGAAATCATATCACCAAACGCGCTTCGCCCGACCAGTACAATGATCGCCGTCAATGCGAGCACAAACGCCGGCCGGCTGCGGATTCGAAATCCGCGGTATGCCGCCGAAGCCACAAAGAATGCCAACAGAGAAAACATCGTCGCCTGCATTGGCGCCTGCAAATTGTTGAATGTCCACTGGTATGGAGAGTCGACGCCGGTGCCCGATACCGCCGCGGCAATGATCATGAAGATCACACCCGCGACTGTTATCAGACTGTAAATCATTCCCTCGCGACGAGTCGTGATTCGCGCCGAATGATGCTTGATCAAACTCACGCCTCCGATCAGCATTGTGACGGCAAAGATGATCTGGTAATAGTCGAGGATCGCGCGATAAACGAGATTCGTGAAATCAGTCTTGAGGAAATACTGCGCCGCCATAAACAGCCCGGCAAGGAACGCGACAACAGCGGCGATGCGGGCGGTCATGGAAGCAGTATCCTGTGCCAGTTAAGTCCCAACAGAGCCGCAACCGGCAGGACCAACAGCAATACCAACATCAACAGCCTTAGAGCGTCTTGAGCCAACATCGAAGCCTTAATGCGCTTGTCATCGCTCAAGTATGCGGATGCGGTGTACAGTTCCTCGCCGATCAGCGTGTAGTCACACGCGACAATAAAAAACGCGAGTTGAATCGTTGAGTCAGTGCCGGCAATCTGCAAAGCGCCGGTCATATTGCCTGTCTCCGCGAGAATCAGCGCTTCGCCTTCAAAAGTCCCGAGCAAAAACAGCGCGCCCGGCTTCGACCTCGCCACTATTCCATCCACACCCGCCGCATAACCGAACTGCGACGGCGAGACGAAGACCACATCCGAATCACGAAACAGGTCAGAATGTCCCTGCTCGGCATAAGCGACTTTGAGTATCTCTTTGGCTGTCTCGGCGATGACCGGATCGTGTGTGGGAAAGATGATCCGCGTTCCATAGGCTGCCGCCTTAGCCGCGATGAATTTCAGTAAATTCAGCGCCGCAAGTGTCGTCGGTCGCTGAATGTCGCCGCCCCAGCCGGTCGTAAACACCATCGGCTTGCCCAACTCGGTCGAGCGCCCCACCGCTTCCTCAATGGCCTTAAGACCCGGAATCAACCGTAATTGCCGCTGCCAGCGACTTGAACGCACCGTGAAGAAAATCACTGCACCGCTTGACAACAGCACCCAGCTCAAGAGTATAAGCAACGAATGTGACACGTTAAGACTCGTCCCGGCCGTTAATGGTACATCAGATTTTCGAACGCAATTAATCTGCAATATTGATGCGGCCAATCAACTAAAACTTGCCGGCGGTCAAGTTGTTTTAGTTGATTCGCCGGCCGCCGACTGCAATTGTTGTGAGTATGAAAAGACTTCTAGCCGCCATTAGCTTGCTCGCACTAATACTCTATGCTTGCTCGTCAGCTCCCAAGTCCGACGCCCCCGTTGTCTGGTGGCAGTTCTGGACCAACCCCGAAGTTCGGCCCGTTATAACACAGATGGCCGCGAGCTTTGAATCAGCGACACAAAACAAAGTGCAACTCGGAGACCTCACTTGGTCCGATGGTCACGAAAAAATCGCCATCGCACTTTCAACCGGCGGCGGACCCGATGTGATTGAGCTCGGCTCCGATTGGGTGGCCGAATTCGCCGCCAGCGGCAGGCTACTGGACCTTACCGATCGACTCGGTGGACTTCGCGATAGTTTGCTGATGTGGGAACCTGGAATTTACCAAGAGCGCGTTTACGCCGTTCCCTGGATGCTGGGAACGCGAGTGCTGTTCTGCAATCGCTCCTTACTCAATCAGGCCGGTTATCCGCCCGAGTTTGTCCCGACGACTTGGGCTGATCTGCTCGAAGCCTCCCGCCGCATCGACGCACTCGGCGAAGATGTATTCGGATTCGGCTCAAACTCCGCCGAGCGGCACCGCTTGTACAAGAAATATCTCCCCTTCTTTTGGTCAGCCGGTGGCGAGGTCTTCAATGCCAATGCCACCCAGACACAATTTGGCACCGTTGCCGGCAGAGTAAGTCTCGATTTCTATCTCTTGTTGTCGGCCAACGGCATTGTCGAAACCCAGTCGCGCATCGAGGAATATTTCTCTGCCGGCAAAGTTGGTTTTGTCATCTCCGGTGAATGGCTGATTGGAAAATTGAATCGCGCCGATCTGCCGTTCGAACACTTCGTCACGGTGATGCCTTCGGTCGAACCGGGTGGTACCGGAGTATCATTCGCTGGCGGCGAATATCTTGTCGTCAACAAGTCCTCACAAAACCCCGACGCGGCCGTCGCGTTGCTTCGACATCTGACTCTGCCGGCCAATGACCAACTTTTCACGTCCGCAACCGGCAGCTACACGCCCGTGAATCGATTTACGGCATTCTCATCCGACTCGGCTCTGGCCGTCACGGCTGCGGTGTTCCAACGTCAAATTGGCAACTCTCGCACCACTCCGGTCCATCCCGCTTGGGTGGCGATTGAAGAAATCCTCGAACGCGGAATTGAATTGGCGCTCTATAAGAAAATGACTTCGCAGGAAGCTCTGGACATGATTGACCGCGAAACCGCACCTATATTACAGAAATATGCGAGGCGTTAGCGTCGGACGGTTCCGCGGCAGCGATCTGCTGATGCTCTCGCCTTGGCTGGTGACGCTGCTGCTCTTCTGGCTCTTCCCGATCATTGCATCACTCGTCCTTAGCTTCACCGATTATCAGTTACTCTCCGGCCACAATAGCTTCATCGGTCTGGATAATTTCGTCGCCTTGTTCTCCGACCCGACCTTTCTGCACGCCGTTCTAAACACTCTTATCTTCACGGTCGGCACGCTCCCATTTACAATCATCTTTGCCATAATTCTGGCAATCTTTGTCAATCGCAATTTGCCGTTCAAGATGTTCTTTCAATCGGTCTATTTCTTTCCTTCCATCGTCTCGCTCGTGGTCGTGGCGTTGATCTACTCCACGCTCTATGCCCGCGGTGGTTACATCCAAATGCTCTTGAGTGCAGTTGGTTTCGCCTATCCGCCGGAAGGCTTCCTCTTCTCCGAGAGCACCGCCTTGCCTGCCATTATGGCGATGGATGTCTGGATGTCGACCGGCTATTACATGCTCTTGTTCGTCGCCGCTTTGCAATCGATTCCGCAAGAGCTGTACGATGCCGCGTCGCTCGAAGGCGCCGGCGCGTGGCACCGCTTGAAAGCGATCACTCTTCCGCATCTTAAACCTATGTTGTTGTTTGTTCTTGTTCTGAACACGATCAAGTCGTTTCAGATCTTTGTTGAAGTGTTCGTCATGACCAAGGGCGGTCCGCTCAATTCCACTATGACCATCGTCTATTTCGTTTATGAAGAAGGCCTCCACAAATTCAACATCGGCTATGGTGCGGCAGCGGCGAATATTCTGTTCCTGCTAATCGCGCTAATCGCGTGGGCAGAAATGAAACTGGTGCAGGAGCGACAAATATGAACCGACACTCGAAGTCACCGGTCAGGCTCTTGCGCATAGCTATTGCTCTCGCCGTCGCCTTTATTTTCCTTGCACCCTTCATTTATCTACTGCTCGGATCATTGGCAAAACACTTCAATCTTGCTGGTACACTTGACTTGGCAAATTACAGCTTCACCATCGCCAATTATACCAGCCTCTTTTCGCAGGCCGGACTCTATCGACCGGTTGTGAATTCTGTCATTGTTGCCCTGGTGGTCACTGTTGGTAATGTCATCTTCTGCACGCTCTGCGGCTATGTGCTGGCGCGCCGCCGTTTTCGTGGCAAGAATCTTGTGATGCTAAGCGTCGTAATGGTATTGATGATTCCAACTCACGTGGTCATTATTCCGATTTATTTGCTAACTAATTGGCTGGGAATCTTTGACTCTTATCTTGCCTTGATCCTTCCCTTCCTCGTCACGCCGCTTGGTGTATTTCTCATGCGCCAATACATTTCGACCTTACCCGCTGATATGGAAGAATCGGCGCGCCTTGAAGGTGCCAGTGAGTGGACCATCGTGTGGAAAATCGTAATGCCCCTCTGCAAACCGGCAATTGCCGTCTTGAGCGTTCAGGTCTTTCTCGTTAACTGGAACTCTTTCATATACCCCTTCATTCTGACTTCATCAGAATCAATGCGTACACTGCCAGTCGCACTCGCCCTCTTACAGGGCTATCAGAGTATCAACATACCGCAGTTGTTTGCTGCATCGATGATTTCCGCCTTGCCGACAACGATTCTCTTCGTCGTCTTCTCTCGCCGAATCACCGAGGGCATAATCTCCGGCGCACTTAAAGGATAGCCTCTTTCAGCGACCGTCGTCGGCCAGCTTCTTCTCCTTCTCGACGAAGTCCAGAACACCATCGCAGATTGCTCGCGCGATCTTGTTGCGAAATTCTTCGGTCTGAAGCGCCATCTCCTGTTCGGGAATCAGCATGAATGCACATTCGACGAGAATAGAGAGAAACTCGGTCGGTCGAATAACTGCGAAATTCCCGTGGTAGAGCCCATAATCGTTGAGCCCCGTCGCAGGCACCATTCGCCGGTGCACCAGACTCGCCAATTCCTGTGATTGCGGATGATAATAGAAAGTTGAAGTTCCATTATTCACGAGGGGGTTCACTCCATCCGGAACCGCATTGTTGTGGACCGAGATGAAAATGTCGGCATCATATCCCTGCGCCAGGACCGGCCGCTCATACAGAGGTAATGGCGTGTCCCCGGACCGCGTCATGAAAACCGTCGCGTCTTCTTTCTCAAGTAGCTCCTTCAATTGCAGAGCTATGGCCAGATTGGCGTCTTTCTCCTTGAATCCCGTCGGTCCGCTCGCCCCCGGATCAGGTGAATGGCCGGCATCAACAACGATCTTGATTCCCCGCAGTTTATTTGATAAGGCTGGTCTGCGGTCGAGCTTCAGCACAAACTGATTACCTTCATACTTGCAGTCGTAACCCCACAGCGTTTCATTAAGGTCAATTTTCAACCGTACCACGCCGACTTGAACCTGCTCAAAATCAATCGCCGCTATCATGCTGTCTGCAGTGTCATAGCGAATCCAGTCAATCGATGATGTGCAATTGAAGATGTCCAACATGAGCTGATTGCGCAGCGGGTCATAGTCGACATCAAACGGCAGTTGAGTGCCCGGATTGAAACTAACTTGCACACCGTCTTCCACACGTCGCGTACGAATCAGCGAGAATTCTCCGCTCGGAATGCGCGAGCCTTCAGGTAGGAGACGGACACTGCTATCAGCGACCCAGACGTCGTGGTTATCAACAAGGCGCGCGCGATAGTGATTATTAGCATACCCTGTCAGGCGTAAGCGAAGACCTCGTGGCTGAAATACGGAGAAATATCCCTTCCGTGGACCAACGCGCAGAGTTTGGGTTGAATCGGTTAACTCTCCGACCAGAATCTTGTTCGTGGGCCAAATTGTAACTCGAGACTCACTTTCACGCATCGTGCATTTGCAGCTGTCGAGTTGGCGCTTAAACTGACGGTCGCGCGAATCCCACAAGCGCAGCGGCTTCCGGCACAAGTAGTATGTTATCTTCGCTGTATCCCCCACATGGCTCTCATCAAGCACAAGATTGCCGTTATAGCTTCCTTTGACCAGCAGTGAATCAGGAACATCGCCGTCACCAAACACAGCCTGCGCCCAATAGCTCTGCGGTACTGGTGGAGATTCCGTCATTGGCACCAGAGTCTTGTTGGTCGAAAGTAGAAAGTAACCGTTGAGACCCGGTGTGCCGCGAAATCCTGTCGACCAGAAATCTCCCTCCATAACCGTGACATCAGAAGATGGTGCCATATAGCCTTTGACAATCGCAAGGGATTCCGGCACAACATACGGTTCGGGGACTTCGAGAGGAATCTCCTTGGTCGCCTTCTGGTTCTTGAGAGTAGCCTCCAATGCAAAACTAAACTTGCCGGACTTGATTGGAAGAAACGCCAGAAAAGCGCCATTAGGGTGCACTTTGACCGGCGTCTTGTTGATCGTCAGCTCCGCACCCGGCGTAACATTGCCGAAGATAAACGTCGAATCAACGGCAGTGATGCGCTGATTCGGTGTTGGATATATAACTTCGATTTCGGGTTTCTCCTTCGCCGCGGCGAAGTTTGATGATGCAAGTACGCAAAGTAGAAATAATGCAGAAATTCTAAGCAAAAGTCACCTCCTCGGAAGTGATACCGATCCCGGAGCCGCCCGGAAGCACCAGCATATCGGCATCAAAGTGCGCTCCCCAGTACGGATCATTTTCAGTCAGCATTATGGCGTCGAGATCAAAGTAATCAAACAGTGATGACAAATGCAGCGCCGCCGTAATTCCGATCGCCGACTCAATCATACATCCAAGCATCAGTTTCAACTTGTACTCGCGGGCCGACTCCGCCAGCGCTATTACACTATTGATTCCGCCGCACTTGGACAATTTCAGATTGACTCCATCGATGACTTTGTGGAAGCGCTCGATGTCCTTGCCGGCCTTGATTGACTCGTCCAGAAACAGCCGGCATTCGACCTTCGTCTTGATACGGTCAAGCTCGCGCACTGTTGGATCGGCGAGTGGCTGCTCATAAAGCTCGATCGGATACCCTGCCAACGCCTTGATTCTTTCGATCGCTTCATCACGCTCCCAACCGCCATTAGCGTCAAGGTAAAGCCGCTTCTCGCCCTGTTTGAGTACAAAATCAATGAGTTTCAAGTCACCGTCGAATCCGACCTTGATCTTGAGATTACGAAATGCCGCGGCCGTCTCAAGTTGCCGCTTGATGTCATCCTCGCTCGCGTGAGTGATTGTAAATGCGCTTGCAACCGGCCTAGGAGGCTTAAGTCGCAGATAAGTGTACAACGGCAATTCGACTTCCTTGGCGAGATGGTCAAGCAGCGCCATCTCGAGCGCGCACCGTGCGACATTGAGCGATGGTGGGAGTGATTCTATAAACTCCCTGACCGCCACAACATTCCAGTCATCGCGAAATCTCTGCAAACGCATATTGGCTAACGCGAAGCACTCCTCCGACGACGCGCCATAATGGATCGAAGAAGACCCTTCCCCAATCCCGCGTTTGTAGCGGGCAATCAACGTCTGTTTGCGTTCGGCGCTCGCCTGTGAGAGATTAAACGCCCGCTTCAACCGCAGCTCGATCAGCTTCAACTTGATCAATGATTCAGCCAACCGTAATCTCCTGCAACAGCTTCAACGACCGCGACTCTGTATCCAGACGCACCCGCGCGCCAATTGGAATCGTAATTGACTTGTCACAGTGCCCGTACCGCACGCCGGTAATGACAGGTATCTCGCGCCGGAAAATCGACTTGATCCGTTCGCGAAAGAGTGCATCGTGCTTCTTGCTCGAAGTCAGCGGCGAAGTCTCGCGCCAGTGCGTGTCGCCGATCACGACACCGAGTACGCCGTAGAGTTGGCCCGCCAACTTCAAGTGATTCAGGAAACTGTCAAGGTGATCAACGGTCTCGTTGACATCTTCAAAGAACAATATGGCATTCTCAAACCGCGGCATAAACCCGGTTGCGAAGAGCTGCACCAGAGAGAATAAATTTCCTCCCAGAAGTACTCCCTCCGCCGTTCCTGGATTAATGATTTCTAAATCCTCCTTGGTGCCCTTTGGAATCAGTTCCCGCCCGGTCGTGTCCGCGCATAATAAGGGCACCAACGCATCCCGGCCGGCGGCATCCATTGTCGCCAACATGGGGCCGGAGAAACTCACCAATCCGGTCTTGACATACATAGCGGTCTGCAAGATCGTCAAATCCGAAAAACCGATTACCACTTTCGGATGCTGTTTTACCATCTCAAAATCAATCAAATTCAGTAAACGCAGACATCCGTAGCCGCCGCGTCCCGCTATCAAGCCGTGGATCTTTGCATCACGAAATGATTCATTGATCTCTTGCGCCCGCGCCTCATCTTTGCCGGCAAATCCGTTGAAGTCTTTGTCAACTAAGCGTGATCCTTCCAATTGAAACTGCTTTTCCAACAGCGACACACCGTGGTTGTAGTATCGCGTCATCCCTTTCCCGCTCGTGAGCGAACTGGCCGGAAAAACAATCTTGAGATTACTCTCCCGAGTTAGGCGTTTAGCCAACAGCATCAAATCACCCTTCTAACGACTGTGACCTTGCCATCAAGATCTGCTCGATACTGCGGGTGCTCTGCGCTCAACGATTCAATCGCCACCACTCCACGTAACCGCGACGAATGCAGAATCATTCTCTGTCCAAGGTGTATAGCCACATGGCCCGGAAAGAAAATCAAATCGCCAGACAATGACTCCGCAAGCGCGATTTCCCTGCCAACCATTGCTTGATCCTTGCTGTCCCTTGGGAGCTTCACTCCAGCGCGACGATAGATCGCTTGCGTGAATCCGGAGCAATCAAAGCCAAAAGTCGATGCTCCTCCCCAGAGATACGGCACCGACACGAATGCATGAGCTTCTACGAGGGCGACGTTTAATGAAACCGCTTCTTCAATATTCACGCGGCCGAAGATAAGCGTCAGCTCCGCCCCGTCTAAATCGTAGAATAAATCCCCCCCGCCTGACACTATCCGCGCTCCATATGGAAGCGTTAATCTTCCGCCGGTGTGTTCGCGATCAAATACGGCGAAGAGCGAAGTGACGATGCAGAGATTGTTCATTGCCTGGGGTGCTGGTGCGAGGTATGACCTCCCGATCCAGCCGCGATAACCGTCGTCGGCCTCGCAAAGCACAAAATCGCCGCTCGCATCAAGTGTAGTCACCAAATGCCCATATAACGCCTGTGAGACCCGCTCTGATCGATGATCGGAAGACTTGCGCATGTCTGCCACCGGAATGCTAACTGACAATCTACTCATCATGAGAATCTCATAGATTTAACTACGGGATTCAACAAAAAGTGGCATACAAGGATTGCAAACAAAAAACCGGCGGAGCATCGCTCCGCCGGTTTGAAAAAACGAACTAATTCGTCTAGAACGCGAACTTCACGGTGAAGTACTGATTATCGTCGAAGCCGGTGACATCCACCTGCTGCCACGAATAATCAAAGCTCACATGGGAACCGCCCCAATTGAACTTCACGCCTGCGCCAAATGATGCGCCATAGGAGAAGTCATCCTGGCTCGAGCCGACAAAGCCGCCGCGCAGGAATAACAGATCATTATAGGCATATTCAGCGCCACCCTTGAATTCGTCCTGCGAAAAATTGTTGCTCTGGAATGTTCCAGAAAACTCCAGATTGTTCATCTCGTTGTTCTGAAGGGCATTCCAGGCGACACCAAACTGAATTGAGGACGGAAGGTCAAAGCCTTCGCTTTCCGTACGTACCGTCTTGTTCGCCGAGTTCGGATCATTGGTCGTCGGAATGACCTTGATGTCAAACCCGGAACCAGTGAACTTCATCTGCGGTCCAACGTGTTTGACAACAACGCCGAACTTGAGTCCGCGCCAATTCGGAACGTAGGTAAAGCCAAAGTCAAAGGCTACGCCGCGGGCTGACACTTGCTCAACGCGTTCATTTACGAAGTAAGTGGTCGCGCCAAACGATACGCGGTCAGTAAACTGACGGGCGTAAGTCAACCCGAGAACGGAAAACGTCGGATTGAAGGTCTCGCCACTCGATCCCTGCTGGTCGTCCCAGGTCGTCCGCAGAATGTCGCCAATAGACAACACCTTGATTGACGCACCGACCGTACCAAAACCCTCGAGTTGAGTGGTGATTCCCACATATTCAAGATTCATATCAGCAAAGTACTCGAGATGCGAAAACATCGCCTCGGTACCCGTCTGATTGGCTGCTCCAGCCGGATTCCAGAACAAGGCTTCGGCGCCATACGAATTGGCGATCATAGCACCGCCCAGCGCCGATCCACGAGAACCGACCGGAATACGCAATTCCTGCGCACCCGCGGTTCCGATTTTGATCTCATTGCCGGCGAGGAGCATCGCGCTCATGAGAACCACCAGCGCCGACGAAAGTAATAGTAGCTTTTTCATCGTATTCACTCCTCTCCTTAGAATGTATCCAATTGTTCGACTTCAGGGAAGATCGCCATTTTGCCGAACGTAGTTCCCAAGCCATCGGCTTCGATGACCCAAACGTAGATTCCCGATGCGACCCAAAGGCCGGCAGCAGTCTTCAGATCCCAGGTGAATTCCGGATCAGTGCTATTGCCTGGACGCTCCAACGTGCGGAGCAGGTCTCCGGCAATATTGTAGATTTTGATCTTCATCGCCTTATTCGGAGGCAGGTTGATGAATTTGACGATACGATCAAACTGATCCGTTTCTTCCGGATAGAAAGCATAGTACGGATTCGGAACCGTCTTCACGTTGCTAAGGTCGTTGCCAATGACAACATCCTCGCCAGTGGCTTCTTCCGGCTTGTTAGTGGAAAATGTGTACGTCACATTCGGATTGTTTGGATTGTTCTTCCTGATGATCAGCTTCTGACCGTCAGCGAGTTCATCCGCCGGAACGTGACCTGGACGAATTCGCGGCCAAAGCGAGTACATGCAATCCATATCACCAGCATCACCGAGCAGGTTTTGTGTGGTGTACGTAGCGTTTGGCTCGCCGGTGTAAGCGCTTGCCATAACAAATATGTACTCACGTTCGGCAGTACCGGCTTCAGTACACGGCAACCAGGTTTGATCCTGACAAGGGCTGCCCTGCTGTTCAACGAAGCACGCATTCAACTGGCGCTCCGGTGAAGATGAAACGTCCCAAACGGTAAACGGCACGTCAAAGAAGCCATTATAGCCGTAGCTGGGAGTTCCACCACGAGTGAAGAGATGCGCCTTCTGGGTCGTCTCAAAACTCCAGCGAATTTCGACATCCTTGTAGTCAAGCGGGCCAAGGTTAGAGCCAAAGAAATCGGCGCCATTTCCCAGACCGCCAAAGAACAATGGCAGGCCGGCATCAACACCGCTTATCCAGCGTGTGCCAACCCATTCGTATTCTTTCGCACCCGGAGCCGGGCCGACAACACGAACCTGGATACCTTCAGCAACCGGATAACCGTAGTCGTCCGCCTGTGTCCCGATGCTGTCAAGAATAGTCTCACCAGTACCGAGATTCTTAAGATTCCAAGTCAGATCGCCATTAAAATTGACTTCGTAGTCATCGCCCGTGACTTGGTCCGGATAGATGTACTCGACATAAGTCACGCCATCACTGCTTCCGGCAGGAACCTGTGTCGCCATTTGTGACACGGAGCCAGCGAAGGTAAACGGCTTGACAGAATACGCTACGATCGGGCTTTCCAAGGATTCAGTGATGTAACCGAGGAAGTTGCCTCCCGGATCGTTAAATACGGAGATGTTGAGATAATCATATGAGTACGCAGTCACCGCAAAATAATAAGGCTGGTTATTCTTAAGCGGTACACCGGTAAGTTGGCTGGTCGTAATGCTCTGATTATAGACCAATCCGGAATTCGAGCCCTTCTGAAGAATGACTCGCTGGGTACCACCGGCTGCTGCATCGACTACGTCACCATAAATCAACGAGACCGGTTCGTCCTGATCGTCGTGGTCCAAATCGTAAGTAGCAAACTTTGTCCAAGGTCCGTTCTCGGACTCACCCTGATACAGGTTGTATCCCTCGAAATGGAATTCCTGTCCCAGTTTTTCATTCGCTTCTACATCTCCAACCGGCTCGGTACCCCAAATGATATCAATCGCACCATCAAGACCGCGCAGGAAAACTGACGGCGAAGGCGGAGGCGACGGAATATCGAAATTGAGATCGAACACGGCTTGTGCAGCGACGTCCGCCGCTTTCAATGCGGAAACAGAGGATAACGGATTGGTGCCTTGGGCAACAATCACGGCAGCCACAACCTCCTGCGTATCGCCCGGAGCCATGGTAAATGGGCCGGCCGACATCATATAGCGACGGTCGGCGGCGGCAGCATCAACCCAACCCGTGCCGGTGACCGGGTCACCTGATACAGCATAGGTGGTAACCAGTCCCGTAACTGGATTGACATTGTCAACCATATTGCCCGAAATTGGATCTTTAGTAAGTCCCTTCATGTAGCCGTAAGTTTCCACACGGCTCGCCGGGTCAGTACCATTAATGTATTTGTTGAACGAAGCCATCGGCAGGTTCTTGAAACCGTGCCGCCACTCACCGTTCACAAGGGCGGAATCTGTTTCATCACCGGGGACAATCGGTCCCTGGAAGAAGTCGAAACCGACAGCCGGCGGAGCCGAACCATAGATACCGTCCGGACCCTGATTGTAACAGAATCCCAGCGACAAAACAGTGTCGCAACCGACAAGATCGCTTGCAGCGTCGCCGAGATCCGGGTCAGCCCAGAGCGAAACGAAGGTTGAGTCGAAGGTGTTGGTTCCCTTGTTGATGATGACATACTTGAAGAACACGGTGTTTCCAAGTGCGCCGCCGCGTGCGAACCCGAATGCTGACATTTGAACTTCAATGCCAAGCGGGGTCGTGCTCGCCGCATCGTTGACGTGGTTGGCCGGGTCAGCATCGTTGAACACGGACCATGCCATTTGGTCGCCAAAAATGCGCGGGTTACCCAACGTGTCCACCGGCGCGCCCTGGGTAACTGGCCAAGCCAGGTAGTCCGGATTCGAAGTCGGTGTGTCCGCTTTGTTCAGTTTGTACACACGAAATGCGGCGTTGTCAGGAACATATGTGCCATTCACCATCGGACCGGGCGAGAACTCCGAAGAGAACTCGGCGATCGCGAGGCGAATATCGTTGTTGACTTTCGCGCCGACCCAGAGACCGGCGGAATATATAACGGTCTTCTTCGTTCCACGCGGGAAGTAGAGACCGTCAGTTTTGCCCAGCACGTTGGCATTATCATAGGCAAAGTTACCATCATTATAGACGAACATTTCCAGGTTGTTAACGTCTATTCGGGTATCAGTGTCCTCGATTAGTGCCGTCTGCGAGCCATGCCACTTCCCTGTCACATTACTGACGCCCCACGCTACCGTGGTCATCATCAGGAACATCAGCAGGGAATAGTATAATCTCGTTTTCTTCATCAGCTTCCTCCTGAAGCGTTCAGGTTCATTCACCTTAGAACATTAACCGCAGGCCGAGACGGACCTGACGCGGGGTATCATAACTTCCCGGATTGGCTTGCTTGAAATTATACTTCGCCACACCATCGGCTCCGTATCTATCAGCGAAAGCTTCTCCATCAGCAGTCGCCAGCCAACCGGTATTGTCGGCGCGACCTGTACCCTCGTAAACATCCAATGCGTTCTCTGTGTCAAAGATGTTGATAACCCAAAGGTAAACGTCCCAATTCAGTCGTGCAATCTGGAAGGTCTTGTTAGCCTTCATGTCGACTCTGTAAGTCCACGGTCCAGTGCGCGAATTGATCTTGCCGATCGGAGTCGGCGTGACCGAAGCCAATGAAATTTCGTTGTACACATTCATTGGCGTGTATGGGGTACCTGAACCGGCACGGAACACAAAATTGATTCCGGCGTTTTCGAACGGGTGCATGTCGCCCAATTTCGGACCCATACCACTGGCAGCACGGACATCGATGATGGCCGTGATCTTATGGCGCTGGTCGTAATCAAGCGGAGAAACACGAATCGGACGCTCGGTGTTGGTCCAGGCAATATTACCCTGCGACGTCGCATACGATCCGGTTCCGGCCGCATACGAGAGCGAGTAGTTAAGCTCGGTTGCTACCGAACGAGTGCGGCGCATCTTCAGCGAAAAATCAAGCCCCTTAATTGTGCCGAAATCGTGGTTGCGATAGGTCGCAAATGCGTTCGGCGACGAAGGCTGATTGATAACTTCCGTCAAACCGTTCACGTCTTTGTAGTAGGCAGTGACGTTGAAGCTGGTGAAATCACCAAGCTGGTGCGCCAAGCCGACTTCATAAGCCGTGGTCTCTTCCGGTTCAAGGTTCGGATTGCCGATCGGCGAGTAGTAAGGAGCATCCTTAACCATGCGCTGCAGGAACTGCGTACCGACATAAAGGTACTGAAGTTCTGGGCGCTGGAAGAACTTTCCGTAGTTTACATGGAACACGGTACGATCAGAAACCGGGAAACCTACGCCCAAACGCGGAGAAATCTTCTGTTCGGCCTTGGCCGGTTCGAAATCACCATCGTCAAGAAGTGTGGCATTCAGGATTTCCTGATCGGTGTAATCCTCCGGATTGGCAAGAACGTTGTTCGGATCGAGCGGACGCTCTTCGTTCTTGAGACGATCCGTATTGGCGTTTAGATAATCGTAGCGAAGTCCGGCGTTAACCACCAGGCCTTCGAATTCGAATTTATCCTGAAGATAAAGTGCGAACATATACGGCTTCTTGGCGCCATCGGGGCCGTCATCAACATTGTTTTCACCGGTCTTGTCAAAGCCGAAGAAGTTGGCATCGTTCCAGGCGGCACGATCAAATTCTTCCGGGTCGGTGATAGTCGTGTCGATGCGGGTCGGGTCCAGATGATTGTAATAGCGAAGGGCGTGGCGCTCAAATTCGGCGCCGAACTGTACTTCGTTGTATTCGTTCACCTGACTCGTCATGTCAAAATTCACGCCGATGTAGGATGAACTGCGTCTAAGAATATCTTCCCAAACGTGGCCCTCGTCAACATCCGGTGTGCTCAAGTCGTCGCCGATCCAGAACAAGTTGGTGTTGTCAAAGGTCGGATTTCCGTTGGGACGGCCATAAGCATAAACATCATCCCAATGGGTTTCATCGCCACGAAGTCTCTTGGTGAGGTAATAGGTTCCGCCAAGCTCAAAGAAAGTCTTCGGCGAAAGGTTACTCGTCCACTTGGCGTAATACGAATAATTCTCATCCAAGTACCGCGGAGCGTGCGTTCCGTTAAAGTAATAGTTCATGCGGAATTCGCGCCACTCTTCGTAGCTGCCGAGTGTTCCCAAACGGAGCACGTTCTTCTCATTGACGTCGTAACGCAGCTTGCCCTGCCAGCTCCAGCCGGACAGGTCATTGTGCGGGAGTCTGCCGTCAGCGGTTGCACGTGGTGTGCGATCACCAAGGCGACGGCGCTCCATCGAAGCAAAGAAGCTCATGTTATCGTTGTTCGGAACAATCGGACCGTCAAGGTTGAATGCCAAGACGTTGTAGTTGAAGCGGCTGTCCGCGCCCATGAATTCGTCGGTCGAAGCTTCAATCGCGCCGGAATAATCCTTGGCGCCTTCCTTTGTCGTGACGTTGATCGCGCCGGATGAAATCCAGCCGTATTCAGCGCTGAAACCACCGGTCGAGATCGAGATTTCTTCGATCGCATTGTTGTTAATGGCGGTTGTCGACATGTTCGTCAACGGATCCTGCTGTGAGAAACCATCGACAAAGTAGGCGACATCGCCCTGACGGCCGCCGCGGATGTTAAGCGAGGGCTGGTTGCTTTGTTCGCGACCGCCTCGGGTTCCTACCGCAGATGCTTCGACGTTCTCCGAATAGGCAACTACGCCGGCGCTTAGACCGACAACGTCGGTATAACCACGCGTGGGCAGTTGCTGGATTTCTTCTCCGGAGACAATCTTCAGCGACTTGGTCTGATCGAGAATGATGAGCGGGCGCTCGGCAATCACGACCTGCAATTCGCCGGTCAGAGTTTTGGAAGACATTTGGAAGTCCGCAATACTGGTCAAGTCAACAGAGACCCCAAGCCCCTGTAATTCGACCGGTGCGTATCCAATGAGTTCTGCCTTCAAAGTAAATGTACCAACCGGAACGTTAAGTATGAAATACTTGCCTTCCATATCGGTTAATGCGCCCATCGAGGTGCCCGCGATACTGACCGCGACACCTGGAAGTGCGGAGCCCGTTTCTTTGTCTGTTACCTTGCCAGAGATTTTGCCGACGGTTGCCGCCTGGGCAAAAGCACATAGCGCCAAGACAAGAATCAGGATCAGAGCAACTTTTGGTTTAAGATTCAAAACCAAACCTCCTGTTAATGAATTGAAATCGTACGCAAAAGTGCGAATTTGTTAGCATTCTGTTTCAGTTTCCTACCTCCTGTAAGAGTTGTGGGTTACATACTTCAAAAGAAAATTACCTCCAATACCCATAGACGAACTAAGCACAACTTCGTGTATCCCCTTATCCAGGCAATGTGGTTGGAGTCAATAAAACCGCGGTGATTCACCTTCCCTGTCGGTCGATTCCGGTACCGCGCTCTTTGTGGATTGACCCCGACGATCCTTGCCGGAGTTGGAATAGAGCCCTGCTTGAGTCTTATAAAGAAAATTCGTTTGTCCTTACATAATGTCAACATAAAACTTTTTGCTAACTGCAAGCCACATCAAGGCTTTAGTCAATTTGTCGACTCAATGGGAGAATTGCTTTAGCAGGAATCGGACAGAACTGTCACTTTTTTGAACACGAATGTTCAATTCTACGCAATTGCCCCTTTGCTGAATCCGGTTGCAAACGCAAATTAAAGCGTGATCTGCACCTCAAACACCTGTTCAAGCGCATTCGTTAACTGAAAGAACGATTTAGCCTTATCTGTCGGTTTGCCAGTAAGTTGTTCCAGACTTGTCACCGAATCAGGAGTAAATCCGCACGGATTAATCAGTTGAAAGAAATTGAGGTCGGTATCGAGATTCAGCGCCAACCCATGATAACTTACCCACCGTTTCACTGCGATACCGATGGCGCAAATCTTCTTGTCACCCACCCAGACTCCGGTCTTGCCGACCGAGCGCTCGCCGATGATATCGTAGTTCTTGAGAAAGACGATAACAACCTCCTCAAGATCGCGCAAAAATTTGTGCAGGTCTCTTCCGCGTTGATCGAGATCGACGATCGGATAGACTACTTGTTGACCGGGACCGTGAAACGTCACGTCGCCGCCGCGTTCGACCTCATACTTCTTCACGCCTTTTTGGGCAAGTATCTCATCCGAAACCAGAACGTTGTTGTTGCCCCCGCCACGTCCGATTGTAATTGTCGGTGGATGCGAAGTGAATATGAAAGTATCCTGCGCTCCGCCGGCAATACGCTTTTCAACCATCTGCAACTGCAGTTGATGCGTCTTGTCGTATTCCGACAATCCGAGGTCAAAAATGCGGGCTTTGGTGGTGATACTGGTCATGGAATGTAGGTGCCTTCACCCTTACGCCTCTCCTGTTGGGAGAGGCGCAAGAGCTCGTAGCTTAGTCCGAATTACATCAACAACAATTCCGGCTCTTCAATATAGCCGATCAGCGTGCGCAAGAACTGCACGGCGTAATGTCCATCAATCAAACGATGATCAAACGACAGACCCATATTCATCATGTCGCGAATGACAATCTGGTTGTCGCGCACGACCGGGCGCTTCTGTATGGCATGGATTCCCAGGATCGCCACTTGCGGCTGGCTGATAATCGGAGTCGAATTTAACGCGCCATAACCGCCGGCATTCGTCAACGAGAACGTGCCGTCCTCGATATCCGCCGGCATCAAACGCTCGCTGCGTGCCTTATCGCCAAGCTCCTTCAGGTCTTTCATAATCTGAACGATACCCTTCTGATCGGCAGCCTTAATAACCGGCACAATCAGACCCGACTCGCGTGCAACGGCGATACCGATATTGTAGTAGTGCTTAACGATGACCTTGTCGTTTGTCATCGAGGCATTCATCAGCGGAAATTCCTTCAAAGCCTTGACCGCGGCTACTACGATAAACGGCATAAACGTTACGCGAACGCCTTTTTCTTTCTCAATGCGGTCGGCGTGTTTCGCACGGAACTCAACGAGTCGTGTGAAATCGCACTCGTCAAAAGTCGTCACATGGGGTGACGTCTGCTTTGACTTCACCATGTGATCTGCAATCAACTTCCGGACGCGCGTTAATGGAAATTCTTCAATTCGCTTGGTCGTATCGTATACTTGCTGCGGCGCGACCGGTGAAACAGTCCCGGTCGCAGCTGCTGCCGGAAAAGTAGCTGCACCGCCACCCTTGGAAGCGAGAAAATCTTCAATATCCTTCTGTGTGACTCTTCCACCACCGCCGGTTCCGCGAAGTAGGCTAACATCGATCCCGTGCTCCTTAATGAGCCGACGGACAACCGGTGACAACTTGATCGGACCAGTCTGTGCGGGCACCGGTGCCGGTGCCGCTGGCGCGGCCTTCGCTGCCACTGATGCCGAAGGCGCCTTGGCCGGAGCCGGTGCCGCTATCGGTGCAGGAGCGCTGCCTGCCTTTTCGCCGGGCGCGCCAATGACCGCTATTTCCCTTCCTACCGGAACCACATCTCCAACCTTGGCTTTGATCTCAAGTAATACACCATCGGCTTCAGCCGGAACGGAGACGTTTACCTTGTCCGTGAGAAGTTCAACCAACGGCTGATCTTTCTTGATCGTATCCCCAACCTTGACGAACCATTGATTGATCGTGCCTTCGACAACTGATTCGCCCATTACCGGGACCTTCATAACATAGGCCATTATCCAAACTCCTTAAAAGCGGAAACTATTCTCAAAACAAGAATCGAGGCGTAACCCCGTTGAATTTATCCACAGCCCCGAATCAAAATTCGATAATAACATCATTAACCGGTGATGGCAAGCATTCTTTCCAACGCAATGCGCGCGTGTGTCTTAACATCCTCGGGCACCGACATTGGCTTGATTGTCTCGAGATTATCGAGCGTATAGGCGAGATCATTCAGAGTTGTCCGGTACATATTCACGCACATTGCACAAGTGTTCCCCGCCAGTTCCAGAATCGTCTTGTCCGGATGCATATGCGCAAGCCGATCAATTAAATTCAACTCCGTGCCGATTGCGATCACGCTCCCGGTCGGCTGTTCGGCAACATACTTCACAATGTGGCTGGTTGACCCGACAGAATCGGCAATTGCGACCAGTTCCTCGGTGCACTCCGGATGCACGACGATCTTGACTCCTGGATGCTCCTGGCGCATTTGCTGGATGTGGTGCGGCTGAAACACCGAATGAACGTGACAATAACCCTTCCACAGGATAACTTTCGCGCGCTTTAGCGCTTCGACATCGCGCTTTGCCGGATTCAAGTTGAAGTCCCACACAAACAGCTCATCCTTGGGAATACCGTATGCATTGGCCGTATTGCGTCCCAAGTGCTCGTCGGGGAAGAAGAATATCCGCTCGCCCTGCGCAAAAGCCCAGTCAAACGTCTTGCGTGCATTTGACGAAGTACAAATCACTCCGTTATTCCTGCCACAAAAGGCCTTGAGATCAGCAGCCGAATTCATGTAGGATATCGGAATTATCTTGGCGGCGGGTAGTAGGTGCTGTTGTAGTTCGTCCCATGCTGCAAACACACTGTCAATAGCCGCCATGTCAGCCATCGGGCAACCTGCGAGCGGGTTCGGCAAAAACACTTTCTGATCCGACCGTGCAAGAACTACGGCACTCTCTGCCATGAAGTGGACTCCGCAAAACGCGATGAATTCCGCATCCAGTTGCGCGCCGATTTTGCAGAGTGCGTAAGAATCACCCTGATAATCGCCAAATTCAACGACAGCCCGCCGCTGGTAATGATGGGTCAGCACAACAAGATTCTTGCCATGTTCCAACTTCTTGGCGCGAATTCGCTCCCGCAATTCATCATCGCTCATGGCGCGGTAATTTTCGGGTGTTCTGGTATAGGCGGAGGGCATCATTTGTCAATCATCTCGCGATACGGTTGTAGGCGGCACAATCATCATCACAACACGTACGGTCAGCGCTAGAATCATCTTTGAAAAATCCTAGCCGTTACATTTCATCGTCGCCGTTCGGCTTCTCGATGCCGTATTCCTTCATCTTTTGGCGCAACGTATTGCGATGAATGCCGAGGATGTCGGCGCTCTTCTGCAAGCTAAACTCATTCGCCTTCAGCACGTTTTCAATGTGCTCCTTTTCGAGATCGCGCAGCGGCATATTCAGCGGCGTGTATCTCGAGCCTGTAGTTGCACTATCTCCGCGCAGTTGCGAAAAATCGACCGCGTCGAGCGTATCGGTACGACTAAGGACTGTCGCTCGTTCGATGACATTGGCTAGCTCCCGAACATTGCCCGGCCACTCGTAGGCGATCAACAAATCCTTGGCCGCCGGAGTAATGCTGCGCTTCGGGCGGTTCGTCTTGGCCGCCGACAGTTTCAGAAAGTGATCTACCAATGGTATGATATCTTCGCGGCGTTCCCGCAACGGTGGTATATGCAGATGGACTACGTTGATGCGGAAATAGAGATCCTCGCGAAATCGTCCCGCCTTGACTTCATCAAGCAGATTGCGGTTCGTCGCCGCGATCAATCGCACGTCTGCCACAATCTCTTCCTCCCCGCCCAGCCGCTCAAACCGGCGTTCCTCAAGCAATCGAAGAAGCTTCACTTGGATTGACAGCGGCAATTCGCCGATTTCGTCCAGAAGAATTGTCCCGCCCTTGGCCAACTCAAATCGTCCCAGCCGGCGTTTCTCGGCACCCGTGAATGCCCCGCGTTCGTGGCCCAGCAATTCGGATTCGATCAGTGTCTCCGGTATCGCCGCGCAACTTACAGCGACAAATCGATTGGCATTTCGCGACGAAAGTTGATGTATACTGCGCGCCAGCAATTCCTTGCCAGTCCCCGATTCGCCGGTAATTAACACCGTTGCGTCGGTCGGCGCCACCCGGGCGACTTCCGAGAGCAGCGACTTTATCCGATTCGATATTCCAACAATCTCGTCAACTTCAAGCTGCTCGAGTCGTTCACGAAGTTGGCGGTTTTCCGACAACAAGAAGTGCCGTTCTCCGGCCTTGGTAATCAACTCCCGCAATTCCCCGAGATTAACCGGCTTGCTGATATAGTGGTAAACACCGGCCTGCATCGCCTCGACGGCCGACTCAACATTACCGAACGCCGTAATCAAAATCACCTGCATTTCCGGGTCGCGAGCATGTACTCTCTGGAACAGCTCAAATCCCGATAAACCCGACATCTTCATGTCAAACAGGCCGATCTCAAATGAGCAGGAATCCAAGATTTCAAGTGCCGCTTCGGCAGACTCGGCGGTAGTGACAAGATGCCCGATTTTCTGCAAGAATCCGGCCAACATTTCCCGTTGGTTACTCTCGTCGTCAACTATCAGGATACGAAAGTGTATCATTTGATTTGATAGTATCGCCTTAAGCCTTTAAACGCAATAGATTTTGACCGCGAAGGGCCCCGCCGCCGACATCCTCGGCCAAGTGCTCCATTCCGGTTCCGGCGCCAATTTTGGCTTGGAAACCGACTAAGTTTCCGGTTTTGCGCTGAAGTTGCCCTTCCCCGCAAAAAATGAATTGACAGTAAGGTGGTATGGGTTTACATTAAGTAAGTAACTCTAAATCGAATGATTTGTCTACCGCGCGAGTGACCTTGGGTGAGTGATCGACATCGCGCTTCATAATTACAAGGCTTGAACAGCACTACTAACCCGGTCGACTAAAAGCCTTATCTTCCATTTCGATCACGCTCCATCCTCTTCGTTGCGATAAGAATCGACATATTTGGATACTGCTGACCTGTGTCTGCTTAAGTAGCAGCGTGCCGGGCATTCTGTGCGGTTTGACCGGTGCATTGTATGAGGGAGGTGATTGTACACCAGAGAGCATTCTCACGCTTATTTCAATTTTTACTACTCTAATTGCAATGTTTACTGTCCTCACTCTGGAAGGAGCAACGGAATATGAAAAAACTCACATTGATGGTCGTGAGTTTAGCATACGTGATCTTCCTCTCCTCGGTTTCAGCTTTTGCAGCAAAAGCATCAGTGGCTATCGAGGCGGGAATTGATCCAAGAGATATCGTGTCGGAGAGCTCGAAAAGCGCTCTGACCGATATTCAGCTGGAGCAGCTCAATCGCAATCTGCCCAAATCTTCGGGCACCGCGCAAAGCGCTCTCGGATTTCTGGCTTCGCCTGGAATCATGGTCGGAAATACCGGCTATGACATTCAGCACAACAGCCGCATGGGTCGCCAGATTGTCCAGGGACCAAATGGTCGCGTACACATGATCTGGACCCACAAACTTTCCGGCGCTGCAGCTACCGAACGCGACATTCGTTACGGTTCTTATGTCCCAAACGTCGGTCTCTTCGATCTTCCGGGCGGATTGGTAATCTCCGACGGTCGCGAAGGTCACATGTGCTCGATAGATCACTACAATAACGCCGCTCTTGCGGCCTGGCGCTACGGCGCATCATTTGCCGCTTATCGTAGCACGACCGCCCTCGATTTTGCTTCGGGCGCTTCTAGCTTCACCATCGTCGATGCACCGTCTGCGGCTCAAACCTGCGAAGGCATCTTCAGTGGCGCAGTCTCCGAGCCCTATATCTGGCCGGTTATCTGCGCTGACACCGACGGTGGCGCCAATCCAATCATCCACGTCGTCGGTATGGAAGGCAATTCAGGCTCTGACTATTCTGCGATGGCCTATTATCGCGGTACCGGAGGGTTCACCAACTACGGGACTTGCGGAAGATTTATCGACTCGACCACAGCCATCAGTTACACAGTTGCCCAGGACCCGAATTCCAACAAAGTCGCAATCGCCTACAGCAAGGCGCGTACTGCGGCAACCAGCCGTGAAAACAATGATCTGGTCTACCGTATGTCCAACGACGTCGGTGTCACTTGGGGACCGGTTGTCAATGTGACCAATTACGCATCAGCAACCAAGGAACGCGTTTCGCAGGAAACGTCATCCTTGTTCGATGCGGACGGTTGTTACCACATCCTGTACGTAGCCGCCTTCTATGATTCTGCGGCCGCACAGCTCGCGGATCAGGAAGCCAAGCTCTACCACTGGGACGACTGCAACAATTGTAAGTCGCTGGTGTTGGATGCAAACAACTTCCACGCCAATTGCAACATGAAGGCATTCGAGCATAACGTTGCTCGTATCAGCATCACCGAGTGTACCGTCGGCGCCACCAAGACGATCTACGCCGTCTATACGCGCTACGTCGGTGATACCAACCCGGCCACCCCGGCCCTTACTGACTGCTCGTTCGGGCAAGTGCCGAATGGCGAAATCTACGCCTCGGCTTCTTCAACCGGCGGCGAGACGTGGGGCCCTCCTGTCAATTTGACGAACTCACGTACCGACAATTGCGCTTCAGGCGCCTGCGACGATGACAACTTCCCGAGCTCCGCGATCTACTCAACCGATTCTCTGCGCATCCAGTATCTCAATGATAAGGATGCCGGCTCGGGCGTCGGCAACGACGGCACCGCTGAAACCTACAGCCCTGTCATGTTCCTTAGTCATCCTTGCTTTGCGATGGACACCTATCGCAGCATCACCTCGACTCCGGCTGGAATTCTCTATCCGTTCCACGCCGCGACGAATCAAGTGGCCAACACGTCGTTGACGCTGACCAACGCTGGTAATACCACTGCCAACTGGACGCGGACTATTGCTTACAATGTCGGTTCGAACTGGCTGACAGTGCCGGCTTCAGGCGCCGTCACGGCGGGTTGCAGCAACTCGCAGGTCCTGGCGGTTAGTGCCGGTCCACTCGCAACCGAAGGTCTGTATACTGCGACCATCACTTTCACCTACGAAGGACCGACTGTCTTCCAGGTGCCGGTGGAATTCTATGTATTCAACAGCTTCTTCCTGCCGGAAGATCAAGCCATCCGCACTGCCCTGGTTCGTATGAATGTCAACCAGGCTGGGCGTAACTCTCATCAGGAAACTGGTAAGATGTTCTACTCGTTCGCTGACCAGCAGGAACCGTTCTACGATGGTTCATTGATTCTGGGCAATTCTGCGGCGAACTTGAGCTGGCTGATTTTCGAAGGCGGCGGTAACTTGCCGACCGCCAGCAATCCGTTTGGCTATCTCTATGCCAAGACTGCGACATCTCACGATTCGATTTCGAACGCTAATTATCGCTTTGCCAGCGGCAAAGGCGCCAACCGCGATTCAACTCTTGGCTTTGATGTCACCTATTATGCCCCGAAACATCCGGATTCATCGACTTTCATCGTCGCTGCCTATTCAATCTACAAAGGCACAAACAATCCGGCTGGTAGCGTAACCAACTTGACAGTCGCTTACGCGGCCGACCTTGACGTTCCGGACGATAGCTCGGACAACGTGGGCGGCGTCGATGCAGCCCGTGAAGCTGTATACCAGCGCGGCCGTTATGCACCGAATGACCTGCGCTTCGCTGGCATTCGTGGCGTGCTTAAATCCGGCGACGATGTAGTCGGCGGCTTTAACTGGGAAAACGACGTCACTGTTTATCCATTGGGTGGGTATGAGAATGACACCCTTTGGAACAAGTTGCAGGCCGTCACTGGCTATGTCGCGACCGACTCCACCGAAGACCTCAACTCGGTGCTGACAATTGCGCGCGCCGCAACAATTAACGGTGCGAGCAATGATACGCTGCACTTCGCAGTGCTGTTCGTCGGCACCAACGGCGTGCAGAACCTGACCAACTTCCAGAATCAACTCGATAGAGCCAGAGCCTGGTTGTGCGGTCATGTCTACGCGGGTGCTGATGCCTGCGCCGATTGTTTGTGCGGTGACGCAAACGGCTCGGGCTCGATCAACATTTCCGATGCCGTGTTCATCATTAACTACATCTTCGCCGGTGGTGCTGCCCCGAATCCGCTTTGCCTTGGTGATGCCAACGGTACCGGAAGTGTCAACATCTCCGACGCTGTGTACATCATCAACTTCATCTTCGGCGGTGGACCGACTCCGCACTGTCCGTAATCAATGATGACATTCTGATGTGACCAGTCACGTCAGATGAATCATACACAAAGCCGCACCTGACTTTAGTCAGGTGCGGCTTTCCTTTGTGCCGCTTGTTTCCAGCCTGATAGTGGCAGTAAAGGGATGTATCGCTGCGTTTATAGTTCAGCACTCCTACGGTGCACTCTTCCCTGCCTCCAACATTGTTGTGCACCTGGCAAAGTTTTGTTTGCGCGTTCAGATTCTCTGCCCGTTATATTCGTGTGAGGTACTAATGCGCTTTTCTTCCTGTAGACTGTCGACGACTTTACTGATCGCAATATTCAGTCTGACCTTCCTGCCCGATTTGCGTTCGCAAGATGATCCGCTCGACTACGAACGTGCCCTTAAACAGCATCAGATCAAAATATCTCGATACGTCCAGACATTGGGTAGCCACTCTCCCACGACAAATCAGCAGAACTTCGATGTGATCTACTATTCTCTCAACCTCACGATTGACGCACCGCAACAACGAATCATCGGCGCAGTATCCGTGACTGCCAGAGCTTTGGCGACTTTAGAATTCATTGAACTTGATCTGGCGCAAAATCTGACCGTCGATTCCGTGCGCGTCAGAACAGATTTGGCAGCCTATCAGCGCAACGGCGACCTGCTGGCAATTACCATCCCGACCGTCGCTCCGGGCGGGGAAATCAACGCGATCGTATTTTATCAAGGAACACCCATCAGCGACGGCTTCGGTTCCTTCTCCTTCGCAACACATAACAACCTCCCCTTGGTAGCAACACTCTCCGAGCCATTCTTCGCCCGCAACTGGTGGCCCTGCAAGGATCATCCCTCTGACAAGGCAGACTCTGTTGACCTGCTGATCACCGCCGACAGCCGTCTCAAGGTTGCTTCTAATGGCACGCTGAAGAGCATAACCAACAACGGCGACGGAACCAGCACAACACATTGGCACGAATCCTATCCGATTGCCACCTACCTCGTCAGTCTGGCCATAGCCGACTACGAGCACTACGCTGACACATTTTACCATGCCGATGGTGCAATGCCGGTCGACTTCTACATACTCTCCGGCAACGTTGAGCAGTTGCGCGCCAACAACGATCTCGTTGTCGAGATGCTCGAATTTTTCACTTCTGTTTACGGCGAATATCCCTTCATCCGCGAAAAGTATGGTCACGCACAGTTTCTCTTCGGCGGTGGCATGGAGCACCAGACCTGCACTTCGCTGGGTGCTTTCCACGATTGGGTCATCGCACATGAACTCGCCCACCAATGGTGGGGCGACATGATCACCTGCGGGACCTGGCACGATATCTGGCTCAATGAAGGTTTTGCCCGCTATTCCGAAGCGTTATGGATCGAGCACTCGAAAGGCACAGCGGCTTATCACCAGTATATGAATTCGCTGATTCGACTTGATCAGCAGGTCTATGTCGAAGACACCACCGACACCTACGTGATCTTCGATCGTGTCGTATATGACAAGGGCGCACTGGTCCTGCACATGCTCCGTTATCTAGTCGGTGACGCGGACTTCTTCGCCATTATCACTGCTTACGCCGAATCTTCGCACAAGTACGGCACAGCGACAACTGAAGACTTCCAGGCTATTTGCGAACAAGTCTCGGGGCGGGACTTGAACGCCTTCTTCCAGCAATGGGTCTATCAGCCGGCAATCCCTGAATATCAATTCGGGTACTTTGCTTTTGAAACCGATACCGGCTGGGTAACTGATTTGCAGCTAAACCAGGTGCAAACAACATATCCCCTCTTCCATACCGACATTGACGTCCGATGTATGTATGCTGCAGACAGTGTCACTATCCGATTGACCAACGATCGCAAACTTCAGAACTACCGGTTCCTTCTTCCCTTCGAACCAATGCAGTGCAATCTCGACCCTGATAACTGGATCGTTAATCAATACACTCAAACTGAACTTGTGTTACAGGCGGCGCTCGACACCCTTCCGACCGCAGGGATTGGCATACCGTATTCTGTACAACTGGCCGCTATCGGCGGCAAGACGCCGATCACTTGGTCGGCTTACGCCATCACCATGCCTGATGGACTTAAGCTGTCCGAGACCGGATTGTTGAGCGGTGTACCTCTCGACACCGGTACTTGGGAGTTAGGCGTCCGCATTCAGGACTCCAGCATCCCGGTGCGTGAAGGTTCATCAAGCATGGTCCTGAAAGTGCGCCAACTGCATGGCGACGTCGATTCCAAAGTGGGACTTACCTTCAGCGATCTGCTGTTCTTCGTCCGCTTCCTCTATCTCAACGGGCCGCCGCCCGCTGACCCCGATTTTGCCGACGCAAATTGCGATGGCGACATCGACATTGTTGACCTCGTCACCATCTTGAATTTCCTTTATCAGCAGGGCCCCCCTCCCTGCTTTGCATCATAGTCTTCTTCAGGCTCAAAAGTCGAGTGTCGCTTGCGAAAATGTCCTTCGCAGCGCGTGACTAATTCGTTCATGACGTCCTGCTGCGCGTTCCACAACGCTCCCAGTACCGGAAGCATCGTCCGCACCGATACTCGCACGATATCAGCAGCATTGACGTTATACCTGCGCGCCGAGTCGTCAAGCGCTTCCTTCAACTCCGCCGGAACAAGTATGTTCAGCGCTCGATCAGCGCGAGTTCGATTCAGTTTCTTCGGCATGTCCAACTCCTTCACGAATGATATTTGCGGTGTCCGACAATCGTCATCACCGATACGATTTCTACATTGAATCGTCTTTTCACTTCACGCATGATCTCGCGATACGGTTCGCCGTTGATATGTGTCACCAACATTGCCTCGATTTTCTCGCGATGTGGCGACGTGCAGATTACACAAGCCGTCTCCCGTCTCGGCATTCCGAATTCCAACCCGACAAATGACATCAGCAGTTTTCGCAATCTGCGCAAAGCACGGTGGTGAATGTTCATTACCGACTGCGTATCCAGTCGCAGTTCATCGGCAATCTGCGTGAAAGACGCTCCATCGATATGGTGCCGTCGTACTATCAACTGCTCGCTGTTGGGCAGAGAGGCGATTGCTCCGTTCACTGCCTCGTTTCGTCGCTCGCGGGCAGAAGTTTCCATAGGATCATCGGGCTGCGCCTCAAAAACACCCCTCGATGCCAGCTCTGTGATCCTGCTGCTGAATTTGATTCTCAATATTGCGGTCTCCTTTCGGGGCGCAATTAAACCGCCCCGGGGAGCGCTGTAAATCAGGTGACTATCGCATTTGGAGTCGCCGGAGGCTCGCACCCGCAATATTGTTTGCCATTGCTCGGCGATTCAGTTAGACTTGAATCGACTGTCAAACCTTCACTTAACTGGAGATGCTGATGCAGGAAGTCGATGCAAACGAAAAGAAATCGTATCCACACAACCTCACGGGAGGATTGATCGTATTGGGTATCGGTCTGTTTTTCTTGCTGGTCAATCTTGATATCCTTCCTCCTGTACACAAATCATGGCCCCTGATTCTGATCGTGGTGGGAGTGGCGCTGATCATCTCGAAGATTCGGCGCTGATCTCTCCGGACAACTCCGACCCACGGCTGCCGCCGCGTCCGACTTTAATCAGCTATCTAGTTCTGGGATTGCTGGTAATTGTCTGGCCGCTAAGCGCTTTCTATTTCCTCGACTCACAGCTTGACCTCGCCAACGAGGTCGTATCGCCGATCAACGAAATCTATCTGCCTACCATGTTGGTTCAGATCTTGATCGCCGGTATGATCGTCATTGCGTTGAGATCCGAACACGCCCGTGGTGCAGACATCGGTCTCAAAAACTTCACGCGCTGGTCGGTGCCTTTGGCTTTTGGATTTCTCTTGATGGCGAATATTGCGCTTGCATCCTTGCAGGCAGTTATCGCAACCGGTTCGCCGGAGAGTTTTGTCGAATTCGGCGCACTCTTGCCGAGTACGCTCGCGGAAAAATCAGTGTGGGTACTGCTGTGCGCGGTCGTCGCGATTTGCGAAGAGGTTACGTTTCGCGGCTATGTTATGACGCGGATTTCCCAAATCGCCGGCGGAAGAATCTGGCTGGGAGTGCTGGTCTCGACCCTTTCCTTTGCTAGTGGCCATCTCTATCAGGGATTCGGCGGATTCGCGCTCATCTTCGTTTACGGTCTGATGTTTTGTGCCTTATGTCTCTACACCGGTTCACTCTATCCGGCGATCATCGCTCACTTCTTACAGGATGTCATGGTTCTGTTCGTCCCCGAGTCGATGCGATAGCCCCTTTTGCTCCATGGATTGTATCAATCCTTCTCCAATTCGTCAAGCAACTCAACGGCGCGGCGCATATGCGGAATCACTATTGAGCCGCCGACGACCAGCGCAACGTTGAATATTTCGAAGAATTCCGCACGAGTAACGCCCTCTTGCCTCGACTGAATTATGTGGTAGGCTATGCAATCATCGCAGCGCAACACCATCGACGCCACCAGCCCGAGCATCTCCTTGGTGCGTGCGTCTAGTGCGCCGTTTTCATACGTCCGTGTATCGAGCGCAAAGAATCGGTTGATCTGCTGATGCTTTTCCTCGAGAATGCGTACATTCATTTTTTCGCGATATTTGCGGAATTGTTCAAGTCGCTCCGACATGGTATTCTCCTTTGTCGAATGAAGAGATCACTCTAAATATCAAATTGTATTAGAACTACCTGCTGATATACTCGCGGATGCGTCGGACACCCTCGCGCAGATTTTGCGGAGAATTGGCGTAGCTTAGCCGCAAGAACCCCTCGCCGTGTTCGCCAAATGCTGTTCCCGACAGAACCGCGACTCCGGCTTCTTCAAGCAGCTTCTCCGCCAGTTCGCGCGATTTCTTCCCCGTCTTGGTAATGTTGGGAAAAGCATAGAACGCTCCCTTGGGTTTGCGGCATGAAAATCCCGGCAACGAATTCAGTTCGAACACCAGCAAATCGCGGCGGCTTCGAAACTCGGCAACCATCTGTTCCGTCGGCTTCTGCGTTCCCTGCAGTGCGGCAATTATGGCGCGTTGTGAAAATGAGGCCGTACACGAATTGCTGTTGGTCATGAGTCTGCTTACGAGGAAAGCCAGATCGTTCGGCATCACTCCGTAACCCAGTCGCCATCCTGTCATTGCGTAGGCCTTTGACAAACCATCGAGAATAATTGTGCGCTCCACTAACCCATCAAATTGAGTAATCGACTCGTGATTGTCGTCATACACAATGCGTCCATAAATCTCATCCGACAGCACCCACAAGTCATGCTTCACAGCCAACTCTGCGATTGCCGCCAGTTGCTCGTGACTCAAAACTCCTCCGGTAGGATTACCGGGAGAATTAAGTATGATCATCCGCGTCCTGGACGTGATAAGCCCGCGCAGTTCGTCAATGTCAATCTGGAAATCATTACTCTCACGCAACGGTATCGGTACCGGGTGTGCGCCGACAAAACTAATGACTGATTCATAAATCGGAAAGCCCGGGTCAGGGTAAATTACCTCGTCACCGGTTTCGATTGCCGCCAGCGCCGTAAAGAACAGTATTGGCTTCGCACCGGGAGTCACGACAACATGATGCGGCCCCAGCTTGAGGCCGCGGCTGCGATTGACTTCGTCAATGATTGCCTGACGAACTTCGGGTAGACCGGCCGAAGGACCGTAATGCGTAAATCCGTCCTTGAGCGCCGCAACACCCGCCTCGACAATGTGCGCCGGTGTGTCGAAATCGGGCTCGCCGATCTCAAGGTGGATAATATGCCTCCCTTGACTCTCCAATTCGCGCGCACGCGCTAAGACTTCGAAGGCCGTCTCGGTTCCGAGACGTCCCATGCGACTGGCAAATTTCACGCTGTAACTATTACCCTATTTGTAACGTTTGCGAATTTCTTTTGACCTGGCGGCGCAAAGCAAATGGATGTACTACCCGTGAGCCATTCCAGATGTGTGCGCACTTCGCCCCACAATGTCATACCCGCGAAAGTTGAGCCTTGCGAAATTCCGCTCTTTGCGGTGCCGGAATCCAGCTTAGGCCAGTCCTTTGATCAGTGGGAGAAATTCTCCCTGTTGAAAGGAACTACTTCTTCCGCTTAAGTACTCTCTTGACTGCAGCAATCACATCCTTGGACTTCAATCCAAATGCCGCCATTAATTCATCGGGTTTGCCGGACTGACCGAATCGATCCATCACGGCAACAAATTCCATTGGTGCTGGATGCTGTGCGACAACCACCTCTGCAACTGCGCCGCCAAGTCCGCCCATGACCTGGTGTTCTTCGGCAGTGACGATTGCGCCGCATTCGCGCGCCGCCTTGATGATAGCTTCACGGTCGATCGGCTTGATCGTGTGCATATCAATCACCCGGCAATCGATGCCTTCTCCGGCAAGAATCTCCGCCGCAACCAGGGCTTCATAAACAAGCGTGCCACAGGCAATGATCGCCACATCGCCGCCCTCGCGATAAGTATTGGCTTTGCCGAGTACAAACGGCGTCGATTCATCCGTCACAACTGGCACCGGTTCACGGCCGAATCGGATATACACCGGCCCGTTAACGGCTGCTGCCGCTA
Organism: uncultured Ignavibacteria bacterium; assembly: GCA_964370935.1. Taxonomy (GTDB): domain Bacteria; phylum Zixibacteria; class MSB-5A5; order CAIYYT01; family CAIYYT01; genus JADJGC01. Next base: position 137,751 of record CAYJKI010000007.1, on the reverse strand, counting down.
TGGTCGCTTTGCGCGTCTCCCAATAATCGCACGGAACAATCAAATTCATGTTCGGGATCGAGCGCAGTATCGAGATCTCCTCCATCGCTTGATGTGTCGCGCCGTCCGGCCCGACCGAGATTCCGCCATGCGCCCCGCCAATCTTGACATTGGTGTTCGAATAGCAGAGCGAGATGCGTATCATGTCAAGACAGCGATAAGCAGCAAACGCGCCGTAAGTCGAGAAGAATGGAATCTTTCCCATTAGCGACAATCCCGTGGCTACCAACGCCAGGTTTTGCTCGGCAACGCCAACCTGAATGAACCGCTTCGGAAACTTCTCCGCAAAAAAATTGACATTGGTCGACTCCATCAGATCGCCTACCAACACAACAATCCGCTCATCTTTATCGCCGAGATCGACCAGACCGTGTCCAAATCCGACACGGGTCTTTTCCATTTTAACTTCAGTCATTTCTTTTAGCATATCCTATCCTGCCAGAAGGCGCGCCGACCATTCTGCGTAACTCGTGCCAAGTTCCTTGAGTGCCAGTTCACCTTCATCGGGTTTTGGCGGCTTGCCGTGCCATTGATATTTGCCGCGCATGAACGAAACCCCCTCGCCCATCAGCGTATTGGCGATGATCACCGTCGGCTTGCCCTTGAACTTGAGCATCGCATCAAAAGCGTCGACGATCGCCTGCATATCGTGTCCATTAATCTCAATGACGTTCCAATTGAACGCGCGCCATTTGTCCGCCAGCGGTGCAATATCCATAATGACCGGAACCGGTCCGTCAATCTGCGCCTTGTTGTAGTCGACGATCACACCGAGATTGTCCAGTTTGTAGTGTCCGGCAAACATCGCCGCTTCCCAACACGAGCCCTCCTGTAATTCGCCGTCGCCCATGATGCAAAAAACACGCCGAGGATGATTGTCGATCTTGGAGCCTTTGGCAACACCACAAGCAATACCCAGCCCCTGTCCGAGCGATCCGGAGGAGACTTCTATGCCGGGTGTGTCCAAACGATGCGGATGTCCCTGCAAATGCCCGTCAAATTTGCGGAATTTCATCAGGTCGCGCTTGGGGAAATAGCCGCATTCTGCGAGCGTCGAATAGTTGATCGGTGTGACATGTCCGATTGAGTAAAAGACATAATCGCGATCCGCCCACTTCGGATCGGATGGATTGTGATTGAGAAACCGGAAATACAGTGCCGTCGCAAAATCAGTACAGGACAGCGGCCCACCGGTATGCCCCGACTTTGCCTCGACCAGCATCGTGATTATATCGCGCCGGATTTCGAGGGCTTTCGTCTTAAGTTGTTCTATCGAGTAGTTGAAAGGATTCAATTTCCCTCCCGCCAGAGATTCATTTGAAGCGTGAACATAAGCCAAAACCGCATGAAGTCAATCAAATTTCTGCCCCGAATGTTGCACCAACCGTGCATAAAGACGCCAAACCTTGTGCACCAATTGCTCCGGCGTACCGTTGTTGTGAATTACCGCGTCCGCCATCCGGCGCAGCTGATATTTGGGAATCTGCCGTCGCATCCTGTGCAGAGCCTCCCGGCGTCCTATTCCCTGTCTCTCCAGTCGCGTCAACTGGTTGGGACGGGTGCTGTCAATCACAATCACGACATCCAATTCACGTTCTAATCCCCAGTTGTAGATTAATGCCGCGTCGACAACCAGCAGCTTCGTTTTCTTGCCTCTGCGATACTCGGCAATCGTCTTTCGTAAACGCGCAAGCAACGCCGGATGGACAATCCGGTTAAGTTGATTTGTAGCTTCGTCTGATGTAAATGCCCTTGCCCCCAATTTGCGTCTGTCCAGCTTGCGGTTGGAGCCGACAATATCCCCCCCAAAAGCCCGTTTCAGCTTCTGAACCACCCTTCGATCTCGCTCGACAACTTCTCTGCCGAGATCATCAGCATTGATCACAACCGCGCCCAGACTCTGCAATTCCCGCGCTACACTGCTCTTGCCGCAAGCGATCTGTCCTGTCAATCCGACGGTGTACACTATCTTCCTGTGAAGCCGCCCGCCAGTGCCTTGCCCTCTTCGCCGGCGCGAACATATTCTTCCGGCTTCAGCCCCTTCAAAAACACCAAATTCATGTCGGCGGTATACTTGTTCTTGGTTGGATATCTAAACTTCTCCGCCATATTGCCGGCCGCCATGTAGTATTTGCGCGCATTAAAATGATCCTGCTGCAATCTGTACGTCGCGCCCAGATCATTGAGATTATCAATCACATCAACAACACTGCGCAAACCTTGCCACGCCGACAAAGACTGTGACAGGCGCGCCGCCGCCGAATCAAGCTGCCCCGAGTCGCGCAGCACCCTGCCCAACACATGTAACGTATAGGCTGCCGTGCCGTCGGCGGCACCGCTGTTTATGACATGACGGAGCCGCTCCAATACCACTCGCGCCGAATCATTCATCCGCGAACGGTGATAGTAATCCGCAAGTCCGGAGTTGGCAACGTCGTGAAAGCTCGTTGCGGCTTCACCGTTATACGTTAACAAATCTTCGAACACACTTCGAGCGAATAACAGACTATCAAGGCGAATCGCCGCAAATCCCAGTCCGGCCCGAACCAGCGCAACGTGGAACGCATCATCGATCGCCACTGCTGCCGCCAGAGCTTCGTTGCCGATCAAGTATGCGGAATCCTGCATCTCCTCGGTGCGATAGTATGTTGCCAGAATCAAGTCGGCTGCCAGAAGCGCCGTGGTATCCGCTGCCGCCAACGCGTCTGCTCTTGCCTCGGCCGCCAACGTGTGCATCCCGGCAACATCGCCCCGCATTTCCAGTGCCTGCGCAACATTAACTTTGCCGATCAGGGAATTCGGAAAATCTGTCAAGAGTTGCTGTGCGGCCGCATGGAATAACTCCACCGAACTCCCCCGCGACATATTGTCGCGCGACCTCGCCAGAAAATGCTCGCGCTGTATCATCTTGTCGTTGGGATCGGCGTTAAGCGCTTTGTGATAATTCAGCACCGCTCGATCATACTCGCCTTGGTACATGTGCTGCCGAGCCAGAACAACATACTCTTCCTTGGTGAGTGTCACTCCGCGATTGACAATCAGTCCATACACGCCGTAGATCACAGAAATACCTACAACCACCAATATTGAGTAAATGAGTCCTTTGTGAATCTGTGCCTTGTTATGCCGATAGAATCGGCCAAAGCTAAAGCTCTGCGGCCGTTGCGCCGGTCGCGTTACTTGCTGTTTACGGGATTTTTTCTTCGCCATATGAGGGACTTACTTACTCTCCAACCAGTTGTCGCCGACACCCATTTCCACTGTGATTGGCACTTTCAATTTGACGCAGTTCTCCATCCGATCGCGAACCAGCGCCTTCATCTTGTCAATCTCGCTCTCATGCACGTCGAAGACCAGTTCGTCGTGTACCTGCATGATCATTTGCGACTTCAGGCCTTCCATCTTTCGGTCAATCTCGATCATCGCGATTTTGATCATGTCCGCCGCCGTGCCCTGAATAATCGTGTTCACCGCCGTGCGCTCGGCAAACTGCCGAAGTGAAACATTCGACGAATTGATCTCCGGGAAATACCGCCTGCGGCCGAATAACGTCGTCACGTATCCCTCAGCCCGTGCCCTCGCGATGGTATCGTCTATGAACTTCCTGATCATCGGGTAGCGCGCAAAATAAATGTCGATGAACTCCTTCGCCTCGGCGACACTCATATCTGACTGCTGTGACAACCCGAACGCCGTCACACCGTAAATCACTGCGAAGTTTGCCGTTTTAGCCATCCGCCGCATCTGCGGCGTTACATCCTTGAGGTCAACGCCATAGACTTCCGATGCCGTCCGCGAGTGAATATCTTCCAGGTTCTGAAACGACTTTATCAACGGCGCTTCATCCGCAAAGTGCGCCAGTACCCGCAGTTCAATTTGTGAATAGTCCGCGGTGAGAATTTTGCGCGAGGAATCCGCCGGCACAAATGCTTTGCGAATCTGACTTCCCTCTTCAGTCTTGATCGGAATATTCTGCAAATTCGGATCGGTCGATGACAGTCTTCCCGTCGCCGCGACCGCCTGATTATAGGAAGTATGCACTCTTCCCGTCGCCGGACTTACCAGCACCGGCAGTGCATCAACGTATGTCGACTTAAGCTTCTGCAGTTTGCGGTAATCCAGTATCCGTCTCGGCAGATCGTGCACTTTGGCAAGTTCAGTCAGAACATTTACGTCGGTGGAGAACCCTGTCTTCTTTGCAGTCTTCCGCATCGGCGTCAACTTCAGTTGATTGAAAAGTATATCCGACAATTGCGCCGTCGAATTGATATTGAATTCCTTGCCGGCAAGCGTGTAAATGTCAAAAACGATCTTCTCCAGTTCCGCCGCTATGTCGTTCGACATCTTCTTTAAGAAATCAGTGTCGATTCTGACCCCATTGGCCTCCACTTTGGCAAGTACCTTACACAAAGGCAGCTCAATTTCATGCAGAAGTTTTTCCGCGCCGATTGCCGCCACCAACGGTTTCAGTTTGTGCATTAACCGCAGTGTAAAATCGGCGTCCTCGCCGGAGTAAAAGGTAGCCTTGTCGATCGGTACCTGGTCAAATGTCGTCTGCTTCTTCCCTGTCCCGATCAACTCCGAGATCGGCTGCATCCGATAATCGCAGTGCCTCATCACCAGTGCATCGAGTCCATGCTGTCCCGCCGGGTCGGCGACATAACTCGCTAGCATCGGATCGTAATCAAACGACGAAATATCATAGCCCGCTTGCGTGAGAATGTGGTAATCGAATTTGAAGTTCTGGGCAACGCGCGTCAACTTGGGATCCGACAAGACCGGGTTCAGCAGCTTGTGGCACTTTGCCGAGTCTAAGTTCTTTCCTTCGGCATGCGCCAGCGGAATGTAATACGCTTCCCCCTCTGCCACTGCAATTGAGATACCCACCAGCTTGCAAGTCAGCCAGTCAAGTCCCGTCGTCTCGGTATCAAAAGCAAACACCCCGACTTCGCGAATCCGTTTCACCAGAGTCTTCAGATCGGCTTCATTATCGATGGTGCGATAATTCTGTTGCGACTGCACCGCTTTCTCTTCAGGTTGCGCCTCTTCAGTGAAAAGTGATGATTGCCCTAACGACCGCAGCAACGATGTAAATTCGAGTTCGAGAAACAAAGCCCGCAACTGCGCTGTATCGAGCGCCGGTACCGTAAGTTTGTTTAGATCGTGCTCCACATCGACATGATAGTCAAGAGTCACCAACTTCTTTGTCAGCTCTGCTTTGTCTCGGAAGGCAATAAGCGATTCGCGTAATTTTGGCTTCGAAATCTTCTCTGCGTTTGCCAGAACTGCCTCAAACGAACCATACTCCTCAAGCAACTTCACAGCCGTTTTCGGACCAACTCCCTCAACCCCCGGGACATTGTCCGAGGTATCTCCCATTAACGCCAGCAGATCAACGATGCGCTCCGGATACACTCCCATTTTTTCCTTAACCGCTTCCCGGTCATACCATTCGCCTTCTTCCGAGAGCTTTTTCAAATTCCATATCTTCGTCTTCTCGTTGACCAGCTGCATCAGATCCTTGTCACTCGTGATAATAACAACTTCCCAACCTGCTTCTTCCGCCTCTCGTGTCAGAGTCGCGATGATATCATCCGCCTCATATCCCGGCTGCCGCAGATGCGCGACCCGCATTGTCGAAAGCAGATGATCCAGACGCGGCAGTTGCTCCACCATTTCATCAGGCATCGCTGTGCGATTGGCTTTGTAATCTTCGTAGAGGTCTTTGCGGAAGCTCGGTTCTTTGGTATCCTGAATCACCGCAAGATGCGATGGTCTCTCCTTCGTGAGAATGCGCATCAGCGTCGCCGCAAAGCCGAACACCACCGAAGTGTGTTCGCCGCGTTTGGTGCGCAAGGGATTGGCGGCAAAGGCGAAATAGGACCGATACGCCAGCGCCGAGCCGTCGATGAGAAATAATCTGTTGGTTGCCATTAATCCTCGCTATAGAGCCGATGCGACTCAATATAAGCGATCACTGCGTCCGGCACAAGAAATCGCACCGAGCGGCCGGCGCGAATACTGTTGCGGAGTTCAGTAGCAGAAATATTGATTTCCGGCATGTCCAGCCGGACAAATGGAAACTGGCTCTGATGAGCATGTCCAGCACGTCCCGCGACTGCAACTTTGGCGAGCTTGAATATCCTGTCCGGTTGATACCATGACTCGATCTGTGCCAGGCTGTCCGCACCCATTAGCATGGTGAAATTCGCCTCCGGAAATTGCTGTTTCAGTTTTTCCAGCATCTTGGTCGTATAGGTCGGCGGCTCTATCTCGGCCTCGACTCGCGATAATTCACATTTCGCCTGGTTGGCAATTGCCAGCTTAATCATGGAACAACGGTGTTCAAATGAAGTGTGAATTACCTTGTGAGACCCGGGAGGAACAAACGTTGGCACGAAAAGAATCTTGTCGAGTTCGAACTGCTCAACTGCGCTCTGAGCGATGGTTAAGTGTCCGAGATGAACCGGATCAAAAGCGCCCCCGAGAATTCCGAAACTCTCACTCACCTTTTGAACCGCTAAGTTGTGCCGCCGCCGCCGAATCTTTGGCAGCCTCGGCAATCTTGGCATCCATCTTCGCCTTTAGTTTTGCGGCTTTTGGTGCAAAAGTCGAATTCGGGAAGGTCGCAATCAGGTTGTTCAGCTTGTCCCGGGCGTCAATATACTTGGCTTCCTTCTCATCCAATTGCGCCAAATAATACAGTGCTTCGGCAGTGTAACCCGACTCCGGATATTCAGTAATTAGGCTCTCAAAATATATCCGTGCTGAAACGCGGTTGCCCATCTTGAAATACTGCCGCGCCGCCCGAAACTGCTTCTCCACCATCCGCTCAATTGAGCGCGACAACATCAACTCGCCTTCCATCCGGCGATCGGAATTTGGATAATCCTGAATGAAGGCTTCAAATTCGCGTATCGCCGCCTCTGTATCCGTCTGGTCAAGGCCGACATTCTTGGGGGCTGCGTCGAAGTATGATTTGGCAACCATGAACTGCGCATCATCGACCAGCTCGGACCGCGGGAAACTTGAGATCAACCGGCGAAATTCGGCTACTCCTAAATGATAATCAGCGTTTCCGTAATACGTCATCGCAAAATAGTATTGAACGCTGTCGATATAGCTCAATCCGGGACTGCTGAAAACGATTCTCTGCAGCATGTTTTGCGCCTGCGTAAACTTCCCGTCCTCTACGTTCTTTTTCGCTTCCTCAAACGCCGCTCTGGGATCAATTGTCGAAGTCGAATTCTTGGCGGCACACCCGGCGATCAGTGTTGCGGCAATAATTGGCAATATTAGACAGAAAACTTTCTTCATCCACTTCCTCACTTAACGGCTACCGCGATGCAAAAAACAAATATACAAGAACTCCAGTAATACCTGCAATGATTCCTGGCTCGACCAGTCTCTGAAAAGTCGTTGGTGGTAGGGCCGGCGCATAAAACGAATCTTCTCCCCGAACCCGGCGTGCTTGGTCGAACGTCAGCGTATCGCTCACGACCAGCGACCGAGCCTCCATAGTGTTGACGAGTCTGCCGCCGTCGGCGAGTAATCGCGACTGTGATAATATTGCAAACTCGCGAACGACTTTCCCCTGTCGAAACACCCCGCCTCCGGTTCCGACGTAACGAAGGCTATAATCGTTGATTGTGCTCTGCAATAGGAATTTCCCCTGATTGCTTCCTTCGCCCGAAGAGATGTACGCCGAAATTCCCTTCTCTTGCAGGTTGGCTGCCAAACGACCACGAAGTGCTTCGCCAAATCGTCCATCGATAGGTGATACAATCAAATTGGGATAATCGACCGAATTGAGGTCTTTGACTGAAATGACCGCCAAACTATCGATGCCCGCCGCAACAAAATCGTGATTGGCCGGAACAGCAAACAGGCTGCCGGCAGCAATAATCAAAGTTGTCAGGAAAATCACTAACGATGGTCTAACCATGAGGATATTTTTCACACAGCTCTTTGTATCGCTCCATTACCTTGCGAAGATATTGCTGCGGCAATTTCTCCCCGGTAATGAGCCGGTTGCGAAGTCTTGTTTCGCCGACATTATAAGCAACCAGAGCCTTCTTGACATCCCCAAATTTGAGTATCAACTCAAAAAGATACAAACTACCGAGCTGGACACTGTACGCCGGATCGAAAAGCGAGAGTTCACCGGTATATTCCAATCCATTGCGCATCGCCACACCCTTTGCGACAAAGGGGCGCATTTGCATCAACCCATGAGCCCCGGAGTCGGAGACCTGCCCCTTCCGCATTGAGCTCTCCGTGAGAATTACTGCCAGAAGTAACCGCGGATCATATCCGTACTTTTTGCTTTCATCATGAATCACGTTGGCCAGCGCGCCGACTTCCTTCTGGTCAAATCCCACCTGAAAATCATTGATGATATCCAGCACCTTGAGCTTCTCCTCCAGTTCAGCAATGCGCTTCTGCTGGTAGAAGATCGTCTGCTGATTGTCGTAGTATTGATAGACAAAGTAGATGAGCACGGAAGACTGGATCAAATAGATCATGAAGAACAGGTAGGCAATCGGCCGCGACAACATCACGCCCAGCTTACGTTCAAAACTCATGTTCGACCTCCACTGACAACAATGGGAACGAATTCGCCGACAAAGCCCTCGGGACTGGTGTCGACGATGCGAACCTGATGGAATCCGAGTGGCTGTGCCTTACCGCACGGCACGCGGATGGTAAAGTCAATTTCTGGCGCATCGCAGAAGAGTCTCCCCGTTACGGCGAGCGCCTCACTGTCGAATTCCTCGACAATCATCCTCATCTGTTTGCCGACTAGAGTCGAGTTATAGTCGTCGGCATTCTCATTGATGATACGCGTCAGTTCTTCCTGCCGCCCTGCAATGGTCGCCTGCGTATGAACATTCTTGTAACGATATGAGGCTGTCCCCTCTTCGTGACTGTAACCAAAGACTCCGGCTCGATGAATCTTCTGCTCCGCTACGAAAGTGCAAAGTTCGTCAAAATCCTTCTGCGTCTCACCCGGGAAGCCTACGATGAAAGTCGTCCGCCACACCGTGTCGGGCAGTTTGGCGCGCAGTCGCTCAATCATGTCATAGATGTGATCGCGATCGTAACCGCGATTCATTCGCTTCAGTTGTGCTGAAGAAATGTGCTGAATCGGACTCTCAAGATATCCGCAGTACTTTTTCGATGACGCAAAGAAGTCCAGAATCTCGTCGCTCATGTGCTTGGGATGAAGATAAAACGGCCGAACCCAGAAATCCCCCGGTTTGTCCTCGAGCATCCGCAGCAAATCCAATGGTCCTTTGCCGAGATCGAGACCATAGTATGCGACATCCTGCGCAATCAGGTCGAATTCAACAACGCCGTGCTGAAGCAGTCTGTCGACATCAGACGAAATCGCATCGAGCTTGCGCGACCGGAAATCGCCCCGCATCATCGGAATCGCACAATACGAACAACGGCAGTCACAGCCATCGGCAATCTTCAGATACGCAAACGGCCGCTCTCGCAAAATCTGAACCGCGTGAGCTTCTTTGTAGAGGCTGGGCGGACGCGTTATGTAAGCGGAATCAGTGTCGAGCAATGTGCCGATCTTATCATACTCGTCGATTCCGATCATGCCGTCGATCTCCCCAATCTGCGTCAGCAGTTCATTGGGGTATCTCTGCGATAAACAGCCGGAAACCAGCAGGCGCTGCTTCTTTCCATTCGAATTCTTCACCGCCGCCAGCTTGAGGATCTCCTCAATCGACTCCTCTTTGGCCGACTGAATAAACGCGCAAGTATTGACGAGCAGGTAGTCGGCCTCTTCAGCCGTCTCCGACATTTCAATGCCGCGTTGCTTCAGATAGCCGAGAATGACGTCTCCATCGACCTCGTTCTTTGGACAGCCCAGCCCTTTGAAAAATACTGTCTTCTTAACGTTATCGCTCAAGGAACGCGAACCTCCTCAACACCAGACGGTGTCTTGAAGCGGAATTCCGACGACTCAATTTGCTCACCCAGCTTCCAATCCGAAAAGTCCAACGTTATCTTATTGTCATTGAGATCACGGTAGATTACTCTTCTCACCAACGACGTCTCTGTATCAATAAACACTTTCATTGAACGCACGTACTGATTGTCATCCTTGGACTTGAGAGATAGCTGATGGCACTGGTGTTTCGCAATCGTTTCAGTCGAATCATACTCCAGGTCGTAATGCTCCTTAAACCGGAAAAGGTAGTCTGCTGGTGTTACGACATCCTCCAGCCCAATCATTGACTCTATCGTAACCTGCTTATTCTCAACAGAATACGTCCAGAGAGAATCACCGTCCGAGGCCAAAGTTTGTTCCGGCGTCTCCACCCGGAACTTGTCGGGATATGACAACAGCATCTTTCCGGAAGTCTTGTCATCATCGAAAAAATCGCCTGCTGATACGGTCTGCGTGAATTTGACAGTGAAAGTCTTATTCTTTGCGTAAATCGCTTCCGTCTTTTCGACCACTTGCGAGGCCGTCACTGCGAAGACCGCGCCGGCCATAATAAGGCATATGAATGTAATTCTTAGAATCATATTGACTTATACTATCACTTTAAGCTGAAGGTTTATCTTTTTTCATCTGGTCGAGATACGACTTATCCACCAGCACTTCCCGCGCTTTGGAGCCATCATAAGGCCCCACAATCCCCGTCGCCTCAAGCTGGTCCATTATGCGCGCCGCCCTCTGGTACCCGATCCCTAACCGGCGCTGCAGAAGCGACACCGAACCCTGCTTGTGGCGAATTACCAACTCGGTTGCTTCCGGCAACAGGACATCATGGTTATTGCGTTCGACCAGCGCCTTCTCGTTTTCTTCCGAGAACGCCTGCATCGGTTGAATTTCTGGCGCAGTCTCCTTGAAGAACCCGACCAGCGATTCAGTCTCTTGTGACGAAACGTATGCGCCGTGAATGCGCAACGGCTCCGGCTCACCCGCCAGCAAAAGCAGCATATCGCCCTGCCCGAGCAGCTTCTCGGCGCCATTGGCGTCGAGAATTGTGCGGCTATCAACCTTTGAAGCAACTTGGAATGCTATGCGCGACGAGAAATTCGCCTTAATCAGACCGGTGATAACATCCACCGACGGCCTCTGTGTGGCCAGAATCAAGTGGATTCCCACTGCACGCGCCATCTGCGCCAGTCGGGTGATCAGCAGTTCAATCTTGCCGGCCGAACCCGACATCATCATATCTGCCAATTCATCTACAACGATCAACAAATACGGCAACCGATCCGCTTCCGGCACTTTGGCATTGTAATCGTCGAGCGAACGCACCGATTGCGTCGCCAGCCTCTTATATCGCTCTTCCATCTCGTTTACAGCACCCGCCAACACCGACTCCGCCATTTTCGGCTTCGTCACGACCGGTCGGGCCAGAAATGGAATTTCGCCATATACCGACAACTCGAGAATCTTCGGATCGATAAATATAAAGCGCAGCGTCTTCGGCGTGTGCTTGTAGATCAGACTCGTAATCACCGTATTCAAACATACTGACTTGCCGGAACCTGTTGAACCGGCGATCAACAGATGCGGCATTCGCGCCAGATCGACTACGAACGGCTGCCCCATCGTCGTCTTGCCAAGCGCCAACGGAAGCTTGTATTTGCCGCGTTGATAAGCGTCCGATTGCAGGATCTCGCGTATGTAGACTTTCTGCGCCTTGCGATTGGGTATTTCCACACCGACCGCTGACTTGCCCGGTACCGGTGCAATAATTCGAATGCGCGACGCCTTCAGCGCCAGTGCCAAATCGTCGGCGAGATTGACAATCTGATTGATCTTGATGCCCGGCGCCGGTTTGAATTCAAAGCGCGTAATGATCGGACCCGGATATTTCTCCAGACTCCCCGGAATCACCTCGACATCAAAAGTATTCAGCGTCGACAACAGCGCGGCCGCAGTCTCTTCTAAATCGGCCGGTGACACCGTAGGCTCATTCGAAGGCGGCACCTGCAGAATATCTAACGCCGGAAATGTATAACCGTCCTTGGTAACTCTCGAAGCTTTATTCGAAAAGCGCAGCTTGCCGCGCTTTTCCTGCACGTCATCAAGCGACAAGGGCAATTGCTCCGGCTCTTTGCGTTGCGCCTTTACAATCTTTGACTCTGCTTGCTGAAGTTGATCGTCGAAGTCCATTTCTGTTGGAACAGAACTGGGCTTGGTCGGCTTGGCATCATCTTTTTCGCCAACCAACTCCTTCGGCTCCCGGTGGAATAGCGCCTTCAAACTTGGCCACCAGCTTCGTGATTGCTCGCGTAGATGCACTGCCGCAGTCTTTGACGACCGGCCCGCCACTGCAACACTCGTGTCAATCCCCTTGCGGATCGTCCCGGGTCGGAACGGAATAATGGTAAACAACAGGAAAATCGCCGCGGCGCCCAAAATCGCAAATCCGCCCGCCACCGCAAACAGCGACCGCGACACTTTTGCCAGTGTCCAGCCAATACTGCCCGCCAGGCTCTCTGTCAGAGTCGAACTGATTGCCGGATTATCGAGATCGAACAGGCTGAATATCGTCCCCAGAACAAAAACGAATAGGAAGACCTCGAGCAGCTTGTTCCGTAGCCAGTTGTTTTCATACTGGAATAACAGCCGCCAGCCAATGACCATTAAAACCAAGGTCAGGATGAACGAACTACGCCCCAGCACGTGAAGAACATACTCGGAAACTGCTGCCCCAACTAACCCCGCTTCATTCTCAACATGGACATCTAATAGTTCGGAAAATGATAGACTACGGTCTTCTTCAACTGCGACCGCAGGCTCATCCTCGTTTAGATACTCTTCTTCATTGAGATAGTCCCCCTCGCTAATGAGATAGTCGGGACTCTCTTCAACTACCGGACGCTCGAATTTGGTGATATCGGTCTTGTCGTGGCTCGCCAGCGATATAAACACAAACACGGCGAACACGATGATCATGAAGCCGAGTATTTCCTTGCGGGAACCTTCCTGGAAGTAGGACTTTACACCCATACAGCGAATTTAGGGCTGATTCCAGAATAGGTCAACAACAATAAAATCAAGGTTTTTCGTGTGTTAGCCCCGTTTTAACCTACTCCTGGAACGCCGAAATCCCGCCAAACAGCGCATCGCGAATGCCGCTCTCCGACTTCTCGAACTTGATGTCCGGAAGCTGCTTGACGCTTAGCTTGAAGTAATACCCCTGACGCGAACCGTCGGGAATCCAGGTAAATGAGCCCTCCCAGCAATGCAGATCACGGTGTAGTTCCACTACCTTTTCGGTGCTCTCGCGTTCGCGGACATTGTAGTTTTGCCTATAACTGATTCTCCAGTTCTTAGTGATCGAAAACTGCGCGGCAAAATCGACCCAGTTGGAAATCGTTGTACGCGTCAGCGTGCGTGTTTCCGTGTATCGCTGCGAGATCGTGTATTGCACCAGCCGGCTACTGACGCTTGCCCCTGTCTCTTCATTCACCTGATCCGAATATTTCCCCACTGGAATGCCGAAAGACCCGCTGTATCCGGTATTGATGCTGATACTCTTTAGATATGGGCTCCACCACCGCAGTTCGCCCGTCGTTGGATTGTAGAGGTCGTGGGTCATCGTCACCTGGAGTGTCAGGTTCTTCACCGTTGGAGCGCGCAAGCTTGAGCTGACATCTGACCAGCGGCGTTCGTCGCGCACGAAATCATAGCTTGCCGAAACGTCATAGTTCAGGAACGTTACCTTCTGCTCTTTTTCATCCTTCAGGTACTTCATCTGAAACTGATTTGCCAATCGGAAACTGACATTCTTCGACTTCCCGCCCGAACTGCCGAATCCTGTAAACGCCGCATACTGCTTATTGCGGTTAATCTCCGGCTGATAGTTGAAACTTGCCGAAGGAGTTATTACGTGACGAAGTCCGGTTATTGCCAATACGTTCGGCGCCACCGTGCCATAGAGATTCGTGGAAAGCCCGATCGCAGCATTCCAGGTCTGACGACTATGCAGCGAATTGGTCCGCAAATTCAGGCTGTCCGCCTGGTCGGAATACGGCAGATAATACCAGTCATCGCGAAGTGATACCGACGGCGACACCGTGAAAATTCCGCCGGCTTTAAGTGGTGCATTGAAGCGCAGACTCTGGTCAAATGCCGCGAACTTCTTGCGTGTCGCCACACCGTTGCTCAACACCGACTTGCTCCGCGAATTGACCAGCGAGTTATCGTAGGAAATGTAGATGTCGTGGTACCAACGTTTGTCGAGCGCTTTAATCGGTGTCCCGAACATTGGCCTCTGCGGCCGGGAAAACCGCAGCGACGGCAGTCGTTCCGAGTGTGCATTGTTGTCCAGGTCTTTCGTCTGGTCCACGGCCGCCGTAAATGAAGCCGACTCCCAGCGCTTGGAGATGCTAAATTGCGACCGCAGCTGCCGGTCGAGTCGTTCGCTCAAGTCTGTTGAGAAGTCGGTGAAGTAGCTCTTGTCGGAAACGAACGTGCCGCTACCCGACATCGTCAGCGTTGGATCAATCGTATGGCTGTGCGCGAACGTTAATTGCCCGCGTGTCCGGCGTCCGCGATTGATACCGGAATACACCGTTTCCCGCGCATATGACGCCGACACCGAACCGGCCAATTTATATCGCAGGGCATAACGCACGCCCGAATTGAATTTCAAACCGATATCAGAAATGTCCATCGAAGTCTTCAAGTCCCAGTAATCACTTGCCGCCCAATAATAGCCGACATTGTTCACAAAACGCGACCCCCGCTCGAAATTGCCGAACTGCAGCGGCAAAAAACCCGAGTGCCGTTCCTTCTTGATCGAAAACACAAAGTACGGCAACGCCAATACCGGCAACGATTCGATATAGAGCACGACCGGACGTGCAAAAACCTTGTCGTTTGTCACCAATTTCATGTTGGACGATTCGAAGTGAAAGTGCGGATCGTCGTTCTCGCAAGTCGTGTAGGTCCCGTCCCTGACCAAAAGCTCGTCTTCTTCTTCCTTGCGCAGAACATTGCTGGAATAGTATGCCTGCTCAAGCTTGGTGCGGCTTTTCTTGATCTTGCCGCGCCGGTCATTGAGATTATAAACTAACTCCTCGCCGGTGATCGCTTCCGCGCGGTCGGTCAGCGTCAATGGTCTGAACTTGCCGGGAATCGTGTCCGGCTCGGCGTATGCATAAACGATTTTCGTATTCAGATCATAGTTGATCTTGTGCGCATCCAGCGTAATCGTCTGCTGCTTCACTTGCGCCGTTTGCTCAAGCCGGATTAACCGCTCTGCAATCTGGAAATGAATCCGGTCCGCCTTATAAGCGATCGTATCAATAACCGCCACAGTCCCCGTCGAATCAAACCCGACAGGGTTCATGTACGTCCCCTCGGCCGAGGTCACCACCTTGACCTCCGACAACTCCGAGTTGATGAACAGCAGCGTTGTCGAATCGCCCGAGGCGACATTCGTGCCGTTACTGGTAGTGTCTTCCGGGGCTGGCGTATAATAGGTCCAGCTGTTCCCCTGCGCTTTGATCAAATGCAGAAGGTCATTGGCGAAGAAGAAATCAATTCGATCAGCCGTCAACCTGCTCTCATTGTAGATTAATGAATCGTTTTCAAAACTTGTCTGTGCCAATTGCCGGAAAATTGCCTCGCCGCCGCCGTAGACTTCGATCTTTTCAAGATTCTTCTCCTGCGATTTGACAATCATTTGCTTGCCGGTCAACTCCGAATTGTGTTGGGAGGCGCGAACATTGCCGAATAATGCGATCTCCTCGCCGCTGGAGCTGACTTCCGCAGAATCGGATTCCGCGTTGAGACTTCCCTGCTTTATCCTTACGTTGCTGATGGCAATCACCTGATCGCTCTGGGCGAAAAATTGAATCGTATCGGCATTGATAATCGTCGGAATGCGCTGAAGTTCATAATCCACGATCAATTCCGGAGCACCCGTCATGAACATGGCTTCGTCGCGTTCACGGAATATCCCCTGCGTGCCGGAAACCCGCACATGCCGGTTCTGGTCCTCGACCACAACTTGCCCCCACGCCTTTGTGATTTCCGTCTTTTGGTCGAAATGCACGCTGTCCGCCGCCAGTGTTTGCTGCGGTTGCCGGATACGCACGTTTCCGAGCAGTCGGACGAATTGTTGCGCTTCGTACAGAATTGCATAGTCAGAAGATAAGTCGCTCGAATCTTTGACGAAGCGTACATTGCCAATGAATTCGATAACAGTCCCGGTGGGAGTAAGCGAAGACTTCAGCTGGTCGGAACCCTCATAACGAATACGCCCGGCGTTGGCGCCTGAAAATCCACTCAATAAGAGGAGAGCAGTAATGATACAGCTTGCTTGTTTCACAGAAACCAGTTAATAACTCTCTTCGCGAATCCGCAAGGTTTCAGATTCTAACTCCGGCCGCAGGCGCCTCGGCCGTTGATGACCGCAACGGCGATGAAAGTGTCACGAATCGAGTTTTGCGTAGTTCCGCAGTATCCCGATTCCCACAACCTCAACCTCGACCGTATCGCCGTCCGCCATTGGCCCAACACCCTCCGGAGTGCCCGTGACAATCAAATCGCCAGGATTCAAGGTCATGACATGGTTCATAAACGAAATGAGTTGAGGGATCGCGAATATCATGTTCCTGCTATTTGAGGACTGCCGGGTTTCGCCGTTGAGCCGCGACGTCACATCAAGCGCGACATAATCCAGATCCGTAACCAGAAACGGTCCGACCGGACAAAACGTGTCAAAACCCTTCCCTCGCGTCCATTGGACATCCTTCTTTTGCAGGTCGCGCGCAGTCACATCATTGACGCAAGTAACGCCGAAGATGTTTTCCCGTATCTGGTCCGGCGAGAGTTTACGGCAGGTTTTCGCTATAACGACCCCGATCTCACCTTCATAGTCAACCCGCTTGCTCGCCCGAGGCATGCGGATTGTGTCCTCCGGCCCGATCAAAGCCGTTAATGGCTTCATGAACGTCACCGGCTCCTCCGGTATTGCATTCGCCGATTGGCTCTCCTTGACATGATCGGCATAATTCAAACCGACGCAGACAATCTTGGTCGGCGTCACCGGAGCCAGCAATCGCGCCCCGGCCAACGGGACATTGCGCTTTGTCAACGTGAAGTTCGAAAACAAATCACCGTCAATGACAGCAATATTCTCTCCTTCAACCAATCCCCACGTCGGCTTGCCATCAACCACAATCCGGCAGTATTTCTTACTCATTCAATAGTCCTTTCAAATGCTCGCACACCGAGCGTGCCAGTGCGTCAAGATCATATCCACCTTCAAGAAACGAGACAATTTTCCCGGCGCAATGCTTATTCGCGACCGCGCAAATCATGCTCGTGATCTGATAGAAGTCTTCATCCTCAAACTGCAGCGACGCCAACGGGTCATCGCGATGTGCATCGAACCCCGCCGACACCAGCACAAGTTCTGGCTTGAATCGATCCATCGCTTCTTCAAACGCCGGCTGCAATCGCGCCAACGCGGCTCTTCCATTGGTACCCGCCTCAAGCGGAATGTTCAGAGTATATCCCACGCCGTCACCCTTTCCGCGCTCATGCGCTCCGCCTGACCCGGGGTAAAACGGCCACTGATGCATACTGGTGAAGTGCACGGTCGCATCGTCATAGAACGAATCCTGTGTGCCATTGCCGTGATGCACATCAAAGTCGACAATTGCCACTCGCTTGAGGCCGCAGTGTGTCCGAGCATACCGTGCCGCCCCGGCAATGTTGTTGAACAGGCAGAATCCCATCGAGCGATCCCGCAAGGCGTGATGTCCCGGCGGACGCACCGCACAAAATGCGAGGTCAAATTCGCCCTTGGTCACCAACTCTACCGCCTGAATTCCAGCGCCATACGCCAACATCGCCGCCCTGGCAGAGTGACGATTGATGTATGTATCCGCATCCAGCAGGCGCAATCCATCCGGCTTCAATCGCATGATCGATTTTACATAGTCGTGATCGTGATTAAGTTCAATCTCTTCGACAGTGGCCGCCCGCGGTTCAAGTTCAGTGACATTCTTGATCAGCCCCGAAGAATAAACCAGCTTATCCAATGCCGTCAATCGCCCCGCGTTCTCCGGATGACCATTGCAGGTGTGCAATAAGCAATCTGCGTGGGTGATGTATGCGACTCGCTTCATAACTAACTAAGCGCCTGATATCAGCTTTGCTGAATAATCTCCGGTTTCGCTTCGACGTGAAGCTGCTTGGTCTTCCACTTCCCGCGACTAAACCAATACAGCAAGGCGATGCCTTTCACAATCGTCGTCAGTGTTATCGACCACCACACCCCGTTGACACCGACACCAAGATCGTGGCAAATATACAGCGCCAGCGGGAAACGTGCAATCGACCCGACCAGCGAGACTGTCATCGCCGGTACGGTATTTCCGGCGCCGGTAAACGCCCCTTCCATCACGATTTCAATCGCCATAAAGGTCTGTGATAATGCCAAAATCATCAAATAATCGGACGCAATGACAATAACCTTCGGATCGTTAATGAATCCGGATGCGATCACGTGCGGAATCGTCAGAAATGCCAGCGAAATCAGGCCCGTCGAGATCCCCGTAAACAGCAGTGCATACCACACTGACTTGGCCGCGCGATCCGGCTTTCCTGCTCCCAAGTTTTGTCCCACCAAAGTCGATACGGCAAGCGAAAACCCGAAGCACGTAAGATATGAAATCGACTCACAGCGGTTTCCGATGCCGAGCGCCGCGATCGCCTCCGTGCCGAAGCTGGCCGTGATGCGATTCATGAACAAATACACAACCGAAAACGTCACACCAGCCGCTGCCAGTGGCGATCCAATCTTGATCAATTCGCCGATCATTTTGCCGTCCGGTCTGAACGCACGCGTAAAATTGAATTTGAACGTCAGCCGCCCATGCCGAATCAGAACGATATACAGCGCAAGTCCAACGACATAGGAAATCACCGTCGCTACCGCCGCTCCTGCAACTCCCATTTCCGGGAATGGTCCGATGCCGAAAATGAACAGTGGATCTAAGACGATATTCAAGAACGTGCCCACCGTCGAAATCATCAGTGGCGTCTTCGTGTCCCCGGTGGCGCGGAATATCGAAGCGAATAATTCGGGTAGCATCATCAGCACCGACGCGCCAAAAAGAATCTGAAGATAAGTAGTTCCCAGTTTTGTAACGACATCGTCGGTGTGCATGATGCTGAACATGTCGCTCGCAAAAATGCAGCCGAGGATCGAAATCGGAATTGCTGCCGCGACACCCGTGATAATCGCCTGCCGCGCAGCATGCGAGACTGTATCGAATTGCCGGGCGCCGTAGAATCGCGACACAACCGCAACTGCCCCCGTCCACACGATGTCATAGAGGCTGAACAATATCCAGATCACGAACATCGAGCTGATCACGGCAGCCATCTCATTCGAACCGAGACGCCCGACCCAAACGGCATTGACAATTGTCAACGCTGTCCGGAAAAACATCGCGCTCACGGCCGGCCACGCAAGCCGAATCACCTGACGCGGGATCGAACCCTCGGTGATATTGATGATCTTGTCTGTCATGGAATCTGTAGGGCGCTGTGTACCCTCAAGTCTTGGTGGTGACCAATTCGACTACGCGATCGAAGTTCGCACCCCAACGCGCGTGTGCGGAAGATAAGTCGTCAACTTCCAGTCTTGCCACTGTACCCAGCGTGGCCGCCGCCGCCATCAGCGAGCAGACCGGATCCTGATTTGTCGCAATCGCCTCCGGCGATAACTGATCACGACCTTCAAGGACAACGCCATCGCCGATCTCCGCTACCTTGACGCCGAGACTGCGAATCAAATTGCAGATGCTCTTGCGGCGCGCTTCTTCGCGGTCGGTATTGAAGGGCGACGAACGAATGACCGCCGTCCCGCCGGTACGCGAATTGGCCAAAGCAATCGCACCCACGGCATCCGGGTAATCGTGCAGTTGATCATAATTCACCGAACGTGATTTCACGCTTGAATGTGCAATGACCAAATTCGCGACCTTGCCTTCCTTCACCATACTCACTTCCACACCCATTCGACGCAACTGCGCGAGAGGCGTGAAGGTGATGTCATCTGCATGAACATTTTTCAGAACCAGCTTACCCTTGCCGTGGCTAATGACCGCCGCCGCCAGATATGCCGCGAATTCGGAGTCGGGCCGCAGGTTGATCGTCGAATTCTCATTCTTGATTCCGCCGGATACTGTGACGCGGGACTTAAATTCCGCGACTTTCGGTGCCTTCTTGGCCAGTCGGCGCTCCAACTCATCAGTGGGATCAACCTTGATCAAGTTCTCGCGCTGGAACCCACCGATAAAGTGCTCGAAGAGATAATCAAATCGGCTGCCCTCGAATAAATCCAGCAACTCCGATTCGGCTCCCTGGGCTGCCATAGCGATCAACAATTGCGGGACAATCTTGGCATTTTCGCGCTTGAGATGATACTTGATTTCCTTATTGATTTCGGTCTGCACAACCAGATGTGGCCGCACGCCGTTCAGAAACTCAATCTCTGCCCCCATTCTCCGCAATGCCAGCACGATCATCTGCACAGTATTGTCCAGCTCATCAACGATCGATACGCGGCTCCCTTGACGCGTCGCCGCCAACACCAGCAGATACTTGAACATATCATAGTCGGTGATCGGTTCGAGATAGTCGAATGGCTGCCCCGGATTCGGTTGCACGATTACCGAATGATCGGTCCAATTCAGGGCTATCCCCGCAGTCGCCAATATCGGCTCAATCTGCGCCAGCAGATCCGTGCGCTCGATATTATTTAGCGTTGTCGGCACGGCCTTCTGCGAAGCCAGCGCGATCGCCGTTAACGCAGTCGTATAATCAGTCGTCGTATCGATAACCAGTTCGTATTCTTTCGGTCTCGTCAGCAGCATCTTACATCTTCTCCAAAGGTTCGATTCCCAAAACCCGCAGTCCGTCAGCCAATACGATGCGCACCGCGAACGCCATCTGCATCCGCGCCTGCGTCAATTTGGCATCCTCGGTGATAATCCGTATCCTCTGCCAGTAGCTGTTGAACGCACCGGCCAGATTTAGCAGATAATCCGCCAAGCCCGAAGTTTCATATGACTCGGCCGCCTGACGCAGCCTCTCCGGATAAATCTCAAACCACTTGATGACATTCTTCTCTTCTTCGCCAAGTAGCGACAAATCGGCATCCGAGTCCGGCAGAGTTTTCCCGTATTTTTGTATCAACGAAGTCAACCGCGCGTGCGTGTATTGCAGGTACGGTCCCGTCTCGCCCTTAAACGACAATGCTTCTTCCCAGACAAAATTCACATCCTTATTGCGACGCACACGCAGTTGCGTAAAAATCAGCGCCGCCACCGCTACCCGTTCAGCGGTCCAGTCAACGTCGGTGATGTTCGGGTTCTCTGCATTGATGATATCGCGCGACAAAGCCGTGGCCTGTGTTATAACATCCTCAAGAAATACCAGCGTCCCGCTGCGCGTCGACATTGCCTGATCGCCGAATTTCACCCAGCCAAATTCGACATGAACCGCGTTCTTGACCCAGTCGTTCCCCATCAGTTCCGCAACCTTGAAGAACTGCTGGAAATGCAGTTTCTGCGACGACCCAACGACATAAAGGATCTTGTCGAACTTGAAATGCTCTTTGCGATACAGCAGCGCCGTCAAATCGCGCGTCGCATACAGCGTCGATTCATCCGATTTCTTGATTAGACACGGCGGTAATCCAAATTCCTCAAGGTCGACAATCGTCGCGCCTTCACTCTGCTTGAGCAATTTTTTATCCTCAAGTTGCTTGATGACCGCGTCCATCTTGTCGCGATAAAACGCCTCACCAGTGTAATGGTCAAACTCGACATTGAGCATCTTGTAGACGCGCCGAAAATCAATCATGCTGTATTCGATGAAACGCAGCCACAAGTCATGATTCTCCTTGTCGCCCTGCTCGAGTTTTCGGAATTCCTCCCGGCCCCTGTCGACAAGCGAAGCATCCTCTTTGGCAGCCGCGTGATAACGCACATACAGTTGGTAGAGATCCATAATCGGGTGGTCAGTGAACTTGTACTCGTGTCCCCACAACCGATAAGCCGCAATCATGTTGCCAAACTGCGTCCCCCAATCGCCAAGATGATTGATCCGAATCACCTCGTAACCGAGCTTTGCGTAGATTCTTGCCAGTGCCGCTCCCAGTATCGTCGTGCGCAGGTGCCCGACCCCAAACGGCTTGGCAATATTGACTGATGAGAATTCCACCAGAACCTTCTTACCGTTCCCTTCATTCGTTGATCCAAAACTCGCCCCTTGGGTCAGCACCACCTGCAGCGCATTTGCCAGTGTCGCGCCGGTATCGAACGTGAAGTTAATGTATCCGCCCATTGGCTCAACCCGCGAAATGCCTGTTGGCAAAGCCGTCGCAAAGTTTTGATCGAAAATCTCCTTCGCAATGACCGGCGGCGCCTTGCGCAATTGCTTGGCAAACCGGAAACACGGCAGCGCCAGATCGCCATGTTCCGGCTGCTTTGGCAGTTCGAACATTCCCGCGATTTCATCCGCGGCAACTCCGACCTGCGGCGACACCAATTCAGCGATTCGATTTTTGATATCCAACGTGCTCAATGTACTTACCTGTGGTAAAGATGACTTCTCACCGCACCACCCATGCAGGTGGCACTGGATGAGATATATACTGATTTTAGCCGCGCAGACAATAAGATTTAGCGGATCGCCGCATGGTCGATGCGAATCGACTCGCCGCTGCGGACCTCGCATTTCGAGAAGTAATAGAAGTAACTAAACGCCGAAGCGAGATAAAGCCCGATCGCCCAATAGAACGACGTCTCAAAACCGCTCTTTTCGATGATCGCCCCGCCGATTTGTGTAGAAATCGCCGAGGCCACCGTCCAGGACATGCTGGAAAACGAGTTGACGATCCCATGCATCTCGTCCGGAACCGCCTCCATCATAAACCCTGTCGTCACCGGACTCCCCATATTCATCAGCGCTCCGCGAAACAGGAATGCCCAGAAAGCCAACGAGAGGTCATTGGTAAGACACAAAACTAGCATAAACGGGATCGACAGCAGTTCGGTCATTACGACAGTCTTGATAAAGCCTAAACGCTTCTTAAGAATCGGAACCAGCATTACTGCGAAGAGCATGACAATGCTCAATATGGAAAAATAGACTCCAATTTGGTTGGCATTCAGATGGAACCGCTCGCGAAAATAGAGGTTCAGAAACGGAATGATCAGCCCCGCTCCAGTGCCCAACAGCATGAACGGTACATTCAGCTTGAACAACAGCCGCCAGTTGGCTTTGAGCACTTTCCATGAAAACGCCCGCGCAACCTCCTCCGGCTCCGGCTTTTTGGCTTTAATTAGCGTGAAAGGTATAATAGCCGTCAGACCCACGATCGAGGTCACCAGCATCGCATAACGATAAGCGTAAATCTCCACTTCACCCGGCGCGACTCTGCCATTGAAGTAAACCAGGAAATAATCGTGCAGCCAACCGCCCATATATGACCCGATAATCGCCGCCACCATCCACAACGAGTAGTTCGCTGTGAATACCAACATCCTTTCCCGCTCACTGCTGTTGCGCATGATGAACGGCGCCGCGATTATCCCGCGAATTGTCGAGAAGAATCCGAAGAACAACCCTGCCATCAGGATGATCACCTGCGAATCCGTGTGCCCCATTGCAAAGAACGCCAGCGCCATCAAAATCGTCGATACGATCAGTATCGGCTTGATATGAAATCGCGCCGCCAGATATGCCGCCGGCAACGCCGCCAGTACCCCGCCCAGTGC
The DNA here is from genome assembly GCA_964370935.1 of uncultured Ignavibacteria bacterium. Classification (GTDB taxonomy): domain Bacteria; phylum Zixibacteria; class MSB-5A5; order CAIYYT01; family CAIYYT01; genus JADJGC01. The sequence continues at coordinate 113,910 of CAYJKI010000007.1, read as the reverse complement.
ATTGAACGACAGCGTCCGGCCGATGAATGACTCGCCAAAGCCCATGTCTTTGAGATACAAGTTCATCAGGAGTTGCATTGATGCCACCAACAGTCCCATCAGCAGGCCGCCAAACAGGAACAGGTGGATATTGCGGGTGATGAGCTTTAGATCGATGATGTAATCAGCGACGATTTTTCGCATTGCGATTAAACCAGTACCCCCCGGTGCAAATGTATGTCGATGGTCCGGTTATTTTGATGGGTCCATCCAGCGAGTCAATGCGAATTTGCAGCTTTCCTGCCGGCTCGTTCACAACAACATCGTTGTCCAACAACCCGTTGATAATACCCGCTGCCACCGTCGAGGCCGCACCGCTGCCGGATGCCGAGGTCTCGCCCACTCCCCGTTCCCAAATCCGATGCTCGATACGTTTGCGCGACTTGACCATCGCAAACTCAACATTAGTTCGCTGTGGAAATCGCTTATCGACTTCCACTTCTCGGCCGAAAGTCCGCCAGTCAAAATCGAAATTGTCCACGAAAAACACGATATGCGGATTTCCGACATTTACCGCCGTTCCCAGCAACTCACCAGTCGCTGTCCTGAACGGCTGATGTATGAAATATCGCGACCGCACTTTCATCGGCATTCTTTTGGCATGAAACACCGGCGCCGCTATCGTCACACTGCTGACAACTTGCTCCGCCTTATTTGAAATGATACGAACCTCATTATTGCCGACGGCCGACTCGATCGCGAACCGCTTCTGCTTCGTCTCCGCACAAGAGTGGATGTGATGCGCCAGTATCCGCAATCCATTTCCTGAAATCTCGGCCTCTCCACCGTCGGCATTGAAGATGCGCATCACAAATCGCCCGCGCACTTCATCATACATCACGACTCCATCCGCCCCGACACCGTCGTGACGGTCGCAAATTGCCTTCACCATCTTTGGGATCTGCGCTGGAGTTAACTTGGAAAGCCGCCTGTGCACAACAATGAAATCGTTGCCCAGCGCGCTGTATTTATGAAATGGTACCATCATAATCGACACTCCTTCATTCAAGTGATCCGGAGTATACGACTATTGCCGCCAATGTGAAAACGAGTTTTGAAGTAATCAAAGCGGTAATACTTGCCCCTCTCCCACTGGAACTGTTGAAAAAGCCCATTCTTCAAGAGGTGACTGTTTGATTGATACTTCTGACCTCGCCGTATGTCATTCCCGCGAAAGCGAGAATCCAGCTTAGGCTCTTAACGGCTTCAGCAGCGATTCACATACCGCGAGAGTTCTCAATATTCACACTGCGTGAGGAACTTGGTCAGGACAGATGTTTTCGGATTTCCGGTAGGAATCTTAACAATATTGCGACAGCACCCGCGCCAATCGCTTGATGCCTTCGACAATGTTTTCCGGGCTCGATGAGGCAAAATTCAATCGCATCGTATTGTCGCCGCTGCCGTCAGGATGGAACGGCCGCCCATGAATGAAAGCAACCCCCTGATGCACCGCCTGTTGGAAGACCATCGATGCCGAAACGTTGTCCGGCAGTTGCACCCACAGGAACAATCCGCCATCCGGATACGGCCAGCGAATTGATGGCGGGAAATACTCTTTCATCGCCGCAATCATCGTGTCGCGCTTGACCGCGTATGCCGTGCGGATCTGTTCGATGTGTGGATCTAGGTAGCCGCGCTTGAGGAATTCCGCAGCGATAAACTGTGTGAATGTCGAAGAGTGCAGATCAACCGCCTGTTTCGCCTTTTCAATGATCTTGATCGCGGAGACCGGCGCACAAATCCAGCCGACCCTCAAGCCCGGCGAAATCAATTTCGAAAACGTACCGAGTTGAATAACGGCATCCCCGCCCAATCCGCGCAATGACGGCAGCGGAGTACCCGAATACCGCAACTCGCCATAAGGGTTATCATCGATCATTGCGATCTGGTGCCGGAAAACCAGATTCATCAGCGCTTTGCGGCGCTGATACGAGAGCGTAATCCCCGACGGATTCTGGAAATTGGGAACGACGTAAATCATCTTCGGGCGGAATTCTTTGATCTTCTCCTCAAGCTGTTCGATGATCATTCCGTCGTTATCCATCGGAATCGGAGCGTAACGCGCTTGATAGAAGTTGAAGGCCTGCAGTGCGCCAAGGTAAGTCGGCAACTCGGTGATTACATAATCACCCGGCTCAATAAAAACTCTACCGATCAGGTCCAGCCCCTGCTGCGATCCGGTCGTGATCAGAATATTATCAGCCGTCACCGGCAGTCCCTGTCGCGAGATGCGGTGTGCAATCAATTCGCGTAATACCGGCACGCCTTGAGAAATCGAGTACTGCAACGCCTGCGCGCCGTGGTCGGTCAATACACTGTCGCAACATTCCTGGATTTGGTCGATCGGAAGAAGTTCCGAGGCGGGAAGTCCGCCCGCAAAGTTGATAATTCCGGGCTTGCTTGAGATCTTTAGTGTCTCGCGGATGACCGAAGCCTCCAGCGAATTCGCTATCTTCGAAAACGGCCAGTTAAACACAGGTGTCGCTTTCTCCTTCTCGTCCAGAAACGTAACCATGACACCAATTTAGCATACATGGACAGTTCTGTCAAATAATATAACTGCCCCTCGAACCTTAGTCTTCCTCTGATTTCAGACCGCCCGCATGCTTTATTATCTTATCGCCAAACTTGCTTCGAAGATTGTGTATCGAGCGGTCCAATTGTTCTTTCCGCCGTTTCTCGTCCGCAAACAACTCCAACTGCGCCAATTCGTAGACATGCACCAGATTCGACGTCCTTACTCCGATTAACCTAACTCCCTTGTTGACAACCTGTTGGTTCGGGACAAGCGACGACGCCGTGTTGAGAATCTCTGCATAGTCGACCGTAGGCTTCGGCAAAGTCTTGTCGCGGGTAATCGTCTTAAAATCCGGATACCGCAGCCGGATTCCCACCGTGCGCGCCAGCCACTCGCCGCGATATAGCCGTATCACCACCTTCTCCGCCAACCAGCACATTAGTGAATGAATGTGTTCCGGATCGTGGGTATTCTCCCCCAATGTCGTTTCATGCGACATTGATTTCTCGAAATGAGCCTCGTCGTGATCCGGCACATGACGGTCATCCTCACCGCGTGCCCGCGCCGCCAAGGTCTGCCCGTGATCTCCGAGCAGCAGCTTCAGTGAAGCTGGATTCAGCGTTGCCAAATCCCCAATCGTCTTGACTCCGTTCTTAAGCAACCGCTCGTAGGTCACCGGACCGACGCCCCACAGCTTGTCCACCGGTAGCGGATACACCATCGACTCGACGCGGTCAGCCTCAATCACGGTCAACCCATCCGGCTTGTTGAGCCCGCTACCGAGTTTCGCCAGCAGTTTGTTCGGCGCAATACCGACCGTGCAAGTTATTCCAACCTCATCCTGCACCGCTTGCTTGACTCGAAGTGCCACCTGTTCAGCCGGACCATGTACTCTTTCAGTCCCGGTAATATCCAGAAACGCCTCGTCAATAGAGATCATCTCCACTGCCGGTGAGAACCGCAGAAGAATCTCCTCGATCAGACGCGATGCATGATGGTAAGACGAAAAGTCGCCATGCACAAAGATCGCCTCGCGACAGCGTCGATAGGCCTCCCCCGCCGGCATTGCCGAATGAATCCCGAACTTGCGCGCTTCGTACGAAGCCGTCGAAACTACTCCGCGACCGCCCGGACTCCCGCCGACGATGACCGGCTTGCCGCGCAACTGCGGATTATTGCGCTGTTCAATGGCCGCAAAAAACGCATCCATATCGACATGCATTATTACCCGATGACCTGACATAGCTCCGCTTCTCCCCCTTTGTCAGGTTATTCTACTTTATGATAGGCGTCAATCGCTTTTCCGTCTGTCAACACATCTTCCGAGTCGTCAGCGTTACTTCAAGGCAGCCTCGCTACATCCATGAAAATCAGCAACCGGAAACGACTTTCTGACTGCTACTATTCCTTTTCAGATATCCACCGACTTACATCAGGCAAATATACCCGGCATCCCTGTAGCTCATCGACGCAGGAAATATTCCATCGGTCCTGCCTGTTGACAACGCCGCCTTCACAGCCTGAATTACCTCATAAGTGTACAGCCCAGAACCGCGGCGAATCGCAAGGTAATAATCGTTCATAGTGCTTTGATCGCCAATTGGATCTGTCGTGTACGATGCCCAACGAAATCCCGACCCAAACATATAGGGTACCATATCGCGAAGTCTGCTGATGAGTCTCCGCTCTGCATAAATCCCCAACGAGTCACTGGCCGGGCTATACCAAAAACCGATGCGAATCGAATCTGCCAGCCAGAAGTCATATGTGATATTCAACTCAAAATTCAGATCATCGGGTATCTGGCAATTAAAAAACGTATCTGGCCACGTATACTTCGTCTCCACGATGATTCGATAAGGTCCGTTCGGTAGCTCAAGAGTGACTTCCGACGAATCATTTGTGTATTCCGAATGACCGTTACCATTAATGTACTCAAACGTAACTAGAGCACGCAAGGGATCGGACGAAGTGAATCTACCAGGCCCCTCGGGATTGTTGTGAAAATCGCCAACTCCGCATCTCCACCCGATCAATTTTGCTCGGACGATTGATGTCAGCCCCTCATTGACTGTCGTGTAGTAATTGGTAATCTTATCGCCGCATCCGCCGATTGCCGCCAGCATGAATATGAGTGCCAACCACCACATCGCGCGCATCTCTTGCTTCGCCTTTTTCATTACTTGCCCTCCGACCGTCAAATATTGCCTTCAATGTCTATGACTGTCAAACAGCGATTTTGTTTAACCGCAATGATGAGATCTTGAGCCCCCCTACAACTCCACTCTCAGATTAATGAAATAACAATCCAGCGCCTTCAATTCCTTCGCAACACTCGGCTTAATCAAATACAACAAATCATACAGCGTCGTCCCGGCGCCAAGAAACACTTGCGACTGCGCATGTCCATATTGGTCATACTCGATTCCATATCCGAGGCCCACTGATATCGTCTTCGGCGTGTATGTCGCCCACCAGATGAAATTGGCAAACTCCTCATTCTTGCTTGCGAGAAACTTATTGTCGAACCTCCACGGTGGCTGCTTGACCGAAAACTTCATGTCGAACTGGTTCGGATACTTGGCATCGAGCAGCGAATACCCGATTCCGCCATAGTCGAGCACAAAGTCGCTGACGCCAAATCCCTGATCAGGATTGAAAGCATCCATCGGAATCTCAACCAGCGTGAGAATGATCGCCGCTTGCAGTGCCCCATACTTAAGCTGCTTCTCCTCCGGCATCTTCAGCATGCGAAAGAACCAGCGAAATCCATCGGTCAATTTGTAGCCCGCATAGAAGTGGCTGATTTCATCCGTGAACGCCACATTGTCGTGAAGCTCATTCTTGAAGTGAAACTTTCCATCCGGCGCACCCCAGGTGTTCTCAAAATAGAAATACGCCCCCGTACCCACGACCAGATTGCCAATCAGCATGTTGCGATTCACATGCGACTTCCCCGCACGGGTCGAATCACCTGTAACGGTCTGTGCCAAAGTCGCCGAATTGATCGCACACAAGGCCATCCCAACAAGGAACAGTCGTATCAGATGCACTCTCATCTTTGCGCGGAATCGCACGGCAATGCGGTCTGCATATATAAGTAGTTGACAAACAAAATGAGGTCGAGTAATCCAAAGCGCAAATCGCAGTCGGCATCGATTTGCCGGATCGGCGTCACAATCGGCTCATCGCGATAAAGAATCCTTACCATCCGCAGCAGGTCGGTGAAGTTCAATTCCCCATCGTTGTCGACATCCCCGGCCACTGTGATCAACGTCGGCTGCACATATATCGGCAATCTTCTGACCCCATCATCAAACCCGTGGCTGTGAAGAAATACTTCATAGTCCTGATCTGCCAGGTACGGTGCCGTCGAATACATCGACACATATCGACTCTCGCCGACGCCTAAATCGAAACTCGTCGTTGAGAAATCTATCCGCAATGGATCATTCGAAATCAAGTCTATTTGTTGAACAAAACGAGTGTTATTGGTAATTCTGAATACAAACTCCGTCGGCGCCTCGCTCCTCGGCTCCGATACACCCAGATAATCTGCAATCGATCCGAATTCCGCCTCCATCATTGCCCCATCAAACAAAATCTCCGTACCCGCCACATCATCGCGGCTTTGATCCAACTGCACTGCATACAGAAGCCGATCGGACAAAGTCGTCAGATCTCGCCCAATCGCCCACTTAACGGGAACATCATAATCAAGCTTGGTCAGGATGAACGGATCAAGCTTTCCGCTTCGATTGCTGATCAGTCCATCCTTGTCTATGTCGAGAAAGATGCACTGTTGCCTCTCCTCGTTTGCAAGAAGGCTTACCCCGGCGTTGCCCTCTGCCTTGCCCGCATATTCAAATCGCGAACCGTTAGGTACAAACCGCAGAAGTTCTTGCCCGCCTGATCTCCCTATGGCGAGCGTAGCGGGAATTAGATCGTCAGAACTGGCGCCGAAACCCAAGTATCGCGTCGCCAAGTCCGCGCCCCCGCCAATGTATCGTCCGCCCCAATCTTTGCCAATGACCCGGCGCCCGTTCACTGCAACGGCATTCTCCGCCGAAATCGCGAACTGTGGCGTAAGCGTATCTGATTTCTCGAGCCCTCGCAGCATAGTTGCCGTCTCCAAGAATTGCCGCACACCATCCTTAGTCGTCGCACCTTTTGAAACGATCAGCGCCACCTTCAATTTGATGCTGTCACCCGCTGCCAAATCCGTCGGCAAAGTATTGAGAATGAACCGGTAATCGCGCGACAAATCGGCGAGCCAGCCGGTGCTGTCAAACGGATTGCCGTCAAACGGAAATGTCGTTGGAAATGTTGTCACCGGATTGAAATACGGCTGTCCATTCGGCTTCAGTCCGCGAATCAGGTTCAGTAATTTCGGCAGTGTGTCTATTGGTATGCATTCCGGATAGAATCGACTGCACGGATAGTAATAGTTCATTGAGCCGGCAAGATTCTCCAGCACTACAACTCCCACCACCGGCGGCGAATCGCCCAGATCGGAATCGATGTTCGAATCATTGTAAACATAGGCGCACTGCACTTCCGCCTTGGAGCCAAGTCGATCATTGCCAGAATATCCGATATCGGGATCGGCGTAGAGCGACACGATGCAGGAATCGATTGCCGTTTCTCCCCTATTGGTAATTGTGTAATCGAGAATGACGACCTGCGTCAATACCGTATCAAACAGCTGAAAATCGTTGTCCCACGTGTGTACATTCAGCTTGACCTCGACCCCCAGCGGCAGCGTCCCGGAAAATCCGGTGAACACATGCGCCGCCGTGTCGAGATCATTGAACATCGTGAAGATTGACTGCGAGCCTCGCAGTAGCGGCCTTCCAAATGCATCGACTGGCGCTCCTAATGAAGCCGGCCAGTTGCGGTGGTCATCATTTTGCGCGTAATCCTCGCCGCGTGTGATCTTATAAAGTCGAAACGTCGTATCCGCCGCGACGCCCCCTCCTCCCACCGGACCAGGAACAAATTCGCTCTCGTCGCCGGAAATCGTGATCCGCCAATCTCCATCCTTCTTTCCCGCCACCCAGATTCCACCTCCGGCCATCAGCGCATTAGATGTCGTTCGCGGGTAATACAATCCCGCAAACCCCTGCCGTGTCCGGCCTGGATCTACACCGAAACTTCCTGTGTTGAGAACAAACAGCGTGAGGTTGCCATCATCAATCGTCTTCGCCTGCGGATAAACCGCAAATGCAGCTTCGCAGACGAATAGTAGCATTACAGCAGCAATGAGGAATCTTTTCATGTCAGGAGAATATACGTATCACCCTTGCTTGTGCAAAACGGTGATTTGTGTGGGAATGAGAAACTAGGACTGGAGTATTACTTGAGCAGCACAACCTTGGTAATCAGCGACTGACCGCCGGCCCGAAGACGCACAAAATAGATGCCTGTCCCCTGCTCCTTGCCGCCGTCGTCTCTGCCGTCCCAGGTCGCATAGTATCTGCCAACCCGTTGGTAACCGGAGTGCACCGACTTTACCTTCTGCCCGAGAATGTTCAATACTTCAACCGTAACCTCTCCCGAAGTTGCCAGCGCATAAGGTATATTGGTCGTCGCATTGAATGGGTTTGGATAGTTCTGCTCAAGCGCAAACTCGGTCGGTATGATCGGACTCTCGACCGGATACACCGGCGTCGCCGCTCCAATCGCAACCGATCCGTCAATGCTATGCACCGGAAACACGAATCGCGTTGAATCGCTCACGGTCGCCGTCGAGGTTACCGCATATTCCCCTTCTGTTGCATCGCTTTCGACCGTCAGGTAGAGATTAGCAATCGGTCCGATGCCCGCTGGAATGGAAGCCGAATAGTCATTCGTTGCAATCGCGATCTCCGTCATTCCTAGAGCCTGCGATGACACAATACTGAATCCAAGTTTGCCGATGGCCCGTCCTGCCGCTGTAACCGAATCCACGCGCAACGCCGCATCATCAAATGCAACCGCAATCGCTAGACTATCAACCGGCAAATAACTGTGCAGCGAAAACTGCAGATCAGTCGGACTTCCCGGAACGGTATTAGCCGATGACAGGCTCAAAGTATCAACCGGCAAAACCGTCAGTTCGGTCGACAACACATATGGCGAGTTGCTCGCTTGGGCTGATGTAATCGTGATCTGCCCGCTGTGACTTCCAAGACCAAGTGTCGTTGGATCGACAATGACCACGACTTCCGTGCTGTCGCCGCCGCTTGCCGGACTGATCGCAAGCCACGGTTGGCTCGTCGTCGCAGTCCAGTTGATCCCGGCCGCACCACAATTCTTGATAACTGCGTTGAAAGTGTCGACTACCGCCGCACCGGCGCGTGTTATCACGTCAATTTCCGTTGGCTCCGCACAAATCGACGGTGGCGGCGCAGCCACTGAAGCATGCACCGTCACTGTCTTCGGAGAATTATATGCGTTCGGATCGTTGATCGCCAATGTCGTATAGTGCTCGCCGATTTCCAAAATGCCCGTCGTTATGCCGACATTGACTACCGCATCACCCAAGCCGTCTTCGGTACTAACCGTCACCCAGGTCGCATCCGCGATAATGTTCCAGTCAATTGTCTCTGCTCCGGCATTGTAAATCACCAGTTCCGCCGTCGGAATCGTTTCCGCATTCGCCGCGAAAGTAAAATTCAACGTATCCGGATCAACCGCAATTATCGGAACATCGGTCGTATGCTGTAGATTCACCGTGAACTGTTGCGGCGAATTCACCGCCTGTGGCGAAACGATGCTTAAGTTCGCCGTGTAATTTCCGGTGCCGGGCAATGAATCGGTCAGAAATTCCAAGTCAACCGCCGAAGGCGCTGTCCCTGCAACCTGCGAAAGCCCCAGCCAGTTCGGTTTGCCCGTAATCGTCCAATTGATCGTACCAGAACCGGAATTCTCGATCATGAAATACTTGTCATCGGGAGGCGGTACGCCCAAGCGCGTCTCAACCGTCACCGATCCGGGCGTGATCTTCAAGGTCGGCGCCGTGATATTCAACGTTACAACGACCGTGCGTGAGCTATCTTTGCCCGCCGTATCCGCAATCGTGATTCTTCCCGTGTGCTCGCCATGGGCCAGCCCGGTGATATTTACCGATATACTCGCTGTATCCGGCGCTGTCCCTGTTGTCGGCGTCACCGTCAACCAGGTTTGATTGTCGGTCGCCGTCCAATTGAGAATGCCATATCCGGTGTTGTTAATCAGAAGACTTTGCGCCGCAGGATTGCTTCCCCCTAATTGCGCAGTAAACTGAAACGCCGTCGGCGATACGACAATCGCCGGCGCGCCATACTCTGTAATTCTTGCCCAGATATCGAAACTGCCGCTGCGGTCGTCGGTCCACGTGTAGTAGATGTTAATCCCATCCATCGTCACATTCGGGAATGACTGCGTCGTTGTCGTCTGGTCGGTATTTACGCGATAATTGCCGCCGAGAATAGTTCCGTCAGCACGATAGTATTGCGCCCAGATGTCGTTGTTCCCCTGCCGGTCGTCGCGCCATGCCGTGATGAAATTTCCGAAATAATCCATTCCGACAACCGCCTCGGCTTGCGCGCCGTTAGAGCCATCGGTGTTGATTCGGTAATTCGCACTCCTGCTCGTTCCGTTAGCCCAGTAGTTGCGGCCGTAAACATCAGGGTTGCTCGGATAACTGCCGTTGCGGTAGTCGATCCACACCACCGTGAAATTGCCCGCGTAGTCGCAGGCGACATCCGGCATCACACATTTGTTGGCGGTAAGATTGTCGCTGATAAGAAAATTCGTTCCCAACGCCACGCCCGAGGCGTTATAACGCTGGCCCATAATCAAATCCAGCCCCTGCCGGTTGTCGTACCACACCACAGTGAAATCGCCGTCGCCGTCGACCGCGACTTTCGGATTGTGCTGATACGCCGCCCCCGCATCATCATTGATGCGGAAATTCGCTCCCAGCTTCGTGCCCGATTTATGGTAGCGCTGCCCGTAAACATCGTAGTTGCCGTTGCGGTTGTCCTCCCACACCAGCACATAGTTGCCGAAATCGTCGGCGTCGATATCCTGCCACCCTTGCGTTTCCACGCCGAAATCATCGTTGATCTTGGTATTCGCCGAGGCCGCCGACCCGTCCGCGTTGTAGCGCTGGCCGTAAATATCCGCATTAAACGGATACCCCGTCACGCGGTAATCCTGCCAAGCCACAACGAACTTCCCGAGTTGGTCCTTCATCATCGAAGGCCGGAATTGCTCGTTGCCGATGGCGTCATCATTGACGCGGCGGTTCGCTCCCTGCCTCGTCCCGAAGCGGTCAAACAACTGGATATAAATATCGTTGTCGCCATTGCGTTTGTCGTACCAGCACACCACGAAGTTGCCCTCGAGGTCGGTCGCGATATTGGAGTAACCCTGATACGTCGTCCCGAAATCGTCATTGACCCGGAAGTCCGCCACATTGCCGGCGTTACCGTCGATGAACCAGAGAATACAGGTCAGAAAAAAGCAGAGTACTGCCAAACGCGCTTTCATGCACGTTACACCTGTTCAAATTTTGTGCCGAATTCCGGAAGTGCTTGTCAGAGTGCGAGGTAGGGAATATGCTGTCACTGCGAGCCTAGTTAGAAGCGGAACATGTTTCCAAGTCATTAGGAAGGAAAGCCCTTTTAACTCACCCGAAGCGAGGCGTGGGGCGGTTCCGGTCTATTCGTCCACTGCCCCGTACTCGTTACCTTTCAATCGTCCACGCCTGGCGTGCCTTATGTGCCAGTCAACTGCTCTTCAACCCAGGGTCAACAATCCATCCTTCCCCGGCATCAACATCCCTCGGAATCCCAAACGAATCGCCATTGATAACAAATGAGCTGGCCGCTTGAATCGCCGCCAACACAGCGTCCAATGAATCTCCCGATGCATCCCCTGCCAATTCCAGATTCATTGATTTCGAGATTTCGACTTTGATCCCGTAGGTCTCTCGAAAGACATCGCAATCGAACCCCGAGATGATCTCTTTGCGAGCTTCGGCCTGGTCACCAGTCTGTTTGTTCTTTTGATCATTCTTGTACGATCGCAACTTAATCAGGCGCTGCGCAACTACGGCCGGGTAGGCTTCAACGACGATACGCTCCGATGAGTTCGGCCGGCACGGCAGCACGCACGCGCCGCTTGAAAGCAGTCGCGTCGCACCTTGGAAGAACATCTTGCCGACCGGTGGATAGAACAATTTCATCGGGCTGCGTGCCCGCGGTGCTTTGTCGGTCCTGCGTTGATGCTCTTTGTCGCCGAACTCGCGATGTTTCTTATAGGCAGTCAGTCGTGCCTCAAACTCCACCTTGCCGAGTTCCGCTACCTTGGCGACATATTCACACCATGCTCCGTTCCAGCCATCATTCTCAAGGAACTTGCGTGGCAACCCAAATGGAAAATCAAGACCCGCAATCCATGGACCCGACTCCCTCAACAAATTCTCAAAACCAATGAAATCCTGAAGTGCCTGCAACCCTTCAACATCAAGCCGCTTGCCGGTTAGTGTGCAATGCGCCGCCACAATCGGCTTCTTTCTGGTTGGTCTGCTCGTGAAGTCCACACCAATTATTTTCACGGCTGTGACACCTGAACCTCTCTCTCGCAGACAACTCCAATCCGCAGTCCGCCCCTTACTTCTGCTCCGCCCCCGCCTCAATAAAACACCGCAAATTCACTCCCCACACCACACTCGGCGCATATGGAACAAATTCCTCCAGCGGAACAATCATGCTGATACCAGCCTCCAACTTGTCCGTCCTTGGCCCGACCGCAAACATCAACTGCGAGGCGAACTTGTCACTCTTATAACTGTCTTCCGCATAGGCCAGATGTGTTTCAGTTGTCACTGCTCGCCATCGTCCAACATAGCTTACCTGGAAGAACGCCCGACGAAACTCCCGCGCTGCATCAAGTTCGACATCAAAGCTGATACCATCCTGAAGAATCCCCCGCGCCATACTCCTAAACACGAATCCATCCCACCCAGTGTCCCGACGTCCGAGTCCTAATTCAAGACCAAATGTCTTGGGCTCAAAGGCCTCGATTTTGTCGACAAACATTGCTTCGATCTGTCCGATCGGAATGCTCTCTCGACCGGGAATTACCGGCATCAACAATGCCAGTTCGAAAATCCACGAATTCCCCGGGTTCGACCAGGCAAATCCCAGATAGGGATTGCCCAAAGTTGCATCCGATGTGTGTCCTGCGCCTCCATTTTCGCCGTAACTCCAGTCAAACGTCGCGCCTGCTATCGGAATTTCCGCCACTACATGAATATTGTCCTTCAGAAGTACATTGATATTCATAATCGATGCCCACCCGCTTTGTTGCGTCTCACTATAGTACTGATTGGACCGATCAAGATTCGCCCGATGAACTTCCAAAAACAGCCCCGCCCGATTGTGCAGATTAAACCACGAATTGCTTGCCGCCGTCGCCTGCGATATCATCGCCGCCGCCAGCACCGCTGCCAGAAGAACTCTGTAACCGCCCATATTCACGGCTCCTTTTCCTACCGCCGTTTTCAACATAGCTCCTGCCTTGTCTTCCAACAACGACGATTTTCCTGTCTATGATTAAGACGGCCAATGGGCGATAATGTCAAACTCCCTGTTGGAACTTAGTTAATCGGTCCGACGACGCGAAGAATCCGCCGTTTGCCACCGACCGCCGCATCAGCCGTGACATAAGCGAGCCAATACGTTCCGCCGATCCGCGTCCACGCATGGCGGTCATCGAGATCCGGCAACACCAGATGCTTTGTGCCGGCCATATACCCGCTGGGTCCCGCCGTATTTGGATTCTTGTTGTAAAGGGCTACATAATCGTGATGCCCTTCATCCGAAACTTTCCAGCTTGCTTCGAGTACACCGAGCGGTCGTCTCTTGATTGTCAACGTCGTCGGCGTCTTGGCAGCATAGGGAGGCGTCGTATTGAGAACGCGATTATAGCCGTCGATATAGGCAACCTGCATGCCTTCACGCTTCGGCAGCAACGTCTGCTGCGAACTTCCATGGACGACCCATTCCCAGCTTCGCAAAATCAATTCAGCCTCCGTGAATACGTTTGGGCAGTCTTCGCAAAGTACTACCCGGTCGCACGGACCTTGAACATCGCCGCTCCACTGATACTTGAAGTAGCCGTTATTGACAACCAACTCAATCTTGGGCAGTCCCGGTGTAAGAACCATGCCGAGCCGATTCCGATATTCCCTGTGATCGTGGCCGTAGAAATTAAAGGCCGGCGGCACCGGATCGCTGGCAGGACCGCAACCTGTCAACCACTCGCCGTTTATATATTCCAACCGTGTCTTCTTCGGAATGTCGTTGTCGTCCACCTTGGAATTTATCTCGATCAGACTGTTAATATGCGTATAGCTTGCCAGTAAATATGGAACCGGATCCGTCTTTTCCACTACCGCATGCGCATTGGGAACGCGATCACGGAAATCGGCAAGCAGCTTTTCCTTGAGCGAACGCGGCGCGCCGTAAGTGTACAGCACAACATTGTCGCGGCTATAGCCGAAGTCTTCCACCAACCAAGAAGACAAATCAAGCGCAGCCAGTGTTGCCAGAGCCCCGCCAAGACTGTGTCCAGTGAAGTAGACTCGCGCGTTGGACGAATCCTCCACGCCGTCGATGAAGTTAGCCAGCTCCAATTTCAATTCAGACTTAACACTTTGGTAGGCGCAAAGAAAACCCTTGTGGACGGCGTTCGTAACAACCGTGCCGTCTTCAAATACCCAATCGGCAGGATTAGCAGCTTGGGCATCCGTTATCCAGTCTGCAAGCGGCCCGGAACCCCGAAAAGATACGACGACATCATCTGTCCAGGGATCCTGGGCCAGAAACAACTGCGTATCTTCCTGACCAGTAATAACCACGTCGCACTCGAAGTCGGGATCCGACTCGATGAAGGTGATAGCTTCCCAACATTCAGCAATGATACTCCCGCTACTGAAATCACTTGCGGGAAAATAGGCCCAATGCGCCAGGTCTGCAGTCTGCTTCGCCGTTTCCAAATCGAATGAGGTCGTATAAATCCGCGGACAATGCTCGGCGTCACTTGGGCAACAAGGCGCTTCGCCGCCGAGATCGAAAATGTAGGCTATCAGATAAGCACAATCTGCGATGTTAATCTTGCCGTCACAGTTTTGGTCGCCGGTTTGTCGGGGATTCGGCGCAGATCCTTCGCCATAGAGATAGTTGATAAGATAAATCGCGTCCCCCAAATCGACCTCGCCTGACCCATCAGCGTCGCCACACACAATCGCCGACGTTTGTGCCTTCGCCACATCAAAGGTCTCTGCAACTTCTTGGGCGGATGAAACGTGATCTTGCCCTCCGGCAAACAAAACAAGAACTGCCCCCACGAAAACCATTAGGACTCTCTGCATGTCTCCTCCTTCTCGAATGATCTGATTCGAGTCGTCAGCAGTTTGCTTTGAATCGCCAAGACAGAATTAACGGCGACCCAAACTCATCGATTTGAATTCAGGCCCGAAAGAACAGGAAATGGCGCTGTGTATAAGGGAAGTATATAACGTAGACCCGTTTTGTCAATGCTAATTAACCGGAAACCTGTCACAGGCACAGATTGCCCGTCAACTGTGGATAGAAGGCAACAATCGCCAAATTCAATATGGCGCATGCGCTTACCTTCGCTTGTGATGGGTGCGAAACAAGGAAATATCAGGATAGAAGCCGCCCCGATGCTTAAAAGGACACGCTCACGCGTGTCCTTTTAGGCACTAGATCTTCTTTTTATGACGATCGCGTCTTCTTCTCTTCTTACGCTTATGAGTCTTAATCTTTTGGCGTTTGCGCTTTTTGCCGCTCGGCATTCAACCTCCGTAAACCAATCAACGAAACTAACAGACGGGCAATATAGCAATCCCGTCTGTCAGCGCAAGTAAATTTATTGGCCTTCCAGAGGTAGTTTTGTGATAAGATCCTTGAACTCATTCGACGGTTTGAAGACCGGAACTTTGCGATCAGGAACCGGAACCTCGTCTCCTGTGCGCGGGTTTCTCGCCTTGCGCGCCTTGCGGAGCTTGATTTTGAAGGTTCCGAAGCCGCGAATCTCAATGTTCTGCATCTCCTCCATCGACTTCTTAATCGTATCCAGGAACGAATCTACGACCACCGCGACATCAGTGCGGGTCAGGCCGGTCCGTTCGGCGACACGTTCCACCAGATCAGCTTTGGTCATGTCGGGTCACTCTCCTCCAGAGGTTTCTACACCTTTTGTCATTATCCATTATCATTTACTTCCACTCCCTGTTTATCCGACTCTCAACCCGATCAGTTGAAAATGTACCTAAGCTGCGGGTAGATCAGTCCTTGATTCTTATCTATCAATCCGCTGATATCTAAATGCAACAGCCCCTCAATCAAATCAAATATACTGCCGCGTCGGCGCGGAACTTCCCGCACCCGGTCGGGGTCCTCACCTAATCCGCACATCTCGCCGGCCAAATCAACGGCATCCTCAAACGTACCCAGCGAATCTACCAGACCCAGTTGCTGCGCCTGCCGCCCCGAATAAATCGAACCGTCGGCAATCTTCAGAACCTCGTCGCGCGGCAAGTTGCGGTTGGCAACAATGACATCCACAAACTGGTGATAGGTGTCGTCAACAATCGCCTGAAAAACCGCCGAATCGGCTTCAGTCGGCTTCCGGAACGGTGAACCAATGTCCTTGCGACCACCCGACTTTATCGTCTGGTACTGGATACCGACCTTATTGAACATCTCTTCCACTATCGGGTACTGAAAAATCACGCCGATCGACCCGGTGACAGTTCCCGGATCCGCCACGATCTGATCGCAAGCTGCGGCAACATAATATCCGCCCGAAGCGCAGACCGATTCCATCGACGCTATGATCGGTTTCTCCGACTCGCGCTTGACTTTGAGCACCTTCTCATAAATCTCTTGCGATGCCGCAACGCCGCCGCCCGGCGAGTTGATGTGGATTACAATCGCTTTTACGCTTTCGTCGTCACCCCAGCGATCAAGCTGGCGCACAATTTCCGTCGGTGAATCAATCACGCCATATAGATTGATGATCGCTACGCTGCTGCCCAGAGAGCCAAACGAGAAATCCCCGTCATCGCCGCTGCGGCCGAGGAAAAACATCAACAGGATCATGCCTAAAAATACGAGGAAGCTTCCTGCGATTATCACTCCAATGACTATGTCCCGCGCCTTTGCCATCCTGCTCGTTTCTCTATCCGCGCTTTACTTTTATTTTATCGCCGATCTTTACTTTACGCGAAGGCAGCTTGTTCAACGTCACAATGTCTTCGACCGTCGTGCCAAAAGTCTTGGCAATGTCCCATAGCGTGTCGCCGGCCTTCACCACGTAAACTAATATTCCCCCGCCCTTGCTCGATTTTGTCGATTTGCCTTTCGCCGCCGGCTGATTGGCCGGCACATTGATCAGCTGGCCAATTCGCAAATGATCAATTGTATGAATTCCGTTGATCGAAGCAATCTCTTGCGTGTTGGTATTGTACTTCTGCGCTATCTTCGCCAGCGTGTCGCCCTTCTTCACCTTGTAGGTCATGATCTTGTTACCCGATGACTTGGTTGCTCTTGATGAGCTCGAGTTGACTTTGAGCTTCTGACCCGGGTATAGATTAGCGTAAGGCCCAATCCCATTCAGCGACCGCAGATCATTAACAGTGGTACCATGGGCTTCAGCAATCTGCGTGAGATTGTCACCCTTCTTGACCGTATAGATTCCATTCGCGCTGGCTTTGGTCTTTGAAGAAGAACTCGACGACTTGCGATTTGAGTTGCTCGCGCGCGCCAGCTCGGAATTCTTGATCGGAATCATCAGGGTCTTGCCGGCAATCAACTTGCTCTTGGTCGAACTGCCATTGGCTTCTGCCAAAACCTTCGAGGAAATTCCGTACTTCTTGGCAATGCTCGCCCAGGATTCGCCGCGTCTGATCGTGTGCTTTTCAACACCTGCTACGGTCGGCTCCTGGAAATTGTCGTACGAGGCCCAGAACGCTGTCTCTGTGTTTTTGGGAATGCGCAGGCGATAGGTTTCAATTCCCGGAGGCGTGATATTGCGCAAAAGCTCGGGATTTAAATGCTGCAAATATTCATGCGTGGTGCCAATCGCCTTGGCTACGTGCCGCAGATCGACACATTTGCCGACCGTAACGGTCTCATACTCGAGACACTCATCGTAGTAAGCCGTGAATCCATACTTTTCGGGATTCTTAGCAATAATCGTCGCTGCAAGGAACAACGGAACATAGTCGCGAGTTTCGCGAGCTATGGTCTTGAGCCTCCAGTAGTCCTTCGTGTTTTCTTTCTTGGTTGCGCGGTCGATTCTACCTTCACCTGCATTGTAAGCCGACAACGCCAAATACCAGTCATCGTAACGGCTGTAAAGGAAAGACAGGTATCGGGCAGCAGCGCGCGTCGATCTTTCAAAATCGCGTCGTTCGTCGTACCACCAATTGCGATACAATCCATAATGTTTTCCGGTGCTGCTAATAAACTGCCACGGACCAGTCGCCTTCGCCCAGGAATACGCATTTGTCTTATAACCAGACTCAATCAGTGGGAGATAAATGAGGTCAGTCGGTAGACCCTCTTCCTGAAGTATCCGCGCCATTATCGGCGTGTATTTGCCGGAACGTGTCAACGCCGACTGGAAGAAGTCGCGGGCGATAGTCTGGAAATAGATGATACAGTTTTCAACCTTCTCATTAACGACGATCGGAATATCGTAAGTCTCTGTCTTGTCGACATCTGTGATAACCCGCTCTTCGCGAAGCTTCGCGAAGTCATCGATTTCTTCAAACCGATCAACAAACGCCGAGCTCGAGGTCTCACCCGGAATCGTCGCCAAATAGAGCAATGTGAGTTTATATTCCGACCGGATATCCCCAAGAAGGCTCGTATAGCGCTGTCCATACTCGGTATTAACATCAGGCTCGATATCGAGAGCAGAAAGGATGGCGATCGATCTTTCAAAGTTGTACTGCGCTTCATTCCAGCGTTCAGCCGCATTTGCTTGCGCACCATACTGATAGTATTCTTCGGCCAACGCTAATTCGTCTAGTGCCTGAAGATACATTTCATCTTGGAGCGGGGAAACAGCGGTATCGGAAGGCACGGAATTGTAGCCCGCGCGATTATCAGTATTCGCGACGGCACGCTCGTTGGCCGACGCTATTGCGGAGCCCTGGCGAACTGTCGAAGCACATCCGGCTACCGCGAGAACGACGGCAACAAGGAAACAACTTAATCGAAGCAACATCCCGTTCCCTCCCATATTAGTAAATAGAACGTAAACCGTTGGAAGATATGACTTAGCATATTTACGTGTCAAGTTTTAATTTGTCAAGTTCGCCGACGAGTTTTTCCCTTCCGGTTTCGCTCTCAAGGTCGATTCTCACGATGTTAGGTTCAGGGCGAAACCAAGTAATCTGTCGCTTGGCGTAGTTCCGGGTCCTTTGCTTGATCAGCCCTGTGCATTCCTCGAGGCTGATTTGACCCTGTAAATACTCGATTACCTCGCGGTAACCGACTGTCTGCTTCAAAACGGGCGACTGACCGTAACCGAGATCGAGCAGTTGCTCTACCTCGGCGATCAATCCATCCCCTATCATTTTATCGACCCTAAAATTTATAAATTGATAAAGTTTTTCCCGCGAACGATTTAGTTCAAATATCACAAAGTGATACTTTTGCTCGGGATACTCTCCACCTGCTGACAGTTCCGTTTTGGTACGACCGGTCAAGTTGTGGATTTCCAGTGCCCTGATTACCCGGACACGGTTGTTCGGCGGAATGCTCGCTGCTGCCTGTAAGTCAATTTCCATCAGCATCTTATACAACTCGGCTGTAGCGATCGCTCCAAGTTTCTGGCGATATGATTCATCCTTGTCAGGTGTTGCGAAAAGACCTTTAGTCAGCGCTTTTAGGTAAAGTCCGGTCCCGCCAACAATTAGCGGC
This sequence comes from uncultured Ignavibacteria bacterium, assembly GCA_964370935.1. Taxonomy (GTDB): domain Bacteria; phylum Zixibacteria; class MSB-5A5; order CAIYYT01; family CAIYYT01; genus JADJGC01. Next base: position 94,356 of record CAYJKI010000007.1, on the reverse strand, counting down.
CGTCGACCAGAATCTAATATCTTTCCAATTTCAGCAACTGCATCCGACCGATAAAGCGCCGCCGAATAGCTCCGATTCGGTTCCACATAGTCAATCAGCCGGTATGGAACCCCGCCAAGCTCCTCCGCTGTCGGCTTTGCCGTCCCGATATTCATGTATTTGAAGATCTGCCGCGAATCACACGAGACAATTTCCAGATTGAAACGCCTTACAAGCTCAAGCGCAACTGCCGTCTTCCCGACTGCAGTCGGCCCCACCAGCACCGGAATTGTCGGCTTAGCCAATTCGCCCGAATCTGACGTCGAGTTCATGTTTGGAAAATCGAATCATCGTCGGCCGGCCATGCGGACAAACATAGGGGTTTTCCGAGGTCATCAAATTTTCAAATAGCGCCCTCATCGCCGGTTCCGTCAACCGGTCACCTGACATAATCGCACCCCGACAGGCAAACGATGCCGCTTTCTTCTGAAACCGCTTCTGCTCATCCCCTTTGACATCAGAAAAATCATCCAGCAATTCCCGGAAAACATTCTCCGGATTCTTTCGCCCCAGCACGGCCGGCACAGCTTCAATTTGTACCTGTCGCGGGCCAAAGCTTTCGACGACAAACCCCAGCGCCGCCAGCGATTCCTTCTCCTTCTCGTAGGTAAACAGGTCGTCCGGCTCAAGATGCACCTGCATCGGCAGCAACAGCCTTTGCGACGAAATCGTGTGATGTCCAAACGACTTCAACGCCAGCTCATACAGGATCCGCTCATGTGCCGCGTGTTGATCTATGATTAATATCGAATCAGTGGTCACCGCCACTATATAAAGCAACGCCAGTTGCTGAAGCTTAACATCACCGCGCAAAGCCGTCGACAACTCGTGGCGCGCTGTCGCTGGCTGTATTTCCTCTGTTACCTGTAGCGGCAGTGACTCCGTTGCTGTCTCCATCCCATGATGTGTCGCTGCCGGAGTGGTTTGAGCAAAGATCGCCGCCATCGATTCTTCGGCTTGCACTGGATTGAGACTTCGGGGCTCGAAAAACGACTGCACCGCCCGTCTGGCATCGACCTCGCGAGCATAGCCCGAAAAGTCCTCGCGTCGTCCCGGCGAACCTCCCGCATTCAATCCGGGCACGACCCGTCCTTCGAGCAGCGATTCGCGGACTACGTGATAAATCGTGTGAAAGATCACTCGCTCATCCGCGAAGCGAACTTCTGATTTAGCCGGATGAACGTTTACGTCAACCAACGATGGATCAATCGTTATGAATATTGCCCCCTGCGGATATAATCCACCTGCGAGAAACTCACCATACGCCGATGTCACCGCCGCAAACAGCGAGCGCGACTCTATGCGCCTTCCGTTCACCAGGAGCAAGATTCGCGAGCGATTCCGCCGGCACGCTTCCGGTTTGGAAACGAAAGCTTCGACGCGAAGCGAATCTCCGCTTCTTTCACCGCGCACGAACTTTTCAGCATTGACCGTTCCGAACAATTGCTTTGCCCGCTCGAACTTGTCCGTCGATGCCGCCAAATCAACCAGTCGTTGCCCATCGGAGTCGAGAATGAATTCACACTGCGGGTTGGCGATCGCCAGCGACTCAACCACTTCGATCAGCCGCCTCACCTCCGCCGATGGTGATTTGAGAAACTTGCGCCGCGCCGGCGTATTGAAAAAAATGTTGCGTACCGAAATCGTCGTCCCGTAATCGCAGCCGACTTCGCCCTCTGATGTCAACTCCCCGCCTGTTATCTCAAGCTGATATCCCGCATCACTACCGCGTGCTCGCGACTTGAAAGTACTTTGCGAGACCGAAAGAATCGACGGCAGTGCTTCACCGCGGAATCCGAACGAGCTAATCGCAAAGAGATCTTCAGGTTTGGCAAGCTTACTCGTCGCATGACGGCAGGTTGCGAGCTTCAGGTCCTCCGCCGTCATCCCGATGCCGTTATCGTTGACATCGATCCGGCCCAGGCCTCCGTCGGCGATGTTGATTCGCACCGAAGTCGCTTGTGCATCAAGTGAGTTCTCTACCAGTTCTTTCACCACCGAGGCCGGCCGCTCGATCACTTCTCCGGCCGCGATCTTGTTGATCAACACATTCGGGAGAAGCCTAATTCTTGACGCCATGTTCCTTCTCCGCTTGCTCCTTCAACTCCGCCAGCATATTTAACGCCTCGATCGGCGTCAACGAATCGATTTCCAGTTTCTGCAGTCGCTTGAGACTCTCTGACTCGCGTTGCTCAAACAATCCCAGTTGATTCGGATTGATGTAATGATACTTCGACCGCGTCTTTAGCGGTTCAAACTTTCCCGTCTCAAGTTCTTCGAGAATTTCCTTTGCCCGCCTGGTCAGTGACGTTGGAATGCCCGCTAGCTTGGCGACTTCAATTCCAAAACTGTCGTCGCAACCTCCCGGCACAACCTTGCGCAAGAAGATGATTCGGTCCTTGTGCCGCCGCACCTGCACCTGATAATTCCGAATCCGTGGGCAAAGCGCCGGCAACTCCGTCAACTCGTGGAAATGCGTTGCAAATATCGTCCGCGAACGCAGACGTTCATCATTGTGCAGCATTTCGCACAACGCCCACGCAATCGCCAGACCATCATAAGTCGAGGTCCCGCGTCCGACTTCATCAAGCAATATCAGACTTTGTGGTGTTGCGTTGTTAAGTATCCGCGAGGTTTCATTCATCTCCACCAAAAACGTCGACTCGCCCATCGTCAGACGGTCTGAAGCGCCCACTCTTGTAAACACCCGGTCCACCACACCGATTGTCGCCGACTGCGCCGGCACGAAGGATCCCGCCTGCGCCATGATGACGATTAGTCCCACCTGTCGCAGGTATGTCGACTTGCCCGCCATATTCGGACCGGTCAGTAACTGTACCTGATGTGAATTCGTATCAAGTTGCGTGTCGTTGCCGACAAAGTCGCCGCGTGCCAGCAATTGTTCGATTACCGGATGACGCCCTTCAGTAATATCCAGAGTTGACTCGGCAACAAGTTGTGGGCGACTATAATTGTACTTGCGCGCTGCGATCGCGAACGAAAGCAGTACGTCGAGTTCACCCAGCAGTCGCCCCGCCAGACTAATCTGCACAATGTGTGCGGACAACTCCTCGCGCAATTCCAGAAAGACGCGTTCCTCAAGGCGATTGATTTTGTCTTCAGCGGCAAGAATCAACTCCTCTTTCTGTTTCAGTTCGTCAGTGATGTATCGCTCGGCATTGACTAAAGTCTGCTTGCGCACGAAATTCTGCGGCACGCTCCCCTGTTGCGCTTTGGTAACCTCGATGTAATATCCAAATACCGAATTGTACCCGACCTTCAGCGTCGAGATACCAGTTTCCGCACGAAGCTTCTCTTGCAGTGTCGCCACATAGTCAACAGCGTCCTTGATCGAACCCTTAAGCGCATCCAGCTCCTGATTAAATCCCGGCTTAATCATCGCGCCCGAATTGACGAGGATCGGTGGCTCATCCACCAGTGCTCGATCAATCCTCTCGGCGACTGTCGATAAGTCCGGCAAGCGCTTGGCAGTCTCCACCAGCAACTCCACATGGCAGTTCTGTAGCCGTTGCCTTATCACGGGAAGCTTCTGCAAGCTGTTACGCAGCTGAATCAGATCGCGCGGATTAGCCTTGCGGTATCCCAGCTTGCCCGCCAGGCGTTCCAGATCCGCAATATTTGCCAATGACGTCTCGATCTCCGATCGCAGATCGGCATCGAGTACAAACTTTGCCACCGCATCATGACGCCCCCGGATTCGCTCGATATTCTTAAGCGGCGCAACTAACCACCGCGCCAAACATCGGCGGCCCATGCCCGTGCGACAAAAGTCGAGCAATCCGATTAGGGAGTGTTCTTTCTTCTCGCTGGAATTTGACGACAACAACTCCAAGTTGCGCACCGATGATGCATCGAGATAGACATGGTCGGCATCTTCCGCAAATCGCGGCGGGCTTAAATGCAGCGGCGCCGCAAACTTCATCTCTTCGACATAGGACAGCAGACTTCCCAACGCAGCAACTGCCAGCGGAAACGCCGCCAACTCGAATGCCTCAAGCGAATGCACTTTGTAATAAGACCTTATCCGTTCAGATGCAAAATCGTCCTGATATCGCCAACTCTCCAACTTCGTGATTTGCGCGCCCAATCGTTGTGCCCGTCGCTCGATCACATCGTCGCCACTATCTGACACCAGAATCTCCTGCGGATTGAACGACTCCAATTTGTCCATAGCCGAGTCCGAGATACCCTCAAACACGACCACTCGTCCGGTTGCGATCTCCAGCCCCGCAATCCCGAGTCGATCTCCCTGCCCGACACACACCGAGACCAACATGTTTTCCTGCCCTTGCGGCATGGCGCTCTCGACAGTAACGGTACCCGGGGTGATAATCTCAATTACTTCACGCTTCACCAGTCCCTTGGCGAGTTTGGGATCTTCTACCTGTTCGCAGATTGCCACCTTCAGCCCGGCTTTGATCAATAACGCCAGATACTTTTCCGCCGAATGATAGGGCACGCCCGCCAGCGGCATCTTGGTCGATTGCCCATGCGACCGTGAGGTTAACGCAATGCCGAGAATCGGAGCGGCGATTTCCGCGTCACGGCCGAACATCTCGTAAAAGTCCCCCATACGGAAGAACAACAACTTGTCCGGATGCTGCTTCTTGATGGCAAAGTATTGCTCCAGCAGCGGCGTTTGTTTTCCTGTCATCTAATGCGATACGATGGAGTAAGTGTCATTGTTTTGCCGCGCCAGCCGGTTCATGAAGCGGACGGCGCTGGAGATACTTGCGAAGCGCCCGACATCGACGACATAAATGGTCTGCCCGGTGCGGCTGTCAGCGAGTAACCTTGAAGTGTACCCCTGCTCAATGAAGCGTCTGTGCAGTTTACGCGCTGATGCTTCGTCATCGAAAGTCCCCACACGAACAGCAAACTGCTGTCCGCCTCGGAGCATACCGGTCGTCTCCAACTGGACATTCTTGACGTCATCTGCTGGTGTAGTTGAGGCAAAAACCGCAGGTGCATTGACTCCGTAACCATTGCAGTACGAGTTCAGCGCCGACTCGACAAGCTGCACTTCCGCATATTCGTGCTGCACTGCATAGAGATTCCGTAGCCGCTCCAGTGCCAGCGGTCGCAAATGCAGTTCGGAGACTTGCGCCACGCGCACGTAATACGCGGCTGCATCATCAAGCCGATCCCTGTTCAATTCAACATCTCCCAGCAACAGCGCCGCCTGAAGCCGCAAACTCGCATCGGTCGCAGTCATGATAACCTGCCTGAGCTCGTTTCTCGACTTCTTGCCTTCGCCCATTTCCTGTCGTAATTGCGCTCGCGTGAACTGCATCTCCGGATAGTTCTCCGCTTCGCGGCATTCAATTTCCCAGCGTGAGATCAATTCAAGCCCGGCCTTATATTTTTTTACTGCAAGATGTTGTCGGGCGATAGTGGTAACGATTAAAGCTCGAAACTCCGCGGGCAATTCTCCGGTCAGTAACTCATTGCCGAGATTCTCAAGCGAATCACCGGCAGGCGTCAATTGGAAATTCAGTTTCTCCCACTCGAGTGGAGTCCCCGCCCAGGGTGACTCAAGCAATAGCTGCCGTGCCGCGCGAATTTCTCCGGCGTCAATGAGCGTGCGGACTTCATCAAGATTAGCAGCGTTGACAGAAGTGACAGAAAGCGATGCAGCCATGAGCGTCACGGCTGCGACAAATTTACGAACGCTGGCGAGCTGCCTCTTGCTGGAAGAATAGGTTTTCAAGAATGTCGAAGGCTTCACTGGTTCTTCCCTGCTCGCGATAGATGCGCGCCAGTCCGATGTGCGCCGGCGCATAGTTGGGATGTGCATTAACAATCTGGCGATAAAAATCAAGCGCCTGTGAGCGGTCGCCTTTCTTTTCATATAGTTCCGCCAGAGCCATCGTCGCACTGATGTTGTTGGGATCACGCTCGAGAATGTTCTCGAAAACGGAACTGATCATGTTGAATTGCCCCATATCGAAGAGCGATCGCCTCAGCCGGTCAAACACCAAATGCGCATCATTCGGGCTCTTCTCTACCAGATGCATCCATGCTTTGACGGCGTCCTCGACGCGTTCTTCGGTGATATACGAATCGCCGACCTTCACCCAAACATCAACCTTCGTCGGATCAAGATGAATTCCGGTCTTGTACAGCGTGCGCGCCTTGCGTCCCTTGCCGCGCTCACCCATCACATCGCCGAGACGAATCTTCACTTCAGCTAAGCGACTCTTGAACTTCTCCGAGTCGCGGCGGTAAAGTTTCTCCGCCACATCTTCGGCTTCATCCCACTTGTCGCTCTTTACCAGCAGATCAAGCAGGCGCGCGCCGGCGTGCAAATTGGTGTGGTCGCGTTCAAATTCTTTCTTGAGCAGACCAATCGCCTTGTCGTGCTGACCATCGGCAATATAATCGTCAATTAAATGACGGTTAACCGCGATCTTTTGCAGCGCGGTCAACTCACCTCGCATCAGTAAGTCCGAGTGAATCTGTATTGCCTGCCGCGGCTTGCCCCGGTCGGCCAAAATCCGTCCCAGCCGCAGGTAAGCATCAATGTTGCGCGTGTCTTGCGCGACGACGTCCTTGAGCTTGTGAAACGCCGCGACCTGATCGCCTTCCAATAGCGACTGCAGCGCGGAAATGTAGAGACTGCCATCCTTCTCGTGCGCCCGGCGCCGGCGGCGAATTTGATAAGACAGCAACGTCATCAACAGCAGAATGATCGCAACCCCGCCAACGTAATAATACATGCTTAATTCGAACATACTTTACACCGAATCAATTTGATCAATCTGGCGGTTCCGCAATGAAGTGATCTCTGCTTCTAGACGCTTTATCAGCCGCTTGTTCGCCGCCGATTCCGAAGAGATCCGGAAAAAATACGTAACCGCCAACAGGAAACTGGCAATCATCCCGGCGCCAAATGCGATTAATAGCACTACCATCAAGGGGACATCCAGATACCGTGTATGCAGAATATTTACATCGACGCGCTCACTCATATTGTATGTGTAAAACGCAATGGCAAGTATCAGAAAGATGATGGTCAGGAACATCCTAACTGCCCACATGGCCGCGCTCCTTGGCTACAAAAAGTGACGAATTTTCTCTGCCCTGGATCATTTCTCGGCGCCTCCTTCGGCCGCCTTGGTAGAATCAGTGCCGGCCGGAAGAGAGTGGAAGGTGATTGATGATGCGACCTTCTTGAACTGGTCCTCCAGTTCATCGCGGAACTGATTCTCGCACGCCATTTCGAGATATAATAACCAGCCGTCAAACCCGACGATGTAAACGTAACCAACGCGGTAGTCGCGAACCAGTTGCGGTGGCGTAATTTCATCCTTCTGAATTTGAACTGAATACTCGCGGCGAATATGCCAGCGCGTCGCATCGACACCGCCTATTTTCTCGGCTGTGGCGGGCTCTATCTCCGGCGGATTTGACATGCCCCGCTGGAAAAATATCGACTTGGAGAGGATACGGTCGCGGAAGGGATCCTTGGTCGAGCCGACATTCAAAGAATCGAAAAACTCTTTCGCCGAAAGCCCCGTTGAATCGGCAAAAATCCTCACGAACGGCCGCAGGGCCTCGCCCGGATTGCTCTTGAGCTTGATGGGAATTCGCGGCTTCCGCCATTCAAACATGACCCGCTCCGATGTCGGCTCATTCTTAAGCCCGGCGTCTTTCCACTCGGCCGGAATGGCAATCGAAAAACCGAAACGGCCGTCACTGTACCAGCCATTTTCGATGGTCCCGACCTTCTCCTTTTTGGCGAACGCGACCGCACACACCAAAAGTCCGGAGAATATCAGGAGCCATGTAAGTTTTGCTGTCTTTTTCATTAACTTGTTGGTCACCTTTCGCTTCCTGCTCGGCTTGTTTCTAATTATACGCCTGGCAGGGTCGTAGTCAAGCATTTAAATCGGACTACTTTAGGAGCAAGAGCTTCCGAGTTACCGATTCACCAGACGTACGAACAACGAGAAAATACACCCCCGATGGCAGCATCCTCCCACTGCCGATAACTTCCGGCAACTCAATGACTATCGATTGCTCAACGGCAACAAGCTCCTGCTCCGACAATGTCTGCCCAAGCAGATTTACAAATGAGACTTGGAATGGCAACGGTAATCGCGCTTCTGGCGAGAGTTGAATGGCAATCTGCGTGTTGGAATTGAAGGGGTTTGGTGTGGCCACAACTGCCCTGAAGTTCGCGTTGCTCCGCTGGTGCTTTTCAGGAGCTTGGCGCTGCTGATAAGCCCTGACCCAATCTGCTGATAGGCAGTAAAGCTCTCCATCTCGGTTTGCAATCTCACTGGTTCCTTCCGTCCCGTCTATCAAAAACACCGTCCCCAATTGCGTGGGGTCCGAAAAGTCGAGATACTTCACCGGTGTTTGCCCTGCCGCCACCAGCAATTCTCGCGAAGCTGCATCGTAACTCAAGTCGAACGCCGACGAAATTGCGGCCGGGGACTCCAGCACGACAAACTCGCCGCTGCTCGAAACAAACTCAAAAACGTCGATTCCCTCGCTGTGCGCAACCACCACGACACCTTCCGGCGTCACAACCACGTCGCGCGGTCGCGCCGCACATCGTGCCTCGCCGACCTGCGTTATATCGCCTTGTACGAATGCGTACAGCTTGATCTCGCCATTTTCAGTTATCGTCACGAGCCATTCGTCGCTTGCATCCGCACAGCTAATCCGCTCGTCGACAAAAAGCGAGCAAGTCTCCGTCAATGTCCCATCACCTACCATCGTGTAACACCGAAGTCCTTCGTCACCAACCGCGGTCACATCAATATCCCCGAAGCTTCCTTCGCGAATGAACAGCCTGCGCAGCGTCAGCCCCGACTCGAATTGCCCTTCTGCCTTCCACCTTCCCCGCTCTAGGACATATGTCCACACCCTGCCATCAAGCGCCGATCCTGCAAAAAGATAATTGCTTGATTCCGCCAGAACATTAGTGACTGGCGCTCCCGGCAAAATCATCTGCGATTCAACGTCACTGCTACTAAAACTAAGCGATTGGATTCCGGTCGAAGTCGAAACCACCAATCCCCCATCAACGGCGACGATTACGCCCGGCGTCGACGCCGCATCATAACTCACTTTCGTTGTTAATACCGGATCGCTCTTGAATGATGTAACACTTCCACTGCGGTCGAGCACAACAATGGAATAGATCGCGGATTTTTCGAATGCAAGAATCTTGTCGACCGGATATGGCATTGAACTCTGGGCCGATACACGGCCGACAACCGACAGTTCTCCCGTTTCTGACGCCAGATAGAACAACGTGTCGGCGTCACGACTTCCGGCAATCAGGCTGACAGCAAACTCCGACTCCACGACCTCTGCCATCACGCAGCCTTCCGTTGTACTGCATGTCCACACTTCACATCGCCCCGTCCCGAATGCAATCGCCACACCGCTTGCGTATGCACTGATACTGGTCAGCGGAATGTCGCTTAAGATATCATCCAGGAACCGATATGTCCCGCCTGACTTCACATAGACTACCACTCCGTTGAGGGCATCGAGCACGTAAAGGAACGCACCCGCCAAGTCGACCTCTTGACTGTAGTCGGGCTCAAGAAGATTTTGCATTGCTTGCGGACGCGAAGGATCCGACACATCAACTATTCTGACACCGTCATACCCTTGTGCCAGACAGAGCGCGTCGCCGACCAGCGCCATTGAAATTATTGAATCCGGTGAATCATAATCAGCGAGGTGTGCAAGTTCTGCCCCGTCCAATTGGTAGACTGCAATTTCCCCATCGCGCGTCGCAAGCGCGACAACATCTCCATCAGCCACAAGAATCGAGTACTCTCTTCCGATATTGATTGACCCGACACGTTTGAGAACCGGACTCGCTAACGCGCCATCCAGAACTGAAAGCGTTCCCGGCGACAACACAAGAATCTTATCGCCGGCCACGGCAACGTCTGTTGCTCTGTCGAACGCGAGCGCGGCTCTAAACTCATACTGATCAGCTTCTACTGCCACACTTTTTGTGACAGCGCCGAAAACGAACACCAAGCAACTGATAGCTAGAAGTATCTTCATTTCAACATCACCATCCGCCTCGTCTCGGTGAAATTGTTCATCCGCAAACGATAGAAATATACTCCCGATGCGAGATCGTTCCCGCGATCATCCTTGCCTTCCCAAACCACCCGGTGTGTACCCGCCTCAAGTTCTGTGCCGGTAATCGTCGTCACGGTTTGTCCGAGGACGTTGATTACCTCAATCGTAACTTGTGACTTATTGGTCAGATCAAACTCAATCACTGTCGCTTGATTAAACGGGTTGGGATAGTTTTGTGCCAGCCGGAATGACGTCGGCAATGGCGGCGCCGGCGGCGACGGCCTTGCCACAATCGCCAGCGAACCGGTGTTACGTTTGTCATGCATAAAACTCCCCCACGCGATTGCCTCCGCGGTTGTCGGAGTCGGCAGGTTCCACATATAAAGACGCGCATCCGAAGACCCCATGAACATTTCGATTAATCCATCGTTGTCAAAATCGCCGGTCACCGGTGTGTGGGTCGCATAGGTCACATCGCCCGGGTCGGCATAAGTATAGATCGGCCAGCCCACCACCGGCGAAGCATCCAGATTCCATGCCAACAATCGTTCTGGCTTTCCCAAAAACAAAGCGCCCCCGCGCGAAATGATCTCCAATTCGCCGTCGTCGTCGACATCAACGATGAGCGGATTACTCAACGAACTCGTGGTGCCCGCAAAGAAGCCATCCTTGCGTCCAAATTCGCTGGCCAGAAACGGCGTACCGTCACCGTTCCAGACATAGACCTCGCCGCCATCCAGCGCGCTGAATACGCAGACCAGCTCCGGTAAGGAATCATTGTCGAGATCACCGACTGCTTGGAATGGCGTAAGGAACTGAATCTTCTCCGGAAACAATTTTGGCCACCCCGGCAAATCAGTACCGTCAGCTTCGACAATTCGCACCGCCATCGCCAGATTCGCCGAGTACCAATAGGCAAATGCAATTTCCGGTTCACCATCATCATCAAAGTCCGCCATCACACCACCGAACATGTCGTCGCAAGACAATACCAAATCGCCAAGTCTCGGAAAAAGCGGACTGCCGTCCTTGCCGGAATACATGAACATTCCCCCTTGCCCGCGCACCGCCGTGTACAATGTCCCGATATCCTGAAAGCCGTCCTCATTGAAGTCATAGGCAAACAAAAACGCCACTTGCGAGCCGCCAAATGTCCTCGGCCGCCCGTTCGTGCCGGTGCGCGCAAATAGTCCGCCCTGCGTACGGAAGTAGCTCGAACCGTCAGCATGCCAGCAGTAGATTTCCCCTGCAGCATTGATAAACATTATCTCCATCAACGAATCGCCATCGATATCGCTGACCAGCGGAGTCGGATAAGCATTATATTGATTGCCGGTATTGACAAGTTTGGGCCAGCCGGGCAGGAAATCACCATCGCTGTCAATGACCGCCACACCGCTATCAGTCACACAGGCAATGTCATCATCACCATCGCCGTCAAAATCATGCAGCGCTGGCGCCGACTCGCAAGAAGTCGCCCACGGCATCGAAATCAGTCGGCTCGTGTTGCCGACAAACTCGCTGACGATAATGCCGTTACGCGAGCCGGTGACAATCTCGTTTCTGCCATCGCCGTCAATATCACCCGTTGCCGAACAATAATGCGGCCGCAATCCCGGATCACGAGGATAACCCTCGGCCAGCGCCGACTTGATAAAAACCCGCCGCTTCACTGTGACCATCCCTGTGTCGCTATAAACGTCCAACTGCAGAGTCCCGCTTCCGGGAACGATTTGCCCCACCGTCCATCCGGCTAGTTCCTTGCGAAAGAGCAATTCGCTGGAGCGCTTGATCAGAAACTTCTGCTTGGGTTCGACATCTGAATAATACGCCAGCTCATAATGCGAAAACTGCGGCAGCGATGCCGACCCGATCACGTCCACCGCCGAGAACACCGTATCATTCTCCAACGGCTGTAGAATTTCAACCTTGGTGGAATTTACCAGCCGAATCGCCGTCGTGTACGCGACGTCTTCACCAACGGTAAGACGCAGTTGTGTCTCGCCGTCATACGGTGAACTATCCCAGACTATCAACTGCCCTCGGACTATTGCGGCACTACCCGACCCGATTGTCTGCCACTCTTCCGTTGAACCCGGTTTCACTTCCAATGAGAAACCTTGGCTCGTCGATGAAAATGCCGAACCACTGAACCTGACCATTCCCGCAACAATCGCGTTAGCGTGCGGCTCTTCGATTTCGGCGTACTCATCTTGCAGCAGCCCCGCAGCTCTGCCGACATTGACACGACCCCAGCCTCCGTACTGGCTGTAGCTCGTTGGCATCACCCCATTCGGATCGGCGACGCGGTCGGTAGTATTGATTATCAGATTTCGCAAACTGTCCACGGCCAGCCCTGGCGACACAGATAATATCAGCGCGGCGCATCCGGCAACATGCGGCGCCGCCATACTGGTTCCATCTGCGAGATAGTAGTCGTTCTCGATTATTCGCAGCAGCGGCTCGCCGCCTTCGGCATAGAGATCGGTATTTTGTGCGCGCAGCGATAAAATGTCCTGCCCCGGCGCACAGACATCAAGCCAGTTGCCGAACGTCGAGAAGTTTGTCACTTCATCCTTGGAATTGGTCGCACCGACCGTTAATGCTTCGTCAAGTCGTGCCGGATAAAACGGCGTCGAGCTTCCCGAGTTACCTGCAGCAGCGACAAACAGCACACCGTTATCAACGGCATACTTCACAGCCTCCGTTAAGATAGTTGAGAAATAGGGCGACCCCCACGAAGCATTAATCACCTTCGCACCATTCTCGACGGCATAGACAATCGCTTCCGCACTAGCCGAAGCCAGAGCATTTGGGAATATTTTGAGGCACATAATCTCCACATGCGGTGCGACTCCCTCGATCCCAATCCCGTTACCAGTGACGGCACCGACAATTCCCGCACAGTGAGTACCGTGTCCGATAGTGTCCATTGGATCAGAGTCCGGCGAGATCGCAAATCCCGTTGCATCATCTCCGGAAAAATCGTAGCCGTAGAGATCATCGACATAGCCGTTGAAATCATCGTCGAATCCGAGCCGTCCTCCCGCTTCACTGACATTGTGCCAGACATTAGCCGCAAGATCAGGATGTTCGTAATCTACGCCCGTGTCAATAATTGCCACCCTCACGCGACCGCGATCCGTCGGACGTTCAAGCGCCGCGTTCCGATTGACATCCGCACCCGCCACTCCCGACTGCATCTTCAGCGAGTCGTTCCCCGTCCCCGGAACGCGGATAATCCCCGGATACTCCTGGCCGTCATTCTGCATTCCCCACTGGTATGTGTACAACGGATCACTGAACAACTCCATCAGTACGTCGCGCTCGACATACACGACATCAGGCTGACTCGCCAGGAATTTCTCTGCATCAGCGCGGGTATTAGAGTCGGCAAACTCGGCGACATAGACCGACTCCCCAAATCCGCTTCTTGCCAGTGCGTTGCTGTTTACTTTGAACAACGGTGAGAACTTCGCCGCAATAACAGCGCTGCTGATTTTGTTAATGGCGCTTTGTGAGGCTGAACTTTCGAGTCGAACGATTAACCTTGTCGGATGATAGCCGCCTGCAACAGCCCACGCGGGCAATGCCGTGCTGACAATTATCGCGAGTGCGAGGTAGCATTTCCTGATCATGCCCGGCATACCATCCATTATCGTAAGAAACTCTGTACTCCGTCGTCAACTATACGCGCGGATCTCGCGAATTGTCCAATGAATATAGCAGGCGCCGTGCGAGCCGCAAGCGCCGGATTGTTTGATTCGAATTTACTTCTCGGTGGTGGGCAAAACTGCCCAATGAAGCTTCGTGCGGAGGATCTGGTAGAAGGAATTGTCCGGAAACGTAATTAGTCCGGTACTATGCGGGGCCTTGCGAATTACGATTTGCGTCTGATTTTTCACGCCGACCGAGGTCTGCCCATCAACGGTCATCAAACAGGCGTGATCGGTCGATGTCACGCGGATCCGGATGCGATCGTCCCCGTGAAACAACAAAGGCCGCGCCGCCAATGACTGCGGGGCGATCGGCGAGGCGACGATCGCTTCCATGTTCGGATTGAGTAACGGACCTCCGACAGCCGAATTGTACGCCGTCGAACCCGTTGGCGTACAAATCACTAATCCGTCGGCGCGATACGTCGATATGAATTCGTCATTTACAAACAGGTCAAGTTGAATCAACCGAGCTAAGCTTCCGCGGTCAACGACGACATCATTCAGTGCGAAGTACTGCTTGTGATCCGGATCATCAACGACCGTAGCTTCCAACAACATCCGCTTTTCAATCCGGTGCTTGCCTTCAACAATATCCCGCAGCCGCGGTTCGACTTCGTCAGCCGAAACCTGCGTGAGAAATCCCAATGAACCCAGATTGACTCCCAGGATCGGTGTTCCAGCTGAACCAACCTCACGTGAGGTTGCCAGCAGCGTGCCGTCGCCGCCCATCGAGACAATGAGGTCGCATTCGGCAGCCATGCGGCTGCGCAGACTCAAGCGTGAATCGTCGATAGCAAGCGCTCGCAGGTCATCAGCGAGTCGGTAGTCATGCCCGTTTGTTTCTGTCCAGCGGATAACCCTTTTGATAACCTCATCGGCCCCCTGTCGCCGGCGGTTGGCGATAATGCCGAATAACATCAGAGCTTGCCCTTGGCTGCAACTTTGACCGTCGCAATTCGATTCGTCGCAATCACCGTTTCCGCACCTCCTACAGGAGTTCCGCCGCTATTGATCGCGACGATTCGCTCGATCGCTTCAGCAATCCCTTCAGGATGCAATTGCAGCAATTTCAGCAATTCCTCGCGGCTGCCATGCTCGACAAACTCGTCGGGAATTCCCAGTCGCAAAATGCGAATCTGCTTGCGGCCGTTGTCGGATAACCAATCGTTGATCCCGGAACCGAAACCGCCAATCAGTGCACCCTCTTCGATAGTCACAATCGCCGTAAATCGATTCGCAATTTCTGTCAGCATCGTCTCGTCAAACGGCTTCACGAACCTGCAGTTGTAAACGGCCGCTTCAATCCCGCGCACTGCTAACAGCTCCGCTGCCTTGCAAGCCTGGTCAACCATCGTCCCGACAGCCAGAATTACCGTATCCTTGCCCTTGCGCACCAGTTCCCAAGTGCCCCACTCGAACGCCGGACGGTCCAACTGCAATTCGATTTCAGGAATATCCGCGCGCGGCCAGCGAATGGCAATCGGTGCCGTGAAATTCTTCATCGCCAGATGCAGACTCTGCCGCAATTCTGTCCCGTCCTTCGGTGCAATAATCACCATCCCGGGTATTGGTCGCAAATACGAAATGTCAAACGCACCGTGATGCGTCGGACCGTCATTCCCCGCCAAACCGGCGCGATCAAGTCCCAACAACACTGGAAATTCTTGCAGTGCGATGTCGTGAATCACGGCATCATAGGCTCTTTGCAGAAATGTCGAATACACCGCAAAAATCGGCTTCTTCCCTTCGCGCGAAAGACCGGCCGCAAAAACTCCACCGTGCTGCTCGGCAATACCCACATCGAAGAAGCGCTCGGGAAATTCCTTGGCGAAGTCTGCTAATCCGGTTCCGGTTGGCATCGCAGCGGTGATTGCCACAACGTCGGAATGTTCCTTGCCTAGCTCGACCATGGTCTTGGAGAACACCTTGGTGTAGGCCATTCCGGCGGCCTTGTCCGACTTGCCGGTAATCTTGTCGAATTTGCTTACGCCGTGCAGACGACAGGAATCCTCTTCAGCCGGCTTATATCCTTTTCCCTTCTGGGTCCTTACATGAAGCAGAATCGGGCCATGCAGTGCTTTGATCTGGGACATCACTTTGACCAGTCCTTCGACATCATGCCCATCAATCGGCCCGAAATAACGGAAACCGAGCTTCTCAAAAATAATGCCCGGAACCAGCACACCTTTTACCGCTTCATCAATCCTGCCGACAACTTCACGGATGCGTGATCCCTTGCGAATCTTGCCGGTCAGTTCCCAAATGTGATCTTTGATCTTGTTGTACGTCTGGTCAGTCAACAGCCCGGTGAGATACTCCGACATCGCGCCGACATTCTTATCGATCGACATCGAGTTGTCGTTAAGAACGACCAACATGTCCCGGCCCGAGTGCCCGAGATTGTTCAACGCCTCGAAAGCCATCCCGCCCGTCATGGCGCCGTCGCCGATAATTGCTATAACATTATGCTTTTGCCTGGATAGGTCGCGGCTCACCGCCATTCCGAATGCGGCGCTAATCGAGGTCGAAGCGTGCCCCGCTCCGTAGATGTCGTGTTCCGACTCGGTCGTCTTCGCAAAACCCGACAACCCGCCGTACTGCCTGATAGTCAACATTTGGTCGAGGCGACCCGTGAGTATCTTATGGACATAGCTCTGATGACCCGTATCCCAAACCAGACGGTCGGTCGGGCTGTCATACACATAATGAAGCGCAATCGACAGCTCCACGACTCCGAGATTGCCGCCAAGATGACCGCCGACCTGCGAGAGTATCGACAGCAATTCCTCGCGAATCTCTACCGCCAAGTCGGGTAAAGACTCGGGAGCGAGTTTCTTGAGATCCTGTGGGGAACTAATGCCTTTGAGAAAATCGGTCATATACGAGTGATACTCACAATCGGATAATTTGTTCGTTATTGTTCGCGGGCAATGATATAATCTGCCAAGTTAAGGAATATCTCTTTTTCCGGGAAGTCTGTCAACATATCCTTGGCCTCCCGAATCAACTGCGCCGCAATCTGTTTTGACTTCTCCACTCCCACAACCTTGGGATAAGTCGCCTTTTCCAGTCTCGAATCAGCACCGACGGTTTTCCCCAATGTCTCGAAATCACCTTCGACATCGAGAATGTCGTCAACAATCTGAAATGCTAGCCCCAATCGTTCGCCGTACTGTGCGAGTTGCTCCACGACCTTGTCCGGCGCATGCGCCAACAATGCTCCGATCTTGATCGAGGCCGTTATCAGCGCCGCCGTTTTGCGGCGATGTATTCCCTCGACCTCGGCGAGCGTCACTGCCCTGCCTTCGGCCTGCACATCCGCAACCTGACCGCCGATCATTCCCTCGGTACCGATCGCGCGGCTGACCTCGGAGACAATGCGCGGATCACCCGACTTGGCAAGGATCTCAAACGCCAACGCATGCAACGCATCACCGGCAAGAACGGCAATATATTCCGAAAACTTCTTGTGCAAGGTCGGTTGGCCGCGACGAAAGTCATCGTCGTCCATGCATGGCAAATCGTCGTGAATTAACGAGTAAGTGTGGATCAACTCCAGCGCTCCCGCTGAATCATAAATCGACTCGCCTACTCCGCCGCAGGCAAAATATGATGACACCGCCAGCACCGGTCGCAACCGCTTGCCACCGGCAAATACCGAGTAGCGCATCGCTGCGTGAAGCTCTTCCGGTGGGAGCGATTCCGACGGCAGAAGCCGGTCAAGGTGCAAATCGACCTTTTCACGGACTGCTTTGAACGGCGAGATTCCCTGCCTTAGCGCTTCAGGCATCGGGATTTTCCAGAGACTCGAGCTTGACGTTATTGTTCTCGACGACGAGTTTCTTGATCTCCGCCTCAACCGTGGCAAGACGCTCCGCGCAAAGCTTGCTCAAACGCATTCCCTCTTGATAGAGCTTGATCGCTTCATCCAGCGGCAATTCCCCTTGCTCAAGCTTGCCGACGACATCTTCCAGCCGGCGCAAATTATCTTCAAATGTAGCAACTTTTTCAGCCAAGTGACCCTCGAATTAGTCGGAATATGGGCGCAGTATAACGGATAAAATACGCAAAGCAATCGTTCTTGTGGGAGAAATCGCCGGTTATTTATTCGATAACGGCATCGCGTGAACCGTCGGCAAAGCGAATATCAACCTTATCGCCGGTAACAAGTTCAGCGGCCTGTTTGACAATAGCCTGATTCGCTTTCCTGCGGATCACCGCATACCCGCGCTTGAGTACCCTGTCCGGCGACAATGCTTCCAGCTTGTGCTGAAGCGTATCCAATCGGGCGCTGCTGCGCATGATGCTCTTTTCGACTGCATTTCTCATCCGCGTATTCGCTTCATCCAGACGCTGGGAATAAGGCTCAATCATCACCGCTGGGCGAAGAAACACACGCGACTGCGCCAAGCGTCTCAACCGCTCAAGGCGCAAATCGACATTTCGGCGCAAAGAACGACGTAAGCGCTCATTGCTCTCGCTCACAAACTGCATCAGCGCCGCTCCATCATAAGTAGCCAATTCCGCCGCCGCCGAGGGCGTCGCAGCCCGCAAATCCGCCACAAAATCGGCAATCGAAAAATCGATCTCGTGTCCCACCGCCGAAATCACCGGAATCTTTGATTCATATATCGAACGTGCGACAATCTCTTCGTTAAAAGCCCACAAATCTTCCAGCGACCCGCCTCCGCGACCGACAATCAGCGTATCCACTTCGCCCCAATTATTGAACTCCGCTATCGCCGCCGCGATATCAGCCGCCGAACCGTCGCCTTGCACTTTGGTTGGACGCAACACCAACCGCACCATCGGCGCCCGTCTTCGACAGATATTGATAATATCGCGAATCGCCGCGCCGGTCGACGAGGTCACGATCCCGATAGCGCGTGGATACTGTACGATTGCCTGCTTGTGCTCCGGCTCAAACAGCCCTTCAGCGGCAAGCTTTGCCTTGAGCTTTTGGAATTGCTCCTCAAGTGATCCAATCCCCTTAGCCACAATCTTGATCACCCGCAGTTGATAGTTGCCGCCCTTTTCGTAGAGCGTAATATCACCGAAAGCCCGCACCTTCATTCCATCCTTCAGGGCCAGCGTCATCCCCTGTGCCGAGAATTTCCAAATCACCGCCTTGAGCTGAGAATCGGCGTCTTTCAGCGTGAAGTAGCGATGCCCCGAGGTGTGATGCAGATAATTCGAAATCTCCCCCTCAACCCACACCGAGGTGAACTCCCCCTCCAGCACCTCTTTCATTTCACGAGTCAACTGCGAGACTGTGTAGACTTTTTCTTGTTCGATCTCCATGCTCATGTGCCCATAATATCGCTTTGACCATTCTTCGCAAATCACTTCTCGTCGATCTGCCTGCTGTAGGGCAGTCCTCTTTGGAGACCTGCCAATCTTACTATTCTGCCGTCTTGAGCAGAGTGAAAGTTCTGGTTTGATCAAGAACGTCGCTTCCGTTCACCCCGAAGTCCATCCATCATTTTCCGACAGTATGCCCTCGAATTGTGTTCCGAAATTCGACGAAATCTGTCGCATCATTAAGTACATACCATAAAATAGGTTAGCACTTTTGCATTTGCAGCTCACTTGCACAGGTGTCAGGAATTCCGACACTACTGTAAACCTCCAGCTTAGTCTGCGGATTTTAAGTCGCTGTAATACAAGACGATATGGAACTGTTTCGTTTTGGCAAGAGGTTTGCTTTATTAATAGTCATCTTGGCCAGTAGTGTCTTTTACAGACAATCCACTTAGCGGAAGCTTCCCCAGCTTCCGCTAAAATTTTTTGTGGACGATTTTCTTGAGGCTAATTCAAAGCAAGAATGTCGTGGACGTAAAAATCGATCAGCATCTCTCCGAAGAAAAGCGCCAACAATGCCGCTAACGAAAGAAATGGTCCGAACGGTATCATCCGCCCAGCGCCCTCTTTTCGGGATATAACCATCTGCCCAACGGCAAAAATCAACCCCAGGACCGCAGCTCCAAAAAAGATGAAGATGATATTCTTCCAGCCCAGAAATGCACCCAGCATCGCGGCCAACTTGATATCCCCACCACCCAGCGATTCCTTCTTGAACAAGTAATCTCCAAGAATCGCGAGCAGATACAATGATGCTCCGCCCGCAACCAAACCGATCAGCGCCTCCAACGGCGTAACCAGCGGGTTGACGAATGACAGCCCAAGCCCTAATACCATGCCCGGATACGTGATTCTGTCCGGAATAATGTAGTATTCGAAATCAATAAACGTCACAACCAGCAGCATCGAGAAGAATATCGCCGCCACCATCGTATGAAAACTCAAACCGTAGAGAGTGAATGCCAACAGGAAGAAAAGCGCAGTCACCAGTTCAACCGCCGGATAACGCCACGAAATCGGCGCCTTACACCGGCGACACTTGGCGCGCAGGATCACAAAACTCAACAACGGGATATTATCGTACCAGCGAATCATCTCGTTGCACTTCGGACAATGCGACCGGCCGGTAACGAAGTTCTCCTTACGCGGCAGGCGGTGAATCAGCACGTTCAGAAACGAGCCGATGAACGCCCCTAATCCAAAGGCATAAATGCTTAAAATCATTTCTGGATTCATATCACAATGAGTATCGACAAGGATGCCTGATAGCTCAAGAATTAATTCAATTGGCCAAGTTCTTCAACGACGCGGCGTTTCAACGCGGAACTCGGCGAGTACCTAACAGACTGACGATGCTCGCACTACGCCGCCCACCCATCTAGCGATTTCGCGCGCGGATCTCCCTGGCGCGACTGTTGTTATCCCAGTCTATTCCTTTCTCCTCCGACTGTCCCCATTCGGCAGGATGCAGATACTTGCCTTTCTGTTCCGCAGATTTCTCGGCCTCGACTTCGATCCGGTTTGCGTTAGCCCACCGATCTTGGCGAATCCCCGTTACTTGCCATGAGACCTTCACACCGGGCTTGTCCGTCTGAATTACAAAACGCCCAGCTGTGATTTCTCGCGCCACAATCGCCTGCGCAAATTGACCAATAACCGTAAGTTGATAGCGAAATTCCCGGTTGAGAGCCTCAAAGTAAGACGGCATCTCAACCTGTGCAAATCCCTCGCCATCTGTCGTCACGACACCATCATATATGTTTTTCATGTCAGGCGACTCGACGAATGAATGCTGCAGGTACATGTTTTCAGGATCCAAGGGATGATCGATGCGAAACGAACCGCCGGCTTTGGAGAGCGTTCCGGAGACATGGCAGTTGCCGCCTGCATACACTGCGTAATTGTTGACCGCATCGCTTGCTGTCGCAAACACGCCATATGCATAGTTGCCGTCAAACGCAGTCGCGTATAATCCATAACTGCTGCCGGTAGTAATCGCAGGTGTGAATGCCTCTCCAAAACCCCAGAGACCGTAACGCCAACTGTTATTGCTGGTGCAATTACTTTCCACAGCTGTGACCGGAGTGTTGCTTGGTGTTACCTGTCTCGTAGTGACATGAATATCTGCTCCTCTAAGACCACCGCCGAACTCGTTGTCAAGTACCAGCACAATTCCATTTCGCCAATCCGTGGTACGATATCCACGCCTCATGTCGAGGAGGATGTGGGGTTGGGGATATCCCGGTTCACCGATCGTGATGCCGTCAGCATTGGCCTTGAAAGTGCTGTCTCCAACGATGACACCGCCGCTGAATATGTTATAACCAGTAAATGTCTGCGTCGCAGCTAGCGTGGCCGCGGTGCCGTTGATTTTATGTACGGCGATGTAAGCATCGTTGCTGATGTCGATATTGGTAATCGAATGATCCGTAACTCCGTCAGCATTCTCGGACTGCAGTGCATAAGGCGTTGCTGTCAGTCGCGTACGCGGTACGATTTCCGCATCTGAGCCGATAGCAATTCCCAGCCAAAGATCCGGATAAGCCACGAAGAGATATTCAGGAAATGGAACATCCCGCCCTAACACGTAGGTAAACTGACCATTGGTAACCTGCACGGTTCGTATCCCGCTGTCCCAATATTGAGGCGCCGAAGCACTTATACTGTCTCCCAGGATTCGGAATCTCATTTGATATGGGCCATCAGCGACAGGGTCGCCGGAGGGTGTTGTCAAATATCCTTGATGAGTTATCAACTGTGGAACTGCGGAGAAGAGGGATGCCGTTGTCAACAAAGCGACAATCAAGGCTAAAAGACAGAAGCTCCGGTTCATAAGTGGATCTCCTATTAAGGTTTTGATGCAAGTGTTATTACGTTAACTTAGACATATTTGCCGACGTTTGCAAGCAATACTTTGCCGCTTGCCGGTCTCGAATCCCTGAAAACATGAGTTGCCTTCAAAATATTCGAGCGCTGGAGAGGCGCTCTCGCACGTTTTCGTATGGTTTCAGGGATTATAATGACAATGACACGAGTGGGAGTAACGCGACGGGGCTGGAACCGCTTTGACGGAATTACCGCATACTCACCAAAGCTGCGAATACCACCGGTGCCAGTTCGGCGCGAAGTCTCCGGTCCCCCAATAACACCGGCTTGGCACCGGCGCGAATCATGGTATCTTCCTCTATGCGACTGAAACCCTCTTCAGGTCCCGTAAGTAGCAGAATCTTCTTTGCACTCGTTGTGATTTCAGATTGAAACGACGGCCCCTTGAGCGAGCCGAGCAGAACCAGATCGAACATACCGAACAGCGCAACGGCGTCTTCAATATCCACCGGCTCCGAAATGTCCGGCAGCACCGTCCGTAGTGACTGTTTCATCGAACTGATAACAACCTTGCGCCAGCGCTCAATCCGTTCGCGCGATTTTTCCTTGGTCAATTTGCTGGGGGAATTTTTGCTGATGATCGGTAGGAATGCCGTCACTCCAAGCTGCGTGCACTGGTCAAAGATCTGGTCCGCCTTCGACTGTTGCGGCAATCCAAATCCTATCGTCACTTCAAACGGTAACTCATTGATTCGCCGAGAAACTTTAACGACCCGCGCCTTGACAACCTTATTCTCGTAGGCAGAAATCTGCATGCTGTATAAATTCGCACAACCGTCCGTCGCCAACAGCATGTCGCCGATATACAGTCGGAAAACTTTGAGAATATGATCCGACTCTTCGCGCCCGAAAGTGCAGATCTCCCCTTCCAGTTGATCTGGCTCGAAATAAAAATGTGTGCTGTTGCTAAGCTTTGATGACACGGCAGCAGATCCAGTCATTCTTGCGAGCGATCTGATTTCCTTTGGTGCCTTTGAGCCGTAGGAAGTTGACAAATTCTTCCTCCTGCTCGATCAAGATGCCGGAGAGAATTAGAATGCCGCCCGGTTTCAGACAGCGCATGAAGTTCTCAAAAAGATTGTAAATCTCATCCTTGATCAGGTTGCTGACAACGATGTCATAATAACCGACATGATGAACTTTTTCCATCGAGCCGAACTGAATAATAACCCGGTCCGCTACTTTATTCAGCTCAATATTCTCCTGCGCATTCTCAATCGCCGCCAAATCAATATCGAGACCGAGACATGCGCCGGCGCCCAGCTTCGCCGCGAGAATACTCAAGATTCCGGAGCCGCAGCCCAAATCAAGCATCTTGTCCCCCTGCTTGACGTCCTTCTGAAGCTGCATCATACACATTTGCGTCGTCTCATGATGTCCGGTGCCGAAGGCCATCTTTGGTTCGATGACAATCTGCAGCTTGTCGCCGTAGTTGATCTGGTCCCAGGTGGACTTGATAACGATATTGTCTACGATCACCGATTCCAGCGACTGCTGATATGACTTGATCCAGTCGATATCGTCAATCGGACGAACTGTTATCATCGACTCGAGTGTCTCCGCACTGGCGACACCACAGCGCACAAGGTATTTTCCTAATGACTCAACCTTGTCGCGCGACTCATCTTCTACTGGAAGGTAAAACTTTACGCGAAAACCGTCATCAGCAACTTCGGTGACTAAACCCTGCGATAACGATTCTGTGATAAACGATGTGACAATGTCTTCGGCAGTGTGATCACATTTGACGCTGATTTCTAAGTACCCTGCCAACTTCACACCCCCAGCGATTCTTTCAGCCGCTCAAAAATCGACTTCGTGTCCTTCGCTGGTGGAACGTCCCCTTCTATATGACGCAACTTCTCGTATAGCGCCTTCTGCTCCGATGACAGACTCTGCGGCGTCCAGACGGTCATCTTCGCCAACAGGTCGCCGCGACCTGATGAGCGCAACTTGCCCAGCCCCTGGCCGCGCATTTTCAGAATCTTTCCGGTCTGTGTGCCGGCGGGAATCTTGAGTTTGATCTTGCCGTCAAGCGTTTCGATTTCGATCTCACCGCCAAGCGCCGCCGTCGAAATCGTCACCGGCACTTCCGTAATGATGTCATTTCCATGTCGGACAAATCGTTCGTGATCCTTCTCTTCAATCAGCACAATCAGATCGCCCGACTCGCCGCCGCGCATCCCGGCATTCCCTTCGCCCCGCATCGGGATATAATTCCCCTCCGAGACACCGGCAGGAATCTTTACCGTGATCGTCGCCTGCTCTTCAACCCTGCCCGAGCCTGTACAGGCAGTGCAAGGTGATGTAATAACTTCCCCGCTGCCACCGCAATTCGAGCAAGTGCTGACATTGATGAACTGCCCGAACATCGACCGCGACACCTGCCGTACTTCACCGGCGCCCTTACACACCCGGCATTTCTCCTTTGAGGCACCGGCCGCCGCACCAGAACCTGAACAGGTTCCGCAGCGTTTGAATCGCTTATATTTGATCACCTTCTCGGCGCCAAATGCAATCTCTTCTAAACTCAACCGCAGCCGAACCTTGATATCTTCGCCGTGAAAATGTTGACGACCGCCTCCGCGTCGACCACCGCCGCCGAACATTTCCTCGAAACTCGAACCACCCATGCCAAAATCGCGCATGAATGCTCGCAACGCATCGTTGATATCGAATCCCTGCCCGTATCCGCCGCCGCCGGGGAATCCGCCCTGTCCCGAGGTCGCCGCATGGCCAAACTGGTCATAGCGAGCGCGAGTCTGGGCATCCTTGAGAACTTCATACGCCTCGGTCGCCTCTTTGAATTTCTCCTCGGAGGCTTTATCGCCCGGGTTTTTGTCCGGATGATATTGCACCGCAAGCTTGCGGTAGGCTTTCTTTATCTCGTCCTCGGTCGCCGTTTTTGCAACGCCGAGAATCTCGTAATAATCACGTTTGCTCATATCATTAAGCAGTGACCTCCATCACTGCGTCGGGACTACTTCTTCTTGTCCTCGTCAACTACTTCATAGTCGGCATCGACGACATCTTCCTTAGCCGGACCGCTGCCCTGCGTTTTGGCTTCGCCGGCAGTTTCGCCTTGCTGTGAAGCCCCTGCCGCCTGCTGTTCCTGCGTCTGTTTGTAAATCATTTCCGCGATCTTCTGCGATGCTGTCATCAGATCGTCCATTTTCTGATTGATGATCTCGACAGAATCAGTCTTTATCGCCGCTTCCAGTTTCTCCTTGGCATCGACAATCGCCTGTCGCTCTTCGGCGGAAACCTTTTCGCCATAATCCTTCAGCGTTTTCTCTGTCGAGTAGATGACCTGGTCGGCTTTGTTGCGCACCTCGATCAACTCGCGCTTCTTCTTGTCGACTTCGACATTCGCTTCCGCATCGCGCACCATCTTCTGGATTTCGGCTTCCGAGAGTCCGGATGATGACTCAATCTTGATCTTCTGTTCTTTGCCTGTGCCCAGATCCTTGGCAGACACGTGAACGATGCCGTTAGCATCAATATCAAATGTCACCTCGATCTGCGGCATACCGCGCGGAGCCGGTGGAATTCCCACCAGATCGAATCGTCCCAGCGTTCGATTGTCGATCGCCATCTCGCGCTCGCCCTGAAGCACATTAATGCTCACTGCCGGCTGATTGTCCGATGCCGTCGAAAAGACCTGCGACTTGCGCGTCGGAATCGTCGTGTTGCGCTCGATCAATCGCGTCGCCACTCCGCCGAGAGTTTCAATTCCCAGCGACAACGGCGTCACGTCCAAAAGCAGCACATCCTTGACATCGCCCGCCAGTACTCCACCCTGGATCGCCGCACCAATCGCGACGACCTCATCAGGATTAACACCGCGATGCGGTTCGCGACCGAACAAATCCTTTACGACTTGCTGTACCTTCGGCATGCGCGTCATACCGCCGACAAGCACCACTTCGGCAACCTGCGACGGATCAAGACCCGCATCCTTGAGTGCGCGACGACACGGCTCAACCGTGCGCTGAATCAAATCGTCCGTCAACTGCTCAAGCTTAGCGCGCGTGATTGTCAAATCAAGATGCTTCGGCCCGTTTTGATCTGCAGTTATGAACGGCAGGTTCACCTGCGTCTGCATCGTCGTGGACAGTTCGCACTTCGCTTTCTCCGCCGCTTCCTTCAGACGTTGCAACGCCATTCGGTCCTTGCGCAAATCGATTGACTCCTGACGCAGAAATTCTTCCGCGATATAATCAATCAACCGTTGATCGAAATCATCGCCACCCAAATGCGTATCGCCGTTCGTGGAAAGCACTTCAAACACGCTGTCGCCCAACTCGAGAATCGATATATCAAATGTGCCGCCGCCCAAATCGTAGACGGCAATCTTCTGATTCTTGTTCTTGTCGAGTCCGTACGCCAACGCCGCCGCTGTCGGCTCGTTGATGATTCGCAGTACCTCGAGACCTGCTACGCGCCCGGCGTCCTTGGTCGCCTGCCTTTGGCTATCGTTGAAATACGCCGGAACTGTCACCACAGCCTGTGTGACCGAGTGACCAAGATACGATTCTGCCGTCGCCTTAAGATTTTGCAGAATCAATGCGGAAATCTCTGGCGGCGAGAATAACTTCCCGTTGATATCTACCCGGCAATCGCCGGACTCATTTTCCGTGACCTTGTATGGCACCAGCTTCTCTTCAGAGCTGACTTCCGAGTGACGCCGTCCCATAAAACGCTTAATCGAGAAGACCGTATTCGTCGGATTCTTGATCGCCTGCCGTTTGGCAATCTGTCCAACTAGCTTTTCACCATTGTCCAAGAATGCTACAACCGAAGGCGTAGTGCGCCCGCCCTCTTGATTCGGAATGACGACCGGCTCGCCGCCTTCCATGACAGCGACGCAAGAGTTGGTCGTGCCCAGATCTATACCAATTACTTTAGCCATTATCTTTAACCTCCATCACATCGAAACCGCGAACATAGCCCAAAGCTATCAATTTATCGTGCGCCAGCAATGTTTTAGTTTTCTTCCTTCTTCTTCGTGACGCCAACCTTGGCGTGGCGAATCACCTTGTCATTGAGGGTATAACCCGGCGACAGTTCATTCGCCACCGTGTCCGGCTCCTTGTCATCGGATTCGACCTGAAGCAGCGCCTCATGCAAGCGCGGATCGAACGGCTCGCCGATCGATTCGAAACGTTTCAGTCCGGCGTTGCCCAGAATTGCATTAAACTTGTCGTACACCAGCGCGACACCCTTGCTATACGTCTCGAAATCAACATTCTCTTCGCGACTTTTCATTGCCCGGTCGAAATTATCGAGTACATCCAGCAACTGGATGATCAATGACTCGTTGGCGCTGCGAATGATGTCCGCCGTATCACGGCGCGTGCGCTTGCGGAAATTGTCAAACTCCGCCGCCAATCGCAGATAATCATTCTTCTGCTCTTCAAGCTGCTGCTTCAACAGTGCCGCCTCGTCCTGCTCGACGACTGGCGCCGTTGCCTCCGCCTCCGCCTCTGCTGTGACTTCAACTTCCACAGCATCATTCTCTGTATTGTTCTTCAGATCTTCTTTTTCCATATCCCTAAACCATTCTCTACTTTGATAGAATCTCCGACAGCACTTTCGCCGTGTAGTCGACCACTGACATCAGCTTCGCATACTCCATGCGTGTCGGGCCGATAATGCCGATTGTTCCCCGGTTCTGCCCGACTTCATACGTATGAATGACCGCCGAACAACCCTTCATCCCTTCGATATTCGACTCGGCGCCAATCGTCACCGATACGCCGTCGCCAACCGTTTTGTGCTTGAGCAATCCTACGAGACTCTTGCGCTCCTCCAACAACGTGATAAACTCGCGCAGCTTTTCGGGATCCTGAAATTCTTTCTGCGAGATGATATTCGTCGTTCCGTCCGTGTGCAGCCCCTCGATCGCTGACTCATCTAGGATATGCTCTTTCTGCTCCATGAACAGCTTCAGCAACTGCGGTTCGCCGCGGCTCTCATTGCGCAGTCTCTCGAAGACCGTGCGCCTGATCTCCCCCAGGGTCAACCCGACTAACTTGTCATTGAGAATCTCCGCCGTCTGCCGGATCGCTTGGTGCTCGATTTCCGTGTCCACTTCCAGAAGCAGCGTTCGCACCAATCCTGATTTGACTGCAATTATCACCATCACCTTTTTATCCGTGACCTGCACCAGATCGATCTTATTGAGGACAGCCTCTTCAAATTTCGGCATCACTGTCACACCCAACTGGGCAGATACCTTAGCCAACACTCGCGCAGTCTGCTCCAATACATCTTCGATGGCGCTGTAGTCGGTGACCAGCAACTTCTTGATCTTGTCGCGGTCAGCCTGCGAAAGCTTCTCCGTCTTGAGCAATGAGTCAACATACAGGCGATATCCTGACTCCGTCGGAATTCGCCCCGCCGAAGTATGCGGCTGTTCAATCAAACCCCGCTCTTCCAGATCCGACAGCGTGTTCCTGATGGTTGCCGGCGAGACACCGAGATTGAATCGTGTCGCAATGACTCGTGAACCGACCGGTTCGGCCGTGCGGATGTAGTAGTCGATTAATACCGCCAAGACTACTCGTTCACGCTCTGTTAAATTGTAAACCGTCATCACTCCATTTCCCTCTTAGCACTCTGTGCTCAAGAGTGCCAACGAAGGTAGCAAAAAAAATCGGTCTGTCAACCGCAAACCTATCAGTTACTTATACGCGAAATTGAGGTGATGTTTGCGAGAATTCGCCGATTACCGGAAAATGACCTCATTCGGCCGTCGAATTTATGCCCGTAAGACTCTTCAATTCATACAGATAGCTGTTGTCGCGAGTATTGAGATTATCCGGATTCACAGCTGTATCGTATCGGGTAATGATAAACGGTTTCCCCTGCGATTCAGACTTCGGAGGAAAACTCACGTTCCTAAGAAGTATTAGCCGAATTACATTGCAAAGCTCTTCATCCAGCAAGAATGACCCTTTTCGCTCCTGATATCCGAGTGATTGCCAAAGAAGCAGGTTCTCGAGTCCTTCTGGCGCCTCCGCCAGCCAGACCAGGTACTCTCGGCTTCCTTCTGACTCAATCGAGTATTGGTACGACGGCAGCCCCGCAATTGTGTCGATCGTCCCGAGATATTTGACCCGGTGATTCGCCATCACCCGCGCCATCGGCAGCGACAGCAAGTACTGGCGATTTTCCTCCATCGAATCGAGGAAATAGTCGTCGAAAATCAGCTTGCTTGTGCTGAACAGCGCACTATCCGTTATCGCTCCCTGCTCCGTCTTTTGGTCAAGTCGATAGGCATAAATCGATACATTCAATTCCTTGGCATCAAATCGCTCGGTGATTACATGATGCTGTGTTACCTGCAGCAGCTTCGCAAAATGCTGTGCCTCATATCGCAGCACATACTCCGGCACTTGAGCAAAACTCTGCCCGGTCAGACCGGCAAATACTGCCGCAATTAGCATAATCCAAATTCGATTCATCACCTATCTCCAGGATACCCGTTAATTGACTCGTTGGCAAGCCCTAACTGCCGCTAACTGCATCTCTTCCATCGGCCGATAATACTTAAGATGAGACTTCCCAAGATCAAATCTAGCGAGATCGACGTCGGCTTATTGAAGCGAATCGGATTTACTTACGAAATCCGCATTCGCCTGACCCTCGCCTTCATGTTCCTCCTGATCCTGGTCGCCAATCTCAACTCCCTTAGGTATTTCAGTCAGACCAAGTCGGCACAGGAACAACAGCTCCTCGACGAGTCCTCGCAAAACCTCCGGCTCGTGGCCGGCGCCCTGCGCTCTAATCCGGCTGACCGCATCAACTCCCAACCGGTACGCGATCTGGCTTTGGCTGCCGGATTTACAAAAGTATCGCTGATCGAAACCGATCTCCTTCGCGATGATTCGGCGCAATCCTCCGACTTCGTTTCATCGCCGCGCCTCGCCGAGATTCGCCGCTTGTACGGTTTACCCAAGACAATCGCCGGCGGAATTCACAGCGGACTGCCGGCGTCATTGTCCAAACCTTATCGACTAGCCTCCGGCGGCTCCGAACGAACAGGGTTCTTTCACTTTGTCAGTGATAGCGAAGAACCGCTGACTCTCGTCGTCGCAATTAATGCCGGCGAGTTGAGCGACATTGAACGCTTTGCAACTCTCAACACGCTCTTTCAAGTCCTAAGCGTGCTCGCTGCTTTGACGATGGCCGTCATGCTCCTCAAGATCACAATGAAACCGTACAACCAGATCAAAAGCGAAGCCATCGCTGCCGACATCGCCCGCACTGACAAACCGGAGTCAGTTGATTTTGCGGTTGAGGCCTTTCAAAAAGTCATCAGCGAGCTGCGCACGAAAGAGCAGAAACTGCAGCAGCTCTATGCCCAACAGCGCGATCGCGCCGCCAGTCTCGAACGCTACACTGAAGACGTTCTCGGCAGTATGCCCTCTGGTGTCCTAAGTTGCAGCATTGACGGCACGATTACCCACTTCAATGACTCCGCTGCCAAGATTCTCGGAATCGCCACCGACGACGCCATTGCCCGCCAGTACGCAAGTACGCTTTGCGAGTGGCCATCGCTTCAAAACTTGCTTGCCGAAACACTGCGAACTCGAACCGGCAAGAGCATCCCGGAAATCGAAATTCTCGCCCGCAACAAGTGCACAATCTGGCTCTCCGTCACCTGCTCATTGGTTACTGACGCTTATGGCGCTACTCGTGGCGCCACCTTGCTCATCTCCGACATCACGGAACTGAAGCGGCTCGAAGCCGAAATTGTCGTGAAAGAACAGATGGCGGTTCTCGGTGAAATGTCCGCCGGCCTCGCACATCAACTGCGCAACTCGATGGGAGCGGTAATCGGCTATTCGCAATTGCTAACGAAACTCTGCTCCGAAGGCACAACGGCCGAAATGGTCTCCGGAATTCTCCGGGAGGCCCGCATCACCGGCGAAATGCTCGATCGTTTTCTCAAACTTTCCCGCGTCGGTGAAATCTCTCCAGTTCCCACGACATTTGCTGAAATCCGGCTCGCACTCATGACACATTTCGAACACAAACTGACCGAACGCGACCTCCAGCTGATTGTCAATTGCCAGAATGATACTCCGCAATTCGTCTGCGACCCTTTGCTGATTCTCAATACACTGATTAATCTCATCGAGAACGCTATTCAGGCCTCTCTCCCGCAGAAGTCGATCTCGCTCGATTTTTGCTTCGACAGCACATCAGAGATGTTCTTGTTGGAAATTGCCGACCAAGGTAAGGGTATGACCGAAGACCAACTGTCGCGAATCTTCACACCGTTCTACACCTCCGGAAAAGCTGATGGTACAGGTCTCGGTTTAGCGCTCGCAAGAAAATGGGTCATGGCCCACGGTGGAACAATTACATGTCAATCCCAAATCGGAAACGGCACAAAGTTCACCATCGCTTTGCCGATCATCCCTCATCAAGTTGAAGCACCATCTGCGGTCGAGAATAGTGTTGCCTCAACCCCATTTTAACTTATATTGTTTTCCTTAAACAGATTATCAGCCGCACGAGCAGCGGCGTTGATTCTACTTCACCACGCGAAGGAGCCAGCCAGATGATCACCGATCGGAATATTGTTTCTTGCCTACTGGCAGTATTGGTCTGGGCATCACTTACAATCCAAATTCAAGCCGCCGAGCAATTCTCACAAGCGCGCATCACCATCGAAACGCGCGCTGATTATTTGATCCTCAAGTCCCTGCAACTCGACGAGGTTTTTACCGGCGAGAAATTCGTCGATGTCGTCGTTACGGATGCAGAACTGCAGCAGCTCGCCGCCAGCGGTCTTACGTATGAAGTCTCCATCCCGGATGTAACTTCGTTCTTCCAAAGCCGTTTTGATCCCACCAAGAGCATGGGCGGTTATCGCACTCTCGATGAAATTGAATTGGCTATGGACTCAATCGCCACTGCCAATCCCATCACTGTCCGTCCGAAGTGGTCGATCGGCAACTCTCTTGAACTACGCCCGATCTATGTCATGAAGATTTCTGACAATCCGCTGGTGGATGAAAGCGAACCGGAAGTTTACTTCTATGCAGCGCACCACGCCCGTGAGGTTATCACTCCCGAAGCCCTGATCTACTTCATGCGCTATCTCACGAACAACTACGGCACTGACCCACAGGTCACCTACTTGGTAAACAATCGTGAGCTGTTCTTCAGCCCCTGCATGAATCCCGACGGATATTACTACAACGAAGAAAACAATCCAGGCGGCGGCGGAATGTGGCGCAAGAATCGTCGTAACAACGGCGGCGGCACCTTCGGCGTCGATCTCAACCGCAATTACGGCTACCAGTGGGGATACGACGACGAAGGTTCCTCACCTTCAGGTTCTTCCGAAACCTATCGCGGCACCGGTCCTTTCTCCGAACCGGAAACGCAGGTCGAAAAGGCATTCATCGAATCGCGAAATTTCGTCATTACGCTTTCCCTGCATTCGTTTTCTGACCTGTTCCTTTATCCCTGGGGTTATGACGAACTCTATACGCCCGATAATGATCTCTTTGCTTCCATGGCCGACACCGTCGCCGCGCTAGCCGGCTATTCCGTCGGTCCGCCGTGGCAGTTGCTGTACCCGGTCAATGGTTCGAGCGACGATTGGGGCTACGGTGAGCAAACAACCAAGAATAAGAACTATGCTTGCACGATTGAAATCGGCAATGACACCGACAATTTCTGGCCGCCGACCAATCGCATATCTCCACTCGTACAGAACGCACTGGGACCGCAGCTCTTTCTGGCGCGTATCGCCGGCGCGCCGAGGAAAATTCTCGCCCCGAACAATCCCCTGATCTATCCGCAAGCCGACATCTCGGTCAGCGAATTCGACCTCTATTGGCACCATCTCGATTTCGACAATCCGGCCCAGAACTTCGAAGTCTGGCAATTGAGCGGCTATGCGCGCGGTACCGACGATATCGAAACCGTCAGCGGTAACTGGATCGAAAACGGCTTTACCTCTTCGACAACTCGTGCGGTTTCCGGAACGAAATCGTACTTTTCCGGTTCGGCAAGCAACCTCAATAATCGCTTGACCGCAGTCAATGCATTGAACGTGCTTCCCGGTGACACCCTGAAATTCAATGCCTGGTATGACCTCGAAGACGGTTGGGACTATGCCTACGCCGAAGTCTCCACCAATGGCGGCGCGACTTGGGCGACATTACCCGGCAACATCACAACCAATTCCAACCCCAACGGCAATAATATCGGCAACGGCATTACCGGCGCCTCCACCGGCTGGGTGCTGGCAAAGTTCAGTCTGACCGCCTATGTGGGTCAGAACATCCTCTACCGCGTCCGCTACAACAGCGACGGATTCGTCAATGACCCCGGTCTCTGGATCGATGACATCTACCCGGTCGACTCCTACGCCAACGAAACCTTGCTGACTAATTCCGAAACGGATTCCACCTTCCACGTCACCGGCCTGACCGATGGCGCATACTTCTATCGCGTCCGCGCCAAAGACGCCGAAAACCAGTTGTCTCAATATTCGGCTCTGGAACTGGTCAATGTGAATTTGCCCCAGACCTGCACCTGGTTAGTCGGTGACGCTGACGGCAGCGGCGCCTATACCGTGAGCGACGCCGTCGCTCTTATCTCCTTCGTATTCCTCGGCGGTGTGGCGCCAACTCCGGACTTAATCGGCTCCGGTGATGCCGATTGCAGCGGCGCGGTTACTATCTCGGACGCCGTGTACTTGATACAATTCGTGTTTTCCGGCGGGCCGAATCCCGGCCTGACCTGTGACTGTTCTGGCTACTTGAGGTAGAATCGTTTACCACGCAAACAAGAAGGCGATGCGCCCATCCGGGTTCATCGCCTTCTCATTTTCCGGTTAATCGAAAACTACTTGGACTTCTTAGGAGTAGTCGGGGTCTTCGTAATTGTGCTGGATTTCTTTGTTTCGGTTTTCTTTGTCTCGGTCTTCTTCGTTTCGGTCTTCTTGGTAGCCGTAGATGAAGGCTTTTTCGCTTCCGTGCTCGTCTTCTCCAGCCGATCGTCTATCCCGTTTTTGTTCGAATCTTGGAAGTCGTTAAACTTCGCCGGCGTCACTTTCTTCGTTAATGCGCTATCCTTCTTCACCGGTAAACTCGGAGTCGTAACCGCCTTCTTGGCGGAATCTTGCTTCGGCTGGCCCTGCTTAACGGTGTCAGCAGCCTTCGCCTTATTGTCTCCGCCCGTTTTCGGCTTGCGGGATACACCGGACGCCGATGCTCCCAGCAATAACACGCACAAGGCGACGCCAAATATGTATCGTCCGTATCTCATAATCTCATCCAGCTTAACAGCATTCTCCATGCGAGTCAACAACAATGCCTGCATTCGAAAATGGGATGCGGTCCGATCACCTCTCGGCTTTCGGACCGCAACCCGCTCTATAGGAAGCACCACATGGTGAAGTTGTTACTTCTTCTTGCCTCCGGAATTCCCGCCCGAGTTGCCCTTGCCTCCGGACTTTCCGGAGTTGCCGCTCGACTTGCTCGGAGCGCTTCCGCTCGATTTGCTCGGAGAGCTGCCGCTACTGACGGACGGACTCGACTTCTTGCCGCCGGAACTCGGCGCCGCCTTGCCGGAGTTGTCGCTGCCCTTGCTCGCCGGTTTCTTTACTTCGCCGCCACTGCTGCCCTTTCCGCTGTCATTTCCCTTATTCACCGGCCGCTTGACGGTGCCACCCGACTTGCCTTGGCTGTTGTCACCGGTAGTGGCTTTGCCATTGCCGCTGCCGGTCTTTGGTTTGGTGTACACGCCGTCATTGCCGCCCGAGCCCTTGGTCGACTTCTTGGCGCTATTGTAGTCGTCGAAGTCTCTGCCCTTGCCCGAACTGCTGGTCTTACCCTTATCGTAATCGTACTTGCCCTTCGAGGCGGTATACGTCTTCGTCGACTCGTCGTAATTGTAGGTCGACTTGAATTTCTCGATCCGCGTCGACTTCTCGGCATAAGTCTTCGACTTCTCATACTTGCCGTGCGTGTTCGTTACCACAGTATAGCCGCGGCGTGAACCCGGCTTCTTGTATGAATAGAAGTCCCTGTCCTTATACTTATAACGCGACGGTCCGTCATACCACGTATCCCAGACATGTCCGCGATACCAGTTGGTGTAACAGTAGTCATATACATACCACGGGCGCGTGTAGACGAAGTACGGATGCCACGCATCGACAAAGATCCAGTCGTTGTATACGATGCTCGCACCCCAGTAAACCGTCACACGATGACGACCAAGATAGATTGAAGGCACATACAGCGGCGCATATCCGAAGAACACGCCGTTGACATAGACTTCGCAACCGTCCGGATAATCAATGTATACCTGGCCGCAGTCGCCGTAGCAGTCGTTCTTCTCTGGCTGGTAGTAGTAGCGCGGAGCTACATAGAAAGCCACTTGATCGACCGCGCACTGGTCATCCGGAAAATACCGGCGGTTGACCCGGCGAACGAAATCATCATTGTCGCCATCATACTTGAATCCCCAGTCGTCATCATATACCGACATCGGTCCGCGCCAATCCGGCACGGCATGATAATCGGTTGTGGCAACAATCTGAATCGTCTCGTTTCCGGGAGGACCTTCCAGCGTCAGCTGATAGTTGTCGCCGCGATCCGGAATCATATAGACCTGGTCGCCGCGAATGTAATTCTCGTCCCGCGGATCCGCCGGGAATAACAGGTTCACGTTGCCGCGCGTGTCCAGATCATAGATCGTCACGTAACAATCCCGTGAGGCCCGGAAATAGATGGTGATATCATCACCTTCGTAGTAATTCGAACCGTCGTCCTTATCGGTCCAGATGTCGACATCAAGGTCGTTATAACTGCGACGCATGGTCGACTGGCCGAAGGCTACACTGGCGAACAAAATCGCCATCGTCGCCATCAGCGTCGTGAGTAAAATAATCCGCTTCATATTAGTTACCACTCCTTCTGTACTTGACTATGCTGGGAATCTCTCCGTTCGAGGGTGCGCGCTTCAGTTCCGGATTGAATCGATCCGTCTGATATGCCCATTCAAAGTTCACCCGCTCATCCAAATAGTCTAAACCTGTCACCCGTACTGTCGCGTAGTTCTCCGAGTTGTCTTCCTCGTCCAAAGCTCCCATTCCGATAATGTACGCGTGACCTTCCACGAGTTCCATCCACCCCACATTGTTCCAACCGCCGCCCGGCTCACCCCAATTGACATCTGTAATGTCGGCTGTATATCCAAACGATTGGATGTATACATCGTCGCGACCGCTCCAGATAAAGAATGCGTCGAGATCGGCATCATATTCGAAGAAGATATCCGAGTCGACCGAATCCCAGACTCGCGTTCTTCTCTCTGAAAAGTCCCAACCACCGCGCTTTAGATCTTGGTTGGTGAGGTCAATTGTCGAACTGCCTTGCGGTCTTGGGGTATCAAATGCATCCGGATCGGACAAGTCCGACTCGCCGTAACCATTGTAGGCGTTGATGGCGTAATAGTAAGTGTTGCCGTTCTGCACGTTGTTGTCCCGATATCCGTAGACCTCTCTAAACGGAGCAGCGTCAACCTCACCGATGAGAACATACTCATCGTTGCCGCCGACAGTTCCGTTGTAACGATAAACGCCATAACCTTCTGTATTGCCCCCATCGTTATTCGCCTGCCAAAAGACATCGACATAACCATCACCGGTCACCGAATAAACTCCCACCGGCGTCGCCGGCGCATCCGCCACCGTGATGTAACGCGTTTTCTCTTCGCAACCCGCCACAGCGAGTACTGCCAAGATTGAAAGTGCAAATATCGAAATTCTTCTCTTCATATCCATCTCCTCTCTAAGTTGCCATCCGGCACCTATACTCCAAGCAACCCCTGTGCCAATACTTAGGCATCATCACCTAATCTCCTCATGGACAACGGCTTCCGCAAGCGTCATCGGATTTACCTCACTATTTAGACACCTCTGCAGCACTGTTTATGTGCGCTAATAAACAGTCATCGACACCGATTGACTACGCCCAAAATCACCTTCAGACGTTTGGATGCCAGACTAATTGTGTACTGACTTCCTGCTCAATTACCTTGCCCAACCAAAAAACAGGTATTAAGTTGGTATGAATTCACTGCTACATCGGTAGACAATTTGACGCCTGTGTCATCATTTGATTTTTTGAACCGCGAGGAATTTCGTGACAGACTCCGTATTTGACCTCGAAAATCAGCACCAGCGAGTCGACAGCAAGATCGTCGCAGCGTTAGAGCGGCTGAATCAGGCTTTCCGGGTACTTCTTTGGGAGCAAGCACAACAGCACGGACTTAGCCCCATCCAGATTCAGATTCTCGTCTTCCTTCTCCATCACAACACATCCCTTGGACGTGTCGGTCACTTAGCCCGTGAATTCGGCATGACGGCGGCAACTGTCAGCGATGCCGTTTCCGCTCTCGAGGACAAGAAGCTGCTCGCGCGAATAACCTCCCGTCATGATCGCCGAGTAATCAATCTTAAGCTTACTCCCGCCGGCAAGAAGCTATCAAACATGCTAAGCAACTGGGCCGACGGTATCCGCGATGCCGTAACTGCTTTGCCCCAGCGCGAACAAATCTCTGCTCTTCAGACATTCTTGAAGTTGATTGAGTCACTTCAGCAGGCAGAAATCGTGACGGTCGCTCGGATGTGTACTACCTGCAAGTTCTTTGGCAGGAACGCTCATCCCGGCTCGTCGGCGCCCCACCACTGCAACCTTCTCGACAAGCCGCTCGCGGTTGCCGATCTGCGTGTCGACTGCGCCGAACACGAACTGACATCTTAATGTGAGTGACTTCGCCGAAACCCGTGCGGTTTCGCAACAATCACTCGCCGCTCTGGGCAGTCCGTTCTTGTCACATTTTGATTCTCGCTGGGATTGAGAAATCTCGCATCACCTGGGTCTCGCGATCGTGCGGGCGATGCTGACCCACAAACAGACACAATTTGACAACTCCATTACAAGCAATTTTGCGTCTCTTAACGTAGATATTTATAGTCCATTTATCAACCGTTTTTGAGGGAGTGACTATGTGCTTTAGACCGAGCCTTCGTATTGTGACAGTGCTTCTTGCAGCAATCGTCTTCTGGGTTCCGCAGAAACAAACGTTCGCCCAATCTGATAGAGTTGTCAACTTTCAGGGCAGCCTGACAACACCCACGGGCACGCCCGTCACCGATGGAGTCTACACCCTGCGCTTCCGGATTTACTCTGACCCCGTGAACAACACATTTCTATGGGAAGAGACAATGCCGGTAGCCGTCGCCAATGGCTTGTTCACGACTGCACTCGGAGAATCCACAGCATTGCCGGAAACTGTCTTTAATAGTCTGGAGCGCTGGCTTGGAATTCGCGTCAATCTTGATCCGGAGCTTTCGCCCCGTCGGCGTTTGACCATTGTGCCCTATTCTGACCGCGTCATGACAGTAGACGGGGCAACTGGTGGAATCATTGCCGGGACACTCCGCGTAGATGGCGGCGATGGACACGGCGGCCATTTCACCAGTACCGAATCCGACACCACCGGCAAGGCTCTTGTCGGCCAATATAACGGCACCAATTTGTACGGAAAGGGAGTCTATGGCTCAGCCTTAATGGGTGGAGCGGCCGGTATGGGCGGATTGTTCGAGGGAGGACTCTTCGGATGTTATGGAATCATTCGCCCGACTACTGAGGGTTCGTATATGGCTGTGGTCGGACAGGGAGCATACCAGGGTACTTTGCCTGTTCCGCAAAACACAACTGTTTATGGGAGTTATAGTTCTGCTCAGAATGGCTACTATAACTACGGCCTTCAATCGACCGCTTGGGCGCAATCTGGAACCTGCGGAAACGGAACGTACACTAACTACGGAGTATATGCCCACGCCACAGGGGCAGCGTGCTTCAACTACGGCGTCTTCGCGGCAGCAAACTCGGGCACCAACAACATCGGTATCTATGCGCAGGGCGACTATCGCGCCGGTGACTTTCAGGGCAATGTTTATGTCGGAGGTACACTCAGCAAGTCGGGCGGATCATTTACAATTGACCATCCGCTGGACCCTGCCAACAAGTATCTTCAGCACAGCTTCGTCGAATCGCCGGACATGATGAATATTTATAACGGCAATATTACGACCGATGCGCGCGGATTCGCCGAAGTCCAACTTCCTGACTACTTCGAAGCATTAAATCGTGAGTTCCGATATCAACTGACCGTCATCGGCCAGTTCGCGCAGTCGATCATCGCACAGGAAATTACCGATCGACGTTTTGTAATTCAAACCGACAAGCCGAATGTAAAGGTGTCATGGCAGGTCACGGGCATTCGTCACGATGTTTGGGCGGAAAACTACCGTATCGAGGTCGAACCAATGAAACCAGAGCGCAGTCGCGGCAGATACCTCAATCCGGTGGAACTGGGTCATCCCGAGAACTTAGCGGAAAATTGGGAACAGCGTCAGCAGGCAGAGCAAAATGCGCAAGCAGCATCCGCGAAAGTTGCCGAGGTAAGCGCAAAGAAGTGATTGTCTGCGCAAATGGCTCAAGTACCCTGCAAGAACTGGAGTGCTCAAACTTAAGTTAGCATGCTCTCAGTAAATGCTGCCTCGAATGAGCGATAATCGCAGGTCAGTTCCTCTCCCTTTTTGATTTCGCGAACCGCAACATCAACGTCCTCCGAGCCGTTCCCGGAAGGCACACTGATAACGTTGGGCTCTTCGCTGTGATTGAAAAACCTGCCGTCGTCACAACACAAAACATAATACCCGCCATTTTTCTTGCTGGTGTAACTGTACTTGAGAAAGTCGTTGCGTGCGGCCTCCGGTACCCGCTCCAACTGATCCCGTGGAATCTCCTGATCAAATCCCGGCGTAAATTCCCATACCGGCGTACCCTTGGGAATGTCCTGATCGGCGAACAAGCCGATTCCATGAATAGTGCTTAGACCCAGCCTGGTCTTGACGAGCATCATGAATTGACTCTCCTGCTGTGATATGAAAGATTCGTGTTTCGCTTCAACTGCGTGTTCGAGTATCCGATTATAGTCTGTTTAGACCTGTAAAGTCAATATTTACAACACAAGTACGGAATTAGCTCCCAAACGTTTCCGGAATTTTGGCTTTCTCCCCTAAAACGGCTGCGGCTTGGCGATCTGCCGCGCGATCGTCTGCTTGATCGTCTCGACCGCCGCTTCAAGCTTGACCGCCCCGACTTCCGGCTTGGCGCGCTCCTTGAGTTCGATCTCGCCCTTCTCCAGCGACTTCGAGCCGACATTGACCCGCAGCGGAATCCCAATCAAGTCGGCGTCATTGAACTTGACACCGGCGCGCTCGTCGCGGTCATCCATCAGAACTTCCACTCCAGCACGATTGAGTTGGTCATACAACTCAAATGACGCCGCCCGCAGTTTCTCGTCCTGCATCGTCAGCGGCACAAGTTCAACCTGGTACGGCGCCATTGTCGCCGGCCAGATGATCCCTTTCTCATCATTGTACTTCTCGACGGTCGCCTGTATTGTGCGCGTCACGCCAATCCCGTACGACCCCATCCAGAACAACTGCTCCTTGCCTTCCGCATCGATAAACTTGGCATTCAGTGCCTTGGAGTACTTCAAACCTAAATTGAAGGTATTGCCAACCTCAATGCCCTTGAGCGCATTGAGTGTCCCTTCCTTGCAATGTGTGCAGATATCGTCGATCATCGCATTGCGAATCGTCGCGACTTCTTTGACATCGAAATCGCGCTTGAGATTTACGTTGATGTAATGCGTCTCGTTCTCATTCGCACCGACCACGAAGTTTGTCAGCGCCATTACTTCCGGGTCTGCAACAATCCGAATATCTTTCAACCCGATCGGTCCAGCAAATCCCACCGGGGCCTTGGTCACCTTCTCTACCACATCCGCCGTCGCCATCACCAGTTCCAGACAACCGAAGTGATTCCGCAACTTCGTCTCATTAATCTGCCGGTCGCCGCGAATCAGCGCCGCCACGGGCTTGCCGTCGGCAAGATACAACAGCGTCTTCACCAAACGCTCCGCCGGCACTTTCAGAAATTCCGTCACTTGCTCAATCGTCGCCGCACCCGGTGTCGGGACTTTCTCAATCGGCTTGGCGGCTTCGGAAGCAATCTTCTTCGGATCAATTGATTCCGCTTTCTCAACGTTGGCGGCATAATCGCACTTGTTGCAGAAGTAAATCACCTCTTCACCCGAGTCGGTATCGACGATCACCATGAACTCGTGCGCCATCGATCCGCCCATCGCGCCCGTATCCGACTCAACCTTGCGCACGGCCAGTCCACAACGGTTGAAGGTCGCGAAATACGCATCGACCATCTTGTTGTAAGCCACCTTGTGAGTCTCCAAATCCGTGTCGAAGGTATACGCATCCTTCATCAAGAACTCGCGTCCACGCATGAGACCAAAGCGCGGTCTGATTTCATCGCGGAACTTGACCTGGATCTGGTACAAATTCAACGGCAGCTGGCGGTAACTACGCAGCTCGCCGCGAATGACATTTGTCACGACCTCTTCATGCGTCCCGCCCAGCACCATATCGTGATTGTGCCGGTCCTTCATCCGCATCTGTTCTTTGCCCATGACATGCCACCGCCCCGATTCCTGCCACAGCTCCGCCGGATGCAGCACCGGCATCGTAATCTCGATCGCGCCCGAGCGATCCATCTCCTCGCGAACAATATTGATCGTCTTGTGAAGGACTTTCTGCATCAGCGGCAGATAATTGTAAACACCGGCCTGCAACTTCCGGATATAGCCGCCGCGCATCAACATTTTGTGCGAGATCAACTCGGCATCGGCCGGGCTTTCGCGCAGTGTCGGGATATATGTTTTACTCCAAAGCATTCGTAACCTTTCGAGGCATTGATGAATAGAATTGTCGGGAAAGTTAGTGCTGGACTTGAGATTGTCAAGGAGTTAGTTGAGCCCCCATCGCCCGCCGCTTTTCATATTCTTGTCAGATACGACCGACCACCCGCAACCTGATCGATTACCTACCAACAGTTACTTGGTGCCGGCCCGCTGCCAAATATGTGGTTGATGATAAACACTACGTCGGAGATTGACAGACTACAGTCGCCACTCGCATTAGCCTTACACCGGTCTGGAGCTGGTCCCCCGGAAAAGATGTAACTTAACAGCCACACGGCATCCGATATCGTAAAATAACTGTCATTGTTTGCATCACCGCAAGGAAAGCACTCGTAGAAATATGGTTGATCGAATGTCGCGTCAACCTGACAACTATTCGCTTCAAGATCATTCAGGCAACATTGCGGTGTAGAATTCGCGGGTCCGATACAGAATTCGAAGCCGCGCACACAACTGCTGCCAATACGAAAGCTACTATCACTGCTGGCTGCAGCTACCACTCCCGGACATCCCGACGCGTTGATGCTTGCTACAATTGCCTGAACAATTGCCGCTTGTCCTGACCCCGGGGGTGGTCCCGATACATTTGAGTCACAAACACTGTAATTCGGCCCATTGATACACCATGACCAACCACTTCCGCTTGCCGCACCGTTGACAAATATGTGCCAGGGCCTCAATGCCGGATTGCTACCTTGTGGACACGTGTTAGTAGCAAGTGTCGCGCCCGCCGCATCAACTGGAACAGCCAACAACACCATTGCTGCGACTGCCATCATTGCGAAGACGATCTGCTTCAACATAACAACATCTCCGTCTGTGTTTCCCTGATTGTGTTCTTACTCAATGAAAATACAGCCAAACTGGAGTTTTAGCAACCGAAAATCGACAGTGGATTGTGTACGGCATGTCAATTCCCTGTTGCTAAGCATCCTAACGTGGACTATATTATAGTCGAACCACATCACGAAATGGAGTTCCTATGCGGAAGTTCCCCAACTATTGGCCCACCTACTTCCTCTCCCTCTTAATCCTAATCTGTATTGTCACATCTACTCCAGCCCTTGGAGCCGCCCTTGACAGCGATACCGGCACTTG
Organism: uncultured Ignavibacteria bacterium; assembly: GCA_964370935.1. Classification (GTDB taxonomy): domain Bacteria; phylum Zixibacteria; class MSB-5A5; order CAIYYT01; family CAIYYT01; genus JADJGC01. The sequence continues at coordinate 51,274 of CAYJKI010000007.1, read as the reverse complement.
CTTGATCATTAACGATAACGGCTTAAGCCCTGCCTACAAGCCTGACTATCAGGTTGGTGACCGCAGCGTCATCTACTTTGACTTGACCGGCTGCCAGGGTTACCCTTCGGAGTTGGTGTCAGTCAAGTTCTCGTTGGTAGATATTCCCGGTAGCGAATGGCCAGCGACTCTCGACCTCATCGTCTATGACCGCGCCGCCGAAGCCCACCAATGTTACGGCCCCGGCCTGGAACTATGCCGCCAAACCGTGATCTGCGATGCCGCAACTTTCGCCTATCCCAATTTCGGCACCGTTGTCATGACCAGCCCTTGTTGTCTCAAAGGTCCGTTCTTCGTCGGCATCGAATACATCGCTCCCGTCAAGGCCATCTATCCGCCTCTTGCACTCGATGAGCAGAACGACGGTGAGCGCTGCAAGGCATTCCAGTATTCGGCGATTGATTCCGATTGGCATGAATGGATGTACTATTACGGCGTCGAAACCAAACCCGGCTTCCCGAAAATCACCGCCGAGGTTCGACCATTCTCGACAAGCTGCACCGCCGAATGTGGAATCGTGGGTGACTTCGACGGAACCGGATTTATTAACATAAGCGACTGCGTCTATTTTATCAACTGGTTCAACAGCCCGAATCCAGACCCACCATCAAGTCTCGATATCACCGGTGACTGCATAATCAATCAGGCGGACTATGGTCTCGCTTGGCAGTTTTGTTTTGGCAGTCCTTGGGATCCACCACCACCGGCCGTAGAGTGCTGTTTCTGTTCGAACCCTTGGTTTGAACACTGCGATGTCACCCCCGGCAACGCCGACGGCAATACCGTCATCAACGTCTCCGATGCAGTCTATATTATTGGATACATTTTTGCCGGCGGCCCGGCGCCCACGCCCTTTGCTGTTGCTTCCGGCGATGCCAACGGCGACTGCACTGTCTCAATCTCCGACGCCGTTTCTCTGATCAACTATATCTTCGCCGGCGGTGCCGCACCCACAGGTTGCACACTCTGGCCCGCCGCTTGTGGAACACTGCGCTAACTAATTTATTTGTGCCCGAGGCAGCTGAAAGGGATGGGTTGCCTCGGGTACTTCTTACCGAACCAACCCAAACAAGACTTACCGATAATGTGACTTCCGAAGGTTCTCCCCTCTCCCGCTGGGAGAGGGGTGGGGGTGAGGGCCCTACCCCTTGATATTTCCCACCGGAACCAGCTTCGCCACCTTTTTCGATATCCCAATATCGTGCACCGCATTGATCACGTCATCTATCTCCTTGTAAGCGAACCCGACCTCTTCAGCGAGTCCACTCAATGATGCCGCCCGTACCTGGATCCCCTGATCCGCCATCTCCGAGATCAACTCCGAGCCCCGGACCATCTTTTTCGCCTGCGCCCGCGACATCGTTCGTCCCGATCCATGCAGCGTCGATCCGTAGGTCTCCTCCATTGCCTTCGCTGTCCCGACCAACAGGTACGATCCCGTCTGCATCGACCCGCCCACCAACACCGGCTGTCCAACTGCGCGATACTTCTCCGGCACATCCGGTGAGTTCGGGCCGAATGCCCGTGTCGCTCCTTTGCGGTGGACTATTACTTTCTGCTTCTTCCCGTTGATCTCGTAGGTCTCCACCTTGGCGATGTTGTGCGCCACATCATAAATCGTCTGCAATCCCAGCAGATGTTCCGGCTTGCCGAGAACTTCGACAAAAGCCTTCCGCACATTGTGCACGATCACCTGCCGGTTGGCGAACGCGCTGTTTGCCGCGCAAGTCATCGCCTTGAAATACGACTGCCCTTCCGGTGAATCAAACGGCGCGCACGCCAGTTCCCGGTCATTGGTCTTGATTCCATACTTCGGCATCGCCTTGTTGAACACCTGTAAATGATCCGTGGCTACCTGATGTCCGCAACCCCGCGATCCGCAATGAATCAAAATGACAATCTGGTTCGGACGGTCAATCCCGAATGTCTTGGCGATCTCCGGCTCAAACACATTCTCCGGTTTGACAACTTCGATTTCAAGATAGTGATTTCCCGAACCGAGCGTCCCCAGTTGATCGCGCCCCCTCTCGAACACCTTCGCCGAAACTTGGTCCGGATCGGCCCCGTGAATTTTTCCCCGTTGCTCAATCGCCAGCCAATCCGATTCGCCGGCATATCCCTGCTTGCGGCACCATTCGACGCCGTCGACCAGAACATTGGCGAATTCTTTTTTCGACAAACTGATCGGCCCCTTGACACCAACACCCGCCGGCACCAACTGAAACAACCTGTCCAGAAGTTGCGGCAGCTTTGGTTTGATCTCCTCAAGAGTAAGATTCGTCCTGATCAACCGCATTCCGCAATTGATGTCAAACCCGATCCCACCCGGCGAGATAACACCATCACTCGTCGAAAACGCCGCTACACCACCAATCGGAAATCCATATCCCCAGTGTCCGTCCGGCATGCACAACGCATGACCGACAATGCCCGGCAGAGTCGCCACATTGGTGACCTGTTCGAACACACCGTCATCTAGCGAGGCTAACAGCTTGTCGCTCGAATACAATCGCGCGGGAACCCGCATCCCCCTCTTGACCGAGGGTGAAATCTCCCACACACCATCACGTATTTTTGTTACTGGGTACTTCATAAGTCCAAGACCACTGTAGCTACCAAACCGCCGTCTCTGCGCTCAATCGCCAATCGATGATACGTTACCGCCTTGACATCGGTGTGAGTATGTTCACGCACACTGTCAATCGTATCGCCGCTGATCTCCGCCGCCAACTTGATTACATCCAACGATTCAATCTTCACCTTGAAATGTGAATAAAGCTCGCCGTGCACGTCCTTGAGGTAGACCAGTTCCGCTAGCCAGTTGTGCAGAAGCTCCTCTTGCGAATCCGCCGACACCGTCAGATCTCGCACCGACTCGTTGCCGATCAATTCCAGCGGCGCCATGACATTGAACATCGCCAATGCGGCATTCTCAAACAATTCTTCCATGGTGGAGCCGTATGCCTCGAACGCAGCATCGGCGGTCGCGATATCCTCAAGATACCGGAAGCGGTTATTTGGCATTCTTTTTCGGCCGGTCGAGCCAGAACCCGAGGATGATACCGATTCCGACACCAATCAGAATCAGCACCGGCAATGGCAAAGAGAAATTGAAGAATAGAAACTTGAGCCGCACATGGCCGGAGTTTTGGAGCAGCAACGCAATCGTCGCCAGCAGAAGAACTATGATCCAGGCTTGCTTTCCAGTAAACATGGGCACAAAAAAAGTGCCGTCGTTTCCGGCGGCACCCCTCAAGCACTTTGGCTCTGTTACGCCTTTATGATACAGTCAACGGGACAGATCGCTACACAGCGTGAACCACCGTCCACGTTGGCACATTCGTCGCACTTTACCGCGTCAATTACGTAAATATCCCCTTCAGCGATGGCGTCGTTCGGGCACTCCGGCAGACACAGTCCGCAGGCGGTACACTCGTCGGTGATTTTCATTGCCATTATTAAATCCTCCTCATCAGCTTGTAGTCGATTCGAGAAAACCCTCTCGTATCGTCGACAAATATATATGCTTTGCCCCGACTCGCAAGTAAAAAAGCTTAATTAGTCTTGATTTGTTTCCTGGGCGTGAAATATCGGTTGAGCTTGTTGCGAAACACGATAAGTATGATGACGCAACCCGCTGCCAGCAATATCGATATGAATGCGTGCGGCGGCAGCGTCAAATCACCCTTCTGCACGAACACCGAGGTCCAGTTCAGAAGCGCTTTAATTCCTATCGGGATAAGATAATAGTGGAATGGGTGCTTGGTTTCGATGAACAAACCAATCAGGCCACCACATACCGCGCAGATGCCGATCAATGCCACCTTTTGAATCATATCCACCGGCATCAATATCGAACCATCAGCGCCAAACTGCGTCAAGTTCGCCGCCTGCATCAATCCGTATCCGGCGCCCGCGGCTGCACCAATTGCGATCGCATGTTTGATCGTGTCGAATTTCTTTATCAAGAAGAATGCAAGTATCGGAAGCGCAATCGCTGCCAATTCGATGATTGCAAAAATCAGCGCCGATCCCAATAGCATGATGTACGTATTCCCTGATCCCGAACGCGGATCGATCGCCCAGGCAAAGTATGCATTCTGAATCGGCATCAAAACCTGCAGCGAAAGCCAGTACAGTCCGGCCGCAATAACTAGAGCCGCCCATGTTTGCGGCAACTTTATGCCCGAAAACCCCAGCGCGACAAACCACCCTAGCGCCATTGCCAGCAAAATCAAATACCCCGGCAGACGATTGGAAATCATCGTCCAAATCGACTGGCGAACAATCTCCGCACTCTCCCCCGGTGCATGTCTGATTACTGAAATCCCGGAAACCTTGTCTACCGCCCTAAGCAGTCGACCCGACTCATCAATATAAAGAGTCTGATTCGCTGGGCTGATCTGCAATACGCGTGTGCGCACATTTTGTCCCGCGAATGTCACCGACTCAAACGGCATCACCTTCGCCGTAAACGCCATTAATTGGTTCATCTGCGGTATCATCGCCTCAACCATCATCGAATCGCCCGGATTACGTCTGAGCGAATAACAGGCAATTTCCCATTGCAGCGCGAAATTGTTGTCGAACAGCACCGGCCAGCGCTCCAGCGGGAAATTGAATGGCTGCGTTACGCCTAATCGCGAACCGGTGCCGATATACTCTTTGCCGGTAAACTGCCCCTCATGTGTAACTTCGGCATTGAGCAGAGTCAGCTCGAACTTGTAGTCGCGCGGCAGTCCGCTCATCCGATAGCCAACTTCGCTTTTGACATCCATATCGAACGACCGTCCGCCGCGGTCGACCACCGTCTTGGTCTCCATCGCGAATTCGATCAGCGAGTCACTTTCGCCTGTCCGGACACCAAGACATGTCGCCTTCTGCGTACCGATGACCTTGCCACCGCGTTCAATTCTGAACCCGACGACATCCCCTTCCTTATATAGATCTGCCGGACGCACGGCAAAGGCCGTGGCGGTAAGTGTGATGATTACGATTATGGCGTTCTGTAGTATTTTCATAGTAGTCAAGTCGGCAATTGCGTGGGAATATACAGTGCTTGTGAGCTGGTACAAGCGTTATTTAGTGGCTGGGCGTCAGGAATGCGTTAAAGATGAATCGCGATCCATATCCTGTGTCATTCCGGCAAAACTGGAATCCAGATTGCAGTTTGTAGGTCGGCGTTCCCAGCGACCTGTCCCGCGCTTTAGCGGGAAGCGCGGATCCCGACATGGCTCTCTGAACCTTCATCCTGAAGCACCCCTACTCCTTCCGCACGCCGGTAAACTGCACCACGAACACCGAAATCTCATAAAGCACATACAGCGGCACCGCCAACAGCATCATACTGAACGCATCCGGTGTCGGCGTTATCAGCGCAGCCACAATCAAGATCCCGATCACCGCAAACCGTCGTCCGCGTCGAAGTGTCTGCGAAGTAATCAACCCGATTCGCCCGAGGAAATAGGCAATTATCGGCAACTGGAACACCGCGCCAAAAGCCACGCACATCCAGAAGACAAACGAGAAGTAATCGGAGACATCGATCAGCGGCTTGACATTCTCCGTGCCGAATTCCTGCAGAAACTTGATAGCATTCGGTATCACGCCGAAGAAACAAAATCCCGCTCCGCCGAAAAAGAACAGTGTGCCCAGTATCGTCACCGGAACCAGGTACTTGACTTCGCGCTTGTATAATCCCGGAATCACAAATCGCCAGAATTGAAACAACACTACCGGAATTGCCATGACCAGTCCCGCGAAGCCAGCCAGCTTCATTCGCAGCATGAACGCCCCCGTCGGCTGGCGGAAATATACCGTCCCAACCGGCTTGACAATCAGTTCGACCATCTTGTCGGAAAAAAAATAAGCCACAATCGCGAAAGCAATAATCGACAGGATCACCTTAATCAGCCGCTTGCGCAGTTCTTCGATGTGTTCGAGGAACGGCATATCACCCCCCGGCGCGTCCTGTCCGATTTCGCGATATTCTACCATGAGTTGATTACTTGAGCAGGTCTTTGATTTCGTCGACGAATTCCGTCTTGTCCTGGAACTTGCGATAGACCGAGGCAAACCGCACATAGGCGACTTCATCCAGATTACGCAGCCGATCCATCACCATCTCGCCGATCAGTTGCGAAGAAACTTCCGATTTGTTCACCTTGAATAATTCGTTTTCGACGTCTTCGACAAGTTGCATCAGTTGCTTCTCCGATACCGGCCGCTTCGCCGTGGAAATCTGCAGGCCGCGCAAGAGCTTCGAGCGGTCGAACGGTTCTCGTCGCTCATCCGATTTGATCACTGTCAGCGAAACACGCTCGATATATTCATAAGTCGTATAGCGCTCGTTGCACGACAGACACTCGCGCCGCCGGCGCACTGCGTTCCCTTCCTGAACCGAACGCGTGTCGATTACCTTGTCTGATTCTTCACCGCAATAAGGACACTTCATGCTCTAACCCTCAACCGCTATGGTCATTCCCACGGCGCGCGCAAATCTCCCGGCAGCGTTGCCCTGATTCAAAAACACCTCGACCGTGCCGAAACCCGAAATGATCGCCGCCATCTCTTTCCCCTCGCTGTAGCTGCTTACCAGTGCGATGTCCCTGACATCGCCAACCGTGCACTTAAGATTTGACAGTTCAACGTCACGCGGCAAGTCATTCTTTGTGATGTTGCTGATCAGGTTGCCGAACTTGTCGACATAAACGATCTCGCCGATGACACCGCGCCCGTGCTTTAGCAAATTCGGAATTTTCAGGAACGCATAACTCTCGACCGCCGGACCAACCATCTCAAGCGCCAGCCCCGAAGCAATCCGCGCCGCTACCGGCGCCATGATGTCGCGGCCATGGAACGTCTGCCCGTGGTCTGCCAGAAACAGCGCCTCGTTCTCAATTGCGTGTACGCGCTTCTCCGCAAAATCCGTCAACGTGTATGAAAGAATGCCGTTGTCCGGTGCGACGAAAAAGTATTCGCCTGCTTGTGCGGCCAACATTCGCCGCGCGCTTCCTACTCCCGGATCAACTACCGCCAGAAACACCGTCCCCCCTGGATAGTAACGCACTGACTTCTGCAATACGAATGCCGCTGCGCGGATATCGAAGTCTGCAATTTTATGGGTAATGTCGATGATCTCGCAGTCGGGCGCAATGCTCTTGATCGTGCCTTTGACCATACCGACGAAGCCGTCAGTCTCGCCGAAATCTGTCAACAGCGCAATCGTGCCCACGGTGCTATTCGCTTGAGGTTTCTACGTTCGGCTGCCGCGACTCGACCGTCAACCAGTCAAGATAATGCTGCGAGCCGTCGATGATTTCCATCGCAATAAGTTCCGGCAATTCGTAACCGGATAACTCCACCAGGACTTGCTTGATCGACTGCACTTGGTCGCGTTGCGACTTGATCACCAGAAGTATTTCATTGTCCGTCCGAATTGCGCCTTCCCAACGATAGGTCGACTTGACGCCCGGAACCAAGTTCACGCACGCTGCCAATCGCTGCTCGATCAGCTGCGTGGCAATGGCCTGCGCCTTCGCCTCATCACTGCACGTTGATAAAAGCACTACCGGTTGTGACATTCCTACTCCTGAAAGTCCCGGCCAAGTTTTTGCCGGACCGACTCGATCTTGCGATCCATATTGCTCAAATCTCCTGCGCGGTCATCAATCGCGATCCTGGTATACACCCGCGGCGAAACGGTACGCACAGCATCATGGCACTGCTTGATCACCGCCATGCACTGCTCCCAGTCCCCTTCGATCAAGGTTCCCATGGCGTGCGTCCGGTATTTCAAGCCTGACCGGTCGATGATATCAATCACCTTCGCCACCTCTTTGGAAATCGACTCGCCGACTCCCATCGGTGCCACGGAAAATTCTACCAGCATCCATGCCTCTTTCTTTGACGACTAAGGAATGACCGGGACTTCGATATCCCTGTCCATCCGATCTGTATACAGCGGAAATTTGTCGCACAGATGCTCGACATCTTTCTTCACTTGCGCGAGCACCGCTTCATTGTCAAGATTCTTAATCACCTTATCAATCAATCCCGCAATCTGCTTCATCTCCGGTTCCTTCATCCCGCGCGTTGTGATCGCCGGCGTGCCGATCCGAATCCCCGATGTCACCAACGGCGGCTGCGGATCAAACGGAATGGTATTCTTGTTCGTGGTGATCGAGGCCAGATCCAGCGCTTCCTGCACCTGCTTGCCGGTCAATCCTTTCTCCACAAACGACAACAACAATAGATGAGTGTCCGTTCCCTTGGAAACGACATGATAACCCATCTTCATAAACTCATCCGCCATCGTTTTCGCATTGGCAAGAATTTGCTTTTGATACACCTTGAACTCCGGCTGCAGCGCTTCTTTGAATGCCACCGCCTTGGCCGCGATGATGTGCATCAACGGACCGCCCTGTATGCCCGGCATCACCATCCGGTCGAGATCCTTCTTGAATTCCTTTTTGCACAATATCATCCCGCCGCGTGGACCACGCAGCGTCTTGTGTGTCGTCGTCGTAACAAAATGCGCATGCGGCACCGGCGACGGATGCAGCCCCGCTGCAATCAATCCGGCGATATGCGCCATATCCACCATCAATAGCGCACCACAGGCATCGGCAATCTCACGGAAGCGTTTGAAATCCAGTGTGCGCGGATATGCCGACGCACCGGCGACGATGATCTTCGGCTTTGTCTCAAGCGCCTGCTTGTGCAGTGCGTCATAGTCAATCGTCTCGGTCTCTTTGTTGACTTCATAGCCGACGACATTGTAGAAAATTCCCGAGAAATTCAGCGGATGTCCATGCGTGAGATGACCGCCATGCGACAGGTTCAAACCAAGTATCGTATCCCCCGGTTTGAGCACCGTGAAATAAACTGCCATATTCGCCTGCGAACCCGAGTGCGGCTGGACATTGACATGCTCGGCGCCGAACAGCTCGGTTGCCCGTTGACGCGCCAAGGTCTCGGCGACATCGACAAACTCGCATCCGCCGTAGTATCTCTTCTTCGGATAACCCTCGGCGTACTTGTTCGTCATCACACCGCCGGCGGCTTCCATCACCGCCTCCGAGACGAAGTTCTCCGATGCGATTAATTCAAGTTTCTTATTTTGGCGATTGGTTTCCCCCTGTATCGCCGCATATATTTCCGGGTCAAATTTCTTTAGAACTGACATTTCGGACTCCTCACTGGCAGAATCCCTGCCAGAAAAAAATATACCCAAATGTCAATTCAAGAGAAACAAGTTTTTGGCTAAATACGTTTATCACAATCAGTTGAGTTTACGACCGTAAAGGAATAATTCAAATGCCCACAAAGAAGAAAACCGACCAACCCGCGCAACAGGGCGTCCAGAAAGAGACTCCCCAGAGAAATTGCTTCGCCAAACTCTCCGCCGCTCTTGCTTCTGCGATCGGCGAAGCGTCATCTCGCAAGTTGGTTACTGAAATCAAGCGCGCCGGTTACTTCGACCTGGGCCTGCTCGACCAGTCGCGCCTCATCGTCGCCAAAGTCGTCGCCCTCGGCAATGCTGCCAGGATCAGCAAAGCCCTCATCGACTCCGATAGCGACAAGATTCGCTCACTCGGTATCCACGTCCACTTCGAGCACTTCAAACACGACCTTGGCAAAGAGCTGAAGTCCTTGAAGTACACCGGCGCCCTCCCCGGCACTTGGACGCAGGAAACCGCGCAATGGGTACTGAAGAATGTCGTCCATGAGCACAGTCTCGAAATCGTACTTCCCCATATCCTTCCTTGGGCTTCAGACAAAGACCCCGCTGTCCACCGCATGGTCGCTGAAGCCCTCCGCCCACGCGGCGTTTGGTGCAAGCACATTGCCGCACTCAAGCACGATCCTACTCCCATCAAGAGACTATTGGAACAGCTCCTCGACGACAAATCCGATTACGTCCGCAAAGCCGTCGCCAACAATCTCAACGACATCTCCAAAGACAACCCCGACGTACTCTGCGATTGGATCGACAAATGGTCCGTTGGCAAGATCAGTCCCGAACGCCAGTGGATATTCCAACGTGCCCTGCGAACGCTGATCAAGTCGGGTAATCCGCGCGCACAGAAATTGATGGGGCTTGGCGATGCCGACGCAGTGCAAATTGTCTGGCTCAAAGGTACACCACCTGAAATTACCATCGGCCAAAGTATCCCCTTCGAATTCCAGCTTAAGAACACCTCCGGTCAACCGCACAAATTGCGTTTACAACTCGTGATGATCGGGCCCGGCAAGAACAACAAGCCCCGCCTCGCTAAGTACATTCTCGGCGCTTTGGAAGTCGCCCCCAAAGCAACGGCTTCTCTATCTAAGAGAGTCAAGTTCACACACAAAAACTTCGTCCCGAAACTTCCCGGCATCTACCAACTGCAGGTGTATTCTAACAGCAAGAAGATCGGCGAACGCTCGACTAAATACCTTGGCAAAGATCTCTAGACCATTTTGCTGCAATAATCGCCTACTCTTCCCACTTGATCGGGCCGGATTCGAACCGCTTCTTGAAATTGCCCAGTACATAGCCCCATGCGCGGTCGAAGTAATCATAGATCGCATTCCATTCGTCCGCCGCTCCCCAACCCAAGTGGTGAAACTTCACCTTGACCGAATCATTCCCCGCTTGCTCGAAATTGATAACCACGCGCGTGCGAACATCCCGCAATGCACCAAAACTCGGCGGCGCGTTCCACTCGAACGAGAACATCGACTTCGGCAGAAAGCTCAACACCTTGTTCCCTTCGCCGCCACGCGAACCGACTGGCGACTCATTGTCGAAGTAGATTTCATACGGCCCGCCCGGCCGGCATTCGATCTTCGTATACGGCGAGAAAAATTCGTTCGCGCCTTCGTTGGTCGTCCATGAGCGCCAGACTTCATCGAGCGTCGCTTTGACGGTGACCTCTTTGTACATCACCCGTTCTGAAATCTCTGCGGGATACCGGTCACGCGGAGTATAGTCCGCAAGCAGTGCCACCACCATCGGAGCGAACTCGTAGGTGTGAACCTTCTGCACGACCGATGGCTCCTTATCCATAATCTCCTTGAGTTCATCTTCCGACTGCACCTTGAAGACTATCAACCCGAACTTCCCCCAAACCGGCCCTGCCATTAATACTTTTCCCTTGGCCGTCAGTTCCTTGAGGTAGACGAAGTGCTCGCCCAGCACCCGCTCCTCGTCCTTGGTCATGTTATCCGGCCAGCCCGCCCGCGTCCCGTGTAATTCGACCAAATAGAACTGCGGCGCCGCTGTCGTATCTTGCGCCTTAGCTTGTGAACTCGACATCAATACCTCCAAAACAACCAAAACTGCTATCGCCAATCCGTTCGCCCAGCGACCGGCGACTTTGATATCTGTCAGACGATTGAACGTAAACATCGACTATCCTCCGTCAGTCCTATTACGGATTGCGCTCTTATTCTTTAGATTCCCGGAAAATTTCTGTGGGCTAAGAAACGACTCCGCGCAGCAGTGTCAAACCCTTTCTTGAAGACAAAACTGGCCATTGCGCCGACGCCCGAATCTTGCGATACTGACCGCCTATGATTCGCAAACCCGCCGCAAAACGGAACACTCTTGCCTTGATCGCCGGAATCGTCTGGTCACTGACCGGCCTGTTCCTATCCGCTGTCGCCGTTAGCTGGCTGCTTGACAGTAAGTTCGTCTATCTTCTGGCTGCCCTTGCCGGCGGCTTGGTGGCTGGCTGGCTGATCTACCGCTTCAAATTCGCCAAATTGGCGGCCCAAAACATCGACCGCATCTACGAACAGTCTCCCGGCAGTGAGAAGGTCTGTATTTTTGCCTTTCAAAACGCCCGGAGCTACTTCCTCGTCATCATCATGATGACCATGGGCTATGCCATCCGTCACTCCGGCTTACCGAAGCCCTACCTCGCCCCGTTCTACCTTGCCATCGGCAGTTCGATGCTGCTTTCCAGCCTCCTATATTACCGACACCTCCGCAACCGGCCCTGACCTCACCATCCCCAAAAAAAACATCGAAAAATCTTCGTTTTTACGGTTTTTTATTGCTCCAGTCGACTAAACATTGTATCTCCCCCTCCGATACAGCTTGAGTACGATTAGGAGATTAACTTGGTACACCGTAATAGATTAATTAGCGCAGCTACAGTCTTACTTGGAATCACACTGTTTTTCTGGGTTTTAGTTCTGTCATCCGTTCTCGGATTTACAAACTTCCTTCGCGGCGGCATGTTGGGATTACTCCCCGCGTTGCTGGTCATCGTGGCGATTATTCTCCCAATCATCGCCGTGGTCCTTGCATCAATGTCGCGCCGCAAGGACGATCAAACTCTGATCAGCTAATTCAGATTTCACTTTAAGTAATTTATAATCGCCGAGAAGTCGCGGTCATGGGGCTCATCGGACATTGTGCGATCGAAAAGTTTTTTCGTTGCCCGGGCCAACAATGCTTCTTGACCAACTTCATCTGCAAGTTCCAATAAATATCCCAAATCTTTCTGAATCAACGCCGCCGAGAAGTGTGGCGCATAGTCATCGTTGATCAACTTCTCCCTTTTCGCATTGAACACTCCGGAATTACCGGCACCCGTACTCAATATCGCTATCGCCTGCTCGCGCGAAACCCCTGCACTCTCGCTCAACTTAATCGCCTCCGCAATCGCCGCCATGAATGTTCCAAGCAAGTGATTATTGATCAGCTTCATTCGTGTGGCATTGCCCGGCTCGCGTAGAAAATGTATCGTCTTCCCAATCTTCTCCAGCACCGGCTTTGCACTTTGATATGCTGCATCAGAACCGCTCACCAATACCGTCAGTTCGCCTCGCGAGGCCGGTACCACACTCCCCAATACCGGCGCTTCAATGTACTCACCCCCAACACTCCCGCATTCGCGATGAAAGTCTAATACTCCCCGATGATGATTCGTCGTCAGATCGATCACCATCCGCCTCTCTTGACGATTCGCGAGAATAATCGGCAGTACCTCTGCCACCGCCTTGCTGTCGAACAGACACAAAATGATCGTTGAACAATCCACCGCGACCGCGCTGACACTCTCTGCGCGTTTAGCCTTCAGTCCATCCGCCTTCGACATCGTACGGTTGTATACAACCAATTCCTCGCCGCTCTCGATGAGATGCTGCGCTATCGCCCTGCCCAAATGTCCCAATCCAATAAATCCTAACGGCATCGCCAATTTCCTTTCAGTACTTATCGCAATTTATGCTTTCCTATGCCCGCCCAACAAAGCCTTTGTGTTGTCCACCTGCAATTGATATTGTAGTGATCAAGGAGCACTTACTCGATGGACAAGAGCAAAAGAATCATCATCGTTTCCGACGGCACCGGTCGCACCGCCAAGCGGCTTCTCGATGCCGTCCTATCACAATACGACAATCAGAAGATCGCTTTTCACATCAAGAAAACGTATCAGTCGATTACAACCAAAGAACAAATCAATGCCATCGTCGCGGAGATCACCGACGACTACTTGGTTGTCTATTCAATCATATCTGTCGAACACGGCGAGTACTTCCACGAATTACTCGACTCCAAAGGCATCCTGCACCTCAACGTCCTGCGCCCGATGATCAAGACGCTTTCCAAGTTTCTCGGCGTGCATCCGCAATATCGGCCCGGCTTGCTGCAGATCATCGACGACCGCTACTACCGCAAACTCGATGCCATCGGCTACACCGTCGAGCACGATGATGGCCGCGGCCACCGTATCGAAGAAGCCGACATTGTCCTGGTCGGATTGTCGCGCACTTGCAAGACTCCGATCAGTATGTACCTTGCTTGTAACTTCGGTTTGAAGGTCGTCAACATCCCGATCATAGCCGAAGAAGCCTTCGGCGTGCAGTTGATCAACCGCACCAACAAAGCCCCTAACGGCAGTGTTATTGGACTGATGATTGATGCCAACGAGCTGGCGCGCGTCCGCGAAGAACGCGCTACGCTATTGATGGGCAGCAAGGAAGAGCGCCTCGCGATCATGACCTACCACGACATCACGCAAGTCCGCAACGAGCTCCGCTTCTGTCGCATGCTCTTTGCCAAACAGGGCTGGGAAACCGTCGACGTCACCCGACGCGCCATTGAAGAAGTCGCTGCAGAGATACTTGATCGACTTAAAATCAAAGTCGACACAACGCCGGAAATCTGATTTAAGTGGGATTGGATTTGCTACGATCTTAATCGGGGCGAGCAGACTTGAACTGCCGACCTCTCACACCCCAAGCGAGTGCGCTACCAACTGCGCCACGCCCCGAATCGAGGGAGGCTAAAATAAGCGATATCGGGCCGGAATACAATCGAATTTCGGAACTATTGCGAACCCGCCCCGCTCACAGTTTCGAGCCGTTCGGACTGTTCAAAGTTAAGGTGCGCTCCAGTTCCATCAGCTCTTTCTTGATCTGCGCCAATAACTCGATCAGCTTGTCTTCGCGGCGAATGTCGCGCGATGACTCCGACAACTTCTGGCGAGCCCCTTCGATCGTGTAACCTTCCTCATACAGCAGCGACTTGATCCGATTGACTAAGACAATCTCGCGCTTCTGGTAGGTGCGGTTACCCCCGCGATTCTTCCGCGGATGTAGCATCGGAAATTCCTTTTCCCAAAACCGCAGCACGTACGGCTTGACGTCAGTCATTTCGGCTACTTCAGATATGGAATAGTAAAGTTTCTCTTCGCCGTTCTTCACAGCATCACGCTCGCATTCTTTCTCTAACAGTAGACCTCGCTTTTGAGTTCTCGGCTCATCAGGTCACTTAGCGCTTTGGCAGGAGATTTCGAGTCGAAGAGGACTTCGTACACCTGACGGGTTATCGGCATCTCGACATTATATTTCTCGGCTAATCGAACAGCAGCCCTGGTCGTCGGAACGCCCTCGGCCACCATCGTCATTGTAGACATAATTTCCGGAAGTTTCTCGCCCCGGCCAATGCGCTCCCCGACATACCGGTTCCGGCTGTGGAACGACACGCAGGTCGTCACCAAATCGCCCAACCCAGACAAACCGGCAAAGGTCTCCTCCTTGGCTCCCATCTTGACGCCCAACCGCGACATCTCCGCCAGCCCGCGCGTCAGCAGGGCACCAACAGTATTGTCGCCCAATCGCAGTCCAAACAGCATCCCCGCCGCCAGCGCAATAACGTTCTTGAGCGCGCCCCCCAGTTCAACTCCGACTATATCCTCGGAAGTATAGACTCGAAAATTCGCAGTCGACATCAGATGTTGGACTTCGACCAGCGCCATGTGCCGTTTTCCGGCTGCGACCACGGAGGTCGGTACTTTGCGGGATACCTCTTCGGCGTGCGACGGTCCCGATAACACGACCAACCGGTCTGCTACCTCGTCACCCAGTACTTCACAAATGACCTCTGACACCCGCTTCAGTGTCGTAATCTCGATGCCTTTGGACAGGCTGACCACAATCGGCACGGCTTTACCGGTCGATTTGATTTTTTCGCACACGCGTCGGACATTCTGCGTCGGAATCGCCAGGACTACCACCTCGCGATCGTCCATCGCCTCGTTCATGTCATGCGTAATTTGAATCTTCGTGTGGATATCGACACCACGCAACTTGGAGTTGTCGCGCCGGGTCAAGATGAGCTTTTTTACTGCCGCGGGATCATGTTTCCAGAGGATAACTTGGTTGTCTGTTTCGGCAAGCAGGTTTGCGATAGCGATTCCCCACCCTCCTGCACCTAAAACCGAAACTCTCGCCATACATCCCCGGACTTCAGGTTAGTCAACCAACTTCACAAAGTCTGGTCAACGGGATAACTTCTTCTCCTCACCCCGGACCAATCTTCGAATGTTTGCTCGGTGTGTGAATAATACAAGCAGAGTCACTCCGATGCAAGCGGAAAGTAAAAGCACTGACATATTTTTTGCCATTATGTACTTTTCGATTAGAGCAATCACTGAAAGTGTTACTCCAGCCGTCATCGATCCCAGCGACACGATCCGCGTCGCCGCGAATACGATTCCAAACACTCCCAGGCAGATCAGCATCTCTATCGGAAGCAGTACAATAAACATCCCCAGCAACGTATTGACACCCTTGCCGCCCTTGAATCCGGCGAATATCGGGAAGATATGTCCGGCAACTGCCGCTAATCCGCAAGCGATTGACAGCCATTCAGTGTTGGGAAACAACATCTTAGCCGTCAAAACCGGAATCACCCCTTTAAGCGCATCCAGCAAACCCGCAATGATCGCCGCCGCCAAACCGGCTACACGATAAACATTCGTTGCACCCGCATTTCCCGATCCCTGTTTGCGGACATCAACCCCGGCAAACAAATAGCCAATGATCACCGAAAACGGAATTGATCCGAACAGATACGCTGCTACTATCAGGCTGAAATATTGAATCATGGTTTCCGTGAATTGTCGGTGAATTGTAGGTCGAAACCCCTAACTCCACACAGTAGGCTGTTCGAACACTATTCGAGGGGTTTCGACATTCACTCCTTCGGAATTAATGGTACAGTTCAGCAGGGCAGTTAAGTAGGGCAGGTCTCCTCAGAGACCTGCCATCTTACTTAATTATCACTCGTGACCACGCCGAAGTCATTCCGGCGAAAGCCGGAATCCAGCTTTATAAAGACTCTTGGCCTCGCCAAGCGTCATTCCCGCGGAGGTTGAGTCTTACGAAATCCCGCCTTAAGCGGGACCGGAATCCAGAGATTTCGTGCGCTTGCAACTCATTATTTCCCTCTCCCCTTGGGAGAGGGATTAAGGGTGAGGGCGTTCACTATTCTTGCGCGCTTCAGTTCAGCGCAGTTCCTCTTGGAGACCCGCCATCATACTCAAGAGCTACGAGTTCTTAACAAACTCTCTAATCTGCTCGATCAGCTTCGTAACCTCTTCGGTCGTCAGCTTCTTATCCTTCATCGCCTCGGTAAACTGCGTCACCATTGGCGACATCTTGGCAAAATCAAGTTTCTTGTCTGCAATCAGTTGCTTGACCTTGTCCTTCAGCTCCGTCAACGTCGCTTTCACTTCATCGACGTTAAACCCTTCCGGCAGATTGGCGAGGACATCCTTTTCCATCGATTCAACGGCCTTAGTCGCCGCGAAGCTCTGTATCTTGTCACATTGCGTGTAGCCAATAATCCCGCCTACGATGACCAGCGCCAACACAACGATCCCGACTATCAGCAGTACCTTACAGCCTTTACCCATTTGACAATCTCCCTCTCGAAAATCCTGAATTCATTCGTCACCAAACTATCAAACCCTCATCGCCCCCACAAGCTCAAAGTTGCGTAGGTTGGACCCCCGTCCCGCAGAGCCTTTCCTCTCGAAGCATCTCACCAGGGGGTTCCGACAATTCCCTTCCTTCATCCCCCCAACAAAAAAAACGTCCCAACCTCACGGTCGGGACGCCTTCTCTATCATCATCGCTTTCGCGATTATCTATGCACTACTTGCCGGCTTTAGCCGTCTTTGCTGCCTTCGCTTTCGGCTTGGAAGCACCCGCCTTGGCTGACTTGGCTTTCTTCGGAGCCGCGGTCTTTGCCGGAGCATCACCCTTCTCCTTGGTCGCCTTGCCCTTGCCTTCCTTCTTTTCCACGGTCTCGACCGGCTTGTCGAGCAGAAGCTCAATCACCGACACCTCGGCGTTGTCGCCTCGGCGCATACCGGCTTTGATCACGCGCGAGTATCCGGAGGTCCGCTCGCCCATCTTCGGAGCGATCTCTTCGAACAGCTTCTTCAACGCGACTTTGTGCGGCATGTAGCTCGCAACCAGACGCTTGCTGTGCAGCGTGCCGTCCTTCGCCTTGGTGATCAAACGATCGACGTAGGGACGAAGCGCCTTTGCCTTCGGCGTCGTGGTCGTCATCTTCGAATGCAGGAAGAGCGACGCTGCCATGTTGGAAAGCATCGCGTTACGGTGCGTGGCCGTGCGGCTTAGCTTTGCGGTTTTCTTGCCATGATGTAACACAGTATCACTCTCCTCAATCTATTCATTCGCGATAAATTTGGAAATATCCATACCCCAGCTCATGCCTTGCTCTTCCAAAATGGCGCTAAGCTCGGTGAGCGACTTGCGGCCGAAGTTGCGATACTTCAGCATATCCGATTCCGACTTGGTCACGAGATCGCGCAAGGTCTGGATATTCGCGGCGCGCAGACAGTTCGATGAGCGCACCGAAAGTTCGAGTTCATCAACCCGGGTATTTAGCAGATTACGAACACGCACGATCTCTTCGTCTTCCTTCTTCTCTTCGACCGGGATAATATCCTCGTCGATGTGAATGAAGAAGCGCAGATGGTCGGCCAGCAACTTGGCGCTGTAGCCGATCGCCTCTTCCGGAGAAAGCGAGCCGTCGGTGGTAACTTCCAGCGTCAACCGGTCATAATCGGTGCGCTGGCCCACGCGGGTATTTTCCACATTGTAATTGACCTTGATCACCGGGCTGAACAGCGAATCAACCAGAATCGTTCCCACCGGACGGTCGGGACGCTTGTTCTGATCCGCCAGCACATAGCCGCGGCCCAGATCCATATCGATCTCGATGTTGAACTTCTTGTCTTCAGTCAACTCGATGATATGCAAATCCGGATTCAAAATTTCGATATCGGCATTGGCTTCAATCTTGCCCGCATTGTATTTGCCCTTGCCGTTGATCGCCAGCTTCAAGGTCTTCGGATCGTCATTATGCATCTTGATCCGGAGCTTCTTCAAATTCAAAACGATCTGCGTGACGTCTTCGTAGACGCCCGGGATCGTCGAAAACTCATGCTGCACGCCTTCGATGCGAATCGAGGTCACCGCAGCTCCCTGAATGGCCGAGAGCAGAATTCTCCGCAGCGAGTTGCCGATCGTAACACCGAATCCGCGCTCCAGCGGTTCGAGCACGAAACGCGCAAAGCGTTGATCCTCCGACACTCCTTCGGTCGCTACCTCTTTCGGCAGCACCAGATTTCTCCACTTCATTATAGCTACTCTCCTTGCTAAACTACTTGCTGTACAACTCCACAATCAACTGCTCGGAAACCGGAACCGGGATGTCGGCACGCTTCGGAACCTCAAGCAGTTCGCCCTCCAGTGAAGCTTTATTGACACGCAGCCAGGGCAAGTCTGATGAACGATCAGAGTTCTTAAGCGCCATGTGAATAATATCCAGCTTGCGCGACTTATCCTTCACGCGGATTAACTCGTGCGGTTTCAACTGGTACGACGGAATATCAACGATATGCCCGCCGACCACAAAATGGCGATGACGAACCAACTGCCGCGCAGCGCGGCGGGTCGGCGCAAAGCCCAAACGAAATACAACGTTATCCAAACGGCATTCCAGAAGCTGCAACAGGTTTTCGCCCGTCACGCCCTTCATCCGGTTGGCTTCTTCAAAATAGTTGCGGAACTGCTTCTCCAGCACGCCGTAAATCGAACGCACCTTCTGCTTCTCGCGCAACTGAATACCGTACTCGGACAGCTTGCGGCGCATGCCCTGGCCGTGCTGACCCGGTCCATACGGACGGCGGTCAACCGGACACTTCAGTGAATCGCAAACTTTTTCGCCCAGACGGCGGCACATCTTATGTTTCGGACCTGTATATCTTGCCATAACTACTTACCTCCCCACCCTATACTCTGCGCCGCTTGGGCGGACGGCAGCCGTTGTGAGGAATCGGAGTGACATCTTTAATAGCGGTGATCTCAAGACCGGCCGCCTGCAATGAACGTATCGCCGCTTCGCGACCGGAGCCCGGGCCCTTGACCCAAACCTCGATCTTGCGCAATCCCTGATCGATCGCTTCCTTGGCCGAAGAGGTCGCTGCGAGCTGGGCCGCAAACGGCGTCGATTTCTTCGAACCCTTGAATCCGGACTTTCCGGCCGACGACCAGGCGATCACACCGCCGGTGGAATCGCAGATCGAAATGATCGTATTGTTAAACGTCGACTGAATATGAGCCACGCCCATCGGATCGATGCGACGCGCTTTTTTCTTCTTACCTTTTGGTTTCGGATTAGCCAATTAACCTCTCCTGTATCGGAAAACTAAATATCATTTCAATCCTACTTCGTCGGCGTTTTCTTCTTGCCGGCGATCGTCCGCTTCGGACCCTTGCGCGTGCGCGCATTCGTCTTCGTGCGCTGTCCGCGTAGCGGTAATCCGCGGCGGTGGCGCAGGCCGCGATAGCTGCCGATATCAATCAAGCGCTTGATATTCATGGCGACTTCGCTGCGAAGCACACCTTCGACGCGGTAATCGTTTTCAATCACGCTGCGCAGCTTCGCAACGTCTTCTTCCGTCATCTTGTGAACGCGCAGATCAGGATTGATTCCGGTCTTCTTGAGAATCTCACGCGCCGAGGCGGGTCCCAGACCGAAAATATAGGTAAGCGCAATTTCAAGGCGCTTTTCGCGCGGTAAGTCTACGCCTGCAATACGAGCCAATTTATCCTCCTGATCCTATCCCTGACGCTGTTTGTGACGCGGATTTTTGCTGCAAATCACCCGAACAATGCCGTGGCGACGAATTATCTTACAGTGCTCACAGCGCGGTTTTACTGACGAACGAACTTTCATATCATAAACTCCAGAAACAAATCTTCTACTTATATCGATAAACGATGCGACCCTTGCTCAAATCGTAAGGCGACAATTCCAACGTCACCTTATCACCCGGTAATATCTTTATGAAATGCATCCTCATCTTGCCGGAAACGTGCGCCAGCACCTTGTGCCCGTTGTCGAGTTCTACTCTGAACATTGCATTCGGCAGTGGTTCCAAAACTTTACCTTCGACTTTAATGGTCGCTTCTTTGGTCATCAATTCTCGCTAACTGTTAGTGCTACGATGCCGTCGCTCGTCACCGCGTAAGTGTTCTCCCAATGAGCGGAGAGCTTACGATCAGCGGTCACGATTGTCCAGCCGTCTTCTAATGTCTCAATCTCCCAGGTCCCGGCATTGATCATCGGTTCAATCGCCAAAACCATTCCCACCTTGAGAACCGGTCCCGACCCGGCGGAACCGTAATTCGGAATCTGTGGATCTTCATGCAAAGCGCGTCCCACGCCATGTCCGACTAAATCACGGACGACTGAAAAACCGTTCCGCTCGGCGTGCTTCTGAATGGCGCTCGAAATATCACCCAAGCGTCCATTCGGTTTGCCGGCGGCTATTCCCGCCTCCAGCGCCTCACGAACGATCTTGGTGATCTTCTGCTTCTCAACTCCGGCGCTGCCTGCCAAAAAAGTGCGGGCGGCATCGGCATGAAATCCGTCTTTGAAAACGCCGATATCCACCGAAACCAAATCGCCATCCTTGATCTTCCGGCGGCCCGGAATTCCATGCACGATCACCTCGTTGATGGAAATGCATGTCGATGCCGGATAACCGCGGTAACCGAGAAACGACGGCACGCCGCCTTCCTGCAGGATCAATTCGCGAACACGGTCATCGATCTCGCGCGTCTCGACACCCGGCTTGAGCATCGACTCCACCAAATCGTGGGCCGTGGCGACAATGCGCCCGGCCTCGGCGATCTTGGCAATTTCAGATTTCGACTTCAGTTCTATCATTCTGCTTTTTTTTTTAGCCATCTCCAGCTTCGAAATAATCTCAGCCGTGACGACCTCCACAGGATTATCACCCTGTACACCTATCATCAAATCCCTCTCGCGGTAATATTCCTCGAGGGGCTTGGTCTGCTGAAAATAAACATTGAGACGGTGGCGCACCACCATCTCGCTATCGTCCGGCCGTCTGTGCAGCAAGCCGTTATCCAGATCACACAAACCCGGACGTTTCGGTGGCTTGGTCAGATCGTTATAGATCGTCCCGCAGGTCGAGCAAGTCGAACGTGCACTAAGTCTCTTAACGATCGCCTCGCTGTCGACTTCAAGATTAACAACGGCGTCGATCTGAAGTTCCAGACGCTCCGCCAGCTTGTCAAAGCCTTCTGCCTGCGGCAGTGTCCGCGGAAAACCATCCAAGATAAACCCGTTGCGGACATCGTCATTGGCGAACCGCGCCGCGATCATCTCGAGAATCAACCCGTCGGTGACCAGCTTGCCCGCATTCATGTACTCCTTGGCTTTGTTGCCTAACTCGGTGCCGTTGCGAACTTCTTCGCGTAAAATGTCACCGGTCGACAGATGCGTCAGTCCGAGGCTGCCGGCCAATATCTTGGCCTGCGTGCCTTTGCCGGAACCGGGCGCACCAAGGAGAACCAATCGCCTCATAGCGCAGAACGGCCCTTGATTCTACCCTGCTTCATAAAGCCTTCATAATGCCGCATAATCAAATGCGACTCAACCTGCTGCAAGGTATCGAGAGCGACACCAACCACGATCAGGATGCCCGTACCGCCGAAGTAATACTTGACGTCAAACGCCTTGATCAGGATGTACGGCATCACCGCTATGAGCGCGAAGAAAATAGCGCCGGGAAGCGTTATGCGAGTCAGTACGCGGTCAATATATTCAGCCGTGCTCCGCCCCGGACGAATTCCGGGAATAAAAGCTCCCTGCTTTTTCATGTTATCCGCCATGTCAATTGGATTGACAACGATGGCAGTATAGAAGTAAGCAAAGAACACAATAATCAAACCATAAACGACACTGTAAATCACCTCGCCCGGCTGTAAATAGCTGACAAAGTTCTGCACGAAATCCGACTGCGGGAACAGCGTCAACAACGTCGCCGGAGCAAACATGATCGACTGCGCAAAGATGATCGGGATAACGCCGGCGGTGTTAACCGACAGCGGCAGATGCGTCGTGACTCCGCCCATCACCTTCCGCCCGACAATGCGCTTGGCATGCTGGACCGGAATCTTGCGCTGGGCGCGCGTGACAACCACAATCGCTGCGATCGTCGCGATCATTAACACTAACAGGAACAGCTCGCTGAATATCGAACGCGTGCCCGATTGAATATCTGTAAACGAATCAATGACGGCGCGCGGGAACGTCGCGATAATTCCGATGAAAATAATCAACGAGATACCGTTGCCGATACCGCGTTCGGTGATCTTCTCACCCAGCCACATAATGAAAATCGTTCCGGCCGTGAAGGTGATCATGCACAGCATGACAAATCCCACGCCGGGATTCACGACGACGGAAATGCCCGGTTCGGGCTGAAGTGACTGCAGCCAAACGGCGACACCAAACGACTGCATCAATGCAATCGCCACTGTGCCGTAACGCGTGTACTGCGTAATCTTCCGGCGGCCTTCTTCACCTTCCTTGGCGAGGCGCTGGAAATACGGGAAAATCGGCGTCAACAGCTGAATGATAATTGATGCCGAAATGTACGGCATGATACCCAGCGAGAAAATCGTCGCCTTCTGGAAAGCGCCGCCGACAAACATGTCAAACATGCCGAACAGCGTGCCGGCCTGGTTGACGAAGAACTGCTGCAACAATGCAGCATCAATACCCGGAGTCGGTACATGACTGCCGATGCGGTATATAATCAAAATGCCGAGGGTGAAAAGAATCCTCTCCCTCAGCTCTTTGACCTTAAAGATATTCTGTATTTTCTCGATCACTTGACGATTTCCACCTTCCCTCCGGCCGCGGTGATCTTGTCAATAGCCGACTTGGAAGCCGCATGCACTTTCAAAGTGATGCTGACTTTTAGCTCACCGTTACCCAGAACCTTCACCGGTCTATTCAGTGATCTAATCAGATTATGCTCTTTCAAACTCACGATATTGATCTCACCGCCGGAAGTAAACTTGCGGGCGATGTCATCGACATTGACGGCCTGATAGACTGTGCCGTGAATGTTGTGGAATCCGCGCTTCGGCAAACGGCGCAGCAATGGCATCTGGCCGCCTTCGTGCCACGGTTTGTACTTGAAACCGGCACGCGCGCGCGCACCCTTGTGTCCGCGGGTCGACTGTTCGCCCAATCCCGAACCCGGGCCGCGACCAACACGCTTGCGGGTTGTGGTGGAGCCTTTCGCTTTCTGTAATTCGCCCAGCTTCATCTTAAACTTCCTCCACCTTGAGCAGATAACTAATCGACTTGATCATGCCGCGAATTTGCGGCGTGTCATTATGGACGACGCTGTGATTCGTCTTGTGGATACCCAGCGCGCGAACCGTCCCGCGATGCGCTTCAATGTGGCCCGACAGGCCCTTGACCAGCGTGATCTTCAAGTGCTTCGCCATAAACTAACTCAACTCCAATTCGCGGAAGCCGCGCTGTTCTTCCTTGGTGCGCAAACGCATCAAACCGTCCATCGTCGCCTTAACGACGTTGTGCGGACTGCTCGAACCCAGCGACTTGGTGAGAATGTCCTGTACTCCGGCGGCGTCGAGAATCGCGCGCACCGTACCGCCGGCAATAACGCCGGTACCCGCCGAGGCCGGCTTCAGCAACACGCGCGCTGCGCCATAGCGGCCGATGATTTCGTGCGGGATCGTCCCGTGGACAATCGACACGCGCACCATGCCTTTACGGGCTGCCTCGGTGCCCTTGCGAATGGCATCGACTACTTCGGAGGCCTTACCCAGACCGATGCCGACCTGACCCTGGCGATCGCCGACACTGACGATGGCCGTGAAGGAGAAGCGTCTTCCACCCTTGATAACTTTCGCTACCCGGTTGATGTGGATGACTTTTTCCTGCAGTTCTTGTTCTTCTGATTCGTAGCGAGCCAAACTATATACCTCAATCTACCAACTAAAATTTCAAACCAGCTTTGCGAGCACCCTCGGCGACGCCTTTGACGCGGCCATGGTACTCGTAACGATTGCGGTCGAACACCACCAATTCGATGCCCTTGGCAATCGCTTTCTTGGCGACGTTTTCACCGACCAACAGCGACAGATCGCCCTTCTTCTTCGCACTCTTTACCGTCTCGACCATGTCCTTGTCGATGCTTGAAGACGACACCAGCGTGATACCGGCGACATCATCAATAATCTGCGCATAGATGTTCTTGGCCGAACGATAAACCGACAACCGCGGGCGCACCGCCGAGCCCTGGACTTTCTTGCGCACGCGCATCTGGCGGCGTTTCTGCATGCGTTGATGTATCGAATTTTTGTCAGACATTTTGTTACTCCACTATGCCGCGGTCTTGCCGGCTTTCTTGCGTACGGCCTCGCCCTTGTAGCGAATGCCCTTGCCCTTGTATGGTTCCGGCGGACGGAAGCCGCGAATTTTCGACGCCATCATACCGACCAGTTCTTTGTCCATTCCGACGACCTTGAAATGCGTCGGGTCATCAAGCACCACCGAAATTCCCGGCACCGGCTTGATAATTATCGGATGCGAGAAACCCACGGCAATCTTCAGCGCCTTGCCGACCAACTCGGCACGATAACCGACGCCCTGGATTTCCAATTCCCTCTGGAATCCCACCGTCACACCTTGCACCATGTTGTGGATCAGCTGGCGGGTCAGGCCGTGCAGCGAACGATGAAACTTGCTGTCGCCCGGACGCTCAACTGTAATGATGCCCTTCTCCAGCTTAATCGTCATCGACGGATGGAAGGTCTTCTCCAACGACCCCTTCGGGCCGGTGACCTTCATATCAGATCCGGACAACTCAATCTTGACCTTGTCCGGCACGGTTATCGGGGCTCTACCTATTCTCGACATATTTATCCTCTAATCCTACCACACGTAGCAGAGAGCTTCTCCGCCAACCTTCTCTTTGCGCGCATCTTCACTCGTCATCAGGCCGCGCGAGGTGGTCAGGATTGTCATGCCCATGCTGCGGCTCATTTTCTGTATCTTTTCATTGTTGGCGTATTGACGCAATCCCGGACGCGACACGCGGCGAATGCCCCGGATCACCGGCTCATCAAATTTGTTGTAGCGCAAGTAAATGCGCAGCACGCCCTGCTTGTCGTCTTTCACTTCAACGGTCTTCTTGATAAAGCGGTGCTCTTCAAGAATGCGGGCGATTTCACGCTTGATATTCGAAGCAGGAACATCAACCTTCTTCATCCGGGCCTTGCAGCCGTTTCGGATGCGGGTCAGCATATCCGCAATCGGATCTGTGGTCGTCATCGTCTCTTAATCCTTCCCTACCAACTCGCCTTGACAACGCCCGGTAAATCACCGGCCAGCGCCATCTCGCGGAAACATAAACGGCAGATGCCAAACTTTCTGTAATAGGCGCGGGGGCGTCCGCAACGACGACAGCGGCTGTATGCACGCGAAGAAAACTTCGGCGTGCGCTGCTGCTTCTTGATCAAACAGGTTTTTGCCAAGCGTGCTCCTTACGACTTTCTGAACGGCAGCTTCATGTGAGTCAGCAAATTCAAAGCTTCCTCATCCGTCTTCGCCGTCGTGACAATTGTGATATTCATACCCCGGATCTTGTCGATCTTATCATAATCGATCTCCGGGAAAAGAATCTGCTCTTTCAATCCGATGGTGTAGTTGCCGCGCCCGTCAAACGACTTCGGCGATATGCCGCGAAAGTCGCGGACGCGCGGGAAAGCGACTGAAACCAAACGGTCAAGAAATTCATACATCTTTTCGCCGCGCAGCGTCGTGGCAATGCCGATCGGCATTCCTTCGCGCAACTTGAAATTCGCGACCGACTTGGTGGCGCGACGCACATGCGGCTTCTGGCCCGTAATCATCGTCAAATCGCCCGTCGCCGCTTCCAGCGCCTTGGCATTCTGAATCGCTTCACCCAGCCCGACATTGATCACGATCTTCGTGATCTTCGGGACCTGCATCACGTTCTTGTATCCGCCCTCTTTCATCAAGCGCGGTACAACTTCGTCTTTGTAGTAAAGTTTAAATCTTGCCATAGTAGTTTACTTAAATGTTTTCTCCCGACTTCTTGCTAATGCGAAGCTTACTGGAAACCCGGCCGTCTTCACTGCGGACTATGTGATAACCCACCCGTGTCGGCAAATTCGCCTTGGTATCCATCAGCATCACCTTCGAAATATGCAACGAACCTTCCTTCTCTACCACTCCACCCTTGGGGTTCTTCTGCGTCGGACGCGAATGCCGCTTGACCAGATTAACACCCTCAACCCAGATGCGCATTTTTTCGGGATTGACCATCAGTACGCGCGCGGTCTTGCCCTTGTTCTTGCCGCTAAGAACTCTTACCGTATCGCCTTTGCGGATCTTCATAATCTTACACAACCTCCGGAGCCAGCGAGACAATCTTCATGAACTGCTTCTCGCGCAATTCGCGGGCAACCGGCCCAAAGATACGCGTTCCGCGCGGTTCCTTCTGATCGTTAATGATAACCGCCGCGTTCTCTGAAAAACGCACCGTCGAACCGTCCTTGCGGCGAACCGCATCAACCGTCCGAACCACAACGGCGCGGCAGACTTCCGATTTCTTCACCGTGCCGCCGGGTATTGCATCTTTGACCGTGCAGACAATAATGTCGCCGATCCGGGCATACCGCCGGCGCGTGCCGCCCAATACGCGGAAACACATCACCTTCTTGGCGCCCGAATTATCTGCGACGTTTAGCCGCGAATACTCCTGAATCATTTCCTATACCGCTTTCTCGACGACTTTAACCAGACGCCATCTTTTCAACTTGGAGAGTGGGCGGGTTTCCATCACCAGAACCTTGTCGCCAATACCGCAGACATTCTGCTCGTCATGAGCATACAGCTTCGAACGGCGCTTGATAACTCTGGTGTACAACGGATGCTTCATCTTGCGTTCCAGCTCCACGGTAATCGTCTTCTCCATCTTGTTGGAAACGACGACGCCGACTCTGGTCTTGCGAAATTTTCTCTCCACCCCTACTCCTTCTTATCCAGCATAATCTTGCCACTCACTGCCAGGTGCGTCTTGCCGAGCTGCTCTTCACGCAACAACGTGAAAATGCGGGCCAAGTCGCGGCGTACGTAACGCATCCGCACCGGATTCTGCGCCTGCTTGGTTTTCTTCTTCAGCCGAAGATTGAACAACTCGTCCTCGAGCTCCGACTTCTTCTGCATGACCTCTTCGTGGGTCAAATCCCGTAAGGCTACTATTTTCATAAAACTCTACGCCGCCGCTGCTTCGCGTTTGACAAATTTCGTTTTCAGCGGAAGCTTCGAAGCGGCTAATCTCATTCCCTCTTCGGCAAGCTTCTCGTTGACACCCTCTATCTCAAAAAGTATGCGTCCCGGCTTGATCACTGCGACCCAAAACTCCGGTGCGCCCTTGCCCTTGCCCATTCTCGTTTCCGCCGGCTTCTTCGTCACCGGCTTGTCCGGAAAGATCCGGATCCAAATCTTGCCGCCGCGCTTGATATGGCGCGTTAAAGCCACACGCGCGGCTTCGATCTGGCGGTTCGTGATCCAGGCCGGTTCTAATGCCTTAAGACCAAACTCGCCGAAATCGATATCGGAACCACGATACGCCAGTCCATTGCGACGACCGCGGTGGTGCCGGCGATACTTGATTCTTTTTGGCATTAACATAATTATCTACTCCAAAATCCCAAAAGTGACAGACTTGCAATATATCCGTGGAACTCTCTGTCCGCAAGTCATTTCTTGACCAATTACTGTGCCTGTTGCGGCCCTCTGTCGCCGCCGCCTCCGGCGCCACCGCCGCCACCCGGCTTGCGAATCCGGCCGCGCTGCTGATGCTGACCGCCGCCTCCGCCACCACCGCCGCGACGTCCACGATCTCCGCCCCGGTCTCCGCCTCGGCCTCCGCGATCATCGCGGAAACGCGGGCGGTCGCCCTGCTGGCTCTGCTGTTGATCTTCTGGACGCTTCACCGGTTCGGCAAAGCGGTCAAGAATCTCACCGCGACAGATCCAAACCTTGACCCCGATACAGCCATAAGCCGTATGAGCAGTCGAAGTCGAATAATCAATATCCGCTCTCAAAGTATGGAGAGGAATACGACCGTCTTTGTACTTTTCCGTGCGCGCTATTTCCGCGCCACCCAAACGACCGCCGCACTGGACCTTGATCCCTTCGGCGCCCATCTTCATCGTCGCCCCGATCGCCTTCTTCATGGCGCGGCGGAAACTGATGCGGCCTTCCAATTGGCGCGCAATTGAATCCGCAACCAAACGGGCCGAAAGCTCGGGCTTCTTAACTTCAATAATATTGAGAGTAATCTCGGTGTTGGCCAGAAGACGCAGCTCCTCACGCAGTTTGTCGACTTCAATTCCCTTGCGGCCGATAACAATGCCCGGACGCGAAGTATGAATGTCAACCGTGACCTTCTTCGGGTCGCGAAGAATTTCGATGTTTGCCAAACCGGCGTTTTCTAAACGCTGGGTGACATAGCGCTTGATCTTAAGATCGGAAGCAACCAAGTCGGCAAAATTGCGTTGAGCGAACCACTTGGAGTTCCAGCCGCGAATGATTCCCAGTCTTAATCCAACTGGATGAGTTTTCTGACCCAACTTACTCTCCTCTATTCCTTAGCATCTGATTTAGCTTCTTTGGTGTCCTTGGTTTCCTTGCCGGCTGCAGCGGCACCGGCTTTCGCCTTGCCCTTGCGGCGCTCTTCACGAGCTTCACCGGAAACGATCACCGTAATATGACACAACCGATGTTTGATCGGCGTAGCACGCCCCATCGAGGCCGCGCGATAACGTTTGTAGGCCGGACCGCCATCCACGAAGATCGTCGCGATGGTCAGGTCTTCCGGCTTCAGCCGCGAAGTTCCCACCGTGCTGATCGCATTGGCGGCGGCGGATTTCACGACGCTGCGAATCGGTTCGGCCGCCGACTTCTGAACGAAATCAAGCGCCGAAATCGCTTTGTCGACCTTCATTCCGCGAACCAGGTCGGCGACTAACCGGACCTTGCGGGCGGACATGCGCAGAAAACGCGCCTTTGCTGTTGCTTCCAAATACATTGTCAATCCCTCGCCTACTTAGTGGCCGGCGCAGCAGCGACCTTGGTGGTTTTCTCGGTCAATTTTTGGCCGGAGTGGCCGCGGAAAGTGCGCGTCGGCGCAAATTCCCCGAGCTTGTGTCCCACCATGTTTTCGGTCACGTAAACCGGGATGAATTTATTGCCGTTATGAATCGCGAGCGTATGCCCGACAAATTCCGGAGAAATCGTGGAGCGGCGCGACCAGGTCTTGACAACCTTCTTTTCGCCGGTGGAATTCAGAGCGTTGACCTTCTTCATCAGATGGTCATCGATAAATGGTCCTTTTTTCAACGAACGAGCCATTAGTTTACCACTCTCCTCTTACTTTCTCCGCTTAATAATCATCTTGTCTGAATTCTTCGCCTTGCGCGTTTTCTTACCCTTGGACTTCAACCCCCAGGGCGAGCAAGGGTGACGACCGCCGGATGAACGGCCTTCGCCGCCGCCCATCGGATGGTCAACCGGGTTCATCGCCACGCCGCGCACCGAGGGCTTGCGGCCCATCCAGCGGCTGCGGCCCGCTTTGCCTAGCGAAATCGAATCATGTTCGATATTGCCGACTTGACCGATCGTTGCGATACAATTCAATCTCACCAACCGAACTTCGCCGGAGGGCAGTTTCAAGTGCGCAAAATCGCCTTCCTTGACCATCAACTGAATAATCGTTCCGGCAGCGCGACCGATCTGGGCGCCGCGTCCGGCAAGCAACTCTACGCAGTTAATGAACGTTCCCGGCGGAATCTTCTCAATCGGCAGCGCGTTGCCCGGCTTGATATCCGCGTTCTCGCTGGTGATAATCTTGGCGCCGACTTGCAACCCGTCCGGAGCGATGATATAACGCTTCTCGCCGTCGGCATAGTGCAGCAAAGCAATATTCGCCGAGCGATTCGGATCGTATTCGATTGTCGCTACCGTGGCCGGAATGTCCCGCTTGTCGCGCTTGAAATCGATAACCCGGTATGCGCGCTTGTGACCGCCGCCGCGACAAAACGCGGTTACACGGCCAAGATTGTTGCGTCCGCCCGACTTGCGCAGCGGCTCCATAAGCGACTTCTCCGGCTTGTCGGTCGTGATCTCCTCGAATGTGGAAACCGTCATGTGCCGACGTCCGGGAGTATGCGGTTTGAAACTTTTGATTCCCATATTTGCTCTATCCTAAAAAAATGCCGCCTCGTCGCTGGTATGGCCGCGGCTTTAGATTGTTTCGAACTCCTGAATTGTCTGGTCCTTCGCCAGCGTCACGATCGCCTTCTTCCACTCGTTGGTGTAACCGGGATGATGGCGCCCGACGCGTCTTTCCTTCGAAGGATTGTTCTGCGTCGTGACCTTCTTCACTTTGACGCTGTACAACTTCTCAACCGCCAGCTTGACATCGATCTTGTTCGCGTCTTTGGCGACCTCGAATACATAGCCATTGGTCTTCTGGCGTGCCGCCAGCGACTTCTCGCTGATTAACAGCGTCTTGATTACTTTTCTCGGATCCTTCATTTACCCCAGACCTCCTCGCATTCCTTCAGACCTGCCTGGGTCATCAGAAGGTACTCCGCATGAATGATATCATAAGCGTTCACCAACGAAGCGCGCTTATAGGTCAGCTTAGCAATATTGCGCACTGATAATTCCAAATTGTGGTCGATGCCGGAATTCAAAAACAAGATCTTGCGTCCTGTTACCTTCATCTCGGCAAGCAACTTGGCAATCGCCTTGGTTTGCGGCTTGTCCAGATTCAGTTTGTCGACAACAAGCACCCGGTCCTCGGCAGCCTTGGCTGACAACGCCGTCTTGATCGCATTGCGACGCATCTTCTTGGGAATGGCCATCCGGTAATCGCGCGGTTTCGGACCAAAAACAATACCGCCACCGGGCCAAAGCGGCGAGGTGTTGGTACCGGCACGGGCACGACCGGTGCCCTTCTGCTTGAACGGCTTGATACCGCCGCCGGAAACCTCGGCACGCGTCAGCGTCGAATGCGTTCCCTGGCGCTGATTGGCCAGATAGACCTTGACGTTCTGGTGTGTCGCAAACGGCTTGGCCTCGGCAGCAAAGACATTGTCATTCAATGCCTGCTCGCCGGCCTGCTTGCCTTCCAGAGTGTATACTTTCGCCTTAGCCATGCCTATTTCTTCCTAATTCTAACGAAGCTGTTATTCTTGCCCGGAATCGCGCCCGCAATTCCAATCACGTTGTGCTCCATGTCGACAATCATGATCTTCATGTTCTTCAACGTCACGCGGTCACCGCCCATGCGTCCTGCCATCCGCTGTCCCTTGAAGGTACGCGAAGGATAGGACGAAGCGCCCACCGAACCGGGTGCGCGCAAACGATCCGACTGACCGTGCGACACCGGACCGCCGGCGAAATTGTGGCGACGAACAACGCCCTGGAATCCGAGACCCTTGCTCGTTCCCACGACATCAACCACTTCGCCAACCTTAAATATGTCAGCCTTGATCTCTTGACCAACCGTAACACCCTCCAGGGTCTCAACCGGAATCTCGCCCAGCTTGGCGAACGGCTGAAGACCGGCCTTTTTCAGATGGCCGAGTATCGGCTTGGATATGTTCTTGGCCCGGCGTGAACCGAAGCCAACTTGTACCGCGTCGTAGCCTTCCTTGTCCTTGGTCTTGACTTGGACCACGACATTGGGGCTGGCATCAAGGAGTGTCACAGCGTAAGCCGCACCGTTCTCCGAGAATATGCGCGTCATTCCAACTTTTCTTGCAAGAAACGCCTTCATCGTGCGACTCCCTTAAACCTTAATCTCCACATCCACACCCGCCGGCAAATCGAGCTTCATCAAAGCATCGACCGTCTGCGGCGTGGAATCGTAAATATCTATCAAACGCTTGTGAATGCGTGTCTCAAACTGCTCGCGTGACTTCTTGTCGACATGCGGCGAACGCAAAACCGTGTAAACGGTACGCTTCGTCGGAAGCGGAATCGGTCCGGCAATACGCGCTCCAGTACGAAGCACGGTGCGGGCGATTTCCTTCGTCGACTTGTCGAGCGAATAGTGATCGAAAGCCTTTAAGCGGATTCTGATTTTCTGTCCCGGAAGAGCCATTATTCTTTACCTATATACCTTCTCGCTTACGCGATAATTTCCGAGACTACGCCGGCGCCGACAGTACGACCGCCTTCGCGAATAGCGAAACGCAGTTCCTTCTCCATCGCGACTGGCGTCAACAACTCAACCACCATCTGCACATTGTCGCCCGGCATCACCATTTCGATTCCCGCCGGCAACGTCACCGAACCGGTCACGTCCGTCGTGCGGAAATAAAACTGCGGACGATAGCCGTTGAAGAACGGCGTATGACGGCCACCCTCTTCTTTCGAAAGGATGTACACTTCCGCCTTGAACTTCATGTGCGGCGTGATGCTCTTCGGTGCAGCCAAGACCATCCCGCGTTCGATCTCTTCTTTATCCATACCGCGCAACAGCAGACCGATATTATCGCCTGCCTGCGCCTGATCCATCAACTTACGGAACATCTCCACGCCGGTGACAACCACCGCCTTGGTCTCGGGACGAATTCCGACTCGCTCCACGGTGTCGCCAACCTTCACCACGCCGCGATCAACTCTACCGGTAGCCACCGTGCCGCGACCCGTGATCGAAAACACGTCTTCGACTGGCATCAGGAACGGCTTGTCGGTTTCACGCTTCGGCAGCGGAATGTAGCTGTCCAGAGCTTCCATCAATTCGTAGATACACTTGAACGCCGGATCATCAGCCTTTGCCGAAGCATCCGAACCTTTGGTCATCGCCTGAAGCGCCGAACCGCGAATGATCGGGGTCACGTCGCCCGGGAACTTGTACATCGTCAACAGATCGCGTACTTCCAGTTCCACCAGGTCAAGCAATTCCGGATCGTCCACCATGTCGCACTTGTTCATGAACACCACGATGTATGGTACACCCACCTGACGAGCCAGAAGGATATGCTCTCTGGTCTGCGGCATCGGACCATCAGCGGCTGATACCACCAACACCGCGCCATCCATCTGCGCTGCACCGGTGATCATGTTCTTTACATAGTCCGCGTGACCCGGACAGTCGACGTGAGCATAGTGACGATTCTTCGTCGAATACTCAACGTGCGCCGTCGCAATCGTAATACCGCGCTCGCGCTCTTCCGGTGCGTTGTCGATCGAATCAAACGACCGGATCGCTACGCCCTTGTCCCCGCGCGACAATACCATCGTGATCGCGGCCGTTAACGTCGTCTTCCCATGGTCGACGTGACCAATCGTACCCACGTTAACGTGCGGCTTCGTCCGTTCAAATTTCTCCTTCGCCATGGCTGCTTCAATCCTCCAAATATCTCTAACTGAAATTCTTACTAAGCTTTTGCGAAATCGAGCTTCTTAATAATCGATTCCGGCACCGGCGAGTATGAAGCGAACTGCATCGTGTAGATCGCACGTCCCTGACTCAAACTGCGCAAGCGCGTCGCATATCCAAACATCTCTGCCAACGGCACCGCCGCATTCAACACCTGTCCATCCGGACGGCTGTTGATGCCTTTGATGCTCGCACGGCGAGACTGCAAATCGCCCATCACGTCGCCAAGATACTCATTCGGAAGCACAACTTCAACCTCCATGATTGGCTCAAGCAGAACCGGCTTGGCTTTGCGACAAGCCTCCTGGAACGCCATTGAACCCGCAATCTTGAACGCGATATCGGACGAATCAACTTCATGATACGAACCGTCAACCAGCCGGGCGAGAATACCCACCACCGGATAGCCGGCGACTACACCCGACGACATGGCATCCTTGACGCCATGCTCGACCGAGCTGATGTATTCGCGCGGAACCGTACCGCCGACGACTTTATCTTCAAACTTGAATTCGGTACCGTCATGAAGCGGCTCGAATTCCATGACCACATGACCAAATTGACCGCGGCCACCCGATTGACGGACGAACTTGCCCTCCGCCGTGACCGACTGCGTAATTGTCTCGCGATATGCGACACGCGGACTGCCGACATTCGCCTGCACCCTGAATTCGCGCAACAAGCGGTCGACAATGATTTCCAAATGAAGTTCGCCCATGCCCGAGATAATCGTCTGGCCGGTCTCTTCATTCGACTCAACACGGAATGTCGGATCTTCTTCTGCCAGCTTCTGCAGTGACTCACCGAGCTTGTCAAGGTCAGCCTTGGTCTTCGGCTCAATCGCCACCGACACCACCGGTGCCGGGAACTTCATCACTTCAAGCAAAATCGGATGATCCGGATCACAGATCGTGTTGCCCGTCGTTGTATTCTTCAATCCTATTGCTGCCACAATATCACCAGCCTTGGCTTCTTCGAGGTCCTGGCGGCGATTGGCATGCATCAGCAATAAGCGCGAAATTCTCTCTTTTTTGTCTCGGCTCGCATTGAGCACCGGACTACCCGCCTTGATTGTTCCCGAGTACACCCGGAAATACGTCAGCTTGCCGACGTGCGGGTCAGACATGATCTTAAACGCCAAAGCCGAAAACGGCGCATCAGGATCCGAACTGCGGACTTCAATCTTGTCCGTGCGTGGATGATGTCCTTCAACCGGCTTCAAATCGGCGGGTGATGGCAAGAAGTCGACAATCGCGTCGAGTAGCTTCTGCACGCCCTTATTTTTGAATGACGACCCCACGAGAACCGGCGTCACTTTGCAGTCAATCGTTGCTCTCCGAAGCGCCGCTTTGATCTGGGCAACCGGCGGCTCGTCACCGGCGAGGAACATCTCCAAAAGATGATCATCATAATCGGCGACCGCTTCCAGCATCTTCTCGCGCCACTTGCGCGCGATCGGCATCAGCGAATCCGGAACAGTAATATCGTCAAAAGTCATACCCGAAGACTCTTCGTGGTAGACTCTGAATGTCATGGTAATCAAGTCAATTACGGCGGTGAACAATTCACCTTCGCCGGCCGGGACTTGAACCGGAATGAAATGGGAATGGAGGCGATCCTCCATCATTCCCAGCGCCTTCTCAAAAGAAGCGCCGATGCGGTCCATCTTGTTGATATAGGCAATACGCGGCACGCCATACTTGTCGGCCTGGCGCCACACGGTCTCTGACTGTGGTTCGACACCACCGACGGCGCAAAACAAAGCGACCGCACCGTCAAGCACGCGCAAGCTGCGCTCAACTTCAGCGGTGAAATCAACGTGGCCCGGCGTATCGATAATGTTAATCTGGTGACCATTCCAATGACAGGTCGTCGCGGCGGACGTAATCGTGATGCCGCGCTCTTTCTCCTGCTCCATCCAGTCCATCGTGGCGGCGCCTTCATGCACTTCGCCCATCCGATGGCTCTTTCCGGTATAAAACAAGATGCGCTCGGTCGTCGTAGTCTTGCCGGCATCGATATGTGCCATGATGCCGATATTTCTTAATTTATTAAGATCCATAACTCCCACAGTTTAGACAAAAACGCCTCCACTGAAAATGCGCACCTATTACCCTTTTCAGAGGAGACTTTAACCAGCTAACTCTACCAGCGGAAATGAGCGAACGCCTTGTTGGCTTCCGCCATTCGATGCGTGTCCTCGCGCTTCTTAATCGAGGCTCCTTCATTCTTCGAAGCAGCCAGAAATTCAGAGGCGAGGCGCTCTGCCATAGTCTTTTCGGAACGCTCACGAGCGTATCCAATGAGCCAGCGGAAAGCCAGCGCCGTGCGACGATCCGGCGACACCTCAACGGGCACCTGATACGTTGCGCCACCGACGCGGCGAGATTTCACTTCTAAGACGGGTTTGACATTGTTGATTGCCTTGTAGAAGACTTCAAGCCCCTTCTGATTATGCTTCTTCTCGATGATATCGAGACAGCCATACAAGATGCCTTCCGCGGTCGACTTCTTTCCCTTACTCATCAAACAATTGATGAACTGCGAAATGACGACGTCACCATACATCGGATCCGGTTTGCGGGGCCGCTTCTCTGCGGCTTTTTTTCTTGGCATCTACTCCTCTACTCCTCTGTCAAACTACTTACCAGTTGGTTTTTTCGCGCCGTACTTCGAACGGCTGCGCTTACGATTTTCCACACCCGAAGCATCCATGGTGCCGCGAACAATATGATACCGCACACCCGGAAGATCCTTAACACGACCGCCGCGAATCAGCACGATCGAGTGCTCTTGCAGATTATGACCCACACCCGGAATGTACGCCGTTACTTCCATCTGATTCGTCAGACGGACACGGGCGACCTTCCGCAAAGCCGAGTTCGGCTTCTTGGGCGTCGAGGTGTATACGCGGGTACACACGCCGCGCTTCTGCGGTGAGCTCTTGAGCGCGGGAGTATTCGTCTTGTACAGAACCTTGATTCTGCCCTTGCGAATTAACTGATTGATCGTCGGCAAACTAATCCTCTCTCAAAGTCGACGCCCCGGTGAGGGGGCGTCGGTTTATATCAGACGCAAAAACGCCTTAAAATAAGACTCATATTATATCAGCCCCGGCTAAGACTGTCAAGCGTTTTCTTGGAGAATTTCCGCTTCCTCGGTGTCTTCGCCGTGACCTTCTTCGTCATCTTCGATCTCAAGATTCCGGTAGAAATCCATACCGGTACCCGCCGGAATTAACCGGCCGATAATGACGTTTTCCTTCAATCCCTGGAGATAATCTTCCTTCCCGGCAACCGCCGCTTCCGTCAAAACCTTGGTGGTTTCCTGGAACGACGCCGCCGAAATGAAGCTCTCCGTCGATAACGATGCCCGGGTGATTCCCAGAAGCAGATCGCGCGAGGTCGCCGCTTCGCCGCCTTCCGCCATGACTCTTTCGTTGTCAATACGGAAACGGTTCTTGTCGACTTTCTCGCCCTC
This sequence comes from uncultured Ignavibacteria bacterium, assembly GCA_964370935.1. Classification (GTDB taxonomy): domain Bacteria; phylum Zixibacteria; class MSB-5A5; order CAIYYT01; family CAIYYT01; genus JADJGC01. Next base: position 13,589 of record CAYJKI010000007.1, on the reverse strand, counting down.
AAGGAAGTTGGTGTCGCCAACTTCATCGACCTGTACCTTCTGCAACATCTGGCGGACGATCACTTCAAAGTGCTTGTCGTTGATCTTCACGCCCTGCAGACGGTACACTTCCTGGATTTCATTCACCAAATACTCCTGCACCGCATCCGGTCCAAGAATCTTCAGCATATCGTGCGGATCGATCGCGCCTTCGCAAAGTCGGTCGCCGGCTTTCACGCGGTCACCGGAGTGAACACGCATGTGCTTGCCGTGCGGAACCAAATACTCGCTGACGTCGCCATCATCGGCTTTGACGAAGATCTGCGTGTTACCGCGAATGATCTTGCCATACTCGATAATGCCGTCGATTTCCGTCACCACCGCAGGGTCGCGCGGCTTGCGGACTTCAAACAGCTCCGCTACGCGCGGCAAGCCGCCCGTGATGTCGCGTGTCTTGGAAATGTCGCGCGGAATCTTCGCCACCACCGTTCCCGGCGTGATTTGATCCTCGTTGCGAACCTCCAAATAAGCGCCAGTCGGAATCGAATACGAAGCCCGCCGCTTCCCTGCCTTGTCAACGACGTTGATCTTCGGCAAGAGCGTCTTCTCGCGCTGTTCGATCATCACCAGCTTCATCAGTCCGGTGATTTCGTCCAACTCTTCGCGCATCGAAACGTTTTCGACGATATCTTCATATTGGATTGTGCCGCCGACTTCGGAGACGATTTCGTTGGTGTACGGTTCCCATTCAAAGATAACGGATCCGCGCTCCTTCTTATCATCTTCGTCGACCGAACGGCTGGTGTCGACTTTATAAACTTTCTGCTTGTCGGCTACACGCAGCGTCGCGGCATACGGTACATTGTATGTTGCGCGCACACGACCGTCGGCATCGAACAGCTTCACTTTGCCATCGCGGCTGACCACAATGATGCTGCCGTCTTCGCGCTCGATCGTGCGAATGTCTTCAAACTCCACGTGACCGTCGGCCTTCGCAACTACGGAAGACTGTTCCGTAATACGCGCTGCCGTACCGCCGATGTGGAAGGTTCGCAGCGTCAGCTGCGTTCCCGGCTCGCCGATTGACTGCGCGGCAATGACGCCCGCCGCCTCGCCCAACTGCACCATTTGATTGGTCGCCAAATTACGGCCATAGCACAGCGCACAAACACCGCGGCGCGATTCGCAAGTCAACACCGAACGGATATACACCGATTCCGTGCCCGACTCTTCAATCGCCTTCGCCGCTTCTTCATCAATCTCATTTCCGGCGGACACCAGAATGCGATCGGTCTGGATCGTGTCATAAACATCTTCCAGCGCCACACGACCGATAAGTCGATCCTGCAGCGATTCGATCACTTCTTCTCCATCCTTCAATGCGGAAATATGCAAACCACGGACCGTGCCGCAGTCGTGTTCATTGATAATTACGTCCTGCGCCACGTCGACCAAACGACGCGTTAAGTAACCCGCGTCAGCTGTCTTCAGTGCCGTATCCGCCAGACCCTTGCGCGCTCCGTGCGTACTAATGAAATACTCGAGCACGTTCAGACCTTCGCGGAAGTTCGCGATAATCGGCGATTCAATAATTTCACCGACCTGGCCCGTCATGCGCTTCTGCGGCTTGGCCATCAGTCCGCGCATTCCGGCAAGCTGGCGAATCTGATCCTTCGATGAACGCGCGCCTGATCCCGCCATCATATAGACTGGGTTGAACCCTTCGCGCTCCAGCGACAGACCGCGGAACATCTCGTCGGCAACTTCGTTTGTCGTCCGCGTCCAGGTATCAATAACCTTATTGTAACGCTCGCTGTTGGTGATAACACCCTTCTCGTAGTCGCGCAAAATCTTGGCGACTTCTTTTTCAGCCTGCGCTACCAGTTCCTTCTTCTTCTTGGGAATCGTCAAATCGTCGATACCGACGGTGATCCCCGCCAAAGTCGCGTATTCGAATCCGAGCGTCTTGAGCTTATCTAAGAAATCCGCCGTGCGGACCGAACCGAGTTTGGCGTGAGCCGCCAATACCAGTTCCTCAAGATTCTTCTTCGTCGCAACCTTATTAAAGAAGGTCATGCCTTTGGGGAAAATCTGATAGAAAATCACCCGGCCGGTTGTCGTCTCGAGAATTGTCCCTTCATGCTCAACTTTGATCTTGGCATGCAGGTCAATCATCTTCTGCGAATGGGCATAGAGTACTTCATCCATCGAAGAGAAGCGACATCCTTCGCCCTTCACGTTGGCGCGTTCCTTGGTCACATAGTGAATACCGATAACGATGTCCTGCGACGGAGTCGCAACTGGACGGCCGTTCGACGGAAGCAGAATGTTGTTGACCGAAAGCATCAAGATACGAGCTTCCAACTGCGCCTCAAATGACAACGGCACGTGCACCGCCATCTGGTCACCGTCGAAGTCGGCGTTGAACGCGGCGCAAACCAGCGGGTGCAGACGAATTGCCTTGCCTTCCACCAACACCGGATAAAACGCCTGAATACCGAGACGATGTAGCGTGGGAGCGCGGTTAAGCATCACCGGATGATCCGCGATAATCTCTTCGAGAATATCCCACACTTCCGGACGCTCGCGCTCGACCAATTTCTTGGCCGACTTGACCGTCTGTACATAACCCTTCTCTTCCAGCTTCATGATGATGAACGGCTTGAAGAGTTCGAGCGCCATTGTCTTCGGAAGACCGCACTGATGCAGCTTTAATTCCGGACCAACAACGATTACCGAACGGCCGGAGTAGTCGACACGTTTACCAAGCAGGTTCTGGCGGAAACGTCCCTGCTTGCCCTTGAGCAAGTCAGACAGCGACTTCAGCGGACGCTTGGAATCGCCGCGCACCGAGTTGGTACGACGGCCGTTGTCGAACAATGCATCCACGGCTTCCTGAAGCATGCGCTTTTCGTTGCGCAAAATCACCTCGGGGGCGCGAATATCGATCAGTTTTTTCAGACGGTTATTACGGTTGATGACGCGGCGATACAGATCGTTAAGATCCGAGGTCGCAAAGCGTCCACCTTCCAACGGTACCAGCGGACGCAGATCCGGAGGAATCACCGGGATGCGCGTCATCACCATCCACTCGGGACGATTGTTGGACTGGCGGAAGGCTTCAATCACTCGCAGTCTCTTAAGCGTGTCTTTCTTGCGCTGCACCGAGGTCTCAACTTTGACCTGTGCGCGCAACGAGATTGACAGCTCTTCGATATCGACGCGCTTCAAAAGTGCCTGAATAGCTTCAGCACCCATCTTCGCTTCGAACTGCTTGCTCGAGGACTCCAGTTCCTGGAACTCCTCTTCCGTGATGATGTCTTTCTCCTTGTAGGAGGTATTGCCCGGATCCACAACCACGTAGTTCTCGTAATAGAGAATCTTCTCGAGGTCGCGGACCGAAAGATCCAGCAAATAGCCGATGCGCGAAGGCAACGACTTAAAATACCAAATGTGCGAAACCGGCACGGCGAGGTCAATATGACCCATCCGATCGCGCCGGACCTTGGCCTGCGTCACTTCTACACCGCAACGATCGCATACAATGCCCCGGAAACGGATCCGCTTGTACTTGCCGCACGAACACTCCCAGTCCTTCACAGGGCCAAAAATGCGCTCGCAAAACAAACCATCACGTTCCGGCTTGAATGACCGGTAATTGATCGTTTCCGGTTTGGTGACTTCACCGTAGGACCATGACAAGATCACTTCCGGCGATGCCAATTGTATCTTAATCGCGGTAAAGTCCGAGGGTCGCTTCTGTTGTTTTACCGAAAAATCGACCACCTGGATACCTCCTTCGCTTCAATAATTATCCTTATCATTTCTCGACCAACTCAACATCGAGACCCAAACTCCGCAATTCCTTCACGAGTACGTTGAACGACTCGGGAACTCCAGGCTCGGGGGGATTCTCACCCTTGACGATCGCTTCATACACCTTGGAGCGTCCGACCACGTCGTCCGATTTCACCGTCAGCATTTCCTGCAGAGCGTAGGCGGCGCCATAAGCTTCCAGCGCCCAGACTTCCATTTCTCCAAAACGCTGACCGCCGAACTGCGCCTTACCACCCAACGGCTGTTGGGTAACCAGCGAGTACGGCCCGATCGAACGAGCGTGAATCTTGTCGTCGACAAGATGCGACAGCTTCAACATATAAATGACACCAACGGTGATTTCGTTGTCGAACGCCTCACCGGTCTTGCCATCGTACAATGTCGTCTTGCCGCTGATCGGCAAATTCGCCTTCTTGAGTTCTCCCTTGATTTCATCAATGCTGGCGCCGTCAAACACCGGAGTCGCAATCGGCATATTCATCGTCTTCGCAGCCCATCCGAGATGCGTTTCGAGAATCTGACCGACGTTCATACGTGACGGCACACCCAGCGGGTTAAGAATGATATCGACCGGCGTTCCGTCGGCGGTATATGGCATATCTTCCGCCGGAACAATCTTCGCGATAACACCCTTGTTGCCATGGCGTCCGGCCATCTTGTCACCCACCGACAACTTGCGGCGAATGGCAATCTTGACCTTGACCAACTGCTTGACACCCGGAGGCAGTTCGCTTCCGCGCTGGATCTTGTCCAACTCGATCTCAAGCCGTTCTTCGCGATCCTTGACCAGCTTGTCGGCTTCGCTGATAATGTTCAGCGCCTTCTTGTCAAGCTTGGCGTCTCCGCAAACACCGTCTTGCCAGACACAGGCCAGCACATCGACATCCGATAGTGTGCCTTCCTTATATTTCTGGCCGGCGCGAAGAAGCACAGTGCCCTCTTCAGCATGCTTCAGCGTCTTGGAGGTTGCACCTTCCAGTACTGTCTCCAGCCGCTCATTCAAGTGCGCCTTGATCTGCTTGATCTGGTCGCCGAGTTTCTTCTTAATCGCAGCCGACTCGCCCTTCTCGCGCTTCTTCGCTTCTTCCGAGCGCTCCTTGCGGGAGAAGATCTTGGTGTCGATGACGATTCCCTTCAGCCCTGGCGGCGCCTTCAAGGAAGCATCACGGACATCGGCCGCTTTCTCCCCGAAGATGGCCCGCAAGAGTCTCTCTTCCGGCGACAATTCGGTTTCGCCCTTCGGCGTCACCTTGCCGACCAGAACATCGCCTGCCTCGACTTCGGTACCGGTCTTGACTATACCGATGTCGTCGAGGTGCGACAGCTCTTCTTCAGAGACATTAGGAATTTCGCGGGTGATTTCTTCAGCGCCGCGCTTGGTGTCTCTGACTTGCAGTTCATATTCTTCAATGTGAATCGACGTGAAAATATCGCGCTGGACCAACTGCTCGTTGACGATGATTGCGTCCTCGAAGTTGTATCCGCGCCACGGCATGAATGCCACCAGCGCGTTGTAACCCAGCGCCAGTTCGCCTCCGTGTACGCCCGGCCCGTCGGCAATGGCATCGCCCGGATTCACCCGCTCGCCGACATCGACGATCGGGCGGTAGTTGATGCAGGTATCCTGGTTCGAACGCTTAAACTTGATCAAAGGATAAGACACCGGCTCCACAAAGCCCAGCTCATCACCTTTGATCTTCGCATCCGGCTGAATCGTTACATGATCGGCATCGACCTCCGTCACTATGCCGGCAACCTTCGTAACCAACACAGCTCCGGAATCGCGCGCTGCCTTGCCTTCCATACCGGTGCCGATGTACGGCGGATCGGTAACCAGAAGCGGCACCGCTTGACGTTGCATGTTTGAACCCATCAACGCGCGGTTCGCGTCGTCATGCTCCAGGAACGGAATAAGCGACGCCGCCACCGAAACCAACTGCTTCGGACTGACGTCCGCATACTCTATCTTCTTGGGTTCGACTTGCGGATAGTCTGAACGGAAGCGGCATGTGATTACATCATGCACAAACTTGCCGTCGGCGCCGAATGGCTCGTTCGCCTGGGCAATATAATAGTTGTCTTCTTCGTTCGCGGTCAGATACAGAATTTGGTCCGTGACCTTGCCGTGATTGACTTTACGGTACGGAGTCTCAAGGAACCCGAGATGATTGATGCGGGCATAAGTTGCCAGCGACGCAATCAAACCGATGTTCGGACCTTCCGGCGTCTCAATCGGACAAATACGGCCGTAGTGCGTGTGATGCACGTCGCGGACTTCGAAGCCTGCGCGCTCGCGCGTCAAACCGCCCGGTCCCAAAGCCGAAAGACGGCGCTTGTGGGTCAGTTCCGCCAGCGGATTCGTCTGGTCCATGAATTGCGACAACTGCGATGACCCGAAGAATGTATCCACCACCGATGACACGGTGCGGGCATTGATCAGTTCGTGCGGTGCCACCTTGTCGGTGTCCTTCAACGACAGCCGCTCGCGAATCGTGCGCGCAACGCGCGACAATCCGACCGAGAACAGATTCTCAAGCAGTTCGCCGACCGTGCGGGTCCGGCGATTGCCGAGATGGTCAATATCGTCAATACCGCCTTCGCTGTTGCGCAGCTTGGCGAGATAATCAATAATCTTAATGAAGTCCTTCGGCGTCAGCGCATTCTGCGTCGGCGGCTCGTCCAGCTTCAGACGCTGATTCAGCATGAAGCGGCCGACTTCGGCCAAATCGCAACGCTTGGCGTCAAAGAACATTTTCTCCATCACGTTGGCGGCAATTTCCGGCGTGAGTGCTTCACCCGGACGCACCATCGCGTGAATCTTGGCGAGTGCTTCTTCGGTAGACTTGGTCACATCCTTCTTGAAGGTGTTGCCAATAACGCGAATATCCTTGGCCGCGTCCGTCTTGAGAACCTTGATTTCCTTGATTCCCGCCTCTACCAATTTCAGCGCAGTAGCTTCGGTAATTTCCTCGGAAGCCGACACCAATACTTCGCCCGATTCCTGATCGACCACGGTTTGGGCTGACAGCTTGCCCTGCGCCTTGGCATAAGAACGGCTCGAAATGGAAATGGCGTCGAAATCGTAAAACAGCTTGAGGATGTCTTCATCGGTGGAATATCCCAGTGCGCGCAAAAACGTCGTCACTGGCAATTTCTTGCGTCCGTCGGAAGACACATACATGATGTCGTTAACATCGAGATTGATCTCGACCCAACTGCCGCGATAAGGAATGATGCGCGCCGCATAAAGGCGCTTGCCGTTGGGATGGATCTCGTCATCGAAGAACACGCCCGGCGAACGGTGAAGCTGACTGACAATCACGCGCTCCGAGCCGTTAATAATGAAGGTTCCCTGGTCCGTGATGAGCGGGAATTCACCGAGAAACACATCGTTCTCGATGACATCCTTTACCTTCTTCGTCTCGTTCTTCTTCTTAAGATCCCTTACCCCCGCTTCATCCTCCGCCTGTTCATATGAGATCAAACGCAGCGTCGCCTTCAACGGAACCGCATACGTCATGTTCCGATCCTGACACTCGTGAATCGAATACCGGGGTTTGCCGATCGAGTACCGGACAAACTCTACCAGGTAATTCTCACGGATATCTGACACCGGAAAAATCTCGGTGAACACTCGCTGCAATCCGATATGCTTGCGCTTATCGTGCGGGATTTCCGCCTGGAGAAACTCTTCGAATGACTCCAATTGGATCGCGAGGAGGTTCGGCATCTCTGCCTCGAAACTTAGTTTGGCGTATGAACGCCGGTCAAGAGTCGAAATCTTGGCCAAGAGCTCACTCTCCTTTAAAGCTTGATGCTGTCTACTCTAAATTTTTTGCTTTCAAGCCTGATTACTATTCCGAAATTACCATCAGCGGGGCACCGTAACCCAAAGCGCTGTAAAAATAGAAAAACATCTCAAGTGTTAGGAAGTTCCCGACAACCCAAGATGCGAAAGACCCGACCGCCTGTTGGACCGGGTCTTAATGGTTTGCGCCGTAATTACTTGACGTCCACTTGAGCGCCCTGCTCTTCCAGCTTCTCCTTCATCTTCATCGCTTCATCTTTGGAGATGCCTTCTTTAACATTCGCGGGCGCGCCATCGACTAAGTCCTTGGCTTCCTTAAGCCCAAGACCAGTCAACTCGCGGACTACTTTAATAACCTGGATCTTCTTGTCGCCTGCGGAAATAAGAACAACATTGAATTCGGTCTTTTCAACCGCTGCTTCGGCTGCACCGCCGCCGCCGCCCATCATCGGACCCGCCATCATCGGCATGGCCGCGCTGACACCGAACTTATCCTGCAACTTGGTAGACAAATCAGACAGTTCCATGACCGTAAGTCCGGCAATGTCCTCTACCAGTTTCTCAAGTTTCTCTGACACTTCTCTACTCCTTACTGAATTCTGTTGCCTTCATTCGGACCGCCAACCGCGAGTGCGTAAGCACGATCGGCCGCCTGGGCATCAACCAGACGTTGGCCGCGGGCAAACTATGATAAGTTAATTAGCTATCTTCTCTTTCATTGCGTCCAGCGTACCAACAAACTTGCGGATCACTCCGTCAAGCGTGCCAATGAACGACGAAATCGGCGCGTTCAAGTTGCCGATCAACTGCGAAGCCAACACATCGCGGCTCGGCAATTTGGCAATCCGCTCGACTTCCGCACCGCTGAACACCTTGCCTTCAACATAGAAGGCGCGAACTTCCAGCATCTTCGCTTCTTTACCGAAATCGAACAGTATCTTGGCCAGCGCTCCCGGATCATCCGTACCGAACGCGACCGCTGACTGACCCTTCAGAAATGAATCGAGTCCGTTGAATCCGGCTTCTTTCGCCGCAATCTTGAGCAGCGTATTCTTCGCGACCACATATTTGAAATCGCGTTTGCGCAGATCACTGCGCAGCTTGGTCGCTTTCTCCACCGTCAATCCCGTGTAGTTTGCTACGGCCACACACTGCGCGGCTTTGAATGTCTCCGTTAAGGCGGCGACTTTATCGATATTTTCTTGATTTGGCATTTCTTTATTACTCCTTCGCCTACGCCTTGTTGCGAGCCATCAGATCGGCGGTTGATATTTTGATCCCAACGCCCATCGTTGAACTCATCGCGACATTCTTAAGATACGTGCCCTTGGCCGACGAAGGACGCGCCTTGATGATCGCCTCCATAATCGTCGCCGCATTCTGCACCAGCGCTTCTTCAGTAAATGAAGCTTTGCCGATCGGCACACCGATATTTCCGGTCTTGTCGACACGGTATTCAATCTTACCGGCTTTGATTTCCTTGACGGCTTTCGCGACATCCGCGGTCACCGTTCCCGCTTTCGGATTCGGCATCAAACCCTTCGGTCCAAGCACCTTTCCAAGCGGTCCGAGCTTGCCCATCATGTCGGGTGTGCAGACGATGACATCCACCTCGGCCCATCCGCCCTTGAGCTTCTCTAAGAATTCATCGTTGCCGGCATAATCGGCTCCGGCGTCGCGAGCTTCATCCAACTTTTGATCCTTGGCAATCACCAGGACGCGCACTTTCTTGCCGGTTCCGTTCGGAAGCGACACAGTGCCGCGAATCATCTGATCCGCTTGCTTGGGATCGACGCCGAGACGCACCGCCATTTCGACGGTTTCGTCGAACTTGGCTTTCGCGTTTTCTTTGATAAACTTGACGGCCTGCTCCAGCGTCAGATTGTTCTGACTGCCGAGCTTCTCACTGGCCGCTCTATATTTCTTACCGTGCCTCATTAATTACTTCTCCACTTCCAGTCCCATGCTGCGGGCGGTGCCAGCGATCATACTCATTGCAGTCTCGACGGAAGCAGCATTCAAGTCCTGCATTTTCAGTTGAGCGATCTCCCGAATTGCCTGTTGCGTCACTTTGCCAACCTTGTCACGATTCGGTTGGCCGGAACCCTTTTGGACCTTGGCAGCTTTAATCAGAAGCACAGCCGCCGGCGGCGTCTTGGTGATAAAAGAAAAACTCTTATCCGAGTAAACGGTAATGACCACTGGAATAATCATTCCCGCTTGTTCCTGCGTCCGCGCATTAAACGCTTTGCAGAACTCCATAATGTTTACGCCTTTTTGGCCCAGAGCCGGACCCACGGGCGGCGCCGGGGTCGCGTTACCCGCAGTGATCTGCAACTTAATAAATCCCGCTATTTTCTTTGCCACGACAAATACTCCTCTTAGACCGACTCAATTTGCAGGAAGTCCAACTCCACCGGAGTCGGACGTCCGAAGATGGAGACCATTACTTTTACTTTTTTCCGCTCGACATTTATCTCCGATATGAATCCCGAGAAATCCGAGAACGGACCATCGATAACTTTCACTTGATCACCGGCATGCCACGGCACCTCATCAACTTCAACCTCGCGGCGGGAATCCATCTTCCCGACCATCCGGTCGACTTCGTCGCGGCGCAGCGCTGTCGGCTTGCCCGCTGATCCGACAAAATTCGTGATCCCGGGCGTCCCGACAATTTTCTGCTCCATGATTTTGTCTAATTCGACTTCAATCAATAAATACGACGGCAGGAACTTCTTGGTCGAGGTCGACCGTTTGCCCTGCTTCATCTCCGTGACTTCTTCCGTCGGTATCAGGATCTCGCCGAATTTGTCCTGAAGACACTCGACCGTGATCATTTTCTCCAGATGGCGTTTCGCCTTCTGTTCCTGACCGGAATAAGTGTGAACTGCGTACCAGTGTTTTGCCATCATGTTCCCAACATTGTGCGCGTTACCCAGCTAAGCGCGCTATCCACGCCGAACGTAAACGCCGCGAGAACAATCGATGTGATAATCACAACAATAGTGGAACCCTTGATTTCCGCCTTGGTCGGCCAGGAAACCTTCTTCAGTTCCAGAATCGTCTCTTCGTAATAGTTTACGATTTTTTCTCTAAGGTTCATATTACCCTATCAGTTTAAATGGCAGGCCAGGAGGGATTCGAACCCCCAACATCCGGTTTTGGAGACCGGCGCTCTACCAATTCGAGCTACTGGCCTACTCGTGTCTCCCACTGCCACTACTTATATAGAAGGAAGCAATCTCCACAAAAAACAGTTACGCGATAATTTCCGAGACTACGCCGGCGCCGACAGTACGACCGCCTTCGCGAATAGCGAAACGCAGTTCCTTCTCCATCGCGACTGGCGTCAACAACTCAACCACCATCTGCACATTGTCGCCCGGCATCACCATTTCGATTCCCGCCGGCAACGTCACCGAACCGGTCACGTCCGTCGTGCGGAAATAAAACTGCGGACGATAGCCGTTGAAGAACGGCGTATGACGGCCACCCTCTTCTTTCGAAAGGATGTACACTTCCGCCTTGAACTTCATGTGCGGCGTGATGCTCTTCGGTGCAGCCAAGACCATCCCGCGTTCGATCTCTTCTTTATCCATACCGCGCAACAGCAGACCGATATTATCGCCTGCCTGCGCCTGATCCATCAACTTACGGAACATCTCCACGCCGGTGACAACCACCGCCTTGGTCTCGGGACGAATTCCGACTCGCTCCACGGTGTCGCCAACCTTCACCACGCCGCGATCAACTCTACCGGTAGCCACCGTGCCGCGACCCGTGATCGAAAACACGTCTTCGACTGGCATCAGGAACGGCTTGTCGGTTTCACGCTTCGGCAGCGGAATGTAGCTGTCCAGAGCTTCCATCAATTCGTAGATACACTTGAACGCCGGATCATCAGCCTTTGCCGAAGCATCCGAACCTTTGGTCATCGCCTGAAGCGCCGAACCGCGAATGATCGGGGTCACGTCGCCCGGGAACTTGTACATCGTCAACAGATCGCGTACTTCCAGTTCCACCAGGTCAAGCAATTCCGGATCGTCCACCATGTCGCACTTGTTCATGAACACCACGATGTATGGTACACCCACCTGACGAGCCAGAAGGATATGCTCTCTGGTCTGCGGCATCGGACCATCAGCGGCTGATACCACCAACACCGCGCCATCCATCTGCGCTGCACCGGTGATCATGTTCTTTACATAGTCCGCGTGACCCGGACAGTCGACGTGAGCATAGTGACGATTCTTCGTCGAATACTCAACGTGCGCCGTCGCAATCGTAATACCGCGCTCGCGCTCTTCCGGTGCGTTGTCGATCGAATCAAACGACCGGATCGCTACGCCCTTGTCCCCGCGCGACAATACCATCGTGATCGCGGCCGTTAACGTCGTCTTCCCATGGTCGACGTGACCAATCGTACCCACGTTAACGTGCGGCTTCGTCCGTTCAAATTTCTCCTTCGCCATGGTGACTCATTCCCTCCGGAACATTAAAGCGATTCTTGATTACTTCTATATATAGCCCACGACCAGGATCGAACTGGTGACCTCGTCCTTACCAAGGACGTGCTCTACCAACTGAGCTACGTGGGCATAAGAACACGCCCATGATGTACAAAAAAATGCAACTTCGGATTAGTTTGCGACAATAGTAAGCCGACACCCCTCCAAAGTATAGACGGGCATTATACTTAAGGAGAAACTCATGTCAAGACTATTTTTTGCTGGCTTTGTAGAAAAGTTAACTCTTGGCCCCCGAATTACCTACCGGAATCCCCACCCTTCCGGTTCACATTAAAAAAGCGGGATACGGGACTCGAAGCTGCCCACCAATCCCGCCTTGGTCGGGATGACTCTACCAACTCAACTAGAAAACGCCAGAAAAGTTACGGAAAGACTTCCCGCAGGAATTCTTTGCATTTCTGGTTAACGAGGGAAGGTCCTGATCGATTTGCGAATTCACCCAACAGCGACTTTACTCTATACTTCTCCCTATCATTCATTCCAAGTGCAGTACCGTAGACTTCCTTTCCCCTGAGCGCACCGGGCATTCCCAGTAGTTCCAAGTTCTCTTTGGCATAACCGAATCCAAGAAACAGAATTCGATCGGCGTCCGAAATGTGTTTACGAGCTTCCGTAAAAGCTAAACTGGCGCGCCGCTCATCCCACATCAGTTGTATTGACTCATGCAATGAAAATCCTACTTCAGCGGGTACTAGCCTTGCGTCACCGAAATTGACAATCGCTTGAGCGGGATCAAATAACCCTGCCCTATTTTCGAAATTGCCCCTTTCCCATGGAAGATAACCTACCTTGCCGAATATATGTAATATAGGAATCTTCAATATCGCTTCAGCAACTTCGTCACGGCTCTTCCCGGCATTCGTCACATATCCCAGAAGATTTTCAAAGAAGAAATTCTCGAGTGACCTATCATAGTTGAAAGTGATGAATGAGATTCGGTTCTCATGCACTCTTAATAGGTCATCCGGCGAGCGAAGGTCACTAATCATTGCCTGGAAAAGGTGACCGTACCAATCATCACTCTTCACTTCTCTCTTGTGTGGCCGTAACGACCTGATTTCAGAAGCGTAAATTGCAGTTGCAATGGCCATTGTTCCAATTTTGAGAAAATCCTTGTTGAGGTTCAGAAAACGGTCGATAGACTCTTCGGAACAACGCCCAAGTGCGTGAGTGAACCTACTGACCCTCTGTATTGACCGATGCAAATCAGGTTCTGTTCTGTAAATCGCTGGCGCAAACGATTGGAAATCGTTGAGGAATCGAACTCGAATTATGTCGTAAAGCTCTAATCCTGTAGGAATGTTCAACGAACGCGAAGCACCCGCCCCAAGAATAAAAACGTATCTGTGTTTGTCTATCACTTAAGCCCTCCTTAAGAAAAAAAGCGGGAGACGGGACTCGAACCCGCGACCAACAGCTTGGAAGGCTGTGAC
>CAYJKI010000006.1:0-191722 GCA_964370935.1 uncultured Ignavibacteria bacterium | reverse complement strand
GGAACAATGTCGAGTCATTGCCGGCATTCGCAACTGGAGCCTGGTTGAGCGTGACCGTCACATTGGTGACGCACGTATCTGCCTTGCCGCACGCATCAGTTGCAATAAACGTGATACTGTAAACGCCCGCTGCAGGCGCGTTGAAGCAGACAGTCGTGCCTGTCAAGGTGCCTAGCGATACCGTCTTGGTTACGATATTGTTGTCCACATCCGTCGCCACAAAGCCGTCAACACAGACTTGTCCCGGCGCGCAGAAGGCTACGGTTGTATCAGCATGGCATTGCACAATCGGCGCAGAATTCAGCGTGACATTCACTGTTGTTACGCAAGTGTCCGCTAAACCACAGGAGTCGGTTGCGATCACTTGAAGTACATTTACTCCGGCAACCGGTGTAAAACAAACCTCGTCCTCGAGTATCGTTCCGGTCGAAACCGTCGTTGTTGCCAGATTGCCATCCGGATCATCAGCATTGAAACCAGTCAGGCAAATCGGAGCCAATGTGCAAACAAACAAAGATGTGTCGGGGATACAGCTCATCGTCGGCGGCAAATTGGGGCAGATCGCAACCGAGTAAGGCGACGATTGCGGATTAACTGCCGGATTTGACAGAGTATATTGCCCATCCGACGCCGTGATATAGTACTCAAACGCTGAACGGCAGTTCAGCAGGTTGGCCGGAACGGTGTAGCAGAAGATGCTGTCACTTGGCCCTCCTTGCTGCGTCATTGCGACATCCGTGTAAGTCGGATAGCCAGGGCTTCCTACCAGTCGATAAAACAACCTGACTGTAAAAGACGCCGGCGGTGTATCCTCATCCGTCACCTTTACGCAGATCTGCAGAGGATTTGTCCGCACCTGGCAGGTGTCACCCAAGTCAATAGTCGGTGGAGTCCGAACGATAATCGGCGGTGCCTGTTCCTGACACGAAGCCTCGTCGCAACCAACACAGTTTCCACCCACCTTGTGACAGATCTTGGTCACATGAATCGTGCCATCTTGGATGGTATCGAGACTGGTGTAGCAAATCTTATAGCGACTGCAGATGCGAACCTTAATCTCATCGTACACTGAATCAATCAGTGCACCCGATGGAGCGTGCCGCCAGAATCCGCCTGTTCCGTTCGCAAATGCTTCCATCGCTTCCGTGTTATAGTAGGTATTCGTGATTGAACCCAGATTGAATGTATAAACAGGAATACTCGCTCCGTTAGCGAAATTGCAGATCAGTGTGGAGTCGTCGGTATACGGCTGTGTCGCCGGACTGCCGACACCATTCGGAGGTTGAGGCGTTATATGACTGCGGTTCTCCAGACCATCGGTGAACGCAATAACCGCCTTGCTTCCCAGTTCTGCGACCGTGACATTGACACCCTGCCAGATACCGTCAAATGCCGCGGTGTTGCCGGAAGCAACCAAACCATTGATCTTCGAAAGCAGCAGGGTAGTATCGCTGGTGAAAGTCTGCACCGTCGTTACTGAACTCGCAAATGAAACGATAGCCACACGATCATAGGCATCCATGTTGCGGACAAAGCGCCTCATGGCGTTCTTCGTATCCGTAAACTTGGTACCCTCCGTCATGCTGCCCGAAACATCAACCACCAGACAAATCGAGGTGATGCACGAATCAATGCTCAATTCCTGTACCGTGAAGTTTCCCGGACCAATTAAGACACCGTCCTGGTAAACACAGAAGCTGTCGGCAGTCAAACCGCCAATTGGGTTGCCGAGAGAATCCAACGCCTCGACGTAGGTGCAAATAAGTGGGAAAAGAGAACAATCGAGTTGTGTGATATTGACAGTGTCCACCGGAAGCGAAGTCATCGCTCCGAGGCTCGTCATCAGCGGAGGTGGCTTAATCGACGAACCTGGTTGATAGGTAGTATCGATGTAGGTAAGGTCGTCCGGCGGGCCGACTATAATGTATTGAGCAGCCGCCGTGGAAAACAGCATCAGCGCCAGCGCCAATGCCAACATTAACCTTTGATTCATATACCTCCCAAAAGTGCAGAAAAAAACACATATTTATCGAACGATGGACTATATTTCGAAGTCTGTGAATAGCATGACTCAAAGAGAGTCTTGCCGTAAACTTCCGATTGGACCGTTTTTTCGATGCGCAGCGCAATGACATACCAGATTCAGCCTACACCCCAACCCTTGTACAAACTCGGCTACAACACGCCATACTGGCATAGCCTTAACCGTAATCATATTTCTCGGCAAACAGCCGAATTCGAGCTGATAAGATGAACCTCTTGCCGGTAGGACTGAATCGCCGGGAGAGGTTCGACGATTACATCCGGCCTCGATTACCGAACCCTGTTATCTCACTTCTGAAAGCGAGAAAGGTCTGGCGCGAAGATTTGGGATGTAGCAATTGGCCCAAAGTACTTAAGTCACCCGGTCCTGCCAAGACCGAAATGACATGATAGACCAATCAGATACAAGATCGCTACTGGGAGGATTTTCGTCAAGACATAATTATTGGGTAAAAGAACGTAACTACTGCGTATTGCTGATACGCAGTCGCTCGCCGGACTTGCATTCTCTCGTCTTGACTCACCCCAACGCTTCCTGTGGTACGGATATTGACTATAATGCTGGCTAAAACACGATATGGAACTAAGTTGATCTAATGAGGTTAAACAATTGATGTTGATTAATATTGTCTTCAAAACTGCCAAATTCATCTCGGTTGCTGCAATCATCGTATCCAGCTTAACCCTAATCGGTTGCGGCCAAAGCAGCAGCAAGCCCGTCAACCGCGAGTCGGGTGCAAACTTGCTATCCGTCGAGGCTCTCATCGTCCAGCCGCAACTCCTGCGCAATCAAATCTTCACAACCGGAACCCTCCTAGCCAACGAAGAGGTAGAACTGCGTCCCGAAATCTCTGGCCGGATCATTGGCGTGTACTTCGATGAAGGCCGCCGTATCTCCAAGGGCGAGCTGATGCTGAAAATCAACGACCGCGAACTCCTGGCCCAGCAAAAACGCAAGGAACTGGAAGAGAAGCAGGCTGCCGACGAGGAACATCGCAAACGCCAGCTCTTTGAAATCAACGTCATCAGCCAGGAAGAATATGACAAATCACTCAACGCCCTCAAACTCATTCAGGCCGAAAAAGAAGTCATAGAATCACAACTGGCAAAAACGGAGATCCGCGCACCCTTCGACGGCGTCGTCGGCCTTCGCTATGTCAGTGAAGGCGGATACGTCTCACCAAATATGCTCGCCGCTACCATGCAAGACCTTGACCCGATGAAGGTCGAGTTCTCCGTTCCCGAGAAGTATTCACAGGAATTGAAAAACGGCATCGAGATTATGGTGCGGGTGGGTGAATCAGAAGCAGTCTCCAAGGGTGTCGTCTATGCCGTCGAGTCAAAAATCGATCCCGGTACACGCACCATTAAGACGCGCGCGATGATTCCCAATCCGGCTCAAACCCTCATGCCCGGTTCGTTCGCAAAAGTCGAAATCACTCTGCATGAGCTTGAAGATGCTATTGTCATCCCTACCAGCGCACTGATTCCCGAAATCAGCGGCGAGAAAGTCTTTGTCTGCCAGAATGGAATAGCACGATCTGTGCCGGTAAAGACTGGAATCCGCACGGAAAAAAGCATCCAGATAACCGGTGGTCTTTCTGCTTCCGATACACTGATTGTTACCGGTCTGCTTCAACTTGCCGATGGCAGGGGAGTGAAAATTCAATCCCTTCAGGCGAATTAACGGGGGAGTTTGAATGAACATCTCCTCGGTATGCATCGAACGCCCCGTACTGTCCATCGTCCTTTCAATTCTGATCGTCCTCTTCGGGGCGATCGGTTTCCTCTTTCTGGGCGTCCGCGAATATCCATCAGTCGACCCGCCGGTAATAACCGTACAGACCAACTACACCGGCGCCAATGCTGATGTCGTCGAATCACAGATCACTGAACCGCTTGAAGAGTCAATTAATGGCATCGCCGGAATTCGCTCGCTGACATCCTCAAGCAGTGATGGTCGCAGTTCGATCACTGTTGAGTTTGAGCTCGGCGTCGATATGGAAGATGCGGCCAACGATGTTCGCGACCGCGTTTCCCGTGCTGTTCGCAACCTCCCTCCCGATGTCGACCCTCCGGTTGTCTCAAAATCCGACGCCGACTCAAGTCCGATCATCGCCTTGGCGGTCCGCACCGACAAACGCTCCCTGCTTGAGCTTACTGCTTATGCCAATGATGTATTCAAGGAACGGCTTCAAACCATTCCCGGAGTCAGCGAAGTTCGAATTTGGGGCGAAAAACGCTACTCGATGAAATTGCTCATCGATCCCGCCCGCCTGGCGGCCTATGGTCTGACACCGCTTGATGTCCGTAATGCACTCAATCGCGAAAATGTTGAACTTCCGTCCGGCCGTATTGAGGGCTTGGCCACCGAACTTTCGATTCGAACTTTCGGCCGACTATCGAGCGTGGAAGACTTCAATGAGTTGATAATCAAGGAAACCGAAGGTTCAGTCGTGAAATTCCGGGATGTCGGCACCGCTAGCCTCGCCCCGGAAAACGAGCGCACCAGTCTTCGCGGTAACGGCGGCGTCCCAATGGTTTCGGTAGTCATCATCCCGCAGCCGGGTTCGAACCACATTGCCATTGCCGACGAATTCTACAAACGCGTCGAACAGATCCGGCGCGATGTGCCCGAAGACCTGCAATTCGCCGTCGCGATGGATACCACCGCCAATATCCGCAAGGCGGTTGTCGAAGTCGTCGAAACCATTCTGATCGCCTTCTTGCTCGTATTGTTGGTTATCTTCGCGTTTCTGCGCCACTGGCGTACGACAATCATTCCAATGCTTGCCATTCCAATCTCGCTCATCGGCGCCTTCTTTATAATGTACGTCGCCGACTTTTCTATCAATCTTCTGACGCTTCTGGGAATCGTGCTTTCGACCGGCATTGTTGTGGATGATGCCATTGTCGTTCTCGAAAACATCTACAGCAAGATTGAACGGGGAATGAACCCCCTCGAAGCCGGCCACGCCGGCTCGCGTGAAATCTTTTTCGCCATCGTCTCGACCACGATCACACTCGCCGCAGTCTTCCTCCCGATTATCTTCTTGCAGGGTCTCACCGGCAGACTCTTCCGGGAATTCGGCATTGTCGTCGCCGGTTCAGTTTTGATCTCCGCCTTTGTCTCGCTGACCTTGACGCCAATGTTGAGCGCACGTACACTGCACAAAAGCACGCACGAGAACAAGTTCTTCCTCTGGAGCGAGCGCATGTTCAACCGCCTTAGCGCTTCATACCATCGCTCCTTGCGCACATTCGTCGCTCGCCGTTGGTTAGCTCTGGTGATTATGGTCGCCTCGGTAGCGATTATCCTCGGCCTGGGCGGGATTCTGCCATCAGAACTAGCTCCCATGGAAGATAAGAGCCGGTTGATTATCAATGCCACCGCTCCGGAAGGAACCTCTTTTGAAGCAATGTACGAATACATCGGCGGGCTGATTCAGATCGTCGATACCTTGCCAGAGAAAAACGTCATCCTTTCAGTTACTGCCGGTGGTGGCGGGAACTCCTCCGCCAATTCCGGATTCGTGCGCGTCAACATGGTTCCACCCACTGAGCGTGATCGCACCCAGCAGCAGGTCGCCGATGCGATCAGTCGCGAGTTACGTGACCAGACCTTTGCGCGCGCCTTCGTAACACAAGAACAGACCATTGGCAATACTCGCGGTCGCGGACTACCGGTTCAGTATATCATTCAGGCGCCAAACTTTGATCGCCTCCGCGAGGTTATCCCTCCCTTCATGGAGAAAGCACAAAGTAGTCAGGCATTCCAGGTGGTCGATCTTGACCTTAAGTTCAACAAACCGGAGTTGACCATTGAGATCGACCGCGATCGCGCCCGTGCACTGGGAATCACGGTGCGGGACATCGCGGAAACACTGCAGCTGTTTTTCAGCGGCCAGCGCTACGGATTCTTCATTCTCAATGGCAAGCAGTACCCGGTAATTGCGCAAGCCAATCGCGAAAATCGCGACGAGCCGCTTGACTTGAGCTCGATTTACATCCGCAACAGCCGTGGCGAATTAATCCAACTCGACAATTTGGTGACGATGTCATATCGCAGCAGCCCGCCCCAATTGTACCGCTACAATCGGTACGTTGCCGCAACCGTTAGTGCATCCCCCGCTACCGGACAGACTATTGGCGGCGCCATCGACGAAATGGACAAGATTGCCGCTGAAGTGCTCGATGAGTCCTTCTCCACAAGTCTTGGCGGTGCGGCCAAAGACTTTGCCGAAAGTTCGAACACACTGCTGTTTGCGTTCATTCTCGCGTTAATCCTGGTCTATTTAATTCTTTCCGCCCAGTTCGAGAGCTTCCGTGACCCGCTGACGATCATGTTCACCGTACCGCTCGCTCTCGCCGGAGCAGTTCTCTCACTTTGGCTCTTTGGACAGACTCTGAATATTTTCAGCCAAATCGGAATCATTGCCCTCGTCGGCATCGTAACCAAAAATGGCATCTTAATCGTCGAATTCGCCAATCAGCGTCAATTACAGGGGCTCTCGATCCCCGAGGCTGTTATCGATGCCGCTACCCAACGCTTCCGCCCGATTCTCATGACCAGTCTGGCAACCACTTTTGGTGTTCTGCCGATCGCCCTTGCTCTCGGCGCCGCCGCCAAAAGCCGCATTTCGATGGGCATCGTCATTATCGGCGGCCTATTATTCTCACTGGTATTGACTCTCTATGTCATCCCGGCGCTCTACACCTATCTTTCCACCCGAAAGTCGACTGGTGTAAAGACAACTACTTCCGAAGCAGTTGAAGCCAACCCCGTTTAACTCCTCTGCGCTCTTGCTAAGTCAAAGAGATTGAAGAAGTAATCGAATATCTACAGAACTTGAATTCGCCGGAAGCATTTCCTCTCCGGCAGTTCTTGTACCTTAGTGTTTATTTGAATGCAAATGTCGATAGAATAATAAACGATTGAACTCGGACCAGAAATCGGTATCTTATTTATATGATTAGAGTTAACTCCGTAGACGAAGTAATCAATCCGCTCCTAATACAACCAGGCAGCGTGATCTATATTTCCGGCAACGCCGCAACCCCTCAAGTACTTCTAGAGCAATTAGGACTCGACCACTCCATCAAAGGTATCGACACCTATGGAGTACTCTGGCTCGGCGAAAGAATCCGACCACTCTTTACCGAAAAACGCTGTGCCACACTAACCCATCGAATCATCTTCAATAGCTACATAACGCGCGAAGCTGTTAACAATGGCTGGGCCTATTACCACCCGATCCATCTCTCGGAGATTCCGCGCTATGTCCGCAGTGCCATCAAACCCAACGTCGTTCTCCTGCAAGTCAATGGTCCCGACCGCGGGGGCAACTACAGCCTCGGCACTACTGTCGAAGGTGTACTCGAGGCCATCTTCACTTGCCACAAAAACGGCGGCATTGTGATCGCCGAACGAAATGCCAAAATGCCTTTCGTCCTCGGCACCACTGTTCCCGAGAGTATGCTCGATTATGTCCTTGACGTTGACTATCCGCTGCCTTCCAGCCCGATACCCGAGCCCGACAGCGTCGCCACTCGCATCGGCGAGATCATCGCCGCTCTCTATATTTGCGATGGGTCAGGAAGCGAACCCGGATCGACTCTCCAGTACGGCATCGGCGAAGTTCCCGAGGCGGTCACCGAAGCCATCCTGAAAAAGGGCGTGAAAGATCTCGCTATCCACACGGAGCTCTTCGCCGACGCCATGGCGAAGCTCGTCAAGAAGGGCGTTGCCACTAATCGCTGGAAGCAGAATCTCAATTTCTCGGTTGCCTCTATTTTCCTCTCGGAAAATCAAGATGGCTACGATTGGTTGAGTTTCAACAGTGCCGTTCAAAGCCGCCCCAGCAATTACACCAACAGCGTTTTCAAGATCGCCGAACAGCCGAAGATGGTTTCAATCAACAGCGCCATCGGCGTCGACCTCCACGGCAACGTTTGGGCCGACTCACTCGAAGCGCGCAAAATCTACTCCGGTGTCGGCGGCCAAAGCGACTTCATCCGGGGCTCACAGTATTCCGAAGGCGGCGTCGCGATTATTGCGCTCAAGTCGCAAACCAGCGA
The DNA here is from genome assembly GCA_964370935.1 of uncultured Ignavibacteria bacterium. GTDB lineage: Bacteria > Zixibacteria > MSB-5A5 > CAIYYT01 > CAIYYT01 > JADJGC01. The sequence goes on along the minus strand of CAYJKI010000006.1, from coordinate 183,601 downwards.
AGGCATCTCGAAGATCGTTGATCGTTGTCCTGCAGGAATCACGACAACCGCCACTCCGGTTGACAAGGTTATCCTTGTCACCGAATACGGCTCTCTTGATCCCCGGACGCTTAGTCTCGGCGAACGCGCCGTAGGCATTGCTCATCTCGCCAAACCGAGTGAACGCGAGAACCTCTTGAAAATCATCAGCGACAGCCCCGCATTTCACAAACCGGATTCGCCGGGCAACGGCAAACCGCGCGGCTTCACACCATACGAAGAAGCCATCAAGCGTCTCGGTTAGTCACTCAATACCGTCGCATCAATAATAGGGGAGAGAGTAGGCGAACGAGTTGCTATACCTGCATTAACTGCTTGTTCTCACGTGCCACCAGGAACGCAATCACCAGCCAAACGACCACCAATACCAAATTCACAATTGCAAACTGCGTCACACTAAAGGTCAGCCAATGTATTCCTGCATACACCAACCCGGCCGACAACACATCGCCTGCGCGTACAAAGAAACTGTCAATTGCCACCTTTGCCTTGTATTTCTGTTCGCGCGTCGTCGGCAAAAACAACATCTGGCGCGCGGTGTTATTGAGCGAATAATCGGTGGCGTTCTCTGCCGTCTTGGCTAATCGGATCAATGACAGTAGGGGAGTGAAAGCGATCAAAAAGTACCCCCCCAAAGCAATCGCCGGCAGAGCCATAATCGCCACCCGCATGCCGAGATACTTCACAATCCGCGACACGATGAAGAGCTGCAGCAGAAATCCAAGCAGATTCACATAGAAGAAAAAGTCACCGTAAAACTTACCGATAAATACCCTCTCCGCCTGTTTGGCAGCCTCTGCATCAACAACGCCGCTCACCGACGCCTGCGCTGCCTTGCTGACAACGTTGCCGAGAATGTATTCGCCCGTCGTATTGACCCAGTTCGTCAACAGTATCATGATCGCAATGAGCAACAGGTAGCGGTGTCGGAACACAACCTTGAACGCCCCCTCCTTCGACATTGGTGGCTCTGCTATTGTTGCTCCAGCGACATTTGGCAAAGGCCGATTGCGTTTACGCGACTCCACAAAATTCGTAATCAACAGACTCGCCAGTAGCAACCACGCCGACACCAGCAGTAACTCATAAATCCCGATTACGTCTATCAACACCTCGGCAAACTTGGCGCCCAATACCGCTCCGGCTGAACCCCCAAAGGCAATAATCGCGAACAAGCGTTTGCCTTCGGCCGGTGTGTAAATGTCATTCGCAAACGACCAGAATTGCGCGATTACCGTCAGGCTGAATACCCCTACCCAGACAAAGTAGATTACACCAAGATAGCGCGTATCAGCGATCCCCAGTAGGTAGAACGCCACAAAGCACGCCGTGAAGAAAATCACCACGACATTCAGGAGCTTACGCCGGTCAAATCGCGCTACCATGTATGCATAAAGATTTACTGCGCCGACCAGCACGATAGCCTGCAGCGCCGATGAATAAGCCTTGATCTCCGCACCACCGCCGGCGAGAATCAGCGGCTCACGAACGACTTTTGCGATGTAATAAGCGGTCAGAATCAGGAAGATATTCAGAGTCATCAACAGCGACAGTGCGCCCTCGCCGCCATGGACCTCGGCGAATGTTCCCAGAAACTTGTCCAGCAGTGACTTCTTCGCGTCCGATTGACTCATCGCTGTTTCTCTGTGTCAAAGTCCTTCGGCTTCAAGAATCCTGACCACGAAGCCACACCATAAGTGTAATGCAACGCTGCAAACCAAACTGGTAACACAATCACCTGCCACGACAATTGCGCCTTGATTGCCGCTGTTATCGAAACAGCCAGTGCGCACATCATATACAACGCCAACGCTCCACCAAGAATCCACCACGCAATTGGCAGGAAGAATCCCAACAATAGCAAAATCAATTGTCCGCCCACAAAAGCCATCGGCACAAAATGTCGGGGTGAAAACCCGCCATACCCGCGCCGCGACAGCATGATATTCCAAAATCCGTTATTCCAGGCCTGGCGCAAGAACCCGCGAAAGGTATTCCTGCACAGATAAGTTGGATTGACTTCGACATCGAGATACGAGCGCAAACCCAGTTTATTCATCCGGTGATGCAAATCATTATCCTGACTGCGCTGCAATGTTTCATCGAACCCGCCCGCCTTGACAATCGCCTCTTTGCGGTACAACGCCATCGTCACCACCGGAACCCAGCCGGAGCGCCCACCAATCCGATGCACTCCTCCGCCGACGCCGAACGGATGCGACAGCACCGCCGCATTAATCCTGCCGATTGTCGTCGTTCCTTTGGTGGTAAGCACCCCTCCGACCGCCGCCGCGACGTTGGTTTTCATCGTCGATAAGCACTGACGAATGTGGGCCGGCTGCAAAATCGCATGTCCGGAGATCCAGAGAACGTAGTCGTACTTCGCCGCCGCGATACCCAGATTCATTCCACACGACACTGTCCTGCCCGGGTTCTGGAGCGGTTTAATGCGACCATCGCGTCCCGCCCATTCCCCAATAATCCCCGTTGTGCCGTCATCTGACATTCCATCGACAAGTAGTATCTCCAACATGTCACCGGGATAATCCAGGGCCGCAAGCGCACGCAGACAATCGTCCAAATGCTCCGCTTCATTTCGTACCGCGAGTATGATTGACACGCCCGGATGCTGCTCACTTTTGGATATCGTCATCGCCTCTGTCCATTAGCGTGTCATGATGGCGACATAGTCCATGCCCGCACCTTTGATCTTTGTCACTTGGCACTTGGAGAATCCAGCTTCATGTGCCAGTCGCTCAATCTGCTCGATGCGATAGAAGTAGACTGGGCACTTCTTGATGGCATAACGCACCTTGCGTAGCGGCGTGCGATAGAAGGAAATACTGGGGAACGACGCTATCACCGAGTGATTGCAGAAATCGCGTAGCTTCTTCAAACTCGGCACCGGCTCGCTGATGTAGTCAAAAAAACCCATCGCCACCACCACGTCGAATCTATCGGCTGTCTGATATGCATCGATGTCCGACAAAACAAACTCGAACTTTGTCTGCGAGCCATTTAGCTGCTTCACATGCTCTCGTGCCAAGTCCAACATCGAACTGCTGATATCAACGCCGACAACTCGCCTGACACCTGCCTCGGCGTAGCCAGTGGCATAGCGCCCGCTGCCGATTCCGACATCAAGCACACTTTGCGCTTTGGCATTCTTGACGTGGTTGACCGTCAGAAGATACCGCTCATAAATATCACTGCGAAAATGCCGGTTCATGAAGCGCATAAACGGCGTCGTTTTCTCAAGACTATACAATGAATCGAACAGCTCCGCCTTCCGGTCGAAGTACGCCGCTGCACGCTGGTGATCGTGTGACACGTTTTCTGCCATTCCTATTCCTTCATTCCATGTCGTCGCAAGACCGCTGCTACCGTGTCGACGCTGAACCCGCGTAAGACTCGCTCCAGGCGCTGCAATCCGTGCTTGGTGTGATAATAGTGCCTGAACCTTCGATAGGCCGACATCGGCTCTACTTGAACTATTTGACTGCCCAACTCATACGGGTGACTGTAGATCATTGCCGGTTGACCCGCCTTGGCGCTTCGCCGTATCAATAGCCGCGACAGCACAACCGGATACAGACGTAAATATCCCCCGCCGCCATACGGTACGGTCTTGCCGAGAAATCTAAATGTCCCTCCCGGAAACTCCCACAATCCATTGGCGAGCCGGTGAATTTCCGCCGGTACATCCGACATTCCGTAAACATCGTGAATGTCCGTCGGCGTTAGCGACGAATCATATACGAATCCGGCGTCGCGAATCTCATCCAATATCCACAGCGAATCGGGTGTAATCGAAAAATCCGGCGCGCGAAATCCCAACACTCTCTTTCCACCGGCACTTTCCAGTGCATCCTTGCTGCGACGCAAATCCCCACGGAACTCATCGCGCGACTGGTTGAAAATACGTTTGTGAAAGAAGCTGTGCGAACCAAGTTCGTGACCCGCCGTCGCAATCTTCTTAATCAAATGCGGAAGCCGCTCCGCTATCCTTCCCAAAACAAAAAAAGTGGCTCGCAACTGAAGTCGCTCAAATCCCTCCAAAGTCTCATTGACATTGATTTCAATTTCGCGATCCGCTGCTGTTTCATCGAAGTATTTCTCGGGAATTGGAAAACTTTCAGCCATTCCCTCAACAAATCCCTCGACGTCAACTGTCAGGGCGTGAACAACTTCGTTCGATCGTGTCTTTTCTATTCCGAAACTCCCGGTCTCTCGGTCCTCAAGAATCGTGCCGCACAAGATAGGTCGGAGCGACACTTCAATCAAGCTCAAACACTCCCTCCGGCCACACAACCCCTTGCGCTCCACCTTAGTATTTAGCGATATTCGCACATAGACAGTTCGTATCCCGATGCGAGGTTCCTGTGCTTAAAGACAAGTATCCATATTACATCGCCAATCAACCGGTTTTCGCCAACACCGATCTCGAGGTCGCCGACAAATACTCCGGCGCCATCGTGGCCCGTGTGGCGATGGCCGACCCCGAAGCCATCGACCGAGCCATTTCTGCCGCCATCGCTGCCGAGGAACCGATGCGCAACCTGCCGTCGTATCTGCGCCAGCAGATCTTGAATCATTGCGTGCGACGCTTCGAAGAACGCGCCGAGGAACTGGCTCTGGCTCTCTGCATTGAAGCCGGCAAACCGATCCGCGATAGTCGGGGCGAAGTCACTCGCTTGATCGATACCTTCCGTATCGCCGCCGAAGAATCCGTTCGCATCACCGGGGAGGTGATGACCCTCGATATTACTGCGCGTGCAAAAGATTATACCGGCATGTGGAAACGCGTCCCAATCGGCGCTTGCTCGCTCATCTCGCCCTTTAACTTTCCGCTCAATCTCGTCGCCCACAAGGTCGCCGCTGCTATCGCTGCTGGCTGTCCCTTTGTTCTAAAACCGGCCAGCATGACTCCGATCGGTGCCATCTTGATAGGGGAGATACTCGCCGAAACCGAATTGCCGCAGGGCGCCTTCTCCATCCTGCCTTGTCGTCGCGGCGGGGCGGACATGTTTACTACTGATGATCGCCTCAAGCTCTTGAGTTTCACCGGCTCGCCCGCCGTCGGCTGGGACCTCAAATCCCGCGCCGGACGCAAAAAGGTTATACTCGAGCTCGGTGGAAACGCCGCCTGCATCGTCGATGCCGACACCAACCTCGATGATGCCGTCACGCGCATTGTCTTTGGCGCATTCTATCAGTCAGGCCAGAGCTGCATCAGCGTTCAGCGCATCATCATTCACGAACAAATCTACTCCGAGTTCTCGAAGAAGCTCGTTGCCGCCACAAAACAACTGAACCTCGGAGACCCGCGCGATGAATCGACATTCATCGGCCCGATGATTTCCGAGGGCGAAGCCGACCGGCTCGAGACATGGATCGGCTCCGCTATCGCCGCTGGCGGAAAACTCCTTTGTGGCGGCCATCGCAAAGGCGCCATGATGGAGCCGACTCTGCTTTCGGACGTCCCCAAAGATCAAATCCTCTGCACCCACGAAGCCTTCGGTCCGGTTGCCATACTATCAAAATTCTCCGATTTCGAAGCCGCCTTGCGTGAAGTCAACGCCAGCCGGTACGGCCTGCAAGCCGGCATCTTCACTCGCGATATCTACAAGGCTCACAAAGCTTGGAATACTCTGCAGGTCGGCGGTGTGGTCATCGGTGATGTCCCATCCTGGCGCGTCGACAACATGCCATATGGCGGTGTCAAAGAAAGCGGCATCGGCCGCGAAGGCGTCCGTTGGGCAATCGAGGATATGACCGAAATCCGGCTGATGGTGCTCCGAACCCCGCCCAATTCTTAATGAATTGAGACGCGAATCAAGACCTGACTTGGACGATATCGACCTCGGATATTGACATTTCCGCTTTTCCTTCGTATGTACTCTGTCAAACAATGATGCAATTCGTAAAACATTCCTTTTTGATTGTTCCGGCAGTTCTTGATTCTGCGCACATCGTGGAGGACTCTCTTGACTGACAAGAACCACTCTCCCAGCGGATTTCCTCTTACACGAAATTCCGCAATTGTCGCGCTTAAGCAAGGCAACCCGGACCAACGTAAGCTTGCGTTGGCCCGCGTCATCGAAATCTACCGCCCGGCCGTATACAAATACCTTCGTCTGCATTGGCACAAAGACGCCGAATCCGCATCCGATCTGGTACAGAGTTTTTTTCTCTTAGCGCTCGAAAAGGAATTCCTCGCTGACTTCGATCCAGCCAAGGCGCGTTTCCGTACCTTTCTGCGGCTCTGTCTCGATCGGTTTGTCGGAAAAGAGAATCAATCCGAGTCTCGCATCAAGCGGGGAGGCGATGCCCAACATCTCTCGACCGACTTCGAGTTTATCGAACGCGACCTTGTGACTCCCAGGAATGCCATAAACCTCTCGTCGGAAGAACTCTTCGAGCAAGAATGGATTCGCAATCTTCTCACTTCTGCGGTCAATACATTGAAAGAGCATTATGAGAATACTGGCAAAGCCATCCACTTCGCTCTCTTCGAACGTTACGACCTGCAATCCTTTGACTCAAACGATAAGACTTCCTATCAACAATTGGCATCGCAATACAGTCTCTCTGTCGAGACAGTCACAAACTACCTCGCCGCCGTCCGCCGCGATTTTCGCAAAATCGTCCTTGAACAAATTCACGAATTGACCGCAACCGACGAAGAATACCGCGAAGAAGTCCGCAGCATCCTCGGAGTCGATCTGTGACAGCGCCGCTTTCCGACGACAATCTCAATCACCTTCGGAAACTGATTGACCTTCCCGAGCTTGAAGGCACCAAGTACGAGTTCGTCCGCAAGCTCGGAGCAGGCGGTATGGCTACCGTCTATCTCGCCCGCGACCGCGATCTCGACAGATTGGTCGCCATCAAGGTCGTCGCTTTGGCAGAGTCGGGTCCTGCGTTGACACAGCGCCTCACTCGCGAGGCGCAAATTGTCGCCCGTCTCGAACATCCCGGAATTGTCCCGATCCACGATTTCGGTTTCCTGGCAGATAGCCGTGCCTTTTACGTCATGAAATATGTTGAAGGAGTCACACTCGAGGAATTTGTCACCCAAAACCACAACCGCGCTGACTCATTGCGCGTCTTCCAGAAGGTTTGCGATGCCATTTCCTTCGCCCACTCGCGCGGCGTAATTCATCGCGACCTCAAACCAGCTAACATTATGATCGGTGGGTTCGGGGAAGCACTGGTTATGGATTGGGGAATCTCTGTCGTCAGTCGTTCAGTCGCTTCCCAGGCAATGTCCGCGACGTCAACCAGCGACAATACTCCTGAAAATACTGCCCACGGCACCATCCTCGGCACGCCGGCTTATATGTCTCCCGAACAAGCGCGCGGCGAGCTCTCGGCAATTGACTACCGAACTGATATCTATTCCCTTGGCGCTCTGCTCTATTTCACCCTCACGCGGAAAGCTCCCTTCATTGGAGATTCCGCAGAGTCAATTCGCCTGGCCGTTGCTGCCGGTAGCTTCATCGAGCCTCGCCAGCTCGATCGCAACCTTCCCAAGGCTCTCAACGCGATTTGCCTGAAGTCGATGTCCCAGAATCCCGACAACCGGTATCAATCCTGCAGTCAATTAGCGCAAGACGTCACCAACTTTCTCGATCACTTGCCCGTTTCAGCCTATAAAGAGAATATCTTCGAACAAGTATCACGCTGGATCATCCGGAATAAGGTGATTGTACTGATCGTCATCGGCTATATGCTGGTGAGATTCTTGATCTATTTGCGCACAAGCCTCTAAAGGAAATCGCCGCTCCGTGTAATAGGTAAACAAGAACTTGAATTCATCGATAAGGAAAGGAGACATTCAATGTCAAAACCTGTATTGGGACTTCTGTTGGGAGCCGTATTAGGAGCGATCGATGGTCTGACCGCCTTGTTTTCGGCGCCCGAAACCACACCCGCAATCGCCGGTATAGTCATCGGCTCAACCATTAAGGGCCTTCTTGCCGGTATCATCATCGGATTCGTCGCGCGCAAGTATCAATCAATGAAAATCGGCATCATCGTTGGTCTTGTCGTCGGTTTTGCGCTCGCATTTGCTGTGGCGGCAATTCCCAATGAACAGGGCGGGCATTATTGGGTCGAAATACTTATCCCCGGAACCCTCGTTGGGTTGATCCTGGGCTTCCTGACTCAACGCTTCGGTCGGCAACCCAGTCAGGCGATTTGATAGTAATCTCAATAAACCCATAACAACCCATGAGGATACCATGGCACAAGCCGTAATTCACTTCGAAATCAGCGCCGCCAATCGCGAAAAGGCGACGGAATTCTACTCCAAGCTTTTCGATTGGAAAACCAGCGCCGCATCCGGATTCGATTACTCTCTGGTCGAGGCGGCTGGCAATAACTCAATTGGCGGCGGCATCGGTCCGGTCCAACCGGGGCAAAAGCCATTCGTCACCTTCTATGTCGGTGTCGATGATTTGCAAGCGACACTCGATAAGGCCGAAAAGCTCGGTGCTCGAACAGTACTGCCGCCAACACCAATTCCGGGAATCGGCGCCTGCGCGCTCTTCGCAGATCCCGACGGCATCATTATCGGCCTCTTCAAGGGCTAAGCGACACTCTCCCAAATCATTCGCAGAGCCGGTATATGTGCCGGCTCTGCCGTATATGCCAATCTCGCTATTCAGAAACTGCACGATTGTGCTCAAAAAACAGCCAACATGTAGAATTGCAGACATCTGCTCCGAATACTATCTTGTCCGGTCGATAAAAGTAGTGTGGAGGGAATATCAGTGAAAAACATAGCTCACAATGTCGCTCGTCTGGCCGTGATCGCTATCGTGGCCGCCATCGTCTGCGCTACTGATTTCTACCAAACCGACGCCGCCGAACGCATCTCAATCGGCAAGCGTTATGAAGGTGGAGTCGAATTCACCGCCAAGCCGGATTTTGTAATCGCACAATGGCGAATGACCATCGATACCATCGTCACTGAACAGACCCTCTATTATCGCGGCGAACGCCCCGGTACCAAGATCTGCGTGGAGAGCCGTATCGTCGAACGGAATACCCGCACCATGAAAGAAAAGCAAGTTAAGCAAGACACTATGACCTTCAAGCTCGATTGCGAAGGCGACATGATCTACAAGGTCGAGCAACTGACCTTCTCCTTGCGGGTCTCCGACGGAAATCTCAAATACACCGTCTTAAAAGACTGGGACACAGTCTATATCGATCCCGATACCGCGCTCCAGCGCTGCAGCCATGGCCACGAATGGATCAGCCGAAAAGTCACCGACTGTCCGTTCTGTGGAGCCAAGTTCGTGCGCTCCGAAGATTAGAATCATTTCTTCGCCCCACACTTCCCAATTGACTCAATTCCAAAAGAGCAATAGATTCTCTATTGCTGTTGTCTCCAAAAACATTGAACGACAGCCCACTCCGACCGACAGTCTCGGTGTAATACTTTTGAGAGGATTGTAATAATGTCTCCTATGCCAGCAGCCCGAATGGGTGATTCTTGCGCACACGGCGGTACTATCGTCTCTGGTTTCCCGATGGTCCTGATCGAAGGAATGCCGGCTGCCCGCGTCACCGATATGCATGTCTGTCCGATGTTTGACGGCCCCAAACCGCATGTCGGCGGACCAATCCTCAAAGGTTCAATGGGTGTTCTGATCGGCAATATGCCGGCCGCCCGCGTGATGGACCAATGCACTTGTGCCGGTCCCCCCGATATGATTGTCAAAGGCGCCACCAAAGTTCTCATTGGCGACGGCGGAGCGGGTGGCGGTGGTGGCTCGGCATCTTCCAGCAGCGGATCTGCTGAAGCAGAAAGCCAAACCGCTGAAGAGACCGAAATCGGTGAAAGCCAGGACGAAACATCCGCTTCGAACGAACAAACCGAAGACCATTTCCTTGATGTCCAATTTGTCGATTCCGGTGGAAATCCAATTACCGACTGCCAGTACTCAATGACCGACCCCAACAGTAATGAAAGCGGCGGCATCCTCGGCGGCGGTGTTTCCGGAACTGGAGTCGAGCCGGGCAACTACGAAATCGGTCTTCACTCAATTATCAGCACAGCCTGGTCGCAAACCAGCGCCAAAGTCGGCGAAACCGTCACCATGACCGCCGAAACTGCCGGAATTGATGATGGCACCAAGGCGCGTCTCGAAGTCTGGATCCACGACCCGAACTACTCGACCCGCATGCTCACCTTCGTCGAAACCCAAGTCAACAGCAACAAAATCGAAGGCGACTGGAAGATCGAAATCAGCGAATCGCTCATTCAGATTGTTGAAGAAAAAGAACAGCTTGGACAATACTCGTCACCGTCATACTACTTCATCGCAACTGCGAAGGGCTTTTCCAAACGCTCCGGGATGCTGACCGTGACCGATGATGTCGAAATCAAGCTGAAAGATAAAGACGGCAACGCCGTGCCGGATAAGAAGTACAAGCTTTACCTCCCGACTGGCGAAGTGCGGCAGGGAAGACTCGACGGCAGCGGCTACGCCAAGGAAACGGATGTCCCCGCCGGACGCGTGCGCGTGGCCTTTGACGTGCGCGATGAATCATGGAGTTGATAAGTAAAACCGGACTATGACTCTTACCCTCGATAGCATCATTGGTACCTTCCGCGATTTTCTCTATCGCATCGGAGCAACAACCGGAGTACCCAATACCTTCATACACCGCCTACTGAATGTCCAGATTCTCGAAATGGAGGACGTCCTCTTCCATCTCGACAGCGCTGTGATGATGCCTGCCGCTCCCGAAGGATCATCTTCCTCCGACGGCACAGCTGATAACCAGTCCGATGCCGGTACCCAACAGCAACAAAATCAAGTCTCCGGCTTGGCCGCCTTAGCGCTCTGCTTCAAGCAATTCGAGTTCGATCCCAATAAGCGCTTGTTGATCGCCGGCCACACCGATACTTCCGGCCAGGCGCAGATGAATTTCGAATTGTCGGCACAGCGCGCCCAGAATATTCAATTCCTCCTCGAGGGCGACCGCGAGCAATGGGCGACCATCTCCGAAAAGCGCCATCGCATCGAAGACTACCAGCAAATCATGAAGTTCATCAAGTTCAGCACTCGTTGGGGTTGGGACTGCGACCCGATCCAGGTCGACAATACCTGGGGCGACAACACTAAGGGTGCGACGGAACGCTTTATTGCCGCCTACAACAACTGGGTCTTAGCTGGTCTCGCGCCAACCGGGAGCCTGCAGTTACCGCCCGATATTTTCAATCGCATCAAGAATTCCGGCTCCCACAAGTGGCCCATCGAAATGTGGCGCGCCGTTTACGATGTCTACAATGACGAAATCGCCTTTAATCTCGGTATCACCCGCGACGGCATGGTTCAATACCGCAGCCTCCTGGCGTTTGCCGATGACCTCAAGAAGATGGTCGCCTGCGGCGAATCGTTCCCGCTCGATAGTGCCGGACGCGATAACTATCGCTCCCAACTTAACCGTCGCGTCGAAATCCTCTTTTTCGATCAGAGCGAACTCCCGACCCTGAACTGCCCGACGACGACAACGGCGGTTCACACTCCGGCCGAATGCCCCCTCTGGCACAAGTGGCACTTCGCCGCCGTCTATATCGATCCCAATGACCTCAACGCCGTCGCCTACCATTTGAAGTTTGTGTATTACGATCGCGTCGCCAAGGCGATCAAAGAAGTCCCCGACGGCTTGCCGATTAAGGTTTTTGAAAACGGCACGACCGAGATACCTGCGCGAATTACCTACGCCAATGGTGTCTATACTCTCAAGGTTCAGGACAATCCGGCGCGTACCGACTTGCATTTTACATTTGAAAATACCAACAAGTACGTCTTTACCGAAAACGAAACGGCGACTCCGGTGATTACCACCGAGCTGCCCGACGCAATTGCTGCCATGCCGCTCCTTGTGCGGACAAAGTACTACGACTTGCCTGCCAAGTGGTCTTCGGTCAACTACTGGACTCGCTATCAAACCGACATCGACGTCGGCGATCGCTTCCGCGCCGTTATGCAGACCCATCGCGGCCTGAAACCGTTCGGTGGCAATTTTAGCGATCCCAATACACCACTGACTTTCTCACTGGATGATATTGTCCTGCTCGATGCAGTCGGCGGTACGCAAGACATCAAGGATGCCGACCACAGTCTTCCGCCGGTGGCGAAAAATCTGACTGCCCAATCCCGCGTCAAGATTCTCGTCGTCGATCCCGCTAACGGCTTCCTCAAGCTCTACAAGCGCGGCGCCGACTCTAAGTCCGCCCGAATTCCATTCGCCAAAAATCTGATCACCGAAAAACTCGAGGACACCAAGACCGTCGCCATCATTCATTTCCGCGATGGCTTCTATCCGATCCGCGCACGCCGCACCGTCGAATCAGCCAATTGGGAAACCAACGGCTTCGTCATCGGCGCCCGCGCTGCCTTGCGCGATGATCCCGATTGCATGCGCTCCTTCGACATGGGTGGGACGAACGCCGCCCGCGAATTCAGTTTCAGTGGCGATTATCAGTTCTTCTATTTCCACCATCTCTACTTGGAAGACCAGCACCCGACCTCGTATACAATCAACTACATCGCCATCTCATTCATGCGCGATACCCGCGCTGTCACGCCGCAATATGATCCAACGCCAATCCCGACCGGTGCCGATGTTTTGAAATTCGTCGATGAGGGTTGTTACAACGCAATGGATCGCTGGAACTTGATCCAATTCTATCTCGACGAGGCTACCCCCACGGCGACTTCGGAACGCGTTAAACCATTCTACTTCTATGACGAGCGCGAAACCTTCGTGATCTCCGACGCCAATACTCCGACCGGCGTCGACTTCGATACCGAAACCAATTCCGAGGCGCTTTTCCAGCACGCCGCCGTCACCACTGCGCGCCGTAATGCACTTGGCGGCAAGTCCCGCTTCCTCGCCTGCATCTGCCGCGATGATCCCGGCAGTCGTTATGGCCGCGCCTACCAGCACCAGCGTCGCCTTTGGGGAAGAACCTACTCATTCTTCATGATGAATAAATCCGCCTATGAAGATGTCGGTTCCGTCGGCGGTGTCGGATCAACCGTCACGGAGCTCGGACAAACCTTTGGTGTCTTCACCTTAGCGCACGAAATCGGTCACGCCATTGGTTTACCGGATGAATACTTCTATCAGGAATTTGTTATCGAATACGATGATGCCGCCGGTCACCATCGCCGGATCTTCGGAAGCTATCGCCGCGACTTCGAATGTTATTCCATGCCCGCCAATGCAACTTCAATGATGAAGGGCAACGTTGCGCCGCGAAATCACCACCTTTGGTACATCCTCTATAAGGTCAACTTTGAAGTCGCCAGCAACAATTGGCCGACATTCCACCCCGCTGCACGCCGTTTCGTCGTGAAGTTAGTTCGGGGCGGACAGGATTTGACCTATCATCGCGGCAATCTCACCATCACTGCCGCCGGCCAGCGCAGATTGACGCTTGGCTCGCACACACTCAATAATGACTTTGCGCTCCCGCAAGCCATCGATGAGCACTTCGACATTCCCGGCGCCACCGACAAACAGGTTCGTCTGTCGTTGTTCCAAATCGGTCAGGATCTTTCCTCGCGCCGCGGACTGCATCTCAATCAGAACGATTATGAGTATCAGGCTGTCCTGACCGTTGCTGTCATGTTGCAGGTCAGCTTTGAAGAGGACCCTGACGATTGGACAGGCGCTGAAAAGGCAACTAAAATCGCCAACCTGCAAGCCGCTTGGCTCAATTGGGGAGGGAAGTATCGCCTCGTCGGCGGTAGCCGCGGCATAACTCGGATCTTCCTGCACTTTGTTCCCGGCTTTACCGACTCCAGCGACGGCAAGACGAACTACATCACCGAGTTTCATCACGACAATGCTGATGCCGGGGATCCGAAAGTCTTCATCCATAATCCACTCATCGGTTCAAACAAACTTCGCATCAAGATGAACGCCACAGCCGCCGAAACCGTGCGATTCCTGATCAATATGACCGCCGGTCAAGACGAACTCGTTGTGCTCGACTTTGTGCGTGTCTGGGTCAACGCCCAGCTCGGTGACACCTTTACATTGGAGCGAATATAGTGTCGGAGCAGTCAAAGCTCCAGGCAGCCATGGAAGGAATTGTTAGGTGATAAATGCGTATCTCGACTATAATTGCGTCGTGCACATTGTTGACGATCTCCCTGTTTACGCCCGGGTGCGGAACAGCCGAGGTTGCACAGCCGCCCAAGGCGCATAAGGACACTGCCATGACGAATGCGAAAATTTTCAATGCTTACGACTATTCCGATTTGCGAGCCACTTCGTATCTGCCATTCGTACCTGCGCAGGCCGCTCTCATCGTTTGGCCAAAGGATACCGTCATCTCTGCCGAAGGCCGCCAACCGATCGGTCTGGCGTCCGTCGATGAACGACTGCTCGTCCGCTATTCCGACTATCTCGAACTGCGCGAACGCGGCAATGGCGCTCTCGTCTGGGGACGTGAGGTACATTTCGGCGTCGATTGCCAGGCAATGCCGAATGGCGTATTGACACGTAACTACGCCGGATTCTACCAGACTGTTACCTATGATTCCAAAGTCTTCGAAGGCGTGTTCTTGCCGTTTCTCGGTGAACGCACCCACCTAAACTGGGTATTGGCCGATTCCAGCGAAACCCGCTACTCTTACGCTTCTGCATCCGTTCCGGTTCACGGTCCCAGTGGCACGCCGATCGAACCCGCCGGTGTCTACGCGCGATATCTTCCCGAAGAAGAGCGCCTGTTGTGGTTCTTCGAGCGCCCCGGTCAATCGCGTGGCGCCCGCATGACCGCCGATGGCGCAACTGTATGTCTGGGAACCTATAACTTCATCGATATCTTTCCAGCTAACGCCGACTCGAGTACCAAAATCGTCTCATTGCCGGTGACCAACCTGCACAGCGTCGCCATAAACCACGAAGACAAGATTATCGCCGTCGATGACTTGGAAGACAAAATGCGTTTGCGCTGCCTTGATCTTTCCGGCAAGGAGATCTGGTCGGTCTTCCTCAAAACCACGGGCGAAATGACACTGCCGCCGGTCTCTGCTCCCGGCGCCAGAACCTGGGTCGCCGTCGGCAACACGATCTATCACTATGTCGAATCTAATTTGATTTGGGAATATGCGATCCCCACCGAGGGCCGAATCTTCATAACCGCCTGCTCGGACAACTCACTATTGGTCGTTTGCGGCTCGCTCTTTACGCGTCTTTCCGAACACGGTGAGGCGATTGTCAATCGCATCTTCGGCGGCCAATTCACATGTCGGCCATTGGTCGACAACCAGGGACGAATCTTTCTCGGTGGCACCCAGGGAATCATGTGTCTCCGATAGTCGGGGCAATCTTAACGGAGTAGAAACTATGTCAAAGACCAATTTTCAGTTCACAATAACCTTGCCCGATGGCTGGGAAGATAATTCCATCTTTACCTTTATGGGACCGGACGTCCATGGTGTACGCCACATGCTCAATCTGACAATTGACAAGAGTGTTGGCGATCACACGGTTGATTCCTATGCCCGAGAGCGTATCCAGTTGACCCAGCATTCAATAGGTAGCGCCGACACCCTCAAAGATGCCCCTCGCACTCTGCCAAACGGCCTGCCGATTCACGAGTGGATCTACAAAACCGTGCCCGTTGATGGCAAGGGTCAGTTCCACCAGCAAGTCTACGCCGTCATCGACAAGCGCGGTTACACCTTCTCCGCAGTCTATTCAAAAATGTCCTTCAAGCTGCTTGCTGGCCAGGTCGAACAAATCATCGCTTCGTTTCTGCCTGTGAAAACTTGAAATCGAATTTGATATAATTGATATAAACGTGAAGCGCCGCCTCGGTCTCCAAGGCGGCGCTTTTTATTACGATCTTCAAAACTCTCGTCAGCGTTTATGGCACTGTATGCACAAATCCATGTCAGGATTAAATGCCAGGTAGAACTCCTGTCCAGACCCGTGCATCTTGTGACAGCTCAAGCAATCCAAGGTTAGGTTGGTGCGTTTGTCAATGACATCCTCGCCCATCGGATGCGAGCCCTTGTGCGTCGTCGCGTGACAAGTGCGGCACAGCGCCATCACATCACTATTGACCAGATACCGATCATTGTCCGCACCATGCGGTGAGTGACAGATCGTGCAGTCTTGGTCGCTGTGCGTCATGAACTTCGCCTTATCCTTCGCTGGAACATCGGTGAAGTGGCACTTTGTGCACATAGTCTGCTGACTGGAGCTTAACAACGACCCGACATTGGAAGCGTGCGGATTGTGGCAGTTCGTACAGGAATTTTCGCCTTCCAAATGTACGTTGTAATCCGCCTTCTTATCTGCCTTTTGGTCCTCATGGCAAGTTAAGCAAGTATTGGCGATCCCCCCGGCAATCGCAAACGAACCGCCGGATTGTGCTCCGGCCGCATGGCAGGCTGAACATTCGCCGCCTTCAAACGGTGCGTGCTGATTTGCCATCAACAGACCTTTGTTAGACGACGCATGCGGATCATGGCACGTCGAACAATCGGCGTTCGCCAAATCATAACCCTTATGCACCGTCGTGAATTGTGCGTTCTGCGGATGGCATCCGAAACAGAGTTGCGGCACTCCCTTAGCAAGTATCCCCGCATTCGCCGATCCATGCGGATCATGGCATTTCATGCAATCCTTACCGGCAACCGGCGAATGCACGCGGGTCTGCTTAAGCCACTCGGCCACTGCCGGATGGCAGCTCTGGCAAAGCGCGCCCTGCGATTGCACCAGCTGATTGCCGAAGTCCGACGCATGCGGATCGTGACAAGACAGGCACTCTCCATTGACCACCGGCTGGTGTTTCGCAGCTAACTTGTCCAATCCCTTGAGATCCTCGTGACAGCTCAAGCACAATTTGTCGACTTTGTCCTTGAGCAATGTTGCGTGGCGGGATGCGTGCGGATTATGGCAGTCCGAACACTTACCGCCGGCGAATGCGGTGTGTTGGCTCTTCTTGGCGTGCTCATCCTTGACATCTTCATGGCAAGTGTAACACACCTCCGGTTCGTCGACCTTCACATTCTGTGCGAAAAGCGCCGAAGAGGCACCGCAAAGCAGCCCCAGGATAGTCAGAATCTTCTTCATTATTCCTTGCCTCCGTCCTGCGGAACTTCTGTGTGGCAAGCGTCACACGAACCGCTGGAGAAGGGGTCGTGGTTATTCTTCAGAATCAATCTCTCATCCTTAGAGCCATGTGGATCGTGACACTTGCGGCAATCAATCTGGCTTCCAGCCAATCCGAGGTGCTTCGATTTGAATTCAGTATCATCGCCATCGTGGCAGGTCAAGCATTGCGTCGGCACACCCTCGGTTAACAGGCTGACAAAACCGCTCGAATGCGAACTATGGCACCCGCTGCATTCATCCTTTGCCGGCGCGTGCGCCACACCCTTGGTGACTATTTCATTAATGTCCTTATGACAGCCCAGACATAGTCTCGGCTCCTTGTCGAGCAGGAGATTCTTGATTTTTCCGGAATGCGGTTTATGACAACTCGAACATTCGCCTGCCTCCACCGGATGATGTTTGCTAACGGCATTCGCCGCGATTACATCCGAGTGGCACTCACCGCACAACTCTGCCGGAGCCGCCGTCAACAATCCTTTGAACTTCGTCGCATGCGGTGCATGGCAGGAACTGCACGTTCCTTCTTCAAACGGCGGATGCACGATCGTGTTCGTGCTGTCGGAGACAACGGCTTGATGGCAGCTCGCGCACAATTGATCCTGCGCGCCCGCCAGGAGCGGTTTGATCGCCGATCCATGCGGATTGTGGCACTTCGTGCAATCGCCGGTTTTGATCGGCATATGCACACTGGCCAACCCCAGCCATTCGTTGACATCACTGTGACAGCTGGTGCACAGTTCCGATTGATTCGTCTTGACCAGCTTTGGATAAAGCGATCCATGCGGCGAATGACAATCCGTGCACAGTCCGTCAGTAAACGGTGCATGCGGACTTTCTGCCGTCGTCAACGCCTTCAATTCACTATGGCAATCCAGACACAATGTATTTGTCTCTTTGGTCAACAGATGCGACTTCGTTTTGCCATGCGCTGTATGGCAGATCGAGCAGTCTTCCATCACCGGCTTGTGCGAGGAAACTCCCCGTACCTGCGACTGCACATCATCGTGGCACTCCATGCACAACGACGATTCTCTTGCTGTCAGAAGCATCTTCTGCGCCGAGCCGTGAGGGTCATGACATGTCATGCATTCACCCTCGGCGACCGGTGGATGGCTCCCCGCCGGGGCAACTTCGCCCTTGTCGTGACACGTCACACACAGTGCGTTGCCGTCATCAGTCGTTGCAAACGGCTTGGAGTCAGTCGGTGCATTATGACAGGTCGAGCACTCTCCGCCTTCCACGGGTGCATGGATCGAATTGGCAAACAACTTCGGCGAATCCGACGAATGCGGCGAATGACAAAGTCCGCAGTCCTTGTCCCCGACCGGATAATCGCCATGCGCCAGCGCAAATGCCGGTGTCTTGGGATCGTGACAGTCTGCACACAGCGTTGCCTGATCTTTCTTCAGCAGCGCCTTGTGATCACTGCCGTGTGTCTCATGACAGACGAAGCAATCCTGATTCATCGGCGCATGAACAATCTTCTTTTCGTATTCACTGCGGTCGTGGCAGGTGAAGCACAACTCCTTAGCATTGGCAACCAGCAGCCCTTTATGATCCGCCGCATGTGAACTGTGACAGACCGAGCAGTCGCCGGTTTTCGCCGGTGCATGAATGACTGCCTTCTCCATTCCCAGTTCGGCCTTGTTGTGGCACTGGTAGCAGAGCGCTGCTCCGGTTTCCTTCAGGCGCAACATTCCCACCAGCCCGTGCGGCTTGTGGCACGACAAGCAGTCTTTGTCCTCGAACGGCTTGTGTTTCATCTTCCCTTTGAAATCACCAGTCGAATGGCACTCCAGGCAGTTACCTTCCGAGGAAAAACGCTTCCCGCGTTTCACCTGCGCACTGACATCAGTCAGCGACGATGATCCGGCCAATATCAGCAAAAGTATTGCAGCCGTGTATCTGAAGGCAGCCAGGTGGCGCTCTAAGAACAATCCTTCCTTCACTACATGCCTCTCATTCTGCCCGCTCCCAATCAGCTTAATTCTCGGCGCCGAGATACTTCTCGATCGCTTCGTCAAACATCACTATCTTCGAATTCGCTTTCAATTGCGCCAGCGTTTCGTCAAGCGTCGACGAAAATTTCTGCTGGAACATCACTTCGCGAATATTCATGTCAACTTCTTCAAGCGTCTTCAGTCGGCCTTGCTTGCGGTCCAATAACTTAAATATGATCCAGCCTTCTGCCGTCGGATAAGCCTTCGAACTCTGTCCCGGGCTTAGCTTCGCCAGATCCGCCTGAATTGATTTGGGAAATGCCTCCATCGAAGCGTTGACGTTCTGCTCCGTCAGTTCTTTCGCACCCTTGCGGTATTTGTCCGCAACGTAACCAAAGTCTGCGCCGTCCTGCAACAACGCTACTGCGCTGTCAGCAAGCTCTTGGCTCTCTATGAGAACCTCGCGCAATGTCAAATCATCTGGCTCGCGAAACTTGTCCTGATTCTCATTATAGTACTGCTGGAACTCGTCATGATTGAACTTGATCCGCGAGGCGACCGTTTCCTTCAAGTAAACTTCGATCAGCACACTGTCCTTCGTCGATTCCAGTCTTCTGTTGACCCAGGAAAGTGTATCCAGCTTCGCATCCAGTCCGGCACGATAAAGGAGTTGATCTTCAACAAGTTTGTTTAGCGACTGGTATAACAGCGTATCGATGGCTGTCGTAGCCTGGGACATCGCCGAGTGTGCGGTCTCTTGCCGTAGACCCTGTTCGGAAACTACCGGCACGCTTGACAGCTTTGCCACCGGGCGTTCGCTGCCGCGCTGGAAGGTCGAATCGAGCACTGAAGCTGTACTGCGCGCAATCTCACTAATAGCGGCGCTGTCAACATCCAGACCATACTTGTCGCCCAACGCCTGAACAAACTTCTTCCATTGATCCATTTTCTGCTTCTCGAGCAGGATAGAAATCACGTAGTCGCGAATCCCATCCAATTCAGCAGTGTCGGCGGGAGCCGTCTCTTCAACTCGCATAAGCGCGTAAACCGCTCGATAGGGAAAGGGCCCGATTAATGTCCCTTGCTTCGCGTCGTTCAGATGCCGACGCAATTCGTCTTCAACCGTACTCCAGTACTTCATCGACTGAATACCGCCGACATAACGAAACATGTCGACGGAGTACATCTTCGCCAAACTGTCCATCGGCGTGCCTTGACGAATTTGCTGCGCCAGCGAATCGGCAGTCGCCTTGCTCTCAACCGAGATTGTCCGTACCCGTACCTTGTGGTAATTGGCGTGGAAGTACGCAAGCAGACTGGCCTCACTGACTATCGTATCCGGCTTGAAATTGTCTCGAACATAGATTCCGCGCACCCAGTTCTGCTTTCGACCATAGAGGAATTTTGTTACGTACTCGTCATCGTCAATCCCCAGTGCTTCGGCTTCTTGAACAATCAACCGGTCATTCACGAGCTTATTCAAGAGCTTATGATAGTCAAAGTCACTCTTGGCCGCCGCTGACATTGCCGAATGCATCCGGCTGAATATCGCATCCACATCCGAAGTGAATACCGAATCGCCGTTTACAATCGCCAGAACCGCTCTTTCTGATTTCACTTGAGCATCAGCCGGCAGTGCGAACACAATCGTCACTACAGCCCCCAGCAAAAGCCGGAACATGATGTCTTTAATTTCCTGAAATCTATTTCTCTGCATTCTGGTCTCCATCCATCGTTGATTTTGACACCGCCGGCACCTTCTTAAACCAGCCTGTGATAAGTTCATCCCAACCGTTCTTTATTGCCTGACGCGCTACTTCTCCGATCGCCGACTCACGTCCGTAACCGAAAACCGTCTCCCTTGCCGCGCCATCCCGTTCCAACGACAGGGAAGACCTGACTTCTCCGTCGGCCGGATCTATGCTTCGTATCGTAAACTCAATCTCCGGTACCGCTTCAATCGATGCCCCGCGATTCGGCAAAAATCTGGTCACCATTCCGGTGACGACAATTGCCACGTTGAATTCGTCGCGCAAGATCGCAAGCGCACTGTCCCCGATCCCTCCCTGAAAGTCGCTCGCTAACCGCGTGCGTATGCGCGATAACTCGCCCGGCTCAACCACATCGTATCCGCGTTGCCACGCCTCCTGAATCATTGCATTAGTCACTGCAGCGTCGGCATTAGGAACGTCGGTGCTATTGTCGAATCGCACTATGGCGATTCTGCCTTGTTGTATCAACCGCAAATCGTTTTTCGAAGGCTTGCGCACCGGCTTCTGTTCTTGCCCCGAAAATCTCGGCATCCTCTTGAGCACTGTCTTGACTGCCTTGTTCGTCAGCTGTTCTAAGTCCGTCAACCGCCCAATCCCAAACAGCCCGGCCTGATCTTCCCCCGTAGTCGAGAGGCACTCAATCCAAACCATCTTGTGCGTGCGGCAGTCGTAAGCCCGCAGACTGATCGATACCTCGGGATTCACCTGCTCAAGATACAAGTCCAGCGAACCGGTGATCAGAATCTCTGCTCCCGTCTGTAGTGCAATCTGCTCCGCTCCGGCGCTATCAATCTCACCAACTAATCGCAATCGATTCGCACGCATTCCGGCTCGCAGCGAGTCATTATCAACCAGATCAAAACCCATCTCGGTGAGACTCGCCCGGAGCAGCTTCGTAACTTGGTCATGGGCTTTCAGGCTATTCGTGTAGTTTGCCAGCGGGATAATCGCCATCCTCGGCAGTTCGCTATTGACCGTTCCCGATGCGTCGGAAAGGGGACCGAAAAGGCAAAGCATCATTGCTTTTGCCACGAGGCTCGCCAGAAAATGTCGGGGGGAATTCATATAAGCTAATCTACCAGTGTCTTGATTACTGTGCGGACGCACTTGCGCGCAACTTCACTCTGCGACTTTTGGCTGGTGCCAAACAAAGAGGAGAAAAAACCCTTACTGCCTTCGGTATGCGTCGCCGACCACACGGTCTGCGAACTCTCCGTTTCCACCATTCGTACATCCAGTGTCACCACTGTCTCATTGTTGTTGGCGGAGTTTAGCCCCGAAGATTCGTTCACCGCTCCCAAAATCACACCCTGCACTCCCAGCATTTTTCCCAATTGCTTCGCTTGATCTTCCGAAAGCATGTCGGTACGGGTCAGGCTCAACTTCGACAGCGCGACCAGTACCTCGCCGGGCTCCACGATGTCAAACGCATCGGCCGCGAGCAGCTCGGTTATAAACAGGTGAGTAATTCTCGCACTGGCGCCCTGGTCATTCGAGAGGTTCTCGAACGGTATGACCGCCACTTTTTCAACGAAATTGAAGTTATAGTCGCGGTGGACGAAGACCGTCGATCCCATCCCGCTGCAGCTGGCGAGCACAGTCAAAGCCAGCATCATCAGGGCGGCAGATGCCATTCCATGCCCGTTTATCGCAAGACTTCTCAAGTTCAAGCGTCCTCCTATAATCCCGTTCTGATTCCAACTCGAACCGAACGATTCGATCCGCCGCCTGCAGATGTCAAGTCGTTCTCACTGTAGCTTCCCGTGATGACTGTTCGGTTGGAGAAAGAATACTCCACCTGCGCCGAATAGCTCTCGCTATAGGTGTCGACTCCGTTCTCGTAATCCGACAACGCGATCGCCGCCCCGGCACTGATCTTGCGCGACATCAACCAACTGAACGAGTAGTTGTGGCTGATATAGCGGGTCTTGTCATCCTTGGTGAATCCCCAATCGCCGCGCAGGTGTATATTCTCCGTCACGCGGTATCCAAATGTCACGCTGTACTGATTCTTGCTGCGCAGATAGTCGGTCAAGTCTCTGACTTCCTGATGCGAATAACTTGCCGCTGCGTCGATTCTCCTGGTCACCCTTCCATCCATGGATGTGCGGTAACTCCACATATCAAAACGGGAATTACCCTGCATCAGCGTGTTTCGGCCGCCCGACAATTCTTGGTGAACCCTTAATTGTGGTAGAAGATCACCGCGTGTCCGCAAAGCGAAATAGTTTACTTCCTGTGACTTCACCGAGGCAATATAGTTGTCGCGGTGCGTTAGGGATACCGAAAACTCCAAAGTCTGCAGTGGCTGGTATTTCAGGTCATAATTCGCCGAAAAAATCTTGTCGACATCAGTCCGCGACTGTTCATAGTCGATGAGACCAATCTGAATACGGGCGCCATGCGACATCTCCGGCGTGATCTGGTTGCGCGCGCCAAATGTGTAATATGTCTCATCTCGCGCTTGCTGCGCAGCACCACCGCCGTCCCGTCGCAGCGAGATACCCGCGTTGGCGTTCCAACTGGGTGAAATCATGTAAGAATTGTTCAGGCTGGCAATGTGAACCAGTTGATCACGCTTGCTGACACCCGTCTCTGTCACTCGTTCCAGCGCCTCAATCTCGGTCACATAGACCGTATCAACCTCATTGAGCCCCTGGTTGATCGCTTTGATATAGCGCGCTTTAACTTCAGGGAAAGCGACTTCATAGCGGCTGAATCCCGGACTATAGTTTGTCGTTGCGCCGGTTACCTGCTCCCAGATTGAATTATCTTCCGACCGAAATACGTTCCAGCGCACATTGTTGCCCGAAGGACGATCAGTGTATACATACAGCAGGCTGACTTCGCGTTGATATCCCAAATCCGCGCCGATATTCTGATTCACTTCGTTCCCACCGATGTTAATCTGCGACAGCGCCGCCGCCGCCGTGTTGCCGTCGGTTAGTGTTGACACCGTATCCAGCGAGCCAAGATCCGGTGTCGCATCGTTTGCGTATAGTCCGAAGAGCAGGGGAATCGTCCGTGGAAATGCATCGAAGGCCAGGTTCTTGTCCTGTTCGTTCTTGTAATTGAAATTATAACTGAAGTTTGACCGAATCTTCCCTTCGGCGAAGGTCTTCAAATGGTCAATCTGAAAGACATGGAAATTGCTTCGCTGCTCCAGTTGTTGGGAGCGGTTCAACGTCTGTTTATGCGCGAAATTGTAGATGATCGAAGATGTCGTCGAGTTATAGCCAACACCTGCACTTGCAAGTCGTTCGCGCGTGTCGCGATCACGCAAATTGATCTTGTTATAAAGCTTGTCTTGCTGTAACCGTATCCGCAGCCAAGGGTAGCGAACAGCCTGCGTCCGCAGTAGAATCCCGCCGCTTTCATTAATCAGACGCGTCGTCAGGTCATTGCTTTTCGAGTCACGACGCATCGCCTGCGCCGAAACCGCTAACCAGTTTGTAGTCCAGTTAATCTCGCCGGATGGCTGCAGCTCGCTCCGCCAGGAATTGCCGCCTGTCGTCTGGCTGGAACCGTAGTTGAAATACCGAATCGTGCTCTTGGCCAGCAAATTCCGGATAATGCTCTCTTGCCAATTGAGATTGTATTCCTGGTCGACGTTTTCCTGTGTGTTATTTTCCTGGTCGACTGTGCTGTACCCCACGCGAATGTCAGCATTCAGATTATTCGAAATTCCGGCTTTCGCTAAGCCCGCCATCGCCAGAACCAACGCCAGCACAATTGTCCCTATCCGGACCAACTCCCCGAATCGTGTGCTGTCGTGATTCATTCTTGCTCTCTCGTCCTCTCAAAAAACGCCCGACCTTGAGGGTCGGGCGTTTTGGTTTTGCCCTATTGGGCTTCAAGGTCACTCAATCTGACTCGAGTGAAATCTTAGGGTTCAAACGGAGCGTCGCCGGCGTCTTTCACATGGCACTTGTTGCACAGTGAACGCTGGTTCAAGCTCGGATACGGGTTCGGAATCGGATATGAACCGGATTCCACACCATCCTCATGAAGGAAGGTGACGCCAAATTCCCAACGGCCGGCATTCTGTGCCGAGGTCGCATGGGCTCTGTGGCAGGTGATACAGCTAACCTGGCTGGTGGCCGACGGGCCGGCAGTCGAGGTCGTCGTATTGGCCGGATCTTCAAACGGAACCGCTGAAATATAAGCAGTCGCCGCCGAACCACCGGTCAAATCGTCTGTGCCATTATATGAATTATACGCAGCCGCAATCGCACCGCCAAGCACTCTGCCTGCCGGGTGGATCAGCTTGGTATTGTTGGCGTGGAAATCGCCGTGGCAGTTGCCGCACCATGCGCTCATGCCGCCGCGATAGGCAGTATGGATAGCATTGGTTTCGGCAGTATTGTAGCTGTTGCCAATGGCATCCGGAGCCGGATTTACGAAATTGGTCAGGCCAACCTGGACCGGGCCAACGCCGTAGAGAAGTCTGAAGTTCTGATTACCATGCGGGTCATGGCAGGAGGAACATTCAAGTCTGTTTGCCGGGAACGTTCCGCCCGGGGCGGTAATAAGGGTTCCGTCCGGACCTACGCCGCGAGCCGGCGAGTTGACGGTGTGACCGGCTGCTCTGCCCGGAATCGGGCTGGTAGCGCCACCGTGTCCATCGTTAAGATTGTCTTCGGTCAGGAACACAAAGTTACCGGCGCCTTTTTCGGCCGGCGGATTCAACGGATCTGCTCCCCAAACCGCGCCACGGCTGGTGGCATGGCAGGAAAGGCAAAGATCGGTCGCTGATGAGAACTTCAGCAAGTAGGCATTGCCGTTCGGATGAGCCGGATCGACCAGAACACCATTATTGCTATTGTGCATCGTATGACAGCCGCCGCAATAGGCTACGCCGCCATCATGAAATGCGAATGCTGCGCCGGAAAACAGCGTCAAAAACGCGAGCGACACAACAACCAACATAAGCTTACGCATGTAAAACCTCCGAAAAATTACTCAAAAAATAAACGAGCGTGAATACATCAAGGGATTTTGGATCTCCAATCTCACCTCCTCTTTAGTTGCTTCTGGCAGCAAAGGCTCAACTTGTGACGGTGTCGCTGAATTCGTAGAAGCTTTTGCGTTGTCCCAGATGAATTGCGGCAATCCACACACCTGCAAGCGATTGAGAAAACCCTGGCTGATATAAGTCCGGCCAAAATCGTCCGTCGCAATGTACTGCGGATGGTAAAACCATCCGGGATTGTATCCCATCCCGCCGAATTCACCGAGGAAGCGGCCTTCTGTGGTGAAGCAAACAGTGTTGAAACGATGTTTATCGAGAATCACAACGATTGAATGATCTATGACATCGACAGCCGTAGGAAAGTTCAGTTCGCCGACCAGGTTCCCGCGCAACCCGATTCTCCGGATCAGCTCTCCGCCCAGGTCATACACGTAAACTGTGCCGAACATCGACACCGGCAAGTACAGCCGGCTATCGTCGATTCGCGGTGAACCCAGCACCACTTCCTGACGTTCCTTTTCGGTGAGATCAGTCAGTATGCTGAATTCTCCAAGATACTGCCCTTGACTGTCAACCTTCACGATCCGATCGTTCGATCCGGTTAATAAGTAAAGATTGTCTTCATTATCTATGGCGATCCGGTCGATGTCGAGCTTGCCCGACTCCGGAAGTGAAGTCAGCTCCAAACATCCCAAGTAAGTGCCATCATAATCAAACTTGAATACCGAGCCGCCTTCACTAAGTCTGGTTCCTACGACATAAATGAAACCCGTCGAACTGACAACAATATCCGTCGGACTGCCGAAGACTTCACGGCCAGAGAATTCAAACTTGAAAACACCCGAAGTGTCAAATACGACAATGCGATTGTTGCCCGTATCGGTTACATATACTTCGCTGAACTTCTTGTCGATGTACACCTGCTCCGGGCGGAGAAGGGAATTGCTGGTTCCGGGAGGATCCAGCTCACGAATGAACTGCGCAGGCACCGAAAGCTCGTCTTGTGCCAATCCCGTATTGGGAAGGACAAAACTGCCAATGAGAACAACAAGGCTTAGCGCGGTCATTAAAGTCCGACTCTTCGAGCTTATCTGATTCTGCCTAACCATGTTGTCCGCGACCACGATCATGACCAACCTTAAATTAACAGGATGATATGTGAATTAATTCACAATTAAACTTGCAAGAAGAACGAAACAGCCGGAAATAACGACTCCCGGCAACACTTGCCAATAAACAGGAGTATTCTATGTGATTATTTTCACAAAGATGAGTAAAAAAGTATACGGTATGTCGGAAGAAACTGTACAATTCAGTTACCTCAAAACCTTAGCAAAACCAACTTGCGCCAATTATAGGCACGAGCTTCGAAAAAAGCAAGCGGAAAATGCGACCTTTTTGTATCTTTTTTAATGGAGTAGATGATACAGGATGTTCGAATTGGCCCACTTCCGATTGGAATTGATAGCATTATGATGCTATTTTGAAGCTAAGTTAGTGAGGACTAAGACACTCTAATCCAATTGTATTTCACGGCTTAAGCGTCAATTCGAGAGTTGATATGTCGCCGCCGTTTCGTATGTGGCAACTTTCGCACAGTCCATCGTCAATTGTCTGGCTAAGTAGATAACCATTCTCTGAAATCATCGAATGACAGGTCTGACATTCGATCTTTCCGTCAAGGATTGATAAATGGGAAGGAACATTGTTCTGAATCCGAAATGCCGAGCCCGGACGACTAACACCAGATACAATCGTCTGCCCAAATACATGACTTGCGCTCACATGAAATCGCGGAGCACTCTTCGAAATTTCATTCCCGAGTGTAGCGGTCCGCTCTGCGCCGTGACATGTCAAACAGAATTCCGACGGAGCTTCCGCCATCGCAACGGTCCGTTGCGAATGAATCAACTTTGCAGCTTGCTGGTGACCGGCACTGACTTCGGGTAGCAGACCGCCCGGCTTGTGACAGTCCAGACATAGCGCCTGCGCCTTTACCGCAAAGTCCATACTCATCGTATCCTTGGCGGCAATGATCAACTCCGGTTCATGGAATGAGTGACAACTAGCGCATTCAACAACGACTCCTGTGCTGTGAAAGGGGGAATTTTCATTGTCAGCAGGGGAGTGGCAAGACAGGCAACTTTGCGAACTTGGTTGGGACAAGCTGCCTCCGTCTACCTTGGATCCAAACGAATGACAGTTTTGGCATTCAACGCCATCATGTGGGTGAGCACTTTCAAGACCAGCACTCCCGTCCGGGAGCAGTCGGCCGAAGTACATTAATCCGAGTAGCAGGAGAAGTGTTCCGAGCGCGATACCTGATCTGGTCTGCATACTTCAGTGTATCGTCACCCAAGCATATAGCAGTTACTAACTTAGCGCAGTTATCTGCCCCGGAAACAGCCACTTTTTTGCACAGTATCCAACTACTTGGCGTTCAACTCGTCGGACGAAGCGAGTCGCATTTGCTGGGATTCTACTCTTCCAAAGCCCCTTCTGGTGTGAACTTGTAGCCGGCGCCTCGCATCGTGTGAATGTATCGCGGGTTAGCAGGATCAGGCTCGAAAATCTTCCGAAGTCTTAGGATGAAGTTATCTATCGTCCGCGACGAAGGAAACGCGTGATATCCCCAAACGGCATCCAGAATCATATCCCGTGTTACCACCTCATTCTGGTGCTCAATCAGGAATTTCATCGTCATGCACTCTTTTTGCGACAACTCCGTCTCGCCCCCCGGTCCCAATGCGCGATATGTCTTAAAATCAACCCAGTTCTTGTCAAACCCAAATCGTGACCGTTCGATCTCGACAGTGCCGTACCAAACTTGACGGCGGAATATCGCCGCCACCCGCAACAGCAATTCCTGTAAATTGAACGGTTTCGTGAGATAATCATCACCGCCCGACAGCAAGCCCTCAATTCGGTCCGATTGCCGGTCGCGCGCCGTCAAGAAAAGTATCGGAACCCGTCCGCCTTCTTGCCTGATCTCCTTGCAGACCTCCAAACCATCCTTGCCCGGAATCATGATGTCCAGAATGATCAGGTCAAACTGCCCCCTACGATAAGTTTCAAGCGCGACAATCCCATCACCGGCGACGACTACTTCATGCCCCTCGGCTTCAAGATTGAGCTGCAATCCCTCGGCAATGTGCTCTTCGTCCTCAACGACCAGTATCTTTTTCATCATTCACTCGCTAACGGCAGCTCAATTCTAAATTGGCTGCCCTTGTTCAGTCCCTCTGACTTCAACTCAACCTTGCCACGATGTTCGGAAACGATCTGTCTGACAAGAAACAATCCGATGCCTGTACCCTTCACTGACCGGGTATTCTCTTCGCCCGTGCGGTAGAACCTCTCAAAAACCTTATGCTGTTCCGACTTTTCCACTCCCACACCATGGTCGGCAAAGACGATCTCGCATCTGCGCCCCGATATCTTACGCGCTGTAATAGTCATTTCGCGGCGATTCTCCGGTGAGTACTTGATCGCATTGTCAATCAGCGCCGTAACCACCCGCCTCAACGCATGATAATCTGACTTCACGTTCAACTCCGGCTCAATTTCGGTCGTCAGCTTCATCTTATATCTTTCCATCATCGGCCGCATTTCTTCTATATATTCGGCCAGATCATTCGAGAAATTCGAGGAGACTAGTTTCGCCTGATGTCCGCGCCGCGAGAATCTCCCCGCCTCCAGAACGTTGTCAACCAAACCCTCCAGACGATTGCAGTCATCAATCATCCGCGGGATGAATCCTTTCACTTTTTCCTGATCGAATTTGCCGGTAGCCATTGTCTCCAGATATAACTTGATCGACGCCACCGGAATCTTCAGTTCATGCGTCACTGCCTGAATGAAATTCTCCTGCCGATGCTTCAGTTCCTCCGATTGCCGAAATGTGCGGTAAATCATGAAAGCCCCCAGCAGTGTCAGCAATACAAAGAACGAACCCTCGGATGCAAACATCAAGACTCGACTATTTGCCTTCTCTTCCACCTCCGCCGTTACTTCGTCGCGAACGGCAAACATCTCCGAGCTGAACCATGGCGCTTGGAAACGGCCAACCTTCTCATTCCCCGAATACTTAAGATCCCGGTTGAGCTCTTCGGTCAACTTACCGGGATAGGTGATATCGAGATACAGCACCGCGCTGTTTGCTGATACTACCGGCAAATATAAAGTCGAATCAACCTCGCCGGCGCCGGCAACCAAAATACCGCTTCGGTCAAACAACTGGTATCCCTTGACCGCGGGATCAAGCGCCAGCAAATCCAGCGCCGCCGTCAAGTGGCGAATATTGTCCACACTGACAAACGACTCTGCTTCCATTACCAGCCGCTCATAGGAACGGTTGAGAATGAAAGCCGCAAGGTTCGCCGAGGCACGCGACTGTTGGCTGTGAAACTCCAACTGCTCCTCGGAAATTGTCACCTGGAAGTAGATCCACCAAGTAATCTGGCCCAGACAGACTATCACAATCGCCAGAAAAATGGCCAACGCCATTCGTTGCGGTCGGGCAAGACTCTGCTTAAGCCTTCTGATTACGCACCATCCTTACCGGCCCCAACAGACCGGGGCCATTCAGATCGCAATCTTGGCAATCAGAACTCAAAACTCAAATGGAAAATCGGAGTGACTCGTTCCGCCGTGGTCGTTGTCGTAGTGTACTTGTCACCAAAACCGTAAAACAGCTCTGCCAGAAGGTACCCCGCCACAGCCCCAATGACGACATCCGAAAAATAGTGATCATAAGCCTGAATCCGCGACAGACCGACGTAACTGCTCCAGCCAAAAAGCACCAGCGGCGGCGCCCAGCGCCAATTTGAATATTCATCACTATCCAGCCTCTGTCGCATGATTTGCCGAAGTCTCTTATTCAAATATGTCGACGAGTAAAACGCACTGGAGGCATGCCCGCTGAAGAACGATCGCCGCGAATCGCTGAAATCATCATCATGTTGAACCGCCGAATCCGGATAGTAGTAGAGAAACGGCCGCGGACGCGCCACCAACCCCTTGAATATCCCCGTTACGCCCTTGGTTGCCATTAGCCCGCTGTGAAATATCAGGAAATCTTGCCCGGCGTCCTTTGCCGGTCTTCCTTCCGGCCAGGTAAAATTCGCGGCAATCAAAGCCAGCCCGCAAAACCCTGGAGTGATCGCTGAACCGGTACTTCCCGCAAGAAAGTTCCCCTTACCTACATGGAACTGCCCGCCTAACTTCCGCTGGATCCAGCCATCAGCGAGAATCGGCCTTGGAATTAATGATGATTGACTCGAATCGATATGCCGCAGTGCGTAGTTCAGGAGCAGGGGAGCGGTCGAACCAACCCCAATGAGCAGAAGCTCTTTGCCCTTCAGATAGTCCTTTTCCCCTCTGGTTTCGGCCTCTGCACTCGATAAATGTCCTACTAAAGTGAAAGCAGCCAGAAATGTGACCGCAACCCGAGAAAGTGCCTTCATCAAGTATAGATCTTAATAAAGATGTTCAATTCCCACCAACTCAAATCGCGAATCTTCCGGATGAAACCACAACCACGCGACCATCGGCTTGCTCCACGAATTATTTCCGCGCATGACTCGAAGCCGCACTTCATACAGATGTCTCTTGCTGTCGTCGTCTCCGCCGCTTCGGTAGGCACCCGTCAATAATCCTCGCTGATCGCCCGTCAGATCGAACCGCGAAACGCCCTGATTTTGCTCTTGAACCAATGTCTTACCATCGTAGCGGACTTCGAACTCATATTTCGATATCGAATGTTCTGCCAATCCGTACTTAACCGCCAAATCGGCGAACTCTATTATCAGAGATTCGGAATTGTCTGCGAATCGCACATCATCGAGAGGCGCTACTTTTTCGAACCAATGCCTGCCAATCTTATCCCGTCGCTCGATCAACGTCTTGATCAAGTACTCCTTCGCCGCCGGATCCGAATATTCGCCGGTCTCCACCAACGCCCTGATATACTCATCCCGCCAGGCCATCACAATCTTCGCACCCCAATAAGCATCGCGTGGCGTCATATTCTCAAACGCCGGATTTGGCACGATCGGATCCCATTTATTTGGCTCGAATATGTCGGATTCAAAATAGCCAATCGATGCATACTGATTGGGCTTTGCATCCTCCCAGCCCCACTTCTTCAATCCCAATGTCGCCCACGATACCACTACATCGCGCAGATCAAATGTATTGCAGTATCCAACCGTCCCGTCTTTGGGCCGGTCGCCATTGGAACCAAAGGTCGAACCAAAATCAATAAGGTGGTGTTTGACGTACTTATGTCCGTCTTCCTCTATATATGTATCCAGCGTGTTTTGGTCTTTGGTGTCATACTGATTGATAAATGAAGCAACCACGTACAGCGCCCGTAACTCCCGACGATGCTCGTGCTCACACCAGTCATTTGGATCGTCGGAACGTCTTCCGGTAAAGCTAAACGGCCCGATTACCTTGCCGCCCAGAACCTTCGAGGCCAGTGATCGAATCCGTCCATCCGGAAGCTTGTGTACTCGGCGGATGATATCATCAAGATCCGCCTGGACAAACTCCCGCTTGTTTCCATCCCGGTCGGTGAACGTTATTCCCGGCTCGATTTCAAGCATCTCCGGCCGCCAGAACACAATCGTCTCTTGCGGTGCATTGTATCCGCAAGCATGGAAGTACCGCGAGCCCATTGTTGCCGCCGCCGTCGCCAACTCGGGATTCGACTCGGGATCAAACTTGATGATGTAACTCCCTCCGCGTGAGTCTTTGATCCAAAACCCTGGCGTCGCTCCCTGCACCTTTGGGCGGAATACTTTCCACATGCCGGCAGTGTCTGGTCCATCACTTTCACCGACGCCCTTGCGAGCCAGCTCTTCCGAAAATCCCGAATGACCAATTCGGTTTGTGAACCAGCTCGAATTCGGTACCCCGTCAAAGCGGTTGATGTTGTATGCTTCTTTAGGTCTGCCAATCAGTTTCCTGAAGCCGCGGTCGATGTCGAGTAATTCCTCGCCTTGTTGCCACACCGTTCGATCAAGCGATTGCCACGCCAGCACCGGATCGGCAACCTTCGGTTCGGGAATACTCTGCCGATCGTGATCATCAGTGCGATCGACCCCCGGCTTGTACTGCAAGTGATTACTACTGCAACCCGCCAATGCCATTGCCAAACAGACCGCCGTCACCAGATTCCGGGTTAGAGACAGAACCACTGTGTTCTCACGCACTACCATTCGCCGCCCAATTCAAGATAGATCCGGCGTTCTTCATCGCTGAACGCGACCTGTATGCTCAGCAATACATTGTCTTCCCGCCACACCCGCAGGCCCGTGCCGTAACCTTCATGCCAATTCCGTAATGTGAACACTTCCGACAACGACGAATAGACCCGGCCCGCCTCCGCAAATATGAAGGCATCAATCATCGACCAGATCGGCCAGCGATATTCGACTACCGCCATAGTCATATCATAATCGACGAGTCGATTATTCAGGAACCCGCGCAGATCGTCGCGTCCACCGAGATTGCTCTTGAGATAGAAGGGGAGTACCGGCGTTTCATCTGCATCGGCATCCACCGACTGCGCCACAACCTTGATTGCCAACAGTCGCTTATGATAGATGTTTAAGTAGTGTGAAATCTCCGCCCGTGAAACCAAATACGAAATGTCATCCGAACGGCCGACCCCGCGGTTGTAGTGAATCGAAATTGTCTCGCGGCCGCCGCGCGATGGCTGCCCTTGACTGTCGCGCCAATCGTGATCGAACATCAACCCCGTTCCGATAATATCCGCTGAACGAAAATCAGCATGAGTCATGTCGTATTTGCCTTCAAGCTCGATCAGGCCCGTCGGCCATTCTGGAGAGAGACCATCAAATATTCGATATGCGGTATACGAGGCTTCCGCACTCACTTTGACTTTAGCCATCAATTGCCACGGCACTGCAGCTTTGACCAAACTACGCTCCAGCGTAAATGCCGATCGATCAATATCCTTTGTCTGGTTGCCGAGTCCGTAGAAACTCTCACGTGGACGTTTGCGATATCCCGCAGCAAACTGAAGTCCAACATTCTCCGCAAACGCCTGTGGCGAAGAGTAGGTCATCTCCAGACGACGGTATTTGTTTGACGAGTGCGATGCTACCCAGCGCACCCGGTCGCCCGGTTGGAGCATGTTCAGACGAATATAACTCAACCCGTAACGCCATCCGGCATTCGATCCATATGAAAACACCGGAACAATCCCACCGGCCGGCCGGAACGCGAATGCATAGCCCGCCACCCTGTGCAATGTCGCATTACGGTAAATGCCGTTAACCGCCGCCCACGAGAGTCCCTTCAAAACATATATCGGGCTCTTGAGAATGGTCTCCGGAACGTCAAGAATCGTCTCGCCGACCGACTTCTTTGGCGCTTGCGGCAAGCTTATATCAGTCGAGTCTGATTCGGTGTCTGATGCGAGCAGCGCGGCGCTAAGCATCAAACATAGAGCTATTATTGAGATGAATCGTAATCTTTTCAGCAATAGTCCGTCTCCAAAGCACTCCCGTAAGCGGCATTTCCTCGTTGCAGAGCAGAGAATATAGCTGTTCTTTCGGTCCCGGTCAAGAGATTGCGGGCGACGTTGCGTTTCATCGTTGCCCTCCGGCAATCGTTCGATTATCATCCAAACTTGCGGTAACACCGTATACTATTATTGACTATGACAACAAAACGGAACCGACCAAAACTCAACGTCCTTTATATGGAGGACGATGTCAAGCAACGCCAGGTAATAGCCCGCCAATTGCGCCGACGCGGCCTATCAGTTACAACCGCGCGCTCCGGCAAGCATGGCGTCGCATTGCTCGAAAAGTCATCGTTCAGCGTCCTGCTCTGCGACCTAAGTCTGAAAGACTGTGACGGACTCGAACTGCTCGATACCGTCCACAAACTTCGACCCGAAATGCCGGTGCTGATTCTCACTGCCCATGGTTCGGTCGACCAGGCAACCGAGGCCATCCGCCATGGCGCCTACCACTTCATCCTGAAGCCCTGCGAGATCGCCGACATCGAACTGACCATTTTCCAGGCCGTCGAGCGCGCTTCACTGGAACGGAAAGTCGTCCGATACAGCGAGTCGCTGGAGCGAAAAGTCGCTGCACGCACTCAAGAATTGGCACGAATCAATGAAGAACTTCGCCAAAACGAACGCTTCCTTACTAAACAGAATTCCGTCCTCTCCCAGCTGGCCCGTCGCCGCGTTCCTCACGGCAGCGACTTTGAAGCCTCCGTCCAGGAACTCACTGAAGTTGCCTCGGAAACTCTCGAAGTCGAACGCGTCGGCGTTTGGCTTTTCGACCCCTCACGCAAGGGGATCAGGTGCGACCACCTCTTCCGGCGAACGCCCAAGGAACACTCCAGCGGCGGTTTCATCAACTCGGCAGATTTCCCCAGTTACTTTGTCGCCCTCGAAACCGAACGAATCATCGCTGCCGATGATGCCGCCGTCGACCAGCGGACCTGCGAGTTTGCACCCACTTATTTCAAAGAACACGGCATAACCTCCATGCTCGATGCGCCCCTTTGGCAATCAGGCAATATGATCGGCGTGCTCTGCTTTGAACACACCGGACCGAAACGACACTGGGTTTCGCAGGAACAACAGTTCGCCGCCTCGATTGCTGACTTCGTCGCCCTCGCGCTGGAAGCCCACCGCCGGCACAAGGTCGAGCAGGCGCTCCGTGAAAGTGAAGCGCAGAATCGCGCTATTCTTGATGCCTTGCCCGACCTCATGTTCCGTCTTAGCCGCGATGGCCGCTACCTTGACTACAAATGCCCCAAAGACTCGCCTTTGGCCATTGCCGCCAGCGATGTCATCGGCAAGACGTTCTGGGAATTACTGCCGCGTGAACTCGCCGAATCGCTTGATCTCGAAATCAAGAAAGTCCTCGAAACCGGCGCTATGAGCATCGTCGTCTACCGCCTGCCTCATAACGATGAAATGCGTGACTTCGAATCGCGACTCGTCCGGTGCGGCGATGACGAACTGCTGGTCATCGTGCGCGATGTCACCGATCGCAAACGCGCCGAGGAAGAACTTCGCACCGCCCACGAAGAACTCGAGCGACGAGTTCAGGAACGCACCGCCGAACTGGCGAATCTCAATTCGGCACTTCGCAAGGAAGACACTGAACGCAAACGTACGCTCGATGAACTCGCCGCCGCCTACAATAACCTCCGCTTGACGCAGGGGCAGCTGATTCAGTCGGAAAAAATGGCCTCGCTCGGAATGCTCGTCGCCGGAATCGCCCACGAAATCAATACACCAATCGGCGCCGTCTCCAGCATGCACAACACGCTTGTCCGCGCCATGGAGAAACTCGCCGCCATGTTCGACCAGACTTGCGAACAGGGCAGGGAAGAGACCCGCAAAATTCAGGAAACACTCAAAGTTATTCAAGAAGCCAACCGCGTGATCATTTCCGGGACCGAACGGGTGGTCAATATCGTGCGCCGTCTGCGCAGTTTCGCCCGGCTTGATGAAGCCGAGGTCAAGACGGTCGACATCCACGAAGGCATCGAGGATACCCTCACCCTGATCCACCACGAAATCAAACACTCGATTACCGTCAATAAGAAATTCGGTAATCTGCCCCTGTGCTCGTGCTACCCCGGTCGCCTGAACCAGGTGTTTCTGAACCTGCTGATCAATGCCCGTCAGGCTATCAGGGATAAAGGGCAGATCACAATCACCACCTATCTCAAAGACAACCGCGCCCACATCGAATTTACCGACACCGGCTCCGGCATTCCACCGGAGAACCTCCCGCGCATCTTTGATCCCGGATTTACCACCAAGGGCGTCGGCGTCGGCACCGGCTTGGGATTGGCGATCTGTTACCAGATCATGCAAGACCATCGCGGCGAGATCAAGGTCGCCAGCGAGCTCGGCGTCGGTACGACATTTACGGTGATCCTCCCGCTCGATCTGGAAGAACAACTTGAACGCGAGGCACAGGCTGCCGCCAAGTGAGATTTGTTTATCGCGCAATTACGGCGTGTCGTGATGAAGAACCCTTGAGATGAACTCTCTACTGCGCAAAGCAATTGATGTCCGGCGTGGCGAATGGGCCGTCCTGGCCTTGATGTTGTCCTACTACTATGTCCTGCTGATGACGTTCTATTTCCTTAAGCCGGCCCGTGACAGTCTCTTCCTGATCAAACTTACGCCGCAGCAACTGCCCTTCGTCTTCATCCTCTCGGCAATCGCCGCTGTGCCGGTAACGGCGCTCTACTCGCGTGCCGCCGCCCGCTTGTCTCTCGTCAAGCTAATCAATGTCACCACCGTGGTGCTTCTGCTCTGTCTGATTGGATTGCGATTGCTAATTCGTCTCGATGCCGAGTGGATTTTCTACCTCCTTTATATCTGGGTCGGACTCTACGGCATACTTGTCACAGCGCAATTCTGGTTGCTGGCTAATGCCGTTTATGACCATTCACAGGCAAAACGCATTTTCACCCTGCTCGGCAGCGCCGGAATTATTGGCGCCGTCACCGGCGGCGAGTTGACAAACCTGCTCATCAAGGAAATTGGCCTGCCGACGGAGAACTTACTCGCGATCTGTGCCGCACTGCTGGTAGTTTCAATGATACTGGTGACTACGATTTGGCGCGTTCGCGGTCTGGGAAGGGAAGAGCCTGCCCCGGCTGACTCCCAATCCGAACCCGCTTTGGCTCTCGTCGGTGTATTCAGAACCATCAAGCAGTCGCGCCTGCTTTGGCTGATCATCGCTCTCATCGCCGTCGCTGTGATGGTATCAACCTTCATCGATTTTATCTTCAAGGACATCGGCTACGGCTATTATGCCGGCGACAAGGACGGCATGACCGCTTTCTTTGGCAGATTTTACGGCCGCGTCAGCCTGATCTCACTCGCAATCCAACTTCTGCTTTCATATCGCATTCTCCGCGCACTCGGAGTCGGCGGCGCACTGCTGATGATGCCCCTCGCCGTCCTTACCGGTTCGGTAGCCGTCATGGCTGTCCCGGCACTTCTCAGTGCTATCTTTCTCAAGGGCTCCGAAGGATCACTCGAATACTCTATCGATCGCGTTGGACGCGAACTGCTGTTCTTGCCGATCCCGCTCGACGTCAAAAAGCGCACCAAAGTCTTTATCGATATCTTCGTCGATCGTTGGTTTCGTGGACTTGCCGGCATACTCCTTCTTGTCCTGACTCTCGCACTTGCAGCTACCTCGCGCCAACTTGCCTTGATTGTTGCAGTGATGGTCGTCGGCTGGGCAGTAATCGCTTGGTATGTTCGCCGCGAATACGCCAATGCCTTTCGTCTTGCCCTTGAGCGCCGCGAGATTGACCTTAACGAAATCCGTTTTCGTATTGACGACTCGGCGACACTTCAGGCACTCACTGCCTCGTTGACAAGTCCCAATGCACGCCAGGTTGCCTATGCACTCGACGTATTGAAGTCTGCCCAATCGCCGCAACTAATTCCAACCATTCGGCCGCTGCTCAAACACGACTCTCCCGAAGTTCGTCGCAAAGCGGTCGAATTCCTGCAGGATTATCATGAGTCTGTTGTCTGAAGTAGAAACCCTCTTGCAGGATGACGACTTGGGTGTGCGAACCGAAGTCATTTATCTGCTGTATCTCAAAGCCGGCGATCGGGGTGCACAACTGCTTAAAGACTACCTCAACCACGCTGACCCACGTCTGCAAACAGCTGCCGTGGCATGCATGGCCGAACACCAGCTTGTCGAAGCCCGAGAGTTGCTTGATGAGGACCGCCTCGAAGTCTTCCTGGTGCGTACTGATGCCGACGCCGAGACCGGTCGCGTTGAGGTTGCCAAGCTTCTCGGAATACTGCAGGGCGACCATTACCGCGTCTTTCTGGCACAACTATTGGCAGATGCCTCGCCTGCCGTCGAATCCGCCGCTGTTTTGTCATGTGGACGTCGTCGCGATCCTGACTTCATCGACCCGCTGATCGCGCGTCTCGCCAATTATCGATTCCGGGCAGTTGCCAAGGACGCACTCGCCGCGTACGGCAAAAGTTTACTGCCTCTGCTGTCGCAACGGCTCCTTGATCCGCGTGTTGATCCCTCGATCCGGCGCAATCTCCCCGGTGTCATCTGGCGAATTCGCGATCCCGAGTCGGTGCAGACGCTCTTGCAGGGTGTACGTGCTACTCCACCCGCGCTGCGATTCTTTGTGGTGAAGGGTCTGAATAAGTTCCACCGAGCCGTTCCAAACCAGCGCATCGACCCCGGTGCCGTCCAGAATTTGATTTTTGGCGAAATCGCCGACTTTGATCGCTATCAGACATTTCTGCGCGATCTTTCAGTGTCGGACAATCGCGCCGACATGCGCTGTCTTATGCAGGCGCTTAAAGAGCGTTGCGCCTTGTCGCTTGAAATTGTCTTCCGGTTGCTCGGCCTGATCCATCCAACTTCCGACATCCTTGGCGCATATTGGGGTGTGGTCGGAAACCGCGAAAGCTCGCGTTCAAGCGCTGTCGAGTTCCTCGACAATTATCTGCAGGGTGAACTTCGATGGCGTCTCTTGCTGATTATCGAGCAATGGTCGGAACTGCGCCAACCCGACCTGCTTACCAAAAGGGCCGCGCCTGAATCAACTCCTGTGTCTGTCGAGTCAACCCTGCTGCGTATCCTCGAAGTTCCCGATCCCTGGCTGCAGACACTTGCACTGGCCTGCGCCGCTCCCTTGAATTCCCAGCGTTTGCGCGCTTTGGCGCCCAGATTTCTCGATAACCCCGATCCTTTTTTGAGCGAGACAGCGCAGTACCTATTGAACCGCTGAATTCTCGCGCTTGTTTCGGTGCCGGAATAGCTTGAACTTCCATCGATGTTTTGCTTGATTATCCGCTGTCATGACACTTAAATAAGGGACCAATGCTAACTACGATTGAAAAGGTCATCCTGCTGCAGAATGTCGACGTCTTCTCGCTGGTGCCGACGGAACAACTGGCATACCTGGCAACTATCGCCAGGGAGACATCGTTCTCTGCGGGCGGCACGATCTATCGCGAAAACGACCCGGCCGATTCGCTCTTTCTGGTCATCGAAGGCTCCGTGCGAATACACAAGGATCTTGAGGAGATTACCACCGCTCGTGCTAACCAGGCGTTCGGAACCTGGGCCCTTTTTGACGAAGAAGTGCGATTGCTGACGGCTACGGCGGTCGAGAATTCCCGGCTCTTGAAAATCGATCGCGAAGACTTCGTCGAAATCCTCGCCGATCACGTGCAAATCTCACAGGGGATTCTGAAAACTTTGGCCGGTCGATTGCGTAATATTGTCGACCGCGTGCATATTGATCGCCCGCGCTGATTTGTGACTTCCGGAGATTCTCTTGTATACGTGCAGAGACTGAAAGTAATATTGTTATAATGGTTCAAGACACGTTGACACATCGTAATGTCACTCATCGCCACACCGTCCTGATTGTGGACGATGAAGATATCGTCTTGTCCAGTCTGCGGACTCTCCTGCAAATGGATACGGACTACAATGTGCTCACCTTTCGCTCGCCGACTGAAGCGCTCAATGCGATTCAACGGCATCCGATCGATGCCGTCATTTCCGACTTCTTGATGCCTGAACTAAGCGGATTGGATTTTCTCGCCGAAGTCAAGAAGCTCTATCCCACCGTGCCGCGCATCCTGCTCACCGGCTATGCCGACAAGGGTAACGCCATCAAGGCGATTAACGAAATCGGCCTCTATCAATACATCGAGAAGCCGTGGGAAAATGAGCACATCAAAATGGTTCTGCGCAACGGCATCCAGAACAAGACTCTCGAAGAAACGCTCCAGCTGAAACTCAAGGAACTCGACGAGTCAGTGCGCAGCTGCGATGCCCTCGCCAATCGCGAAGGAATTCTCCGCCAGGAACTGAACCTCGCCCAGCAGGTCCAGCGGAACCTCTTGCCTAAGTCTTTTCCATTGGTCGAAGGTTACCGCTTCGCCGCTATTTTTCGCCCGGCCCTCGAAATCGGCGGCGACTTCTATGATATCCAGACTCTCCCCGATGGCCGCATCGCCGTCCTCGTCGCCGACGCCACCGGTCACGGAATTCAAGCCGCTTTGAGCACCGCTCTACTGAAATTCGCCTTCGCGACAACGATTGACAGTGGCAATCCGCTAACCGAAATCGCCGCCGCCATGAGTGATATCCTCCACAAAGGTCTGCCCGAGAGCATCTTTGTCGCCGGTCTGGTGGCAATCCTTGACACCGCCGCCCGCAAAGTGCAAATTGTCAACGCCGGATTGCCGCACCCGATTATGCTGCGCCCCGGCGCCTGTTGTCTGGAACGAGTTCCCGTTAACGGCCTCTTCCTCGGTGTGGACATTCCCGGGACAACCTTCCCCGGCGAAAGTGCCGAGATTGAGCTGAAGCCCGGTGAGCGCCTGTTGTTCTATACCGACGGGGTCAGCGAAGCAGCCGGTGCCGACGGATCACAGTTTGATGATGGCGCCATGGCGGAACATTTAGGCACGGCCCTAAGTACCAGTATCGAAGAGATGGTCGAACGTCTCGCCGACTCTGCGGTCACCTTCCGTGACGACCGGCAGGAACCAGACGACATCACGATTGTTGCAGTAGAAGTTCTATGACTACAGGAGATATCTAATGACCGATTCACATAAAGCTGACAAACCCGAAACCATCGTGATCGTCGATGACGAAGAAATGGTTGTCTCGAGCCTTAGTTCCTTTTTGAGCCTCGAAACCAACTACAATGTCAAAACCTTCACGTCGGTAAATTCCGCGCTAGCTTTCATCGAGAAAAATGAAATTGATCTCGTCATGTCCGACTACCTTATGCCGGAAATGGACGGCATCACCTTTCTCACCAAAGTCCGTGACCTCTACCCGCAGGTCCCTCGCATCATTCTCACAGGCTATGCCGACAAGGAAAACGCCATCAAAGCCATCAATGACGTTGGCCTGTTTCAATACCTTGAAAAACCGTGGGACAACTCTGACATTCTGATTGTTCTCCGCAATGGCCTTGAACGCAACAAGCTGATGAAAAAACTTCAGGAGAAGGTAGAAGAAATCAATCGCGCCTACGGAGAACTCCAGGTCCTCCAACGCGAAATCGTCAAAGCCTTCGTGTAACGATCTTCCTAAAACACATATCAACCAAGACCCTCTCCCTCATAGAGAGGAAAGGGTGAGTGCGCTCCCGATTCATTCGGTGCTGAGGCCTGCTGTTACACTTCCCGCAACTAACGAAACGTTAAATTCCCCTCTCGAAAGGGGTGCCTTGAGTGCGCGAGGAACGAGCGCAATCAGGGCGGGGTGTGTTTTCTCCTTCCCACTATTGCCATTCATTCCGTTCCTAATTCCCTTAACAGAAGTGCGGACTTCCACAATCAAGACGAAGGTCGTTCTTGCCCTCTCCCGCTGGGAGAGGGAAGGGTGAGGGCGCTCCAGATTTCATCGATTGTAGTAACACACCCTAACCAAATCCTAACACTCCCAATCTTCCAAAAACCGCAATTCTAAATTGTTCCTAATATTCCCCTAACACCCATCGCTGACTTTCCCCGCGTGTTCAGGACCGACGAATCCCTTCAGGCAACCGTACGATTCAGTCGAGTTTCGTCCACTACATCAGATTGTCAGGTAAGAAATAACCGGAGAGGGAATGCAATGAAGAAAGTCACAGGGATGAAATCTCCCCACTCACCACACAAAACTCTACTCGCGCTGATTACGATTCTACTCGCACTCATCAGTGTTGGGTCAATGTCCAGCACTTATGCTCAATCGGCCGAAACCGGCCGCATCATGGGCAAGGTCGTCAACAAGGAAACCGGCGAGCCGCTCATCGGCGCAGTCGTTATGATCGAAGGCACCAAGCTCGGCGCACAGGCCGACCTCGATGGTAACTACCTCATTAATAGTGTTCCGGTCGGCAGCTACCGCGTCATAATTGAGATGATCGGCTATGCCAAGCTCACGGTCGAAAACGCCGTCGTGACCGCCGGTCAAACCGCCAAACTCGATTTCTCGCTTAAAACCGAAGAAGTCGTCGGCGAAGTCGTCGTCGTCGAAGCCACCCGCCTTGCAAACAGCGAAGCCGCCATGCTCTCAATGCGTCAGCAGGCGCCATCAGCGCAAGACGCCATCAGCTCTGAGGCGATTTCCCGCTCCGGCGCCAGCGATGCCGCCGCCGCCATGTCAAAAATCACCGGCGCGTCGGTTGTCGACGGCAAGTACTCCGTCATTCGCGGAATGGAAGGTCGTTACTCCAACACTCAGCTCAATGGTTCGCAAATGCCATCCACCGACCCAGACAAGCCGGGTGTCCAAATGGATCTGATCCCGGCCGGACTACTCGACAACATTGTTGTCCAGAAAACTTTCACTCCCGATCAGCAGGGCAACTTCTCCGGTGGCTCCGTCAATATTAATACCAAGGATCTTCCGGAACAACTCACCGTCAAATTCTCAACTTCAGTCTCATACAATGATAACGTCTCGCTCAAGGAAGGCGTTCTTACTCATGCCGGCAGTTCCAAGGAATGGCTCGGCTTTGATAACGACTACCGTTCCGCGCCGGACATCCTTGCCGATTCAAATTTCCACACCCCCGGTTACACCACGGTTCGCAACTCCACTAACGCCGAAGGCGCCCGCTATCTTGATCAAGCGGCAAAAGAACTTAGTCGCGATTTCAGCTTCAGTGAACGCAAGGCGCCGATGAACCAGGGCTACGCGCTCTCGTTCGGCAATCTTTACTCGATGTTCGGCCGCCCGCTTGGAATTCTTGGATCCCTCACCTACAATCGCAACTACTCCTACAGCGGCGACGGCGTGAATCGCAAGTGGCAAAATGTGAACTCGGGCGGTGAATTGACCGGCCTGATTACGTTCCAGGACTATGCAGACAGGAGAGCCTCGGAAGAAGTCTTATGGGGAGGACTTTTCTCGGCAAACCTGGCTATCAGCCCGGAACACAAACTGCGCTTCAGTTTGAACCGCAATCAGAACGGCGAGAAAATCTCCCGTCAAGTCGAAGGTAGCTACACCAGCTACACCGAAGAAGGCCAGGTGTTGCGCAGTCATGTCTGGCAATACACCGAACGCTCGATGCAGGTACTGCAGTACTCCGGCGATCATGCCCTTAAACTGCCCCTGATGAAGAAGTCGCGTCTTGATTGGAGCGCCTCTTTCGCTACCAACAAGCAAGACGATCCGGATCTGCGCTACTGGACGGACATCGCGAATTACGATGAAAATGACAGCTTGATTTCTGCCGGAATCATCACCGGCTTTCCTTATCCGACACACTACTTCCGCTACCTGACCGAGAAGAATCGGGAAGTTAAGGCTGATCTCACCATTCCTGTTTCGTTTGCAAAGGACGGCACCAAGCTCAAAATCGGCGGCGCATATCTCGCCAAAGATCGTAATCAGGACAACTGGATGCTTCGCCTCAATCCAACACAGTCGCCGGGATTCTTCTCAAGCTACAACGGTGATCCTGCCAGCATTCTTCAGCAGGAGAATCTTGGCATCGTCGACTCCACCTGGGATGAACGCAACAGCCGCTGGAACTACCGTTGGGGAATCGTCCCGGAGAACTTGAGCCGCAAAACCGACACCTATTCCGGTGAACAGAATATCACTGCATTCTACGGAATGATCGACTGGAAGCTTTCTTCCAAACTCGACATCATCGCCGGCGCGCGGTTTGAAGAAACCGATCAGTGGGTTGAGTCAATCGATTCGGCGTCCGCCGATTTTCGTGGTGCCTACGGAGCTTCCGATTGGCTGCCCTCCCTCAATCTTGTCTAT
Source organism: uncultured Ignavibacteria bacterium (assembly GCA_964370935.1). Lineage (GTDB taxonomy): Bacteria > Zixibacteria > MSB-5A5 > CAIYYT01 > CAIYYT01 > JADJGC01. Next base: position 138,891 of record CAYJKI010000006.1, on the reverse strand, counting down.
CACCTGATGCCGAGTATGAATCTTCGTGGCGCCTTCAGCATCACGACTGCCCGTCCCACGATCAGGGAAATGGCTCCATTTTATAGCTTTGAATTCTTGACCGGCAACAACAACATCGGTAACCCCAAACTCACGCGCACCTTAATCCGCAACTTCGACCTGCGTTGGGAGTGGTTCACTCGCCCCGGCGAAGTCGTCGCCGTCAGCGGTTTCTACAAGCGCTTCCAGGATCCGATCGAACGCTTCAATCTCTCCGACCTCGGAGACATCAGTTGGCTCAATGTTCCCAAGGCCAAGGTCTATGGCGCCGAACTCGAGTTCCGTCGCCGCCTCGACCACACCGGAATAAAGTTCCTCGAGAACTTCCAGCTCGGTGGTAATCTCACGTTGGTTCACTCCGAAGTAGATATCGATCCTACCGAATTGTCCTATCGTCTTTCCAACAATTTAACCGACTCAACCGAAACGACTCGTCCTTTCGGCGGTCAATCTCCCTATGTCGTCAATGTCGACCTTGTCTATACCAGCCCAGGCGGCAACACTGAAATGGCGCTGTACTACAATATTTTCGGCGACCGTTTATCGGAAGTCGGCTATCAGAGCCCCGATATCTTCGAGAAAGCTCGTCAACTAGTCGACTTCTCCGTCTCACAGCGGCTCTTCGGCCTGCTGACTGCGAAGTTTGCTGCCAAGAATATTCTTAACGAAGATAAGTACACCATTCAAGAAGCCGGTGGGCAGGAATATGTCCGCTCGCTCCTTCGCGTGGGTCGGACTTTCTCACTCGGCTTGAGTTACTCCCTGTAAGGAATTGGCGAAAATTAACTGTTCCTTTATCGGATGCTAACTGTCACGGACGAATTTACGATGAACATGGTTGAACGTTTTACATACTTCGGAGCACCTTTCCGCTTCCCTGATTCTTTCTCAAGTTGTCGTGTGGGAGCTAAGCAAAACTTCCGATGCCGCAGGCATCGCGTCACATCTCTCTACTTACCCAAAAACAGAAACCACAACCCTTGTGCACAACTACCACAGGAGGTAACCAGTGCATCGTAAATTCTTATTGTCAGTAATCTTGATGTTGCTGATGTCTGCGTCCTACGCGTTCGGACAGTGTACGAACGAGCCGGGCAAGACACTTGTCTTCGTGCCGATCGGCGATATCGCCGTCAACACGAACTGGACCAGCAACAACGTCTACGTCATCCAGGGACCGACTTATGTCATCTCTGGCGTTACGTTGACCATCCAGCCGGGAACCATCATTAAAGGTATCACCGGTCTCGCTCCGGGTGCCGTCGCTTCCGTTATTGTAGAGCGCGGCGCAACCATAATTGCCAACGGCACCGCACAGGACCCGATCATCTGGACGGCCTGCACTGATGATGTCTCCGATCCGTTCGATCTGACCTCGTCTGATCGCGGTCTTTGGGGCTCGCTCATCATCCTTGGTCGCGCGCCGATCAACGGAACGGTAACCGCTCCGGAAATCTGCCCGACCAACTTCATCGAAGGCCTTCCGCCGTCAGCTAAAACCACCTACGGTGGTTGCGATCCGACCGACAATTCCGGTATCATTCGTTATAACCAGTTCAAGCACGGTGGTTCGATCATCGGTGCTGCCAACGAAATCAACGGCCTCACCCTTGGTGGCGTTGGTTCCGGCACGACCGTCGAGTATGTCGAAGTCTTCGCCAACCTTGATGACGGTTTCGAGTGGTTTGGCGGCAACGTCAACTGTAAGTACCTCGTCTCGGCTTTCAACGATGACGACGATTTCGACTGGGATCAGGGTTACCACGGAAAGCTTCAGTTCCTCTTTGCTATCAAAGATTCAACCAACGGCGACCGTCTGTTTGAATCCGATGGCGACGACGGCAACGCCGATACCGATCCGACCGCTCGTCCCGTTGTTTACAACGTGACTTCCATCGGTCGCGGTATCCTTCCGTCCGCTCCGTCAAATGCCAACGCGGCGTTCCACTTCAAAGAGAACACCGGCGGGCACATCCGTAATTCCATCATCATTGATTGGCCGCGCAACGGTGTCTCCATGGAAGATCAGTCGTCCCCATCATTCAGCTTGACCTATCCCGACTGCTCGATCCTGACCCAAAAAGACGTCGAGTATCGCAGCCGTTGCTTCACCGGTTCGTACAACACCAACTTCACTCCGGCTGCACCGGCTTACGCTAACCCGACCTATGCCGGCGGCGCCGGAACCGGTTCCGACCTGACCATCTATGGAACTATCTGGTGGAACATTGGCCGCAATGCCAAGACCCTTCCGAACGAACTCTCATCTAACCAGTCGTTCACCGAGAAGCGTCTCTTTACAGATTACCCGGCTCTAGCCGTCACATTGACCGGTCAGACCTGGAATAACATTATCGATAACCCGCTCTTCTTCGGAATGGACCTGTCACGCGCTCGCTTCGCCAATGAACAGGCGCTTGATCCGCGTCCGGCCTTGAATAGCCCGGCTTTCACCGAGCCGCGCATCGATGCTCCGTCTGAAGATGCCTTCTTCTCGACCGCCCCGTACGCTGGTGCCTTTGATGCCACCACCAACTGGGCGTGCGATTGGACTGCTCTCTGGGAAGGTAACTACTTCAACTGCGCTCCGCGCACGACAACTTGCTTCGACGAAACTGGTAAGACGATCGTTAATGTTGCGATTGGTGACATCAACAAGAACACCAACTGGACCAACGAGAACATTTACATCCTTCAGGGACCAACCTACGTCACCGACTCCGCTCGTCTGACGATCGAACAGGGCACTATCATTAAGGGCATCACTGGACTTCCGCCCGGATCAGTCTCCAGCTTGATCATCGAGCGCAATGCCCAGATCTTTGCTCTTGGCGATTCCTGCTGCCCGATCATCTTCACGGCCCAAACCGACGATGTCAACGATCCGAACGATCTTGGTCGCTCCGATCGCGGTCTCTGGGGCTCGCTCATCGTTCTCGGTAACGCACCGATCAATGGAACGGTTACCGCTCCTGAAATCTGCGCCACCAACTTCGTCGAAGGCCTCACACCAACACCGAAAACCCAATACGGTGGCTGCAATGCCTTCGACAATTCCGGCGTGATCCAGTGGGTTCAGCTCAAGCACGGCGGCTCGATTATCGGTGCTGCCAATGAAATCAACGGCTTGACAATGGGCGGCGTCGGCAACGGCACTACCATTGACCACATAGAAGTATTTGCCAACCTCGACGACGGATTCGAATGGTTTGGCGGTACCGTCAACTGCCGCTACCTTGTGTCAGCCTTCAATGACGACGATGCTTTCGACTGGGATCAGGGTTACTCTGGTAACCTTCAGTTCCTCTTCGCGATTTACGATTCTACCAATGGCGACCGTGCCTTCGAAATCGACGGCGACGATGGCAACGCTGACACCCAGCCCTATGCTCGGCCGACCGTCTACAACGTAACTGCCTTCGGTCGTGGGGAAGTGCTTGCTGCCGCTCCATCGAACCAGAATGCTGCCATTCACGCCAAGGAAAATACTGGTGGTCACATCCGCAACTCGATCTTCTACGAATGGCCTCGTAATGGTGTCTCCATCGAAGACCAGTCTGGCCCGTCGTTCAGCCTCGCGCCGCTTCCGGATTGCACGATCCTCGGCGGACAGATCGACGCCGAATATCATAGCCGCTGCTTGACCGGCGCATTCACCAATCCGAACTGGGTAGGTGGATACTCCAACGTCAACCCGGCCTACGCCGTCGCCAACTTTGACATCTTCGGCACCATCTGGTGCGCAATCAACTCTGCCGCGATCACCCCTGCGCTCGTTGCCAGTGCCCAGACGTATACCGAACAACGCCTGTTCACCGATTACCCGCTTGCGGGCGGTGCTATCGCCGCAGTTCCGGGCGGACGTTGGGACAACGTGATTGACGAGCCGCTTTTCACGGGCAACGATCGCGCTCGCAGCCGTTTCGCCGGCCAGAACGCACTTGATCCGAGACCGTCAGCTGCTGGCCCCGCCTTCTCGATCGGGCTTAAAGATGCACCGGCTGAAAATAGCTGGTTCGCGTCTGCCCCGTATGCCGGCGCCTTCAATTCAACCGATAACTGGTTGCTTTGCTGGACCGCTCTCTGGCAGGCTGACTATCTGAATACCGCTCCGCCGGCGCCAGCCTGCTTGTGCGGTGACGCCAACGGTACCGGATCGATCAACATTTCCGACGCCGTCTTCGTGATCAACTACATCTTCGCAGGTGGCGCCGCCCCGAATCCGATCTGCCTTGGCGATGCCAACGGCACCGGAAGCGTCAACATCTCGGATGCAGTATACATTATTAACTTCATCTTCGGTGGGGGACCGGCGCCCGTCTGTCCGGCTGCTTCCTGCACCTAAGAAGCCAAAGTTAAGTCTCAGCCCTCAACACCTAACGGCAGCCCTTCACGGGGCTGCCGTTTTCTTTCCCTTATTCGCACGGTCGGGTCACTGTATGCAATTTCGAAACCCCTAATTAACCGTTTTCCAATCGATTATAAGGGATAATAAAAAAGGATTAAAATTGCACTTTTTCATAAATGTGACTGAATGAGTTAAGTCTTGAAGGGCATTAGTCGACACTATTAAATAGTAAAAATTGTCTACTTTAGGCTTGACAAAGCCGATGGTGACTATTATGAATAGTTCAGGAAATGAGAGAATTTGCGTCGAGTCTTGTGAAATGTTTCACATTCTCTCTCGATTCGACGTATGGTAATAGGGAAGAATAGAGGTGATCTTAGATGAGTTTCACACGTAGGGACCTCTTCAAGATGGCGGCCGTCGGAGCAGCAGCTTCCGTCGGTGGAAATCTGCAAGCAAGCGATGATGCTTATCCGATCGATTGTAGCCAAACTTACGGCGTCTTAGTCGATACCGTCGTTTGTATCGGTTGTCGTAAGTGTGAGTGGGCCTGCAACAGTGAGCATAAGCTCTCTACCACCGACTTGAAGACCTTCGAGGACAAATCGGTGTTCAAACAGCATCGTCGCCCAGTCGACAATGCCTACACTGTCGTTAACGAGTTCAAGAACCCGGAAACTGCCAAGCCGTACAATATCAAAGTTCAGTGCATGCACTGCAATCAACCGGCTTGCGCGTCCGCCTGCATCGTCGGTGCTCTCAAGAAAAACCGCCTCGGCTCGGTCGATTACGATGCCTGGAAATGCATTGGTTGTCGCTACTGCATGGTGGCTTGTCCCTTCCAGGTACCGGCATACGAATACAATGAAGCTCTTAAGCCCCGCGTAATGAAGTGCACCTTCTGTCTCGATCGCCTGGAAGAAGGCCGCAAGCCGGCCTGTGTCGGAATCTGTCCGAACGAAGCCCTCACCTTCGGCACTCGCGAACAACTCATCGATCTGGCGAAAGAACGAATCAAAGCCAAACCGGAATTGTACTTCAACCATGTCTATGGCGAAAAGGAAGTCGGCGGCACAAGTTGGATGTATCTTGCTTCGACCGATTTCATCAATACCGAATTACCGAAGCTGACAAACGATCCAATCCCGCATACTACCGAAACCATCCAGCATGGCATCTTCAAGTCGTTTGTACCGCCGCTGGCTCTTTACGGCCTGCTCGGATTGATCATGCACTCGCTGCGCGAAAACAAGGAAGACAAGGAGTCTGATGATGAGCGCTCATGAAGTCCCGACTCCGATTACTCGGGTGCCGTTCTTTACCAAAGGAACAATGATCGTTGCAGCTATCGCCGGTCTGGGCATCCTCGCTTACATTTACCGCCTGATTTATGGAATAGGCGCTGCGACAAACCTGGATGATCAATATCCGTGGGGAATCTGGATCGCCATCGATGTCGCCTCCGGCGTCGCCTTGGCCGCCGGCGGATTTACCACCGCCGCTCTTGCCGATATCTTCCACAAAGAAAGATACCACGTCATCGTCCGTCCGGCACTGCTTACAGCGATGCTTGGCTATACTTTCGTCGTCATCGGCCTCTTGGCTGATCTCGGACGCTATTACAACGTCTGGCATCCGATGCTCCCCAGCATGTGGCAGGGCAACTCGGTGCTCTTTGAAGTCGGTATGTGCGTTATGGTCTATCTCACGGTACTCTATATCGAATTCCTGCCCATCGTTGCCGAACGCTTCGGCGGCCGTGTCAATCTTCCCGGTCCGTTGAGAGTATTCAACAATCTCATCGATTCCTGGCTGACCATCTGCCACAAGTTCCTTGGCCGTTTCATCTCACTGTTTATTATCGCCGGTGTCGTACTCTCCTGCCTCCATCAATCTTCCCTCGGAACGCTGATGGTTATCGCGCCTACTAAGATGCACGCTTTGTGGTACTCACCAATCTCGCCGCTTATGTTCCTGATGTCTGCCATCGCCGTCGGGTTCCCGATGGTAATCTTCGAGTCGCTGATCGCCTCGCGTAGTTTCAAGCTTAAACCCGAAACCAAGATTCTCTCGTCAATTGCAACCTATACGCCCGTCTTGCTCGGCGCCTATCTTGCGGTCAAGATCGGAGACATCACTCTTCGTGAAGTCTGGCCGCTGGTCTTCGACGGGTCCTATGAGTCAATCATGTTCAATATCGAAATCCTGCTCGGAGTCGTCGCACCGATCGTATTGCTGTCACAGCGCAAGATCCGCAATTCAGTTGCCGGATTATTTACGTCGGCTTCGCTTGTGATTTTCGGCGTGGCCCTCAATAGAATCAATGTCTTCCTGACGGCCTACACTCCGCTCTATCCGGGCAAGCCTTATTTCCCGTCAATCTTCGAGATCATGGTCACCGTCGGATTGATCTGTGCCTTGGTGCTCGTTTACCGATTTATCGTGCTTAATCTTCCCGTTATCGCTGTTCCGCCGAGTGAGCGCGGCAGTGATAAGACCACCATCAGCACCGTGAAGACAGCATAGGGGAGAAGGACTCATCATGACTAAGAATCGTTTATTAATATTGTTCGCCATTGTGATCGCCACCGGGATAGTCGCACTGCCGCTGTTGGCGCAACGCAACAGCCCGGCCGCAATGCCGACCACTGACTGCACAAGATGTCATACTTGCGAAGTCCCAACTTTACGCGAACCCTGTCTAAAATCGTGCCCGCGCACGGAAATGGTTCACCAGCAGGGAAGACATCAATTACAGGATGCGCCCGACTCGATGCTCCTGTCGCAGTTGGCCGATCTCTATCAACCGGTGCACTTCAATCACAAGGTGCATGCTTCCATGGCACAAATGGGCACCGATTGTGCAACTTGCCATCACTACAGCCCGCCCGGACAGATTCCGCCCTGCTCGGACTGTCACAGTGCCAGCTCCGAATCGACCGACTTGAAAAAACCGAATCTCAAAGGCGCTTACCATCGTCAGTGCCTTTCCTGCCATCGTGAGTGGAGTCATGACACGAAGTGCGTCCTCTGCCACATTCCCAATGTGGAAGGACTCATGAATTCGGCGACTGAAGACCCGACCGACATCATCGGCAAAACCCACCCGGTCATCACTGAACCGGTGAAGAAGGTCTACGAAACACCATACAAACCCGCTCCGGTTGTAACCTTCCAGCATAAAGAGCACATCGACTTGTTCGGATTCCGCTGTGTCGATTGCCACGAGAAGGAAAACTGCGGCAACTGCCATGACATCGAGCAGACCTCCAAGGTTAAGAAAACCCAGGAACAGGTCCACGCCATCTGCAATGACTGCCACAAGGAAGATGCCTGCAACAAATGCCACGATACAAAGGAACGTCCGGGATTCTCGCACAACAAAACCGGCTGGCCGCTGAATCAATATCACAATCAGTTGGATTGTTGGGCTTGTCACCCGACCGGCAAGCAGATTTCCAAACTCAACTCAATGTGCGTAAATTGCCACAAAGGTTGGAATCAGGCGAACTTCAAGCACGCCATAACGGGATTGCTCCTCGATGAAGTTCATGCCGAAATGGAATGTTCCGATTGTCATACCGACCATAGGTACGAGGCTGATCCGAAGTGCGACGACTGCCACGATGACGGTCGCACAGCCAAGACCGCTCCTCCGGGGATGCGGACGAAGCACTCGGGCAGATGATCATTTGAGTCGCATGTGACTTTTTAAAGATTGCTTCAAAAAGCGAGGGTACACCGGGATAGCGGATGGCGCTATCCCGGTTTTTTTGTCAATCAGCACCATCTTAATATGCAGCTAACAATCGCCGGTAATATTCTTGCCGCCTCTTTTAAGGACACGCGTCCTTATGCCCGCATCTTCACGTAGGGTGCGGGCTTCTCCTAAAGTCTGCTATTCTCCGATCGTCATCGTGACCTGCGACGACCGTCCCGTTTCATCCATGCAGATCAACGTGTGCGCTCCGACAATCGGTGTGATGAATACTTTTTCACCCGGGTCCCCGGAGTAGATTAGTTTGCGATTGAGAAACCAATATATCGTGTGTGTTTCATTTGACACCGATGCATCCAGCAGAATCTTCTGATACTCCAAACCCACCTCGCGGCGAATCTTGAACTCCGCGTTATCTGCCGGCGATACAATTACCGGTGCATCGCCCTCACCGATAAGCGCACACTGCGGGTTATGCTCCGGAACGCGATCCAACTGGAACCCATTTCGCGTCATCCACGTAGCAATCTGCGTCGGCCATCGAGTGATGACTTTTTCTTCATATCTGTGTCCACTGCGACAGTGATTGCAGAGCCGCTCTCCGGTAGCACGATCGACGATGATCAACTCGTGCATCGTGCACAGCTGATTTGGCGAAACCCCCTCGATATACACTTCGTCGGTTACAGCCGCGCACCGCTCGGTTGCCGGCATCCCGCTTGTGATACATACCTGCCGCATTCCCACACTCGCAGGCTGAACGAACCATCGCGAATCCTCCTGTGCCGCCAACGCTGCAAACATCGAGAACAGAATCGGCCCCGCTACCTCTGCTCCCACAATGCTCGGATTGCCTCTACCATCAAAATTCCCAACCCACACACCAACGGTGTATGCCGGCGTATAGCCGATACTCCATGCATCGCGCTTTCCCAGAGAAGTTCCGGTCTTCCAGGCGACCTTCGGCATGTTCGTCGCCGCATCCCAAACAGTCGGCAGTTCGGGCCGTCGCAATTGGCTCAAGATCTCCGTGACGATGTATGCAGCACCGTCATTGAATATCACTTTGCCTTCGGACTCCGGTTCAGTACTCAATAGGCGATAGGGGCGGTACACGCCGCCGTTCGCCAGCGTCGCATACAGATTGGTCAACTCCAGCAGACTCACTTCACATCCGCCCAGCGCCAGCGGCAAACCATACTTCGACCAAGGCTTATTGAGCGAACTCATGCCTCCCTGCTTGAGCGCTGCATAAAATGTCTCACCGCCCAACTTTGCTGTCATGTTGACCGCCGGCACATTCAGCGAGCGAATCAGGGCGTCTTCGACAGTGACTGCGCCATTAAATCTCTCATCATAGTTAACCGGCCTGTATCCGGCATAATCCACCGGTACGTCGTAAAGCAGGCTCCTCGGGGATGCCGCACCGCTTCCCAGTGCCAGCGCGTAAACAAACGGCTTCAGCGCCGATCCCGGCGAACGCAGCGCCATCGCGCCGTTTACCTGACCGGCTCCGGTCGTCGCGAAGAACTCCTGCGAACCCACCAGCGCTCTCACCGCTTGATTACGGTTATCAATGATCACCACCGCGCCGTTGCTGATTCCGCGCCCGGCCAGCGGCCGCAGAAATTCTTGCAACTTGGTCTCTGCCAATTGCTGCAAGTTGCGATCAATCGTTGACTCGAGTTGTTCAACTCCCTGATACTTGCCGCGAAGATACTCCGCCAGGTGCGGCGCCTCAAACGGCAACTCGAACCGCCGCACCGGTACGGGCTCCGCGGTTGCCTGCGCCAACACTGCTTCACTCACAACTCCGCGATCTCGCATCAGACGCAGAACCTTATCACGTGAAACTGTCGCGGATGAAGAGGGAATATCCGGTCTGTTTCGATTCGGCGAATTGGGAATCGCCGCCAACAGCGCCGCCTCACCGGGGCTAAGCCTTTCCGGTGGTTTGTTGAAATACACCCGCGCCGCCGCTCCCACTCCGACCAGATTCCCGCCGTACGGCGCAAGATTGAAGTATAATGTCAGAATCTCATCTTTGGAGTAGTGCGCTTCCAACTGCAGTGCCCGCCACACTTCAATCAGCTTGCCGCCAAGCGTCCGCTCCTTTGGTTCAATTAGCCGCGCCACTTGCATCGTGATCGTCGATCCGCCCTGGACAATTTTGCCGGCGCGAACATTCGCAACCGCGGCCCGCAAAATCGAAATCGGATTCACCCCCGGATGATTTCTGAAGTGCCGATCTTCGTAGGCCAGTGTCGCCTGCTTGAGCAGCGGCGAAATCTCGTCAGACTCAACACGCAGCCGCCACATCTCATCCGGCGCAAGGAACGCGCGTAGAAGATTCCCATCCTTATCCAGCAACAGCGTCGATGACGGCGGATTCAACTTCTCCTGCGGCAAGGGAAACAACCGATCAATCGCCACGCCAGCCAGTGGAATGGCAAGGCACACCAACAGTAATACTCGCACTGCAATCCGCTGTCTCCTTTCTCCCGCAGGGAGAGAGGTCGAGGTGAGAGCGCAGTTCACTTACTACCGACTCCGGGTAAATGGAACACACGCGAGCAAGCGTGTTCATCGCGGGACTCATTTTCTCCCCTCTCCCACTGGGAGAGGGGTAGGGGTGAGGGCATTGGCTCAACTGGAATTGTGATGGCCCTACTCAACCGTCACCTTCCCCGACGATGCAACCGAACTTATCATCGGCGCATACATCGCCTCCGCTCGCACCGGCGGCACCACAAACGTACCTGCGCTGACGACGCGGATGCCGTAGTAGAACTTCTCTTCTTTGTTGAGTTGGAAGTCGCCGTAAATCACCATCCGGTCATCGCGAATATCCATATAACGCGGCTGGTACATCTTGTCGCCGATCCAGCCGATACCTCGCCTTGACTGTAATCGCGGATTCTCAATCTCGAATCCCGCCGGGAGCAAATCGGCAATTGCCACGTTCTGTACCGCTTCCGTCAGCGCCTTTATGCTGATCTCGGCAATGATCATGTCTCCCTGTCGAATATCGTCATACCGAATTGCATTGCCGTTTTCGTCAAGATAGCGCCGACGCACCTGAATGTCGCGATCGTACTCATCCACGCGTTGCGTCGCGGGCAACCCGTCGGCGCGCCAGAAGTAGTAGGCCGTACCTGTGCCGTTAATGCTGATCTCCACATCCTTGCCGCCCCAATCCTTGGCGCGGAAATTGTGATCATCCGTCGTCAAACTACCAATCGTCACTCCATCGACTTTGACAGTGCCGGTGTAACTACTGGAACCCTGTTTCGCGAATACCTTCCCCAATGCCAACAACGCGAACGCGTTCTCCTGTGTCGTGTACCACCGTCCTTCGCTGTTCGCCGCTTTGGTCAAACTCTCTACTAGTTTGATTAGATTTGGCGAAGACGGATCAATTTCGGAAAGTACATCCAGCATGATCGCCTGTGCACGAATCGGCGAATCAAAATTGCCGCCGCTCTCCCGGCGACTTAAACTATCTGCCGGCGCCAGTGTTTGCGGCAGCAGCGTCCGCCCACCGGCAACATCGCCTGACAATGCCAGCGCTCCAGCCAGTTGATACTGCGAGTAAATCTGCAATTTCTCCACCGCGCTGTTGCGTAGATACGTCAACGTCGATCGGTCCGGCTTTCCCGCCAGCGCCAACACATAGTTGGCATAGACGGCTGTCGACCAGCGCGTCAGATCCGAGTCATGGTAGTAATAGATGTGTTCTGGATCTTCATAACCCGGTGCTCTTCCTCCGCGCGAGGGATATGATCGCGCATATGTCTGCAACGCCCCAATCGCGCGATCATACACGCGGTCCGGCACCACATATCCACTCTTGCGCGCTTCGACGAGAAAGTGCGCCGCATACACCGAGGCCCAATTGTTCTGGTAGTTCCCCTGCGGCCAATATGAGAATGCTCCGGAGGTCTGCTGCATATTCGCAAGCTTGGCAAGGCCTTCTTCGATAAAGTAATCGACGCTGTTCTTCTTGAACAACTCCGGCTCCGCCACTCGCGCCAGTTCATCAAAGTACAGCATCGGGAACAACCGCGACACCGTCTGCTCAACGCATCCATGCGGATAGCCGAGTAGGTACTGCAGACTTCCTGTGAATCGCACCGCCGGGAACGATGACACCGTCATCGTGTAGTCGCTTGTTCCGGCGACAAACTCGCCCGGGAATTGGAACGTCGCCGCTTTGCCTTGCGCAACCGAACCCATTCCTGCCAGCGTGATGAACGGCACCGGAGGACGCAAAGGCACATCTTCGCTCATTGCCGTGCTTGCGCCATTACCCTTGGCCGCGAGGCTGAATTTGACCACTCCCATCGCATCACCGGCTTTTACCTTGAAATATACCGGCAACTCGCGCCCCGCGTCGACACTGATACTCTGTGTCGAGCTACCAACGACCGCAACCGGTCCAGTTGCGTTGAGGCTGACCTCAAAACTCGATTCACTGCCGGTACCATTGTAAACACTCACTGGAATCGTCAACTCATCATTGGTGCTGACAAATCGCGGGAACGTCGGCGTCAGAATCAACGGCTCGCGCACAAATACATTTTTCTCTGCACTGCCAAACTTGTTTTCCAGAACCGCGGTGGCCATGACGCGCAACTGCCCGTTAAACTGCGGTACCTTGAAGGTCACACTCCCTGAACCGTCAGCCGCCGCCTTAACCAGGCCCGACCAAAACGCCACCGGCTTCACCCGCGTCAACGCCACCGGCGTCAGTTGCCTCCGCCTTGCCGCTTCGATATCTCCGGCAGGGGAGTTCTTCAGCGTAATCTCCGGCAGAATCACGCTATAGACATCGTAGGTCTCCACCGACAGCCGCTTCTTGCCATAGAAAAATCCGTGCGGATCCGGTGTCTTCATATCGGTCAATTGGCAGATGCCCTCATCGACCGCCGCGATCGTAACCAACGCCCGGCCGTTTGCGAAACCCGATATCTTGTAGTTGACCGTCAAATCATTCTTGGGTTTGACCTCTGTCGGCATTGTCAATTCAATGGCCAGACGGTTCGCTTCGGCGCTTACCTTGAGCGGCACCACTCCGAAAGCCCGCACCGGTGTATCGCGCTCCAGCTTATCCGTCGAACGAATCAGGTGCGCCGAAATATACGCGTTCGGCTTCAGATCATTGCCGACCGGCACCTTGATCGTCGCCGTGTTTTCCTTCATCGTCACGATCTGATGCGAAAATACTTTCTCCCGTTCGACACTTAACAGCAATTTCCCGCCGAACGGTGCGCGAATCTGCACGACGGCGACCTCACCCGGCTGATACGTCTCCTTATCCAAGTCAATCTCGATTCGTTCGGGATTGTCCATCGCCCACGGCGAGTACCCCCATCCTGAAGAATAAAACGTCAGCGACGACGTCGCACCGCTCTCGATGTCGCGAGCTACCACGCGGTACTTGCCGTAATCATCAGGTACGACATCGAAACTGCTCGCTGCCGCCGCCGACTCGACATTGAACCGGTCAATCTGCGACTCCACTTGCTCGGAGACATAGCGATGATACCCGCGCTCGCGGTCGTACTTCAAAATGCTCTGCCAGTAAATGCGCGACAACGTCACTTCGATCTTGCGTCCGCCACTGACCTTGCCCGTATGGTCGGTCGAAACGAAATCGATCTTCATCGGCGAATTCGGTTGTCCGTATCCTGTCTGTGCCTGTCGCAACCCGACATAGTGGCGATACGGATGAATCATGATCCCACCGTACGCTGTAACGCCGCGTCCGCCCGGCTCGAGCACCGTCGTCACGATCACGCCCCGCAACATCGAAGGCGGATTCTGCCCCTCCGGAATTGCAAACTTGTATCCGATGTGCCCCTCATTATCTAGCAGGGTATCGGCCAGAGCGACTTCTTGCTTTTCGAACGCCTTGGTCGCATCGGAGAAGACAAAGCTCTTGTACTCCGGTACTGCAAATTCAAATGGTTCGACTTCGACTTTTCCCTGTACCCGCCGCTTAGCTGCCGGCGGTCCGAACAACGTCACTGCATCAACATTGATGATCGCGGTCTCGCCGGGGAAGTAGTCAACCCGTTCTGTCTTCTGCGTTACCTTCATTCGATCCGGAATGAATTCTTCCACGCTGAATCTCGCCTGTCCGATCTCCTCATCCTCGCCGATTAGCAGACTGACATTGTATCTGCCCGTCATTGCATAATCGGGCACAGCTACCGCCGCCTCAAATGCTCCTTGTTCGTTCGGAGTCTTGCGTTGTTCCGAAAGTATTTTCCCATCAGGCCCGGTTACTTTGATCCTAACCGGGAAGGGTTCTGTCAGCCCTGCATTTGGACCGCGCACAATCGCCGCGATATTCGCGGTCTCTCCCGGCCTGTAGATATCGCGCTCAAAGTAGACGTAGCCCTCAAGTCCACCCGCCAAGTATGCCGCTCCAGCCACGTCAAAGTCCGTCGTCGGAATCAGTCGCCGCGAAATCTCAACGAACGACATATCCTTGCCCGCAGTCGCCGTCACCAAAAACGGCTCCAGATTCTTCTCGGTAGAGACGTAGTTCTTGAAAACCGCCAGCCCTTCGCCGTTGGTGCGTACTTCGGCGAGTTTCTGATTATTGCGGCTCATCAAAGTCAACTGTGCGTTCGCGATCGGCTCCAGTGTGCTCAATGAATTCACCCACACCATCAGTTCATCACCGGACTTCTTGACCAGCATCCCCAAATCCGTCGCCACCACCCATTTCGAAGCCATATTCCAGCGCTGGTTGGCGACGCGGGCACTCACCCGATAGATCCCGTGCCGATCGACATCGAGATAGTCGCGCATATTAATTGGCGTGACAATTTCATCGTTGGTGCGATTCGCAATTACCATCTGCTCTTCATGCACTGTCCGCCCCATCGCTTCCATATTGTAGACCCAGTCGTTGTAGCGGTTGCCCTCGCCGAGATCATTCGTACTTAGCAGATACACGAGATTGTTGGCGAATACCTCTTCAACCTCCAGCACAATCTTGTCAACATTGATCGTCGAGACTCCCACATTGAGTTCACCCGATCGTGTCAGATAAAAACCGCCGCCGACGAAATCCACCTGCGGCTCAATATTCTCCTTCATCAGATTTACCGCCCCCGAAAAATCTCGCCGCATCTCCGACCCGTCGATCGCTTTGATGCCGCGCGCGATTTTGACCTGATAGGTCTTGGCCGGATCAAAGCTCGCGCGCAAATCAAGATGCGTGTGCCCTGCGGTCATCTTGAAAGCAATTGGCGGCTCAATCGTTATGAACGATGCCGCCGTTTGCGCATTGACCGGCAAATTGAACTGCACGCGAATCGCTTTGTCGGTGATGTCGGTATGCAGCGGCAAAACACTTTCGACCCGCAAATCCGTCTTGCCCGGCAGGCTCAATGGCGCGATATAGTCGTCAAGCAGTCCCAGGCTTCCGCCTTCGCACAACAACCCTTTGCCGATGCGCAACTGTATTTGTTTTTCATCCTTCCCGCGCTCCGCATTGCGGGCCGTGATACCAATGTAGTTGGAGACCGCTGAAGTCACAATCTCGTAGGCGATCTTGCCGCCGTCTTCATACTGCATGCTGATATGCTTCATCGCCTCCATGGGGTCAACCCGGTAATTGAATTCTATCGATGCCGCCAAATCGGCGCGCAAGTCCGACTCGGGCGTGAGATCATAATTCAAGACTGCATTGACAACGCGGAAACGCGGGGTATAGAACGAAAACTTGCGGTCCCCGCGAAGCGCAAACCCGAATTCTGTCGCAAACTTCGAACTGACTTCTGCTTGATACTCGGTTGAGGGCAGCAACTGCACGCTCGGATAAAATCTGACCTTATCCCGCGCAATCCACTCAAATCGTCCCGGTATCTTCGGCTCGAAATTGCAGGGAATCACCGTCGTCGGAACATTCAGCAGTGAATCGCCAACCAGCTCGCGCGTGAATACGATCGTGAAGTTCGTCGCCTGAGGAACCTCATTTGTCGGCGAGAACAACTCAACTTTGAGTACTTCACCCCCTGCGCCAAATTGCCAGACATAAATCGAGCCAGCCGCGATGATTAACAGCAGTACCGCGATAATTCCAATCAGCGCCGATTTTTGCATCGCGCCGCGTTCGTTGCCCAAAAGCGTCTTCATGACTTACCCCATATTTGGAAGTTGATGATTGATTTTCGAATCAAGATGCACGCGGCGAATAGCCATCCGACTTGTTCGCCCCTTCGCACGGAAATAATAGTCGTCCACTTAACAAAACCACAAGCCCTTTGCGAAACATCATCCTGACATCGGCAACGACAAAACCTCATCGCGTCGACACCATTCATAGTCTTATACTAACAGTGGTCTGACTCGGAGTCGAATTTAATTGTCGCTGTCAAAATTCTTTTGTAACAGCCGGGGAAAGAATCGTCCGGTGCGCCGCCGGTAAGCCGGATAGTCGGGAAACTTCTGCTCCAGGAGTTGCTCTTCGTAGGAACTCTTCCAATATAACAGCGGAATTGTACTGATTATGACTATCAAGCACCAAGGCCTCTGAAGTACCAGCATCGCGCCAGTAAGCATGAGCGGGGTTGCCGCATAAAAGGGATGCCGGATTTTGGAGTAGATACCGCTGGTTATTAATCCACCGTGTTCAACCGGATCGGGCGCTACTTTCACGCGAAGAGTCCCAATAGTCTTTCGATATGCGCAAACGCCAGCTAACAAGACCACAGCCCCCGCCAAGACCAAGGCGGCTCCAACAACCCGCTCCCCTCGAAACATCGCATGTCTCTCGGACAAAACAACCACGATTGTAAAGGCGAGCAACAGCGAGAATTGGAGGAACAAGATGAGTTTCGACTTCGAACTATTTGGCATCATCCCACCATCTGCAGAATCGAAGAGCATCTGAATTCGGAACAATTTGATCCATCACGATCAAACTCTGAACGAAATGAGCATAGACTATCCATATTAGAGGAGTTAAGCATACGAATTTCATTGGTTTTTGGCAAGTCGGGCAGTAGTTTGATCGGAGTCGAAATTGAAAGATAAGCACTATTTAATGATACACCACTCCCGCCCATTTACCGAGCCGGAATCATGCCGATCGAAGTAGAAATCGATCTGGGACAAATCAAGGGTCTTTCTTCGCAAGAGGTCCAGAAGCGTCTTGCTGAAGATGGCTACAATGTCCTGCCGACAGCAAAAAGGCGCGGCCTACTGCTAACTGCTCTTGAAATAGTTCGCGAGCCAATGTTCCTGCTGCTGCTTGCCTGCGGAGCACTGTATCTGATCTCCGGCGACACCGAAGAGGCTATGATGCTGCTCGGATTTGTCTTCGTAGTCATGGGCATTACCTTCTTCCAGGAGCGCAAGACCGAGCGCGCCCTTGAAGCCCTGCGCGACCTCTCGAGCCCGCGCGCCCTCGTAATTCGTGACGGAGCCAAACTTCGAATCGCCGGGCGCGACGTCGTCCGCGGCGATATCATGCTTCTGTCCGAGGGCGATCGTGTTCCGGCCGATGCAATTGTCCTTGATTGCGTAAACCTCTCCGTCGACGAAAGTCTCCTGACGGGCGAATCGATTGCCGTACGCAAGAAGTCTGCTGCCGCCACAACCGATATGTCGGCCCCCGGCGGTGACGATACTCCCAGCGTCTTTTCTGGAACACTTGTCGTCCGTGGACAGGGCATTGTCGAAGCCAGAGCGACGGGAATTCACACTGAAATCGGTAAGATCGGTAAAGCCCTCCAATCCGTCGAAACCGAAAACACTCCGCTCCAAAAGGAAACCGGCAAACTGGTTCGCAACTTCGCAACCATCGGACTATTCCTATGCGTCCTCGTTGTTGTCATTTATGGAATGACACGCGGTGACTGGATGGCGGGCTTTCTTGCCGGTCTGTCACTTGCAATGGCAATGCTTCCCGAGGAGTTTCCGGTCGTACTCACCATCTTTCTTGCTTTGGGCGCCTGGCGAATTTCTCGTGTCGGCGTTCTCACTCGCAGGATTCCTGCCGTCGAAACGCTCGGTTCCGCAACCGTCCTGTGTGTGGACAAAACCGGTACCTTGACCATGAATCGCATGTCTGTTCGCGAACTGTATGCGGATGGCCTGTTCCACGATTTCAAGGCCTCTCCCGATGTCATACCCGAAGAATTCCACGAGGTCGTCGAGTTCAGCATCCTTGCCAGTCCCGCCGATCCCTTTGATCCGATGGAAAAAGCCATGCGCGAGTTCGGCCAGTCAACCCTTGCAAATACCGAACATATCCACAATGATTGGACATTTCTCCGCGAGTACCCCCTCACTAATGAACTCTTCGCCATGACGAGAGTCTGGCAGTCACCCGATCGTCGCGAATATGTCGTCGCCGCTAAAGGCGCGCCTGAAGCTATCGCCAATTTATGTCACTTCTCGGACGAGCAGTTGGCTAACCTCGCACCGGTAATCGACCAAATGAGCGGGCGCGGACTGCGAGTCATCGGCGTTGCCAAGACAGAATTCCGTGCCGAAGGGTTGCCGCCGGGACAACACGACTTCGAATTCGCTTTCGTTGGACTACTCGGTCTTGAAGATCCGGTCCGCCCGAAAGTACGGGAAGCTGTTGGTGAGTGTTACGATGCCGGTATCCGCACAATCATGATCACCGGTGATTATCCGGGAACTGCCAGGAATATCGCCCGCCAGATCGGACTCAAAAATCCTGAAGACTTTATTACCGGCGCGGAACTGGCTGGAATGGGCGATGCCGAACTCACGACCCGCCTCAGAACAGTGAACTTGTTTGCGCGAATGGTCCCAGAGCAAAAACTCCGCTTGGTCAAAGCCCTCAAGGAAATGGGTGAAGTTGTAGCCATGACAGGCGATGGCGTCAACGATGCTCCAGCGCTTAAGTCCGCACACATCGGCATCGCCATGGGAGGACGCGGCACTGACGTCGCTCGCGAATCCGCAGGAATTGTCCTGACCGAAGACGACTTCGACTCCATCGTCCTTGCCGTCAAAATGGGAAGGCGAATCTTCGACAATCTCAAGAAAGCGATGATGTTCATCTTTTCCGTGCATGTGCCAATAGCTGGATTTACGTTGATTCCTGTAATTCTTGAATGGCCGCTCGCGCTGTTTCCAGTGCACATCGTGTTTCTCGAGTTAATCATCGACCCTGCATGTTCGGTCGTCTTCGAGGCCGAACCCGCCGAAGACGGTGTCATGAAACGTCCGCCCAGAAAGATCAATGAATCACTCTTTGGCAAGAAGGCTGTCATTTTCAGCCTCTTGCAGGGCTTGATTGTCCTGTCCGTTGTGATCGCCGTCTACTATTTGGAGATGGCCGAACACAACCAGGACTCCGCAAGAGCCCTCGCGTTTATGACTCTGGTCATTTCAAATCTTGGACTTATTCTCTCGAATCGTTCGCAGTCCCGTTCAATTCTGATGACCGTCTTTGTACCGAATCCCACGACTTGGTGGGTCGTCGGCGGGACAGTTGTCTTTCTTACCTTGGCGCTCACAGTGCCATTCCTTCAGACGCTCTTCCGGTTCGGGCCGCTTCACGCGCCTGACTTGATGTTATGCCTTTCTGCTGCAATCGCCTGTGTGGGAATGCTCGAAATCCTGAAGGCGAAATCCGTCCGTTCTCTTTTGCATCTTACGCTCTAAGATAAAGTCGTTCAACATGATAGCTGACATTGCCCAGTGCAGATGAAAATCGGAGAGAATGAAGTCATTCCAGGCACTTCGATAGTTACTAATTTCACAAACTCATTGCAAACCAAACCCGATTGGTTATATTCGCCGCGATGTTTTAGCCGATACCTTTACTATAATATGGTAGGTTCGGTCAACGACTTAAGCACTATGAGGATTGCATGGCAATAGACAAAATAGTAATCATGGGCGCCGGCACGATGGGACAAGGTATTGCTCGTACCATTGCCGAAACCGGCACCGAGGTAGTACTCTTCGACCTCAACGACGAAATCTTGAAAAAATCGCTAGACTTTGTCTCCGATTCGCTCGATCGCGAAATCGACAAGTGGGGAATCACCAAATCGGAGAAGAAAGCTATTCTTTCAAGAATCAAAATCAGCACCGACCTGAAGATCGTTCGCAAAGCTCGGCTGATTATCGAAGCCATCCCGGAAAATCTCGACATGAAGCGCGAGCTCTTTGCACAGCTCGATGGCCTCTGTCCGCCGGAAACGGTTTTCATTTCCAACACCTCGACTCTGTCGATCACACAACTTGCTTCAGCGACCAGTCGCCCCGAAATGTTCATTGGTATGCACTTTCTCAATCCGGTGCACAAAATCCCGATGGTCGAACTCGTGCGCGGCCTGAAGACCTCATCGGAAACCTATGCCTTCACCCAGGACTTTGCTGTCAAGCTCAACAAGAAGCCGATTCCGGTCAACGAATACCCAGGCTACGTTACGACCCGTATCATCGTTCCATTCCTCAATGAGGCGATGCACGTCCTGATGGAAGGCATTTCCTCCGCCGAGGAAATCGATAATGCCATGAAGCTCGGCTTCGGTTTCAACATGGGGCCGCTGGCGCTTGCCGACCTGATGGGTCTCGACGAAGTTATGGCGATGATGGATAATCTTCTTAAGGAGCTCTCCGAACACAAATACAACCCGTGCCCGTTGTTGCGCAAAATGGTTCGCGCCGGACACCTCGGCGTCAAGACCGGGCAAGGGTTCTTCAAGTATGATGAAGACGGCAACAGGATAGAAGGAGCCTGATCATGAAAATTCTAATCGTCAACTGCGGTTCCTCGTCGGTCAAATACCAGCTCTTCCAACTGCCCGACAATTTCTGTCTCGCCAAAGGTATGGTCTCGCGCATCGGTATGTCCGGCGCTGTGCTCACGCACAAGCCGCATGACCGTCCGGAAGTCACCATATCGTCGGAAATTCTCGATCACACTTCCGCCATCGAACACGTTATCGCCATCCTGCTATCGCCCAATCACGGCGTCATCAAGAACCGCGATGAAATCGCGGCGGTCGGCCATCGCGTCGTTCACGGCGGCGAGCAGTTCACCGAGTCGTGTCTCGTCACGCCGGAAATCATGCTCGAATTGCGCAAACTCATTGAACTGGCGCCTTTGCATAACCCGCACAACATTCGCGGCATCAACGCCACTCTGCAGAATCTGCCCGGCGTTCCGAATGTCGCCGTATTCGACACCGCGTTCCATCACCGCATGCCGGAACACGCGTTCATCTACCCGCTGCCGTACATTCTCTATCGCAAGTATCGCATCCGCCGATACGGCTTCCATGGCATGAATCATCACTACGTCTCCAAACGCGCCGCCGAAATGCTCGGCACCACGCGCGATAAGATCAAAATGATCACCTGCCATCTCGGCAACGGCGCTTCCATGACCGCAGTCGACAAGGGAATCTCCGTCGATACGACGATGGGCTTCACGCCCCTTGAAGGCCTGATGATGGGTACCCGCTGCGGCGATATCGACCCGGCGATCATCCTGCATATGATGGGCAAGGAAGAACTCTCTCTGCACGAAGCCAATACCATGCTCAACAAGCATTCCGGTCTCGTCGGCGTGTCGGGCGTATCCTCCGATATGCGCGAAATCATCGAAGAGATGAACAACGGCACCAAGTCCGCAAAACTCGCATTCGATATCTACTGTTATCGCGTGAAGAAGTATCTCGGCGCCTATGCCGCCGCGATGGGTGGATTGGACTGTATCGTGTTTTCCGCCGGTATCGGCGAAAACTCCGCCGTTGTGCGCCAGGCATGCGTCTCTGGTATGGAATTCATGGGCGTCGCGCTTGATAAGGGTCTCAACGAAGCCGCCAAGAACAAAGAATCGATCATCTCGACCGCTGCTTCCAAGGTCAAGGTCGTCGTCGTTCCGGCCAACGAAGAACTCGTTATCGCCATGGACACCGCCGAAATCATCAACAAGAAATAGACCACACAAATCTGCTTACTGTTCGTAGGGGCGCGGTCACCGCGCCCCGATTAATCTGTATGAAGAGACGTCGTGCGAAGTCCCCTTTGTGGGAAACCGATCTCGACGGCCCTTTTGCGGATTCGACTTTAACCGAAAATCCCACCCGGAAGTGCTGTCTCCTCTACCGTCATCCTGACGAAAGTCGGGATCCAGCTTCCGTGGGTTCGACTTCAATCGAACACATTGCACGCTGGCGCCGTTCCCGCGCCTAGTATCGGCAGAAGCGCGATAGTTCGTTTGAAAATCTCTTTGGTGCTGTCATCCCGAGCAAAGCGAGGGATCTGTTCGTCTCACGCAACAACGACACTAATCAGCCGTCGCGCGAAGTCCCCCTTCAGTCCAATACTTCCGAAGACCTACTTCGACTCTCTCACTTCCGCTTCCCGCGACCGCTCATCAATGAGTCGACAACCTTCCATCAGGATGAAATCATTGGGCAGATTGTTATTTGGCTCCGGAAGCTGCTCCTCCGTGATCGGCTCAAGCAGCCACGTTCCGTTCTCCCACGCCAGCGCCTCATAGATCGCCTTCTCGGCCAGCAGTTCGCCCACCTTTGCAAAAGAAATATTGCCCCGATTCAGATACATCAAAAGTTTGTCGGTCTTGCCGTTGTTCGGGCTTACCGTAATCCGCGCTGTCCGCTGACTCGGTCCGAGCGCCTGCACCAGATCGATAATGCTCATCTCGCTAAGATTCCCCCGCGATCCCGACTTCGCTTCCGACTGCCCGCCGTTCGAAGCCGAGCGTTTGCCCACCTCGCGGATTCGTTGCACCAGTATCTCCAGACCTTCGTCAAAATCAATGATATCCTCCAGCCCGATCGCCAACAGCGGCGTCAAGAATCCGGCGACATGTCCGCGCACCAGCAGAATGGTGGGGACAGAGCTGAAGTTCATTCCGAAATTCGCCAGCTTCTTGAGGATCTTCACTACGTCGCGCGGCAGCGCCGTCGATCTGATCAGCACCGCCTGTGGCCGAAACCGCCGGCATTGCGCAACCACCACATCGAGCGAGCGCGCGAACGACACTTGAAAACCCTCTTTGGCAAGACGAACCTTCAAAGCGTAGTCGCGGTCGGTGCTGTCCGAGTAGACGATGATATAGGCAGATTCGCTATTTGTCTTTTGTTCAGTCAAAGATTTCTCCTGCCGGCGTCCCGCGCACTCGCCAATCCGGTGACAGCCAATTGGTCGGTCGGGCAACTTCAACTCGCACTCTGATTCTTCCGGTTGCACCGACTGTCGCAACAGATAGACGCCCTCTATATTATTGTCGGAAGATCGAACCCACCCTTGAGACTTCCCCCCAGTTCCACTTTGAATCATTAGAAAATGCCTGCCCCCAATCCCGTCATCCCCGCTAAGTCCCCCACCGGAACGGTGGGTTTGTACAACCGATTCGCCCCCTACGGTTCACACGGCGCCGCGCCAGTCCCCCACCGGAACGGTGGGTTCATAGAAGTCCAGCTCTGACCGATTTTGAAGTCCAGTCTATGAGTCAAAGTAGTCTCGTCCTTCGCGGCTCTCTCACGTGCAACCAATTCACCCTACCCCTCACACGGCGCCGCGAACCCTTTTTCCGTCATCCCCGCGAAGGTGGGGATCCAGCATTTATATGCGCAATCCCCCACCGGAACGGTGGGTTTGTCCAACTGATTCGCCCCCTACGGCTCACACGGCGCCGCCGTCCCCGCAAATATGTAATTAATCAAATACACCACATCCGAAATCGTCACCGCACCGCTGCAGTCGGCATCGCCCGACTCAATCGGATTCGGCGCCGGTCCGCCGCCGAAGATGTAATTGATCAAGAACACCACATCCGAGATCGTCACCGTCCCGCTGCCGTCCGCATCGCCCAGCGCCATGATCTTGAAATCGAATGTCTCATTCGACCACCTCACACCCGTCGACTGGTCTTCCGCTTTCACCCGCCACCAATACCGCCGTCCCCACTCCAGCGGTGTTGCCGTCAGATAGTTCGGACTCGTCAACCCCGATATCTGGCTCAAGAAACTAAACGACGGGTCAATCGCCAGTTGCAGCGTAAACTCGACGCTGTCCCCGGGATCGAAATCCAGACTGTTCTGCCAAGTGAATTCCGGCAGGTTGCCCGGCAGGGCAGGGGAGGACCCATTCGGTGGACTCAACAGACTAAACGCCGTCGGCGTCGAATTTACGCTGTTGATCCAGAACGACCAGATCGGGGAGTAGCCCGACTCTTCATAATAGTCCGAAGCCTTCACCCGCCACCAGAATCGCAGGTCTTCGTTGAGCGCAAAGTTGACCCAGAATGAAGTCAGCGAATCACTGCTCATCTTGACCTCAATTGGAAAGATCGAAGTCGCAAAGCTGTCTGCGGACAACTCGAAGGTGATCAGCATGCTGTCGTTTTCCGCATCACTGGGATTGCGCACCACGAGAGTCGGATGCTCGGTGTTGACGATGCTGTTATCCACCGGCAGTCGCAGGCCCGGCACACCTGGCACGCTGTTCATGCGGAACATCAGTTCTGCCCACTGCGACCACGCAAGGCCATTGTTCACTCGCAGACGCAGCCAGTACGTCTCACCGTCTTCCAAAGGCGCACCATTGTATACGACAAATGTATCCGCCGACGCAAACGGCGCAGGATTCCACATCTCGGCGATTTGCCAACTATTGTCAAACCCAATTGCGATCTCGACTGCGTCTTGGGGTTGCTCAAGAAGATCTTCGTAAACCCATTCAATCACCGGTGCGTGACTAGATACATGGATGTTGTTTGGTCGTCCATCGATAGCAAGTGACGCGACAAAAGGCCCAAGATCGGGTGAGCTGTTGATGAAGACAGAAACGGTGTATTCATTTGTAATTGCAAGATCTGGCAAATAATCTCCGTCAAAATCAGCAGCACAAATCCACCTGGGGGATCCACCTACACTGTAAAAGTCAGGAGCAACAAATGCACCGAGTCCATTGTTTTGATGAACAGATACATTTCCCGAATAAAAGTTCGCCAGAGCGAGGTCAGGCCATGAGTCGCCGTCGAAGTCAGCCGCCACAATGGATATTGGCCAACTACCGGCACCGTAATTGGAAGCTGCGCTAAAGTTGCCATTCCCGAGGTTCGTAAGTACCGAAATGCTCCCTGAAGCAGAGTTCGCGCTTATCAAGTCTATATCACCATCATCGTCGACATCTGTAGCGCAGAGACCTTGCGGTCTACCGCCTACAGCGTAACCCGCCAAAGACCCGAACACCCCGTTTCCACTGTTTTTAAGTACATAAACTGCATTTGAGTTTTCGCACGGTGCTGCAAGTTCAGGTAGCCCGTCACCATCTATGTCTGCAGCTACGACCATGTATGGTCCCGAACCCAATGCAAACATTCCTGCTGTCGAGAATAGACCTGTGCCATCATTCTTTAGGACAAGTACGTCATCACCAGTGTATCTGCAAACTACCAGGTCAGGATTGCCATCACCATCTATGTCGCCAGCATGAACAAAATAAGGAGTGCCTAATACCTGGAAAGAGCTAGGAGGCGCGAATGTACCATCTCCACTATTGATTAATACTGTGATCGAATCAACCCACTCATTAGCCACTACCAGATCGAAGTATCCGTCGCCATTGAAATCCGCCGATCGAATAGAAGTAGGGTCCGAGCCGGCGTCGTAACTAACACTAGTTGCGAATGTGCCATCGCCAATATTGATCATGATGGAAACAAAGTGCGAACCGTAATCGGCGATTGCCAAATCAATCTTTCCGTCTCGGTTGTAGTCTGCAGCATCCACCGCAAAGGGATCGCTTCCAGCTTGGTATTCGACTCGGGTACCAAAAGTTATAGCAGACGCAAAACTATCAGTGGGATTCAGAAAAAGTTGCAGGCTCGTCAAAACTACGATAGCAACAATCCGCCCAATGGCTGCAATGCTAAGTAGGTCGGTCGCGAATTGATTCATTTGGTTCTCCCTTTGTAGACGAAATAATTCGCCTTGAATTATGGTGACTAAAAAATGCGATTCAGAAACTTATTCGCCTCGAACGAATTGGCCATTGGGGCAGACAGGTGACATCCTAAAAGTACCCTTTTGTCGACATTTGTCAATACAGGATATCCACACCACCCCTTGTCCGCCCCCTCTTTCTCCTTGACAATATTCCTTTATCTTAATAATATGCCCGACTATGGAGATACTGCTGGATTCCATTACAGCCGACCCCAGCGATCTTGAGTTGACTGCAGAGGCCGCCGAACTCGAATTGCATCTCGACTTGGCGAATCTGGTGACTCCGGTCACGTACAAGCTGACGGCCTGGCGCATGGAGGATGAGATATTCCTCAACGGCACAGTGACTTACACGATGCAGCAAACCTGTGCCCGCTGTCTGAACGAGTACGAAGTTCCATACTCTTTGACCATGGATCTCGTACTCCAAATGCTGCCCGATGATCAGCTTCGCCAGGAAGCCGACGAGGGTGAGGAATTCATCATGATTTCCAGTTCGCTGACGACTTTCGTGCTCGATCAACAGCTCCGCGACCTGATCACGCTCGAAAATCCGCTCAAACCCCTCTGCCGGGAGGATTGCGCCGGTCTTTGCCCCCGTTGCGGCACAAACCTCAACGAGCAGGGTTGTAATTGTATAATAAAGGAAGACGATCCCCGTTGGGAAGCGCTCAAGAAATTGTCCAATAACAATTAGTTGTTCTAACAGTTAGATACGAGAGAGTACAATGCCACTTCCAAAACGCAGACACTCCAAACAACGCGGCCGCAAACGTCGCACCCATTACAAAGCTACCATCCCGGCCCTGACCGAATGCGGCAACTGCGGCGAAGCAAAAATGCTCCACCACATCTGCCCCTCCTGCGGTTTCTATCGCGGCGAACAGATACTGGAAGGAAAGGAAGCTTAGCTTAAGCGTTGAAGCGACGTATTGCCGTTGATTGCATGGGCGCCGACCTGGGACCGCTCCCGCTGGTTGCCGGCGCCGTCAGTTACCTAAAACTACCCGGCAATCAGGATGACTCCATCGTCCTGGTTGGCGACGAGGCCGTCCTGCGTGAGCATCTCGCCTCACTCGGTGTCAACGGTAACCTGCCGATTACGGTGGCGCACGCCCCCGAAATCGTCGACATGAGCTCATTCGCGACCGACGCCTTGCGTAAGAAAAATTCCTCCATCGCCGTCGCCGTCAAAATGGTCAAAGACGGCGTGGTCGATGCCGTCGTCTCTGCCGGTAACACCGGCGCTGTTATGGCGACCGCGATGTTCACCCTTGGCCGCATCCCCGGCGTAACTCGCCCGGCAATTGCCGCCATGTTTCCCAACAAGCACGAAACCGCGACTCTCATCGTCGATGTCGGCGCCAATGTCGATGTCAAGCCGGACAATCTCTATCAGTTCGCGCAGATGGGCGCATCGTATGCCGAGGATATCCTCAAGATCCGTTCCCCCAAGATCGGTCTGCTTTCTATAGGCGAAGAACCCACTAAGGGCAACGACTTGATTCTTTCCAGCCACAATTTGCTGAAAAGCGGCGCCTTCAATTTCATCGGCAATGTGGAAGGCCGCGACATTCTTGACGGCAAATGTGATGTCGTCGTCTGCGACGGTTTCATCGGCAATATCCTGCTCAAGTTCGCCGAGTCGGTCAAAGTCTTTCTCGAGTGGCGAATCAGAAGACAGGTCAGCTCAAATTACTTTTCCAAAGCCGGCGCCATCCTGATGGGACCTTTCCTGCGACGCATGCGCCGTTCTTTTGACTACTCCGAGACCGGCGGCGCGCCGCTGCTCGGATTGAATGGAAACGTTGTTATTGGACATGGCAAGTCCTCGGAAAAAGCAATCATGAATGCAATCAGGGCAGCCGCGGAAATGATTTCAACCAATGTCACCGCGCATATCCAGAAGAGAATAGAGGTCAGCTCCGGCAAGGTGGTCGAACAGTGAAAAATTCACCCATCTCGGCACGCATCATCGGGCTCGGCGCCTACACACCGGCAAAAGTTCTTACCAACGCCGACTTTGAAAAAATGGTCGACACCTCCGATGAATGGATCATGAGCCGCACCGGCATCAAACGCCGTCACGTCGTCGGCGATTCCGGCGAAGCCGCCTCTGATCTGGCGATAGCGGCCGCACGCGATGCCATCGCCGCCGCACACATATCTCCCGAAGAAATCGATCTGATTCTCATCGGTACCGTGACCCCCGACATGAAAACGCCCTCAACTGCCGTGATTGTACAGAAGGCGCTCGGTGCCATGAACGCGGCCGCGATGGATATCAATGCAGCTTGCGTTGGCTTCCTTTATGGACTAACAACTGCCAAGGCTTTTATCGAATCAGGCATGTACAAGACTGTACTCGTCGTCGGCGTCGAAGTCCTCACCAGCATTACCAACTATCAAGATCGAACGACCTGTGTCCTCTTCGGCGACGGCGCCGGAGCGGCAATCCTTCGCCGCGAAGACACCGCTAACACCGGCATACTGTCCGCATATATCGCCGCTGATGGCAGTCACACCGAATTACTCTATGTCCGGGCCGGTGGTTCCCGTCAGAAAGTCACCGTCGAAAACATGAATAACGGCGCCACGGGCATCTATATGAACGGCTCGGAAATCTACAAATTTGCCGTTCGCAACATGGAAGACGCCGCCAAGCGCGTTATCGCCGATGCCGGAATCAAACCGGAAGATATCGATCTGGTCATTCCGCATCAGGCTAACATCCGCATCATCGATTCGCTTGCGAAGCGACTCCACGTCCCCGATGAAAAACTCTTCGTCAATATTCAGGAATACGGCAACACTTCGTCGGCATCAATTGGAATCGCTATGGTGGAAGCCCAACAGCAGGGCAGAATGAAGAAGGGAGACCTCGTGCTCCTCTTGTCATTTGGTGGTGGTTTGGTCTGGGGTGCAATTCTTTTCAGGATGTAACTAATGAGCAAAGTCGCATTTCTCTTTCCAGGGCAGGGCTCGCAGTACGTCGGCATGGGGCAAGACCTCTTCGACAAATACTCCGAAGTCAAAGCCCTCTACAAATCAGCCTCTGAAATTCTCGGTTACGATCTCGCCGAAGTCAGCTTCTATGGACCCGAAGACCGTCTCAAGGAAACCGTCGTTACCCAGCCGGCCATTCTCGTTCATTCGCTGGCGTGGCAGATTGTCTTGAACCAACAGAACATCTCGTCCGACTACGTTGCCGGTCATTCGCTCGGCGAATACTCTGCGCTTGCTTCTGCCGGAATATTTACTCCAGAAGATGCCATCCGCGCCGTCAACACACGCTGTAAAGCGATGCAGGAAGCCTGTGAACAAAATCGCGGTACTATGGCGGCAATCATCGGACTCGATAAAACAGTAATCATGACCTTGGTCGATCGCATGAAACCGATCGGCGTTTGCGTTCCCGCAAATTTCAACTCGCCCGATCAGGTGGCAATCTCCGGCGACTATGAGACTGTCGAAAAAGCTCTACCAGTCGCCAAAGAACTCGGCGCCAAGCGCGCCATCTTGCTCCCGGTCGGTGGTGCGTTCCATTCGCCGTTGATGCAAAGTGCCGCCGCGAAGTTGGAAGTCACTCTCAACCAGTTGACCTTCCAACAGCCGACCTGTCCGATCATCGCCAATGTCACCGCTGAACGTGAAACCGACACCGTCAAAATCAAGGAACTACTCGTTAAGCAGATTACCTCACCGGTACTTTGGGCAGATTCGCTCAATGAACTTCATCGACTCGGCGTCCGTCGCTATGTCGAAATCGGACCGGGCAAAGTGCTTTCCGGACTTGCAAAGCGGACCCTGCCGGCGGACATTGAAATCATGAGCCTTGACAAACTTGCAGACTTTGATTTGGTTGGCGAGAAATTGTTGGAGGTTGTTTGACATTAACGGGTAAAGTCGCGCTCGTCACCGGCGGCGCACGTGGAATCGGTCGCTCTATCGTTGAGAAACTGCTCGATTCCGGCTGCAAAATTATGATCGCCGATGTCCTTGACGAGGTCGGCAACCAAGCCGCATCCGAACTATCGGCTCGCGGCGAAACCGCCTATGTCCATTGCGATGTCACCTCGGCAGCCGATGCCCAAAACTCCGTCGAAAAGACCGTCGAGCGATTCGGCAAGATTGACATTCTGGTGAATAACGCGGGGATTACCAAGGATACGCTGATTATCAAAATGGATGAGTCCGCGTGGGACCGGGTGCTCAATATCAATCTCAAAGGCGCCTTCCTGATGTCGCAGGCCGCCGTCAAAGTTATGATGAAAGCGCGCTCGGGGCGCGTGGTTAATATATCTTCGGTTGTGGGTCTCATGGGCAACTTCGGCCAAGCCAACTATTCGGCTTCCAAAGCCGGCCTCATCGGACTCACCAAAACTGTTGCAAAAGAGTTAGCAGGTCGCAATGTTACCTGCAACGCGGTGGCGCCCGGCTATATCCAGACCGAAATGACGGAGCACTTGTCGGATGCCGCCAAAGAAGCGTTCTTAGCCAACATTCCGCTCAAACGACCGGGACTTCCCGCCGATGTCGCCAATGCCGTCGCCTTCCTGGCGTCGGACGAGGCAGCCTACATCACCGGGCAGGTTCTGCAGGTCGATGGCGGATTGTTGATGTAAGGGAGAGAATAGGAATTTAACTTTTCATCGGAGGATGATAGTATGGATGTCGAAGCCAAAGTAAAGGAAATCATTGTCGAGCAGCTTAATGCCGACAAAGACGCGGTCGTCCCGGCTGCCAAGTTCGTCGACGACCTCGGCGCCGATTCGCTCGATACCGTCGAATTGGTCATGGCGCTGGAAGAAGCCTTCGGACTCGAAATTCCGGATGAAGAAGCCGAGAAAATCGCCACCGTCGGTGATGCCATCAATTACATCAAGAAGAATGCAAAGGAAACAGCCTAAGCACCTCGGTTAGTCCGGGAATCTATTAATGACAACTATGAAAAAAGCAGTAATTACCGGACTCGGCATCGTTTCGCCTTTAGGAAACTCTGTTGACGAATTCTGGGCCGGCATCAAATCCGGAAAATCCGGGATGTCGGCCATCGAACGATTTGATACGTCACGCTATGACTGCCGCTTCGCCGCGCAGATTACCAACTTCGATCCCACCAAGTGGATGGACAAAAAAGAAGTCCGTCGCAGCGATCTCGTCCAGCAATACTCCATCGCCGCCGCCCAAATGGCGGTCGATGACTCAAAACTCGATCTCAACACACTCGACAAAGAACGTGTTGGCGTCGTTACCGGCTCCGGCATCGGCGGAATCGCTACCTTTGAAGATCAATGCTGGACCTTCCGCGACAAAGGCCCCGGCAAGGTCTCGCCGTTCTTTATTCCGATGATGATCATCGACATGGTGCCCGGCCTGATCTCTCTGCGTTTCGGTTTTAAAGGCCCGAACTATTCGACAGTCAGCGCCTGCGCCTCATCCGCCCACGCCATTGCCGATGCTTTGCGTATCATCCAGCGTGGCGAATCGGATGTGGTGATCACCGGCGGCTCCGAGGCTTCAATTACTGAAATGTCCTTTGCCGGTTTCTGTTCGTCACGGGCTCTCTCAACCCGCAATGACGACCCGCAAACCGCCTCGCGTCCTTTCGATGTCGACCGCGATGGCTTCGTCATGGGCGAAGGCGCCGCGATCATTGTTATCGAAGAAGAAGAACACGCCAAGCGCCGCGGTGCACATGTCTACGCCGAAATCGTCGGTAGTGGCATGTCGGCCGATGCCCATCATATCACGGCTCCAGCGCCCGACGGCGACGGCGCCGCTCGTGCGATGATCGCCGCTCTCAAAGACGCGAATCTGAATACGGAACAGGTCGACTACGTCAATACCCACGGTACATCAACGCCGCTTGGGGACATCGCCGAAACGATGGCAATCAAACGCGTCTTTGGCGAACACGCCAAGAAACTATTGATCAATTCCACCAAATCGATGGTCGGACACATGCTCGGCGGTGCCGGCGCCATTGAAGCCGCCACAACCGCACTGTCGTTGAAAGAAGGCTACGTCCACCAGACCCTGAATATTCAGAATCAGGATCCGCAATGCGACCTCGATTACTGCAAAGAGGGCAGCCGGCAGGTGCCAATCAAATACGGCATCAGCAACTCCTTCGGATTTGGCGGTCACAATATCACCCTGATTCTTGCCAGGTACGACAACCACGCGAGGTAACTGATGCTGCAATTTCTCGCCCGACTTTTCGGTAAGAAACCGAAACAGTCAGCCAAGGCGACTTTGAGTGCCGACTCGCAACAGCAGCTTCAGAATGAAATCGGCTACGTCTTCAAAGACGATTACTATCTCGTGAAAGCCCTCACCCATCGTTCCTATCTACGCGCCGAAGACTCCCGCAACCTGCGGTCTTACGAACGCCTCGAATTTCTCGGCGATTCCGTACTCGGACTGATCGTCGCCGAAGAACTCTTCCAGAAATATCCCGACATGAGCGAGGGTTTCCTTACCAAGAACAAGTCGTTATTGGTAAACAAGAAAGTCCTCGCACATGCCGGTATGCAAATAGAGCTGGGCAAGTATATCCTGATGTCCGCAGACGAAGAACGCGCCGGCGGACGTACCCGCCAATCAATTGTTGCCGACTGTCTCGAAGCGCTCTTCGGCGCCGTCTATCTCGACGGCGGTCTTGAAGCTACCGGACAGGTCATTAAGCGCGTGGTTTCTTTCAACTTTGCCAAGACCAGTGAAATCTTGTCTCTGCGCAATTACAAAGGCGAATTGCTGGAAAAGCTCCAGGCAACCGGCGGCGGCATGCCCAAATACACTGTCAGCGACGAAGACGGCCCCGACCATCGCAAGGTCTTCACCGTCGAAGTCTTTGTCTCGGGAAAACGACTCGGCACCGGCCGCGGCGACTCCAAGAAAAGCGCCGAACAGCGCGCCGCTGAAAGTGCGCTTACCTCACTCGAAGAAGATAAGTAAATCGGAGGATATCAATGAACATCGTGGTATGTGTAAAACAAGTTCCGGAAATCGCTCTTGTCAGTGTCGATGCCAACGCCGGAACTCTTAGCCTCCCGCAAAGTCCGGGAATGATCAATCCGTTTGACGCCTACGCCATCGAAGAAGCTTTGCGTTTGAAAGAAAAACTCGGCGGGACCGTTTGGGTGGTCTCGCTCGGCGGTAAGGAAGCCGACTACGCGCTCCGCGAAGGTCTCGCGCTCGGCGCCGATGAAGCCGTGCATCTGATGGATGACAAGTTCGTCGACCTCGACACTACTGGAGCTGCCTTGGTTCTTGCCGCCGGTATCAAGAAAATCGGATCAGCGGATTTGGTTATTTTCGGTAAGCAAGCCGTTGACTATGATTCATCGTCACTAGGCGCCGCCGTCGGCGGTGTGCTCGATTGGCCCGCCGTGATGTATGTCCGCAAGTTTGAATCTATCGCCGATGGAAAAATCGTCGTCGAGCGCATGACCGATGATGGTTTCGACAAAGTCACCGCACCAACGCCGGCGATTATCTCCGTCGTCAAGGAAATCAACGAACCACGTCTGCCTTCCTTGAAAGGGAAGATGAACGCAAAGAAAAAAACCGTCGCCGTTTATTCCGCCGCCGACCTCGGCGTCGATTTGAGTGCACCCGCAATGACGATGGCGAGCAAGACTCTCAAGGCAGCCAATCCGCCGGCACGTCCCAAAGGCGAAATGATCTCCGGCGCTACCCCGCAGGAGATCGCGGAAAAGCTGTTCAATAAATTACGCGAATCGCAAGTGATCTAACACTTTCCATTCGAGCGCAATTGCGCTCCAGAATCCGGTAGGTCAGACATTCTCGCCTGACCTCTTTTCCCGTCGCAGATTCCTATATAATGTCAATTCACCGAAAGCGCAGGTCCTGCGCCACATGTCAAATATGTTGTAGGACAATGATTTACGGAGAAAATCTTCCTATTCATCTGCTAAACGCAAAAAATGCTTGACAAGGTCCAGGTAGAAGCTTAGCTTAAAGCACAGCCAAAGATGTGCTTATCTTTGTCCCCTGTACATCTTTGACCTCATGTAGTTGAAATTACCAATTTTTCGGAGGCAGTAGGTATGAACCTGCTTAGATTGCTTATCACAGTGGTGATAACCGCCTCAATATCATTTCTCCTAACCGGTCCCGCGCAGGCCGTGGATCATCCTTGGGATGACAACAAGGGCGATACCAGCACAATAGTTGGGTCCCAGCCTAGTACCGGCGACGAAGTGGACGAAACCACTACTCCAACAATTGTCTCGAGAATAGGAAATTGGACACGGTTGTTCTTCCTCGAGATCAAAAGTGTGTTGGTCGGATTTGAGAGAAGTGATGTGAGTGTTAGACCACCGACGGGACGGAAGCCAAAAGCGGTCTTTCCGTATGACGTCAAGAAATAGAAACCTTTAAGTAAGTTAGTTCTTCAATGAGTAGCAGAATCGGTAATGCACTTACGGAGACGGCAGACAAACTTAAGACCATTCAATTTCTCATCAACGAGAATAAGTTTGTTGAAGCCCGGACAGCAATAGGGACTCTTGCGCCGATGATTGCGCAAGAGCCCAACTCCATAATTGCCGGAGAGTATTATTACCTTCAAGCCGCAATCGAGGTTCATCAGAAGCCGCCGCTTGAAGTTCTCGCTCTCGCCCGCAAGGCCTACTCCATTGTCTCCAATACCGCAGAAAATCTGACCATCGGTCGCGTCCAGGCGTTGATCGGCAAACTCTACGTCGCACTGGGCGATCTGATCTCCGGTGAAGCATTCATTCGCGACGCCATCGGCTCGTTCCGCCGCATCGACCACGACGAAGAACTCACTGGCTGCTACAATAAACTCGCTCAAATCTACTTCATTCGCGGTGAGTTCAAGTTGGCCGACAAGTTCCTCGCTGAATCAATCGATTTCCTCAAAAAAACCGAGTCCGCTTCCGAAACCGCCATCATCCGCGCCCGCGGCAATCGCGCCCGCATCCAGATCTTGCTCGGCGAATGGAAGAGCGCACAGGCAACATTGAGCGAATGCGTCGAGTTTTGCCGCAACACCGACGGCGGTCCGTCGTTGGCGAAGAATCTTCTCTCACTGGGATACGTTCTCTACCTGCGCGAAGAATTCACTGAAGCCCGCAGCGTCCTCGAACAATCGTACGACGTCATCCGCAAGCACGATCTCTTGCGTGAGCGTTCGATCTACCACGAATACATGGGCGAACTTCTGTTTGCGATGGGTGATAGTCGCATGGCACGCCAGCATTATGCCTACGCCTTGGAAATCGGCAATCGCATCGCTCCCGAAAGCGCCATCATCAGTCAGACCGAACGCCGCTTGGCTGAATTGGAGTACCTCGCCGGAAACTATGCGCTTGCATTAGATCATGCCAATCGTGCTCTCGAAGTCGCCAATCATGTCGGCGAAGTTGTTGAAATCGCCGGTGCCAAGAAAATCCTCGGCGCGCTTGAAGCCGCCAACGGTAAGTGTGACCAAGCCGTCGCGCTGTTTGATGAAGCTATTGCCACTCTCGAGCTGACCGGCGAACTGCGTGAACTCGCCTGGACATACTTCATCGCCGGCAAGGCGCTGGTAAAGTCACGCGAACACCACAAATTTGCTCTGCGCTACCTGAACTTGTCGGTGCGTCTGGCCAATCAGCTGCCGATCACGTGGCTTAAGATTCACGCGCATTACCAGCTTTGCCAATTGGAATTCGAATCCCGCAACTACGATGAAGCGCTCAAGTATCTCGCCCACTGTGAATCTCTCGCCGCCCATTATCAGGATGATCGCGCTACTGAAGAATGCCGCATCATGCGCCTCGCCATCGAGGACGATATGGTCGACGCCGGTCTCTCCAACGATAACGAATACAGCTTCTTCAGCTCGTTCTTGACCGCATCAGAATACGGTAGCCTCAAGAGCGGCAGTCTCGCCGATACACTGAAAGTATTGCGCGACAAAATCGGCGGTCAGCGCGCGTTTATCTTCTCTTATGACACCCAGCAGCATTCATTCGAAACTCTGGCATCACTCGACTTCGAACCGACCACACTTGCTAAAGTTGCCAAATCACTTGCCAATGGCCGCGGCGGCTCGCTGCCGCTTGACCGGCCTCTGCTGGTTACCCATTTGGGTGGCGATCGCAAACGCATGTTCGACTATCTGACCCTCAACTCCGAAAGCGTCGAAGCGTTTATCTCGTTGCCAATTCAACTATCCGAGGAAGTCTCCGGCTTAGTCTATATCGACAAGGTTGATCCTCATGCCGCCGGATTCACCAAAGCCAATCTTGATTTCGCAATTGCCTTCTCCGATATTCTTGGCTTCAAGTCTTCGGAAGAACAAAAGCGGCGCCTCACGCAGGACAATCGACGCCTCAAAGACCAACTGCAAAAACAACTCGCTTTCCCGAATATTATCACCGCCAGTCACGAAGTTCTCGACATCCTCGACCGCGTGATGCAAGTCAAGGATTCCCCGATCTCTATCCAGATCGAAGGCGAAACCGGCACTGGCAAAGACCTTCTGGCCAAAGCGATCCACTACAACTCCAATCGCAAAGATCGCCGCTTCATCTCCGTGAATTGCGCAGCGCTTCCGGAAACGTTGCTTGAATCCGAATTGTTCGGATACAAGCGCGGAGCCTTCACCGGCGCGGAAGGGGAGAAGGTCGGATTGTTCGAAGAAGCTGATGGCGGCACGTTCTTCCTCGACGAAATCGGCGATATGCCGCTGTCTATCCAAGTTAAGCTGTTGCGCGTAATCGAGGAAAAAGAAGTCGTTCGCCTCGGCGAGACCTTCCCTCGCAAGGTCGATGTCCGCGTCATCTCGGCGACCAACAAAGACCTCCGCGCACTCATGGAGCAGGGACAATTCCGCCAGGATCTTTACTATCGGCTTTCCACCTTTGCGTTCAGACTTCCGCCTTTGCGGGAACGCCGCGAAGACGTACCTCTGCTGATCAAACACTTCCTCGCCAAGTTCGACGCAGAAGTGAAAATCGAACCCGAAGCTTTCAATTGCCTCGCAGATTATGAATGGCCCGGTAATATTCGCGAACTGGAAAACGAACTCAAGAAACTGGTACTCCTTGCCGGCGAGCGCAAAGTCATCTCAAGCTACATGATTTCTCGCCGCATTACCGAAAAGACCCGCAGTGAGTCTCCGGACAATTCGGCCCAAAACGGCAGCTTCTCGCTGTACGAACACCTCGGTCGTCTCGAACGCGAGTACATTCTCAAAGCACTCCGCAATTCCAATTGGGTCAAGAAGCACGCTGCCGAACTTCTGGCGATCCCCGAATCGACCCTGCGCCTCAAGATGAAACAGTATCATCTCGCGCAAGAATAATCTTCATCAGCTCACGCATTAGTTGACCAGTTCAGTAGGGCAGGTCTCCTTACCGAAATCTCTTGGTATTTTGCAGAAACTCAATTTCAGACCTGCCAATTCCTTTTATCCAATATAGCCCCTCGCATCTTTTTAGCTGACGCCTTTCTTTCTTGTCACTTGCCCTACCCCGGCCTTTGCACTAACTTCTCCCGATGCATTGGCGCTACCTTCCCTTCGGCACTTTCACCGGCGAACACAACATGTCGCTCGACCGTCAATTGCTCGAAGATCTTCAGTCCGGGAAATCTGAAAATACAATTGTCCGTTTCTATTGTTGGGATCGCCCCACTGTCAGCCTCGGCATTAATCAGGTAGCTGAAGAAGTAGTCATCCTGGAACAGATCCAGCATCTTGGCTATGGTCTCGTAACTCGCCCGACCGGCGGCCGAGCGCTTCTCCACAAAGGCGACATCTGCTACGCGATTATCGCCAATCGCAACAGCCACCCGGAGTTTCGTTCTTTGACGAGCACATATCGCGCCATCGCCCAGTCGATCGCCGCAATGCTTGCGTCACTTGGCATCAATACCACCGAGTTGCCGCAAACCGGTAGTCCGGCACGCAGTGCTCTAAACCCATGTTTTGCAATGCTTAACCCTTTTGAGGTCACTGTCCGCGGACGCAAAATCTGCGGCAGCGCCCAATTCCGCTCCGGCGACTATTTCCTGCAACACGGTTCCGTACGCATCCTGAACAATTGGAACGAAGACGATCTAACCACTCTGTGGCCGGATGGTCACCAGCTTGCCTCGGACCAAATTACCTCCATCGAGTTCGAAACGGGTCGCAAACCCGCACTCACCGACGTGGTCACTGCCTTCGAGAATGCCGTCAGGGACCGTTTTGGGGTGTCACTAAGCACCGTTTGAGTGACGCCAATAGAACGCGGCTGCCAAAAATCTCGCGGAAACGATTAAACAAAATAAGGGGTTGAGAGTCTTTTACTTGGGAAACAAAAGCCATGATGAAGAGTCAAATTTCCCTTGACTGTTAGCGGCTCAAAATGCTTTATTCAGGGATTGTTTTGGAAATCGGAAAGCCTTGTTAGGCAAATGCCTCGCAGGCACTTTGGGAGTACGACAGCATTAATGTCCGCCAACACAGGTTTTCATCGGGCGTCAGTAAAGTTTACGTTCAAGCGACCGGAAAGTTGCGGTTTTTATCTTTCATTATGAGAAATACAATCATGTTTCAAGATAATCTCGCTGTCAAGCGAGAAGGAGGTAGGTCCATGCGGATGGCTAACGTGTTAAGAAGCGGATTGGTCTTAATGGTGATTGCCATCTTTGCGGCAGCCAGCGTTTTCGCCGGCTCGACAGGCAGAGTAAAAGGCAAGATCACCAACAAGAAGACTAAAGAAGCCGTGCCGTTTGCGGTGGTTCAGATTGATGGTACCACAATGGGTGCCCAGGCTGATCCCAACGGCGAATTCCTGATTATCAACGTTCCCCCGGGAATGTATTCGATTACTGCAAATCTGACCGGTTGGACTTCAGTCCGTACCGAGCAGGTGGAGGTCCGCGTTGACGCGACGGCGACCGTCGACTTCGCTATGGAAGAATCGATTGTCGAAACGGAAGCCCAGATCGTTATCGCTGAACGCGACCTTCTGCGTGTAACCGAGACTGCAAACCTCCGCCAGATCACCGCGGAAAACATCAAGAACATGCCAGTGGCAACTGTGGCCGACCTACTTAAAGCGCAGGTCGGTGTCGTCGAGCGTTTCGGACAAATCCATATTCGCGGCGGCCGCTCCAACGAAGTCACCTACGTCGTTGACGGTGTAGCGGTCAAAGATCCTTTGGGTGGCCGCGGTGCGGTCGACCAGGCGATGAACATTTCGAACAACGTCGTTGAAGATCTCCAGATCATCAAGGGCGGATTCGATGCTGAATACGGCAACGCAACTTCCGGTATCATCAACATTACGACCAAAGCCGGTTCGGATGTTACCAAAGCCGAAATGGAATACTTCACCGATGATTTCGGCACCGGAATTCTGAACAAGAACTCCAATAACTACGATCGCGGTGAATTCAACCTCTCGGGTCCCGATCCGATCCTTGCAAACCGGCTCCTACCGAAGTTGGGAATCAATTGGTTCACCGATAAAGTGTTCTATTCAGTCCAGGCCGCTGCTGAAAAGACCGACGGCTACATCAGCTACAAGGACTATTTCACTCCGACCACCGAGCGCAGCTTCAAATCGCGTTCAATCCTTGGTCTGTTCGAACTGCAGGATAGAATGCAGAATTCCTACGAAGCTCAAGTCAACGTTCGCTACGAAGCCAGTGCGAACATTCGCTTGAATCTGCGCTTCCGCGGCTCGTGGGACAATAACACTACGTTCGCATGGAGCCACATCTACGTTCCGTCATACGCTCCAATTGTCAACGAAGAATCCGCTACTTATTCAGCGCAGTTGACACACCAGATAGACAAGTCGACCTACTACGTCGTAACGCTTTCGCGCTACAACCGTAACTACACCGAACAGCCGGGTGATCCCGACCGTCCGGGTGAAGGCAAAGATCCGGGCGACTTTATCCCGGCCACCCAGTATGAAGGCTATCTTGACCGCAACGGCAACGGTGTATTCGATTCACCGGAACCGTTTGTCAATGCCAATGGCGATACGTCATGGGCCTGGGGCGGCGACTTCTATACCTTTGGCGATGCTTATGCTACGCCCGGCGGTATCTGGCCGCTGGTCTCGCAGGAGGCTGATCGCGAATTTCGTGGTGTCACTGCTGCCCATCAGGGTCAGAGGAATTCGTCTACTCTGGTCGACACGATCTTTACCGATTGGAACGGCAACGGCGTAGTCGATTTTTATGAATCCGAGCAGTTCGTTGACGTCAACGGTGACGGCAAATGGAACTCCGGTGATCTTTTGATCAGCGATACGAATCGCAACGGTGTCTATGATTACAGCCGCGCCGATATTACCAACATTGACGTGGGCGAACCTTACACCGACGGCGATGTCATATTGGGCGAGCCGTTTACCGATGTGAATCTCAATGGCGTCTACGATGCCGGTATTGACATCTTTGTCATGGCGGTCGATCCGGCCGTCAATCAGGATCTCAACCGCAACTCCAAATACGACGGCCCCAAAGACGCGTGGCTGCCGGGAACGCCGTTCAGAGATTTGAATGGCAACGGCATCTACGATCCTCGGAATGCCGCCTACGACGCCGGCGAACCGTTTATTGATCTCAACAAAAACGGCCAATACGATCGTCGCGACGGTTTCTATGACTTTGGCTCCGACCAGTGGTCGCTATACCACGATCGCTCTGCCGTGCGTTATACCGCCGACTTCAAGATCAACAAGGCGTTTTCGAAAGAACACGAAGTCAAGACCGGCGTGAATCTCGATATTCACGAGATGGACTACGCTGAATTACAGTATCCGGACTTCCCGTACGACGGTACTCCGGACGGCGGTGGCTGGCCGGATCGCGGTGTCTTCCGTGATTTCTATCAACGCAGTCCGATCACCGGAGCAGTGTTCCTTCAGGATAGAATGGAATACGGCGCCATGATCGCCAACCTCGGTTTGCGCTACGATTTCTTCATTCAGTCAGCTGAATTGAAGCAAAACGAAAGTCCCGATCAAGCCCAGGACAAGACCGTACTTGGATCACAGAACCGTTTCAGCCCTCGTCTCGGTTTCAGCTATCCGATCTCCGATAAGGCTAAGGTCTATTTCAACTACGGCCATTTCAATCAGTTGCCGGACTTGAACCTGATGTACCAGCGCGCCACTCAATCCTCGAGCGCATTTGGCATTATCGGTAACGAAAACCTCGACTACCAAAAGACGATCCAGTATGAGTTCGGCATCAACTATGTGTTGTCGAGCGACTACGTGCTGGGACTCTCCGGTTTCTATAAGGACATTTTCGGCATCATCAATTCAAAGAGAGAAGGCACCGGACCGTTGCAGCGCAACGTCTATGCCAATTCCGACTATGCTCGTACCCGTGGTTTCGAAGCCGAATTGGAAAAGAGCTACGGCAACTACGTCCAGGGTATCTTTACCTATGAATACTCGTTCGCTTATGGTAAGAGCTCGGATGAAAGTTCAAACTACTTTGACAACTTCTACAATCGGTCCATACCGATTCAGGAATTCCCGCTCAACTGGGATGTTCGCCACCAGATTTCGCTCAACATCGATTTCGAAATTCCGCGCGACGATCATCCGAAGCTGTTCGGTTTGACGCTTCCCGACAACTGGGGCGCCAACGTGATCTGGCAGTTTGGTTCCGGTTTCCCGTATACTCCGGATCGTGATTTCCCGGGTCTGCGTCTGCTTCCGGGTGAATCACCACAGACGAATTCGCTTCGTTATCCGTCGACTTCGAATGTCGATATTCGGGCGTACAAACGCATTCCGTTCCTGGGAATGACCTACACGGTGACGGCGTGGGTGAACAACCTCTTTGATAATAAGAACATCGACTTCATCTATGGTCTGACCGGACGCTATGACTCGAATTCGAAGTTCACCGGTGCTAATTATGTGCTGGAAGGCACTCCGGCTAATAGTAACCCGCTCAATCTCGGGCCGGGCCGTAATATTCGCCTGGGTGTTGGAGTCGAATTCTAATCATTCGAACTTGAGGTAAGATCATGATGTTAGGTGGACTTGTGTGGCGGGTGAGTAAAATGTCGATCGTAGCGCTGATCATCATCAGCGCTACGGGCTTGGCTGCGACCAAACGCGCCGATGATGCAGATCTGCGGCGACAGGCGTTGCGCAAAGTTACGGCTACTCCAAATACTCAAAACTGCTCTCACCGCGTCGGCAATGTCTTCTTCACCGTCACCAATTGGGGATTCTTCGGGAGTCAGTTCGCCGATGGCGATTGGTTGCCCGAGCTTTATTGTATCGGCCCGGGCGTCAATCAAGGTGAACTTGCACCGTCGTTCGAATTTCCGGCTGGAACCGGTGTCAACTATCTCTATCAAGGTGCATTCTGGGTCGGCGCGATTGCCGACGAGGACACCCTCGTTTCGGTCGGCGCCGATGGCTGGCAGCGGACGAATGAAATGTATCCCCGAGCTGCGCCTCTCGACGACATCATCCAGATGTCGACACGCAAGACTTCCGAGTTCTACAGTACCGATGCTGTCAGTGAACAGGACTACATTGCCGAGTACACCGACACATTGGTCGATGCCGCA
This sequence comes from uncultured Ignavibacteria bacterium, assembly GCA_964370935.1. Classification (GTDB taxonomy): domain Bacteria; phylum Zixibacteria; class MSB-5A5; order CAIYYT01; family CAIYYT01; genus JADJGC01. Next base: position 96,205 of record CAYJKI010000006.1, on the reverse strand, counting down.
CTTACCGGCCGCGATGAGATTCTCAACCGGGCGCACAAACCGCTTGGTATTAAGGTCATCCAGCGCAGCTACGCTTGGTCGTTTAGCTATGCTGAAGACTTTGTGCTGATGGACTTCAAAATCGTCAACATCGGCTCTCGCGACCTCCGCAAGATGTATATGGCTCTCTACGTCGATGCCGATATTTGGCACGTCAACACTCCCGATGGTTTTGCCGACGACATCACCGGATATCTTGCCTCGTCTCCGACACCGGCGTGCCGCGAGATCGAGGAAGATGTCAACATCGCCTGGACCGCCGACTTCGATGGCGACCCGATCGGTAATGTTTTCAATGAATACAGCCCAACCGGAGTGGCCGGTACCCGCGTCGTTCGTTCGCCCAATCCGGAACTCCAATTCTCATTCAATTGGTGGGTTTCCAACGGCGATGATACCAACTTGGATTGGGGACCGCGTCGCGCCGACAATAACCGCGATTTCGGCGGTTATCTTGGCACACCCGAAGGCGACCATAACAAGTACTATATCATGTCCCGTGCGGAATTCGACTACGATCAGATTTACGCCGCCGTCGATCAGACTTCGCAAGGGTGGTTGCCGCCGGCTGGCCAGCAAGGCTTGGCTGGAAACCTCGCCGATGGCTATGATACCCGGTATCTCTTCTCGTTTGGACCATTTGAGCTTCCTCCCGGCGATTCGCTGCCGATTACAATTGCCTATGCCGCCGGCGACAAGTTCCATCGCAATCCTAATGACTTCCGGCTTTTCAACGAGGCCGATCCAAACTTGTTCTATGCATCATTGGATTTTTCCGACTTGGTCACCAACTCGCTTTGGGCCGGCTGGGTCTATGATAACCCCGGCATCGATACCGACAGCAACGGGGTGAAGTCAATCGCGCCGGTTACCGATCCCGATCCACACTTCAATCCCTGTACCGGCAAGGAATATTACAAATATGGTGATGGCGTTCCTGACTTTGCCGGACCACCGCCGCCGCCCGCTCCGCAGCTTCGGTTCTCGGCATCTCCCGGTCGCGTGGAACTGCGCTGGAACGGCGAAATTACCGAGACTTCTGAAGATCCTTTCTCCTACCTGCGCGACTTCGAAGGCTACCGCGTTTACATGGGTACACAGCTTGTTCTTAGCGAATTCGCCTTGTTAACCTCCTACGATGTCGAGGACTACAATCGCTATCGCCTGAATCTCAACTTTGATCCGGTGCGCTGGGAATTGACCGAGGTGCCCTTCACGCTTGACTCGCTCAAGAGCATCTATGGACCAAACTTTGATCCTCTGACTTATCCGAACACTCGTGATTCTTTGGCTTGGACCGATGATAACGGCGAAGTGACGGCCTATTACTTCACCAAGCAGGATTTCAACCGTTCAATTCTCGGCGAATCCGGTTCCATCAGGAAGCGGTTCCCGGATGCTCAACCCGGCGACATGATCTGGGTTCCCGAGATCAACGATTCGGTCGATGCTTACTATGAATATGAATACGTAATTGATGGCCTGTTGGCCTCGCGCCCGATCTATTTTGCCGTTTCGGCATTTGATTACGGCAACCCGGCGACCAGCTTGGCGGCGCTTGAAAGCTCACCTCTGGCGAATGCGATTCAGGTCTATCCGGTCAATTCAGCCGATCGCGTGGCGGAAGAAAATCTAAAAGTCACCGTCTTCCCGAATCCATATCGTATCGACGGCGGATATCTTGATGCCGGTTACGAGCGTGTCGACAATACGACAGCCTCGACCGACCGCGCACGCCGCATTCATTTTGCCAATCTGCCGAGAGAAGCGACGATTCGCATCTATACGCTTGATGGCGATTTAGTGCGCGAACTCCAGCATCCGTGCGATTGTCAGTTCCAGGAAGGCGAAAGCATGACCTCATGGGACCTGATTACTCGAAATACTCAAGCGGCTGTCGCCGGCATTTACTTGTATTCAATACAATCTGATATGGGCAATCAGGTCGGTAAATTTGTGATCATTAGGTAAGTCCGCGATATTTGGTTTCGGACTTGGAAGGACAGAGAATATTTACGGTTTCGATAGAGGAGCTGCGATGATAGTGAGGAAGATAATACTGTGTGTGTCGTTGCTGCTTTTGCTTTTGCCGGGCATGTTGCTGGCACAGGCGAAGGTCGGTACGGCCGGCGCGCAGTTTTTGGAGATCGGTGTTAGCGCGCGCGCGATCGGCATGGGTGAAGCGTTTGTAGCGGTGTCGAATGATGCGACGGCGATGTATTACAATCCGGCCGGTCTGACGCATCTCTATGATCGCGAAGTTGTGTTTACGCATGTTGATTATCCGGCAGAGATCAAGTATGACTTTGCGGGGATCGCTTACCCGTTGTACCGTTTCGGCGGCGTGTTGGGGTTGGGCTTCTATTCGTTGGATGCCGGCGACATGGATGAGACGACGTATGAGTATTTCAACGGTACGGGCCGGACGTTCGGCGCCCGCAGCTATGCGGCGACGTTGAGCTATGGCCGGGCATTGACGGATCGTTTCAGCGTCGGTTTGACGTTGAAGTTCATCGATGAACTCTTGGAGGATGAACGTTCGAGCGGTTGGGCGGCGGATGTCGGCACCAACTACGATACGGGCTTCCGTAACTTCAAGATCTCGATGGTGATTTCGAACTTTGGTCCGGATATGACCTTCATTCAAGAGGGCTATCCGCTGCCGATCAATTTCCGCTTTGGCGGCGCGATCAATGTTCTTGATGGCGAGAAGCATAAGGGCGTGTTTGCGGTAGAAGCTTCGCATCCTTCGGACAACCTGGAGAAGTACAATGCGGGCTTTGAATATGGCTACGACGAACGGTACTTTGTTAGAGTTGGCGAGAAGTTCAACTATGATGAAGGCACGTTCAGTATTGGCGGCGGTCTGCGGGTTCCGTTCAACAAGATGGAACTGCGCTTAGACTACGGCTATCAGGACATGGGCTTGCTGAACGAAGCCCACCGCTTCACCCTCGGGATGAAGTTCTAAGGAAAATTGAGAATGAACATTCGTTGTTATAGTTTTGAGACAATTTCATTTCGGATAGAGTTGGAGGGAAGTCTGTGAACCTTAATCGTTACAGAAGATCACTGGCGCAACTGTTTGTGATTGGCTTGGCGATCGTGCTGGGCAGTTACAACCTTGCAAATGCTGCGCTGGTAACTAATGAAACCCGCGCGGAGCATTTGCGCCGCCTGCAGGTTCTAAATAAGCCATTGGCTGCACCATCTCAAGAAGTTCGCGTCCACAAGGTCGGGAATATTCACCTGTGTGTGACCAACTATGGCATTTTTGGCAATCAGGCCGATGCCAGTATTCTCGATCCTGAAACCGGTCTGTCGGCGCCCTCGTGCGTCTTTCCGGCCGGCTCCGGAATTGAATATCTCTTCCAGGGCGCACTTTGGATCGGCGCAATCGTCAATGAGGACACGTTGGTGTCCCACGGCCATGACGGTTGGCAGCATGTATTCGAAATGTGGGCCGATGCAGCGCCTCGTGGCAATATGATCAAGCGCACGATTAGAAAGTCAGATCCGGAGTATTCTGACGACGCGGTTTCCGAAGCCGACTATATCGCCATTTACTCCGACACGCTTACTGATGCAGCGTATGTGCCGCAAAACCCCGAAGAGGGACGTGCACATGTGCCGATTGGTGTCGAAGTCGTGCAAAAGAGCTACTCTTGGTCGTATTCGTACGCCGAGGACTTCATCCTTCTCGATTTTGTTATTCGTAACGTCAGTGTCAACGAAATCCGCAAGGCGTTCATGGGCATCTATGTTGACGCCGACGTCGGACATCCGGGAACCAATAACTTCTTCCAGGACGATATCTGCGGATTTAAGAACACCGTCGTATCGCCATCCTGCAACGAGCTTGAAGATGTTATTAACGTTGCCTGGATCGCCGACAACGATGGTGATCCGAATAGCGCCGGTGTGTTCGACGAGAAGAGCCCCACGGCCGTTACCGGCACGCGCGTAGTGCGCACGCCTAACCCTGAATTGAAAACCAGCTTCAACTGGTGGGTATCGCAGGGAGATCCGACTCTCGATTGGGGTCCGATCCTGCAGGATAACGCCAGAAGTTTTGGCACCGGCGGCTTGGGCACTCCGGCCGGCGATGAAAACAAGTATTTCGTTATGAAAAACGGCGAATTCGATTACGATCAGCTTTATTCGACGCAGAACTATACTTCGCAGGGTTGGTTGCCGCCACCTTCGGATCAAGCGCTGGGCAAAAACCTTGCTGATGGCTATGACACGCGCTATCTGCTGTCATTTGGCCCGTTCGACATTACAGCCGGCGACTCGCTTCTCGTCACGATGGCTTACATCGGAGCTGACCGCTTCCATGTCCGTCCCGATGACTTCCGGAAGTTTTTCGATGATACCGACCCAGACAAATTCAACAATGCTCTCGACTTTTCTGACCTGGCGACCAACGCGCAGTGGGCAGCTTGGGTCTATGACAATCCGGGTGTAGATACTGATAGCAATGGCGTCAGGACGTTGCCGGGCGTAGAAGACCCGATTACTAATCCTTGCACCGGAAAAGAAATGTATCGGTTCGGCGATGGTGTACCCGACTTCAGTGGTCCGCCGCCTCCGAATCCGCCACAATTGAGATTCAGCGCCTCGCCGGGCAAGATTGTCATTCGTTGGAACGGCAAAGATACCGAAGAAGGTGTTGATCCCTTCTCGTTCCAAAAGGATTTTGAAGGTTATAGAGTCTATATGGGCTCCAGGCTGATTCTTAGTGAATTCGCGCTGTTGACCTCCTATGACCGCGAAAACTACACCCGCTTCCGCTTAAATACCGGCTTTGCTCCGCCCCGTTGGGAAATGACGGAGAATCCTTTCACGCTTGATGAGCTCAAGGCGGTCTACGGTGGTGACTTTGATCCGGCTCGTTATCCTTCGCAACGCGATTCGCTTGCCTGGACGGATGACGACGGAACGTTGACGGCTTACTACTTCGTCAATCAGGACTTCAACCGCTCCGTGCTGGGTGAAGAAGGCGGTATCTATAAATTGTATCCGGATGCTCAACCCGGCGAAATGGTCTGGGTCGAAGAATTGAATCAGTCGGTTGATGCCTTCTACGAATACGAGTATACGATTGAGGGCGTGCTTGCTTCGCAGTCGGTCTATATGTCGGTGTCAGCTTTTGACTTCGGCAACCCGTCAACCAGCCTGGCGCCGCTCGAAAGTTCGCCGCTGGCGAATGCGATTCAGATTTATCCGGTCAATTCGGCCGACCGCGTAGAGAAGGAAAACCTTAAGGTCACGGTCTTCCCGAATCCATATCGCATTGACGGTGGTTATTTCGATGCCGGCTACGAGCGTCTTGAGGGCAACGTCGTTTCCCAAGACCGCGCACGCCGCATTCATTTTGCCAATCTGCCGAAAGAAGCGACGATTCGCATCTATACGCTTGATGGCGACTTGGTTCGCGAACTCCAGCATCCCAGCGGTCCCCCGCTTCAGGAAGGCGAAAGCATGATGTCGTGGGATCTGATCTCTCGCAATACCCAGGCTGCCGTTTCCGGTGTCTATCTGTACTCGGTCGAGTCGGTTTTGGGTAATCAGGTTGGCAAGTTCGTGATCATTAAGTAAGTCCGCGATATTTGGTTTCGGACTTGGAAGGACAGAGAATATTTACGGTTTCGATAGAGGAGCTGCGATGATAGTGAGGAAGATAATACTGTGTGTGTCGTTGCTGCTTTTGCTTTTGCCGGGCATGTTGCTGGCACAGGCGAAGGTCGGTACGGCCGGCGCGCAGTTTTTGGAGATCGGTGTTAGCGCGCGCGCGATCGGCATGGGTGAAGCGTTTGTAGCGGTGTCGAATGATGCGACGGCGATGTATTACAATCCGGCCGGTCTGACGCATCTCTATGATCGCGAAGTTGTGTTTACGCATGTTGATTATCCGGCAGAGATCAAGTATGACTTTGCGGGGATCGCTTACCCGTTGTACCGTTTCGGCGGCGTGTTGGGGTTGGGCTTCTATTCGTTGGATGCCGGCGACATGGATGAGACGACGTATGAGTATTTCAACGGTACGGGCCGGACGTTCGGCGCCCGCAGCTATGCGGCGACGTTGAGCTATGGCCGGGCATTGACGGATCGTTTCAGCGTCGGTTTGACGTTGAAGTTCATCGATGAACTCTTGGAGGATGAACGTTCGAGCGGTTGGGCGGCGGATGTCGGCACCAACTACGATACGGGCTTCCGTAACTTCAAGATCTCGATGGTGATTTCGAACTTTGGTCCGGATATGACCTTCATTCAAGAGGGCTATCCGCTGCCGATCAATTTCCGCTTTGGCGGCGCGATCAATGTTCTTGATGGCGAGAAGCATAAGGGCGTGTTTGCGGTAGAAGCTTCGCATCCTTCGGACAACCTGGAGAAGTACAATGCGGGCTTTGAATATGGCTACGACGAACGGTACTTTGTTAGAGTTGGCGAGAAGTTCAACTATGATGAAGGCACGTTCAGTATTGGCGGCGGTCTGCGGGTTCCGTTCAACAAGATGGAACTGCGCTTAGACTACGGCTATCAGGACATGGGCTTGCTGAACGAAGCCCACCGCTTCACCCTCGGGATGAAGTTCTAATTCTGGATTTATGAGTGTTTGAGGAGGAATAGATGTTTTTGCAAGAGAAGTTAATAAGGAGTGCGGTGCCGTTGCTTCTGCTCGCGGCAGCGCTCTTTGTCACGTCGTGCGATACCTCACCGGATGGCCCAACGCCTGACTTGAAACAGCCGATAGTTAATATCGTCAACATCCCGGCGTCCGGTTCGCACTTTACCACCAGTCCCGTCATTAATTGGTACGGCACTGACGTCGACGGTTACATTGTAGCCTATCAGCATGCGGTTGTTACGGCCGACGTTTTGCTCGCAGCTTCGGTTGACACTAGTGATGCCGCCCAGTTGCGCGCTTACGCAGCAACCAACATTCAATTACCGGGTCCGGGTTCCAACTGCATTCCTGCCTGTTGGACGATTGTCGATGTCGAACGCAGCGAAAGCCCAACCCGCCAGCAGGTTCGCCTCGTTGCCGGCACGACGCCCGCCGATACGGTCGTGCAGTTCTTCTTTGTCCGTGCGATCGACAACGACTCGGTCTCTTCGGAGATTGAGTTCAGCATCTACTCTCGAAACAACAACCCGCCGGAGACGGAAATCACCACAGGCTTTGAGGCCGGTGGCTTCTTTGATCTTCCCGACACGAGTTTCGCCTACGGTGGAATCAGTTTCGATTGGAAGGGTTCAGACAAGATTGACTTCCCCAGCGACACGGATCAACCGGAATTTGATTTCTATTATCAGGTGTTCGGTCCCTACAACAAGTCCGAACTGGATTTCGATCCGGTTACTGGAAAGTTCAACGGCGACTTCAAAATTGACACTAATCAGGTGACCGAGAAGCTGGTGTTGAGTTCGCAGGATTCTGAACGCGGTGGAGTTTGGGTGCAGTCGACAAGCGCAAGAGTATTCAATCTCTGGCGCAATGCATCGGTCGCGGACACAACCCGTGAAGGCTATTTCGTCATTAAAGTCACTGCCCGTGACGATGCATCCGCGCCCGACCCGACTCCAGACTATCGTGTTTTCCGCGCAATATATCCGCGCTTCGAGAAGCGGATTCTGCTTTACGCCCGCGAGAACTGTCGATTCGGCACCTCGCCCGGTGAAATCTCGTGCACCGAGCGCACCGATGGCATCAACATTTACCGCTGGGCTGAAATTAACGAATACTATCGCCGCATCTTCGTGAGTGCCGGTTATACTGATGTCGACACGACACGCATTCGTCCAACCAAACTGCAAATCGCCAAATACAAATTGATTGTTATGCTTGGTGACGGCAGTGCTCCCACCTATACCTCTGATGACTACGCCGGCTTGACTACCTACATGGATCTGGGTGGAAGCGTCTGGGTGTGGTCGACTTCTCCTTTCGGCGGTACATCGTCGGAGCAGCTCAATGCATTTTCGCCAAACTCGGTTCCGATCCGTTACTTCCGCGTTACCGGCGAATACAAAGACGGCTGGACCCCCCGATACATCCTGCGGTCTCTCGGTTGGTCGCCGACAGAGACGGATACAATTCGTCCGGAGAACTTAGACCAATTTATCGGCGGACTCGCGCTGGTCGGTACCGGGCTTGACAATTTCAATGTCGATCTGGAGAAGGTCCAGATGACCTATATTTTCAAGCGCGGCGGCGAACAGTCGAATTGGTATGACGAGGTTACCTTCCGCGGTGCGCCGCACACAAACTACTTTGTGCGCGATGTCTTAAGCACGCCGCTGTTCCTCTACAATTCGTATTTTGGCAGCAACATTCCTGATAACTTTGAGCGTTGGGTCAAGCCGTTGCACGGTACGGTCATCGCGGTGAGGCAGGATAACGGTATATTCAAGACGGCAGCGTTTGGATTCTCGCCTTGGGCTGTCGAAGAAGACGATGCTGTCAACATAGTGACCAATATGACTGATTGGTTCTTAAACTAATTCACATCTATTGAGTTCTTCTCAAACTACACGCGCCGAAGGAGTGATTCTTCGGCGTGTTTATTTTTGCCCGGATTTGATGCTGTCCAGCAGTTGCTTCGCCGGAGAAAACGCAGGAAACAACCGGAGGCATTCGCCGGCAGTCTCTTCAGCTTTATCTCTGTCGCCAGCAGCAAAGTACGACAGCGCCAGATTGAACAGAATCACTTCAGACTCCGGCGTCAACCGGCGCGCTTGCGCAAATGCTTCGATGGCTTCAGGGTATTTCCCGTTGGTGTATAATGCCGATCCCAGATTAGTCCAGCCTTCGGACAGGCCCGGATCACTTTTTACGGCTTCCTGCAAATAGACAATTGCTGAATCAATCTCGCCGCGTCCGGCCTGGGCAAGCGCAAGATTGTAATACACGCGACTTTCAAACACTGCAGGCGCCAATCCGCCCGATAATCCGGACGCGCTGGAGGCTTCTGAATAGGTGGGTGCGCCTTTCCGATTTTGGTCGCGGAGTATCGAACGCAGCAGCGTGTCGGCTTCGACAAATCGCCGCAGATCAATTGCGGAGATCGCCAGGATGAACTTTTCGTTTCGCCCCAGCGTCTCGGTGGCAGCGACGCGTTGAATCGAAGAATAAGCCGAATCCGCAAGTCCCGCCTCACGCAAAGCGTACCAATAATTCAATCGGGCTTCGGGAAGGTAGGGCTTTTCATCCACCGCCGCTTCCGCTGCAATCAACGCCTCGTTCGTTTGTCCGGTCTGTCGATACAGATAAGCCAGATTATTCAGTGCCTCGGCGCTGCCGCCAGTCAGCGAATCTTCGCAGATAAACTGATTCCATGCGGAATCAAGCTGTCCTGACTTGAGGAAGGCAATTCCGAGATTCAGGTGCACTTGTTGCAGCGGTTGTCCAAACGCCAGTGCTTCGCGATAGCTTGCGATCGCTCGCGGAAGGTCATTAGTTTCTAAGTAGAGGTTTCCCTTATTGAACGCTGCCTGCTGACGATTGTCAAACTGCATGCCGTAAAGGTTGATGTTCAACAACACCGCAAGTACAGCCACGCCTGCAACGGAAATAGCAGCTTGTCGAAACTGGCGGTGGCGGAACCGCTCAATAACATCCACCAGTAAAGCTGCGGACAGAATCGCCAGTACTGGCAACAACGGCAATCGGAATCGTGAGCTAACAAAGAACGCAATGAAAGAGGCCGCATACAGCACGACAAACATAGTCGCGATCTGAACGGCTCTCGATCTGCGCCAGAACACGATCATGCCGACGATACCCAGCGGAGCAAGAAGACCCATTCCGATTGGAAGAAGCTTGAAGAGAAAGAACTCCGACTTGAACGCCGGCAAGTTCCGGTTGTTGGATATGTCGGCGCCGGAGAATATCAAGTACGTCTTCCTCACCATCAACATCAGCCAATCTGTCGGATTGGAAATGATCGACTCCAAGCCAAGCCCGAAGTAATGGGAACTGACCTGTGCCGGTGTGAGACTCGTCTTTGCCTCTTCTTCAGCAGCAAACTTGATATCAGCGTATTGCCAATTGTATCCCAGCCGTCCCGGCATCACCGCACTCACGCCATCGGCGTCGGGATGATTTCCGATGTAAAAATTGACGCCGCCCTGTGTCGCAATTGTCAGTGCCGGTTGTGTCCGCGTCACATTGTGCACTAAGACTAATCCGACCGGAATCATCAGCAGTACCGCGAACAACAGCGCATGGTGAATTCGGAAAGTGCTCGAATCACTTCTGTAGTTGCGCCACAGCACCCAAGCGACAAGCGGCAAGATTACGAAGGTGTTGGGACGATCAACGATTGCAAGACCAATCGTTAGCCCCAGCCACGTCAGCGTCGAAAGTTTGGGTTCTTTCGTGAACCGCACCAGCAAGAGCAGACTGATCAAGATTAACCACATGGCAGTGACTTCGAGCACCAATTCGCCTTCGAAATAGACGATATCTCCTGTCAACAACACTACTGCCGCTGCCAGCAATCCAATCTTGCGATCAAATACTTCGCGCCCGAGTAGATAGACCAGTGGAGCAGTCAGCGAACCGATTAACAGCTGAACAAATCGTGCTGCGGCAATGCTGTCATTCGTCAGGGAATAGATGAAGCCGAGAAAGTAATTATAAAACGGAGCCCGGAAGAATGGCTCGCTCGAGGTCAACGCTCCCGCTGCAATCGCCTTCGCGCTCAAGTGGTGATATAGCGCGTCAACAGTCGGATGCAGGAACTCCAGCAGGGTACGGTACTCAAGAAAGTACACGAGCCTGATTATCAACCCGACTGCAAACAATGCCGCGATGGCTTGCTTATCGCGATTATCCAACATATGGATAAGAATACTTCATTAATTATTCACCCGCAAATGGAATGGGCAGTGCATAGCAATGCATACTAATATGTGCAGTACGCTTCATCAGCAAGGTAGTAAGCTTACAATTCGCCGAATCTCTCTCCGGATTCTGCCCAACTTGTGCCAATGTAAACCGCTGTTTCATAATATCTTAACAGAAATTGTGACAACAGTGGTTCAGTTCCGTCATTATTGCTGTGCATGGACTTGCATAATTCCACCACGGCACGTCGCTTGCTCAATAGCAGGTCATGATGACAAGACTCACCATCCTCGCACTCGCATTCCTGACCATCTTCGGCAAGTCGTCGATGGCCCTTAATGCCGACAAGGTTTCGCCATCATTGGCAGAGAAGAACCTCGCTGTGACAGAGTGGGTCAATGTCGTTGCTATCGTCAAAAACACCGATTCCCAGGCATCGGCTATCACCTCCAGCATGATGAAGGATGCCCGCCAGCTTAAGGGGCATGCGGAGTTGATCAATGTTCTCAAGAAGCAGGACGTATCGCGGACTTCATTTGTGAATCGTCTTCGCGAACTGGAAAATTCCGGCCTGGCAAAAAACGTCAAGACTTACTGGATCGCCAACGCAGTCTCGTTTTCAGTTGAAGCTTCACAGCTCGAAGAATTAACCGCCTCTGACGAGCTTGAGTACTTAATTGACGATCAACCGTTGCAGCTTGTCGACCCCGTTTCCAAATCGGTAGCGGAGTCCGGTTACGCCGGAAGCAGTTCGTATATCTCCCAAATCGGTGTGCGTGACTTGTGGCAGATGGGCTACACCGGTCATGGCCGACTCGTCTGCAGTTTTGATACGGGTGTGGAAGGTACCCACCCTGCACTCGCTGGCAATTGGAGAGGCAATGACGGCATGTTCGCCCAGAGTTGGTTTGACCCCTATGGCACCACGACCCCGGTCGACCTCAATGGTCACGGCACCCACACAATGGGCTTAATGGTTGGTCGCGACGGCGCCGATACCGTCGGTGTCGCGTTCAACGCTCAGTGGATGTCTGCGTCGGTGATTGACCGAGGGCAATCCTTGAATAAGACAGTTTCCGACATTATTGCCGCCTTCCAATGGGCAGCCGATCCGGACGGTAACACACAGACGGTAAGCGATCTCCCCGACGTTATCTGCAATTCCTGGGGCATTCCCAAAGGTCTGCTGGCTCCCTGCGATGCGACTTTCTGGCAGGCAATCGACAATCTTGAAGCCCTCGGTGTCGTCGTCATCTTCGCCTGTGGCAATGAAGGTCCCAATGCCGGCACGATCCGCAATCCGGCCGATCGCGCGACCGGACCTACCAACTCCTTCTCAATTGGTGCCGTTGATCAAACCCGATCCGACCTGTTGGTCGCCTCATTCTCCAGTCGCGGACCGGCCAACTGCGACATCACAAGAATTAAGCCGGAACTCGTTGCTCCGGGAGTGGCTCTGCGTTCCTCCTACAAAGGAGGCGGTTACCGCCAAATGTCGGGGACGTCAATGGCAGCGCCAGTCGTAGCCGGCTGCATCGCCTTGATGCGCGAATACAACCCCGATGCGACAGTTGCCGAGATTAAGAACGCTCTGATGATGTCCGCGACCGACCTCGGCAGTGTCGGTCAGGACAATGACTACGGATTTGGATTCATCAATGTGCAGAGAGCCATTGAGTTGCTTCCCCAGCCGCTCAAACCGCGTATCCAAGTCGAGCAAGTCAACCTTGCGAATAGCAGCTCGGCTGTCCTTGAAGTTGGCAACACTACCGAACTTAATCTCACGCTTTCGAACCTATCAATCGATGCCAACAATCTTAGCGGTATTCTGCGCTCGAGCAATCCGCACGTATTCATTCTGTCGAACGAAGCCAGCTTCGGCAGCGCGCCGACAGCAGCCCTCGTAGATAATCTCACCAATCCCTACCTCGTCAAGATTGACCATAGCGCCACTGCCGGCACCGAAGCCGAATTCACTGTCGACTTCTACAATCCGCAGTTCGGATATCTCAACAGCGCTGATTTCAAGATCGTCCTCGGGCAGCCGACTATTGCCGGTTCATCCACAATAGCCACTAATCGCTTAAGTGCCGAAGTCACCAATTTCGGTTTGAGTCGCAGGCTCTATGACATAGCATCCGCAGTTGACCCCCTAAGCGTAATGAGCCTGATGATCGCCGATGCCAACGGAAGTGTTTATGACGCATTGGCTGATGGAATCGACTTCCATGCCGGTGACAGTATTCTCCTTAACCAGTTTGGTACGGCCACCGAAGCCCACACCGGCTTCGTGACCTCGGACTATGCCTATCGCATCGATCAAACAGCCACGGTCTTCGACGAGATCACGAAAAGCAACTTCGTTCTGATGGAATACGAAATCAGCGCCGGCAATGCCTCCACCCAATCGATTACGGCGCTAGCTCTCGCCTGTGATTTCGATTTCGGCGGTGGGGAAGCAGTAATACAAGATGGCAATGACTATATCACTCGCAGCAGTTCCTTTGACCGCTACATCGGAATCCGCATTCTTCCAGCCGAAAGTCGATTTGGCGTAGCTGTCGACGGATCGATGCTCAAGGCCGGCTTGATGAGCACCGCTGACAAGTTCGACCTGCTGACCGCCGGTGAGTCAATTGTAAACCCAACTAATGGTGACAATGCGATATTTGCCGGTGTCAGCGCTATTGGCGGAGATGCCGGACAAGAGCTGCGCATCGGCTTCGTAATCGCCAGCGGTAACAGCATCGAGGAAATCCGCGTCGCGCTGCAAGCCGGTGAGGCTGCCTATGATCAGGCAACTGATGTCGACGACAGTGACAACTCAATTCTGCCAACCGACTTTACATTGCAACAGAACTTCCCGAATCCGTTCAACCCCGAGACTCGCATCGACTTTGCTCTCCCGGTGGCCGGGGCTTACCGCTTTGAGATAGTGAATTCGCTTGGGCAAATCGTCAGAGCAACCTATGTTGACAATGCCGCGGCGGGCCCGCACAGCTTTACCTGGAACGGCAAGACCGCCAATGGACTTGATGCCGGTTCCGGCGTTTACTTCTACCGAATCACATTTAACGGAAACTCCCAGTCCCGTAAGATGGTTTTAATGAAGTAGGACTAAGCAAAACGGGTGGCTGGCGCGTACGTACTGAAGTGAGGAATGTGACTGTGACATTGCTGCCTGATTTGAAGAAGTTTCCCCTCTTTCGCTTAAACCTGTCAAGCTGTCTTCTCGCCATTACTCTGCTCTGGCAGACTGTGCCTGTGACAGCCCTGACAATTTCTCCGGAGTTGCGCGCCAAACTCGAAGCTAATGGTGCGTGGAATGAATTCAGCCACAAGTTTGCTGCCTGGCACGAGCAATTGGCAAATCAGCCGGCGGCGATAAATCTGCAGAATGTCCTTGCCAAGTCAACTGCAACTGGCGCCCAGAAGACAATTCGCGTTTGCGTCTTGCTGGTTGATTTTTCCGATAATCCCGCTTCCGGCGGCGCCCAGGCAAATATCACTGCGTCAACCGTCGATCAAATTCTCTTCTCGCAAGGGGCCACTCAATTCGGCAGTATGACCGATTTCTACCTTGAAAGTTCATATGGTCAATTTCTCGTAGATGGTGATGTGTTTGGTTGGTTCCGTATGCCCAAGACCTATGCGCAATATACCGGCAGCGGCAGCGGCATGCAGGCGGCCGAACCGAATGCACGCACGTTGACCAAGGATGCTGTCATTGCCGCCGATCCAACAGTCAATTTCGCCCCATATGACAACGATGGTGATGGGTTTGTTGATGCTGTGTTCGTAGTTCACGCCGGTCAAGGTGCGGAAGAGACCGGCAGTCCCAACCAGATTTGGTCTCACCGCTGGTCTACTGCAGGACAGGTGTCTACAGGTGATGGCAAAGCAGTTTTCAACTACATTGCGGTCCCTGAAGAAGTACTTGGCGGCGCCCTGCGTGTCGGAGTCTATGCTCACGAATTCGGTCACATTCTCGGCCTACCTGACCTGTATGATGTCAGTGAAAGCTCATCCGCACCCGGTCTGGGCAACTGGTCGTTGATGGCCGGCGGTTCCTGGAACAACGCTCAACGGACACCGGCGCACTTCGATGGCTGGTGCAAGCACGTCCTCGACTCATTGCATGGATCATTCGGCAAGACTATCGAAGTTACCAACAATCTTACCAACGTGGTCCTTGGTGGTGCCGTCTCCGATTCCATTCGTTATCGAATCAAGGTGCCGGGCGGAAATGGCAAAGAATATTTCATTATCGAGAATCGTCAGCGGGTTGGTTTTGACTCGTTCATTCCCGGATCAGGATTGATGATACTGCACTGCGACGACAACCTTCCGGGATCAAATAACCAGACCTCATTCGGTCATTGGCGAATTTCCCTTGAACAGGCCGACGGCGCCTTCAACTTAGAAAGTGCTGACAACTCCGGCGATGGCGGCGATCTTTTTCCCGGTCAAGAGGGTATCTACGCCGAATGGACTGATCTGACCACCCCCAGCACAGCATCGTGGTATGCGACACCGCATCAAATATCCGTTTGGGATATTCGTCATGATCTTGTCGACAAGACTATTACCTGCAATCTCGACCTTACGTATAGCCGCACCAATATGCAGCTAATGAACAGCGACTTTTCGGATGTCACTTCCGGAAACGGCGACCAAATTCTCGACAAGGGCGAGACGATTCAATTCTCTTACAGCTTCCGCAACGTTTGGAAATCCGCGACCGGTGTCAAGGTTGCTCTCCGCAGTTCGACTCCGGGAATCACTATGCTTAACGGAACACAAATCATCGGCAACGTGAATTCAGGTCAGACGATCAACTCGACTACCCCACTGACGTTTTCGATCAGTCCAGATATCTCGCCGACCAATGGCGACTTCGCTCTTGATATTATCACCACCAATCCGCCGGATACATTTACGACGAACTATCGCAAATATGTCGGGGGTGTCGAGATTCTTGTCGTGGACGCCGACGACAGTCCGGCACTCGAAGACCGGTCAGCGTTGATCAAGGCGGCCCTCGACTCGCTCTCTTTGCCTTACGCCTACTGGGATATCGGCAGCCAAAATACTCCGGGTACGGCCGAGTTAGACTATCGATACATTATCTGGTATACCGGAAATGCACGGACAAACCTAAGTCAGGCAATCAATGCTTCCGAAGTCGCTTTCCTGCGCAGTTACCTGGATCAAGGTGGGCATCTCTACATCAACGGACAGGATATCGCGGAGCGCTTGGCACAAACGGCAGATTCCACATTTGCACGCGACTATCTTGGTGTCCGTTATCTTTCCGACTATGAGCCACTTGACGTTCTGGGCATTGCCGGTAACCCGGTGAGCGACAACCTGCGACTGCGAATCCGCGGCGGTGGCGCTGCAGCGAACCAGTACGACTGCGATGTCCTGGAGATTTCGCCCGAGGCTAATCGCTTGTTTGATTTCGCAGTCGGATCGACGCTATTCGGTGCGGCCGGAAGCATCTACGCCCGTCCCAACGGATCCCGAGTAGTGTTTACGAGTTTCGGTTTGGAAGCCGTTGCGAGCACCCTGACGACGCAAGGATATGCGACTCGGTCAGCATATCTGAGCCGTGTGCTTTCTTTCCTCGAAGATAATGTTTCGACCGACGCCGATGATTATGTCGATGTGCGTCCGATTCCGTTCGACTTCCAGTTGCGCCAGAATTATCCTAATCCTTTCAATCCGACCACCCAGATCAGTTTCACGATAAGCCCGCGCTCCGCGGGCAAGTCATTGACGTTGGATGTTTTCAACGTCCTCGGCCAGCACGTCGCCCGCCTGCGAGAGGAGACGGCGCAAGCCGGGACGCAGATTCTTGAATTCGATGCTTCAGCATTATCCTCCGGCGTGTATTTCTACCGACTGCAAGTTGGCACTGAGTCGCAAAACCGGAAGATGGTACTCTCCAAATAGCGTCCGGCACGGCTCCAAATTCCCATTTCATCCCGATTGACACTCACGCTCGATTGCTATATCATTGCGCAGGAAAGGCTCGGTGCCAAGAACAATTGCCGGGCCGCAAATCTGATCAATGCTATTTAATCAAGTAGTTCAGCCCAGTCGTATTGATTCCGCTGTCCGGTTGGCAGCCATTTTCGCAGTGGCGCTTCTGATCGGCCTCTCGCTCGATCCATCGGTCCTATCATTGTTATCAATTGCGTCTGTGGCGCTCACAATCATCATCAGGGTACCGTTTTCTGACTTTTCCAAGATTGCCTTACCAGCTCTGCTGTTTTGCGCGATCACATTCTTGATGCACCTGCTGTTTTCGCAGACAGCCGATTCGGCACGCATCGCCCTTGGTCCATTAATCCTGAACCAAGGTGCGTTAATTACGGGATTGTTGTACTGCTGGCGAATCGTGCTCTTTTTTGTTATTGCGATTTGCTTTGTACGCTGGATCGGCCAGGAAGAATTCGCCGAACTCGTCTGGCGAACTCTTGCACCGCTGGGCCGGCTGGGGCTGCCGGCGCAGGGAATCGGTATGGCGATAACGATCGCGATTCGCTTCATACCGCAGATACTCTCCGAACATCGGCGCATTGAGATGGCGCAACGCGCGCGTGGCGCGCAAGTCGGCAAGAGTTCCTTTCGCAACGTAAGGAGATTTATTCCGATGCTGATTCCGACTGTGACGTCTGCGCTTCGACGAATCGACACAACGGCGAATGCCCTTACGGTGCGCGCCTGGGGTCTTTATCCAACTCGAACATTTCATCGCCGACGCGACATTGGTCTTCGCGACTTGGCAATGCTGTCCGCAATTGTGCTGCTGGTCATTTCTGTATGGATGTTGTCCCGGTGAGGAACATCCTTGTTCGCCTGAAGTTCGTTGGAACCCGCTATGCCGGTTGGCAACGCCAGAAGAACGCGCTTAGTGTACAACAGGTAATAGAGAATGGTTTGACCAAAATTACGCGGTCGGACATTAAGGCGACCGGTTGCAGCCGAACCGATGCCGGGGTTCACGCGGAAGATTACCTGGTCAACTTCCATACCGAGTCTACTATTCCGGCCGAGAAGTTCGCGCCGGCCCTGCAATCGCAGATTCCCAAGGACATTCTTGTAGTCAGCTCGCGCGAAGTAGATGCGAGCTTCAACTCTCGCCGTAACAGCTTTGAGAAGACGTACCGCTACCAAATTGCATTAGAACGATCGCCATTTTACAACGATTTCTGGTGGCAGACCGATGAAAGTCCTGATCTGGCAATTCTGGAGCAGTGTTCGCAGCTAATCATTGGCGAGCACGACTTTTCCGGGTTTTGCGTGACGAAATCCCTCAAGGAAGTCAATGTCTGCACGATCAAACAAGCGGCTTGGAAGCGCACGGGGAAAAGACTATATTTCAAGATTACCGGCGACCGGTTCTTGCATCATATGGTGCGATTCTTAGTTGGAGCGCAGATGCAGGCAGCCTGTGGCGAGATCAGTGTTGAGGATGTCGGAAAGATGATTGAACATCCGCGAACACATCGAGCCAAGTACCCGGCGCCGCCAGAGGGGCTATATTTGGAGAAAGTCAAATTTCGCTTATAGGAGGAGACGATGAAGTTTTTCATCGACACGGCCAACATCGACGAAATCAAGAAGGCGGCTTCGCTCGGCGTCCTTGATGGTGTGACCACCAATCCGTCGCTGATTGCCAGAGAGAAAGGGAAGTTCGAGGACATTCTCAAGCAGATCTGTGACATTGTCGACGGGCCGATTTCTGCCGAGGTTACTGCCACCGATTACGAAGGGATGCTGCGCGAAGGCAGGGCGGTGGCAAAATTGCACAAAAATATCGTCGTCAAATGTCCCTGCATTCTTCCCGGTTTGCAGGCGACCAAGACGTTCTTTGATGAAGGCATTCCGGTCAACATGACGCTGGTCTTCTCGGCGACGCAGGCAATCTTTGCTGCCAAAGCCGGCGCCCGCTTTGTCTCGCCTTTTATCGGAAGACTCGATGACATCTCGACCGATGGCATGGAGCTGATCGAGCAGATCGTGCAGATTTACGATAATTACGATTTCGCTACCGAAGTCCTTGTCGCGTCTGTTCGCCATCCCATGCACGTTGTCGAAGCCGCAATGCTCGGTGCGGACATCTGTACAATGCCGTACAATGTTATCGAGAAGTTGATCCAGCATCCGTTGACCGACATTGGACTCAAGAAGTTTCTCGATGATTGGGAGAAGGTAAAGGGCAGATGATTTCGCGCTACACAACGCCGGAAATCGGCGCGCTTTGGACCGATCAACATAAGTTCGAGACCTGGCTCAAGGTTGAGCTCGCGGTTGCGGAAGTACAAGCGCAGATGGGAATAATTCCGCGCTCGGCATTTCTGAAACTGCGTGCCAATGCCAAGTTTTCGATCAAGCGAATCGACAAGATCGAAGCTGAAATCAAGCACGATGTCATCGCGTTCTTGACTTCGGTATCCGAAAATGTCGGCGATGCCGCGAAATTCCTGCACTTTGGCATGACGTCTTCAGACCTCGTCGATACCGCGCAAGGAATAACTTTGCGTGAGTCGGGTGAGTTGATTCTTAAGAAACTCGACGAAGCGATCAAGGAAGTCCGCAAGAAAGCGATACGATACAAGAAGACGCCGGCGATGGGACGAACCCACGGTGTCCACGCCGAACCGTCGATACTTGGACTCAAGTTTCTGTTGTGGTATCAGGAATTACTGCGCCAGCGCGAAAGACTTCAGTACGCAGTGAAGCAGATTGCGGTCGGCAAAATCTCTGGCGCTGTCGGCAACTATGCGAATCTTGATCCAAAGATCGAAGCGGCGGTGTGCAAGAAACTCGGTTTGGCACCAGCACCGATTTCGACGCAGGTCATCCAGCGCGACCGCCATGCGCAGTTTTTGGGTGCAATCGCATTGTTGGGTGCGTCGCTGGAGAAATTCGCGACGGAGATTCGCGCTTTGCAGAAGACTGAAGTATTGGAAATGGAAGAAGGATTTTCCAAAGGACAGAAGGGCTCTTCGGCAATGCCGCATAAGCGCAACCCGATCACCTGCGAACGAATTGCCGGATTGGCGCGTGTTCTGCGCGGCAACATGCTCGCCGGTTATGAGAATGTCGCCTTGTGGCACGAACGTGATATTACGCATTCATCGGTGGAGCGGGTGATTCTTCCCGATTCGACAATCCTGATTATCTATATGCTCAAGCTCTTCAATCAAGTAATGCAGAACCTGCAGGTGTATCCGCAGAATCTCAAGCGAAACATCGAATTGACCGGTGGACTTGTTTTCAGCGGACGTTTGTTGCTTAAGTTGTCAGAAGCCTGCGGTTCGCGCGAGGTTGCCTACCGATTGGTTCAGCGAAATGCGATGGATGGATGGGCGGGCAAAGGTCGGTTCATTGACCTTGTCAATGCGGATGCCGAGATTGCAGAGTACCTGAAGCCGCGCGAAATCGCAGCGTGTTTTGATTTGAACTACTACTTCCGAAACGTCGAAAAAATTTATAAGAAGTGTCTGCGATGATTGAACGCGACGGATATCGTTTTATCATTCCTGCCGTTTTGGTGGCGGCAACTTTGTGGACGCTTTTTGCCCGCTGTAAGTGCTGGCCGTATGCCGTTGGTGCGGTGCTCATTACCATACTCGCCGCATTCATTGTGTATTTCTTCCGCGATCCGGAGCGCACGCCACCGGCAGGGGAAAACCTGATACTCTCGCCGGGTGACGGTAAGATCATCATCAACGAACAGCGGACTGGCTCGGACGGCAAACCATATACACTGGTTTCGATATTTCTTTCGGTCTTTGATGTCCATGTCAACCGTATACCTATCAGTGGGAAGATTACCCATGTCAAGCATGTGTCCGGCAAGTTCCACAAGGCGTTTCAGCCGGAAGCCGTGACTGAAAATGAGCGCACCGAGATTACAGTCGCTTCCAAGTATGGCGATGTCAGCTTCAGCCAGGTAGCCGGAATTTTAGCGCGGCGCATAGTTTGCCGAATCAAGGAAGGCGATGAAGTGACTCGCGGAGAACGAATGGGTTTGATCAGATTCGGTTCGCGGATCGATATCTTCCTGCCGCCGTCAGTAACCGTCGATGTCAAACTCGGCGACCGCGTCGTCGGAGGAGAAAGCGTCATTGGACGATTCCCGTAAAATGGCCAGCTTCCGCGGAATATTCCCCGGTGCATTCACGATGGGAAATATGCTCTGCGGATTCTTTTCGATTCTTTCGGCTCACAATAGCGAACCGGCGCGAGCGGCGTGGTTTGTCGTTCTTGCGGGATTCCTCGATGCACTGGACGGAAAAGTCGCCCGCTTATCAAAGGGCACCAGTCAGTTTGGTAAGGAGCTCGATTCGCTGGCGGATATTGTCAGTTTCGGCGTTGCGCCGGCGTTCTTGATTTGGTCCTCCGTACTTGGTGAATTCGACCGCTGGGGGTTTATGATCGGCGGCGTTTATCTGATGGCCGGAGCTTTTCGGCTGGCGCGGTATAATGTCGTCTCGGATCCGCACACCAAATCGCACTTTGTGGGCCTGCCGATCCCGGTGGCTGCAATTACGATTTGTTCTTATGTCATCTTGTGCATGAGCCAGTTCAAGGAGATGATGTATCCGGAGTTTGTCGTATCTATGGTCATTGGCTGCTCGGCGCTGATGGTCTCCAATGTCATTTATGACTCGATTCCCGAGCGTTTTGACCGGCGAGAAAACCGTTGGCGCATGGCTTTTATTTTCGTATTTTTGGTCGCGGTTCTCATTAAACCGCGTTTGATGCTGTTCCCGTTCCTCGCTTCTTATGTGCTCTATGGCGTTGTGCGGGAAGGGTTTAGAATTATGAATAACACTCGGCGAAACTCAAGGGACAAAACTCATGTCGAATAAGAAGAAAGTCGTGTGCAAGGTGCGTCTCAAGGACGGTGTTCTTGATCCGCAGGGCGTCACGATTCGCCACGCGCTGGAGCAGTTAGGCTTTACAGATGTTGTAGATGTTCGCTCCGGCAAGGTGTTCGAGCTGACTTTCCGCGAAGGCGTCAATGGCGATCTGCGCGCAAAGACGGAAGAGATTTGCCGCAAGGTGCTGGCGAATCCGGTGATTGAAGAGTTTGAGGTGAAAGAGGAATAGATGCGTTTCGGCGTTGTTACATTCCCGGGTTCGAATTGCGACTATGATGCGCTTATGGTCGTTCGCGATCAGCTTCACCATGATGCCGAGTTTGTCTGGCACAAGAATTCCGATTTGTCGGCGGTCGACTGCGTGATTTTGCCGGGTGGGTTTTCCTATGGAGATTATCTTCGTACCGGCGCCATTGCGCGCTATTCTCCAGTCATGAGGTCAGTAATCAAGTTCGCCAATGAAGGCGGACTGGTGATCGGCATTTGCAACGGATTCCAGGTGTTGCTGGAGTCGGGGCTTCTGCCGGGAGCGATGCTGCGTAACCGGAAACTTCGTTTTGTCTGCAAGCAAGTATATCTCCGGTGCGAGACGAGCGATTCGCCGTTTAGTAATCAGATTCGCGTTGGCGATGTCTTGAAAATTCCGATCGCGCATACCGACGGCAACTACTACTGGAATGAAGACGGTGTCCGCGAACTCGAAGCCAACAAGCAGATTATTTTCCGTTACTGCGATGCTGGCGGAAACATTACTGATGAGTCCAATCCGAATGGCAGTCTCGACAACATAGCGGGTATTTGCAACAAGACGCGCAATGTTTTCGGCATGATGCCGCATCCGGAGCGGGCATCGGAAGAACTCCTTGGATCGGCCGACGGATTGCGGGTATTTCAGTCGATTGTCGCTTTTGCCAAAGCAGGAGTCGCGGTTTGAAAAGAAACGAAATCGTCTTTTTGGTGTTCTCTTTATTGATGGCGGCGGCGGTTGGCGGCTTGCTCGGTGATATCATCGGTGAGTTTTTGCCTGATGGTGCAGCCAAGACGCTGTTTCAGAAGCATCTGTCGATTGGATTTAGTCCATCGACATTGGACCTCTTTTCGATTAATTTCACGCTGGGGTTGATGTTTAACATCAATTTCGTCAGCGTATTGTTCATGGTGATGGTCATCATCTATTTTCGCTGGTGGTATATTTAATCCTCGGAGGATTGTAGGATGCCGAATCTTGGTTTTCAAGAACTGATCGTAATCTTCTTAATCATACTGATATTATTCGGTGCCAAGAAGATTCCGGACATCGCGGCGGGCCTGGGCAGAGGTATCCGCGATTTTAAGCGCGCCATGAAGGACACCGGCGACGAGATTCAGAAATCCGCCTCGTCGGACACGGCGGCGAATAAGCCCACTGAAAGCAGCGACAAGAAGGAATAGATGTTCACCAAGGAAGACGTTCAGAAAATTCAGGCCACGCTGGGCGCCGCTGAAGCGATCTGGGAGGGCGACCACCATCGGCTCAAGGTCGTCCAGACCGAGGAGAAGCGTTCGCTCGTTCTCGAGATTTATCCCGACACTGAACTTGGCAACAATCGCGGCGCGCTGATCGTCGTTTACACGGGCGGGGCGCATTTGCAATTGCACAATTGCTCCGGCTTTGTCGCCAGTGAGGAACTCGGGGAAGTCACGTTCGTAGCTGAAACCAAAGACCGAATTTCCGGACTGGTAGTTGAGCGCGAAGCGGCGTGTTCGCTTTATTCGGATATCAACCGCGACTTGATCTCGTCAGACTTCTCGCGCTTCGGTGTCGAAGTGATGCTTTCCGGAGTGGCGCTTTCGCTTGCCGAAGACTTGTTCAACGACAAGTCATAGCATCGGAGCCTTGTCTTAGTTTGTATTCAAAGGGCGCCTGTTTTCGATTTCTTCTGATGTTCTGTTAAAGTTCCTCATAGACTCTCCTATAATTCTGAAATATAGAAGGCTGATCGCGATCATGATGCGTCTTGCGGCGCATAACGCCATTGCCGAGCCTTGACGGGGGCAACCATCGCCAGTGGAGCCGGAGATGGGTTCGAGCGGGAGTCGCTTCAGCTACGTGGTTTCGGTATTGTTTTACCGCAAGGGCCCTTGCGAACATAGCCGGTCGCATCTGCAACCTAAAACTCGACGGAGCAACGCCCCGTTTTCGGAGGCAACGGCGGCCTCTACTATACCTTCGGGGGATTGATTTCTACAAGGGAGCTACAGGATTTGCCCTCACCTCCCGATCGAATCGGGATCTTCGACCCGACCCCTCTCCCGCAGGGAGAGGGGAGCAAGGGGTACTGGGCGAGCGGATAGGTAACAATTCAGCTGGGGGGATGGCGGCTGCGCACGGAAAGCGCTGAAGGGCATTTACACTTGACAACAATTGAAGTAAAGCGTATACTAAAATATCGATAATACCCAAATTGCGAGGCCGTATGTGGCGCAAAAAATCCTTGTCCTCCAAAACTCTTTGTTTAGAGGGAGGCTCCAAATGAATGTAAGAAAAGCACTGTTGGTGTTGATGCTTTCCATTACGATGTGTTCTTCGCTGATGGCGACTGGTGTGGGTGATGTCGAGATCTATTTGAATGCCTATGATGGGTACATTTATTCGTGCGGTCCTTGGCCGGTTAGGATTTGGTTTAGGAATGACGCGCCGCTATACAGTTTCTCCATTGGTTTGAATTTGAGTGCGATCGATCATTCCTTGAGGATTATCCAACCACACGGCACTCTTCCGGTTTCCAGCCCTACTGTAAGAGTCAGCTATAATCCGACCAACGCCTTCGATCTTGGCATTTCAGTAGATGTCTCGCAGTTACCTGAACGCATTTTCATTAGCGGGATGGCACTGAACAACCCGCTCCCGCCTTCGGGCGTAAATCCTTCGTTTGAGCTTGAATTTTTGATCTTTGTCGGCCCGCCCGAAAGTGGGACCTCTCAATTCTGCGTTGACAATATCGTTCATCCGATAACGGGTAAATGGATGTTCTCTGATGTGGCGCAGTACGCACCGACATTTAACGGCGTCGCCAACAACGGAGTGAGCGATCCATCGGCGCCAGCAATCTGTGCCAGTCCCGTTGTGCTGCCATGTGGTTATCCCGTCTTTACTACAGTGCCGCCGATTGCCGTGGCAGTGCCAAAGTGCGAGACGTACTCTTTCGATTTCGACGGAGTGCATCCATTCATGTGTGGAGAAGTTTCGTTTGGGGCGGCAGTAGGAACCATCGACACAATGACGGGCTACTATGAGTTGGCTCCTGACGGTGGGGCAGATCCGATCGTCGATACAGTCTTTTTGTATGCCGACTTCACTTGCGGGGGTGTCCCGTTCGTCTTCACCATCAATCGCACAAACGCGCCGCCGGAGGTGAACAACTGCCGACCGATACTCTATGTTCAGCAGGGCACTGCAAAGATGGTTGATTACAACGTTAATGACGCCGATACTTGCGATGGTCATAATTGGGGATTGTCGTTGTTGTCGGGAACGCCGCCGACATTTCCGGTGTCGATTGATCAGGGGACAGGCGCCTTGAGCGTAGACGCGACCGCTGTTGTTACCGAAGAGACCTTCGACTACCGGATAGTTTCGACCGACTTGCACGGTGGGGAAGGGAACTGCTTGATTCAGCTTCAGACGATTTCGGGAGTACCGGGTGATGCTGACAATAGCGGAACCATCACTGTTTCCGACGCAGTTTATCTTATCAACTACATCTTCTCCGGTGGGCCACAGCCAATCTCAATGTATCGAGCCGACCCCGACTGCAGTGGGGCTACGACAGTGTCGGACGTTGTGTACCTGATAAACTACATCTTCGGTGGCGGGTTGGCGCCGTGCGGAGTGGAGCCGTAAGGGAATTCATATGATACATTTACTTGGAATCTCAAAAGCATAGCTGACGAAGGAGGCATGGATTATGCGGGTTAACAAACTTAGGGAAGTATTGGCATTATCCATATTGCTGTGTGCTACGACACTCGGAGCGGGGGTTGGGGATGTAGAGCTTGTAGCCGGTTCAAACAATCAAGTATGGCTATGCGGGCCGACGACAATCTCGGTCTACTTCAAGAATGACGCACCGTTATACGGATTTTCACTCGGATTTGATTTGAGTGCGGTTGAAAGCAACTTCCATTTCGTTCAACCTTTCGGCACCCTGCCTTCCACGTCGCCAGTTATCTTGGTCGAGCCTGTCGTCGATCCTGATTTTGAGATTAATG
Organism: uncultured Ignavibacteria bacterium; assembly: GCA_964370935.1. Taxonomy (GTDB): domain Bacteria; phylum Zixibacteria; class MSB-5A5; order CAIYYT01; family CAIYYT01; genus JADJGC01. The sequence goes on along the minus strand of CAYJKI010000006.1, from coordinate 70,156 downwards.
TCGATGTTTCGCAGTTGCCTGATCGCATTTTCATTACTGGTTCAACGCTTGACTATCCGCTGCCGCCGGTACCAGGGCCAGCGAACATGCTGGTATTCCGCTTCCAAGTCTATTTTAAATCGCAAGAGGTCTTTCCAGCCGAACTTTGCATCGACAACATCGTTCATCCCGTCTCACTAAAGTGGATGTTCTTCGACGTAGCCGAATACGCGCCGACCTACAGGGGATTGTCCAACAACAGCATGAGCGATCCGTCTGCGGCACCAGAGTGTTTCGACATTATTGTTCTTCCAAGCACACCGCCGTACTACACATCAACCCCACCAACGACTGTCACAATTCCTTTCTGTGAAACTTACTCATTCGACTTTGATGGGGATCACCTAGATCCAATGTTTAATGTTCATTTTGATGCTGCGATTGGACTCATTAATCCTGCAACCGGTTTCTATCAATTGCCGCCGGACGGTGGAGTCGCTTCGGTTGTTGACACGATCGGTTTGTACTCGGATTTCAACTGCAATCCAGAGCCCTTTATCTTCACGATCAATCGCACGAACGCTCCGCCGGAGGTGAACAATTGCCGACCGATACTTTATGTGCAACAGGGCACTGCAAAGATGGTTGATTACGATGTCGATGACGGCGACACCTGCGATAGTCATAACTGGGGATTGTCGTTGTTGTCAGGAACGCCGCCGGCATTTCCGATATCGATTGATCAGGGGACAGGCGCCTTGAGCGTAGACGCGACCGCTGTTGTAACCGAAGAGACCTTCGCCTACCAGATAGTTTCGACCGACTTGCACGGTGGGGAGGGGAGCTGCTTGATTCAGCTTCAAACGATTTCGGGAGTAGCGGGTGATGCCGACAATAGCGGGACTATCACTGTCTCCGATGCAGTTTATCTCATTAACTACATATTTTCCGGTGGGCCACAGCCCATATCAATGTATCGAGCCGATCCCGACTGCAGTGGAGCTACGACTGTGTCGGACGTCGTGTACTTGATAAACTACATCTTCGGTGGCGGACTCGCGCCGTGCGGGGTTGAGCCGTAGGGGATGCTAAAACGCTTCCGAGTGTTGGCAAGATTGGTTAGGGAAGCGGATTCGGTGGGGGGTTGGATGCGAATTTCGACCTAATTTGGAAGCCTCAGACGAAGCTGGACGTCCCACTCATTCGATCCGGCGCGCCACAAAGAATTCATAAGCATAGTAGTCCGCGTATTTTCGGTGCATCGCAGGTTCTTGCGCGAGCTGATCGAGAATGGCGAGTGCTTCGTTATCGTCTGCGTACCTGCCGCGAAGTTCTTCGATGCAGTTCTGCATCGGCGTATAGAAATCATCCCACCATGCCTCGTCTGGTAAAGTGAAGTGACTTACAGGTGAGAATCTACCTCTCGTGATTGTGGCCAGGACGTCGGTGGCCGTACCCATAGCCGGGTAGTCCAAGTCGAAGCTAGCCTTGACCACGGCCGGCGGGTCTTGCTTGCGCCACACTGCGTCGGTGAATGCGAGGTAGCCATTGGAGCGGAGTAGTCTGTGGCATATCTCTAGTGCGTGTTCGATGCCGATGTTGTAAAGCGCACCTTCGGACCAGATGAGGTCGAAGCTGGCGGGTGGTAGTTCGAGGTTTGCCATGTCGCCGACCGCTGGCGAGACCCGTTGCGAAAGCCCGAGCCTGGCCACTGTTGCTGTTAACTGCTCGATGCTCGGGGCGTGGCTGTCGATAGCGATAATAGTGCCCGTAGTCAGTTCCGCAAGGTGGATCGTCTGCCCGCCGACACCGCAGCCGAGGTCCAGCACCGAGGGTGCCGGCGGTAGGTTGGTGCACAGGGCGAGCGCCGTGGCAGCACAGGTGCGGTTGCCCGGGCCCTGCCGCGGCAGCGATTCGTAGACTTCGAAGAATATCTGCCAGTAGCGAGGCGTTGGCGCGTTCATATTACATTACTCCATTCGGAGGCAACCCAAGGAAGACATCATGCCCTTGACGGCAGCGCGACCTATGTTCGAGGGAAGCCACAGGCGGTTCGAGATTGTGTCTAAAATTCTGAGGACAAAACATTAAGGTCTGCTCAACTTTGTTCTGGAAATGTTCGAAAGTCTGGGGTTTCATGAGATTCAACTCAATTTGCGGAACGCCTTCGATACAGTCGGGACGATGAATTGCCAGAAGTTAACATACGCTACGAGTGCGGGCAACCATTAATAGGTTGAATTAGTTGCTGAAGCAGCCAACAATGGCGTCGGTGAGGGAGAAAGCGCGGCCGCAAGCCCAAAGTCCTCACCCACTGGATCAGTCGGGCAGACAAGGACGTCTGCCATGCACGGAAAGAATCCCGCCGAACGCTTCGCTTCGGGCGGGCTACCAGGTATCTTTCGCGCGAATTACGTTTACGAACACACCCCGTTTCCGAGCCTCATTCTTCGGCTCGGAGCCACCCCTCTTCCCGCAAGCGGGATCGTCGACAAGAGGGGAAGTAAGAGGGATCGCTGCCAAGGGCAGCGATGTCAGGAGCGCAGGGCTCCTGACCTACTAGGTTGCCCTCACCCCTGGCCCCTCTCCCTGTGGGAGAGGGGACTCGCGGCAGGCGCGGACGACTGCTGCGCACGGAACAAGGACGTCAAAGGCGCACGGAATTTACACGTTCTTCGTGAACTAAGCTGGATTCCGGCCCCGCTGAAGGCGGGATCTTCAACTTTCGCCGGAATGACAGTGGTTGATTTTCGGTTATGAAACTACGGGCGCGGGAACCGCGCCCCTACGCATCGGTTTGGAATCCGTTTTGAGCCGTGGGACTGTATGACTTCCGCAATCGGCACAAAAAAACGGGCACTGGGGTTGCCCGTTTCACACACACGGATTATAGTTGCAACAAAAGTACGTCTAAGCCATTGCCGGTTTGCGGGAGAAGGACACGGTGAAGTCCTCTAAGGCAGCGGCAAAGTCTTTCGCCGAGCGGTACCGCTCTTGCGGGTCTTTCGCCAATGCCTTGCGGATGATCATGTCGAACAACGGCGGGACCTTTGGATCGATGGTCGATGCCGGCACCGGTTCTTCATTGAGAATCTTATACACCAGCGCAGAAATGTTCTCGCCGGTGAACGGACGACGGTGGGTGAGCATTTCGTAGAGAACCACGCCGAGCGAGAAGATGTCAGAACTGGCGCTGACTTCCTTGCCTTTGAGCTGTTCCGGCGAAATGTAATTCGGGGTACCCATCGCCACGCCGGTTTGGGTCATCGAAGATGACTCAAAGTGCGCGATGCCGAAATCCATCACCTTGACCTTAAAGCCATCCATTACCATAATATTCGCGGGCTTGATATCGCGATGAACAATGCCCATCTTGTGCGCGTATTCGAGCGCCGAGCAGGTTTGGATGATGACCGACGCGAGAATGCGATAATTGAGCTGGAGATTGCGCTTCAGGACGGCTTCGAGAGTGTAGCCCTCGATGTATTCCATAGCGATGTACTGCAGGTTGCCCTGAAGGCCGACGTCGTAGATCGTCACGATATTCGGATGTGACAAATTGCCGGCAGCCTTGGCTTCACGGGTGAGGCGTTCCTTCAGTTCATTCAATTCCGACGGGTCGGCGATGGTGTCGAGGCGGATGGTCTTAAGCGCGACCAAGCGATCGATGGCCGGGTCCTTGCCCTTGTAGACCGTACCCATGGCGCCTTTGCCGAGCGGTTCGAGCACCTGATAGCGGCCGAACGAAACGGGCTGGCCTTCGGTGGTGAAGCGGACGCCATAGATTTTCTTCTCTTCCTCGGTGAGTATCAGTTCTTCTTCGACCTTGGCCGGTTTCTTCGGCGTCGGAGGAGGTTCATTGGTTATCGCCGACATGTCGACATCGAGCAAGTCAGGAATGAACGACTTGGTGTCGTTGGTTTCGGTTGCGGCGACATCTTGTTGGACCTCGCGCACAGTTTCGTTAACGGGCTCTTTGGAGGCGTACTTGCCGGTTTTATCGTGTCTGCGTATTTCGGATTCGGGGATCAAGTCACCGCCTTTGCGGAGCGCTTCAAAGTCTAAACGAATCGTTTCGCTAAGCAGTTCCGGCGAAGGGCGATCTTCTTCCAGGAAGCGCGAAGGAAGGATCTCATCAAACGAGAGTTCCTTACCGTCGTCGCGCCGAGTTGCCAGCGGTTCGCCGTTGAGGAGTTTTTTCAAATCAAGAGATCTGGTAATCGTTGAAGTAACTGCGAATTCACGGTTCGGTTTTACGAGTATCGATGCGACAATAAACAGCACAACTGTGGCTGTCGGATAGAGCACATTCAGTACCATGTTCAGGGAGTTGAACAACACGAAGTTGATGTTGAACAATATGAATCCAACGATGAACAATGCGACTAATCGGTAGATTTGCGGCATTTTCGGCAGCACAAGTCCGCCAAATGCGCCGATCGCAAAGATCAATAACAAGTCGATGGGAATCGGGAAGTCAAAGCGCTTGGACGTGTCGCCATTAATGAGATTTTGCGCCAAGGCAGCGGAGAACTGGTACGATGGAATGCTTCCGGCGGTAGCCGTTTCGACAAATTCGAAGTCGCCGCGACCGGTGGCGGCGATGACGACGGCTTTACCGGCGATGGTGCTGGGGTCGGCGTCACCGGTAAGGATGTCGATCGCCGATACCAGCGGATAGGTTTTGCCTTCGGCGGGCAGGTCGACGAGCATACGGCCACGGTCATCGGTCGGCAATTCGCGCCCGCCGACAACGACACGGCCGTTCTCCGAGAAGACGATCTCGGATGCCGAACCGCCGAGGTAGATATTGGCAAGCTGGACGGGCGCGCTGACGAAGACTTTGTCTTCAAAGTTCACGAGCACATTGGCGGAGCGCACCAGATCGTCGAAATCTGATTCAAAGTAACGAAAGCCAACCGCGCCGACATTGGCGGCAAACACCTTGGGCGGTACGAAGGCTGCGATGACGCGCGGGAGATCTTCAATGGCGACATCCTGCGACGGCAGGATCGACGAGCCCTGGAAATATTCTGGCACCGGACGTGACGAGCGGCCTTCATCGGAGACAACGATATCGAAGGGAAGCACTACATTTCCGCACTCGCTCATCGAGACTCCCAGGGTGCCGGAATTTCCGGAGACAAATTCTTCGACACGCTCGGCAAGCGGGAAGTCGAGCATGACTGCTTTGGGCTTATAGTCGCAGATGGTAATCAACAGGTCGCTGATACGACCGTGGTCCCACGGCCATTGGCCGACCTTGTCGACCGACCGGGCGTCGATAGCGACGACCGAAATCTTGCTGTGATCGGGAACAAATTCCTTCGAAGAGCGAATTTGATCCTCGATGTCATATTCGAGGTCTTGCAGAGGTGGCAGATTCTGGGCATAGATGATGATCACGAACAGTGTGATCAGCCAGTAGAGAATGCCGCTCTTGAATCGCGCGGACATATTGTCCCATTTAGACACGTAGTGCTTCATACTTTATTTCCCGCTCGAGAGTCGTTCAATGAGAAAATCCGGCAATTTTGCCGCCGCCATCTTGGCTTGCGCCGCCGCCAGGTCATAGGCGACGCGGCGATAGGTTAGTGTATCGTTATCGGAGTCATACAACACATAACAGGAACGCGGATTGCCATCGCGCGGTTGTCCGACCGATCCGATGTTGACGATGTAGCGCGATTCGGGTTCGAGTTTGATTTCCTCCGGCCGGATGACGTAGGTCTCGCCGGCGAAAGTATGGCCGTAGACGATCGGTTTGTGCGAGTGTCCGAGAAAACAGATACGCTTCTTGAAACTGCGGAACTGTTTTTCCGCTTCGTGAATCGTGAGACAGTAATTCCAGGCGGAGGGATTATCGGGCGTGGCATGCACGAACTGGGTGCTTTCTGTTTCGGCCGTGAGCCGCAGTGATGAGAGTGTCGCAATGGCCGTGGAATCAAGCACCGCCGTCGTATAGACGATGGCATCGCGGGCATAGCTGTTGAAGTCCTCCACGTCGAGTAAACCCAGCGCGGAGTAGTCGTGGTTTCCCATCAACTTGATCTCACATTCCGAGTCGATAATAGCCAAAACCTCATTCGGATTTGCGCCATAGCCGACGGCATCGCCAAGGAAGACGACTTTTTCAGCCGCCGAGTTATCCTTGATGTCTTTCATAACTGCCGTCAAAGCTTCCAAGTTGCCATGCACGTCAGAGATCAGCGCAAGGATCATCGTTAACCTTCGATAAATCGGAAGACCGATTTACCGACCTCGATAATGTCGCCGTTCTTCAATGTCACGGTGGTGACAACTTCGCCATTGACCTTGGTTTTGCCGCTGTGGCCGATATTCATCAGCGTGAACGAATCGCCCTCGCGGATGATTTTAGCCTGAAGCTTGGAAATCCAGAAGCCCTTGACGTGGACATTGGCAAAGCTTGATTTGCCGAGGGTCGTGGTTTCTTCACCGACCCGGAATTTTTTCTTTTCCGAGCCATCGAGCGCCAACAGGACGGTTCCGCCGGCGGCGGCAGCGAGTTCCTTGTCTTCCGAATCCTGGACAACGAGCTCTTTTTGTTTGCGCGTATTGAGGACCATCGTGCCGTCCATATCCGACATTTTGCGCACCGGTTGGGACTCCTGATTGAATACCAGGTCGAACTTTCCGATGGTGATGGTGTCGTGATCCTGCAGATAGGTCTCGTTGACTTTACGATGATTGACGAAGGTGCCGTTGAGGCTGTCATTGTCAATGATCAGTGCGCCTCTGTCGGAGAATTCGATTTGTGCATGTTTGCGGGATACGCCGCGATTATCGAGGATGATATCATTCTCGGAGGTCCGGCCGATGGAGATGCGCTCTTTCTCGGTCACCACCCGTTCGATGACCTTGTCAGCGTATTTGACGATGATTTCCGGCATTTTAGCGATGCTCCTTTCTATCAGTCTTGCTGTCGCTATTCAGAGTAATAGGTATCGGCCGGGTCTCCATGAGGTTTTCCAGCGGATTGCTTTTCTCTGCCTGCGTCATTTCTCTTTGTCGCTTTGTATCTAAGACCGCCGTTTCTTCGATGTCGGACATCTTGGCGGATAAGTGCGAGTTTTGAAAGAAGATAAGATCGAACTTACCAATAGTGATTTTGTCGTTGTCGTGCAGAAACTGCCTGATGACTTTCATCTGGTTGACGAACGTACCGTTGAGGCTATCGAGGTCGATGAGCTCGGGTTGATTGTCGGCGAAGTCGATGCGTGCGTGGCGACGCGATATGCCGCGGTTATCCAAGACAATGTCGTTGTCGGAAGTGCGACCGATGCTGATGTGATCCTTTTCGGTCACTACACGTTCGATGACTTTGTCGGCGAACTTGACAATGATCTCCGGCATCGAAGACGCTCCTTCGTACAGATGTTACTTTCGGTTATGGCAGAAAATGCGGCAGTCGCGGCTGATTTCCGCTTTCTGCTTCTCTGCAAATGACTTGCCGCTCTTCCCGTATTCCATTATATTTTCGGTATGCTACCGCTAAACTTGAGAGATAGACCTGCTGTTTTCGCAGCGCCGCTGGCCGGAGTTTCGGACATTGCTTATCGTTCGATCGTCAGACGGATGGGCGCAGATTACGCGTTTCCGGAAATGATTGCCTCTGAAGGGCTTATACGAGACAATGGCAGGACGATGGATATGATGCGCTTATACGAGGGCGAAACCAACGTTGGCTGTCAGTTATTCGGCACGCGTCCGGAAGCGGTCGCTCATGCGGCTCAAGTAGTTGAACAGCAGGGTTTTAACTCGGCGGACCTAAATTGCGGCTGTCCGGTACACAAGGTCGTTGACAAGAACGGGGGCGCGGCTCTTCTCAAGACACCATTGCTACTCGGTCAAATAATAGAGGAGTCAGTTAGGCGTATTTCAATTCCGTTTTCGATAAAGATTCGTTCCGGTTGGGACAAGAGGTCGATCAATTACGTCGAGATCGGCAAAATCGCCGAGCAGAGTGGAGCGGCATATATCACACTTCACGCCCGAACGCAGTCGGAGATGTTTCTGCCGGAGGCGCACTGGGATCACATTGCAGAACTCAAGCAGTCGGTGAAGATTCCTGTCATCGGCAATGGCAACATCTGGACGGCAGAAGATGCAATGCGCATGATCAAGGAGACCGGCTGTGATGGAGTGATGATTGCCTCGGGTTCACTGGGCAATCCATTTATCTTCCGTGAGATTAGATCACTGCTTGAGACAGGCACTCCAGCAGCACCGGCAACGAATCAGGAGCGTGTTTTGGTCTGTCTCGAACATGTCAAAAAGATGGTAGAGCTTTTCGGCGAGGGGCCGGGTATTCGGAGGGCGCGCAAGCTGATTGGTTGGTATTATCAGTACATCAGCGGGCGGAAACGGATCGACCAGAAGTTATTCCAGGTTGATACTTATGCTGAAGTAGAGCGATATCTTACCGAGGCGTTGACCAAGCTTCAGGAAAAGGCGGCATGACCAGCCGAACTGCGTTGGTGAGACTTCTCGAAAATGTGAAGCGGGGCAAGGTAAACATCGCCGACGCGCTTGCGCAGTTCAATTCCGCACAATTTGAAGATCTCGGATTTGCCAAGGTTGATCACGGCCGCCGGAGTCGGTGCGGATTCCCCGAGGTGATTTTTGCGCAGGGAAAGTCGGCAGTACAAATCGTTGCGATCACAAAGAAGATATTGGAGCGCGAAGGGGAGTTGCTCATCACGAGAATCGATGAGAAGAAATTCCAGAGCGTGAAGAGATCGCTGAAGGGCCTTAACTATTCACCAATCGCGCAGGCGGCATACCAGCGGAAAACTAAACCAAAGAAGAATTCAGGAATACTGGTGGTAACGGCAGGAACCTCCGATGTTCCAGTCGCGGAAGAGGCTGCTGTAACCTGCGAAGCGTTGGGTTATGTGCCCGAGCGGTTTTATGACGCCGGAGTAGCGGGGATTCATCGATTGATTGCCGGATCGGACAAGCTGAATGGCGCCAAGGTTATTATTGTTGTCGCGGGCATGGAGGGTGCATTGCCGTCGGTCGTAGGCGGCTTGGTCGATGTACCGGTGATTGCGGTGCCGACTTCGGTGGGATATGGGGCTTCATTTGGCGGTATCGCGGCTTTGTTGGCGATGCTTAATTCGTGCGCGTCGGGCGTGACGGTGGTGAACATTGACAATGGCTATGGCGCGGCAATGGCGGCGTTAAGGATACTCGGCACACGATGAAGATTGGCTATCTCGATTGTTTCTCCGGCGCTGCCGGTGATATGCTGGTCGGCGCGATAATTGATGCCGGATGCGAGGTCGAATTCCTGCAGTCGCAGATTGACCTGCTGGGAATACCGGGATTAAAGCTGTTGGCTTCTTCCGTGACGAAGCAGCGGATACACGGCGTCGCAGTGAGATTTGAGTCAGTAGAAACCACTCCTCCGCATCGTCATCTTTCTGCGATCGAAAGAATTCTCAACGACTCCAAACTTGACAAAGATACCGTCACTAGAGCCATCGCGGTGTTTAGGCGGATTGGCGAGGCGGAAGCGAGGATGCATGCGATTCCAATCGAAAAGGTGCATTTCCACGAAGTTGGCGCAGTCGATGCGATTTGTGATATTGTCTGCACGATTACCGGGCTGCAGAAGCTGGGAATTGAGAAACTGTATGCGTCAGCGATCCTGCTGGGGAGCGGCATGACCAAGTCGGCGCACGGTGTGATTCCGCTGCCGGCACCAGCGACGTTGGAGATTATTAAAGGATTTCCGGTGAAACGCATCGACAATGGCAAGGAGATGACGACGCCGACAGGTGCGGCGCTGATCGCAGAATTGGCGGAATTTGCGCCCGGATACGAAATGGTTGTGGAGAAGAGTGGATATGGCGCGGGAACGATGGATCTGGATGACCGTCCCAATCTTCTGCGTCTGATTATTGGGGAGGTTTCGGAAAAGTTCGAGAGCGATATTGTGACCATCATCGAAACCAACATAGATGACGCGACACCGGAGCAAATGGGGCATTTGCAGCAGAGACTATTCGAGACCGGCGCGCTTGATGTGTTCGTGGCTTCAATATTGATGAAAAAGAGCCGTCCGGCACACAAATTGACCGTGATCGGGCAGCAAGCGACGGCGGAGGCGCTGGCCCGGGTGCTGTTGCGGGAGTCTTCGACCGCCGGAGTGCGGATGCGCAGTGAGTCGCGGTGGAAACTGCAATATGAGTTCAAGACCGTCCAAACAGAGTTCGGTGAGATAAAAATTAAGTTCTACTTCGGGGGCGATATTCGTAAATTCAGTCCGGAATATGAAGATGTCGTTAGCGCGGCCATGAAGGCGAAAGCGCCGTTCGTGAAGGTGTATAATGCGGCGGTGATGGCGGCGAATCTGATAAAGGAGAATTGACATGAGCGACTTGAAAGTACTGGTATTTGCACAAAAGAAGGGAAGCACGCTCCCGGGCGCATCTCTTGAAGCATTGACTGCAGGACGTTTGTTAGCCGACAAACTGGGCGGCAAGCTCGGCGCGCTGGTGATTGGCAGCGGCACTGCGGAATTGGCAAAGACAGCCATCAGTTGTGGCGCCGACGTGTGCTATACCGTCGAGAATCCTTCATTGGATCAGTTTCAAGATGACGCCTATGCGCAAATCATTGTTGAAGTCATCAAGAGCGAGTCGCCGCAGATAGTGCTCGGCACCGCTAACGTATACGGCAAGTCGCTGTTCGGCAGGGTGTCAGGAAAGCTCGGAGTTTCGATTGCCGCGGACTGCAATCATGTCGATATCGATGCCGACGGCAGACTCGCGGTGACACGTCCGGCGTTCGGCGGGAAGGTGTATCTCACGGTACAATTCAAGTCGACGCCGCAGATTGCGACTTTGCGTCCAAAGGTCTTTGCTGAAGCTGTCGCCAATTCGGCGCGCACCGGCAGTGTGGAAGCATTTGCGACTTCGGCGACAAGCAAGCTGCAGGTTGAAAGCGGTGCCGGTGGCGGCGGCGGTGAAATCACGCTCGCCGAGGCGGACATCATTGTTTCCGGTGGTCGTGGATTGAAAGATCCGGCCAATTTCAAATTGGTGAAAAACCTTGCCGACGCTGTCGGCGGCGCAGTTGGAGCTTCGCGCGCCGTGGTTGATGCCGGGTGGATTCAATACAAGTATCAAGTGGGCCAGACCGGACGGACGGTCAACCCGAAGCTCTATTTCGCTGTGGGGATTTCGGGAGCGATTCAACATCTGGTCGGTATGCAGTCCTCTGGAACCATTGTTGCGGTCAACCGCGACGCGGATGCGCCGATTTTCAATGTGGCGACCTATGGTATTGTCGGCGATTTGTTCGAGATTCTACCGGCGCTGACCGAGAAGTTCGCTAAGGAACTGAAGAAGTAAACTTCGCGAGAAGGCATTCTGAAACTGCATCCAAGATTCGCGGCAATCGACATCGGTTCCAATTCTTCGTTATTGCTGATTCTTGAACTTGGCGATGACGGCGTTGCGAGAGTCGTTATCGATACTAAAGTGTCGACGCGGCTGTCATCGGGAACGCACGATGGCGCGGCAATGGGCGGGGAACCGCTCTTGAGGCAGTTTGCTGCACTTGACAGATTCTCCGAGATAATCAAAGAAAACAACGTCAATACGGTCGTCGCTTGCGGTACGCAGGTATTTCGCAACGCGAGCAATGGCCAGGAAATAGCTGAAGAGATTACGCATCGCTACGGTTGGGAGATGCAAGTCATTTCCGGTGAGCGCGAGGCGGAGTTGTCTTATCGGGCCGCATCGACGGGATTGAAGAATGTAACGGAGAGGCGTGTTGTAATCGATGTCGGGGGAGGATCGAGCGAGGTGATATTCGGAACGGGAAGGCAGATTGACTGGAGCCGGAGTTATCCGATCGGAGCGGTGAGCATCACCGAGAGATTTGAGAATGACCTTGAGGGCGCGAAGGCATTCGTTGCCGAACTGGTCACGGAGTTGAGAGAGCACCACTCCGTGCTGAATTTACCGGAGGAACGGCGAGAAGTATACGCTGTTGGCGGTACGGCCGCTACTTTGGCGGCGATGAGTCTGGGGCAGAAAATATTCAATCCAAAGACCATCCACGGTGTAGAACTCTCAAGAATCTGGATAGAGAACACTATTAGCCGCTTGAGTGGCCTTGAAATCGCCGAGCGTCGGGAGCTGATGCCGTTCGATCCTGATCGCGCTGACATCATTGTTGGCGGGGCGCTGATATTGTCGGTCATTCTGGATCGTTTGGGCGCAACTCAAGTTGTGGTATCAAATTGCGGACTGCGCTGGGGGTTGATTGTAGAGAGTTTTCCGCAACTTCAGCAGGCGCGGATTGAACAATAAGGGCGCGCCGGGCGTCTATAAAACTGCTTGACTAAAGAGGGCAAAGGCCTAATTTGTCGCAGGAGGAAACCGTATCGATTGATTGGCAAGGATTGAAGTTCAGTAATCAGGAACGAATTTGAGAATATGCTGCAGAAATGCCGGACTCTTAGCGCAGTTGCGCGGTTGCGGCTTTTTTTGTTTCTGGAATTGAGGTAAGTATCGGAATGAGAAAGACAATCGTAGTAACTTTAGCGCTGTTGATGCTGGCGACGACTCAAGCGTTCGGCTGGATGACTTTCCGGTTGGAGGACCCGATAGAGGGGTTGCTAAGCAACAGTGTGACGCAAATTGTTTACGATGCCGAGTATGTCTGGCTCGCAACAGGAGAAGGGCTTGCCGGAAGTAAAGACGGTGGCGTCAGCTGGATCACCTTCAATAAAGAAAACGCGTTTGCCGGAAGCGGAATCTCCTCGCTGGGACTTTATGGTAATCGACTCCTGGTCGCGACGGCAGATATTGATGTTAACGGTCTCGGTTCCGGGTTGTACTACACTGATGATGATGGTGAAGTCTGGAATCTGGTCGACAATCCGCTGTTTTCAAATTCGGGAAAGCTCTCTTACGATCTCACGGTTTTTGACAGCGTGATGTACTCGACGAACTTCAATGCCGGTTTGCTGCGCAGTCTGGATGGCGGCATCAGTTGGGAAAACATCTTTGTCGATGCACGGCTGGACAGCATTTTCGAAGCCGATAGCACTTTTGCCCGTAGTGGTTACGAGCGTGGGCGCTATTTCTCGTCTGTCATTGATCCGTATCACGATGATACTACCATAGTGTGGGCCGGCTCCGCCGAAGGGGTACAGCGTCTATATTACATTGGGAAAGAGAAGAAGCTGGCGAGTTTGCGCGTCAATGACATCGGCAACGATGGCGACACCTGGTGGTATGCCACCGACCGCGGTGTCAGCAAGTTTAATGATACACTGCTGATATTCAAGACATACAGTACCGACAACGGTTTTCCGGCCAATTTTGTCAGTTCGATTGCAGTCCGTGGAGTTCTCGTCATTGCAGGCTTGTACGATACTCTTGCAGAAAGCTCGCTCGGATTTGCGATAAGTTCAGACGCGGGAGAAAACTGGACGTTGGAGACTCCGGCTTTGGCAGTCGGTGCGAACCACAAGATTGAAGATATTAGATTCCACGGCGACACGGTCTACGCGGCGTGCGATGAGGGCGGACTGGCGCGTTCGACCGACCACGGTCAGAATTGGTCTGGTTATTATCCCAATGACATTGTTAGCCCGCCGTTTGTAGACTCGCCGATTTATCACATTCATGCAATTGATATTGCCGAGCGCGAGGATTTCAGCAGGATGGCGGTCGGTACGGATTCCGGTGTTGTGGCATTTTACTTCAGCGAAGCCGGCGATCTCGATTCGACGGTGCACATGCGGATATTCGACAACACGTCTTACGGGCAGAAAGTCATATCACTTTCGACCTTTAAAACCACAGTCGGAGAAGAATTCTGGGCGTGCGTCCAGCCATACAAGACGTCAGTGACTTCGCAGCCCGCCGTTGTCAGGAGCTTCGACCACGGCTTCACTTGGGAACACTACCTGACGGGTCCGCCGGCCTTGAACTCGTATCAGATTGAGATCGGCGAGATGTTTGGCGATACGATCATCTGGGTTGCGACGGAAAAGGGAATTCGCATCAGCACGAACCTCGGAACGCGATGGGATGTCGCCACGGCGATTGATTTGTTGACCGGCGAAGTGGTTCCTTCCGATGCGCAGATGCTTTGTGTACACATGGGCGAATTCGAGACGCATCTGGGATCTGTCACCAATGGAGTAGCGCAACACCATCTGGCGATTATATCCGACGTTTTGCGCTTCAATTACCGTATCTACCGGCCGAATCTCGATCCGGATCAGTTCGACTTTGTCGGCAGGTCATACACAGCCAGCGGCGTGGTTCCGGGCGACAGCGCCTTAGCCGGAAATTTCGTGGTTGCAATGGCGCTGCAGCGCACCGGCGACAGTTCGCTCGTATGGGCGGCAGTGAGGCCCGCACTGGAATCGGGCGGGAAGAATGGTGTATCCATTACTACGGATCGGGGAGAAAGTTGGAGATTCACGCTCAACAACACGCAGGTTTGGAATTTTGAGTTTAATGGCGACACTGCCTTCGCGGCGGCAAGTCAGGGACTGTATATGACGACGGACTTCGGCGAGAACTGGGAACAGATTTCGATTAATGATCCGGAGACTGGACGCTCGATTTCCGACTCGGTAGAGGTCTACGCGATTACACTTATTGGCGATGAATATTGGGTCGGTACAGACGACGGTATTGCGAAGAGCCGGAATCTTGAGGATTGGACGATCATACGCACATTCGTGGAAATACCGGTTGATGCCGAGGATGATGCGCGTTCATTTGTAACGCCGAGTCCATTCTCGCCTTATCTGGGCGGCAGTGAAATGAAGTTCCATTATTTGCTGAAGCAACCGGGTAATGTGACGATTACGATTTATGACTTTGCCAATAATGTCGTGAAGAAGGTGCTCGAAGGCGCGCCACGCGAGGGCAATTTGCAGTACGACGATCTTGACACCTGGAACGGGAAGAACAGCCAAGGTGATGCAGTGGCTGCCGGAGTTTACTTCTACTTGCTTGAATCCACCGGCGGCGATAAGCTGTGGGGAAAGTTTATGGTGATTCCATGAAGAATACGATGCGAATTTTCATAGCCGTCTCTTTGATGATGGCAATCGGATCGACTTTGTTTGCGGCGGACTACGGCGGATATGCCGGTGCATTTATGCAGCTTTCGGTGCATCCGCGCGCGACCGGAATGGGCAATGCGTTTACGGCGGTCTCGGATGATATTTCCGGAGTGTTCTTCAATCCCGGCGCAGTAGCGCAAGTACAGCGGATCAGCGTCGGCGGCGCCTATCGAGACTTATCGCTGGGCAGATCGCTACAGCAGGTTGCTGTGCTGTTTCCAGTTCGGGGTGAAGCGGCTATCGCTTTTTCCGGAGAGATGGCTTCGATGAGCGGAATCATGGGACGCGACGAACGTGGAGTGCAAACGGGCGAACTCGACAATCTCGATGCCGTGCTGGCGATTACTTTCTCCCGACGGTTCTCGCGATATCTCACGTTGGGCGGCGACATTCGCTACTATCATAAGAAACTTGAATCGACTTCTTCTTATTCAGCAGGTTTCGATATTGGCGGCATGCTGCACCTTGATCGCGAAATGCTGGCTATTGACGGCCCGATTGATTTGCTCCGGTTTGGGGCCGTAGTGCGCAATATCGCCGCCAAGTATCCCTGGAATACAGGCGACTACTGGGCCGAACAAGGCGAACTGGGGACAGATGTCACCGACGATGTGCCGATTTCGGTTCGCGCAGGGGCTTCGGTGCTTTTCTTGAAGTCGCGGGCCTTGTTGTCGGTTGAAGGCGAGAAGGATGAACAGAAGTCGGTCAAGCTTCATGCCGGCGGGGAATTTTATATCGTACCGCAGTTGGCTTTGCGGGGCGGCTTCTCGGCGGGTGAGCCGACTTTTGGCGTCGGATTCAAGGTGCCGGTTAATCGGCTTGACGCGCGGCTGGATATCGCGATCGAGCAGGCGCCCAACATCGGCGGATGGGAAACCATCGCCGGATTTTCGGTAGGGTTCTAAATTGATGCATTCAAGATTTTTGCGAATTGCAGTGGTTGCGGCGTTGGTCGTGGTAGGCGCGGCGATAGGCTCGACGCTTTTTGCGGCTGAACCGGGCAGTGTGGGGTTTAATTTCTTGAAGGTTTCGCCGGGTGCGCGCAATGCGGGAATGGGGGACGTGGGAACTTCGGTCAGCACGAGCTTGTTCGGCGTCTATTTCAATCCAGCGGCGACGGCGCAGTCGAGCGGCTCGGCGATTGGATTTATGCACCATGAAGGGATATTTGACACGCGGCGCGAGTTCATCGGCGGTACCACACAGATGTTCGGCGGCGTTGTCGCGGCGGGTTTTGACTATTTCAAGGTCGGATCGCTCGAACAGCGGCTTGGTCCGTCTGAAGAACCAATCGGGATTTTTGACGCGCAGGACATGCTGCTGTTCGCCGGATACTCACGGAAATTTTCGCCAAAGTTTGCGGCAGGTGTCACGGCGAAATATGCCGCAGAAAAGATTGAAAGCCGCACTGCCGACGCGGTAATGTTTGATGCCGGTGTTCAGTTTACGCCGATGGAGAAGACTACGCTTGGCTTGGCTCTACGCCACATGGGCTCGAAGCCGAAGTTTGGCGAAGACGAAATTGAACTACCGCTGACCTTCGCCGGCGGAGCGAGTGTCGATGTCAATAATCTTATTTTTGCCGCCGAAGTGACGGCGCCGAAGGAATCGGACGTGCGCTTCAACATCGGCGCCGAGAAGACTTTTGCCAAGATGGTTGCGGTTCGCGGGGGGTATAAGATCGGCTACGACGAAGAAGACTTCGCGGCCGGAATCGGTTTCAAGAAATCGATGTGGGAGATAGATTACGCATTTGTTCCTTATAAATCTGGTCTGGGCACAGCGCATCGCTTCGCCCTGACCGTGAATCTCAAGTGAGTTGAAGGGTATCGTATGGCAAAGTACAAAATTGCGTGGCTTCCGGGAGACGGCGTCGGGGTGGATGTCATGGAAGCGACGCGAGTCGTGCTCGACAAAATGAAGATTGATGCAGAGTATCCACACGGTGACATTGGTTGGGAGTTCTGGTGCCGCGAGGGAAATCCGCTTCCGGATAGAACGATCAAGCTGCTAAAGGAAACCGACTGCGCGTTATTCGGCGCTATTACTTCCAAGCCGAAGGAAGAAGCACAGGAAGAACTGATCGGCGATCTCAAGGGGAAGAATCTCGTCTATTCTTCGCCGATAGTGCGTTTGCGCCAGGAGTTTGATTTGCGCACGAACAAGCGTCCGTGCAAGGCTTATCCGGGCAATCCGTTGAATTTTAAAGAAGGTATCGATATCACCGTATTCCGCGAAAACACCGAAGACCTTTATGTTGGCGTGGAATACTATCCGATTCCCAAAGACCTATCGACGTTGATGGCGAGCCACAACAAGAAGATGAAACGCTTCGCGGAGATGCCCGAGGGCGAGGTTGCGATGTCCTGCCGCTTGATTTCCAAGACAGCTTCGAGAAATATCATCCGTGACGCATTCGAAGAAGCTAAGAAGACCGGCAAGAAAGCAGTCACCATCGTAGAGAAGCCGAACGTTCTGCGGGAGACGTCGGGAGTGTTTGTCCGCGAGGGGCGCAAGCTGCACAAGGACTACCCCGGTATCGAACTATGGGAAACCAATATCGATGCGATGTGCATGTGGTTGATCAAGAATCCGAATGACTATTCGGTCATCGTGACCAGTAACATGTTTGGCGATATCATCTCTGACTTGTGCGCGCAGCTGGTCGGCGGTCTGGGATTTGCGAGTTCCGGCAATATCGGCGACAAGTATGCCGTTTTCGAACCAACGCACGGTTCGGCGCCAAAGTATGCAGGACAGTACAAAGTCAATCCGGTGGCGACTTTCCTTGCGGCTAAGTTAATGCTGGAGTGGCTTGGCGAGACAAGCCAGGCTAATCGCTTGGAAACGGCGATTGCTGAAGTCATCAAGGAAGGCAAGGTTCGCACCTACGATATGGGCGGCAAGTCTTCGACGATGGATGTCGCCAACGCAGTGGCGGCGAAATTGTAGTTGCGAGATTGCGATAAGTAGTGGGACGAGCGGATTTTATGATCCGCTCGTTTCTTTTTCAGCTTCGGCCAGTGAGTGGCGCTCGCGGACTGATTGTACGAGCGATCCGAACTCGGCGCCAAGAAGCACGACGAATGCCGAATAATACACCCAGAGAAACAGCAGAATTGCCGACGTGAAGGAGCCATACACCGTGAACGCCTGTTCGAAGTGACGGACATAGTAGTCAAAGAGGAGTTTTGCAACCTCCCACAATAATGCCGCCAACAGTGCACCATAGAAGGCACTGCGCAAGTGTCCCCATCGATTGGGGAGCAGATAGAATATCCAGGTGAAGAGCAGGGTAGAAATCAATAGTGGGGCAAGGAACGAGATTAACGCTCCCAGGACGGGGACGTCCATGATGGACATCTGGAGGAACGGGATCTGGCCGTTTTGAAGAGCGCGCATGACGGCAGTTAACAGTATCGAGACGAGGACGAAGACCATCATTGTCGGGATACAGACGAACGCGATTAGTTTTGATGACCAGAACGATCGGCCGCGGCGACAGCGCCAAATCTTGTTCATGGCATACTCGGTGACGTCGAATACTTTTGATCCGGCCCACAAGAGTCCAATGACTGCGATGAAGCCATAGACAGTTTCGTGGCGCGAAGTGTTCCCAAAGGCTTCAAGCGAGGCAGCTGCGGTGCCGGGGAAATTTTGGGCGATGAATTTTAGTACGTCATTGAGCGCAGTTTCCGAGGATGCCAAAACATGTCCAAGCACCGATGCGGCCAGGAGCATGAAAGGAAGAAACGAAAGAATCGCGAAGAACGAGATCGATGCTGCCATCGACGATGTGCGGTCAAGCGAGAAGGTACGCCGGAGGATCAAAACCGCGAGTCGCCAGCCTCCTCGGATCAAGATTCATCTCCCGATAGTAGAATGCCAACCGGTTTGAGCGATTCGACGTTGTCGCAGAAAACCTTGATCGCTGCGGTAATCGGCACTGCCAATACGATTCCAACCGCTCCCCACAACCAACCCCAGTAAATAGTTGAGACCAGTTGCGCCAGCAGACTGATATTCAGCGAGCCTTGCAGCATGCGCGGCATGATGATATTCGATTCCACGAATTGTACTGCCATAAAGAAACCCAACACCAAAAGCACGGCGGTAAGTGAATTGAATTGCACCAGCGCCATGATCATCGGCGGCACGGCGCCGACATAAGCGCCAAGGTACGGAACAAGATTCAGTATCGCCGCCAATGGTCCCCAGATATAGGCATACTTCACACCGCCAATCAATAATCCGACCGTAAATACAATGGCCAGACCGACCATTGTGATGAAACGTACCCAAATGTATCCGGCAATGCGGTTAGAGACTTCATCAACCATTCCAGAAGTCGCTTTGGCTCGCCCAGCGCCGAGGATGTTCTTGAGGCGGCGATGATAGGCGGGTTGTTCGATCAATACAAAAATCGTCAGCAGGAACACCAGGACAGCCTGGCCAAGGAAACTCAACACCGAGCCGACGCCCTTGAAGAAGTATTTGGGTACTGAAGAGAGACTGGTGACATCAATTTTTTGTAGTAGTTCATTCACATTGGAATTCACCAGCGTGTCGAGGAAATCGGGCATGTTGGGGAGCTTTTGCAGACGTAACTCCTGGAATTGATCCCAATATGCCGGTACTGATGAAACAAATTCCGAGCCCTGATCATAGATCAACAGTCCGACCAATGACAGCAGCAGTATCGCCACAATCATCACGATCATGACCGCAACTATGTGCGGAACTTTCCATCGTTTCAGGCGCGCGATCGCCGGCCACAGCACGTACGCCAGAGTTATTGCCATCACTGTCGGCACCATCACGACTGCGGCGAAGTAACAAAGCGCAGTGAAAGCCGAGAGCGCGAGGATCGGTATCGCGATTTCATTCAGCGAAAGGCCATCATCTTTTTTCATATCATCACTCTCCGATCAGTTTCAAGAATTCAGATTCCGAAAGCGTCGCTATTTTCAAGCGTGCGGCATCGTCGGCCTTGGAGCCGGGATCGACACCGACGATAACATAGTCGGTTTTTTTCGATACGCTCGAAGACACTTTGGCGCCGAGGTCGAGCAGTTTCTTTTTGGCCTGGTCCCGCGAGTATTTTTCCAGACCGCCAGTGATGACAAAGGTTTTACCGGTGAGAGGTTTTGGGCCCGAGGTTGACTCGTATACCGGTAGTTGTTTCCAGGTTGATTTGAGTTTCGCAATAACCGCCTTATTTTGCCTGTTGGCGAAGAAATCGACAATACTCGAGGCGACAATCGGTCCGATCCCTTCGACGGCGCTAAGTTCCTCCGGCGGGGCAGTTGCGATTGTTTCAAGCGAGCCAAATGAAACGGCCAACACGCGAGCGACGTGTTCGCCGACGTTGTTGATACCGAGTGCGGCGATCAGGTGCGGTAAGTCCGCACTTTTGCTCTTTTCGATCGAAGCGAGGATATTTTTTGCGGACTTCTCGCCCATGCGTTCCAGCGCAGTGAGTCTGTCCAACTCCAAATTGTAAAGATCGGCGAAGTCTCCGATGAGCTTGCTTTCGAGCATCTGCTCGATCAGTTTCGGACCAAGGCCGTCGACATCGACGCCGCTTTTGGATGCGAAGTGGATGATGCGTTCGGCGACTTGAGCCGGACAGGATAGATTAGGACAGCGGTGGACGGCTTCGCCTTCGATGCGGTCAACCTCGCTACCGCAGACGGGGCAATTCGACGGCATCTTGAATATCTTCTCTCTGCCAGTGCGCTTAGCGGATAATGGCTTGACGACTTCAGGGATGACGTCACCGGCTCGTTGAATGATGACATGATCGCCGATGCGGATGTCTTTGCGGATTACCTCGTCGTAATTGTGCAGAGTAGCGCGCTTGACCTCGACACCGCCGACGCGGATTGGTTTGAGCCAAGCGACGGGCGTGAGTGCGCCGGTGCGACCGACCTGGATGACGATATCTTCGACGATGGTCTCTTCCTGCTGTGGAGGAAACTTCATGGCAATCGCCCAACGCGGTGAGCGGGAGAGTTCGCCGAGTTTCTGCTGTTGGCGGAAGGAATTGACCTTTACGACCATGCCGTCAATGTCGTAGTCGAGTGAGGCGCGTTTATCGTTCAAGTACTCGTAGCGTCTAAGGACTTCTTCGGCGTAGAAACGTAGTTGAGCTTCGGGTGTGACTTCGAATCCGAGTTTAGTCAAAAGGCGCAGCAGTTCCCATTGATTGCCGATGACAATCCCTTCGAGTCTGCCGACGCCGTGAGCATAAAAACGCAGCGGCCGCGAGGCGGAGATTGTCGGATCCAATTGCCGAAGTGAGCCGGCGGCGGTATTGCGCGGATTGGCATAAAGTTCTTCGCCCTTTTCTTCGCGTTCCTTGTTCAGATTGGCAAAGTCGGGTTTGGTGATGATGATCTCGCCGCGGACCTCAAGCAGGGTGACCTTCTTGTCAGTTAAGCGAAGGGGTATATTTTTCACAGTCTTGAGGTTGGCAGTAACATCCTCGCCGGTGGTGCCGTCGCCGCGAGTCAAGCCGAGTGACAGGAGGCCCTTTTCGTAGATTAACTCGACGGCAAGTCCATCCAATTTAGGTTCAGTGAGGTATTCAATCGTTTCGGAATCGCCGAGCAGAATCTCATTGACGCGACGCTCGAAGTCGAGGAATTCGTCGGGTGTAATGGCCTTATTGAGAGAGAGCATGGGAATCGAACGACGAACGGAGCGAAATGCGGTCGCCGGGGCGGCGCCGACCCGTTGAGTGGGCGAGTCCGGAAGTTTGAGATCCGGGAATTCGGTCTCAAGCGATACCAGTTCATCGAAGAGCCGGTCGTATTCTGCGTCGGTGATTTCCGGGTCGTCGAGTTGGTAATAACGCTGGTTATGATACGTGATTTGCTCGACAAGTTCGTCGATGCGCTTACGGGCGTCAGACTTTTTCATAGAATCAGAATCTACGATAGTTGACGAGGGCTGTCAATCAACTACTCCGACCCGGTGAATCATCGATTTTGGGCGCTTGTCATGGACGGAAGAGGCGATTTCGCTTGACGACGACGGGCTTGCTCCGTTGATTATCATATCGTTTTATTCCTGTTCAGCAGGACGAGGGGAGTAAATCTTGAGAGATCAAATTTCCAAGAGCGTGAAGCGGTGGCTGGTTCTGGCGTCGGTCATCAGTATTGTTGTTGGATCGGTATCCACGGCGTACTGCCAAGTCAAAGTCGGTACGAATTCATATCCATGGCACGAGTCAGCGACAGGCTTCAGTCATGCGTTTTTTACGATGAAGTTCTTGGGGGCGGCTGGGCAGAGTCGTGGTGGCGATGGGATGGCATTTCTCGATGGGGCACAAGCGGTGCTGGTTAATCCGGCGAACCTTTTCTCACAAAATCGGTGGGAGGTTTATGTCGAGGGTGAATTAGGAAGGCCGGCAAAGGCACTGTATTTTTCCGCTCCGGAGGCAAGCTTCAGCACCATTTGCCAGTCGATTCGAGTCAACGAGAGATTTACTGCAGGTTTAGCGCTGTCGCGGATACGGGACTTCGGGCATTCACTTCGCTATGAAGAAATCGGTTACGATGGTCCAACAGGACGGTTACTCTATTTCGTTTCAGAGACAGAATTGACACAGGCGACTGCTGCAGTGGCTTTTCGGATCTACAGCGATTTGCGCTTTGGATTTGCAGTTCATGCTCTAAACTACAGTCTTGATTACAAAGACAACCTATTCCATGAAGTTGACATCAGCGATGACCAGCGATTTTTGTTATTCCAACTCGGACTGACCAAACAGCTTGGTGATATGCGACTGGCGCTTTCGCTCAAGAGCGGAGAAGATTACGGGCTAAAGGACGACATCGGTTTCACTAATTCCGGTGAACGCAGTGTCAAGATTCCTGCGGAATTGGGTGCGGGAGTGGTCTATCGGGACCTGGTTTCGGTGGAGTTCAAGTACTATTTTATAGAAACAACTTACTATGTCGACCAGAAACTGATGCAATTTGGTGGCGGTTTGCATTTGCCAATTTACGGTCATGGGGGACGCCCAGTCGTTCACTTGAACTTAGGCGGGATGTACAAAGACAATCCTGATTTCTACATTGTTGACTATGATCAGGTGTTCTTGAGCGTTGGAGCGGAAATTGAGATTGACCGTGCCGGATTTTACCTGACTTGGTTGAATGGTGAACTTACAAAGGAGGAAGACGCCCGGTTTTCCGAAGTGATTGCCGGTTTGAGCCTGCGGATCATGTAGAGTCTACGGTGCGAGTGTTAAATCTTGACACTTGCTGGCGAAATCGCTCACTTATCCGGCATGAAACTTAATAATTCCGACTCGACCAAGATCATCTGCACGCTCGGACCTTCAAGTTCGGATGAGCACACGATAGAACAACTCGCACGCCACGGTATGGCGGTTGCGAGGCTGAATTTTTCCCACGGGACTCACGACTTCCATAAACAACTAATCTCCCGCGTTCGCAAAGTCTCGCGCAAGCTGGATCAGCCGATCGCGATATTGCAGGATCTGTCCGGTCCAAAGATACGCGTGGGCCGAATTGTTGATGGCGCCGTTCGCATCGAAACCGGGTCGACGCTGACGGTCGTAGCGCACGATGTTTTGGGCAATGCCAAGATGATATCGGCTTCGCCGGCAAACTTGATTCCCGATCTCAAGCGCGGCGATCTTATATTTATCGATGATGGGATGATTCGTTTGGAAGTACTGGAGTCGGGGCACGAATCGACAAAGGCTAAGGTTATCAAGGGCGGTTTGCTCAAGGAGCACAAGGGGATCAATTTACCGCACTCGGTTTTGACTCTGCCATCACTGACCGAGAAGGATCTCGCCGATTTGGCGTTCGGACTTGAGCACGGGGTTGATTGGATTGCGCTCTCATTTGTCCGTTCAGCTGAAGACGTCATGCAGCTCAAGAAGGAGATCGCCAAGCGAGGTCATGATACTCCGGTAATTGCGAAGCTGGAGAAGCCGCAGGCGATCAAGAAGCTGTCGGAGATTATCAATGCGGCAGATGCCATCATGGTTGCGCGCGGCGATCTGGGCGTCGAAATGCCGCTTGATGAGGTGCCGATGATTCAGAAGACCATCATCACGACGGCTAATGAAATGCATAAACCGGTGATTACCGCGACGCAGATGCTGGAGTCGATGACGCAGAACATCACACCGACACGGGCAGAGGTTTCTGATGTTGCCAATGCGATTCTTGACGGCACGGACTGCGTGATGCTTTCGGGCGAGACAGCCGCGGGACTGTATCCGGCAGAAGTCGTGGCGCAAATGGCGAGAATCATCCATACTACCGAAGCACGCATGAAGAGCCGGTTTGAGCCGGTGTTCAATTTTGTCGGTAAACCAGCCTGCGAATTTCCGGTAGCTATCGCCGAAGCGGCGATCTCGATGGCACAGGAGATTGATGCCCGTCTGATTGCCTGTTTTACGCAGTCAGGATTGTCGGCGCGGTTGGTTTCGAAGCAGAAAGCCTCGGTGCCAATTATTGCCTTCACTCCCCATCGCGCAATCGTGAACCGCCTGGCGCTGCTGCGGGGGGTTTTTCCGAGTTATGTCCCGCATTTTCGGTCGGTCGACCAGATGATCAACCACGTCGAAAACAGCCTCAAGAAGGATCGAATCGTCAAAAAGGGCGATAATGTCGTAATCGTGGCTTCGGCGCCGGTCAATATCCACGGCGACACAAACATGCTGAAATTACACGCGATTTCGTAAGAATTGGGTGGAAGTGGGCCAGCTCGATGACACCGGCATCCGGCGGGGTTGACCTGCCAATTCCTGTTGCTAAGACCAACGAATGAGGTATATTCTCAAACTATGGGAGTAATGAAGAGACGCCTGCGGATGAAAATCCGTATTGATGCAGAACCGACCAAGATATTTGATGCAGTGACCAATCCGCTCAAACTGTCGATTTGGTTTTGCAATAAAGGCGAAGTCAATCTCAAGGTTCGCGGAGCGATCCGGATGTCTGGCGAAAACTGCGCGGCGACGACGTTTCGCGAGAAGGAAATTGTCGGCAGTATCACGGAACTCGATCCGAATCGGTTGATCAAGTTCACGTGGCCAATCAATGGAACACAGTCAGAGGTGACCTGGCAGATTGACGAGAAGCGGAACTTCTGCGATTTTCTGGTGACTCACGATAAAATCCCTGACAATTCGATGATGATGGATGCATGGCTGATCTACTTGTACAATCTCCAGTCACTCCTGCACGTCAACCGGCCATCGTATCGTCTTGACTATGCGCGACTCGACAAAGGGACGATCCGACGCGAGTTGTTTATTGAAGCGCTGCCGCCGGCGATTTTCAAGGCGTTAACCGATCAACGCGAATTGCGCGTTTGGTTTTCCTCTGATGCCGAAGTCGAAGCGCACGTCGACGGCAAGTATTTGACCGGCTGGAAGGATGCCAACGGAAATCCGGACGGCTCACAGAAAATTGTCGAACTGGTGGAGAACAAGAAGCTGGCATATGATTGGCGTTATTCCGGCGGACCGGCCGGTGATTTGGTGACCTGGGAATTGTTGCGTATCGGTGAGAAGACGCGGGTAACGGTCAAGCACTCGGGTTTTCCGCCGGAGGTTGACACGAAGGGATTTACTCAAGGGTGGCATGCTTTCATTCTCGGGCTGAAAGACTTCTGCGAGACTCGCGGGCGAATGTCCTACACAATAATCGATGGCGATTGGTCGGCTTAGCAATCAAAGTTGGCTGTCTGGCCCCGAGAGGGCCCGACCTACACCCCTGCAAATCTGAAGTACTTGGTAAGCGGTTTAACGGCCGGTGGCGTTAATGACAGCCGGGATCGTGCGGAGTAGTATTTTGGCGTCGAGCATCAGCGACCAGTTGTCGATGTATTCGAGGTCCTGGCGCATCCACTGGTCAAATGAGGAGTCGTTGCGATCACCGACTTGCCAGATGCAGGTGATGCCGGGCTTCATCGACAGTTTGCGGCGCTGCCAGAGATCGTAGTGTTTGACTTCATCGGGCAGTGGCGGGCGCGGACCGACCAGAGACATTTCGCCGCGGGCAACATTGAACAGCTGCGGCAATTCGTCGAGTGAGAGTTTACGCAGAACCCTGCCGACCGGCGTTACGCGCGGGTCGTCTTTTATTTTAAAGGCGTGGCCGTCCATTTCATTGAGATGTGCAAGAGACTTCTTCAGCGACTCGGCGTTACTCACCATCGTCCGAAACTTGAGCACACGGAAGCGACGACCGTGCAGGCCGCAACGTTCCTGCCCGAACAGCACGGGGCCGCGGGACGTGAATTTGATAGCGGCTGCTATCGAAATCAGCAGGGGCGACAGCGCCAACAGGCCGATTGCGGCGGCAACGCGATCAAGCATGGCCTTGAGCAGCATGGCAGTGGTGACTTCAGGTTCGCGAGAGTAGACGATTGCCGGCTTTCCGGCGAATTCAGAGACTTGATAACGCGATGCCGTCAGTTCGATAAAGTCGGCCTGCATACAAACCATTACGCCCATTTCCTCGCAGATCAGCATAGCTTCGCGAATATCATCGATGCGCCGGCCGGGAACGGTGAAGAACACATAGTCAATGTGATTCTCACGGATCAAGTCGGGCAGTTTTTCGAGAGAGCCGATCAAGGGAATATCGCGATAGCGGTAAAGGGCCTTTTTTAGATCGACGGTATCGAGCGAGATTATACCAACCGCCTTCAAACCCCACTGCCGGTGCTCGATCATCTGGTCGACGACTTCACGGACTCGGTTACGAGTACCGACGACAAGCGCCTGCTGGCGGTTGTAGCCGCGAGCGCGCCAATGATGAAGGGTTTTCAGCAGGAGGAGGCGCAATGTGAAGAGCGCAGTGAACTGCAAGAGGACAAGCAGTGAGAACTGCAAACGCGGCATTGTCGGGAATTTGAGCAGGTAGATACCGGCAACAAACAGCGCCGCGGAATATGTCACAATTACGAGAGACTCTTTCGCAAAATCGCGGACGCCTTTGAGGCGATAGACATAACGTTCGCCGCGCAAATAGATGATGGTGCTTAAGACAAACAGCAACAAGGTGGCATGGCGGTAGCTGATCAGTTCGGAAACGACGAGCGCCGGACTCCAGCCTCGGATCAGATTATCGATAAATGCCGAACCGATTAGAGCCGTCAGGGTGAGAAGATTGTCGAGCAAGAAATTTAGTTTGCGGAATCGGGTGACGTTCTTGCGCAACATCTGATCTCCCGCCTAAGTCGTAAGGCAGTCGTTAAGGTGCGAGAGATACTTGATTGCCAGATCCCGGTGGCTGCAGTTCTTGCGGGCAAAATCACGGCCATTGGCGCCGAGAGTCGCGGCAAGGGTGCGGTCGTCTGCCATTTGCGCGATTTTCTCGCTAAGATCGAGGTCATTGTCGGGCTCGACGGCGATGCCGGCGTGAGCCTTCTCGACAAGATTCTTGGACTCACCCTTGGCACCGATAAGCATCGGTTTGCCGCTCGCCATGACCTCGTAGATTTTTGACGGGATGTTCTTGGTAAAGAGGTCGGCCTTGCGAAGCGGCACGAGGCAGAGGTCGGATGCTGCGTAATACTGCGCAATGCGGTTGCGATCCTGCTGTGGCACGAATGTGACGTTATCAAGTTCTAGTTCTTTGGTGGTGGTGACCAAGTGTTCCTTGTCGGCACCATCGCCGACGAAAAGGAAGCGGATATCATCGCGCCGGCGCAGGCGATTGGCGGCTCCGATGACTGTGCCGAGATTGTGCGCCATGCCGTGAGTGCCGATGTAGGACACGAGGAAATGGCCGTTGAGGTCGTGTCGATCGCGGATGTCGTGATCATCCACAGCTTGACTAAAGCGCTCGAAATCGACGCCATTAGTGACGAGGACAATCTTGTTCGCCGGAATCCCGCGCTGGGTGAGAATATCGACAGTGCCCTGTGCGACGGCGACGATTATCGCGGCGCGGCGGTATAGGAACATTTCAATATATTCGAGGAACTTGATGACCAGACCGCGCTTCATAGCGCCGACGGCAACGATTTCCTCGGGCCAGACATCGCGGACTTCGAAGATAAACGGCGCGCGCTTAAAGATGCTGACGACATAACCGGCGATGGCGACAAAGAACTGCGGCGAGGTAGCGATGACGATATCCTGTTTGCCGGAGCGGACGATACACGAGATGATTGCGGAAAACATAAACGAGAGATAGTTCATGATCCGTTTGGCGAAACCCTTGTTCGGCGCCGCGTAGACGTAGCTACGCAGGACTTTCACGCCGTCCTGATTCTCGGTTGCGAAGATTTTGCCGCGATATTCCGGCGGGATGATGCCGTGCGGATGATTGGGAAATCCGGTCGCAACGGTCACTTTGTGGCCGAGTTCTCTCCAGATGCGGCTGAATTGTGATACGCGCACTGCCGGAGCGTTGACTTCGGGCGGGAAGTAATGACTTATATAGAGAATCCGCAGTTGTCTGTTCGTTGTCATGTTTCGTCCTTAACTCAATGCCAATCTTTCACCGATGCGTAATGACGTGAGTGCGGTGATGGTTGCTTCAGTTGAATGGAAAAACGACTCGGCTTCTTCGACAGTCTGGCCGGATTTGATCATTCGTGAGAACTCCTGAAGTTCGGCGTCGAAGCCTTTGTTCATCGCGCCGCGATACAGGGTGCGCATTTTGCCATTTGCGAACAGTGAGAGTTCACGGAAATCAAGCATGGAGAGCACTTCGCCATCGCAGAAGACTTGCAGAGTCTCTTTGGGATAGGATTTATCACCCATAGCCGTGTAAACCACCACTCCTGTTGATCCGTCGGTCATCGCCAGGTTGATTACGATATTGTCGTCATTCAGAAACTGTCCCCTTGAGCCGTTGATCGAGGCGGTGCTGATAGTTGCCACGCGGTCATCGAGTAGACTTGTCATCAGATCGATGAAGTGGCAGACTTCGCCAAGGATGCGGCCGCCACCAATGTTATCGTCCTGAATCCAGTTTTGTTTAGGGATGAAGCCGGCATTGATGGTGTAAGTGAACACGACGGGATTAACACGCGTGCGCAGATGCTTTTTCATTTTCTGCAAGCAGGTCGAGTAGCGGCGATTGAATCCGACCATCAAGGTCGTGCCGGAGCGACGATAGGCCGTGCGAATTTCTTCAAGTTCGCGTGAACTCAAGCAGAGGGGTTTCTCGACAAAGACGTGCTTCTTATGCTCCAGTGCACGCAGTACCTGCGTTGCGTGGAGATTGTGGGGCGTAGCAATTACTATCGCGTCGAGTGACGGATCTTCAATGAGGGCATCCTCGGACTCGGCAATGCCGTCGAATCGGTACTGATCTGCAACAGCGCGGGCTTTGTGCGGAGTGGCGGAATAAAGAGTCTGCAGGCGAAAAGTCTTGTTGCCTTGAAGGGCAGGCATTAGGACGCCGGTCGAGAAATTGCCAGCGCCAAGAAACCCAGTGGCGATTGTGTCCGACTTGGGAACTGTGCGTGATGTTGAGATGATCGGTTTGCGTGCGACGACGGTGTCACCATAATTCAACAGCAGACCAAGCACTTTGTCGGTCTCGATGCGCGCGAAGGCTTCGGAGGCGCGACTGATTTCATAGGTATCGGTGATGAGCGATTTGACATCGACCTTACCCTCGGCGACGAGATCGAGGAAGGAGCGCATGTTGCGGTTCTCCGCCCAGCGCACATAGGCGATCGGATAGTCGTTGCCCTGCTCCTCATAGCCGGGGTCATAACGACCGGGGCCGTAGGAGCGGGAGAGATTGAGCGAGAGTTCTTTGTTGTAAAACGGCCTGCGCGGGATGTCCATGGCGACATCTCCGACAATCGTCACGCGGCCGCGATCGCGGCAGATTTCGGCGGCAAATTCAACCGGTTGATTTGACTTTGTGGCGGCGGTGATGATGACGCAATCGACGCCTAGTCCGCCGGTGAATTGCGCGATGGCCTTGGAGGCGAGATCGTCACCAGAGTTGACCAGCAAGTCAGCGCCGAAGCGGGATGTCTCCGTAAGACGCTGTTCGTCGATATCGATTCCAATCACCTGACAACCGCTGGCTTTGAGCAACTGCACAGTGATTTGACCGAGCAGGCCAAGACCGATCACGGCGACTCGTTCGCCGAGCGTTACAGAGGCCTGGCGTACACCCCAGAGGGCAATTGCACCGAGTGTGACGAAGGCGCCTTCCTGGTGGCTCAGTATCGATGGAAGCTGCACTGCGAGATTTTTGGGAACATAGATTTGTTCGGCGTGACAGGCATAGCCGAATCCAGCGCAGGCGACGCGGTCGCCGACGGCGAATTCGTGAACACCGTGAGCAGTTTCAACAACGACGCCACTGGAGCTGTACCCCAGCGGGATGGGCGAGTTGAGTTTGGCCCGAACCTTGTTGAGGGTGTTGATTAAGCCTTCGGTGCGGACTTTGTCGAGCACCTGTTTGACCAGATCGGGGCGCGAGCGTGCCTTTCCAGCGAGACTTTGCGAAGCCAGATCGATGATCGCGCGTTCGGTACCGGGCGAGATCAGCGAATATCGATTGTCAACGACGATGCCGTTCGGTTTGCAGGACGGTAGCGGGCAATCTTCGGTGAGCAGGCCATCCTTGCGCGGGTATTGCAATACCTGCTTCATACGGCCGCCTTAGTGCGTGGCTGTCGGGATCTGCGGATGGCGGTATTCATCGATAGATTCCTTTCCATGGAAGTCCGGTACGATGCGCGGCTTATCGGAGATGCTGCTAAACAAGTCAATTGCCCGCGCGGCAGTTTCATTCCAATCGAAACTGCGAGCGCGGTTGTGGCCGCGTTCGCGCAGAGTATTGGACAGTGCGCGGTCGGTGAGGATGCGCACCATCTGATCGGCTATGTGATTGGTGTTCTGAATGTCGGTTGTCAATGCGGCGTTGCCGGCGATCTCGGGAAGCGAAGAGCGCTGGGAAATCAACACGGGTACGCCGGAGGCCATAGCTTCGAGAACCGGCAGGCCGAATGATTCGACCGTAGAGATCATCACAAACAATTCTGCGTGTTTGAAATAGGCAGGGATGTCTTCATGTTTCACGCCACCGACGAAATGGACGCGCTCGCCGAGGTGGAGTAGCGTTACCAGTTTTTCGAGATCTTTGCGGTAGTGGTGCCAGTCGTTGCCGACGATGACAAGGTGATGCGGCAGACCGCGGTCGACTACCTTGCGGAAGGCGATAATTGCCTTATCGATATTCTTGTTGGGATAGAGCGATGCGACCATCAGCACATATCGATCGGCGAACGGGCGCTCGGGCAGATCAGGCTGACGTTCCGGATGGAAGCGCTCGAAACTGACACCTTCGTAAATAACCTCGATTTTTGATGGCGCAACTTCATAGTAATCACTCAAGGCGCGTGCGGTCGTATTCGACACTGCCCAGATCTTGTCGGCGCGACGCATGGTCGAGCGGGTGGTAGTCTTGTAATAGAGGGCCTGCAAATTGATCTTGAGCCAGCCAATCGGCGTCCGGCCACGATACGGCGTGGTTGCGGCAAAATCGATGTAAAGCAGATTCTGGAATGTCACTGCCGACTTGCAGGGAAGTCCGTAGGGCAGCGTGCCAAATGGCGAGTAGTACAATTCAACTGACTCGCGCTTCAGCAAGTGAGGAAGCGTCTGATATTCAAACCAGAGGCGCCGGGCGCGTGATTTCGCCGAGGGCATTACAGCATGCTGCGTGAACCTCGGATTCGCGGTGGCGAATAGCGGTGCGTTTGCTTCGGTGACAATAAGCAGATATTCGTTTTTGGTGTCGAGTCGCGAAAGGCGTTCGATCAAATTGACGAGAAAGGTTTCACCGCCGCCGGTTTGACCGGGCTCGACGAGCAGGCAGTTGATTGCGATTTTCATAAGTGGTAGGTCTCCTGCAGCAACTTGCGAGTGCGGTCGAAGCGGTCTTGCCAGTTGTCGTGCTTGACCAGCGCGCGCAATTGCGTTGAGAGTTTGCGCCGTTCCATGGCTTTCATCTCGAGTAACTCCTCGATTCGGGCAACGAACTGTTCGGAGTTCTCGGCGAGCCTGACGAAAGGTGCAAAGCGCAGGACTTCGGGCATCGGTACACTCACGACCGGCTTTCCAGCGGCGAGATACTCGAAGACCTTCAGCGGCGAACAGGATTCGGCGATATCGTCGCGGCGGTAGGGATTGATGAAGACATCGATCCCGGCCATGTACGAAGGCAGGTAGTCGTAGGGTACGCGGCCGATGAAATGAACATTGTGGTATTTGTCAAAACGTGAAGCGTCAACGGAGACAGGGCCGATGAAGACGAACTGCCAATTCGGTTTGGTCTTGGCGATGCGTTCGACGAGATCGAGGTCGATCCAGTAGGCCAGCATGCCGACGAAGCCGATGCGGGGCTTGAGAATTGAGCGCATGCGCAATGGTTCGGTTTCGGTGGTGGTTGCGCCGTCGAAGTGTTCGATTTCGCAGGCGTTGGGAATAACGTGAACGCTGTCGTGCTGGCTGCCTAATAGGAATTTCAGTTTTGTGGCTGTGACGATTACTAGCTGCGACATCTTAAGCAGTTGCTTTTCGAGCGATTCGACCGTAGCCCGGCGGACCAAGCCTTTGGCGGCGGCGAGGTCATCGACTTTTTCGTACAGGACTTTCTTGCTGCCGAGGATGCGAATCGCCAAGTGTGAATAGGGGACATAGGAATATACCAGTGAATCTTTGATGCCAAGGCGACGCGTTGTCCAGCGCAACCAAAGTCCGAGAATCAAGTTGTTGATCAAGGCAATCGGCGTTGCCATCTGGTGGAACGGTAGCAGCAGTGGCGGAGTGGCGACAAAAAGGTTGTCTTTGACTTTGCGCGGCTTGAGCAAGAAGCGGAAGGGTCGCGAAAGTTGTCCAGAGAAGCGTTTCGCGAAGGTCAACACATGCCACTGTGATTCGACATAGATGACGCGATGGCCATCATCGGCGAACATGTTCATGAAACGCTGTTTGCGCGTCCACAAGTCGCCGTAGTCCTGTGTGGAGAGACAAACGATGGGGAGTTTCTGTTCCTGTTGTTTTTTCATCGCTCGTTATCCCTCTATAGCCGATCGAAGACGAAGATTGTGGTGGCAATGCTGGCTGCGACGGACGCTACAGTTGAGAAACCCTTCAACCAGTCGCGCTCTTTGTGGACCTTCGTCGGAACGAATATTGCGTCGCCGAGCCGGACTTCTTTGGAGAGCGAACTGCGGCCGGAGACAATGGTGCCATCGGCGCGAATCAGTTGAACATGCTTCTTGTCGGCGTTCGGGAGGAAACCGCCGGCGCGTTTGACATAGAAGTCGGCTTTCTTGCCGTCCTGGAATGCGATCGTGCTGATTGACGGGACCGCGCCGAGAACCTGAATGCCGGCCGGTTTGGATGGGATATAGATCTGGTCGCCGTCTTTTAGTTTGATGTCATAGCGCAGATCGCCAGACTTGAGGAGATCGTCGATATGAACGACGACTCGATTCGACATATTGTTATCGCGCAGCACTGAAGAGGAGTCAATGCGAATCCTGCCGGAGTCGTCTTCGACCTTTTCAGCGGAGCGATTAATGAGTTCATCAACACCGCGGCGTTTGAGATCGGCGATGATCGTGCCGCGTGTAAACACCGTGCCGGTGGCGAAAGCATCATCAGTCAATCCACCGGCACGTTGTATCAAGGAGTAGAGGGAGTTGGTTTCAGTTGAAATGACATATTTTCCCGGAAATTTGACCTCGCCTTCAACGGTGACGATGTCGCGGTCTTCCCAGCCGGGAATCTGTCGGATAAATATCTTGTCGTTTTCAGAGAGCGGCATGTCGCCGGAGGGTTCATCGAGCGAGGCATAGTAGACCTCGCGCTGACCATCTTCCATGGTGCGGGCAAGCTCGATGCGCAATGGATAGGCAGACTGCATCAGGTTACCGGCTTTGAATACGAGGTCGGAGACCTTCATACCTTCATAGTAGGAGTAGTCGCCGGGGCGCGTCACGAGTCCGAAGATGGAAACGGTGCGCTTAGCGGTGACATCCTCGCGCGAGTAGGCGATCAACTTGTCGCCGGCACGCAAGGGGACTTCGATAATTCCGGCAATCACTTGTTCGGGATCGACGGTTACAAGTGAAGTGTCGCGGCCGTTTTCACTGCGGAGAATGTCAATTCGTCCGCGGAAGGCTTGTTCTTCGAGATCGCAACCGTTCTTGAATAATTGGGCAAGCGTCAGGCCGTCTTGATATTGATAGAGACCGGGATGACGGAAGTAACCCTCGAGGTGGATGACGTTCTGTTTGTGATCATAGATCGACTCAATGCTGACCTCATCGCCGTCTTCCATGAGGAAAGCCAGGTCGGGGGAATTTGCTTCTTTGAGATTGAGATCGAGAACCTGGTAGGCGTCATTGGTGGTGACACGGTCGACGCGAACTCTCTCGAGGTAAGCGCTCGGCAGGGTACCGCCGGCGAGCTCAATCATTTCGGTGATCGACTCGGTGCCGAGAATTTCGTAGATGGCAGGACGCTTGATGGCGCCTTCGACTTTGACGCGTTTGCCGACAACATCGACGAAGACCACGTCGCCCGACTGCAGGGAGACACCGGCGACGTTCTTGCCGAAGAGCAGGAATTGATAGAGATCAATTGATGCGGTTTCGACGCCGGAGCGAATCAGTTTTATTCGGCGAAGGCTGCCGCGTTCGCTGGGACCGCCAGCGAGGTAGAGCGCGGAAAACATTGTCGAGAGCGAATTGACGCTGTAAGAGCCGGGATATTTGACTTCGCCAAAGACGAAGACTTGAATCGATTTGAGTTTGCCGAGACTCAGCGTCATCTGGAAGTCAGAGAATCCGGTGCCGAGTTTCTCGCGCAGGCGGCGTTCGGCTTGCTGGAGTGTCAGGCCCCAGACGGCGACCTCGCCGATTTTGGGAATGAAGACCGCACCCTGGCGGTCGACGGTGAGATTGTATTCTTGTTCGACCTTGCCCCAGAGGTTGACAATCAGATTATCGCCTGATCCGAGTTTGTAATCCTCGGGGAGGGCGAGGTTCTGCGGAATTTCGTTGGTAGTGCCGCCGCGCGCGAACAGGTTATAACCGAAGAGCTCGGTTTCGACGCTGTCGGGATGGGATGCCCGGGCTTGAACCTTGGACGGATCCTGTTCAAGCCGGGCGGTGGTGTCTGGCAGCAGATACGGGGATTGATATCGATCCATCTCCGTGGTGGATGAAGATGGATATTTACGAATGAGATCGTCGTAGTTAACGCCGTCGCGCTTCGGGTAATTTTGCGCGAGTACTGATGCCGTCAGGATGATGCCTAAGACGACAGCTGAAAAAATCTTCATATTCTCTCTCTCCTTGCGGTTCTTCCATGAACCGTTCAGGCAATTGCAATAGCAAGGATGATGCCGGAATGAAACAGTCGCATAAGTGGTTGAGGATAAGGGGATTATAAAGACAGGGATTCGGGGGATTGGAGTTCATTGGGAATAGTTTTCTGAAGGAGGGGAAGGGAATGCCGGGGGGCCTCTCACGCCAACCCCTCTCCCGCTGGGAGGGGGAGACTTTTTTTCGTCGGTGGGCGAGGACGACATGCGACGAAGGAATGTGGATTAAACACTTGACGAACTTTGAGTCGGGGCGTCTATTAGATGCAGGGCGCACTGATAAGACTGGGCATCTTGGGGGAGGGCAATTGGCGATATCGAGATTTCTATAAACGGAAATGAGCGAGAAGCTCAAGGGAGGTTCTATGAGATTTCCATTTGGTCGGTCAATCATCTGTTGTGTGCGTGAGGTGGCGGTACCGGCTGTGTTGTTTTTGTCAATTCTCCAGCCGTCTTGCGGAGAGCGACTTACTGGCGATCCGGAAGTGATCGTTCGTGGAGTTGTTCAATCGAGTGTATCCTTAACGCCGATCGAGAGTGCGAGAGTAAACATAAGC
The DNA here is from genome assembly GCA_964370935.1 of uncultured Ignavibacteria bacterium. Lineage (GTDB taxonomy): Bacteria > Zixibacteria > MSB-5A5 > CAIYYT01 > CAIYYT01 > JADJGC01. Next base: position 34,109 of record CAYJKI010000006.1, on the reverse strand, counting down.
ACTCAGTTGGGGGACTATTCAGCGTACTCGGATTTAAGTGGTACATTCTCCTTGAGTGTTTTTGGCGTGTCCGAAATCAGAATGTGACTTTAACGGCACAGAAGCCTGGATTCGTTCCCTACGATACGGTCTTGGCCGGAGTGAAGTATGCGGAGTATGATCTGAAAGTGCGATTAACACCATTAGCGAGAATGGAAGTGAATAAGGGAATCGAAATAGGTCTGAAAGAAGATCGAACTAGAAAGTAGATGAATTGGAGTCGCTACAGAGTAATTAGGCGACTTGATAACTTGAAAGGTAGATTAGCCATACGGAGATTCTGTTTACTGCTGGCCGTCACTCAGTTCTTCTGTGGTGACGTTCGGTGGGCGGCAGACGTCCAAGGCTGCCCCGTCTTTGAATTAGTCCCCTTCGATTGAACCGTCGACTTACTTGATAAACTTCCGTGCTCTTGTACTTCCGCAAGCAACCTACACCGCAATGATTTTTTATTGGTGACCATTGTCCGATAGCCACTGAAACCTATGTATTGACAATGGCTGGGAATCGCCCTCACCTCCCGATAAATCGGGATCGTTGACCTACCCCTCTCCCGTTGGGAGAGGGGAGATTTTTTTTCGTCGGTGGGCGAGGACTGCTTGCGAGGGGGGAAGTTACACACCCCGTCTTGACGGAATGTTGAAGTAGTCTGTATGGTGTCCGATGTGTCTTGCATCAGATTGGAGAACCTGGATTCCCGCCTTCGCGGGAATGACGGTTTGGGCGATTTGATTGACCATTCGTCCGCTATGTATATCAAAATGCCCGCCAAGTGTGATCAGTGGGACAGCCTCAGGATGATTCGCGTTTTCAAGCCGAAGAAGTAAAGCTTGACAAATATTGCTACAAAACTCCATACTTAAGTCGGAATAATCACATTCTAACCAGGGCGGGTCGATGATGAGCCCCGAAATAAACCTGTATGTCGCATGGGGAGGAGTCTTTGTCGGATTCCTTGCTGGGATGATTCAGGGGATGTTTTTCCACGACGAGACTTGGCTCGGCGGGTATGGGTCGTGGCGTCGTCGGATGACACGATTGGGGCATATTTCATTTTTCGGAATCGCCATTGTCAATTTCGCGTACTTCTTCAGCATCAAGACCGGCGCCATGCCGGACCCAGGGCAGTGGCCTTCGATTCTGCTGGTTGTGGGCCACGTAACGATGCCGCTGGTCTGCTATTTATCGGCATTTCGTAAACCAGTGCGTCATTTCTTCGCAGTACCGGTGGTGTCGCTGTTGTTAGCGCTGGTGATATTTTTCGTGAAGGGATTGTCTGTATGAGGATTGCCCTAATTGCCATGAGCGGGATTCGGGTTTGCGATGAAGAGCTGCTTCGTCTCGGGCTCACGCTTCCCGGATTTGTCGAGCGCAGTAAGATCATAGCATCGCTTCCGAGCCTCGGACTACTAACGCTGGCCGGAATGACTCCGAGCCGGCATGAAGTGAAGTACTTTGAAATTAGCGAACTGGCCGCGGCGCGCGAACACGGGGAAGTGCCGGAAGGATTTGATTTGGTCGCGATCTCGAGTTACTCGGCGCAGATGAGTGAAGCCTACGCGCTGGCTGATGAGTATCGCCACAAAGGCATCGCTGTGGTTCTGGGCGGCTTGCATGTGACGAGTCTACCGCAAGAGGCGGCGCGACATGCGAATGCGGTTGTCATCGGTGAGGGTGAGTCGGTCTGGACAGATCTGCTGGAAGATTTTGAAGCAGGGAAGCTAAAGCCGCTCTATGACGGACGGGAACGAGAATTCGATCTGGCGCAGGCGCCGATGCCGGCGTTTGAATTGCTGGCGCCGGACCGCTACAATCGACTCACCGTGCAGACAAGCCGCGGATGTCCGCATCTCTGCGAGTTCTGCGCCAGTTCGGTGCTTTTGACAAAGCAGTACAAGCAAAAACCGGTGGCACGGGTGATTGCGGAGATTGATCGAATTCGCGCGATCTGGTCGCATCCGTTTATCGAATTTGCCGACGACAATTCGCTCGTCAACCGCACCTATTGGAAGGAACTGCTTACTCATCTAAAAGGGCGGCATGTCCGGTGGTTTACGGAGACGGATATTTCTGTCGGAGACGATGAAGAGCTGCTGACGTTGATGCGCGAGAGCGGATGTGCGCAGGTCTTGATCGGACTCGAAAGCCCGACGGCGGCTTCGCTGTCCGGTTTGGAGATGCGCGGAAATTGGAAGAGCAAGCAGTGGCGGAAGTACGAAGCGAAGATACAGGCAATTCAAGCGCATGGGATCAGCGTCAACGGCTGTTTCATTATCGGTCTGGATGGGCAGGATGGGAATGTCTTTGACGACGTTGTCGAATTTGTCGAGAAGACCGGTCTGCATGAAGTGCAAATCACGATTCAAACGCCGTTTCCTGGAACGCCGCTTTATGATCGATTGGCAAAGGAAAAGAGATTAATCGAGCCGGAGGCGTGGCGCAAGTGCACGCTGTTCGATGTCAATTACGTGCCAAACCAGATGACGGTGGAGGAACTTGAGAGCGGATTCCGAGACCTCGCGGTGAGGCTGTACTCGGATGAAGCCTATCGCAAGAGGCGCGAGCGGTTCAAGGGAATGCTGAAGGCGGGTCGTGAGTCGAATTGATTAGTCGAGTAACATCTTAAACTACGCAAGGAGCCAAAGATGAAGAATCAAGCATGGATCAAGGCGCTGTTTTATGTCGCCTTCCTTTATGATGCGTTCCTCGGTGTCGCATTCATTTTGTTTCACGCCAATTTGTTCGCGATGTACGAGGTTACGCCACCGAATCATCCGGGCTATGTGCAGTTTCCCGGAGCCCTGCTGATAATTTTCGGCATGATGTATCTACAGGTCGCACGCGAACCGGTGCGGTCCTGTAACTTGATTCCTTACGGCATGCTCCTCAAGGTTGCCTATTGCGCGATTGTTTTCGCCTACTGGTTCAGCAGTGGAATACCCGGCATGTGGAAGCCGTGGGCGATTGCCGATTTGGTGTTTCTGGTGTTGTTTGGAATCGCGTACATGCAGTTGCGGAAGGCGAAGGCGTAGGGCGGGCAGGCCGCTTTCATTAGGGGCAATTGTGGCAACGGGCACCGGCACTTTTATGCTTGACAGTTCAGTCCTTGTTTGATAGATTTGTTAAGAACATCAAACTAATTCCGAAAACCTGACCCGCCGTGGCTTTGTTTTGCTACAAAGGGAGGAATCATGCAAGTATCTAGATGCCTGAACACATTGGCAGTGTTTGTGATGTTGTTGATCTTGTCGCCGGATATTTCAGCCTTCGACCAACCTCTCGTCCGCTCGAGCACCAAGGGGCTTCAGCAAGAGGTGTTTACGAGTGCAAGTGTACCGGCCGACAAATTAGCGAGTCAAGAGGCGGAAATGTCGATCACTCTTGCAGGTTCAACACTTTGGCAAGGGATGGCTGATGCTGTAGTTTCAGGCAATCGCGCCTATTGCTGGATGTCATATGGACTGGAAGTGGTGGATATCACAAATCCGGCGACGCCAGTCATTCTATACAGGTATCCCTACCCGGCATTCAACGCAGAACTTGCGATAGTGGGGAATGCGCTGTATGTCGTAATCCTCGATAAAGGTCTGTTGGTCTTCGATGTGACGGCGAGTCCGACACTGCTGAATGTGTTTCCTGCGGTGTCCGGCTGCTATTTTTATGGCTTTGACATTGTCGGCAACTATTTCTACCTGACGCACGCGTCGGTCATGAATTCGCTATCAGGGCTGGAAGTATTCGACATATCCAACCCGATGTCGCCGGTCTCGCTCGGGTTCGTCAACGTTCCAATGTTACCGAATAATGTCGATGTGCAGGGCGATTACGCGTATGTCACCGACGAATGGAATTTGAATATCGTCAGCATTGCGAACAAGACGTCGCCGCAATGGCTAAGCAGCGTTTCCTGCAATGGTGACGCATGGGATGTTGAAGTCAGCGGTAGCTATGCTTATGTGTCAAACCGAGCGGACACCTCACTCATCGTAATTAATGTCACGAATCCGCAGGCGCCCTATCTAATGTCAAGGTTGACACTGGACACAGGCGACTTCTGGCCCAGCATGATTAAGCGACTGGATCATTATTTGTATGTCAAGGGCAGTGGCAGCTGCAAGATCGTGGATATTGCCGTAGGGGCTGCTCCAACCATAGTGGGCTCGTGGCAAATTTCCGGAATGACGCAAAACCTTCATTTATCCGGCAGTCTTGCCTATGGGCCAAACTGGTCCGATGGGCTGGCTGTCTATGACTTGGCGGATCCACTCTTGCCAGTAGAAACCTGGAGACTCGAGACACCAGGAATGGGATATGATTTGGAAATGATCGGCAATTATGCGGTTGAAGCTAACGGAACCGCGGGAATTCAGATAATCGATGTTTCCAACCCTGAAGATCCGCAAGTTGTGGCTTCACATGACACACCGGGAGATGCGCAAGGGGTCGCCATTCGTGACAATTATGCCTTTGTCACTGATAGTAGTTGCGGACTCTTGGTTTTTGACTTGACGATTCCCACGGCGCCGGTTCTGGTTGGCAGTTGTGCAGAACCGCGCAAGACAGGACGAATTGTAGTTCAGGGTAATTACGCATACGTTGCTGACTACAACGCCGGAGTTGCCGTCATCGATATCTCGAACCCAGCAGTACCTACTTGGGTTACCACATTCGACGCACCGGGCATATGTTTCATGTACATCGATGCTGGTCGACTCTTCGTTTCCAACTGGACACATGCTATATCTATATACGATATAACCATTCCGCAGTCTCCGGCGCTGCTTGGAAGTCAGGTGATACCACCTGGAGATTGGAACGCAGCAATTGCCGCGCGCGGCAATTACATGTTCGTCGCCAAGGAGAATGCAACCGGTTTTCGCTATGGATCGCTCTTCGTCTATGACATCAGCGATCCGCAGACTCCAATTCAGGTAGGAGAAGTCGTCGATGTGGACTTCACCCGCAGTATGGTAATAGCCGGTGACTATCTCTATATGGCGGACTATACGCTCGGAATTCAGGTAATCAATATCGCGAACCCTGAAGCGCCTTATCGAGCCGGATCCTATGACACAAATCCCGGTTGGCCATGGGCACTGGAAATCCAGGGTGACTTAATCTATGTAGCAGCTGACAATGGATTTCTGACTCTTTACACTGGAAATTGCGCCGGGCCGGATGGAATTGGAGCGTACAACGTTTCTGATGCGGTCTTCTTGATCTCCTACATATTTGGCGGTGGTCCGGCTCCGATTCCAGCGCAGAGTGGTGACCCGGATTGCAGCGGCGATGTGAATGTCTCCGATGCTGTCTTTTTGATCAATTATATTTTTGGGGGCGGAGCCGCGCCGTGCGGAGGGTGCGACTAAGAGTACGTAAAGTACTGGAGAATTGGGTGATTGACTCCGTCGTGCCGAGATTGGTGCGACGGAGTTTCTGTCTTATAGGGAGCGACTCCAGTCGCCGGCGCAGGTGGGAATAGCCGCGGGCAGACGAGGATGTCTGCCACGCAGGGACTGAACTAATTCGCGGGGAGGTTTTTGACAATATCTGATGCGCCCAGTAGTTCGCGATTCAGCAGTGCCACAGCAATGTCTGAACGCAGACCGGCAAACTTGGGTCGCAAAGCGGGCAGATCGAGATCATCGACTTTGACCGGCTGGACGAGAGATTCATCAGCACCGATTCGATTGGCGATCTTGATCGCGAATTCGTAGCGCGAGATGTATTCGGTCGGTGCGAGGTGAAGAATTGGGGGTACATCCTTGATATCCAGAAGGACGGCGATAGCGTCCGCCAGATCGGCAACTTCGGTGGGATTAGCGAACAAGTCATCGGCGGCGGGATAGGGCTGGTTGGACTTCAGAGTCTGAACGATAATCTTGGCAATGTTATCTTTCGCCGAAAGGCTGATCGAATAAAGCGCGCAGACCCGCAGAATAATTGCGTCAACTCCCGATTCCATGATGCGTTCTTCGGCCACGCGCTTGCTGGTGCCGTAGATATTGATTGGATTTGGTTTCCACTGCTCGGTCGGCGGTCCGTCGTTGCCGTCGAAAACGTAGTCGGAAGATATCTGCAACAACCGGAATTTCGCTGATCCCGCGGCCACAAGCAGATTCTCGACGACATCGACATTTCCCTTTTGCACATAGTCATGATCGCTTTCGCAGCGGTCAACGGAAGTCGCGCCGGCGGTGTTGATCACGATGTCAAATTTCTGATCTTTAAATAGTTGGAGCACCGAATCGCGGTGGCTCAAGTCAATCTTGACTGAACGCCCGCAGCCAAAGGGGAGATTGCGTTCATTGGCTTGATAGGTCGCAACGACATCATGTGTGCGGCAAAGCTGTCGCACCAGCGCCGAGCCGAGCAGGCCCGACCCGCCGGTAACAAGAACGCGTTGACTCATTATTGGTGGTGGTAGTGACTTTGCTCGAACGATTGTGCTTCATTGCCGCCGAGCCGTTCGAAGATTCTGGGATTGTCGAGATACCATTTGACTGTCGATTCCAAGCCACTGCGCAAGTCGCGTTGAGTCAGGGCGCCGTAGCGCGCGATGAATTTGCTTGAATCGATCCAGTAGCGACGGTCATGGGCGGGGCGGTCGGCAACGTGGTTTACAGGTGAGCGCCCGCCGGTGAGGCGGATCAAGGACTCGATGACTTCAAGATTCGTGTACTCTGAAGTCGCGCCGATGTTGAAAATCTCACCGGAAGGAAAGTCGGCAATCAATTTGAGCAACGCCGAGCAGAAGTCCTCGACGTGGAGCCAACAGCGCTTCTGCAAGCCGTCGCCATAAACTGGCAGGGGCTGACCTTGCTGCAGGAGATGGATGAAGTAGGGGATCAGCTTCTCGGGAAACTGTCGCGGTCCATAGTTGTTGGTCGTGCGGACGATGGCGACATCCTGACTGAATGTTCGAATTGCAGACTGCACTAACAAGTCAGCCGCGGCTTTGCTGGCGGCGTATGGGCTTGATGGTTTAAGCTGTGCTTCTTCGGTGAAGCAGTCTTTTTCGCCAGCCGGGCCGTAAACTTCATCGGTTGAAATCTGCAGAAACGGCACATTGAACTCGCGGCAGAGCGCCAGCAATACGTCGACGCCGACGACATTGGCGCGCACGAAGCTGGAAGTATTGTACAGCGAGCGGTCGACATGCGTTTCGGCGGCGAAGTTGATCACCAGGTCGTAGCTGTTGTGGAAGACTTCGCGCATGCCTTCGTACTCGGCGATATTGCGCAGGAAGAAGATGACCCGGCGATTATCGAGCAGGTCACCAAGATTGTCAGTGTAACCGGCATAAGAGAGGGCGTCGGCGACGGTGATGCGCGCTTGCGGTTTTTGTTCCGCCAAAGTGCGGACAAAGTTCGAACCAATGAAGCCGCAGCCGCCGCAGACGAGAATGGAGGAATCAGCCATCGTGGCGTGCCCAAGTGTAGGGAATCTTCTTGTCGTGCGGATCAAGGCGGAATTCATCCGGGACGGTGGGCTTGTAGACCTCGGTCGGGATATTCAGCACAATGCACTCGTTGATGCCGATATTCTTGAAGCCGTGGTAGACGCCCGGCGGAATCTGTACCAGCATGCGATTTTGATCGCCAAAGAACAGCTCGTTGATTTCGCCGTAAGTCGACGAGTCTTCGCGGTCATCATAGAGCACGAATTTTACCCGGCCGATGATGACGCACATCTGGTCATATTGATTCTTGTGCATATGCCAGGCCTTGATCACTCCGGGGTAGGAAGTCGTGATATAAGCCTGGCCGAACTTGATAAAGAGGTCATCATCGGAGCGGAGGACTTCAAAGAGATTTCCGCGTTCGTCGCAATTGACCTTGAGATGTTTTACTTTTACGCCATCAATCATGTAATTCACCTTTTCCGAAAGATTTTCTTCGCATTTCCTGTACCAGTCCGTTCGCGCGGTGTAACGACTCGAACGTTCCGGCATCGCTCCACCAGCCAGTCAGAATGTGATATCCGCAAGCGGATCGACGCACATAGTGGTTAGAAACATCGGTAATTTCGTATTCACCGCGCGCCGACGGCTTCAATGTTGATATTACGTCAAAAACCGAGTGATCGTACAAATAAACACCGATCACGGCGAAACTGGATTTCGGCTGTTTCGGCTTCTCTTCGATAGCCACCAACTGATGGTTGAATCCGAATTCGGCAACGCCGAACCGGTGGGCGTCCTCAACTTCCTTGAGGAAGAGATATGCCCCGAGATCGCTTCCGGCAAACTGCTGGACCTGCGGGCGAATGTCATCCTCGATGATATTATCACCCAGAATCGTGCAAAATCGGTCATTTCCGACAAAGTGTCGTGCCAGAGACAAGGCGCTGGCGATGCCGTCTTCGCCCTCTTGATAGGCGAAGCGGATCCCATTGAGCCCGAACTCCTTGCCGTTTCCAAGCAGTTGCAGGAAGTCGCCTGCGTGGTTGCCGCCGGTGACGATCATGATATCCGTAATCCCGGCCCTGACCAGGGTTTGGATAGGATAGTATATCATCGGCTGGTCATAGACCGGCAACAGGTGCTTATTGGTGATTTTTGTGAGCGGATAGAGGCGCGTCCCCAATCCGCCGGCAAGAATGACGCCTTTCACAGGTTTTGCATGCCTCCCGACAGACAATTCAGGTGTATAAAGCTAAAAGCTTTTGTTGAAATGACAACTCGAAACTGCTATCATCGCCACACATGACACGAATTATCGCACATCGCGGATCATCCAAGCTCTTTCCCGAGAACAGCTTGGCAGCTTTTCGCTATGCCGTCGACTCGGGAGCCGATGCCCTGGAAGTTGACTTGCGTTGTTCGCGCGACGGTGTGATTTACTGTTTTCACGACTATCATCTTTCGCGGATGACCGGATTTTCCGGTTATTTAAGCCGCACCGACTCCAAAACTATCGACAAATTGCATCTCGACTCGCGGCAACATTTGCTGCGTTTCGAGCGATTTTTGCATGAATTTGTCGGCCGGATTGAGATTGTGCTCGACATCAAATCTGCCGGGATTGAAGCCGATCTCGTCCGATCTTTGGGAAGGCACGCCACAGATCCGGCGATCATCTATTCGAGTTTCAATGCCAAGATAATTGGCAAGATCAAGACCCTCGTTCCACGCTCGCACACGGCTTTGATAGTTGGACCGATTCGCAACGTCAAGATGAAGCTGGATTTCTCGGCAAATCTGATTGAGAGAATTCAGAGTCTGCGGTGCAGTGCGGCTCACTTGTCGCGACTGTTGGCGAAGCCGGGGGTAATCAAGCGCCTATCCGACGCGGGATGCGCGGTTGCCGTCTGGACAGTGGACAATGAGCTTGCAGCCAAGCGCTTGATTGATATTGGCGCGGACGGGATCATTACAAATCTCCCGGAGAAGCTGATACATTTGTCGAAGAAGAAACATAGTCCGGTTGCATGAGAATTGGGCAGACGTCTGCGCCTTGCCAGGAAATTTTGAGAATATTGACTTCCGCAAATACCACGATACGGATCAGCACCCATCATAACTTTCAAACGGATGAACACAGATGACAATCAAATCGCTCATAGCTGTCCTGCTCACACTTTTTGGTGCAACGGCACAAGGCGTTACGCTTGAAGAGGTCCTCGAGAAACATGCCGACGCAATGGGAGGGCTTGCGAAACTTTCCGCCGTCAGTTCTGCCGTGATAAGGTCGGAGACGGAAGTTGGCGGGATGAAGGGGACGACAGTGACTTACTTCAAGTCTCCGGATAAGATTCGCGTCGAATTGGTTCTGCCGATCATTACTTACACGCAAGCCTGTAATGGCAATGAGTGTTGGATTCGCGACCAACAGGGATTGACACATTCGATGAGTGGCGACCTGAAAGGACTGGTGGTCACGCAGTTGGCACTTGATCGGGGCACCTATCTGGCGCCCGCAACCTTTGACGGCGAAATCCAGCTGTTGGATGAACCGGTGGAAGTTGAAGGAAAGTCGTGTTATCAGGTCGTTATCTCTCCGACCGGCGGGACTACCGCAACAGCGGCGATTGACCGAGAGAGCTATTTGATCAAGCGGGTAAAGCTGGTAACCGACATGGCGACAGTCTTCGCCTATCCTTCGGACTATTGCAACGTTGACGGTATCATGATACCATTCCAGTCAACTGAAGCTACCGATGCGGGGATTATTGCCGGAATAAATCGAGTGCAGAGTGTTGAATTTAACACCGCAGTCTCGGACTCGTTGTTTGAACTTGACGAAAACGCCGAGCCAGCATTGACAACCGGGAATGCGGTCGTTGTGCCGTTCGAATTGTATCGAAATCATATTTATTTCGATGCTAATATTCCCGGACAGGGCACGATGCGTTTCATTTTTGACTCCGGCGCCGGCGGCGTCGGGTTGAACAAGGATTTGGTCGAGCAACTACAGCTGGAGCACCTCGGGCAGATCGAGGCTCGCGGAGTTGGCGGCGCAGATGTCAGTGAAGTTTATCAACTTGACACGCTGAACATAGCCGACTTGTCGTTAAGCGATTTGCCGGTCTATGCGATGGATTTGTCGCCACTGCAGGCGGCCGGAACCAAGCGGATTGACGGTATCATCGGCTACGATCTGTTGAGCCGCTTTGCAGTTACGGTGGATTACGAGGATTCGGTCCTAATCATTCATCGCGACAGCCGGGTCGACCGCAGTGTTTGGGGAAGCGAATGCCGGTTGAATTTGGACTTCCGCCTGCCGTACATTGACGCACGGATTAATGATTCAATCGTTGGCCGGTTCAGGCTCGATACCGGCTCCGGGTCGACGATCGATTTCAACTCGCCGTTTGTGGAGCGCAACAAGCTCATAGCGGAAGATCGCAGCAAGTATCATCAAGTCACAGCGGTTGGTATCGGCGGCGGGTCATCGGGGCTAATCGGTGAACTCGCGGCGCTGGAATTGTGCGAATATCGAGTTGATTCGGTGTTGGTGAATTACTCGACCACGGAGTCGGGGATTTTTGCCGGAGCGCAAACTGCCGGAAACATCGGCGCCGGAATTCTGAAGCGTTTCATAGTGACCTTTGATTACCCGACAGAATCGGTCTACTTCAAGCCGACGGCGCACTTTGAGCAGTTAAACAGTATTCGAAACATGGGCGGCGTTGCCTTGTCGAAGTCAGGTCAGCAATTGATGGTCGATGAAGTATTGGCCGGTCGGCCGGCTGACGGATTGTTGAGAGCCGGCGATCGGATTCTTGCCATCGACGGACGTTCCGCCGACGAGTTGACATTGAGCGAAGCCAATTCCGCACTGATTGGCGGAAAGAATTCGCGCGTAATCATTGACATTTTGCGCGGGAATGAGAAGATTAGCGTGGAGTTGATACTGGACAGTTTGTACTAAATTGTCGCCAGTTGCCGATATACAGACAGAATAGATTGATGGAGGTAATAAATTGCGAGTAGGGATTCTCACCGGCGGCGGCGATTGCCCGGGGCTGAACGCCGTCATCAGGGCTGTCGTGCGAAAAGGAATCAACAAGAACGGTTGGGAAGTAATCGGAATTCGCGAGGGCTGGAAGGGACTGCTGGGCGACACGAATGTGCAGCCGCTGGGCATCAATGATGTTTCCGGTATCCTGCATCGCGGCGGCACGATATTGAAGACTTCGCGCACTAATCCGTTCAAGAACGGCGACAATCCCGATGAATTGATGCGCAATCTTAAAGACCTGGAGCTTGACTGCCTCGTTGCCATTGGCGGCGAGGATACGCTCGGTGTTGCGCAGAAGCTCGGTTCGATGGGTGTCAAGGTTGTCGGCATTCCCAAAACTATTGATAACGACCTTTCGGGCACAGATCAGACATTTGGTTTTGACACTGCGGTCAACATCGCGATGGAAGCGATTGATCGTCTTCATACGACGGCGGAGTCGCACAATCGCGTGCTGGTAACCGAGGTAATGGGGCGACATACTGGATGGATCGCACTTTATGCGGGCGTTGCCGGTGGTGCGGATGTTATCCTGATTCCCGAACGCCCGGTCGTCATTGACAAAGTCTGCGAGTTAATTCGCAAGCGCCACAAACGGGGCAAAGATTTCTCGATCGTGGTCGTTTCTGAAGGGGCAAAGGTCGCGTTCAACACTGAAGTCGACAAAGATGGCTCGCTGATTGTCAAGGACATGGGCGTCGACCAATTTGGTCATGTGCGTCTTGGAGGCATCGGCACTTTGTTGGCGGATGAAATCGAGAAGCGCACGAAATTTGAAGCGCGTGCTGTAATTCTTGGACATATTCAGCGCGGCGGAGCGCCGTCGGCGTATGACCGCGTGCTGGCAACCCGCTATGGATCGGCAGCAGTGGACTTCATTCGCGAAGGCAAATTCGGTCAGATGGTGGCGTTGCGCGGAAACGAAATTGTTGGTGTCGAATTAACGGAAGCCGTATATTCTTTGAAGCGTGTCGACGAGAAATTCATCGAGATGGCGGAGGAATATATTGGTTAAAAGACTTGTCGCAGCAGGGGTTATGATTCTCGCACTGCAACTACCGCTTCTTGCTGGACAGCCGGGTGGGACGAGCGCGCTGGGAGTTAGGCTGGGATTGTTCACGAACAGCGAAAACGAATTGGGTAATCCGAACGATGAAGTGAAACTCTACGGCAACAAGACAAACTTCTATGTCGAAGGGTTCTTCAATTACTATTTCGTTGATTTCCTTGCCGGTGTACTTACCTTTGGCTCCTATTCAAAGGGCGACATTACATTTGAGATTTACATCAACGACGTTTTCGACGGTCGTTTTGTGGGACAGGCTTCGATCTATCCGATTCAGGGTGGACTGAAGCTGACGCCTTTCACCACGCAGTTGCCCGGCAAAGCCAAACCTTATGTCGAAGGCGGCGGCGCCTTTGTTCTCGGACGGGAAACCGCCACTTTGGGACCCTACGATTCTTATTGGGCACGTTACACCGACGGCTCATTGTCGAGCGAGTCGGACTGGACGTGGTGGGCCGGCGGCGGAGTTGAAATTCCGCTTACGGAGTCGCTGCAGTTTGATGTGATGGTGAAGTATTTGGACACGAAATTTTCCGGAGATATTGCGGGAATTAGCGACTACTCGGGAGTGCAATTCTCGCTGGGGATAATGTATCTAACCTTGAGTAAATAGCAGGGAAGTTGAGGAGTTTATGTCGACTAAGATTGCGATTAATGGATTTGGGCGCATTGGCCGGTTGATACTTCGCAAGGCGGTGAAGGAAAACAAACTTGAAGTTGTTACCATCAACGACGTGACAGATGCCGCAACACTGGCGCATCTTTTCAAATACGATTCCGTTCACCGCAAATTTGACGGTGAAGTCAGCGTTGAGGGTGACATGATTATCGTCAACGGCAAGAAGATCAAGGTCACCAAGGAACTCGATCCGGCGAAGCTGCCGCACGCGGCACAGGGCGTACAAGTCGTTGTCGAATCGACCGGCAAGTTTACGGATAAGGAAGGCGCTTCCAAGCATATCGCCGGCGGCGCCAAGAAGGTGCTGATTTCTGCTCCGGCCAAGGGACATGATGGAACGTTTGTGTTCGGTGTCAACTGGGACGATTACGACAAGAGCAAGCACAATGTCATTTCCATCGGTTCCTGCACGACCAATTGCCTGGCTCCGGTAGTGAAAGTCATCAACGACAAGTTTGGTATTGAGAAAGGCTTGATGACCACGATTCACGCCTACACCAATGACCAGAAGATTCTCGATCTGCCGCACAAGGACCTTCGCCGTGCCCGTGCCGCGGCGCTTTCGATGATTCCGACCACGACCGGCGCTGCCAAGGCGATTGCCGAGGTTATCCCAGCGATGAAGGGTAAACTCGACGGTCTTGCCGTGCGCGTGCCCACTTCAGACGGTTCACTCGTTGACCTTTGCGCGATTCTCGCCAAAGAAGTCACCGTCGATGACCTGAACAACGCAATCAAGGAAGCCGCCAATGGCAAGATGAAGGGATTCCTTGAGTACTGCACCGAGGAAATCGTATCGATTGATGTCGTCGGCAATAGCCATTCGTCAGTGTTCGATTCACGCATGACGCAAGCCAAGGGAAGCTTTGTTAAGGTTTTCTCGTGGTACGACAATGAGTGGGGTTTCTCGTGCCGCATGGTGGATGCACTCGAACGGATGATGTAATATGAAAAAGCTATCGATTGAGGATTTGCAGCTTTCAGGTCGGCGCGTGTTGATGCGCGTCGACTTCAACGTGCCACTCAAAGAAGGCGTGGTCAAGGACGACCTGCGTATACGCGAATCACTTCCTTCAATCATGAAGGTCGTGAACTCCGGCGGGAAGCTGATCTTGATGTCGCATTTGGGCCGTCCCAAAGGCGGACCGGCACCAGAATTCAGTCTCAAACCAGTTGTTCCGGTTCTGGAAAAGTTGACCGGCAAGAAAGTTCGATTTGCTGATGAGTGCGTCGGGCCAATTGCCGAAGAGGCAGTTTCCAATCTCAAGAATGGCGACATCCTTCTGCTGGAAAACCTGCGTTTCCACAAGGAAGAAGAAGGCAATGATGCCGGATTCGCAGAGAAGCTGGCGTTTCTTGGCGACCTCTATGTGAACGACGCATTCGGTTCCGCGCACCGCGCGCACGCTTCAACGGAGGGTGTTACTCACTTCTTTGAGCAGTCGGCGGCCGGGTATCTGATGAAGAAGGAACTTGATTTTCTTGGCGGCGCGCTGGCCAATCCCAAACGTCCGTTCGCGGCGCTGCTTGGTGGAGCAAAAATCTCCGGCAAGATTGATGTTATCACCAATTTGCTTGGCAAGGTGGACAAGATTCTAATCGGCGGAGGAATGGCATTTACATTCCTGAAAGCGCAAGGCAAGGAAATTGGCGGCTCGTTGCTTGAAGCCGACAAAGTCGACCTTGCGGCCGACTTACTCAAGCAGGCGGCTGCGAAGAATATCAAGCTTATTCTCCCCGTCGATTTTGCGTGCGCGGCTGAAGTCGCCGAGACATCCAGTGTAAGTTATCACACGGCTGGATCGATTCCCGCCAATCTCAAGGGTCTCGATATTGGACCCGAGTCGGTGAAGTTGTTTCAGTCCGAATTGAACGGCTGTAAGACGGTTGTCTGGAACGGGCCGATGGGTGTTTTCGAGATCGATAAGTTCGCGCTCGGTACTATGGAGATGGCGAAAGTGCTTGCTGATCTGACGGGTTCAGGCGCAGTGACAATTGTCGGCGGCGGTGACTCGGCGGCGGCGGTTGCCAAGAGCGGACTTGAAAAGAAGTTCTCACACATTTCGACCGGTGGCGGCGCTTCACTGGAGTTCCTTGAGGGCAAGGTTCTTCCGGGCGTTGCGGCGCTGACAGATTAGGCGCGGCGAAATGGCACGCACCAAAATCGTTGCTGGGAACTGGAAAATGTATACTCTACCTGCCGATGCCCAAGCATTGGCAGGTGCGGTTGCCTCATTTACAGACAAGAATCCATCACCAGAAGTCGTTGTCTGTCCGCCACTTACGTCACTCGTCGCCACAATTGCGGCAGTCGAGTTGAGTGCGGTTAAGGTTGGCGGTCAGAATATGTACTGGGAGGACGAAGGGGCGTTCACGGGTGAGGTGTCGGGCAAAATGCTGTTGACTCTGGGCTGTTCCCACGTTATCTTGGGACACTCTGAACGACGGCAGTACTTCTTCGAAACGGACCACGCTGTAAATTCCAAATTGAAGAAGGCGCTTTCGCTCGGAATGACTCCCATCGTGTGTGTTGGTGAGACTCTCGATCAGCGCGAAGCGAATCAGACTGAACAAGTTGTGCGCACGCAGATCGAAGGATGTTATGACGGCCTTACGGCGGAGCAGGCGGAGCGAACAGTCGTCGCCTACGAGCCGGTTTGGGCAATCGGCACCGGCAAGACGGCGTCACCGGCGCAAGCCGAAGAGGTTCACAGCTTCATCCGTGGATTGTTGCGAAAGAGATTTGGCAACATTGCGGAAGGAATTCGCATCCTCTACGGCGGATCGGTCAAGCCCGACAACGCACGCGAATTGTTCAGCCAGTCAAATATCGATGGTGGACTGGTTGGCGGCGCGAGCCTGAAGGCGGAGTCGTTTAACAAGATTATAGAAGCGGCTCGCTAAGAGCAGGAGGCATTTTTAGTGTTTACGTTCCTGATTATTCTTCATGTGATTGTCTGCGCAGGATTGATTGTCGTGGTGTTGATGCAATCCTCGAAGGGCGGCGGTTTGGCCGGCGCTTTCGGCGGCGGTGCATTTTCCGGCGCTGTTTTCGGAGGACGCGGAGCGGCAACGTTCCTGTCCAAAGCCACTACAATTCTTGCCGTCTTGTTCATGATTTCGTGCATCAGTCTGACCCTGGCCTCACGCGGCCGAGTCGATACCACCAGCGGTGAATCGGCGGTGCAGCGTATCATCAATCAGGAGCAACAGCAGGCTCCGGCTCAAGCTCCGGTGACGACGCCTCCGGCTGAACAGCCGGCGACTACACCTCCGACAGGTGGCGGCCAGTAGTCGATCCGCATTTTCGATTTCTCAAGGCAGGTCTTCGCAAAGACCTGCCTTTTTTGTTGTTGGGAAGTCCTGGCGGAGTGCTTGGTGGTGACTTGGCGTGAGGCTGTTCAGCCATTGGACACAAAAAGGGACTTGACAGGTTGACAAAGTGCGTTATATTCATCTCAATGATTACGGCAACAATCATCAGCGCACTCTTCTGTGTTTTTACCATGGGCTACTATTGGTGGTGGTATACATCCGCCATGGATAGTGGTGCAGTGCCGGTGTAGCCGAATCAATCGGAAATCAGAAAACCGAACCCACTATCCGCAAGGATGGTGGGTTTTTTTATGGAGTTGACGTGAACATTCTGGAAATCCTCAAGCAGACCAACGGATCGGCCAAGATTGCCCTGCAGTACGACGAACTCGATCTGCCGGGTGATCTGGAGACACCGGTATCGGCGTTCCTCAAGTTGCGTCCACTGGGGGCCAAGTTTCTGCTGGAATCCGCCGAAGACCCCACGTCGATCGGGCGCTACACGTTCATCGGAATCGACCCTTTGTTGCAGATTCGTATTGAAAACGAGCGGACAGTGATGACCTCTGGTGATCAGGAAATGGTATTTGCTCACAAGTCGCCCAGTGAACCATTTGCCGGAGTACAGAGGCTGATCGAGACGTTCGCACTAGAGTCTTCACGCGCCGAAATTCCGCTACTGGGTGGGCTGGTGGGTTTTACTTCGTATGAAATCGTGCAGTGCTTTGAACCCAAGTTAGCGGGATTGATTCCAAAGTCTGACCATCCGCTCGGACTTTACTACTTCGTCGATACGGTGCTGGTGTTTGACCACTATATGAGGCGGCTCAAGTTGTTGCGCCTTCGCCATGCCGACGGATCACTCGGTTCCGGCCGGGAACATGTGACATTGGAACAAATTCGCGAGGCACTAAGCAGTCAGACAGTAAAGTCGGAGCACATTAAGAGTGCGAACGGAAACGAGTACATTTCCAATTTTGATCAGGGTGCTTTCGAAGAAAACGTGGTCAAAGCGCAGAAGCACATATTCAAGGGAGACATTTTCCAGGCCGTTCTATCGCAGCGCGAAGAGCGCGTTTCCGAGGTTGACGGATTTCATGTATACCGCGCTTTGCGAATGCTTAACCCTTCGCCTTACATGTTCTATTTGCAGTTTGATGATGTCGAACTGATAGGTTCTTCGCCGGAAGCGATGGTACGCTTACAGGGACGGCAGGCGACGATCCGGCCGATAGCCGGGACGCGCCGTCGCGGACGCTCTGCCGAGGATGATCTGCGCATGGCGAACGAGCTTCTGCGCGACGAGAAAGAGCGCTCGGAGCACGTGATGCTGGTTGATCTTGGGCGGAATGATTTGGGCCGCGTGTGCAAGTACGGCAGCGTCAAGGTCTCTTCGATGATGCAGATGGAGTATTATTCGCACGTAATGCATATGACATCGAATGTAGTTGGGCAATTGCGAGAAGACAGTTCGCAATTTGATCTATTCCGTGCAGCGTTTCCGGCTGGAACAGTGTCAGGAGCGCCAAAACTAAGGGCAATGGAGATCATTGCCGATCTGGAGAAGACATCGCGCGGACCATACGCCGGGGCGGTCGGATACTTTTCGCTATCCGGCGAACTCGACATGTGTATCACGATTCGGACCATCGTGAAGCGGGGTAACCGTCTTCACCTGCAGGCGGGCGCCGGAATAGTTGCCGATTCAATACCGGCGCAGGAATATCTCGAAACAGGCAATAAAATTGCGGCTTTGAAGGAAGCGATCCGCGTCGCCGAGGAAGGATTGTTATGATTCTGTTCATCGATAATTACGATTCCTTCATCTACAATCTCGTTCAGTACTATGGCGAGCGCGAGAAGAACCTCACAGTGCTCCGTCCCGACGAGACAACCATAAAGAAGATCATCGAGATGAATCCGCAGAAGATCGTCATCTCGCCCGGACCGGGCCATCCGCGCGAAGCTGAATTGTCGCTACAGATTATCAAGTCGATGCACACCACCACTCCAATTTTCGGTGTATGTCTCGGGCATCAGTGTATCGGCGAGGCCTTCGGCGCCAAGGTGGGTTCTGCTGATCGACTACTGCACGGGAAGACATCGGAGATCTATCATCGCAGCAAGGGGTTGATGGCGGGACTGCCGAATCCGTTCAAGGCGACGAGATATCATTCACTGGTAGTTGCTGAAGAGTCGCTACCGCCGGAGTTGGAGGTCGTTGCATACACCTCCGACGGGGAAGTGATGGGGCTCAAACACAAAACTTCGCCGCTCTATGGCGTGCAATTTCATCCGGAGTCAATACTGACCACCGAGGGGATGAAGATCATCAACAACTTCGTGGATTTGCGGACATGGTAAAAGAAACGCTGCACAAACTTGCGCACGGCGAGTCACTGACTTTTGCCGAAGCGGAAGCGATGATGGATGCAATTGCAGGTGGAGAAGTAGCGCCTACACAAGTCGCGGCGTTTCTGATGGCATTGCGAGTGAAGGGCGAGAGCGTCTCCGAAATCGCCGGCTGCGCGCACTCATTGCGAAAACATGCCGTGGCAGTGCCGCATCATCGGACGCAAATCTTCGATTGCTGCGGAACCGGCGGGGATAATTCACACTCGTTCAATATTTCGACTGCGGCCTCACTGGTTGTGGCGGCCTGCGGTGTACCCGTCGCCAAGCACGGCAATCGCGCGATGAGTTCATCCTGCGGATCAGCTGACTTGCTTGAAGCTGCAGGTGTGAATCTTGAACTGTCACCGGAGCGCGCGGCAGAATTGTTGGATGATATCGGATACTGCTTCCTGTTTGCGCCGCATTACCATCCGGCGATGAAGAATGTTGCGGTAATTCGAAAGGAACTTGGATTCCGTACAGTGTTCAACATGCTCGGACCGTTGCTCAATCCGGCGCGGGCAACGCATCAATTGATTGGAGCCGCCACGCGTCAGACGGCGGAATTGCTGGCTTCGGCGGCGCAACATTTATCGGGCACAAGAATTGTTACCGTGCACAACTCGCATGGTTTTGACGAAATACTTCCGACGGGAACAAATCATCGTTTCCAGTGGCTCGAAGCGGACCTGTTTTCCGATCCGATCGAGTTGCCGCTTGCGCTGCAAAACGGGTATGTGCCGGCTGACTTGCGCGGAGGGGACAAGGAGACAAACCTCGCGATTCTACGCAGCGTCCTTGACGGAAGAGATTCGGCATACAAAGTCGCGACTATTCTCAACGCAGGGTTCGCGCTCGTGGTCGCCGAGAAGGCCGCTGATCTCGAGGAAGGCGCCGACATCGCCGTTGAGGCGATCCACTCCGGAAAAGCGAAACGAATTTTGAATGACTACGTGGCGGCATCGCAAGGAGTGAAATAGGTGCTTGAGTCAATTGTCAGCAAAGTGAGAGCCGGAATTCAGGACCGTTCGCGAAGCGAATGGGAGAAGGAGATTGAACGCAATGTACAGCAGACTGTAATCAAGCGTCAAGATTTCGGCGCGATGATTGGTAAGCCGGGCGGACAATTCATTTTTGAAATCAAGCGCAAAGCGCCCAGCAGCGGCGAATTGGCGATGGATATCGATGTGGTTTCGACAGCGAGAGCTTACGAACAGCACGGCGCCGCCGCCATCTCAATCCTGACTGAACATGAACACTTTGGCGGATCGTTGGCCGATTTGCAGCAGGCGGCCCAGAATGTATCTATCCCAGTTTTGCGGAAAGACTTCATTGTCGATCCGCTGCAAATTCACGAAGCTGCCGCGCTTGGAGCATCGGCGGTGCTGTTGATTGTCGCGATTCTCGATCACCAGGAATTACGCCAGTTTCTGCGTTTAGCGGAGGAGCTTCATCTTGACGCACTGGTCGAGGTTCACGATGAATTTGAGCTGTCGCGGGGGTTGGCCGCAAATGCTCGCATCATTGGCGTCAACAACCGCAATCTCAAGTCGATGAGTATTGACTTAGCAACCGGAGAGAGAATACTCAAGCGCATCCCGACCGAGATTATCAAGGTTGCGGAAAGCGGGATACGCACAAGGGATGACGTCGTGCGCATGCAGTCTGCCGGTGCGCAGGCCTGCTTGATCGGAACCTCACTGATGAAAGCCGACGACATCGGGAGGAAGATTGAGGAGTTAAGAGGGCTATGACAAAGATCAAGATATGCGGAGTGACTTCGATAGAGGACGCTGAAGTTTGTATCGATGCCGGTTCGGATTTTATCGGATTTGTGCTTTCGGATTCACCGCGCAGAGTCAACTATGTTCAGCTGGAACGACTGCGCAAAACAGTTAGTGAGTCGATTCAAAGTGTTGGCGTGTTTGCCCGCGAATCGGATTTGGCGGATTTTTCGCAGAACTGCGACATCGAGCTGGACTATTACCAAGTGTACTTTGATGCAACGACGCTCGATGTCCGGCAACCGAAGACGGGCTGGATTCGCGCGATTTGGATGAATGGCGACAATCACAACCTGTCGCGGATACCGCTTCCCACATTGTTAGATTTCAAGCGCAGTGATTTGTCGGCGATGCGCACACAGCTCGCACCGCACAGAGATGCCGTTGGCAACGCGGTCATTCTGGCGGGCCGATTAACACCCGACAATGTGGACGCCATCGTGCGCGAATTGGCGCCCTGGGGAGTCGACGTCGCGCGCGGCACGGAAGCCGCGCCCGGGAGAAAGGATCATCAACTCGTGCGGAGGTTCATCGAGAATGTCAAGAATGCTCGCTAAGCCCAGAGCCGGCTATTATGGCCACTACGGTGGACGGTTCGTGCCCGAAACGCTGGTTGCCGCTTTAGATGAGGTCGAGCGTGCGTTCGCGCAGGCAATGCGCGATCGCAAGTTCAAAGCACAACTTGCACAGCTCCTGCGTGACTTTGGCGGGCGCCCGACGCCATTGTATCAAGCGGAGAATCTCTCCCGGATTTGGAAAGGCGCGAGCATCTTTCTCAAGCGGGAAGACCTCAACCATACCGGCGCGCATAAGATCAATAATTGTCTCGGGCAGGCATTACTTGCCAAACGGATCGGCAAGAAACGCATAGTTGCAGAGACCGGCGCGGGACAACATGGAACAGCTACAGCGGCGGCTTGCGCGATGCTTGGATTAGAATGCGTGGTCTATATGGGCAGCCATGATGCTAAGCGCCAAAGCCCCAATGTTCAACGCATGAAACTGCTTGGCGCCGAAGTGTGCGAGGTATCGGCGGGGCTTGCGACGTTGAAGGAAGCGACCTCGGAAGCCATCCGTGATTGGGTAACGAATGTCGGTACGACGCACTATATCATTGGCTCGACGGTGGGACCGCATCCGTATCCGCAGATCGTTCGTGAATTTCAATCGGTGATCGGTAAGGAGACCCGCGAGCAGTCGCTCAAGATGACGGGCGCTTTGCCAGATTATGTTGTTGCCTGTATCGGAGGCGGGTCGAATGCGATGGGGATATACTCGGCATTTCTTGAGGACAAGGGTGTGTCCCTGATCGGCGTAGAGTCTGCAGGCAAAGCGTTAAAGCCGGGGCAACATGCGGCACCATTGGCAAAGGGACGCCCTGGAGTCTTGCACGGTGCCTTGAGCTATTTGCTACAGGATAGCGATGGGCAGATTGAATTGACCGAGACCATCAGCGCCGGACTCGACTATCCGGGTGTAGGGCCGGAGCACGCATTTCTCAAGGATAGCGGACGCGTCAAGTATGTTACGGCACTTGATCGCGAAGCAGTCGCGGCTTTCAAAGAACTTTGCAGACACGAAGGAATTCTCCCTGCGCTCGAGTCGAGCTTCGCGCTCGCGTATGCACGCAAATTGGCACGCAAAGCGGGTTCCAAGAAGACGATCATTGTTAACCTTTCCGGCCGAGGGGACAAGGACATGAGCAGTGTCAAGGAGTACGATGACAACAATCGCTGAAACATTCGCGAAGTGTCGCCATGAGAATCGCGCGGCGCTGATGCCGTTTGTCACCTGCGGCTATCCGTCGATGAGTGAATTCCCGACGATCATGAAGTGTTTGAGCAAGAGCGGTACGGATATTATTGAAGTCGGCTTTCCTCACTCTGATCCGTTGGCGGATGGTCCGGTGATTCAGCGAGCTTCGCACCTGGCTTTGGAGCGGGGATTCACAGTCGAGAAGGGCTTCGCCGCGATAGCAGCGATCAAAATGGAAATTCAGCAGCCGATTGTGGTGATGTGTTACACGAATATCATCCTGCGAGCAGGAATAGAGAAATTCGTGAAGCGCTGCGTGATGAATGACATCAGCGGCTTGATTGTACCTGACATGATTCCGGAAGAAAGCCAAATGCTGCGCGTTGCCTGTCGCAGACAAGGCATCGATCTCATTCCACTGGTCACGCTGACTTCACCATCCAAGCGGGCCCTGGCGATTGCCAATGACGCTACGGGATTTGTCTACTTTGTCAGCGTCACCGGTACAACGGGTGCGCGCGGGACGATTCACCGCGAGCTTAGGCCACAGGTGACAAAACTGCGCAAGCAGACGACAACGCCGGTCGCCGTTGGATTCGGTGTTTCGACACCGGAAATGGCGGGAACGATAGGCGCATTTAGCGACGGCGTCATTGTCGGCAGTGCGATTCTGCAGTTGATCGACAATTGCGATTCAAATGGTAATTACTCATTAGTTGAAAAATTCTTGACGGAGGCACGCATGAAACTGGAGTCACAACGATGATGCGGGGGGTACGCGGCGCAATTTGCGCATCGGCCAATTCGCGCGAGGCGATTTTTGAGGCGACGCGCAAGTTGCTTGTGCACATGTTCGCCAAGAACGATATTGAAATCAACGACATTGGTGCGGTGTTTATCACCGCAACCAAGGATCTCACCGCCGATTATCCTGCTTATGCTGTACGCGAAATGGGGCTCAAGACCGTGCCATTGATGTGCGCCACCGAAATTGCCGTACCCGGAGCACTACAGCGCGTGATTCGAATTCTCATCATGGTCAATACCGATAAACCACAAGATCAGATCAAGCACCTTTACATCGGCGATGCCTCGCGGCTGCGCCCCGATCTGGCGGGAGAGCTATAATGATGATTGTTGTAATGAAGAAACAGGCGACCGTAAAGGAAACTGCGGGAGTTATCCGGCACATTGAAGAGCTTGGATTGAAGCCGCATATTTCGCAAGGCGAGGAGAAGACGATCATCGGTGCAGTTGGTGATGAACGGAGCATTGAGAAGGACCTTCTCCTGCAACTGCAGGGTGTTGAGGCTGTCATTCCTATCTTGAAGCCGTACAAGTTGGCTTCGCTGGAGTTCAAGCCGGAACCAACGGTTGTGAGTCTTAACGGGACGAAGATCGGCAATGGGACAATGACGGTGATGGCCGGTCCGTGCGCAGTCGAGAGCTACGAGCAAGTATTGGAATCGGCAATTGCCGCCAAGGAGGCGGGTGCGCGCATACTGCGCGGGGGTGCGTTCAAGCCGCGGACCTCACCTTATTCGTTTCAGGGAATGGGGCGCAAGGGACTGGAAATACTGGCGCGCGTTCGCGACGAAGTCGGAATACCAATCGTAACGGAGTGCCTGTCGCAGGACGATGTTGACTTGATTTCGGACTACGCCGACATTATCCAGATCGGCGCGCGCAATATGCAGAACTTTGCCATGCTCGAAAAGGTTGGCAAGCAGTCGCGCCCGGTTCTGCTTAAGCGCGGGATGATGTCAACGATTGAAGAGCTGTTAATGTCGGCGGAATACATCCTTGCCAATGGCAATTACAACGTAATTCTCTGCGAGCGTGGTATTCGAACATTCGAGAAATTCACGCGCAATACTTGCGATATTGCCGCCGTACCGGGACTGAAGTCTTTGTCGCACTTGCCGGTCATCCTCGACCCATCGCACGCGACCGGTGAGAGACACTTGATTCTTCCGGTGGCTCTGGCGGCGGTAGCGGCGGGTGCGGATGGCTTAATCATCGAGATCCATCCCAATCCGGACAAGGCGATGTGCGATGGATACCAGTCGCTCAACCTTGACCAGTTCGCAGCGTTGATGAAGCAGGTCAAGAACATCGCCGCCGCGGTTGGTAAAACGGTGTGATGTCGATTCGCGATCACAGTATCGGAATCGTGGGACTTGGGCAGATCGGAGGTTCGATTGCCGCGGCGCTTAAGAGCTTTGATTCCAATATTGTTATTACTGCTTGTGATCTAAGCGATGAACTGTGCCGAACAGCCCGGGAGCGGGGATTGGCGGACGTTATCGCTGTCGACACAGAGGATGTTGCCGACAAGTCCGACATAGTTGTCATCGCGTTGCCGGTAATGCTGATTGCCGGAGTATTGCGCAGATATAGAGATTCGTTAGCCGACAAATTGCTGGTCACCGACACCGGATCACTCAAGCGCGAAATCATCCACACCGCGCAGCAGTACGGGATGCAGAACTTCGTCGGAGGGCATCCGCTTGCAGGAACCGAGTTACGAGGCGTTCAAGCCTGGAATGCAGAATTATTTCGAAGTACGAGTTACTTCATCGCCACAACCGCATCAACCACACCGAAGTCACTATCTTTGGCTCAAGAACTGATAGGGATCGTCGGTGCCAGATCTTTGCCAATCGACCCAGAGGAACACGATAAGATCTTTGCGGTATCGAGCAATCTACCGCACTTGTTTGCCTACTTGCTGAAATCACAATTTGAGCGCGCGACCGTCTCCAGCGCTCATGGCGAGGCTTTTGCGTGCCCCAGCTACCGGGGAGCGACGCGTGTGTCGCGTTCGGACGCGGAAATGGTATTCCAAATGTTGTGGGGCAATCGTGCGAATCTGCAGGCCAGTCTTGCCGACTTGCGCGCCGGCCTGGACCGCGCACAGAAAGCGCTTGACAGCGGAGCGGAAAAGGAATTTCGTCGAATCTTCGGAGAGGAAGAGCACAAGTAATCATGAGCAAACATCTACGCGGTGAAATCAGGGTCGGGGGAGACAAGTCAATCTCACATCGGGCGATCATGCTGGCGGCGTTAGCCAAGGGCAAATCGCAATTAGGCAACCTTGCGCGCGGCGAAGACGTCAAGACCACGCTTGCGTTGTATCAACGACTCGGGATGGAAGCTGCGATAGCCAACGGCTGCGCCGAATGCACGAGCGCCGGATATGAAGCTATGCGCACAACAGAGAGTATGCTCTATTGCGGTAATTCAGGAACGACATTGCGTCTAAGTCTCGGCATTCTCGCGGGCACCAAGGTCGAATGCCGGCTCGCGGGAGACGAATCGCTCAACCGACGTCCGGTGCGGCGGGTGATCGAACCATTGCGGCAGATGGGCGGCGATCTGGCGACTGCCGCGGCCGACGACCGTCCGCCGGTGCAAGTGCGCGGACGCAGACTTCACGGAATCAACATCAGCACTTCGGTCGCTTCGGCACAGGTGAAATCCGCGATTCTACTGGCGGGATTGCACGCGGACGGAGTCACGTCGGTGACCGAACCAGAACAATCGCGAAATCACACAGAGATCATGCTCAAGCATCTCGGCTGCAATATCGATGTGGAAGGGCGCACTTCGATCCTTAGTCCCGCCAAACGGATCGACGGTTTTGAATATACCGTACCAGGCGACATCTCAACGGCAATATTCTTTGTCGTAGCTGCATTGATAATGCCCAATAGCGAACTGATCGTGCGTGATATCCTGCTCAATTCGACGCGCACGGGTGCAATTGACATACTGCGAATGATGGGTGCGACGATTGATGAGGACAATGTCAGATTGCAGCATGGCGAGCAGGTCGGAGACCTGGTTGTCAAGTCGTCGAAATTACAAGGCTGTGATGCCGCGAATGTTACGGCCGCGCGCTATATCGATGAAGTTCCCGCTCTCGCAGTTTCGGCGATGTTTGCTGAGGGGGAGACCGCTTTTGATAATATTGGTGAGCTGCGGGTAAAGGAATCGGACAGGGCAACGGCGATCGTAGATGTCGTGAAGGCCTTCGGCGGGAGTGCCGTTGTTGAAGGAGATACGCTGTGCGTCTGCGGGGGAACGAGTGGGCGGATAGGACAAGCAGAGCACCTTGGCGACCACAGAATTGCGATGATGATAGAGGTCATAAATTTGATTCGCTCGGGCGGAGTAAGCGGAAGCTATGGCGATGCTATTTCTGTTTCTGCACCGGAATTCTACGAGCTGATTAAATCATTGGATCAATAAATGCGCGGAAATACAGGCATTTACGGGATTGTCGGGGAGAAGATCAGCTATTCACTTTCGCCAATCATCTATCGCTCGTTGTTTCAGAAACACAATATCGATGGGGTCTACAACAGTTTTGACATTCCAGCGCAACAACTAAAAAATTTCATGGGAGTGGTGCGTACTTTGCCGCTTGCGGGATTCAATGTGACGATTCCGTATAAGGAGAGCCTCGTAAAATTCACCGACAAGCGCGACGGCGTCGTCACTGCGACCGGTTCGACGAATCTGGTGATTAACAAACGAGGGGTGCTGTGTGGCTACAATACGGACATCGCAGGGATTGCGGCGACAATCGAGGAGAAGCTCAAGCTTGATCTCCATGGTGCCAATGTCGTGATACTCGGATCGGGTGGGTCGGCAAGGACGGTGTTTCATTACTTGGTGACGAAGCGGGCAGGGAGTGTCACTGTCTACCATCGCTCGCAAAGCCGTCAAAGACAGTTCTCTGTGTGGGCAGAAGAGTCAAGCAAGCGAACCAAGTATCGTTCGGAGATGATGAATTCTGCCAAAGGGATGAACGGCGACATTGATCTTTGTATTAATTGTACCCCGATGGAGATTTCAGAATTGATCGGAACTGCGATGCTGCCACAATTGCCGAAGGTCTTCGAACTGCGGTATACAGGCATTAAAACGACAAGGCGAAGTCATCTCGGCGGCGAATATATGCTTGCTGTGCAAGCGGCGAAGAATTTTCGTATTATGACGACTATCGAAGCGACGCCGGAAGAGATAGTGCAGATTATCAGGAGAGCATCACGATGATTAGATATCTAACGGCAGGCGAGTCACACGGACCGGGGCTCACGACGATTATTGAGGGCATTCCTGCGGGCTTGGTTCTCGACGTCAACGCGATCACCATCGACTTGCGTCGTCGTCAAATGGGTTACGGACGAGGTGCGCGGATGCGGATTGAGCAGGATACTGCATTGGTCACCGCCGGGCTATGGGAAGGCGAAACGATTGGTAGCCCGATCGGTATCTTCATACAGAATCGTGATTGGAAAAACTGGAAGGATCAGCATCGCGACAAAAAGGTCGTCCCGCGACCGGGTCATGCCGATTTGCCGGCGGTGTTGAAATACGATTTCGACGATATTCAAAAGGCGATAGAACGGTCTTCGGCACGCGAAACAGCGGCACGAACAGCGGCTGGGAACGTAGCAAAGCAGTATCTCGCGGAGTTCGGCATCAATGTCTATTCTCACACCCGAAGGATTGGCGCGGTGCTCAATGAGAAGCCGGTCAAATTCAGTGCGAGCAGGTTTAAGGAGATTGAAAAATCGCCGGTGCGTTGTGCAGACAAGGCAATCGCGCGAGAGATGATTCGAGCCATTGATGATGCAGTAGCCAAGTCTGACACGCTCGGCGGAGTATCCGAGGTCATCGTCACGGGCGCGCCGGTTGGGCTGGGCAGCTATGCGCAGTGGGACCGCAGGTGCGACACCCGGCTGGCTGCTGCTATCATGGGTGTGCAGTCGGTCAAGGGAGTAGAAATCGGCGATGGAGTGCGCTCGGCGGAGTTACCCGGTTCACAAGTTCATGATCCCATCAAGTACAGCAGCAAACGCGGCTATTATCAGGCCTCGAATAATTCGGGCGGGATCGCCGGCGGGATTTCGACCGGCGAAGAGATCGTCATTCGTGCATTTTTCAAGCCAATTTCGACGCTGGGCAAGCCGCTCAAGTCGACTAATCTGACTTCAAAGAAGACGGTCGATGCGCCTTATGTAAGATCAGACATCTGCATTGTACCGGCTGGGGGTGTAGTCTGCGAGGCGGTGGTTGCGCTGGCGGTGGCCGACATGATGTCGGAAAAATTCGGTGGCGATTCGATGCGGGAAGCACTGGAAAACTTCCGCGCCTTTTTGAAGCATGTCAAGAAACGCTGATAGATCCAATATTTTCCTGGCCGGCATGATGGGCACCGGCAAATCGAGCACGGGACGGTTAGTCGCGAAGGAACTGCGATATGTATTTGCCGATACCGACACACTAATTGAGCGGCGCGAACAATTAACAGTCAGCGAGATCTTTGCGAATCACGGCGAGAATTATTTTCGTAAACGCGAGCACGAAATGCTGGTGGAATTGTGCGGGCAGGATCGTCAGGTCATTGCGACCGGCGGCGGGATGCTCGCCAACGAGGTGAATCTCCACTTGGCGCAGAGCAGCGGATTGGTCGTGTTATTGACGGCTCCAGCCAGTGCGTTGGAGCATCGATTGCGATATCGTAATGATCGTCCGCTCTTGGCGGTGCCGGATCCGGTGGAGCGACTGATCGAGATAGAAAATCGGCGCCGCGAGGTATGGGATTTGATTGATTGCCGGGTCGACACGTATGGGCTGTCGCCGCTGCAAGTCGCCGAGCAGGTTGTCGCGGTTTATCGAGAGTGGCTGGAGTCATGAAGAACTATCGAATACGAATCAATTATCCGCAGGCCGAGACGAGAATTGATATCGGCAATGGGCTAGTTGCGAAACTCGCGGTAGATGCGAAATTCAAGTCTTACAGTTCGATTCACTTCGTCGTTGATGCAAATGTTGCTCGGTTGCATGGACAGAACTTGCTCGAACCGCTCATCGATGCCAAGAAGTTTTACGCGGTGCCGGCGGGGGAGAAGCAGAAGAACCTCAAGAGTGTCGCCAAGCTTTTGCACTGGCTGCATGATCAAAATGCTGACCGCAAATCGCTGTTGATTGCGATTGGTGGCGGTGTGGTTACGGACCTGGCCGGATTTGCGGCTTCAACATATATGCGGGGAATCGAGCACATTTCGCTGCCGACGACATTAGTCGCACAGGTTGATGCCGCAATCGGCGGCAAGACTGCGATCAATCTTGGCGGGACGAAGAATATCGCCGGGACTTTCTATCCGCCCAAACGCGTCATTTGCGACCGCAGTTTTCTTGCGACTTTGCAAAGGAACCAACTGCGAGATGGATTGGTCGAGGCGATTAAGATATTTGCATCACGGGACGATGCCGGGTTTCGTACACATGCCGCACGGCTTGGCGATTATTTGAATGGATCCGACCTCACGCAGTTGATATCAGCGGCGGTCGCACTAAAGGTCGAAGTTGTCAATAGCGATCCGTTCGAGAAAGATCTGCGCCGGGTGTTGAATTTCGGTCACACAGCGGGGCACGCGTATGAGGCGATCACAGGCCATTCGCACGGCATGTCGGTGGCATTCGGGATACTTGTGGCGCTTGAGTTGTCTCGCAAATTGGCGAAACTTAGTGAGAAGGATAGTGATATCGTTGCGGCGGCAATTCGGTCGCTTTATCAGCGTTTTGCACTGAAGGAAGTCACTTCAGAATCGCTGTGGGCGCGGATATTGCATGATAAGAAGAGCAGCGGCGGCAAGGTCAATTTTGTGCTGTTAAAAAGGTGTGGCGAGCACGCAGTGAAAAGCGTAGACTATCCTCAATTCGCGCGAGCTTTTGAGCAGACGCGGGAGATGTTGGAAGCATGAAGAAGATCATCGTCATCAATGGACCCAACCTGAACCTCTTGGGCGAACGCCAGCCTGAAGTATATGGCAAGACGACCTTGCCCGAACTGGAGAGCCGGCTCAAGGAATTCGGCAAAGAGCTGGGCTATCAAGTTGAGTGTTTCCAATTCAATTCCGAAGGGGAAATCATAAACTGCCTGCAAAAGTACCGCAAGGGTGTTGCCGGGATCGTGTTGAATCCTGCGGGCTACAGTCATACCTCGATTGTGATTCTGGATGCTCTGTTGGCGGTTGAAGTTCCGGCGGTGGAAGTGCACATTTCCAACATCTATAAGCGCGAAGAGTTTCGCCGCAAGTCGATCACTGCCGCTGGTTGTGCGGGTCTGATCAGCGGATTGGGGATTGCCGGATACGAGTTAGCCATTCAATACATTGTCAATACAGCCAAAGGATAGTCTATGAAATTCATCTACACGAATGGGAAGTTCCATTCGCCCGAACAGAACAACATGTCTTCGATGATGCAGTCGGTCAATTACGGTACGGCGGCATTCGAGGGAATGAAGGCGTATTATCTTGAGGACAAAAAAAATTGGTATCTTTATCGCCCCGAGAAATACTACCAACGCCTGGTCCGCTCGACGAAGATGCTTGATATCGATTTCAAGGTCTCGGAGAAGGAATTCATCGACGCAGTCGCAACATTGATCAAGAAGAACAATGTCAAGATGGACACCTACATTCGTCCGGTCGTGTTCCGCAGTGAAAAGGGTGTTGGTTTGATGCGACCGTCGGACTATGGCCTGTCGATCTTCATCCAGTCGATTCCTTTTAGTTCGGCGAATCAGTATCGTTGCTGTTTTGTCTCACAGAAGCGGCCGACCGATGGCACTTTTGCGGGAAAGCTGACAGGGAACTACCTGTTGTCATTCTTCAGCGCGATCGAAGCCAAGAAGAAGGGTTATGATGTCGGCATCCTGTCGTCAACGGAGGGCCATGTTTCGGAAGCTTCAATCATGAATTTGTTCTTTGCCAAGGATGGCAAGCTATTCACGCCATCGATTGATTGCGGTCCGCTGGGCGGCATCACGCGGCTGTCGGTTATGCAATTGGCGAAGGAACAGCTCGGGCTGAAAGTAACTGAAGGCAAATTCAAGCGTGAGCAGCTGCTCAAGGCGGATGAGATTTTCTTCACGGGAACGGGTTCCGGGGTTAATTTCGTCAAGCAGCTGGAGAAGCGAAAATTCAATCTTGCCCGCAAGGATCAGATTGCGCTCGAAGTTGCGCGCGTGTTTGATGAAGTGACCCATCTCAAGATCAAGAAGTATGCCGATTGGCTGATGCCGGTGAAGTAAACTCCACTTTGTATTATTAGCATGTCAGGAGTCTCACTGCCCCTGACTAATAGGAACAAAAAAGCCCCGATCGCCTAATCGGGGCTTTTTATTCGTGATCTGCGCGCTTGGTCATTCACGCACAGACCCAGCAACCGGAATTACTTGACCAGCAACATCTTTCTGGTCTGTGTGAATCCCTCACTCTCGAACTTGTAGAGATAGACGCCGGAGGACACTGTGTTGCCACCGTTGTCCTTGCCGCTCCATCTGACTTGATGGCGGCCGGCGCTCATGACTTCACTCAAAACTGTGGCGACCTTTTGGCCGGCAGTGTTGTAGACAGTGATCAGGACATTGGCCGATTTCGGCAATGCGAATTCGATTATCGTTTCCGGATTGAACGGATTCGGATAGTTCTGGCCCAGAGCGAAACTGGTGGGCAGAACGTTCTTCTCAAGACGCGCGGTCATGAGGCTACCGTTGTAATCGGCAATTTCCGCACTCACTAATTCAGCCTCGCCGGAAATGTCCAGCAGCGGTACTGAACCGGCGGCGATTGACTTGCTCGAAATGTCGTAGATCAACATGCGAACCTGACCGTCGACCTCGCTCTGCGCGACGGTCATGTCGGTCAGGCTGTTGATCGTGTATGACTCTCCGACATTGAATACCAGCAGGGCTGCGCCGATTTCGACACTGGCGTCGGTCGATACCACACTGCCTTCTTGATTGACGGTCACGATATTGGCGAACGGCGTCAACTTGCCGAACGGCAAGGCGTCGCCGACGATCACGCGGACCAAGTAGACCAAATCGCCGACCGAGAGGCTGGTGCCGTCGCGGTTGACATCGGAGGCCGCAATCTGCGCCTCGCGACGCATCGGATCCGGATCAAGCGCGGCCATGCCATACAGGAAGTAGTTGGTGTACAATACCGCGTCGGCAATTTCATAAGCGATGCCGTTGAGGTTTAAGTCGCCGGGTGCGTCGATCGAGTCGGCGCAGACGATGTCAACACCGCCCTCCCAGAACTCGATACAACGAATCGGCTCGTATTTGTCGCCCAGCATGCAGAAGTCCTGTGCGCCAACACCGAACGGACGGTTATAATCAGGGAAGTTGGCGTCATCGAATTCATCCCAAACAGCGTTGCCCTCGAAGGAGAAGATACGCTTCTCGATATAGAGGGTGTCGCCGGTCACGGTTGAAATCGCGTTGTCGCCGCAATCGATCCAGAAGAATCGCACCGGCACGTACTGGCATTCGTAATTGCGATCGTTGGTGACGAGGAACTTCAGACGGAACAACTCCTGTGGTGAGGGTATCGCCGGGCCGAAACAGGACGGGTGATTTGCGCCGTTGCTGACATCGGCGACCGCAACGACTCTCACTAGGCCGGACGGACACGAACCGGAGCAGTTGCCCTGGGCGCCGTAGCGATAGGTGAAGTATTCCCATCCGCAGGTGGTTAGCATCGACCCCGGCTGGGCATCGACGAAGTTCAGGCCGGAGTTGTCGTAGCTCATCAAGAAGTCGAAGCCGCCAAAATCCTGGCCTGCACCTTCGATGGTTACGGAGACAAATTCATAGTGGCCCTGCAGCGAATTGTGAGTTTTCTCGGTCTTCACGATAAAGCAGGTCGCGGTGTCGCAGTCGATGAAACGCACCCAACGCGTATGCGTTGTCTGCGCGATCAGTCCGCAACTGTCGGTGACGGTGACAGTGTAACTGTAAACATCATCGAATGCATTGGCCGGCGTGAAGCAGAACAGGCCGGAGCCGTTGGTATAGTTGAGGGTCGTGGGCGCCGGGTTGACGGTGACACTTTGTACATTGCCGTTTACATCTGCATAACTGAATGGAACGCAAATCTGCATTGGACCGGTTTCACTGCAGAAGATTGTGGTGTCGCCTTGATCAACCGAAGCCGATGGGGCATTGTTCAATCTCACGGTTACGACAGCGGTGTCGAAGTCGGTCGCGCCACAGGCATCAGTTGCCTTGAGAACGAACGAGAAAGTGCCGCTCGAAGCCGGAGTGAAACAGATCTGCGAACCGCTGTAAGTTCCCGGGCCTGAAACCAATGAGCAGTCAGTCAGGTTGTTGTTCGGGTCGCTGCAACTCGCCGCCCAGCAGATCGACTGACCGGGTGTCTGACACAGCAGATTCTGATCTGCTCCGGCGTTGGCGACTGGAGGAGCATTCAGGACGACAGTCACGATAGTTTGACATGTGTCGGCAATTCCGCAAGCATCGGTAACGATCATTCGGATGATGTTCTGACCGACAACCGGGGTCAGGCAGACCGTGCCGGCATTATATGTGCCGCCGGTGACTGTGGTGGTGGCAATGTTGTTGTTCGGGTCGGTCGCGCTGAAGCCAGCGAGACAAATCTGCGAGAGGTTGCAGGCGAAGATCGTGGTATCGCCCGGGCAACTCGCTGAAGGTGCGGTATTCAGGGTCACCATCACCACCGAAGTATCGAGATCGGTCGCGCCGCAAGCATCGGTGGCTT